>CAWIQD010000001.1:0-358742 GCA_963837945.1 uncultured Acidobacteriota bacterium
GTCCCCGGCCGTAGCGGCATGACGAAGGACGAGCTGATCGCGGCCCTCCAGAAGAGCGCCTGAAAAGTGGCTGGCACCTCCCGGAACGGTCTCGGCGGGGCCCGCGGCCCCGCCGCTCAGGCGGCGGTCGAGATCCTCTCGATGCTCTTCGCCTCCACCCGGAAGTAGAGCCGCAACATTACCGCGACCGCCGCCAGCGCAAGGACGAAGCAGACCGCGAACAGCGCCAGGACGCTCCACTGCGGGGCGGAACGGCATGGCCGCGCTGTCGACGATTCCCGTCGAGCCGGACCGAGCGCAGGAGCTGGCGGTTGGCACCATCGACAGGAGCGAGACGAAGAGCAGCGCGCCGGAGGCGGCCAGGTGGCCCCGGAGGAAGAGGACCAGGGCGCCGAGCGAGAGGACGAGCGCGAGGCCGATGAAGAGCAGCGCCGGCGACTGGAGGAACCGCCCCAGCACCGGACCGAGGCTGCCCAGGTAGACGAGGCCCGCCAGCACCGCGGCGCTCATCGCCGCCACCAGGGCCCGTTTGGCGTAGGCGACCAGCCGGTCGTCCCCGCGGGCGAAGACGCCGAGCCCGAAGGCCCCAAGGGTGAAGGCGCCGGCGACCATGTGGAGCCAGCGGAAGGCCCAGGCGCCCACGTCCGGGTTGAAGCTCCCTCCCGACGGGTCGGCCGCGTAGGCCGCCTGGATCGTCGTCGGCGCCTCGGCCATCGAGAAGACGCCGGCGTAGGCCAGCGAGACGTAGGCGAGGGCGGCGAGGGCGACGCCCAGCCAGAGCGAGACGCGAGCCGGCGCGAGCCGCGGCACCAGCGCCACCCGGTAGAGGACGAAGTAGGCGACGACGGCCGCCGCCGGGATGGCCAGCCAGTACCAGGCCGAGACGATGGCGGCGGCGTAGACCTGCCGGTGGTAGACGAGCTGCACGAAGAGCAGCGGCGCCACCCCCAGGGTCACGGTGGCCGCCATGGCGCTCGGCAGGGCGCGGAGGAAGGTGCGGACGCGCCGGCCGGTGCCATTTGTCGTCGAGGCGCGCCAGGAGGACGAGCCCGAGACCGCCGAAGACGAGGCCCATGGCCGCGAAGTGGAGCGCCAGGGTGAGGACGTGGAGCCCCGTGATCAGCCACACCGGGGCGGAGAGGAACTCGTAGCTCGGGGTCATCGCGCACCTCCGGGGGTCACCGAGAGGAGGTAGCCGGCGAGGGCGGCCCGCTCGGTCGCGTCGCCGGTGAAGGGGGGCATCTCGTCGGTGAGGTCGCCGGCCGCGTCGAGGAGGGCCTCGATGTCCGCCTGGTCCATGCCGGCGAGGGCCGGCGTCTTGTCGTCGTAGCCGCCGACGACGTGGCACTTGACACAGCGCACCTGGTACGGACTTCGCGCCGAGCGCCGGTCCGGACACGCCGTAGATCTGGGCGAGCGGCCGGGTGTCGACCCGGGCCGCGATGTAGGCGGCGAGCGCGTCGACCTCGGCCGGGGTGCCGGCGAAGGGGGGCATGTTGCCGCGCATGCTTGCTGGCGCCGCGGATCGTGCCGGCGATGTAGGCGGCGTCGGTGCCGTCGTAGAAGGCCCGCATCGCCTTGTAGCCGCCGATCGTGTGGCAGCTCCGGCAGGCGCGGTTGAAGAGGTCGCGCCCGTCGTCGCCGGTGCGGTAGGCGAGGGCCGGCAGCAGGCCCGTCGCCTGGAGCTCCGGCACGCGGTCCGCCTCGATGCCGTTGCCGTACATGGCGCCGGTGACGATCCAGGGCTTGCGGATCGACTCGCGCAGCAGCTCGAAGCTGCCAAACCAGGCGAACGCCAGGACCATCAGCACCAGGGCCGCGGGAAGCGCGAAGCGCCGGGCGAGGGCGAGGCCGAAGAGGACGAGCCCGGCGGCCAGCACCGCCGCCAGCCAGCCGACCGCCCCGTGCCACTCCATGGGCCACGGCATCATCTGCGCGCGCCGTGGCGGTGGTCGCCGCCGGCAGGGTCGCGAAGTACCAGTAGAAGGCCGGCACCGCGAGCGCCAGACCGCCGAGCGCCCAGGCGGTGTCGTAGCGCACGATCGCCGTCGTCTCGCTCGAGCGCGGCCGGCGGCTGGCGACCGCCAGGGCGTAGACCCCGGCGAGCAGGATGCAGACCCCCGTGCGCATCACGAGCGACGGCCAGTAGGCCGGGGTGAAGAAGCCGTCCCAGAACGAGCCGGTGGCGAGCCAGCGGCCGGGGGTCAGCATGAAGGTGAGGATGCCGTTGATCACCGCGAGCGACAGCCAGGCGGCGGCGAAGTAGAGCCAGCCGACGGCGAGGTGGCTCCGGGCGCTCATCCGCCGCCAGCCGTAGAAGTAGACGATCGCGGCCGTGATCTCCACCACGAAGAAGGTCCACTCCGTGGCCCAGCCCCAGACGAAGTTGTGGATCAGGAGCTCGGTCGCCGCCGGGTTGAGCAGACCGATGACGAACCAGATGCCGACCCCGGTCAACGCGCCGAGCACCAGCGTGGTCAAGGCGAAGAAGCGGCTCAGGCGCTCCAGGTACTCGAGCCACCCCGCATCGCCGCGCCGGCGGGCGCGGGCCTCGGTGACCACCAGGAACAGACCGCCGCCGATCGCGAAGTGGGAGATGAAGACGTGGACGATGGCGATGCCGGCCATCAGCAGGCCGTATCCCAGCCCTACGTCCCAGAACGGGTAGCTCATGGCTGCACCTCCTCCGCTCGTCCCGGGCTCTCCGGCCGCGCCGGGGACGTACGAACGAGGAGTACCAGCTTCGGAGACGAGCCGCCACGCCCCGCGGGACGGGGCGCGCCCCACCCGCTCCGGCGAGCGGACGGCTCACTCAGGGCTCGAGTAGCAGCTTGCCGGCGGTCCTCCGGCCTGCGAGCAGGCGGTGCGCCTCGCCGGCCTCGGCGAGCGGCAGGACCCGGTCGACGTGGACCTCGAGGCGGCCCGCGGCGTACCAGCCGAAGACCCGGCCGGTGCGCTCGAGCATCTCGCCGCAGTCGCGGGAGTCGTCGAAGAGCGAGGCGGAGGTCAGGGTGCGGTTGCCCAGGACGACCGGCCCCCGGGCCGGCGCCGGGGAGATGGCGGGGTTTCCCGCCGTTTCCCGTCTAGGGAGGGAAAGAGAGCGCCGACGAGCCGTCCCGGCCGTCGAGCCCTTGTGATCCCGAGCGGGCCTGACGCCCTCTCGCCGCGAAAGGAGAAACGCCATGAGAACCGACCGAATCCTCACCGCGATCGCGGTCCTCGCCCTGGCCTGGGCCGCGACCCCGGCGGGAGCCGCCGAGCCCGCCTCCCGGCTCGCGCAGGTGCGCAGCCAGCCGCCGGCCAGGTACCGGCCGCCCACGGGCCCCGGGGGCATCGCCGGCAGCGGCGGGGACTACGCCCTCCTCCAGCCTCTCCACCAGCCGGGCTACGTCTTGCTGCAGCTCAAGGCCGACAAGGGGAAGATCCTCGACGAGGCCTGGGACCCGAGCTGGATCTGGCACTCCAGCACCACCGACCACGAGCTCGAGAACCAGGCGACGCTCGAGTGGTACGCCCAGGCGTCCTGCGCCGGCGGCATCCAGTCGTTCAAGGTCTCGGGCCCCGGCGGCACCCAGACGCAGACCCTCAAGGCCGGACAGAAGACCCTGCACGGGACGTTCAAGATGCAGAGCTTCGCCGTCACCACCCTCAAGAAGATCTGCATCGACTGGGCGAAGCAGAAGCCGGCGGGCTGGCCGCAAACCGACGATCTCGTGGAGCTCTACCACGAGTGGGACCTCGTAGGTGGCGTGGCGCCCACCACCTCAGCCGACCGCCTGCACCTGGTGGCGCAATGCAAGGGGGGCGGCACGATCGATCACTCCTACGGCGGCAAGCTCCGGTTGCGGTGCTCGCGCGCGGGGTACTGACGCACGGTCAGGCCGGCCCGGCCGAGGCGCCCGCCGGAGCGGCCGGCGGGCGCCCTGCTCACTCCTGCCGCCCTGCCCGCCCGGCCTTTCCCTTCCCCCTCAGCCTGCCGCGCCCGCCGCCGGCCGGCTGGTAAGGTTGCGGCGCAAGGAGGAACAGCCATGCGATGCCACAAGAGCCTGGTGGTGGCCGCCGCGCTCGTCGCCGGAGCTCTCGCGTCCTGCGGCGGAGACCGGGGAGCCCCGGCGGCGGCGAGCGACGCCGGAACGGCGGCGCCCCACGCCCAGGACGCGGCGGAGCCCGCGAGCGGTCCGGGCGCCTCGTTCGCCCTCGAGGTGGAGGGCGGTCCGTGGGCCGGCCGTTACGAGGAGACGAGCGACGACCCGCACCCCTGCAACATCGGGATGCTCTCCGAAGGGGGCTTCAGCGCCCAGGTGGTGGGCGAGCCGATCGCCTACCTCGACCTCCACGTGCCGGACTTCGCGCAGCTCGACGGCCAGGCGGACGTCTTCGGCCTCAACGTCAAGTTCAAGGCCGGGCCGAAGGCGGACCTCCACATCGACAACCAGCCCGTGGCCTTCGCTCCCGGGGGGAGCGGCCGGGTGACCTGGACCGACCGCGGCGGCGACGACATCGAGGTGCAAGTCGAGGGGACCAGCGCCGAGGGCCCGCACCTGAGCCTGCGCGTGGACTGCAACCGCGTGGCCCGGACCGCGGGCACCTGAAGCCTGCACCGCGGCAGGGATCGAGGATCGGGGGCGTCCTGCGAACTTGACTCATCGGTCCAGATCTCGGTGGGCCTGGTGGACCTGGCGAAGGTTAGCATAGAAGACTAGCCTTCAAGACGAGGCGAGATATCGCCGAAGGCCCGGACCTCCCACGCGACGCTCAGAGGACCACCAGGTGCTCCGGGCGAGAGCCCGCGACCGCGGCGAGCGGGATGCGGCCGTCGAAGGTGACCAAGCGGCCGCCGTGGCGCACCGCCAGGGCGAGGAGGTAGACGTGGGTCACCTGCCGCGGGCCGTGGACTCGCGAGCGGTCGACGAGCTCCGCGTCGAGCAGGCTCAGGTCGCAGGGCCAGAAGGCGTGGTGCTCGCTCCCGGTCGCCCGCTCGAGCCGGGCGGCCGCCTCGGCCACGGGGACCGGGCTGGGGTACCGCGGCTGGCTGATGACGCGGACGAAGCCGTTCTGGGTGATCGCGCACGAGGCCCAGCCGGCGTCGATCTCGCCGCCGAGCCAGCTCCGGGCTCGCCGATGGTCGACGTGGTCGGCGTCGAGCAGCGCCAGGAGGACGTTGACGTCGAGCAGCGAGCGCGTCACTCCGGCTCGTCCTCCCGCAGCCGGTCGATCAGCTCGTTCGAGACCGCGGGACCCCGGTGCGGCAGCGGCTCGAACCCGTAGAAGCTCTCCGCCTCCGCGACTTCCTCGCGGCGGTAGGAACCGGCACGTCGCACGTCGCCGGTGAGCGCCTCCCGCGCCAGGTCCGAGAGCACCTCGCCGGCGCTCCGCTTCTCCCTCCGCGCCCGCTCCTTCACGGCGAAGAGTACGTCCTCGGAGATGTTCAATGTGGTGCGCATGCATCAGATGCTACTACATCGCGCGGCTCCGACCGATCCTCACTCCGTCTTCGCCGCGTCCCCTTCCTTCTGCTCGTCTTCGAACACCTGGTTGCGGGCGAAGGCCTGGACGTCCCAGGGGGCGGCGCCGCCGCCCAGATATTGGTGGAACCAGTCGAGGTGGACGTCGTAGTAGAAGGCCATCTCGTACCAGCTCGGCCAGTGGCCGGACTTCTCGTAGACCACCAGCTTCGAGGGCACGCTCATCTTCTGGAGGTCGGTGAAGTACTCGAGGGAGAGGGTGTAGGGCACCCGGTAGTCCCGCTCGCCGGTGATCACCAGGCAGGGGGTCTTGAACTGCTCGACGAACTCGGACGGCGACCAGCGGGTGAAGAGCTTCGAGGTCCAGGGCGAGCCGCCCAGGTCCCACTCCGGGAACCAGAGCTCCTCGGTGGCGCCGTACATCGCCTCGAGGTCGTAGACCCCCATCATCGAGGCGCTCGCCGCGAAGCGGTGGGTGTGGCCCTCGAACCACATCATCATGTAGCCGCCGTAGGACCATCCCATCGAGCCCATGCGCGAGCTGTCGACGTAGGGCAGCTTCTCGAGCGCGTCGGTGACCCTCATCAGGTCGTCGAACACCCGCCCGCCCCAGTCGCCGCTGATCGCCTCGGTGAGCTCCTCGCCGTAGCCGGTCGAGCCGGTCGGGTTGGCGAAGGCGACCACGTAGCCCTTGCCCGGATAGACCTGCCAGTCGCCGCGGAAGGCGTCGGTGAACTGGCCCTGCGGGCCGCCGTGGACGTTCAAGATCAGCGGGTACTTCTTCGCCGGGTCGAAGTCGTGCGGCTTGATGACGAAGACGTGGACCTTGTAGTCGCCGGCCCCGTCGACCCACATCTCCTCGGCCGGCCGGAGGTCGACCTCGTCCTCGACCGCCTGGTTGAACCGGGTGAGCTGGGTCGGCTCGGCGGTCCCTCCCGAGAGGTCGGCCCGGAAGAGCTCGGTCGGGTGGTCGATCGTCCGCCGGGCGTAGATCACGCCGCCGCCCGGGAGGAGCTTCCAGCCGTCGATGTTGCCGTCGGTCAGGAGCTCCTGGACCTCCCCGGTGCCGGCCGCGCTCGCGGCCGAGATCCGGTAGAGCGGGTTGCGGGCGTGATACTCGCCCTGGAACACGATCGAGCTCCCGTCGTCGGACCAGGCGACCTCGTCCACCCAGTCGTCGAACACCTTGCGGTCGGTCAGATAGTGGATCGCCTTCGAGCCCAGGTCGTAGACGGCGACCCGGAAGAGGTCGGACTCGTAGCCGTTTCGCGCCTGGCTGCGGTAGACGATCTTCGTGCCGTCGGGCGAGAAGAGCGGCGAGCCGTCCCAGCCGGTGTTCTCGGCGGTCAGGTCGGTCGCGGTGGCGTCGGTCACCTCGCCCTCGATCGGCACCAGCCAGAGGTCGGAGTTGGTGGTCGACTCGGGGTGGGCCTCGTGGTTCGAGACGTAGACCAGCGACTTCGAGTCGGGGGAGAAGTCGTAGCCCCGATCGCCGGAGAGCGAGAACGTCGGGCTGTCCCACTGGCCCGGCGTCAGATCCTTGGTCACCTCGCCGCTCGCGGCGTCGACCAGCAGCACGTGGGTGTAGGTGCCGTCGCGCCACGACGTCCAGTGGCGGTAGAGGAGCCGGTCGGCGACGTGGACCTGGAGCTTGCCCTCGTCGATCCCCTTGCGCAGCTTGGCGTTGCAGTCGCTGTCGGCGCCGCACTCGGGGAAGACGGCGGCGCTGACCGCGATCCACTTGCCGTCCGGCGAGTAGCGCGGGTCGGAGAGGTCGAGGGAGAAGTCGGTGAGCTTGCGCGCCTCGCCGCCGTCGACCGGCATCACGTAGAGCTGGCTGGTGTCGCCCTCGCGATCGGAGGTGAAGAGCAGGCTCTTGCCGTCGGGCGAGAACACCGGGGCGCCGTCGTGGTGGTGCCCGGTGGTCATCTGGCGCAGCTCGGAGCCATCTGGGCGCACGGTCCAGATCTCCCGCCAGTCCTCACCCTTGGGCAGGTCGTAGTGGCGCACCGTGAAGGCGACCAGGCCGCCGTCGGGCGCCACCGCCGGCGAGCCGACCGAGGCCACCCGGTAGTAGTCCGAGATCTCGAAGGCGCGCTTGGCCGATGCCGACGGGGCCGCCGCGCCTTGCTGGGCGGCGAGGGGGCCGGCGGCGAGGAGCGCGACGACGGCCGCCAGGACCGGAAGGGTGAGCGCGAACGTGGATTTCGAAGAGCCGCTCTTCGGCATGGGATGTTCCTCCTCGCGGGTGATGGGACCGCCCGCCGAGAGCCGGGCGGCCCCCAGAGCATCCCACCCCGGCGCCGGAGACGCAAATCATCGGATCCCCCCTCACTCTCGATCCCTCTCCCGCCCTCACGGGGGGGAGGGACGCCCCCGCCCGTGTCTCGAGGCTGTCCGGCTAGCGCTCGCCGATCGCCGCCAGGTATCGGGCGTAGGCCACCGAGTAGGCGTGGAGGGCGCGGGCGCGGTTGCTCCGGGCCTGGGTCGAGGCGAGCTCCGAGTCGTTGAGCTCCACCTGGGTCGAGAGGCCGTTCTCGAAGCGGACCTGGGCGATCGAGAGCGCCTTTTCCGCTCGCTCGACGGTCGATCCCGAGGCCTCGATCCGCTGCCGCGCGGCGTCGAGCGCGAGGAGCACCTGCTCGACGTCGAGGCGCACCTGGTCGGTCGCCTGCGCGAGCTGGTAGCGCACTCGGTCGAGCTCGGCCCGCGCCTGGGCGAGGCGCGCGCTCCGCGCCCCGCCGTCGAACAGGTCGACGGCCACCGCCAGGCCGGCGGAAAGCGAGTTGGCGAAGTCCGGCCCGGTGGGCGGGAAGTCGTCGGTCGAGGAGCGCTTCTCGTAGAGCGCCGAGAGGCCGAGGGTGGGCAGGAACTCGCGCTTGTCGGCGACCACCCGCTGCTCCTGGAGCTCGACCTGGAGGGCGAGGGCCCGGAGGTCGGAGCGATGGGCCCGGGCCGCCGCCAGCGCCTCGTCGAGGGCTCCGTCGCGCGACGGCTCGGCCGCCGGCTCCCGGAAGCCATCGGTGAGCTCGATCGCCCGGCCGATCGGCAGCCCGACGATCCGCTCAAGCTGGTCGCGGGCGACCTCGCGCCGGTTCTCCGCCTCGATCAGCGGCGGCCGCAGGTTCTCGAGCTCGACCTGGGCGCTCAGCAGGTCGAACTCCGAGGCGGTGCCGGCGCGGCGGAAGGCCTCCACCTGGTCGAGGCGGCCCTGGGCCTGCTCGAGCGCCTTCTGCTGCACCGTCACCAGGTCGCCGGCAAGGAGCGCGTCGTAGTACGCCTGGCGGGTGGCGAGAGCGACCGCCGTCCGGGCGTCGGCCACCTGGACCGCCGCCGCCTCGCGCGCCAGCCGAGCGGCGCGGAGCGCCGGCGAGAGGGCCGGGTCGTAGAGGCTCTGATCGAGGCTCGCCGCGAGGTCCACCTCGTTGTCCGAGCCGACCTCGATCCGCTGGAGCCCGTCGGGGCCGTTGAAGAAGAAGACCGGGCGCTGGAAGTTGCGGGTGTAGTCGGCGCGGGCGGAGAGGGTCGGAAAGAGACCGGCGGTCTTCTCGCGCACGAAGCCTGCGGCCCGCGCCTGGTCGGCCTGGGCGATGAGCACGGTCTCGTTCGCCTCGACCGCGCGGTCGATCGCCTCCTGGAGGCCGAGCGGCAGCGGCGCCGGCGGCTCCTGGCCCACCGCGGGCTGGACTCCGCCCGAGACGAGCAGCAGGATCGCGATCGAGGGCAGGGCGCGGGCCACCACGAAATAGTACCGAATGCTCCCGACGTTTCACTACGCGGGCAGCCGGGCCGCGTCCCGCCTCTCGATCGACCACCGCTCGACCACCACCGAAGCGAAGCACCCCATGATCGCCGTCTCCGGCCTCGCGAAGCACTACGGACCTCAGACCCTCTTCGAGGACGTCTCGTTCCAGCTCACCCCGGGCAATCGCTACGGGCTGGTCGGAGCGAACGGCTCGGGCAAGTCGACCTTGCTGCGCATCCTGACCGGCCAGGAGCTGCCCTCGACGGGCACGATCGCCGTGCCCAAGCGGGCCACCCTCGGCTACCTCGAGCAGGACCACTTCCGCTACGAGGCGACGCCGATCCTCCACGTCGCGATGATGGGCGACGAGGAGACCTGGCGCGCGATGGCCGAGAAAGAGGCGCTGCTCGAGCGCGCCGAGGACCACTTCGACGCCGAGCGCTACGCCGAGCTCGAGGACGTGGTGCTGGCGCGCGACGGCTACTCGCTCGAGGCGCGGGCGGCCGAGGTGCTCGAGGGGCTCGGGATCCCGGCCGAGATCCACCGCCAGGCGCTCTCGACCCTTTCGGGCGGCTTCAAGCTGCGCGTGCTGCTCGCCAAGGTGCTCTCCGCCAAGCCCGACGCGCTGCTCCTCGACGAGCCCACGAACCACCTCGACATCGTCTCGATCCGCTGGCTCGAGAAGTTCCTCGCCGGCTACGACGGCGTGGCGGTGGTGGTCTCCCACGACCACCGCTTCCTCGACAACGTCTGCAACCAGATCCTGGACGTGGACTACGAGACCGCCACCCTCTACCCGGGCAACTACACCGCCTTCGAGCGCGCGAAGCGCGAGGAGCGGACCCGGCGCGAGGCCGAGAACGAGCGGATGGAGAAGAAGATCGCCGACCACCAGGCGTTCGTCGACCGCTTCCGCGCCAAGGCGACCAAGGCGCGCCAGGCGCAGAGCAAGGTCAAGCTGATCGAGAAGATGGCCGAGGACCTGACGCCCCTGCCGCCGAGCTCGCGCGCCTACCCCACCTTCCGCTTCCGCCAGCGCCGGCCGAGCGGCAAGGACGTGCTGGTGCTCGAAGACGTCTCGAAGGCCTACGGCGACAACAAGGTGCTCACCGACGTCTCGCTCACCGTGCGCCGGGGCGAGCGGGTGGCGATCATCGGGCCCAACGGGATCGGTAAGTCGACGCTGCTCAAGATCGCGATGGGCGAGGTGGCGCCCGACCACGGCAAGGTCGAGTGGGGCTACGAGGCCTGGCCGGGCTACTTCGCGCAGGACCACAAGGAGGTCTTCAAGGGCTCCAAGCAGAGCGTCGAGGCCTGGCTCTGGGAGACCTGCCCCGCCGAGCCGATCGGCTTCGTGCGCGGCCACCTGGGGGCGGTCCTCTTCTCGGGCGACGACGTTGCGAAGGCGGTGGGGAGCCTCTCGGGCGGCGAAGGGGCGCGGCTCGTCTTCTCGCGCCTGGCGGTCGAGAAGCCGAACGTGCTGGTGCTCGACGAGCCGACCAACCACCTCGATCTCGAGGCGATCGAGGCTCTGGTCGAGGCGCTCCAGGCGTACGACGGCACGCTGCTGCTCGTCTCCCACGACCGCTGGTTCGTCGGCGAGCTCGCGGACCGGATCATCGAGCTCTCGCCGCGTGGGATGGAGGACTTCCAGGGGAGCTACGACGAGTACATCGAGCGCTGCGGCGACGACCACCTGGACGCCGAGGCGGTCTTGCTGCGGGTCAAGCGCGAGAGGTCGAAGGAGAAGGGCCGGGGCAACGGCAAGCCGGCCGACGCGCGCGAGGCCGAGAAGCGGGTCCGCGAGCTCGCGCGGCGCCGCGACCAGGTGACCGGCCAGGTCGAGCGCGCCGAGGCGCGGGTGGGCGAGATCAACGAGACGTTCTGCGACCCGACCTACTTCGAGCGCACGCCGCCCAAGGACGTGCGCAAGCTCGAGACCGAGCAGAAGACCCTCAACGAGTCGATCGAATCCCTGATGGGCGAGTGGGAGGCGATCGAAGGCGAGCTGCGCCTCGCTCGGGGCGGGGTAGGCGCGGCGCGGGTCAGCCCGCCGGGAGCTCGCGGACGACCCGGAAGCCGAGGCTGAAGCCGCGGTCCTGCGGGCGGTGGGTGTAGCGCAGGCCGCAGCGGGCGCTCGCCTCGTCGAAGTACCAGCTCCCTCCCCGGATCACCTTCAGCGGCGCGCCGCACCGGTCGACCGGGTCGACCACCTCGCCGCCGGCCGCCGGTTGCTCGTACGGGCAGTGCTCGTCCGCGGTCCACTCCCAGACGTTGCCGTGGAGGTCGAAGAGGCCCCACGGATTGGGCGGGAAGGTGCCGACCGGTGTCGGGCGCTCGCGGTAGGCGCCCCGCGGATGGCCGGGCAGGGGGTAGCGGGCGTCGTAGTCGGCGCGCGTGGAGCCGAGCCCGGAGCCGGTCGAAAAGGCCGTGGTGGTGCCGGCCCGGCAGGCGTACTCCCACTCGGCCTCGGTGGGCAGGCGATACCGCTCGCCCGAGAGGCGGCCGAGGCGGGCGAGGAAGCCCTGGACCTCGTACCAGCTCACGCGCTCTACCGGGCAGCGGGAGCCGCAGCTCTGGAAGTGGCTGGGGTTGCCGCCGGTCGCTCGCTGCCACTCTCCCTGGGTGACCTCGTACTTGCCGAGGTAGAAGGGGCGGGAGATCCGCACCCGGTGGAGCACCTCGTCGGCCTGGTGGCCGGGCTCGGTCTCCGGCGTGCCCATGGTGAAGGTGCCCGCCGGCACGAGGACGAAGGCCATGCCGGTGGTGGGGTCGCTCCACTCGACCGGCGGGTCGGCGCAGGCGGCCGTGACCAGTGCCAGGAGGAGGCCGGCGACGGGAGAAAAGGCGCGGCGGGTGGCGCGGCAGGAGAGCATCGGGGAGATGGGGAGCTTACCCCGCACGTGGCGCGCCCAGGGCTCCGTAAAGGTCGCGCACGGAGGCCGCCGGGGCGGGCCGGTCAGAGAAGGGGGCATCCCGCCCCTACCGTTCGGAGGCGATCTGCGACTTGGCTGGCACCTTCTCACGCCTTCTCACGGCAGGGGCTCCTCGCGACCGACCAAGGCGGCCCGGTCGAGGCCGGGTTCCGGCCCTGACGGCCGAGCAGCGCCGGAGACTTCTCAGCCAGGCGCTCACTCCTCCCAGCCCACGACCCGGCTCCGGCGCTCGTAGAGGAGGTCGTCACGCCAGCGGCCGTCGGGCATCCGGCCGATGCGCTCCTGGCGGCCGACGAGGCGGAAGCCGGAGCGCTCGTGGAGGGCGCGGCTGGCGGTGTTTTCGGGGAAGATGCCGGCGCGGAGCGTCCAGAGTCCCGTGGCGCTCGGACTCGGCGATGAGGGCCTCGAGGAGGGCCCGGCCGACGCCCCGGCCACGGCCGTCGGCGGCGACGTAGATCGCTTCTTCGGCGACGCCAGCGTAGACGCTGCGGCGGGAGGTGGGGCTGAGAGCGGTCCAGCCGAGGAGGCGGTCGCCCTCGACGGCCACCAGGCGGCAGGTCGGCAGGTGGCCGGCGTCCCACGCCTCCCAGGAGGGCGCCGCGGTCTCGAAGGTGGCGTCGCCGGTGGCGATTCCCTCCTCGTAGATCCGCCGCACCGCCGGCCAGTCCGCGGGCTCCAGGGGACGGAGGGTGACGGTGGGCCCGGAAGCGGTCATGGGGGAGCTCTACGACCGTCAGACCCTGGTCGAGGTGCGCCGGGACCGACACATGGTCGGGGGCGAGACCACCGGGGCGGGGCGGGCTGGCCAGAGCGACGGCGAGTGGATCACGGCACGAAACTCTATCCCCCAAGCTCTCTCACCAGGGCCTCGGGGCTCACCGCCGGCACCGGAGAGGATTTGTAGTCCTTGAGGTTCCGAGTCACGATGAGCTCGGCGGCGCACGCGAGAGCCGCCGCCACCTGCATGGCGTCCTCGAAGTCGCGCAGGGCGAGGCCCGTGGCCGTCCGCAGGCTCTCGGTGGTGGTCTCGGCAACCCCGACGAACCCGGTCAGTTCTGCCAGGAACCGGCGCGCTCCGGCGGGGCCGCGCTCGGGGGCCACGAGGTAGTAGAAGTTCGAGGCGGTGTGCCAGGCGATCCAGGCGAATCCGGGTCGCCTCTCGAGGATGT
Organism: uncultured Acidobacteriota bacterium; assembly: GCA_963837945.1. Taxonomy (GTDB): domain Bacteria; phylum Acidobacteriota; class Thermoanaerobaculia; order Multivoradales; family DATKCC01; genus CAVUBL01. The sequence continues at coordinate 13,316 of CAWIQD010000001.1, forward strand.
CGAGACAGCGCCGCCGGTGCGGCAAAGGGCTTGCGATCGAGGGCGAGGTCGATCAGGACGTCGGTGTCGAGGAGCAGGCTCACAGGTACTTGGCCGCCAGGTGGCGGTAGCGCTCGTCGTCGCGAGCCGCCGGCCGGAGTCGGCCGCGCCACCGCGCCACGAAGCCCGGCTCGGTGGCCGGGGCCATCTCGTCGCGGAGTGCTTCTTCGATGAGCTGGGACAGGGAGATTCCACGGCTCCGGGCGAAGCGCTTCGCCTCCGGCACCAGCTCCCTCTCGATCGTCACCGTGAGCTTGGTCTTCATGGCTTATACGTGCCTCTAGGTGGAGTATACGTATCCCGGTCCGCCAGGGCAATCGGGGCTCCGAGCGTCTGGTGCCGAGACCGCCAGGGCGGGGCGGTCAGAGAAGTGGGCGTCCGCCCTCCGGCTCGGCTCGGGTGTGGAAGGCTGCGGACGTGGCCCTCGCCCGACACCGCCACCGCGCGGCACCGTCCGTGTGCTCCTGCCGACGATGTTTGCTGCGCTGGCGATGACACCTCCGGGCGGATTCCCCGGCGCCGCCCCTACCGTTCGGAAGTTCCCAAGGTGGCTGGCACGTTGTCACACGTTTTCTCTGCCAGGAGTGGCTGCAGTGCTTCGCCCGTGACCGCTTCGGGCCACGCCTACCCTCCATAGACCGGCCGGCGTAGACCTTGTCAGCCAAACTCCGGTTAAATGGAGAGTCCCGACCCTTCCTTTGCTCGCCCTAGATCTGGGTGATTAGGATTGGGACCTCAATAACCTTCTGATGATAGAAGCCATGACCGTAGAGCCCATCCTCACCGAAGCACTCTCCGTGATCTCCGCAGACGACAACGACCGTTTCACCTATGGCACTGGCGACTACTTCAAAGAACCGTCCAAGGCTCGCGTCCACAAACTCGCAGCACGCAACTTGTTTCTCGAACTCATCTCGGAGGAAGCCAACATTATCGCGGTCAAACATTCGCCTCCGAGACGCGCGCTCTCTTCCAGTTCGCTTTGTAGACTCGAACTCATAGGGCTCGTGCGTCTCGCCGATGTTCAAGAGGATTGCCAATGGTTTGTCGGCGCCGGCCATCCTGGCCTCCAATTCTCTAAGCTGACCCGCCAGGTCAATCCCCGAGAAGGAGAAGTGCTGAAATGGTTGCTGTAGAACGCTGTGCCTAAACCAACCGACTGCACCAAGACCCACTGTCTCGTAGCCGCGTGCCTCGAACCCTTGAAAGATACTCTGAGTGCCGGGCGGGAATTCTATGTAGGATTTGGTGGGATGCCCCCCAGGAGGAATACGGAAGAGGCTGGCGACGAACCGGTTAAAGAAAGGAAGTTCCGCATTGACGTGTGGGAACTTGCCAACAAACATTGCCATATGCGCGGGAAGTGTGAAGGTAGCCTGCGCATAACCGCACTGGGCAGCACAGATTGCATCCAGGTTTGGTGTAGCTGCTGCCCCAAAGGTGTCCCATCGGCAACTGTCCAAGGTCACTAGAAGGAAGTTCATTCTCTCTCCGAAGGGGCTAAGCATTGGTCGACTCTCTGGTTGCAATCCAGTGTCCCTCAAAGTGGGCTGTTAGGACTTCTGCTGCATCCCTCTCCACACGGGTCCAGCACCGCGAACGGAGTCCTACTGACATCGGTCGGTCCGGAGCTGCCTCGTAGACGCCGTGCATTGATGCGTTCCCATCTGCGACTGCGTAGAACTGCAGTGGGAATGCGTGCACGCGGCGAACATCAAAATCCAGCACTTGCCCGGTGGCTTTCAGCTGCCTGACCGCCACCTCGACATTCGCAATGCCATCCTCGATGTATGCCACTGCGTGGTTCTCATCTGGAACAAGGCTGAAGGCCGCATAGAATTCTCTAACGGCAGCAGCGGATGGAAGCATCAGTCGAAGACGCCTCACTCTTATGCCATAACTCAAGAGGGCCTCTACGAAGCGGTCACCATTGAGGGCCCAAACGTCTAGGGAGCCTATCTTAGAGCTTCGAGACCAGAAAGGCTCCTGCTCCTTGATTTCGCCTGGACGCCCCGCCTCCTCCCTCTTCGGAGCCAGCTGAGCCTCGTAGGCTACTCCGGTGAGTAAGCTCAACTGAACCACGATAATCGACAGAACTGCGCTGTCAGACAACCAGCCTCCCCCTCGGAGAACATCCACGACGACAAGACCCAGTGGAAGAATGGCGACGAGCAGTGTGGCCCAGAGACGAAAACGATCCCATTTCTTGGCACTTGGCGCTTGCATCCGATCCCTTCCATTCGCGTGTGCCTGAGCCCAAGGAAACTGTTGCCTGAATTTAGCCCAGCACCATCTAGATCCGATGTAGTTTTCTAACGACTCACTTTCTTCGAGTCGTGCGGGATCAAGTCCCCCCTGACACAGGGGGCTACCCCCTCGGCGGCTAGGGCCGACTTGGTTGCCGGCCGCTCAGCCAGGCAGGCTCTCCGCACGACTCGCGACATGGTTCTCTCTCCTCATCCGTCCTTGCGAGAAGCTTCGATTGGGCAAGAGCGTAGCTCCTGCCTCGGCAGTCGTCAAGCTCAAGGCCGGTCAGCGACTAGCGAAGCATAACTGGTGCTTCGTAGCGCGCTGCTCTCAAATCGTAGCTCGGTCCCTCCTATGCCAAAGACAAGGCTTGAGCACCGGTGGAGCTCAAATGGCTTATGCCACGAAGTCAGTGCGGGGAAAGTGCTCACAGCTCCTAGCCCTCGTTTGGGCGAGCGGACCGGGGGTTGCTCGCTCAGGGCGGCGCGTCTGAGCCCTGGCGGCTCGTCGGCGGTGGGAGTCCGAGAGGGCGCAGGGCCTGGGTGAAGCCGAGGCACGCGCCTGCGTGCCATGGTTCGAGGAGCGCGCGCCGGTCCCCGGCGAGTGACCCCCGGACCGCCCTCCGGCGGAGGCTACCCCCTTCCAGCCGCCGTCCCCCAGATCTCTCCACTGCGGATCGGGCGCTGCCTGGTGCCCGAGATGACAAGAGGACGGCGGATCGGGCGCGGACGGTTCCTCCGGTCGAGATGACAAGTGGGGGGTCAGGGCGACAGGTTGAAGGTTGGGCGCCTTGCGGTCAGTGATCGGTCAGCCGGTGTGGGCGGCGATCTTCAGGATCTACTTGACAGCTTGTGCGCGGTAGTGTAGCGTAGTTTCTGACGACGAACTGGAGAAAGGAGGAGCGCGACGACGAGCTGAGATGGCACGACACGACTGCTTCGCCTGAGGTCGGGGTGGCTTGGAGGTCACCGGGCCTACGAATGAACCCAGGCGGGCACGGCAGCGGTTGGAGCCACTGCCGCGCCCTGGCCAACGCAAAGGAGGTACAGCCAATGCGTCAGCTTGACCCGAAGTGTAACCCCTCGTCCGCCCGCGCCGGCTCCGCCGGCGACGGCGACCCGACCTTCATCCCCAATGCCTTCGCCCCCGACTTCTTGGCCGAGCTCGCCCGGCGCGAGCCGGCGCCAGCGACCCCCGAGGCCGATCTCGCCGGCCCGTGGCGCGTAACCGCCCTCTACGGCGCCGGCGACGAGCCCCGGTGGGGCTGTATCGCCGCCGGCGAATCCCGGCCGCGGCTCGTCCTCCAGGCGCCGGACCTCGCCTACCTGGCCGCCGCGGCCCTCGCCGTCGCCGAGCGCCCTCCCACCTTCCGCTTCCAGGAGGACGCCGGCCGGCGCCTCCATCTCCTCTGGCACGGCCGCCCCGTCGGCACCGCCGCCAGCTTGATCCCGGTAGGGGGCGACGCCTTCGCCCTCCACATGAGCGGCCTCGCCGACCTCCGCGTCCAGCCCCTCGCCTTCGCCCACTACCTGCTGTCGGTGCCCGACGAGACCCTCCGCCGGAGCGGCCGCATCCTCATGGACCTCCTCCGGGAGGCCCGGCGATGAGCGAGACGGCGTTCCGGGAGACCTACCTCTGGTGCTTCCGCGAGGCCGGGCACGTGGAGATCTTGCGGCGCCAGGGCGAGATGCTCTACGACCTCGCCATGGAGACGGCGTACTGGGACTGGGGCCAGAGCCACGGGCTCTCGACCCCACGGGGCGACGCCACCGCCGCCGCCGCCGACCTCGAGCGGCTGGCCGACTACGTCCAGCGGATCGCCGACGATCCGGCGGAGCTCGGGGTGTCGCGGGACGACTTGCCGCTCTGCCGCGCCGCGGCCGGGTGGGCCGAGCGGGTCCGAGGGGTCGTTGCGGAGATGCGGGAGGCCGCCGGGGCCGGGGAGGAGAACGAGGGCGACGGTGGCGGCGGGTGAGGACGGGGGGCCCGGCTCCGGGAGCGGAGCCGGGCCCGGGAGATCGGTGCCCTCGGGAGAGATCGGCCGGCCGAGACGGAGCTCGGCCGCTTCACGCGAGGTCGGACTTCGAGCCGGGGCGGAGCTCGGCCGCTTCACGCGGGGTCGGACGAACGACGACGTTGGCGGGCAACCTGACGCCGCCGCCGGATTCGAGTGGGTTTCCTCGAGTACCTCCGCTCGGGAGTGCCGATCACGCTCTTGAGCCTCGCCTGGGGGATCGCCTGGCTGGCGTGGACGCGGTGAGCACTGCATCGGGGAGAAAAGGCTTGACGGGACGCCTCCGCTGCCTTACGATCGAATGGTTTTCCTGTTCGCATTCTCGTTGTTGGACACCCGGCGGAAGGGGAGAAGATAATGCAATATAAAACCTGTGTAAATTCATGCATCTTAGCCTTTGCCTGCCTGGCCTTGGCACTCGTCGCCCCGGTGGCGCACGCCGGCCAGGGCGGCCACTCCCTCCAGTGGACCGCGGACCCGGCTTACGTCGTCACCTCCGGCCTGAGCCAGAGCGTGCTCGTGAGCCGAGCCGACGCACTGCGGATCCTCGCCAGGATGAACGCCGGCGAGGTCGAGAGCTTCGGCCGCCACGACTGGCGCCTGCCGACGGCCCGCGAGGTGCTGGCCCACATGCAGGCGACCGGGATGGGCCCGTCGTCGATCCCGTCCCTCGATCCAAAGCTCTTCTCGGCGTGGCTCGAAACGGCGGTCCCCCACAACGGCCCGCACCTCGCGGCGAAGCCGCACCTGGCGGGTAGCGCAGTCCTGCTCCTGCCGGTGGCCGGCTACGGGATCGAGGCCGGCTTCCCGAACGTCGTGATCTTCGGCTCGAACAGCGTCTACATGAAGAACCACGCCGCCGTCCTGAGCGGTGACGTGGTGGCCAACGACGCGAGCCCGGGACCCACCCTCGTCTCGAGCTTCGAGGTGGGCATGGATCCCTTCTCCTCGACGCCCGCGGGCTATGCGGTCGAGGGCGACAGCGTGCGGATCAAGAACAAGGCGACCGCCGGCGGCGACGTCGCCTACAACGACCTCGACGACAAGGGCACGATCGCCGGCTCCGCGATCACGCCGCTGGCGCTGCCGGTCTTCTCGACGCTGCCGCCCTTCTTCACGGCTACCCCCGGAGCGACCGCGGTCGACGTGCCGGACGGTGGCTTCGCCTCCCTGCCCCCCGGGGCCTACGGCGCCGTGACGGTGGGCGAGAACGCCACCCTGTCGTTCGAGGGCGGCACCTACGAGGTCGCCTCGGTCACCGCCGGCGACGGCGCCGCGCTCGTCTTCCAGGCGGCCTCCGACGTGCGGGTCGAAGGCCGCTTCGCGAGCGGCCAGGGCGCCACCGTCGGGCCGGACACCGGCTCGGGCGTGGCGGCCCATGACCTCGTCTTCTACGTGGCCGGCATCAACGGCACGGACGGCGCCATCGACTCGACGCCGCTCGCCGCCGTGATCGGGCACGACAACCTGGTCGGCGCGAGCTTCTACGCCCCCAACGGCACGCTCGTGATCGGCCACGGCAGCGACGCCACCGGCGCCTTCCTCGGCCGCGACGTGCTGCTCGACGTCCAGGCCCAGGTGACCCTCGACAGCTACTTCTTCAACCGGCCGCCCGTCGCCGTCGACGACAGCGCCACGGTCGACGAGGGCGGCACCGTCTCGGTGCTCGACTCGAGCGAGACGTCGCTTCTGGCCAACGATTCCGACCCGAACCTCGACAACCTGACCGTGACCACGACGCCGGTCTCCGGACCGACGAACGGCACGGTGACGCTCAACGCCGACGGCACCTTCACCTACACCCACGACGGCAGCGAGACGACCTCCGACAGCTTCGTCTACGAGGTCTGCGACGACGGCGCGCCGGTGCTCTGCAGCACGGCGACGGTCTCGATCACCGTGATCCCGGTCAACGACCCGCCGACGGCGGTCGACGACAGCGCCACGGTGGTCCAGGGCGGCAGCGTCTCGGTCCTCGACTCGAGCGAGACGTCGCTGCTCGCCAACGACACGGATCCGGACTCGGCGGTGCTCACCGTGACCACGACGGCGGTCTCCGGACCGTCGCACGGCTCGGTGACACTCAACGCCGACGGCACCTTCACCTACACGAACAACGGCGACGAGGAGACCTCCGACAGCTTCGTCTACGAGGTTTGCGACGATGGTGCGCCGGCGCTCTGCGACACGGCCACGGTCTCGATCACCGTCCAGCTCAACGTCTCGGTGACCGTGCTCCGGTTCGGCCTGGGCACCGGCACCGTGACCAGCAGCCCCGCCGGGATCGATTGCGGCGCGACCTGCAGCCACGACTTCCCGCCCGGCAGCGGATCGATCACCCTGACCCCGGTGGCCGACAGCGGTTCGAGCTTCGGCGGCTGGACGGGCGACGCGGACTGCTCCGACGGCGTGCTCACCTCCGGCGTCGACGTCGTGTGCCAGGCGCGCTTCGACCTCGATGCGGTGCCGCCCGCGACCGTCACCGTGACCCTGGCGGGCACCGGCTCCGGGAGCGTGGAGAGCGTGCCGTCGGGCATCTCCTGCCCCGGCACCTGCTCGGCGGGCTTCGCGATTCCCTCGCACGTCGAGCTCACGCCGACCGCCGCCACCGGCTCGGAGTTCGTGGGCTGGAGCGGCGACGCCGACTGCAGCGACGGCCTCCTCGACGTGACCGGGGACGTGAGCTGCACGGCGATCTTCGACGAGTCGCCGCCGCCGCCGGCCACCTACAACCTGACGTTGATCTTCCTCGGCGGCGGCTCGGGGCAGGTTTCGAGCTCGCCGGCAGGCCTCCACTGCGAGGGAGACTGCACGGTCACGTTCCCCCAGGGCACGGAGGTGACCCTCTTCGAGCGGCCGTTCGAGGGGACGTTCGACGGCTGGGGCGGCGACTGCAGCGGCACCGACTTCTCCACCTCGATCACCCTGGACGCCGACAAGACGTGCACGGTGACCTTCAACTGACCGGCACCTGAGGTCATCGCTTCACCCGGCGGGGGCGCTTCGGCGCCCCCGCCGTTTCATTTCGGCCCGCCCCGTGGCCGCGGACCTTCGGCCCCGGTGTAGCCTCCTCTCCCATGTCTCCCGTCGGCCTCGAGATCCGCCGCCTGACGCGGCTGGCGACGCCCATCGTCGTGGCCCAGGTGGCGGCCATGACGCTGTGGCTGATCGACATCGTGATGCTCGGACGGGTCAGCGTGGCGGCCCTCGACGCGGCCTCCCTCGGCCGCCTGTGGCTCATGGGCACCTCGATGCCCGTCACCGGCCTTCTCCTGGGGATCGATCCCATCGCCTCCCAGGCTCACGGCGCCGGCGACCGCCGCGGGCTCGTGCTCGCCGGCCAGCGCGGCCTGGTGCTCGTGGTGCTGCTCGCCCCCCTGTGGACCGCGGCGATCCTGGCCGCCGGCCCGGCGCTCGAGGCCATGGGTCAGAGCGCCGGCCTCGCCCGCCTCGCGGGGCGCTACGTGCTGGCGCAACTCCCCGGCTTGCCGTTCTTCTTCGGTTACACCGTCCTGCGCCAGTGGCTCCAGGCCCAGGGGATCCTGCGGCCGATCATGTGGACGACGATCAGCGCCAACGCGGTCAACGCCCTCGCCGACTGGGTGCTGATCTTCGGACATCTGGGCTCGCCGGCGCTGGGCGTCGTCGGGGCTGGTGCGGCGACCGGTCTGACCTTCGTCTACCTGTTCGGTTCGCTGGCCCTGGCGGTGCGGGCCGCGAGGCGGGATCGCGAGGAATGGCGGCGCTGGGACCTCCAGGTGTTCGCGCCGCGGGCCCTCGGGAGGACTCTCGCCCTCGGCGCGCCGATCGGGCTCCAGATCACCCTCGAGTACTGGGCGTTCAGCGTCTCCACCCTCTGGTCGGGCTGGTTGGGTGCGGCCCAGCTCGCCGCCCACACCGTGGTCCTCTCGGTCGCTTCCCTCACCTTCATGGTGCCGTTGGGGGTCTCCTTCGCCGCGGTCACGCGGGTGGGCAACCTCCTCGGGGCGGGCGACCAGCCCGCGGCCCAGCGGGCGGCGTGGGTGGCCCTGGGCCTCGGCGGCGCCACGATGGCGGCCAACGGCGTCGGCCTGGTCCTGGGACGCCACCTGATCCCGGCGTTCTACAGCGAGGACCCGCAGGTCCTCGCCCTGTGCGCGACGATCCTGCCGATCGCCGGCGCCTTCCAGCTCTCCGACGGCGTCCAGGTGGTGGGCAGCGGCGTGCTCCGCGGCATGGGACGCACGGTGCCGGCGGCGATGTTCAACCTGCTGGGCTTCTACCTGGTGGCGCTGCCCCTCGCCTGGTTCCTCGGTTTCGAGGCCGGGCTGGGCCTCGCCGGCATCTGGTGGGGCCTCGCCTCGGGGCTCACCGCGGTGGCCTCCATGGCCCTCGTCTGGATCCACCGCCGGGGGCCGGCCCACGCCCCTCTCTTGCGCGTCGGCTGAACGCCGCGCTGGCTCTCAGGCCATCGCGGCGGACGGCACCCCGGGGTGGCTGCGGACGAACTCCACCAGGCGGTCGACGTAGGTCGGGAACGGCGGGACCGCGATGCCGGTCCCCTCGAGGTCGGCGCGCACGTTGTCGGTCAGGTAGTAGGTCGGGTGGACGAAGTAGTCGATCGCCTCCGGCGGGATCCCCATGATCCGCTCGAGGAAGGGCACGTGACCGAGCGACGCCTTGGCGACGCCGAGGAGGGTCGGCACGCGGATCACCTTCTTGCCGGCGGCCCGCGCGATGGCGTCGAGCATCTGGTCGATGGTCAGGGGGTCCGGGTCGGCGAGCTGGTAGACCTTCCCCCGGGAGGCTTCGAGCCCCGAGAGGTGGGAGATCGCGGCGATCACGAAGTCGCGCGGCACGACGTTCAGGCGCGTGCGCCGCGGGTTGCCGACCACCGGCATGACCGCCGCCAGGGGCTGGCGCAGGATCCAGCGGATGACGTAGTACGGGCCGTCGTACTTCTGGGTCGCCCCGGTGCGGCTGTCTCCGACCACGATCGAGGGGCGGTAGATGGTCGCCGGCAGCCCCTTCTCCATCCACTCCTGGACCTTGATCTCGGCGAGGAACTTGGTCTCCTCGTAGTGGTTGTTGAATTCCTGCCCCTTGACCAGGTCGCGCTCGGCGAAGGGGCCCGCGTAACGCCCGCTGACGTAACAGGTGCTGACGTACTGGAAGCGCTCGAGGCCGGCGCACTCGGCGGCGAAGCGGAGGACGTTGCGGGTGCCGTCGACGTTCACCCGCATGGCGAGGTCGCGCGGCACCGCCAGGTCGTAGATCGCCGCCAGGTGGTAGACCTCGGAGATCGTGCTCTCGAGGGCCGCCGCCTCGTCGCCGAGGGCGAGGTCGGGACGAGTGATGTCTCCCTCGACGAGCCGGATGCGGCCAGCGAGCGCCGGGTGCTCCAGCTCGAGCGCCTCGGCCCGTGCGCGGGCCAGGTCGGCGAACTTGGGTTGGACCAGGCAGACCGCCTGGTGGTCCGCGGAGCGGTCGAGGACCCGCGGCAGCAGCTCCGAGCCGAGAAAGCCCGGGAAACCGGTGAAGAAGATCGTGGCCATGGTGTCTTCCCTTCCTCCCGGAGCGAGCAAGGGGATGGCGCCGGGTTGCGGCGTCTTGCCGCTCTGCGGCAATTCTACTCGAATCGGCCCGGATCGACGCGCGAGGCGACGACGGAGGCTATCCGCCGGGGCTCGGGGCGCCGGTCGCCTCGGGCGCGGCGGGCGCGGCGGGCGGCGCGTGGGGTCGCCACGGCCCGATCCCGGTCGCCGGCCAGTCGGTCTCGACGCCCAGGTAGTCGGCCACCATCCGGCTGACGCCGCGGATCTTCGGCATGCCCTCGGTGCGGCCGTGCGGCACGCCGGCGCCGATGGCGAGGAACATGGCGCGGGGATCATGCTCCATGGCGGTGCGGATCCCGTGGTCCGACATGACGACCAGGAGGTCGTCGCCGTCGAGCGCGTCCTCGAGCTCCTCGAGGCGGGAGTCGATGTAGCGGTAGACGCGGTAGAGGCTGCGCTCGCCGTCGTCCTGTCCCGAACGGCCGACCTCCCGAAACAGGCCGTGGGTCATGAGGTCGAGCGACGCCACCCGCGTCGCCACGAAGTCGGCATCGGAGCCGTGCGCGAGCTTCACCAGGGCGTCGAAGTCGGCCGCCATCTCCTCGAGCAGGCCGCTTCGGCGTCTCGTCGATCTCTCCGACCATCGCGAGCTCGGCCGGCGTCAACTTGCGCGACGCCCGATAGCCGCCGATCATCTCCCGGTGGTCCCCGGGCCCCACCATCTCCGCCTGGCGGCCGAGCTGCATGGCGCCGAAGGAGCGCAACATGTTGACCGTCACGTGACCGGAGGCGGCCAGGGTCTCGAACAGATTCTCCTGCGGCGGGACCACCCACGAGAGGGCGCCGAACGGGTTCTCGCCGACGAAGTTCAGACCCTGGATCTCGCCGCCGAGCTGATAGAGCAGCTCCGCGAACGAGCGCACGCCGAGCTTCGTCGGATGGAGCAGCTTGTCCATCGCGACCGCGGTGAAGGCGGGCACGCTCTCGAGGACCGTGCCGCTGGCCGCGCTCGATCGCGGAGTCGAAGAAGGGCATCTCGCGCCGGGCCCGGCCGTACTGGACGAAGCGCCAGTCGCCGCAGTCGAGGATCACTTGGAAGACCCGTGGCCGGCCGTCGGCCGGCCGGCGGCGGCCGTCGAAGGCCGGCTCCGGGACCTCGGGCTCGCGCCGGTCAACGTCGACGTCGACCGTCTGGCCCGGGGTCGCCCAGATCGTCCCGGAGCCGGCGACCCGGTCGTCGCCGTCGCGCAGCACCCAGTGGTGGGGCCAGGTGCCGACCCCCCGGCTCACCTCGACCGCGCCCGCCACCGGAACCGCGTGCCGCTCGTAGCCTTCGTCCTCGGGCTGGTCGGCGTCGGGCGAGATCCACAACGCGTCGCCCGGCCGGTGCTCGGCGACGCGGAACCTGAGCCGGCCGCGCAGCTTCTCGAGGCCCTGCTCGCCGAGCGCCTCGAAGGTTGCCGAGCGCAGCAGCTCGTCGCGGGTCAAGGGGTAGAGGTCGCCGAACTCCTGGACGCCCTCGTCGTAGTAGCGCAAGGCCGCCTGGTGCTCGCCGGCCACCGCGAGAGTCCCGGCCAGGCGCGCGAAGGACGCCTTGAGCAGGGGGTTGCCCTGGAGGTGGTCCTTGTCGGCCACGACCTGCTCGAGCATCTCGACCGTCGGGTGATCGGGGTCGTTGAGCTCGCGGCTGCTCAGCAGCAGCGCATGGAGCGCCAGCAGCTCGTAGGGGTCGCCGCCGCGCCGCCGCCATGAGTCGAACGCGGCCGACATGTCCTGGACGCGGCCGGCGCCCGCCAGGGCCGTGACCTCGTCGTGGTACCAGTCGTCGCGCTTGTCGGGCGGGAAGGCGTCCGGATCGGAGCCGAGCTGGGCGAGGGCCTGGGCCCATTGGGCCCGTCCCGAGTAGCGCTCGGCGAGATGGAGGCGCATGGCCGGCGCGGCGTCGCCGGCGCGGTCGAGCCGGTGCGACATCTCCTCGAGCACCGCGCCTTCATCCTCGGTGCGGCTGCGCAGGACCAGCTCCTCGAGCAGGAGGGTGTAGTCCTCGGGATAGGCCTCGGCCCCGCGGTGAGCGAGCTCGGCGGCGCCGGGGAGATCGCCGTGCGTCTCTCGGACGTTGACGACCAGGGCGGTAAAGGGAGCCGGCGGCAGCCAGCCATCACTCTCCGGATCCGCCAGCAGCCGTTCGAGGAGGTCGCGCACTCGTCCTTGCGGTCGGTCGCGACCAGGGCCGCGCACCGGCACGAGGCCGCTTGGAAGCCCGCCGAGTCGGGGCCGAGCAGGCCGTCGCTGGCGGCGAGCGCCGCCGGCCAGTCCCGGCGCGCCGCCGCGTCGCAGGTCTGCTGGGCCGCGCGCAGCCTCTCGAACCGGCGCACGGCCCGGAGCGCCGAGCACACGCGGCGACGGCGAGCGAGGACGACGAGGAGGGCCAGCCGGACCCCGATGCTCTCGCCGATCGCTCACCGGGACGAAAGCTCCGCGGTGAAGTGGTAACTCCCGCTCCTCTCGCCCCGCCGGCCCTGGACCACTAGGCGACGCCAGGGGTAGAAGCGGGGGCCCGAGGGAGACGAGGGAGCCGGAGGCGCGGGCGAGGAGAGCGTCGGCCCGAGGCAGGCGATCGAAGAAGAGGGTCAGCCGGCTGTCCCCGGCCGGGGCTCGCTCCGGCGACGACAGCGCGCACTCGAGGCTCTTGGGGTTCCAGCCGATCACCAGGCCCGGTCGGTCGCCACGTAGCAGGGAGCCAGATTCGGCATGACGTTGAGATTGGTGAGGCACGCCCCGTCCCGACCTCCCAGCTCGAAGGGGCTCCGGCGCAGCGGCCAGGTGGACTGTAGGTCCGTCAGGAACTTCTCCATCACGCCGATCGCCTGGCGGCGGTTCCGGATGTCGACGGCGAGCGCCATGGGCGGAATCACGTCGCCCGGGTCGGGGCCGTAGACCGCGAGCTCCCAGACGCCGGCCAGCGTGGTGCCTTCGAACAGGTCGCTCTGCAGGCGGTAGAGGCGCGCGCCCCACCCGCCGCCCTCGATGAACTGGGCGAGGTCGAGGCCGCCGTCCGGCCGCAGGCGCACGTGAGCCAGGGCGTCGCCGGTGGCGAGCCGCGCGGCGCCCGCCGGCTCCGCCGAGGGCAGGAGCAGCCGCAGGGCGCTCGTCTCGCCGGGGTCCGAGAGGTCGGCGTCGAGCGTCACCGAGCCGTCGTCCGCCCGGTGCCCGCGCACCACGAGCCACTCCCGGTCGGAGGCGACCCGGGCGAGGAGCCAGTCGGCGTCGCCCGCGAGCGCGTCGGCCCGGGCGGCCGGCGCGGAGCCGTCGCAGCGCACCGCCGCGGCGAGGTCGCAGGGCGCGCCCGCCGGGCAGTGGGCGACGAAGCGCCGGCAGCCCCGGAGCCGCGCCTCGAAACGCTCGGCCTCGTGCGCCAGGCGGGTGCCGGTCATCTGCTCCAGGCGGTCGAGGAGCGGGACGAGCCGGGCGGCGTCGCCTGCGAAGGTGATCCCGGCGGGCAGGGGCGCCTCGGAGCGCGGTCCGCACGAGGCCGCGAGCGCGAGCGCCGCCGCGAGGACGGCGAGGAGCGGCCAGGGGCCGGCCGGGTATTTCGGGGAACGCTTCATGCCGTGCGGACCGTCTTCGCGAAGCGAGCAGTCTAGCAGCCCCGAGCGCCCGAGACCGTTAGAATCCGTGGGTCGCCCGCACCGCCGGGCGCTTTCCGCCATGAGCGTCTTCGCCGTCTTCGCGATCGTCATCACGCTGGCGGCGGTCTTCGGCTGGATCAACGGCCGGACGCTCCGGCTGCCGACGGCCATCGGCATCACCCTCGCCTCCCTGATCCTGTCGCTCGCCCTGATCGGCCTCCACGCGGTGGGGCTGGCGGCCCTCGACCAGTGGGCCCAGGGGCTCCTCGACCAGGTGCCGTTCGGCAAGATCATGATGCAGGGGCTGCTCTCGTTCCTCCTCTTCGCGGGCTCGCTCCACGTCGAGCTCAACGAGCTCACCAGGAACCGCTGGCCGGTCCTGGTCCTGGCGACCGCCGGAGTGCTCCTGTCGACCTTCCTGGTGGGCTCCGTGATCTGGTGGCTGCTGGGTATCGTCGGCTTCGGCATCCCCTACCTGTGGGCCCTGACCTTCGGCGCCCTGATCTCGCCCACCGACCCGATCGCGGTCATGAGCATCTTGAAGAGCGCCCGGACGCCGGTCGGCCTCGGCAACCTGATCGTCGGCGAGTCGCTGTTCAACGACGGGGTCGGCGTGGTCGTGTTCACGGCGCTCCTCGACCTGGCTTGCGCTCGGGCCACTCGACGGGGCTGGAGCAGGTCGCCGTCCTCTTCGTGCGCGAGGCGGTGGGCGGCCTGATCTTCGGCCTGGCGCTCGGGCTGGTGGCCTTCCAGGGGCTCAAGTGGATCGACGACTACGTGGTCGAGGTGCTGATCACCCTGGCGGTGGTGACCGGCGGCTACGTCCTGGCCGGGGCGCTCCATACCTCCGGCCCGCTGGCGATGGTGGTGGCCGGCCTGTTTCTCGGCAACCGGGGGCGGAGCTTCGCCATGTCCGACCGCACCCGCGAGCACCTCGACACGTTCTGGGAGCTGGTCGACGAGATCTTGAATGCCGTGCTCTTCGTGCTCATCGGCCTCGAGCTGCTGGTGATCGACGTCACCTGGCCGCAGGTCCTGGTGGGGCTGGCCGCCGTCGCGGTGGTCCTCGGCGCACGGCTGGTGAGCGTCGGCGGGACGATCAACCTGCTCCGGCTGGGGCGCCACTACCAGCGCTATACGGTTCGCCTGATGACCTGGGGCGGCCTGCGCGGCGGCATCTCGATCGCCCTCGCCCTGTCGCTGCCCCGCTCCGGCGCGCGCGAGCTGATCGTGACCATGACCTACGTGGTCGTGGTCTTCTCGATCCTGGTCCAGGGCCTGACCCTGGCCCGACTCGCCCGCCGGCTGATGCGGGACGACGAGGGCCGGGAGCCGCCGGCGGAGCCGCTCCCGGATCAGGGGTAGACGTCGAGCTCGCGCCCGGCCGGGGGCGATTCGATGCGCTCGGTCCCCCGCCCGGGCCCGGGCGGCCACGCGACCTCGACCGCCGCGACCCGCTCGCCCTCCGGCACGGCGAACAGGACCTCCTTGTCGCTCGAGGACTGGTAGCTGTCGCCGGCGGTGATCCAGCGCGTGCGGCGGACCGTGGCGCCGGCGCGCACGGTGACCAGGGTCACCCGTGCCCCGACCCCCTCGGGGTCTCGCCCGGCACCGCCGTGGAGGCGGACGGCGAGCGCGCCGCCCCGCCATCCCGGCAGGTCGCTCGCAAGCAGCTGCAAGGGGCCGTCGTTGTTGAGCAGCGCCAGGTCCGGATCGCCGTCCCGGTCGAAGTCCGCCTGGGCGAGGCCGCGCCCGACGTGGGGCGTGGCCTCGAGCGCCGGGCAGCGAAGCTCGCGGAAGCGCCCCCGGCCGTCGCCCAGCAGGATCAGGTCGCGCTGGGCGAAGGTCGTCTCGGCCCGCCGTGGGCGCTCGTAGATGTGGCCGTTGGTGGTGTAGACGTCGAGGTTGCCATCGCCGTCGAGGTCGGCTGCCACCATGCCGAAGCCGAGGAGATTGAATGAGGGCACGCCGAAGCCGCTCGGGGCCGAGCGGTCCGCGAACTGGAGGTCGCCCAGGTTCTCGTAGTAGCTGTTCGTCTCGACGTCGAAGTTGGTGACCGCCAGGTCCGGATCGCCGTCGGAGTCGAAGTCGGCCGCCACCACGCCCATCCCGGCCTCGGGCTTGCCGTCCATGTTGACCGCGGTGCCCGAGAGCAGGGAGAGGTCCTCGAACGTGCCGTCGCCGCGGTTGCCGAACAGGAAGTTCAGCGTCTCGTCGTTGGCCACGTAGAGGTCCGGGTCGCCATCGCCGTCGAGGTCGGTGAAGACGACGCCCAGACCCCGGCCGTCGGCGCCGGAGAGGCCGGCGGCGGCGGTCGCGTCCTCGAACGTCCCGTCCCCCCGGTTGCGGTAGAAGCGGTCGGTGGCGCCGGCGAACATCGCGGGGTCGCAGTAGCGCGGCTCGCCGGTGTCGGGCTCGCGGCAGAAGAGGTCCTGGCCCGGCGGATAGACGACGTAGCGGCTGACGTAGAGGTCGAGGTCGCCGTCGCCGTCGGCGTCGGCGAAGGCGGCCGACGAGCTCCAGCCGTCGAGGCCGAGGCCGGCGGCGGCGGTCGCGTCCTCGAACGTCCCGTCGCCCCGGTTGCGGTAGAAGACGTCCGCGCCGTAGTTGGTCACGTAGAGGTCGGGGTCGCCGTCGCCGTCGGCGTCGGCCGCCGTCACCCCCTGGCCGTAGCCCCGGTCGCCGACCCCGGCCCGTTCGGTCACGTCCTCGAAGGCGACG
Source organism: uncultured Acidobacteriota bacterium (assembly GCA_963837945.1). Classification (GTDB taxonomy): domain Bacteria; phylum Acidobacteriota; class Thermoanaerobaculia; order Multivoradales; family DATKCC01; genus CAVUBL01. Next base: position 29,500 of record CAWIQD010000001.1, read on the forward strand.
ACGCCGTCGGGGCCGGGGCCGAGGTTGCGGTAGAGCCGGTTGGCGGAGCGCGCGCCGCCGTCGGGCGGGAAATGGCCGGACTGGACGACGTAGAGGTCCTGCCAGCCGTCGCCGTCGTAGTCCAGCCAGGCGACCCCGGCGCCCATGGTCTCGGCGAGGTGGCGCTCGGGCGAGGTGCCACGGTCGTGGACGAAGTCGAGGCCGGAGCGGTGCGCCACGTCTTGCAGGCGGCAGGCCGGGGAGGCGGGCGCGGCGGGCGCCGGCGTGACGGGAGGAGCCGGGCCGGCGGCGAGGAGGCTGGCGAGGAGCGCGCCGGCGATCATCGGCCGCCCCCGTCCGGAGGGTCCGACGCCCCGGGGCCCTGGGCCGCGAGCCGCTCCTCGGCGAGGATCCGCCGCAGATCCTGGCGGTCGGGGGCGAGCGAGACCGCGCGCTCGAGGGCCTCGACGGCGGCGGCGTGGTGGCCCTGGACGGCCCGTGCCCGCGCCAGGCCGAGGAGCGATTCGATCCCGGGATCGAGCGTGGCGAAGACCTTCTCCGCGCCCTCGGGGTCGCCCGCGGCGAGGAGGTGCCAGGCGCGGTCGAGCTGGGCCTGCTGGCGGAGGATCCGGGCGGTCCGCTCCTGGTCGGCGGCGTAGAGTCGCCGGTAGGTCGCGAGCTCCCCGGCGGCCTCCTCCTTGCGTCCCGCGCGGACGAGCGCCTGGGAGAGGCCCCAGCGCGCGTACTGGCTCTCGGGCGCGAGCTCGACCGCCCGCCGGAAGGCGTCGACCGCCTCCTCGCCGCGCCCGGCCGAAGCCAGCGCGCGCGCCAGGTCGAGCCGGGCGTCGGCGGCCCGGGCGTTGAGCTCGACCGCCCGCCGGAGCGGCTCGATCGCCGCCTCCGGCCGGCCGGCGAAGAGGCGGAGCCGGCCGAGCTGGTGGGCGGCGAGGAACTCGGCCGGCGTGCCCCGCGCGGCGGTCGCGGCCTGCGCGAGGGGTGCCTCGGCGGCCGCGACGTCGCCGCTCTCCCAGAGCGCCGAGCCGTAGTAGAGGAGGGTCCGCACGCCCCCCTCCCCCAGCTCGATCGCACGCCCCAGGTGCGTGGCGGCCTCGCCGAAGCGCTCCGCCAGGGCCAGCGCCCGGCCGGTGAGCGCTTCGAGCCGCCCCGAGCCGGGATCGAGGGCGAGCGCCCGGGTGGCGAGCTCCACACCCCGGTCCGCGTCGCCGGCCGCCAGGGCCTGCTCGGCCTGGGCGCCCAGGACCTCGGCCGAGGGCCCGGCCGCCGGCGCGGCGGCCGGCTGGGCGGCGACGGAACCGGCGAGCAGGAGGACGAGAAACGCGGGCGGCAGCAGGGGCAAGGACGGCTCCATCCAGACCGGCCGAGCCTATCGCAGGCCCACGGTCACCACGGCCATCCTCCGGTCTGGAGGCCGAATCCGCCCGCTCGGCCGAGCCCTCAGCCGACTTCGTCGAGAGCCCGGCCGAGGCGGGCGAGACCCTCCTCGACCTCCGCCGTCTCGCCGCCGACCCCGATCCGGAGGTGTTCGGGCGCCTCGAAGAACCGCCCCGGCGCCACGCTCGTGTCGTAGCGCTCGCGGAGCACCCGGCAGAGCTCGTCGACCCGGCCGCCCACGAAGCGCGGGAAGGCGATCGTCCCCGCCTCGGGCCAGACGGCTTCGAGCTCGGACCGGGAGGCGAGGAAGCGATCCAGGAGGCCACGGTTGCGGTCGAGGCGCTCGCGGGCCGCGGCGGCGATCGCGCCGAGGTGGTCGAGCGCGACCACCGAGAGGCGCTCCGCCGGATGGGCCGCGTTGGCTCCGAAGAGGTCGTCCAGCCGCCACATCCGGCGGGCGAGCGGAGGCGCGGCGAGCACCCAGCCGCAGCGCAGGCCTGAGAGCCCGTACGCCTTGGTCAGGCTGCCGGTCGCCACCACCTCGTCGCCCAGGTGGACGGCCGAGCGCGGGGCCGGGTCGAAGCAGGCTTCGAGGTAGACCTCGTCGACCAGCACGCGGGCGCCGCGCTCGCGGGCGAGCTCGTGGACCGCCCGCAGGGCTTCGTCGGGGGTCCGCACGCCGCTCGGGTTGTGGAGGTTGGTGAGCACGACCAGCCGGGTCGCCGGTCCCATCGCCCGCCCGACCGCCTCGGGGTCGACCCGGAAGCCCTCCTCGAAGCGCCGGTCGAAGCGCCGTACCGTCGCACCCAGGTACCGGGCGGCGTCGAGCAGGAGCGAGTAGGTCGGGCGCTCGACGAGCACCTCGTCGCCCGGGTCGAGCAAGGCGGCGAGCGCGAGGTGGTTGGCCATCGAGGTCCCGGTGGCGGTGACCACCCGCTCGGGGGCGACGCCGTAGCGGGCCGCCAGCCGCTCGACCAGCGGCGGGTAGCCGTAGCCGGCCGCGCGGTTGAGCTCGACGTCCGCGAGGGTCGCCGGCAGGCTCGCGAGCGACAGGCTCGTCATCCCGCTCGAGGCGAGGTCGAAGCGGGCGTGGGCGTGGAGCTTCGCCCACTCCATGTAGGCCGAGCCGACCTGGCGCCCGGGGCTCATCCGGCCGCCTCCCGGCGCCCGTCTCGGCCGGATCCGGCGAGGCGCCAGACGAAGTAGACCGGCACGCCGACCGCCAGCAGGCCCATGCCGATCGCGGTGTCGAGCGGGTAGCGCACCACCGTGGCGCCGACCACCAGCCAGCAGGCGGCGACGAAGAGGAGCGTGGTCACCGGATGGCCGGGCACGCGCGCGAGCGGCCCGCGGCCGGCGTCCTCCGGGGGGCGCCGCCGGAGTGCGAACAGGCAGGTCGCGGTGAGCCCGAAGAACAGGAAGTCCATCGAGACGACGTAGCCCAGGATCTGCTCGTAGCGGCCCGACAGAGCGATCACCACCGCCATCGCCGCCTGGAGCAGGATCGCCACGGTCGGCACCCCGCGCCGGGGGTCGAGCCAGCCGACCGACCGGAAGAAGACCCCGTCGCGCGCCATCGCGAAGTAGACCCTCGGCGCGGTGAGGACCGACTGGCTGAGGAAGCCCAGGGTCGACAGCGCGATGCCGGCGGCGAGAAAGCGCCCTCCCGACGGCCCGAAGGCGCGCTCCATGACCGCCGAGGCCGGGGTGGCGGTGGCGGCGAGGCCGCCGGGGCCGAGCACCGCGACGCAGACGGCGTTGACCGCCAGGTAGAGGACGACCACGCCGACGACGCCGGCGACCAGGGCCCGGGGCAGGTTCCGGCGCGGCTCGCGAACCTCCTCGGCCACGAAGTTGGCGGTCTGCCAGCCGCCGTAGGCGAAGAGGACCGGCACCATCGCGGCGCCGAAGGCGCCGAGCGGACCGCGGTGCGCGACCGGGACCGGGACGGCCGGCGCGGCGGCGCCCCGCGCGAGGAACCAGGCGCCGCCCGCCACCAGGGCGAGGATGGCGACGATCTTCGCCACCATCAGGCCGCTCTGGACCGAGCTCCCGGCCTTGACGCCGAGGCAGTTGACGAGGGCCAGGCCGACCAGGGCGACGATCGCGACGGCCGCCGGCGACAGGGCCAGGCCGGTGAGCTCCAGGGCGTAGGCCGCGAAGGTGACGGCCACCGCGGCCATGCCGCCGGTCTGGATGACCAGGAGCAGCACCCAGCCGTAGAGGAACGCGACCAGCGGATGGTAGGCCTCGCGCAGGTAGGCGTACTGGCCGCCGGCCGCGGGCAGGCGCGCGGCGAGCTCGGCGTAGACGAAGGCGCCGGCGAGCGCGATCAGCCCGCCCACCGCCCAGGCCCCGAGGATCAGGGCCGGCGTGTGGACCTCGCGCGCGACCACCGAGGGGTTGATGAAGATGCCCGCGCCGACGATGCCGCCCATCACGAGCATCGTGGCGTCGAAGGGCCCCACGCCCCGGACGAGGTCGCCCCCGCCGCCCTGCCGCGGTTTCCCCATGGAGAGGCAGATAGTATCCAAAGGCTCCTCGACCAGGCCATCGAAGCCTCCCGTTCCCTTGCCCGCGCTTCCGGGAGGGGGCGTCCCCTTCCCCCCCGTGGGGTGGGAAGGGGAGCGAGGGGATGCGGGGGGCATCCGGTCAACCGTCCCCTTCCCCCCCGTGGGGTGGGAAGGGGATCGAGGGGATGTGGGGGGCATCCGGTCAACCGTCCCCTTCCCCTCCGTGGGGTGGGAAGGGGATCGAGGGGATGCGGGGGGCATCCAATGAACGACGAGGTCTTCGAGCGCATCTACCGGGTGGTCGCCACGATCCCGCGGGGCAAGGTGGCGACCTACGGCCAGGTGGCGCTCCTGGCCGGCCTCCCCCGGCGCGCCCGCCTGGTGGGCCGCGCCCTCGCCTCGCTCGGCGGCGAGTCGGACCTTCCCTGGCAGCGGGTGATCAACGCCCAGGGCCGGATCAGCTCGCGCGACGCGCCGCCGGTCGAGCACATCCAGCGCCTGATGCTGGAGGACGAGGGGGTGGAGATCGACGCCCGGGGCCGGATCGACCTCGACCGCTACCGCTGGGAGCCCGACGACCCGCTGGCGTGAGGGAGGCGCCGGGGAGAGGCGCGGGGCGGGCGCAGGTGGCCCTTCGGTAGCAGGCGGTTCGCCACCGGGTAGCGGTGCGCGAGCAGGAAGGCGAAGCCCGAGGTGAGGTCTTCCTGGCGGATGTCGCTGTGGCCGAGGCCGGGGACGATCTGCGACTCGAGCGGCACGCCGCGATTGGCCAGCATGGCGGCGATCGCCGCGTACTGGCCGACCTGGTAGTTGGGATCCGCGGTGCCGTACCAAAGCCGCAAGGGCGCGGTGTAGCGGGGATCGGCCACGCCCAGGACGAACCGGAACGGCGCCGAGAACGAGAGGACGGCCGAGAAGCGGCCCTCGGTCTCGTAGGCCAGGAAGTAGGCGTAGGCGCCGCCCGCCGAGTGGCCGGCAAGCCCGATCCGCCCGAAATCGAGCGGCAGCTCCTGGCCGACCCGGTCGACGGCCTCGGAGATCGTCGCGCGGTCGTCGCCGATCCCCCACTCCTGTTCGTCGGCCGCCTCGGGGGCGATCACCACGGCGCCCGTGGCCTCCGCGGGGCCTTCGAGGAACGGCCGCCACTGCTCGGGGGTGGCGCCCGAGCCGTGGAGGAAGACGACGGCCGGCAGACTGCCGGCGGCGCCCGCCGAGGCGGGCAGGTAGCGCCAGGCATAGCTCCCCACCCCGGGCAGGTCGACCCTCTCCCAGCCCGGGCTCGGCAGCGCGCCCGCCGCCGAGGCGGCGCGCCCCCCGGCGAGGGCGAGGAGCGCGGCCAAGGCGCAGGCGGCGCGAGAGATCCGGCGGTCCATCGCGAGCTACAAGGGGCGGTCCGGGAGCGAAATTCCCTTGCGGTGCGGCGTGTTAGAATGCGCGACGCTCGTGAGCGAAGACCCTCCGCTACCCACTCTCCAGGCCTCCTCCCCGCCCGAGCTGGAGCCGCCGCACGGATCCGACTCTCCGGCCGCGCCGCCCTCGCGGTGCGTCCTGTGCGCCCGCTCCTCGTCGCCGTGATCCCCATAGCCCCCTCGCTCCTCGCCCTGGCCGCGGCCCCCGCGGTCGAGCCGCCGCACGTGGCACCCTGGCTCGGCTTCTCGCTGGCGCTGCTGCTGGTGCTGCTGAACGGCTTCTTCGTCGCGGCCGAGTTCGCGCTGGTCAAGGTCCGGCCGACGCAGCTCGACCCGCACGTCACGGCCGGCCGGCGACGGGGGCGGCTGGCGCGCCACATGGTGCGCCACCTCGACGCCTACCTCTCCACCACCCAGCTCGGCATCACGCTCGCCAGCCTGGGCCTGGGCTGGGTCGGCGAGCCGGCCTTCGTCTGGCTGCTCGAGCCGGTCTTCCGGTGGCTCCCCAACGCGAGCCCGGCCCTGGTCCACTCGGTGGCCCTCTCCGCCGCCTTCTTGACCATCACGGTCCTCCACATCGTCCTCGGGGAGCTCGCGCCCAAGTCGATCGCCATCCGCAAGGCCGAGGGGGCCTCGCTCCTCGTGGCGATGCCGCTGTTCGCCTTCTACAAGCTGACCTACCCGGTGATCTGGCTGCTCAACCACACGGCCAACGCCATCGTGAAGCTGGTCGGGATCCGCCCGGTGTCCGAGGGCGAGCTCGCCCAGGACGAGGAGGAGATCCGCCTGTTGCTCGCCTCGCGCCACGCGACCAGCCTGTCGGAGAACAAGCGCGAGCTCCTCGACAACATCTTCGAGCTGTCCCACCGCATGGCCCGGCAGATCATGGTGCCGCGCGCGGACGTGGTGTACCTCTCCACCACCGAGCCGCTCGAGAAGAACCTGGCGATGGCGAGGAGGAGCGGTCACACGCGCTTCCCCCTGTGCGAGGGGAGCCTCGACAAGGTCGTCGGGATGATCCACATCAAGGACCTCTTCCGCTCGGCCAAGCCGCTCGCCTCGCTCGAGCAGGTGGCCCGGGAGATCGCGTTCGTGCCCGAGACCCTGGCCCTCGACCGGCTGCTCAACCGGATGCTCGCCGAGAAGGTGCACATGGCGGCGGTGCTCGACGAGTACGGCGGCGTGAGCGGCATCGTGACCCTGGAGAACGTGATCGAAGAGATCGTCGGCCAGATCCAGGACGAGTTCGACGCCGAGAAGCCGGAGCTGGCGCCGATCGGCGAAGGGGCCTGGTCGATCTCGGGGGCGATGCTGGTCGAGGAGGTGGAGGAGGCGCTCGACATCGAGTTCTCGGACCGCGACGAGGACACGATCGGCGGGGTGGTGCTCTCGGAGCTGGGGAGGAAGCCGGCCGTCGGGGACCGGGTGGAGCTCGGGCCGCTGCTGCTCGAGGTGGACGAGGTGCAGAGGAACCGGATCCGCACGCTCCGGGCGACGGTGCGCGAGATCGCCCCGGCCCCCGCCGGCAACGGCAACGGACGCCGGAACGGCAACGGCGGCTAGTGACGCGTCAACCGTCAAGTGACAGGGTATCCGGCGAGGATTTCGCGTCGCTGGCCAGGCGCTCCGACGCAGGCGTAGCGCGGCCTACGTCGAGGAGGAGCAACGCCGCCAGCGGCGTGAAGGACCGCCAGGACACGTCACTTGACGGTTGACGCGTCACTAGGCGCCCAACATCGCCAGGGCTTTCGCGACCGCCTCGGCCTTCGGCACCATCACCTTCTCCCGGTCGGCGCGGCGCGAGAGCTCGATCTCGCCGCGCTCGAGCGAGCGGGCCCCGACCACGATCCTGACCGGCACGCCCAGGAGATCCGCGTCGTTGAACTTGACGCCCGGCCGCTCGTCGCGGTCGTCGTAGAGCACGTCCGTGCCGCGTTCGCGCAGCTCCCCGTAGATCCGTTCCGCCTCCCCCCGGACCGCCTCGTCGTTGGTGTTGAGGGCGATCAGGAGCACCTCGAAGGGGGCCAAGGGCAGCGGCCAGACGATGCCCGCCTCGTCGTGGTTCTGCTCGATCGCGGCCGCCACCGTGCGGCCGATGCCGAGGCCGTAGCAGCCCATCACCATCGGGTGGTCGGCGCCGGTCTCGTCGGCGAAGGTGCAGCCCATGGGCTCGGAGTACTTGGTGCCCAGCTTGAAGATGTGGCCGACCTCGATGCCGCGGAACAGCTCGAGCGTGCCGGTGCCGCGGGGGCTGGGGTCGCCGCCGCCCACCAGCAGGAGGTCGTGGTACTCGGAGAGCTCGACGTCCCGCCCGATGCGGGCCCCGACGAAGTGGGCGTCCGCCTTGTTGGCGCCGCAGACGAAGGTCCCGTACGCCCTCGAGCGAGCGGTCGGCCACCAGGCGCACCTCGGAGGCCAGGCCCACGGGACCGGCGAACCCGACCGGCGCGCCGGTCAGCCGGCGGACGGTCTCTTCGCCGGCGAGCTCGACCCAGTCCGCGCCCAGGACGTTCTTGAGCTTCGCCTCGTTGACCTCGCGGTCGCCGCGCACCAGGACCGCCACCGGCCCGAGGTCGCTCTCGTAGAGCAGGGTCTTCGCGATCTGGCGCGGATCGACGCCGAGGAAGGCCGCGACCTCGGCGACCGTGTGCTGGCCCGGGGTCGAGACCTCGCGGAGCTCGGAGGCGTCGAGGGCCGGAGCCGCCGCCAGCGCGCCGCACACCGCCTTCTCGACGTTGGCGGCGTAGCCGGTCGCCGGATCGCGCACCACCGCGTCCTCGCCGGTCTCGGCGAGCACCATGAACTCGTGGGAGTCCGAGCCGCCGATCTCGCCGGTCTCGGCCTCGACCACCGTGTACTCGAGCTGGCAGGCCTCGAAGATCCGCCGGTAGGCCCGCTCCATGGCCCGGTAGGTCTCGTCCAGGCTCGCCGCGTCGGCGTGGAAGGAGTAGGCGTCCTTCATGATGAACTCGCGCCCGCGCATCAGGCCGAAGCGGGGCCGGATCTCGTCGCGGAACTTCTCGCCGATCTGGTAGAGCGTGAACGGCAGCTGGCGGTAGGAGGCGACGTCCTTGCGCACGACGTCGGTCACCACCTCCTCGGCCGTCGGGGCGAAGCAGAAGTCGCGCTCGTGGCGGTCCTGCATGCGCAGCAGCAGGTGGCCGTACTTCTCCCAGCGGCGGGTCTCCTGCCACAGCTCGGCCGGCTGGACCGCCGGCATCGAGAGCTCCACCGCGTCCGCCGCCTCGAGCTCGCGCCGGACGATCGCCTCGAGCTTGCGGATGCTCCGCCAGCCGAACGGCAGGTAGGTGTAGACGCCGGCCGCCGCCTTCTTGAGCATGCCGGCGCGGATCATGAGCTGGTGGCTCACCACCTCGGCGTCGTTGGGGACCTCGCGGGTGGTGAAGAGGTAGTAGCGGCTCCAGCGCATGGGATGGCTCCTGGTGGTCGAGGAAACGCCCGGCCGCCTGCGGTACGGCCGGGGCCGGCGATTGTGTCAGAACCGAGGGATCACCGCACCCGGGACAGGAGGCGGGCGGAGTCCTTCATGAACTCCATCATCTTCGAGCCCAGGGCCTCCTCGCGGCCGGTCAGCGAGCGGGCGTGGGCGAGGACGTCGCGGGCGCGGTCCTCCTCGCCCGAGGCGAGCAGCGCCATGCCGAGATGGGTCAGGGTGGTCGAGGAGGGCCCGATCTCGCTCGACTTGGCGAGGAAGTCGATCGCCTCGGAGAGCTCGTTGCGCTTGTAGTGGATCCAGCCGAGCGCCGCCAAGGGGAACTGGACCAGCTCCTCCGGGGCGTGATCGAGCGACTGGCGGGCGTAGTCGAGCGCCCGGTCGAGGTCGTTCTCCATCTCGGCCAGGTTGCAGGCCATCTCGTAGTACGCGATGGTCTTCGAGTAGCTCGAGGTGCCCTCCTCGAGCAGGCCCTGGCCGATCCGGTTGCCCTCGGAAAAGCGTCCCTGGCTGCGCAGCGCCTCCATCAGGGCGGCGCAGGCGGTCGCCTTGAGCATCTCGCCGGGGTCGAGCTCGAGGACCTTCTTGCTCACCGTCTCGAGCTCCTGGACGCGGTCGAGCTCGAGGCAGAGCAGGGCGTAGGACATGAGCAGCGTCAGGTTCTTGGGATCGATCGAGAGCGCCCGCCGGTAGCAGGTGAGCGCCCCCCGCCGGTCCGCGGAGCCCAGCTTCTCCTCGCCGCGGGCGAACCACTCGCCCGCCTCGCCGGCGACCTCGGGCAGCGGCATGCCGCCGTGGCCGGAGAGGTAGCGGACCACGTCCTGGTAGCGCATCTTGCGCGGGTTGAGGCGCTGGGCCTGGCGGAAGGCTTCGAGCGCCTTGCGGTTCCAGCGCCGGTCGAGATAGGCGAGGCCCAGCAGGTGGTGCGCCTCCTCGAACGCCGGGTCCCGGCGCACCGCCTCGCGCAGCCGGCGGATGGCGGCCGTGGGCCTGGTCATCTCGTAGAGGGCACTGCCCAGCAGGTAGAGCGCCTGGGGCACGGGATCGATCTCCACCGCCCGCTCCAGGCTCGCGACCGCCCGCTCGAGGTCGCCCTGGTCGGCGTAGATGCCGCCCAGCGTGAAGTGCGGCAGGAAGGCGGTGGGATAGAGCGCGACCGCCTTCTCGAGGTGGCGGCGGGCGGTCGCCGCGTCGCCCCGCTCGTGGTGGATCACGCCGCTGTAGACCAGTCCCTCGTAGTGGTCCGGGTCGTTCTCGAGCATGCGCACGAAGAAGGGCAGCGCGCGGTCGGCCGCCCCCTCGTTGAAGTAGGTCTCGCCGAGGAACCAGACCAGCTCGGAGTTGTTGCGGTCCAGGCGGTAGGAGGCCTCGAGGGCCTCGAGGGCGCGCGGCGTGTCGAGGGCGTAGAAGGCGTACTCGGCGTCCTCCAGGTGCTGGAGGAACGTCTCCCGGCGCTCGCCCTGGAAGAGCGCCGCGACGCGGTCCCGGATGCCCACGAAACGGTCGCGCCGCTCGAGGGCGAGCAGCTCCTCCTCCATCCGGTCCTGCCACAGGTCGCTCCACTCCTCGCGGGCGAGCAGGCGCTTTTGCTCCAGGAGCTCCTGGAGGCTCGCCAGCCCCGCCTGGTTGATCAGGATGTTCTTCTCCTGACGGCGGAGCGCCTCGAGCACCTGGCGCATCATCTCGGCGGTGCGCTTGACCGCCTCCTCGAGGATCGAGATGCGCTCGAGGAGGTGCTCGTCGAAGGAGAACTGCTCTTCGGGACCCTCTTCGTCGGGAGCCTCGTCGGAGGCGAGCGCCCCGGAGAGCACCAGGAGCTTCTGGTGGCACCGGCTGCAGAACTCCTGCTCGTCGGGGTTCGGTGCGCCGCAGGCCTGGCAGAACATGGTCCCCCCTAAGATCTCGATCGCGGCCTCCTCGGAGTCCGACCCGGCATGGCGAGCCCCGTCATCTCAGTACGAGTGGAAACCCTGGCCAGACTTGCGACCCAGGCGGCCGGCGTCGACCATCTTCACCAGCAGCGGGCAGGGGCGGTACTTGGGATCCTTGAAGCCCTCGTAGAGCACCTCGAGGATGTCGAGACAGACGTCGAGCCCGATCAGGTCGGCGAGCGCCAGCGGGCCCATGGGATGGTTCATGCCCAGCTTCATCACCTCGTCGATCGCCTCGGCCTCGCCGACCCCCTCGTAGAGACAGAAGACCGCCTCGTTGATCATCGGCATGAGCACGCGGTTGGAGACGAAGCCGGGGGCGTCGTGGACCTCGACCGGCGTCTTGCCCATGGTCCGCGCCGCCGCCTCGACCGCGTCGAAGGTCGCCTGGGCGGTCGCCAGCCCCCGGATCACCTCGACCAGCTTCATCACCGGCACCGGGTTCATGAAGTGCATGCCGATCACCCGCTCGCTGCGCCCGGTGGCGGCCGCCAGCTTGGTGATCGAGATCGAGCTGGTGTTGGTCGCGAGGATCGCCTCGGGCGCCAGCGCACGATCGAGCTCGGAGAGGACCTTCCGCTTGACCTCGAGCCGCTCGACCACCGCCTCGACCACCAGGTCCGAGCCGTCGAGGGCGCCGAGCTCGCTCGAGGTCGTGATCCGGGTGAGCGCGGCGTCGCGCTCGGCCTCGCTCATGCGCTCCTTCTCGACCAGGCGGGCGTAGCCCTTGCGGATCTGCGCCAGGCCCTTCGCCAGGGCGTCGGGGGCGACGTCGACCAGGACGACCTCGAAGCCGCTGCCCGCGGCGACCTGGGCGATGCCGTGCCCCATGGTCCCCGCCCCCACCACACCGATCCGTTCGATCTCCGCCATCTCTTCCGACTCTCTCTGGTTGCCGATGGAGCCCGTTCCGGGGCCGATCCGGGACCGGCCCGGTGCGGGAGTGTCGAGAGGGCGCCCAGCCGCCCGCCTCGACCGTTCAGGCTACGGTACGGCGGCGGCCAGGTCAAGGCGCCCGCCCCCTCACCGCGGCGAGGGGACCGGGCGGTCGAGCTCGGTGACCTGGAACCACGCCTCCTGCCGCCCGAACTTCGAAGAGAGGCTGGCTCCGACGCCGATCAGGGTGGCGAGCGTCCAGACCCAGGCCCCGACGGCGGGCACGAACTTGACCGCGCCGAGCAGCAGCAGGCCCGCGGTGGCGGCGTTGAGCGCCAGCGCGTGGGGCCGGCCGACGCTCCGGAGCGCCCGGGCGCCCAGGGCGTGGAAGACGGCGACCATCCCCCAGAGCTTGAGGAGCAGCGCGAAGAGGCCGACCAGGATGAGCAGCGGGGCCCCGGCGACCGACGGGGCCAAGGCGCTGAACGCCACCGCCGTCAGCACCAGGGCGAGCACTCCGGTCAGTCCGAGCACGAAGCAGCGGATCGGCTCCCGGCGCACCGCCTCGGAGGTGGCGAGCATCTCCCGGCCCGCGGTCACGAACAGGAGGAGGGCGAGCGCCATCCAGGCGGCCATCAGGGCGAGCTTGGTGCCCAGCACCAGCGGCGCGCCCGGGCCCATCCCGAGGCTCGGCCCCTCGAGCAGGGTGAGCCAGGCGCCGGCCGCCGTCGGATGAGCGACCGTGCGGCCCTCGACCGTGGCGCCGGGCTCGGCGTCGACGCTGCCGCCCAGGGCGAAGACGTCGCCTTCGATTCGCGCCTTGGCGTCGAGCCGGACGTCGCCGCCCAGGACGATGACGTCGCCGTGCACGGTGCCGCTGACGCGCACCGAGCCGTTGAGCGCCGCGACGTCCGAGAGCGCCTCGCCGGCGACCACGACGTCGCGGCCGAGGGCGACGACCTGGCGGCGCGCCAGGCTCCCTTCGCGGATGACCAGCGCCGGCTCTTCCGCGGGCCGCCCGGCGGGCGGTGCGGCCGCCGCTGCCGCCGCGGAGCCGAAGGCGGCGAGCAAGAGGAGCGCAAGCGTGCGTCGCATGGGCGAGCGCGGAGCGCGACTCGGGGTCAGCGCCCGCGGAGCCGGTCCCGGGAAGCGCCGGAGGCGGCGGGTTCCGGGGCCGGACGGCGGCGGCGGGAAAGCAGGGCGAGCACCAGGACGTCCAGGCTGACGACCAGGGCGATCAGCGCGATCGCCGACGCCGGCGAGAGCGAGGCGTCGAGCGCCAGGCCGAGCCCGCGCCAGGAGGCCCAGAGCAGGCCGGTCGCGGCGAGGACGCCGGTCAGGACCATCTGGCCCAGGGCGGCGAAGGCACCGGCGAAGCCGCCCGGGACCGATCCCGACTGGGCGCCCAGGAGGACCGCGGCGGCCGCCACCAGGGCCAGCATCACCGCCAGCGGAGCCCGCCAGGCGCGCGGGCTCCGGGCTTCCCACCCGGCCGCCGGCAGGGCGGCGAGGACCTCGTCGCGGAACCCGTCGCGCACCGGAACCACACCGTTGACGAGGAGGTGGTCGAGGCGTGCGAGCGCGCGCCGCTCGGAGCGGCACTCGGCGCACTCGGCGAGGTGGTCGTCGAGCGACCGCCGCTCCTGGCGGCCCAGCAGGTTCCCGGGCTCGCGCTCGAGGGTGAGCCACTCCCGGAGCCGGTCGTGACCGGCTGGCTCGGGTCGATTCGGCGGTCGCTCCATCGGGTCTGCTCCTAAGCTAGAGAGGGCCACGGTCCGGGTCCTCAGTCCTGCAAGTACTCGGCCAGCTCGTCCTTGAGCATCTGGCGCCCGCGGAAGAGCTTGTTCTTGACCGTGCCGAGAGGCATCTCCTTGAGCTGGGCGATCTCGTCGTACGACAGCTCGCCGAAATGCCGCAGGACGATCAGCTCACGGTATTCCCACGGCAGGCTCTCGATCGCCTTCTGGATCGCCCCGCCCCGCTCCTGGTTGCGCAGCTCGCCGTACGGCCCGCGCTCGACGCTCGGCAGCTCCCAGTCGATCGCCTCGCCGTCGCGGTCCTGGCGTCCGTCGAGCGACACCAGCTTGACCCGGCGCTTGCGGATCTGGTCGATGGCGGCGTTTTGCGCCACCCGGAAGATCCAGGTCGAGAACCTGTACCGCGGGTCGTAACGATCGAGCGCCTGGTACACCTTGATGAAGACCTCCTGGGTCAGCTCATGAGCGTCGTCGACGCTGCGCAGGAGGCGGAACAGGTAGTTGACCAGCCGCCCCTGGTAGCGCTCCACGAGGTCCCCGAAACGATCGCGGTCCCCGCGGAGAACGGCCTCGACCAGCTCCTCGTCGGTGGGTTGCACCGCCTCGGGGCTCATGGCGTCAGGGGTGAGTACGGAGGGTGAGCGGGAAGGTTGCAAGGGCTGGCTGGCGCCCGGCTCGGCGCGCGCGACGGGGCCCGGGGCGACTCGCGGCGCCTCAGGCGCCCTTGCCCAGGACCCCGGTCTTGGCCCCGGTCAAGAGCGCCAGAAGGTCGGCCTCGATGCCGTCCGGCGCCTCCTCGACCACCCGGCCGACCTCGTGGCCGTCGCGGCGGACGATGAAGGTGGGGACGTACTCGATCTCCTGGCCGGCGAGCAGGTCCGCCGGCTCGTCCTTCTCCCGGTCGACCGCGACGTAGGTCAGGTCGAACGGCACCTCGCCGCCCACCTGGTCGAGGGCGCGCCAGAGGCGGGGCACCTCGCGCCGGCTGTCCGAGCACCAGGTGCCCAGGAAGACCGTGACCTCGGCCCCCGGCGGCACCGAGGCGAGGGCGGTGGCCGCGGTCTCGTCGATCGTGGAGTCGACCGTGCGGCCACCCAGTCCGGCACCGCCTTCTCGATCTGCTCGCGGCTGACCCGGCCGACCAGGACCGGCGTCTCGTCGGTCGCGGCGGAGGCGGAAGACGAGGCGGCGGAGGCCGCGGAGTGGGCGCCTCCCGGCAGGAAGGCGACGGCGGCGAAGGCGGCGAGGGCCGCGAACCAGCGCTCGGTCATGGCCGGGGCAGTCTACCACCGCCCTTCCGGGCGCCCCGGGGCGGCCGCGCCTCGACGCCGACCTCCCGGATCGACTCGATCCGGTCGCCCTGCTCGATCCGGTCGAGGATCTCGTCGCCGGCCACGACCTCGCCGAAGGCGGTGTAGCCGCCGTCCAGGTGCGGCTGGGGCGCGAGGGTGATGAAGAACTGGCTGCCACCGGTGTCGGGCCCGGCGAGGGCCATGCCGAGCACGCCACGGCCGTAGCGCAGGCGCCCGATCTCGTCGCGCAGGGTGTAGCCGGGGCCGCCGAAGCCGTCGCCCCGAGGATCGCCCGCCTGGACCACGAAGTCGGGGACCACCCGGTGGAAGGTCAGGCCGTCGTAGAAGCCCTGGTTCGCGAGGTCGAGAAAGGAGAGGCAGGTCAGGGGCGCCCGCGGGCAGTCGAGGCGCGCCCGGAGCGTGCCGCGGGCGGTCCGGATCTCGACCGTCCGGGGCGCCGAGGTGCGCTCGAGGACGTCCTGGTAGACGGCCGCCGTCTTGCCGGTGTCGACGGCGCCCGGCGCGGGTTGCGGCCGGCCGAGGGCGGCGAGGCTCGCGGCGGCGTGCTCGCGGGTGGCGAAGTCGGCCTGCCCGGCCAGGCTCTCGAGCACGGCGACCACCGCGTCGCCCTCGGCGGGGGTCGCCCGGGCGCGGGCGACCAGGGCGTCGACGGCGCCGAGGCGCTCCTCGACGACCTCGGAGCGCAGCGCCCGGGCGAGCGCCACTTCGAGCTCGCGCTCCGGCAGGACGGGCTGGCCGGCCAGCCAGTCGAGAGCGGTGGTGCGCACCCCCGGGTCGGAGTCCCCGAGCGAGCGTCGCGCGACGGCGGCCGGCGGTTCCGCGCCCTCGTTCCCCTTGCTCTCGAGCGCCAGCGCGAGCTCGGCGGAGGCCACGGACTCGCGCACCCGCGGGTCGGTGTCGCCGGCGAGCCCGGAGAGGACCTTCCGCGCCGCCAGCACGCCGGCCGCCTCGGCGGCGCGGGCCCGGAGCAGGGGCTCGGCCGAGAGGGCCGCCTCGGCGACCGCGCCGCCGGCTCGCGGGTCGCCGCCCGTGGCGAGGGCGACGAGGGCCGTGCCCCGCTCCCAGGGGCCGGCGCCGGCGGGGCCTGCCGCCGCGTGCACCCGGTCGAGGAGCGCCCGGCCGAGCTCCGGATCGAGCAGCCAGGCCGAGGCGGCGTCGAGGGCGCTCACCCGCACGCCGGGCCGCGGATCGCCCAGGAGCTCGAGGAGACGCGGCCGCCAGCCGGGCGGAGCCGAGGCGCGGCCCTTGGCAATCAGCGCGCGGGCCGCCCGGAGCGCTTCGATCACCGGCCCCGCCTGCGGACCGTCGAGGAGCGGCCGGAGCGGCGCCAGGTCGTCGCCCGAGCCGACGATCCCGAGCCCCCGGGCCGCCCAGACGCGCACCCGGGCGTCCGGGTCGGAGAGCAGGGTCCGGAGCCCGGGAGCCCCGTCGGGGGCCGGGTCGCGGGCGAGGGCGTAGGCCGCCCAGGCGTGGAGCTCGGGGTCGTCGAGCGCCAGGCCGTCGGCGGCCAGCGACGCCATCTCCGGCTGGTGGAAGCGATAGAGCGAGGGGAGCAGCCGCGCCCAGGATTCCTCGTCCGAGAGCCGGGAGAGCGCCTCGCCGACCTGGTCGACCGAGACGCCGAGCTTGCCCAGGGCCTCGACCGCCAGGGTGCCGGTCTCGCGGTCGCCGTCGCGCGCCGCCTCGAGCAGGCGGGCGGCGACCCGGCGGCGGACGGCCTCCTGGCTCGCCGCGAGCCCCTCGCCGAGCTCCCCGAGGCCGAAGGCGGCGGCGCGGCGCACGCCGGGGTCGTCGTCGATCAACAGACCGAGGAGGGGGTCGGCGCCGTTGGCGTCGTCGACCCGGCCGAGCGCCACCGCCAGCTCGCGACGGAGCGCGGGCGGCCCGGAGAGCGCGCGGCGGACGATCACCGGCTCGAAGAGCTGGCGGTCGACCAGCAGGAGCAGGAGGCCGCGCTCCTCGGCGAAGGGGATGAGGCCGGGAAGAGCGCCCTCCTCGGCCGCGTCCGGGGCGCCGGCCGCGGCGGGGGCGGCGGGCCGGGCGGCGGAGCAGGCGGCGAGGAGGACGAGGAGCCCGGCGAGCGTCGCGACGAGGGCGGCGCGCCGGAGGCGGCCGGGACGGGGACGGGCACGAGCAAACGATGGCATGACGGGACATTCTGGACGCTCCGCTCCCCGTGGCACAAGGCGGGCGCTCCCGGACCCGGGTCGGGAATCAGACGTCGAGTATCATCAGGGCGTCTCCGCCTCCGACTCCCATGCTCTTGCCGACCCTCCCGAGCTCTCCGGTATCGAGCCCTCGTCCGTGAAGACCGTCCTCCCCTGGCTCCTCTGGCTGTGGATCGCCGTCGCGATCCTCGGCGCCTACCTCCTCGCGCCACCCCTGCGCGGCTACGAGGCGCACGGCGAGTCGAGCCGTCTGCTCTTCTTCCACGTGCCGATGGCCTGGGCGGCGTTCGTCGGCTTCCTCGCCGCCGGCGTCTGGAGCGCCCTCTACCTCGGCACCGGCCGGCCGCGCTACGACCGGGCGGCCCACGCCGCGGTCGAGATCGGCCTGGTCTTCTGCCTGCTGGCCGCGCTCACCGGCGCCCTCTGGGCGTGGATTCACTGGCCCTCGTTCTGGAGCTGGGATCCGCGCCAGGTCTCGATCACCGTGGCGCTCGTCTTCTACGCCGCCTACCTCGCGCTGCGCAGCCGGATGGACGACGCCGAGCTGCGCGCCCGGGTGAGCGCCGCCTACGCCGTGCTCGGCCTGGTGGTGGCGCCGTTCCTGTTCTTCCTCGCCCCGCGCATGGCGCTGTTCTCGCTCCATCCCCAGCCGTTGATCAACAAGGAGATCTTCACCGGGCAGGGGATGCGGATGGACCCCGCGGCGCTCGCGGTCCTGGCCGCCGCGGCCCTCGGGTTCCTCGGGCTGTTCTTCTGGCTCCACGATCTGACCACCCGGCTGAGCGCGCTCGAGGAGCGGGCTCCGTCGGCCTGACGGGGGCTCTTCGTCACGATGAACGACGCGACCTCGATCAGCTTCACGATCAAGCTCGCCTTCGCGGCGGCCAACGTCCTGGTCTGGACCGGCCTCTTCCTCTACCTACTGCGCCTTTCGAAGAAGGTCCGGCGCCTGGAGGACGAGCGCTCCGGGGACCGGAAGGCGGGGCCGGGCGGCACCGATCGCGGCGGCTCGGCCCGGAGGCTCCGGCTGACCCGGGGCCGCCGCCCGCGCGGCCGGTAGCCTGCGAGCACAGGCTCGGCCGCCCGAAGCCATGCGTTACCTCTCCTCCCTCGACCTGCCGGGCGCGCTCGCCCTCTGGTGCGCCCTGCTCTTCTCCCTCTCGTCGCTCTGGGGCTACTCGCGGGTGCTCCGCGGCGAGGGCGGCGCGCTCGGCTTCTCGCGCCGCGCCTACGGCGCCTTCGCGGTGTCGATCCTCCTGGCCGCGGTGGCGATGGTCTACGCTCTCGCCACCCGCGACTTCCGGATCGAGTACGTCTACCGGTACTCGAGCCTCGAGCTGCCGGCCCCCTATCATCTCGCCGCCTTCTGGGCCGGCCAGAAGGGGAGCTTCCTGATCTGGCTGCTCTGGGGATCGCTCCTCGGGCTGCTGGTGGCGCGCAGCGCCGGCCGCCGGGAGCCGGCGGTGATGGTCGTCTACACCCTGACCCTGGTCGCCCTCCTCCTGATCCTGGTGGGTGAGGACCCCTTCGTCATGCTCCGGACGACGCCCCCAGACGGCCTGGGGCTCAACCCCCTGCTCCAGAACGACTGGATGGTGATCCATCCGCCGATCATGTTCGTCGGCTACGCCGCCTCGGCGGTCCCCTTCGCCTTCGCCATGGCGGCTCTGTGGCGCCGGGACTACGACGGCTGGGCGGCGCGCGCCCTGCCGTGGGCGCTCGGCGGGCTCGTGGTGCTCGGCCTGGCGATCCTGCTGGGCGGCCGCTGGGCCTACATGACGCTCGGCTGGGGTGGGTACTGGGGATGGGATCCGGTCGAGAACGCCTCGCTCATCCCCTTCCTCCTCGGCGCGATCCTGATCCACGGCCTGTACCTCGAGCGCGCCCGGGGCCTGTTGCGCCGGACGAACTTCGTCTTGGCCGCCCTGGTCTACCTGTCGGTTCTCTACGGGACCTTCCTGACCCGCTCGGGGGTGCTCGCCCACTTCTCGGTCCACAGCTTCGTCGACCTGGGGAGCGCGGGCTGGCTCGCCGGGCTGCTGGCGTTCTTCGGGGCGGGCGGCCTGGTGCTCCTGGTCCTCCGGCTGCCCGGGGTGCCGAGCCGGCCGCATCGGCCGGATGGGGACCCGCTGGCGTCGCGCGCCCCCCTGGTCGCGCTCGGCATCCTCGCCCTGCTGCTCTCGACCGTGGCGGTCACCCTCGGGACCTCGGCGCCCCTGCTCACCGGCCTCTTCGGGACCCCGGGCCAGGTCGCCGCGGAGTTCTACGATCGGATGAATCTCCCGATCTTCCTCCTGGTGGCCCTGCTGCTCGCGCTGGTGCCCTGCCTCTCCTGGGAGGGCACCGCGCCGCGCGCGCTCGGGCGCCGGCTCCTGCCGTCGGCGCTCGCCGCCCTGGCGCTGACCGGGGTCGCGGCGGCCCTCGGGGTGCGGAGCCCGCCGCACCTGCTCTTCGTCTTCCTGGCTCTCCTCGCGCTGGGAACGAACCTCGGGCGAGTGGCCGCGGCGCTGCGGCCGGCGGGCCGGGCGGCACCGGGCGGCACGCGGGCCCGGGGCCCGTCGAGCGCCGGCGGCTACCTCTCGCACGTCGGCGTGGGCCTGCTCCTGATCGGCCTGCTGGCCTCCTCGGGGTACGAGACGAGAGCCGACACGACCCTGGAGCTCGGCCGGCCCCGGCGCGTGGGCGACCTGGAGCTCACCTTCCGCGGGATCCGCGAGGCGCGCTCGCCCGGGGAGGCGGACTCGCTGGTGGTCGGCGTCGAGCGCCCGGACGGCAGCGCCTTCGAGGCCCGTCCCGAGAGATTCCGGGACCCGCGCAGCGGCCGGATCACGTGGCGCCCGGACGTCCGGTCCGGCCTTCTCCGGGACCTCTACGTCTCGCCCCGGGGGTACTCGCCGGCGGAGCCGGGCGGCGCCCGCCCGACCCTGGCGGTCGAGGTCATCCGCAAGCCGCTGATCCTGCTGGTCTGGCTCGGGTTCGCCGTGCTCCTCGCGGGCGCGATCCTGGCGGGCGTCGAGCGACTCCGGCAAGCGCTGCGGCTCGATCGGCCGGAGCGGGCCGCGGCCGGCGAGTAGACGCCCTACATCCCGACCGCGAGACGCTCGGCGAGCAGCGGCGGCAGGCCCGCCTTGCGGATCCGCGCCTGGGCGGCGGCGACCGGGTAGGTCACGCGGTACCACCGGATCACCCGCCGGTCGCTGTCGTAGATCATGTACGAGGAGCGCGGATCGCCGTCCCGGGGCTGGCCGATCGAGCCCGGATTGACCAGGTAGCGGGCGCCGGCCCGAAGCTCCAGGGTGCCGGTCTCGCCGGCCAGGTGGCGCACGCCGACGCCGCGGCCCTCCAGGCTGAACAGCGAGGTCACGTGGGTGTGGCCGAAGAAGGTCAGCCCGGCGTCCGATCCGGAGAAGGCTTCGAGGGCGTCGCGGTCGGAGAACAGGTAGCGGTCCTCGTCGACCGGCGAGCCATGGCAGACGGCGAGATCGGGCCCGGCCTCGAGCGGTCCGGGCGGCAGCTCGCGGACGTAGCGCAGGTTCCGGGGCGTCAGGCGCGTCGTGGTCCAGCGGGCCGCCGCCAGGGCGGCGTGGTTGAAGCTCTCGCCGCTGTCGACCCCCGAGACCACCTTGTCGTGGTTGCCCCGCACCACCACCACGCGGCCCGGCAGCGCGCGCACGGCGTCGACCACCTGGTTGGGCGCCGCGCCGTAGCCCACCAGGTCGCCGAGCACCAGCGTGACGTCGAAGCGCTTGCGCCGGACCCGCCGCAAGACGGTCTCGAACGCCGACCAGTTGCCGTGCATGTCGGAAAGGATCAGGTACCTCACGTCGCTCCCTTCAGCAGGAGGGCGGCCCGGGCCGCGACCTCCTCCGGCGTCTCTCCGGGGTCGATCGACAGCTGGAGATCGGCACGGCGGTAGAACGGCAGCCGCTCGCGGTAGAGCTCGAGGGCCTGGGCCTCGTTCTGGAACAGCGGCCGGTCCTCCTTGCCCAGGGCGCCGATGCGCTCGGCGATGACCGAGAACGGCGGGTTGAGCCAGACCGACACGCCCCGCTCGCCGAGCGCCCGCCGGTTCGCTTCCACGGAGAGCGTGCCTCCGCCGGTGGCGATCACCGCCTCGGGCGCGGCGAGTGCGGCGAGCAACGTCTCGCGCTCGATGCGGCGGAAGAGCGGCTCGCCGCCCTCGGCGAAGATCTCGCGTACCGAGCGTCCGGCGCACGCTTCGATCTCGAGGTCGAGGTCGATGAAGGGCAGGTCCAGGCGCTCGGCGAGGAGCCGCCCGACCGTGGTCTTGCCCGAGCCCATGAAGCCGGTCAGAAACACGCGCATCGGATCCTTGGCAACCTACGACACAGGTTCACGGGGTCGCGCACCCGGGCCGTCAGGGGGACGGATGCGGCGGGTGCTCGTCGATCCGCTCGGCCGTCTTGGCGCCCTCCTGGCGCACTGCGCGCACCAGCAGCACCACGAACCCGCCCCAGATCAAGCAGCATACGACGACCATCATCACCACGGCGGAAGCGCTCATGACCTCTCCTCCCGGGTCCGGCCCGCGAGCCAGCGGTTGGCGGCCAGCACCGCCACCAGGACCACCGCCCACTGCACCAGGACCGTCCCGGCGCTGAACTGGGCCAGCGGATCGAGGGTGGCGGCGAGCGAGTCTCCGGCCGCTTCGCGAATCAGCCACCAGAGGACCAGGACCACGGCCTCGACCGGCACCAGGACGCCGATTACGAAGGTCCACCAGCGACCGATCCGCAAGTCCGCGCCGGGGGCGTTGATCTCCTCGCGCCGCAGCCGCTCGAGGCCGAATCGCCGCGCGCCGACGGCGAAGAAGAGGCCCGAGAGCATGAGGCCGACGCCCCAGACCCAGTCCTGGTTGAGGAGGAACGCGGTCGAGAGCGCCGACGGGCTGCCCAGCACCAGCGCCGCGCCGCCGAGCCACAGCAGGCTCGGCCGCCGGCCGAAACCCCGGTCCATGAGCACCCGGGTGCCCAGCTCGAGCATGGAGATGAGACTGGTCAGGGCGGCGAAGGAGAGGGCGAGGAAGAAGAGCACCTCGAACAGCCGTCCCCCGGGCATCTGGTTGCAGAGCTGGGGAATCCAGGTGAAGGTGAGCCCCTCGTTGGTGGCTCCCACGATCTTGCTCGCGGCCGCCGGATCGATGGCGAAGATGGTGCACAACACCATCACCCCGGCCAGGAGCGACACGCTGTTGTTGCCGAAGCCGATCAGGAAGGCGTTGAGCGGCACGTCCTCGCGCGCCTTCATGTAGATCGCGTAGGCCACGATCAAGCCCCAGCCCGCTCCGGTGTCCCACGCGTTCTGGGTCAGGGCCTGGATCCAGATGCCCGGCTGGCCCAGGTCCGCCCACCGCGGGTGGAACAGAAACTCGAGCCCCGCCGCCGCGCCCGGCAGCGTCACCGCCCGCACGGCGAGCACCACGACGAGCACGAACAGCGTCGGGATCAGCAGCTTCGCCACGCGCTCGATCCCGCGGACGCCGAACCAGACTACCGCCACTCCCGCCGAGAGGGCCAGGACGTGGGTCGCGACCGGTTGCCAGGAGTCCGTGTAGGCGGTCCAGAACGCCTGGGAGCTTCCCGCTTCGAGCTCGCCGGTGAGCGACGCGAACAGGTACCGGAAGCACCAGCCGGTGACTACCGAGTAGTAGAACATGATCAGGATCGCGCAGGCCGCGATCCAGCCGCCCATCCAGGCCGTCCCGCGGCCGGCGAGGGTCGCGAAGGCGCCGACGGGCCCCTTGCGCGACCGCTTGCCGAACGAGAACTCGACCATCATCAGGGGCACCGACCAGAGCAGCAGGAAGACCACCCAGGCGACCAGGAAGCTGCCGCCGCCGTTGGTCGCGGCGATCCGCGGGAAGCGCCAGATGTTGCCGGTGCCGACGGCCATGCCGAGGGTGGCGAGGACCAGCCCCCAGCGGCTGCCGAAGTGTTCGGATTGGCTCATGATCGGGTGGCCTCCAGGAGCCGCCCCAGGTTCTCTTCGAGGTCGCCCCGGCACAGGGCCGAGAGCACGGCGACGGCGTCCGCCCCCGCGGCGAGCACCCGCGCGAGGTTGCCGGCGTCGATGCCGCCGATCGCGACCAGGGGCTTGGTCGTCGCGGCGCGGGCGCGGCGCACGAAGTCGAGACCGACCACCGGATCGGGCGCGGCCTTGCTGCGGGTCGGGAAGACCGGCCCGACCGCGACCAGGTCGACCTCCGGGTCGGCGGCGGCCGCGGCGAGCTCGTCGGCATCGTGGGTGGAGAGACCGATCCGGCAGCCCGGTCCGACCACCGTCCGCGCGGCCCCGGGGGGCAGGTCGTGCTGGCCGAGGTGGACCCCGTCCGCCTCGACCGCGGCGGCGACGTCCGGGCGGTCGTCGATCCAGAGCGCGGCGCCGGTGCCCTCGACCGCCCGCCGGCACTCGAGCGCGAGGGCGTGGAGCCGGCGGTCCGGGAGAGCCTTGGCCCGGAGCTGGATCGAGCCGACCCCGGAGCGGGCGAGGAGCGCCGCGGCCCGGGCCGGCGATCGGTCGCCCAGAGCCGCCACGTCGAGGATCGCGTAGAGCGGGCTCATCCGCCCGCGCGCTCCTCGGCGGCCTGCTGCGCGCGCCGGGCCGTGCGCTCCTCGAGGAACCGCTCCATGAAGTGGGTCGAGAGGTCGCCGGCGCGGAACGCCGGGTCCTGGAGAATCTCCTGGTGCAGTGGGATGCTGGTCTTGATTCCGTCGATCACGAAGAACTCGAGCGCCCGGGCCATGCGGGCGATGGCCGCGGGCCGGTCCTTGTCGTGGACGATCAGCTTGGCGACCAGCGAGTCGTAGAACGGCGGGATGACGTAGTCCTCGTAGGCGTGGGTGTCGAGGCGCACGCCGGGGCCCCCGGGGGCATGGAAGGTGGTGATCCGGCCCGGGGAGGGGCGGAAGCGCTCCGGGTCCTCGGCGTTGATCCGGCACTCGATGGCGTGGCCGCGGGCCGGCAGCGCCGCTCGCCACGGTCAGCTTCGCGCCGGCGGCCACCTCGATCTGCAGGCGCACGAGGTCGACGCCGCTCACCATCTCGGTCACCGGGTGCTCGACCTGGATGCGGGTGTTCATCTCCATGAAGTAGAACTTGCCGTCCTCGTCGAGCAGGAACTCGATGGTGCCGGCATTCTGGTAGCCGACCTCCTGACAGAGGCGGACGGCCGCCGTGCCCATGCGCAGTCGCAGGTCTTCGTCGAGCGCCGGCGACGGGGACTCCTCGAGGAGCTTCTGGTGGCGGCGCTGGATCGAGCACTCGCGCTCGCCCAGGTGGATGACGTTGCCGTGGCTGTCGCCGAACACCTGGAACTCGATGTGGCGGGGCCGGGTGAGGTACTTCTCGAGGTAGACCGAGCCGTCGCCGAAGGCCTTCTCCGCCTCTTCGCGCGCGGTGGCGAGCTGGCCGGCGAGCTCCTCCTGCCGGTGGACCACCCGCATGCCGCGCCCGCCGCCGCCGGCGGCCGCCTTGAGGATCACCGGGTAGCCGACCTTGCCCGCCACCTTCTCGGCCGTCCGGGCGTCGGGCAGAGCGCCCTCGCTGCCTTGCAGGGTCGGAACCTTGGCATTGATCGCCGTGCGCCGGGCGGCCGCCTTGTCCCCCATCAGGCGGATGGTCTCGGGGCGGGGGCCGATCCACCCGATGCTGCACTCGCCGAGGACCTCGGCGAAGTGGGCGTTCTCGGCCAGGAAGCCGTAGCCCGGGTGGACGGCGTCGGCGCCGGTGATCTCGGCCGCGGGGATCAGGCTCGAGAGCTTCAGGTAGCTCTCGGAGGACGGCGGCGGGCCGATGCACACCGCCTCGTCCGCGTAGAGGGCGTGGAGGCTGTCGCGGTCGGCGGTGCTGTAGACCGCCACGGTCTTGACGCCCAGCTCGCGGCAGGCCTGCATGACCCGCAGGGCGATCTCCCCGCGGTTGGCGATCAGGACCTTCTTGAACATGCCGGATTCTAGGCGGGCTTGATGGCGAAGAGGGGTTCTCCGAACTCGACGGGCTGCGCGTTCTCCGCGAGGATCTGGACGACGGTGCCGTCGATGTCCGACTCGATCTCGTTCATCAGCTTCATCGCCTCGACGATGCACAGCACCTGGCCCTTCTGGACCCGCGAGCCCTCCTCGACGAAGGGGTCCGCGTCGGGCGAGGGCGAGCGGTAGAAGGTGCCGACGATCGGGGAGTCGAGGACATGGCTGCCCGCCGGCACCTCGAGCTCGTCGCTCTCGGCTTCCTCGGCCTGGTCAGCGGCCGGCGGCGGCACGGACGCGGCGGCGGACGCGGCCGGGGGCGCCGGTCCCGCGGCGGGGGGCGGCGCGGCGGCGGCCGGGGTCGCCGGGTAGCCGTCGATCTTGAGCCGGAACCCCGAGCGCTCGACTTCGAGCCCCTGGAGCTTGCGGCTCGAGACGAGCTCGATGAGCTCCTTGATCTGTTCGAAGGTCAACACGAGTCTCGACTCCCTCCGTGCATCGGATCCCCTCCGCCCCCCGGTCTCGAGGGCCCTACCTGCTCATCCGGCATCGCGGGTGACACGGCCTCGGACAAATCCGGCCTCGCCGGCCGCGGCCTCCGAGGGCCGACCGGGAACGGGGTTCCGGCGCTGGTCACGCGAGATCGCTCTCCAACAGCAGACGGGCCCGGCGCAGCTCGAAACGCGCGCGACCTCGGTTGCCGCCCGCGGCGAGCACCAGGACCAGATAATAGCTGTCGCTGACGGAACTTACCATCACCGTCATCCGGTCGGTGCTGACGGTGAGCTGCTGGACGTCGCCCGCCGCCAGGTCGCGGTGGTTCTCCGCGATCGCCTTGACCTGGGTGATCAGCTCGGCGGCCAGGAGGTCGAGGTCGATCTCCGGGGCGGAGCTGACCGACTCGACCGTGATGCCGTCCTCGGCGACCAGCGAGAGGGCGAGGGTGCCCTCGATCCGGTTGCTCAGCTCGTTGAGCCGCTCAATGAACATCGCCGGGCGCTCTCCCGCGCAGGCGCTCGAGGTAGCGCTCGAGCACGAAACGCTTGCGATCGGTCAGGCCTTCGCGGCCGGCGTAGCCGCCGAGGAGATCCGCGGCACGGAGCTCGGGCCGCTCCCGGAGAGCGAGCTCTTCGAGGCCCCGGCGGGCCTCGGCGTTGTCCGGGTCGCGCGCCAGGACCTCGTGGAAGATCGCCGCCGCCTCGCCCAGGTGTCCCTGCCGCAGGTAGAGGCGGCCCAGGGTGACGGTGGCGCGCCCCGGCGCCTCCGGCGGCGGAGCGGCTTCCGGTTCGAGGAGCGACGACAGGTCGGAGGTCGGGGGTGCGGACGGCGCCCCGAGGTCGAAGACGTCGGCGCCCGGCGCAGGGGCTTCCGGAGCTTCGGGCGCTTCGCCGAGCGGCTCCGGGACCGGAGGGGCGGCCTCGGCCGGTGGCTCTTCGGCGGCGGCCGGAGCTTCTTCCTCCGCCTCCGCCTCCTCGGGGACCGGCAGCTCGAAGACCCCGCCTCCGGCGAGAGCGCTCAGGTAGCGGCGGCGATCGCCCTCGTCGCCGGCCAGCGCGGGAAAGGGCTCGGCCTCGGAAGCGGCCGGCGCCGGCTGGAACCGGGCGGCCTCGGGCGGCGGCTGGGGAGGTTCGCTCATACCCTCGGGCTCCTCTGGCGGCTCGCCGGTCTCGGCCGGCGCCAGGATCGGCGGCGGCGCGGGCGGGACGACGGTGCCGTCGCCCTCGTCCTGGCGCTCGATCTCGCCGATCCGCCGTCTCAGCTCGGCGATCTCCGGATCGGCGTCGTTCAGCAGGCTGTAGACCCGGAGGCGCTGGCGCGCGAGCTCGGCCCGGCCCTGGCGCAGGTACGCCTCGACCAACAGCCGGTAGGCCACCATCTGGGTCGGATCGGCCTCGATCACGGTCTCGAGCTCGCGGATCGCTTCGGCGCTCCGGCCGAGGTCGAGCTGACAGCGGCCCAGCGCGACGCGAGCCGCCGGGTGGCTCGGGTTGGCGCGCAGCCCTTCCTCGAGGACCTCCGCGGCGTCGGCGTTGCGGCCGAGGCGCCGGTACTCGTCGGCGAGCTGGAGGAAGACGCGGGAGCCCTTGTTGGCCTCCCAGCGCGCTCGCAAGGCTTCCAGGCGCGCGCTCGTGGGTTCGGTGCCGGGCATGGGGTCGGAAACGGGCTGGCGGCTCGCTCGCCGGCGCCGGCCGGCGGCCGTGACACGGTGGTCGAGTGGCGGGAGTATAACAGCCCCGGAGGCTGGACCGGGGGCCCCGCGGAAGCCGGCGGTGCCGCGCTCGCGCCGGCGCGGCGCCACTTCGGAAGCTCCCGGTGGGCTACTGGGTCGAGACCGTCACGACCTGGCTCGTCGTGTCCGTGCCGACCGAGTTGCGCACGGTCAGGGTCACCGTGTAGCTCCCTGCGGCCGAGTACTGGTGGGCCGGGTTGCGGAAGGTGCTGGTGGCGCCGTCCCCGAAATCCCAGAGCCACGAGGTGGGGTTGCCGGTCGAGGTGTCCATGAAGGAGACGCTCAGCTGGTTGCGGGTGAAGCTGAACGCGGCCAGCGGCCGCCGGAGGATCGAGAGACTGATCTGATCGCTCTGGACGCTGCCGCCGGCGCTCGCCTCGACGCTGACACTGAAGTTGTCGCCGGTGACCGACTGGATGTCGCCTTCGTCGATGACGAGGGTGTCGCGCGCCTGGCCCTGGGAGTTGGTGTCGACGAACGCGCCGCCCGACTTGAGGGTGCCGACGTCGGTCGAAAAGTTCACCGGCACGCCGGCCAGCGGCTGGCCCTGGTCGTCGCGGACCAGGGCGAGGAGCGAGACGTTGCCGCCGCTCTCCGGAACGCTGGTCGGCGTCGCCTGGAGCGAGACCGCACCGGCGCTGCGGCCGATCTGGACGTCGACGGTGGCCGCCTCGGTGGCCCCGGAGGTCGCGGTCACGGTGGCCATGCCGATCCGGCCCTGCCCGCGGAGCTTGGTGGTGGCGACGCCCGAGCTGTCGAGCTCGACGAGCTCGGAGTCGAGCTTGCCGACGGTGGTCGAGAGCCGGACCTGGGTGCCCGGGTTGAGCGGGTTGCCGTCCATCTTGCGGCCGACGATGGTGATCGTCGACGTGCCGTTGAGCGCGATCTCCGACGGATTGGCCGAGACGGTGAGGACCGATCCGGTCGGCGCCACCGGGCTGACCTTGTCGCAGGAGACGGCCAGGGCGGCGGCGAGAACGAAAGCGAGGACGACGGCTGGGCGCAAGATTCTCGTCATTTCAGGCTCAGTATACGCAGGGGAGCGGGCGACCGTCTAGCGACGGCCGGCAGCAGCCTCGGCGGGATGGAGGGCTCGCGGGGGCGGCGCAGGGGACCTCCGGCGCCGGAGGTCCCCTCGCCCGGGCTGCTCAGGGCTCACGAGCGCTCAACTGGCCTCGCTGTTGTCCCCGTCGCTGGTGCACTGCGGGTCGCCGGGCGGGCTCGTGCCGCCGTTGTAGTCGGTCAACCCGTCGCCGTCGTTGTCCATCCCGTCGCTGCACTGGGGAGGCGTGGGCTCCGGCGGAGTCTCATTGCGACACGAGGTGTCCGCAGGGTTGAAAAGGAACCCGTTGGCAAAGGTATCGGTGCAATCCGTCAACAGACTGCTTACGACCACGTCAACGGCAGTCGGGATGAAACGCATTCCACCGTCGCCACAAGGCTGCTCGTCAAGCTGTCCCGAGAACGCAGGCGTCCGGACTTGAATCTGGCTCCCATCCGCCGAGACGTTGACGATGGAAGCAGCCTGGTCTCCGAAAAGCACTCTCGTCTGTTGGTCGAAGTTCACTCCCGAGATCGTCACCAACGTGTTCCCACCCTCGGGCCCACTGGCTGGAGCCACGGCGGTGATGACCGGCCTTAAGACCTGATATGTGAAGATTGGGCCGTCGTCGGCGCCGTCGCCGCTGTCGATGTTCACCTCGCGCGTGGGTCCGGAAACCTCGGTGCAGTTCATGATCTGCACTGGAACGGTCCGGATCACGATCTCCGTGCCCGTCACCGAGATGATGCTCTGCGCGTGGAGACCCATCTCCACCGCGACAGGTTCATCGAATCCCTGGCCGAAGACCTTGACCAGGGTACCGCCTGTGTACGGGCCCACCCCCGGTTGAATCGACGTGATCCTGACCTTGGTGCCGTACTGGAAGGCCGAGGTGGCGACGGTCGAGAAGCCGCTGTTGACGTTCTTGACCAGGATGTTGACCGTCTTGTTCTGGTTGTCCTGCCCGAAGGAGCGGGCGGGAGGCGTCACCACGACCAGCCGGGAGGTGGTGACGGACTCGACGGTCGCCTCGACGCCGGTGAAGCCCGTGGCCGAGGTGCCGCTACCGAAGAACACCTGGATCGGGCTTTCGAAACCGTCGCCGTTGATCGTCACCCGGGTGCCGCCCTCGTTCGGACCGGAGGCCGGGGTGACCGAGAAGACCTCGGGCTGCTGCGTGGTGCCGCCGCGGGTGTAGATGAAGCCGCGGGGCAGCGTGTCGCTCGCCTGGTTCGTCTCGTTGAGGTTGACGACGACCCCGACGTCGACGGCCGAGGTCGAGCCGACCGGCACCGCCGAGGCCGAGGGCGGAGTGATCACCCGGATCCGCGTGGGCGTCACCGAGAGCACCTGCGCCGGCGTGCCGTCGAAGGTCACGCGCACCGGGGTCTCGAAACCGCCGCCCAGGATCGACACCTGGTCGCCCCCGGAGGGGTTACCGGTGTTGGGCTCGAGGGCGTTGATGAAGAAGGTCGCGGGCTCGGCGATGGCGAGGGTCGCCTGCCCGATGCTGCTCTCGAGCCGGGCCTGGATGACGACCGAGCCGCTGGTCAGGGTCGTGGGTGCGAAGTACGCCACGCTCGCCCGGCCGTTGGTGGTCGCGACGACCACCGAGGTGGCTCCGGTCTCGGAGCCGAGCGCTCCGGCGCTGGCGGAGACGACCACGGTGGTGCCGTTCGGCGGCGGCTGGCCGTTGTCGGTGCGCACCACGCGCACGTTGACCGTCACGGGGTCGGTGGCACCGGCCGGGACCTGACTCGGGGACAGGGAGACGGTGACGTTGTAGGTCGCGTTGGACGGCCCGGATCCGGGCGGCGGCCCGGGCTGCTGGCTCGGCTCGCTCGGCGAGCTCGCGTTGCAGCCGGCGAGCAGGAGCGGGAGCGCCACCAGGAGCAGGCTCGCGAAGCGCGCGGCGCGGCGGGGGGCGATCGGGGTGTGAGGACGTCTGGACATCGTACCTATCTCCTAGAGGAGCGAGGGTCGGAATTCTACGGTGAAGCTCTGGGGGTTGGTCGCAATGTCTCGGCCCCCCAGGGTCCTCCCGAAGAACCGGAGCCGGAGATTGAGCAGGATGACGTCGCTTCCCGTCTCCCGGTCGAACCCACCGTTGACGAACAGCAGGTCGGACAGCGGCGGGTTGCCGAGCTGCTCGGAGCGCAGGATCGCCAGGTTGTTGAACACGATGGTCCCACCGGGGGGGATGGAGCTGATCAGCTTCTCGACCAGCGGCGTGGGCACCTTGGTACCGGTGTCCGCCCGCGTGTAGACGACCTCGTAGCTGGAGAGCTCGACGGTCTGGAGATCGGTCATGCCGGCGTTCGGGTTCTGGAGGATCGACGTGAGCGTGATCTGGTCGACCGTCACCAGGCCGTTCGACTCCTCGACCCCGACGGCGTTCGGCAGGCCGTTGAAGTCGGAGATCACCAGCGAGACGCCTCCGCTGTCCACTTTGCCGGCGTCGGAGCAGCCGGCGACCAGGACGGGCAGACAGAGCAGAAGCAACCAGGTGTACAGGTGTCTCATCGTCGTCTCCACGCTAGAGCCGGATCACCCTGGGGGTGATGAAGATCAAGAGCTCTTGGTTCTGGTCGGACCGATCCCGGTTCTTGAACAGGTGTCCGATGATCGGGATGTTGGCCAGGCCGGGCACCTTCTGCTGGCTCTGGTCGGTGGACACTTCGTAGATGCCGCCGATCACCGCCGTGCCGCCGTCCTTGACCAGCACCTGGGTCGTCGCCTCCTTGGTGGCGATCGGGGCGTTGGTCGCGCCCGGGACCAGGAACGCGGTCTGGACCTCGCGCTTCTGGATGTTGATGTCCATCACCACCGTGCCGTCGGCCGTGATCTGCGGCGTCACCTGCAGCTTCAGGGTGGCGTTGACGAACTGCACGCTGACCGTGTTGTTGGCCACCGTCTGGATCGGGATCTGGAGGCCGCTCTGGATCTGGGCCGTGTGGTTGTTCAGGGTCGCGACCTTCGGGGTCGACAGGATGTTGACCAGCCCGTCGTCCTCGGCCGCGTTGAGCACCGCGTCGAGGCGGAAGGTGTCGAGGATGTTGCCGAGCCCGATTCTGAGCAGGCCGTTCTGGCCGCCCGTCGGCAGGTTCACCGAGCCGCTGGCGTCGACGTTGTTCGGGAACTCGAGCCCCGTCGAGTTGCCGGTGGCCGGCCCCGCGGTCGCGTTGAATCCCCAATCGATGCCGAGCGTCCGGCTGAAGCGCTTGGTGGTCTCGATGATCCGCGCCTCGATCATGACCTGGGGCTCGGGCTCGTCCAGGTTGTCGATGATCGCGAGCACCGTGTCCATGTAGTCGGGCAGCTCGGAGATGATCAGGGTGTTCGTGCGCTGGTCGACGATCACGTTGCCGCGCTGCGAGAGGATGCCGCCGGAGCCGCTGCGCTTGAGGATGTTGGCGACGTTCGCGGCGCTGGTGTACGAGAGCCGCTTCATGACCGTCTCGAGCGGCACCGAGAGGGCCTTGGCCGCCTCCAGCTGCTGGCGGGCCTGGGCCTCCTTCCGGAGATCCTCGAGCGGCGCGATCCGCATGATGTTGCCCTCGAGCTCGTAGCCGAGGTTGTTGATCTTGAGGATCTGCTCGAGCGCCTGGTCCCAGGGCACGTTCTCGAGCTCGACGGTCACCCGGCCCCCCTTGACGTCGGGCTGGATCACGATGTTCAGCCCGGCGATCTTCGAGAACGAGCGCAACGTCTCGACCACGTCCGCGTCGCGCAGGGTCATGTCGATCGGGGCGCCCGTGTACTTGCGCTCTCCGGAGGAGACCTGCTGGGTGCCGAAGCGCAGCCCGGTGACCGGGCCCGCTGGCCCGGCGGGCGGCTGGATCTGGACCTCGCTCGGGCCGAAGAGGGCGGCGTCGCTGGGCGGCGCCGCGGCGGGGGACCTCCCGGCGGGCGTCGTCGCGACGAGATTCGAGCCCGGCAGGGTCTGCACCTGGGGCGGCGTCCCCTCCAGCTCGATCTTCGGTCGCGGCGCGGGCTCGCTCGGCGCCGGCGGCGGCGCGGCGGGCGGGACGTTCGACACCTCGATCGACTGTGCTTGCTCGGCGGGCGTCGGCTCGAGGTCCTCGGGCTCGGGCGAGCCGGTGACGATCGGCGCCCCCTCCGCGGGAGCCGTGGCGGTCATCGCCGGCGGCGCCGGCGGCTGAGGCACCGGCCGTGCGGGCCGGGGAGCCCGGCTCGGGGCCGCGGCGGGGCCTTCGAAGCTCACCAGCAGGGCGTCGCCAGAGCGCTCGATGTGCGGGTACCGGGGCTGACGCAGGTCGAAGACGACCCGCGAGACCGGCTGCGGCAGCGGCTTGAACTGCGCGACCCGGATCCGCTCCACCGGGCCGGCATCGACCGCGATCAGCGGACGCGAGCTCCGGTTGACGACGCCGGAGAGGTCGACCACGAACCGTTCGGGGTCGCTCAGGCTGAACGTGGAGTAGGAGAACTCCCCGTCTCCTTCGATCCGGACCACGGTCCGATCCGCCTCCGAGGTGACCTCGACGTCGCTGAGGCTCGAGGCCGTGGCGCCGGTGGGCGCCGGCCCGACGACCGGCTGGTCGGGCGTGCCGAGGGCGGGCTGCGGGGTCGCCGGGGAGGGCTCGGCGGGCTCGAGGACCGGTTCCGGCGCCGGCTCCTCCTCGGCGATCGGCTCGAACGCCAGGCTGCCGGTGCCCTGGCTGGCGGGCTCCCCCGCCGGACGCAGCTCGACCAGGAGGCGGTTGCCGTCGGCGCGCAGCTTCTGCTCGACGTTCTCGCGGGTGGCGATCACCAGCCGCGACATCGGGCGGGTGCCGGCCTGCTCTTCGGAAACGGTGACGCTCGAGACCAGCCCGCTCTCGGGCGCCAGGTCGCCGACGCCCGGAGCGACGGAGGAGTTCGGAAGCTCCACCACCACGTTTCCGGAAGCGTCCCGGAAGCTGGTCCAGACGAGCGGTTCGGTGGAGGAGATCTCGACCGTGGTCTCGGGGGCGCCCTCGCGGACCTGGACCCCGGTCACCTGGATCGCCTGGGGCGCGACCGCCTGGGCGGCGCTCGGCGCCTCGGCGGCAGGCTCCGCAGGCGGCATGGCCGTCGGCTCGGTGGGAGCGGACGAGTGGCAGCCGGCGAGCGCCGCCAAGAGTGCCGTCACGAGCACGATCGCCGCCCATCCGGCCGGTTCCCGGAGCCACGCGGCGTAGGCCGCACCGCGTCCGCTCCGCCCTCGGCCCGAGGAGCCGGCACCGCGGTGCCGGCTTGCCTGCGCCCTTCCACGAGTGTTCAAGACGTCTCCCATGGCGCTCACCTCATGCTTGCGCGACCGCGACAGCGTCGCCGGTCTGCTCCAGCCCCTCATCCCTTCTCCGGGTTCAGGGTCTTGACGACTTCGCGGAACGGTTTCAACGCCGTCGGATCCTGGACGATCTGCTTGAAGACGATCTCGTTGTCGGTGATCCGGACGATGTCGCCGTCATAGAGCTGGTCCCCTTCCTTGACGAGGTAACTCTTGTCGTTCTCGGCCGCCTGGACCTGGGCCACGAAGCCCCGGCGGGTGCGGAAGATCCCGGTCACGATGACCTCGTCGATCAACAGCCCGGGGACGCCCTCGGGGCGCGGTCCCCGGAAGTTCGGAAGCTGCGTGGTCACGAGCAGCGACTTGAAGGGGTCGCGGCGCGAGCCCGGGTCGTAGCTGTACCCCTCCCCGGCCAGCACCTGCTCCTCGCCGGCGAGCAGCTGGTCGATGTCCTCGGGATTGGTCCCGGGCGCCGCACCTTTTCCGCCCTCGCCCGCACCGGGCTTGTCCTGGCCGCCGCCGGCCTGCTCGCCCGCCGGCTGGCCGGAGCTGGGGGTCTGGCCCTGAGCTTGACCCTGGGCTTGACCCTGAGCTGGGCCGGCAGCCTGCGCGCCCAGCGCCGGGGCCGGAGCGGCGCCCAGGCAGGCGAGCCCCAGGAGGAGAACGAGCCCGCAGGCCGTCCAGCGATTCGGAGCTCGTGCTCATGGTGCGCCTCCTCCGCCGGCGCCCGGCGCCGCGTTCTTCGCGGGACCCGTCGTCTCCGGGGGCGCCGCCGCGTAGACGAACGTCTTGGCCACGAAGCTGGTCGTCAGGGTATGGCCCTCGGACTGGTTGGGCAGCGCTCGGATCGTGAGGTCCTCGATGTTGAAGATGCGTGGATAGCGGCGGATCTGGTCGAAGAAGATCGCCAGGTTGTGGTAACGCCCGGCGAGGGTGATCGAGATGGGCCATTCCCTGTAGAAGTCCTTGTCGGTCAGTCTGCCGGGCTGGAAGACCTTGAGGTCGAAGTCTCCGCGCTCGGCCAGGTTCCTCACGTTGCGCAGGATCTCCTGGGTGTTGAGGCGCGCGGGGAGGATCCGGAGCAGCTTGTCGAGCTCGAGCTCCAGGCGCCGCACCTGCTCGCGGAACTGCGGCAGCCGGGCGCGGGCGGAGCGGCCCTCCTGGATCTTGGTCTGGAGGTCTTCGAGCTGGGCCTGGAGCGAGGCGATGTCTTTCTTGATCGGCGCCAGCCAGAGGTAATGGACGAACCAGAACAGGAGCCCACCGATCACCAACCCGATGATCAGGCCGTAGTACCAGGGCTTTCCTTCCAGACCGGTCTCGATGGCCACGTGCCTCTCTCCCCTTCCCGGTCCCGGTTACCCGTCGATCCCCGAGTCGGTGTCCGGGCCCTCGCCGGTGTCGTCCGGCGAAGCGGTGCCCGTCTCTCCGGCCTCGCCCTGGTCCGTCTTGGGCGGGGTCAGGGAGTACTCCACGTCGATGGTGAACCTGTACACGGCGCCGGCCTCGGTGACCTTCCCGAGATGCGGCTCCCTGAACTCCGGGACCTTGTCCAGGTTCTCGATGAAGTTGGAGATGGCGTTGACGTTGAAGGCCCGGCCGCTGACGCGGATCGAGCTCGCCTTCACCTGCATCTCGTCGAGCCAGAGCAGCTCCGGCAGGGCGCGCGAGATGGCGTCCATCACCCGCACCGGCCCGGTCTGCGCGTTCTTCAGGTTGGTGATGACCTCGATCTTGCGCTCGAGGTCGGCCTGCTTCTTCTTGAACTCCTCGACCTCCTCGAGGATCGGCTTGAGCCGATCGACCTCCGCCTGGGCCTCCGCGACCTCCTGGCGCACGCCGTCGCGCCGGTGATCGAGCTGGACCCAGTAGCCGACGGCCAGGAGCGCGCCGAGGAGGATGCCCGCGACCAGCGTGATGTTGGTCCAGTTGCGCTCGGCGAGCGCCACGCTCCGGGTCTTGCGGACCGCGGTCGGGCGCCGGCCTTCGGCGAGCAGGTTGATTCGGATCACGCCTCAGTCCCCCACCTGACGGATCGCCAGCCCGACCGACACCGCGAGCATGGGAGCGATCGACGCCAGCCACGCGGCATCGAAATCGCTCTCCTTGTAATGGATCCGGCGCAGCGGGTCCATCACCGCGGCGGAGACCCCGAAGCGCTCGCGCAGCACCTCGAGCAGGTTCGGCGTGAGCGCGCAGCCCCCCGAGAGGACGAGCTCGTCGACCGAGCCCTCCGAGGCCGTCGCCGAGAAGAAGTCGAAGGTCTTGTAGAGCTCCTCGGACATCTCCTCGGAGACCGAGTCGAGGATCGGCCGCGCGTCGCCGGACGACGCGCCGTCGACCGACTCGCCCCGCTTGAGCGCCTCGGCCGCCTCGAACGAGAGGTTGAACTCGCGCTGGAGCGACTCGGTGAACTGGTTGCCGCCGAAGGAGATGTCGCGCCAGAAGACCGACTGCCCGCGGGCGAGGACGTTGATGTTGGTGACCGCGGCGCCCATGTTGACCAGGGCCACGACCTTCCCGGGGTCGAGGTCGTAGTTGACCTCGTAGGCGTTTTGCACCGCGAAGGCGTCGACGTCCACCAGGCTCGGGGTCTTGCCGGCCTGGCTGATCACCGAGACGTAGTCGTTGACCTTGTCCCGCTTGACCGCGACCAGCAGGACCTCCATCGTGTCGCGCCCCATCTCGCCCTCGGAGAGCACGACGTAGTCGAGCCGGACGTCGTTGATGTCGAAGGGGATGTACTGCTCGGCCTCCCACTGGATCGACTCGGCCAGCTCGTCGGCCGGCGTCGCCGGCAGCTGGATCTTCTTGATGATGACCGAGTGGCCCGAGAGCGAGGTGGCGAAGGTGGTGTTCTTCACCCGCGTCTCCTGGCCGAGCTTGTGGATCGCGTCGACCACCAGGGAGGAGTCCATGATGGTGCCGTCGACGATCGCCTCGGGAGACAGCGGCTCGACTCCCAGGCGAACGAGCGAGAACTCACCGCCCTTGCGAGCCTTGAGCTCGACGAGCTTGAGCGCGGAGCTTCCGATGTCGAGGCCGACGAGGCCCTTTGCACGCGAAAATAGCAAGACCCTTGAACTCCCCCCGAAGCCTAGGTTTCACGCAGACTTAGGTCTTTTTCCTTAAAGCTTCGCTGGAGGCTAGCACCAAAAAATAGGGGTGTCAAGTCGCAAATACAGCTATAGCAATACCCGCCGATTTCGTTCGCGCAGAGCCCTCCCGGACCCCCACCGGGCCGCACCGAACGGGGCTCGGCGGGGCGCTTCGAAGTGAATTGGGGCGCGGCCTTGCGCCACCGGTCCGGGTCTGTTACCCTCCACGATTCGGACTGACGCGAAGGAGCGGAAACCCCATGGCAAGGCAATGTCACTACTGCGGAAAGACGACCACCTTCGGCTCGAGCATCAGCCACGCCCATAACGTCACGAAGCGCGAGTTCAAGCCCAACCTGCAACGCGTGCGGGCGCTGGTGGACGGTTCCGTCCAGCGGGTGCTGGTGTGTACGCGCTGCCTGCGCAGCGGCAAGGTCACCAAGGCCCCCGCCCGCAAGTGG
This sequence comes from uncultured Acidobacteriota bacterium, assembly GCA_963837945.1. GTDB lineage: Bacteria > Acidobacteriota > Thermoanaerobaculia > Multivoradales > DATKCC01 > CAVUBL01. The sequence continues at coordinate 66,383 of CAWIQD010000001.1, forward strand.
TCCCCGGGGCAGGCGTAGCCCCCGTCCGGAAATCCAGCTGCATTCGGCCGCCGAGGCATCCGCCACGGCGGCGTTGCGCTCCCTGCGGCATACCTCGGGTATGCCTCGGTCGCGCGCCTGGCCGTGACGGCGCCTCGGCGCCCTCGGTGCGACGCTGGATTTCCGGCCCGGGGCACTCCGCCTGCGGCGATGAGGTCTCCGGGCGGCGGCGGCGCCCTTCTCCCCCTGGGGGTGAGTGTAGGGGGGATCCGACCGATCTACCGGGCTTCGCGGGCTTGGTCGCGCTCGGACGTCGAAGCCGCCATCTGGCGGGTCACCCGCAGCACCCCGGTCGTCTTGCGCAGCCCCTCGAGGATCTTGACCAGGTGCTTGCGGTCCCGGACCTCGAGCTTCATCTCGATCAGGCCCTGGCCGCTGTCGGTGGTGCGGGCGCCGATCGAGGTGATGTTCGACTTGTACTCGGCCACCACCTGGGTGAGCCGGGCGAGCATCCCCTGGTGATCCTCGGTCTCGATGAAGATGGTGGCGGCGAAGACGTCGTCGACCTCTTTGGCCCAGCGCACCTCGATCTCGCGCTCCGGGTTGTACATCAGGTTCTTGACGTTCGGGCAGTCGACCGAATGGACCGAGACCCCGCGCCCGCGGGTGATGTACCCGATGATGCGCTCGCCCGGCAACGGGCTGCAGCACTTGGCCATGTAGGCGAGCAGGTCGCCATGGCCCTTGACCAGGATCGGACCGTCCCCCCGGCCCGGTAGCAAGCGGGTCACCGCCTGGCGCAGGCGCCCCGGCTGCTCGGCCGGCTCCTCGAGGTTCTCGCTCGCGGCCAGCCGCTGGATCACCTGCCGGGGCTGGAGCTTGCCGAACCCGATGCGCGACAGCATCTCGTCGGGGTTGGCGAGGCCTTCGTCCCTCAGGTACGGGGAGAGCTCCGGGCTTTCGAAGACCTTCTTCTGGCTGATCCGGTACTTCTTGAGCTCCTTGTCGAGGAGCCGACGCCCGATCTCCACGGCCCGCCGCTTCTGCTGCGTGTTGAGCCAGTGACGGACCTTGCTCTTGGCCCGCGTGGTGACCACGAAGTTCAGCCAGTCGCGGCTCGGGTGACGGTTCGGGTTGGTCAGCACCTCGACGATGTCGCCGTTGTGCAGCCGGGTGCGCAGCGGCACGAGCCGGCCGTTGACCCGCGCTCCCGAGCAGTGGTGCCCGAGCTCGGTGTGGATCTTGTAGGCGAAGTCGATCGGCGTGACCCCGCGGGGGAAGGAGAGGACCTCGCCCTTGGGCGTGAAGACGTAGACCTCCTCCGGATAGAGGTCGATCTTCAGGCTGGTCAGGAAGGTGCGCGGATCCTGGACCTCCTTCTGCCACTCGAGGAGCTGGCGCAGCCACAGGATGTTGGGATCGCTCTCCTTCGGGTTCTCCGAGCCCTCCTTGTAGTGCCAGTGGGCGGCGATCCCCTCTTCGGCCACCAGGTCCATCTCGCGGGTGCGGATCTGGACCTCGAATGGCTGTCCGCGCTCGCCGACCACCGTCGTGTGGAGCGACTGGTAGAGGTTGGGCTTGGGCATGGCGATGTAGTCCTTGAACCGGCCCGGAATCGGGCGCCAGCTCTGGTGGACCACACCGAGGGCGGCGTAGGTGTCCTTGAGGTCGCGGGTGACGATGCGGAACGCCAGGTAGTCGTAGAGCTGCGAGATGTCGATGCCCTGCCGGCGCAGCTTCTGGTAGATCGAGTAGTAGCGCTTGACCCGGTAGCTGATCTCGGCCTCGACGGAGGCCTCCCCGAGGGCGTCGACCAGCCGGCCGCGGATCCTCTCGACGGCGTCCTTGCCCACCTTCATCTTCTCCGCGATCTTCGAGTTCAGCTCGGCATACTGGTGCGGATAGAGGTAGTAGAGGGCCAGGTCCTCGAGGTCGCCCTTGACCCGCGCCATCCCGAGGCGGTGGGCGATCGGAGCGTAGATCTCCAGGGTCTCGCGCGAGATCCGGCGCCGCGCCTCCGGCGAGAGGTGCTCCAGGGTCTGCATGTTGTGCAGGCGGTCGGCGAGCTTGACCAGGATCACTCGGATGTCCTTCGCCGAGGCGAGGATCATCTTGCGGAAGGTCTCCGCCTGGGCGTCGTCCCGGCGCACGTACTCGTGGCGGGCCAGCTTGGTGACCCCGTCGACCAGCTCGGCGATCTCGGAGCCGAACCGCTCCTCGAGGGCGCCGCGCGTGGTGAGGGTGTCCTCGAGGACGTCGTGGAGCAGGCCGACGGCGACGCAGACCTGGTCGAACTTGAGGTCGGCCAGCAGGTAGGCGACCGACAGCGGATGGGTCAGGTACGGCTCGCCCGAGCGCCGCGTCTGGTCCTTGTGCATCTGGGCGGAGAAGACGTAGACCTCGCGCAGGAAGTCCTCGTCGTAGCTCCGCCCGCGGGCGTCGAGGCGCTGCAGGATGTCGTCGAAACGTACGACCCCGGGAGAGGGGACGGGCGGGGTCGGGGACTTCTCTCGCGCGAGGGCCATCATCCGACGGGCAGGAGCGCACGAGCGGACGAGCCCGTTGACGGATTATAGGACAGGAACCGTTCGCGAGGGCGAGAGCCCCGGCCCGCCTACGCGGCCTTCGACTTCCTCTCGCGCCGCGCCTTCGCCTGGCTGCCGAACAGCTCTTCCCAGAGCAACGCGAACGGGCTCGCCACGTAGACCGACGAGTAGGTGCCGACGACGATCCCGATGGTCAACACGAACGCGAAGCCGCGCAGCACGTCGCCGCCCAGGAACAGGATGGCCCCCACCGCCACGAGCGTCGTGCCCGAGGTGAGGATCGTTCGCGACAGCGTCTGGTTGATGCTGTCGTTGAGGATCTCGATCAGCGGCTGGCGGCGCGACTTGCGCATGTTCTCGCGCACCCGGTCGAAGATGACCACGGTGTCGTTGACCGAGTAGCCGACCAGGGTGAGGAAGGCCGCGACCGTCGTCAGGTTGAACTCGAAGTTGAAGATGGCGTAGAGGCCGAGCACCACCATCACGTCGTGGAACACGGCGATCAGGGCGCCCATGCCGAAGCGCAGCTCGAAGCGGAACCAGATGTAGAGGAGCATGCCGAACAGCGACAGCACCACCGCCCAGATGCCCTTCCTGCGCAGCTCGGAGCCGATCTGGGGGCCGACGTTCTCGGCGCCCACCAGGGAGTACTTGCCGAGCGTGGCGTTCTTCTTCAGGACGTCGACGATCGCCGGGCTCGCTCCGTCGGCCTGGGCCACCTGGTCCCAGGAGGAGAAGATCCCCACCTTCTGGCGCTGGTCGAGGACCTTCTCCGCCACGCCCTCGTAGTAGCTCTTCGCGGTCGCGGCGCCCTGGCTGGCGACGCCCGCCGGGTCGGCGGCCGTGAGGACCTCGGCGAGCGCGGCGCTGCCCGCGCGGTTCATGTCCATCGTGCCGCCCGCCGGGTTGAGCTTCCGGTCGAGCGCCGACATCACCTGGGCCTGCCGCCCCTCCTCGTTCTCCTTGGCCAGCGGGGTCTTGACGATCACCTCGTTGGCCTCCCGCTCGCCGAAGCGCTGGATCTGGACGTCGCTCAGCCCCGCGGCCTCGAGGATGCGGCGGATGTCGTTGACCTCCGGGGGCTCCTGGAACCTCAGGGTGAGCTGGGTGCCGCCGACGAAGTCGATGCCCATGTTGAGCCGGCCGTGGACGAACACGGCGAGGGCGCCGACCAGGACGAGGACCGCCGAGATCACGATGAAGAACATCCGGTACTTCATGAAGTCGATCTTGGTGTCGCGTAGAAACTCCATCGCCTGCTCCTTGACTTGCGGATCCCGCTGACGTGCTCAGCCGGCGTACCTAGATGGAGAGCTTCTCCACCCGGCTGCGGCGCGAGGTGACCATGTCGAACAGCCAGCGGCTGACGAACAGGGCCGTGAAGATCGACCAGATGATGCCCACCGACAGGGTCACCGCGAAGCCGCGGATCGGTCCCGTGCCGAACTGGAACAGGAAGAGGGCGGCGATCAGGGTGGTGATGTTGGCGTCGAAGATCGACGAGCGCGCCTTCTCGAAGCCGTTGAGGATGGCGGACTTGACCGTCCGGCCGCGGTGCAGCTCCTCGCGGATGCGCTCGAACACCAGCACGTTGGCGTCGACCGCCATGCCGACGGTCAGGATGATGCCGGCGATGCCCGGCAGGGTCAGCGTGGCGTGGAAGTAGGCGAGCGAGCCGAACACCAGGATCACGTTGAGCGTCAGGGCGACGACCGCGTTGATGCCGCTGCCCTTGTAGACCACCAGCATGATGAGCACCACCAGGATGCCCCCGATCACGCCGGAGCGCAGCCCCTCGCGGATCGAGTCCTGGCCGAGCGACGGCCCGACCGTGCGCTCCTCCAGGTACTCGATGCCGGCGGGCAGGGCGCCGGAGCGCAGGGTGGTCACCAGGTCCTGCACCTCCTGCTGGGTGAACTGCCCCTCGATCATCCCGCGGTCGTCGATCCGGCTGTTGATCCGCGGCGCGGAGACCACCTTGCCGTCGAGGATGATCGCCAGGCCCCGGCCGACGTTGTCGCCGGTCGCCTTGCCGAACTTCTGGGCGCCCTCGGGGCTGAGGTTGAAGTTGACCACCGGCTGCTGGAACTCCCCGCTGCCGGTGTGCGCGTTCTTCAGGTCGCGGCCGGTGATCACGCTCGAGGCCTGCACCGCGTAGTAGCGGTGGCCGACCAGCTGGTGGCTGTCCGGGTCGCGGACCTCCTCCTCCATGATCACCACGTTGTCGGGGAGCTTGCCGTTGTAGTGCGAGAGGATCTCCTCGCGGGTCGACGCCGAGCCACCGCCGTCCGGGTAGTCCACCATCCGGAACTCGAGGAAGGCGGTGCTCTTGATCAGCTCCTTGACGCGCTCGGGATCGTCGACGCCCGGGAGCTGGACGATCAGCCGCTCCTTGTCCTTCTGCTCCTCGATCACCGGCTCGGTGACGCCGAAGGCGTCGATCCGGTTGCGGATCGTCTGGCGGGCCTGCTGCACCGCCAGGCGCCGGGTCTCGTCCTCGTAGCTCTCCTTCATGGTGAAGACCAGGCGGCCGTTTTCGCGGCTGTAGGTCCAGGAGCCCTTGAGGTACTTGTCGTAGATGTCGGCGACGGTGTCGGCCTTGTCGGCGGGCACCCCGCCGAGCTCGAAGGTCGTCTCGCCGGTGCGCTTGGCGGCGACGCCGGCGATCCCTTCGTCCTTCAGCAGGCGCACGGCCGAGTCCATGCTCGACTCGGTCTCGGCGCGCACCGCGTCGTCGGTCTTGACCTTGAGCACGAGGTGCATGCCGCCGCGCAGGTCGAGACCGAGCTTGAGCTTCTGTTTCAACGGGTAGGCCGAGGCGACGAGCACGCCCACCACGACCAGGATCAGCAGGCCACGCCAGAGAAGGCTGCGGTTCATCGGTTACTTCCCTCCTGCGGTCTCGGGCTCGCCCTGGAGCCCGGCGATCGCCGACTTCGAGACTCGGACCTTCGTGTTGTCGGCGATCTTCAAGAACACGACGGCTTCCTCCATGCCCGCCACCTCGCCGTGGAGGCCGCCGTTGGTCACCACGCGGTCGCCCTTCTTGAGCGCGTCGAGCATCGCCTGATGGGCTTTCTGCCGCTGGCGGGCCGGCCTGATCAACAGCCACCAGAAGACGATGAAGATCAGCACGAAAGGCGCGATCTGGGCGAGCACCTGGAACGTCGGGCTCTGGGCCTGTTGCAAGAGCGCCGGGGCGATCTGGATCATCGGGTTCATCGGTTCCCTTTCTGGGGCTCGATCGGTCGTCGGGTCGGGCGCGGCGCGGTCCGCCGCACGAGCTGCCAGGCCGCTCCGGTCACTGGATCCTCAAAGGGTAGGGGTTCGAGAGCTTCCCGCCGAGGGCCTGACGGCCGGACCTCCGGGTCCGCTCCGAGCCGCGCTCCTGGCGCTCGGCGACCCGGCCAGCGAATCCAGCCTGCCGGACGCGGTAGCTTGGCGAATATCGGCCATAAAGTCAAGGTAAAAGCTCAGGTTGTGGACCGTCGCGAGCACCATGCCGGTGATCTCGCCGGCGCGCACCAGGTGCGCCAGGAACGCCCGGCTGACCCGCCGGCAGGTGGGGCAGGAACAGTCCGGGTCCGGCGGACCCGGGTCGTCCCGGTACCGGGCGTTCTTGAGCCGCACGGGCCCCGAGCGGGTGAACAGCTCGCCGTGGCGAGCGTTGCGCGCCGGCAGCACGCAGTCGAAGAGGTCGATCCCCGACGCCACCGCGTGCGCGATGTCCTCGGGGCGGCCGACGCCCATCAGGTAGCGGGGCTTGTCGGCGGGCAACCGCAGGGCGGCGTGCTCCACGGTCGCACGCCGGACCTCGTCCGGCTCGCCGACGCTGACCCCACCGATGGCGTAGCCGTCGAAGTCGAGCGCCGCCAGGTCGGCCGCGGCCCGCGCGCGTACCGCCGGGAAGGCGCCGCCCTGGACGATTCCGAACAGCCCGCCGGGACCCGGGGCGGCGGCCCATGCCTCGCGGGCCATCCGCGCCCACGAGAGGGTGCGGGCCGCCGACCGGCAAGCCTCCTCCTCGGCGATCGGCCAGGGCGGGCACTCGTCGAGCACCATCGCGACGTCCACTCCGAGTCGGCGCTGCATCTCGACCACCGACTCGGGGGTGAAGCGGACGGCCGCTCCGTCGAGGTGGCTGCGAAAGGTCACGCCGCCGTCGTCGAGCCGCCGGCGCGCGGCCAGGCTGAACACCTGGTAGCCGCCGCTGTCGGTCAGGATCGGCCGGTGCCAGGCGGCGAAGTCGTGGAGGCCGCCGAGCGCCTCGATGGTCCCGATCCCGGGGCGCAGGGCCAGGTGATAGAGGTTGGCGAGGAGGATCTGGGCGCCGAGGCCCTCGAGCTCGCCGGGCCCTACGCCCTTGACCGCACCCAGCGTGGCGACCGGCATGAAGGCCGGCGTCTCGATCGTCCCGTGCGGGGTCGCGAGCTCGCCGCAGCGCGCCGCTCCGTCGGTGGCGGTGACCCTGAAGGAGATCAACGGCTCCCCCCCGCATCCCCTCGCTCCCCTTCCCTCCCCCAGGGGGGGAAGGGGACGAACGACTGGATCCCCCCCGCATCCCCTCGCTCCCCTTCCCTCCCCCAGGGGGGAAGGGGACGAATGACCGGATCCCCCCCGCGTCCCCTCGCTCCCCTTCCCGCCTCCAGGGGCCCCCGGCCGAGTGTCGGCGGTGCTGGATCACTCGGACGGGTGGTCGGCCGAGAGGGTCCGGCGCTCGACCCGGTCGGGCAGGTCGAGATGGAAGCGCTCCGCCGGAAGGGCGGCGTTGACCTTGACGTCGGTGAACCGGTACTCGGTCACGTCGCCTCCGGGCTCGGCGTAGCGCAGCCGGACGGGCACGAAGCGCGTGCGGTCGATCCACAGGTCGATCTGCTCGATGTGCTTGGCGATGCGCGGGTACCGCGGCTCGAGGGTCAGGTGGTAGGGCTCGGCCGTGTCCTTGGGGAATGCCGTCCGCACGTCGAAGTACTCCAACAGGGCCTCGAGCGAGCCGGAGGCGCCCAGGTACTTCAACACCTGGGCGGAGTAGCGGCCGACGTTCATCACGTCCGCCCGGCCGAGGTCCCGGTACCAGGTGGTCATGGTCTGGTCGTCGATCAGCACGGTCATCGGGTTGGGCGAGGTGAACTCCCAGCGCACCCGGTCGGGAGCGAGAAACGAGAACACGCCCTGCGCCTCGACCGGCTGGACGAACATCTCGCTCTCCTTGAGCTGAGTGAACCGGGCTTCGAGCGTGTGCATCGTGCTCTGCTCCTGCTTGACCCGCTCGAACAGGGCGGCCTGGCGGTCGGGGAGCGACAGGCCGGGCGCATCGGGGTTCGCGGGCGTGCCCGCGGCGGCGGCGGCCGGCAGGGCGGCCGCGGCGGCCAGGAGGGCGAAGGCGAGGAGCGGGAAGAGGGATCTCGAAACGTTCATGGGCGACAACAGACAACCGGCCCGCGAAGGCTGGAATTCCGGGCCGGCGACGGCGATCAGGCGCGCCAGAAACGGGCCGCGATGTCCCGCGGCGGGCCCTCCACGGCCAGCGCCCCCAGGTAGCCGCGGGCCGGCTCGAAGGCGCTCAGGCTCCAGCGCGCCACCTCCTCCGGCTCCCGGTCGAAGCGCAGGAGGCCCGCCGGGCCGCCGGGATCGAGATCCACCTCGAACTCCGAGGTGGGAAGCGACAGGCCGTCCCCTCGGGCCTTGACGTAGGCCTCCTTGCGGGTCCAGCCGGAGTAGAAGCCGACCAGGCGCCGGCCCGGGTCCAGGCGCCTGAACACCTCCCGCTCGGCGGGGTGGAAGAAGCGCTCGACCAGGGCCGCCGCGTCGTCGAGCTCGCGCAGGGCCTCGAGATCGGCGCCCAGCTCCACCCCGCGCGAGACGGCGACCAGCACGGCGTTGCGCGAGTTCGAGAGGTTGAAGCGCAGGTCCCACGGCGCGCTCGCCAGGCGCGGCTTGCCCTTCCGTCCGTACTCGAACGCGAGGCCGGCCGGATCGGCGGCGAGGAAACGGCCGAGGAGGGTCCGCAACAGGCCCCGGCCGGCGGTGAACCGGGCGCGGTGCACGTCGAAGCGGAAGCGCTCCGCCCGCAGGCGCTCGTCGGGCGCGAGCAGCGCCGCCAGCCGCTCCCGGGCGAGGGGCGGCCGATCCAGGTCCGCCAGCCAGACCTGGACCTCGCCGGCGGGGGGAGGCCCCGGCGAGCCTGCCGGCCAGAGCGGCTCGAGCGGTGGTGCCTCGGCGTCGCGGACCATGACGCCGGCATTGTAGGAGACGAGGCGCGCTAACGGACGCGCGCCGGCTGCAGGTGGCAGGAGAGCTCCTGAGCGACGATCGCCAGGACCTCGGCCCGGCGCTCGTTGACGAAGAAGTGGCCGCCGTCGAGCAGGTGCCTGCGGAAGACCGCGCGGGTCTCCTCGGCCCAGGCGTCGAGCTTCTCGGGCGGGACGTCCTCGTCCCGGACGCCGCCCAGGGCCGTGATCGGGACCGGCAGCGGCTCGGGATCGGGCGCGTACTCATAGGTCTCGGAGACCGCGAAGTCCCCTCGCAGGATCGGCTCCAGCATGGCCATCAGCTCGCGGTGCTGGAGCACCTCCTCCGGCGTCCCGTCGTAGCGGCGCAAGGCGGCGAAGAACTCGTCGCTCGGCAGGTCGTGGATCGGGGGCTCGTCGCACGGAGTGCGCGGCGCCGAGCGGCCCGAGACGACGAGGTGCACCGGCAGCTCGAGCCCGGCGCGGCCCAAGCGCCGGGTGACCTCGAAGGCGACGGCGGCCCCCAGGCTGTGCCCGAAGAAGGCGAACGGCGGCGCGACCCGGGCGGCGAGCACCCGCGCGGCCTCGTCGGCCAGGGGCTCGATGGCCCGGAACGGCACCTCCCGGAAGCGGTTCTCCCGGCCCGGGAGCTGGACGGCCTGGACCTCCACGCTCGCCGGCAGGCCGCCCGACCAGTCGCGGAAGACCGAGGCGCCTCCGCCGGCGTAGGGGAAGCAGACCAGGCGCAGCGCGGCCTCGGGCCGAGGCTGGAAGACCTTCAGCCAGCGGTCCTCGAGCGATGCGCTCACGTCACCCCACCCCGGGCGACGGCGCTCAGCCCTCCCCCTTCTCCGCCTGCTCCCGCTCCATCTCTTCCATCTTCTTGCGCAGGGAGAGGGGACGCATGTCCGTCCATACCTCCTCGATGTAGTCGAGGCACTCCTGCTTGGTGCCCGACTTGCCCACCTCGCTCCAGCCGAGCGGGTTCTCGCGGTCCGCCGGCCAGATCGAGTACTGCTCCTCGTGGTTGATCACGACCTTGTAGGTCGTCGTGTCTTCCCGTTCCCATTGATCCATCCGAGCCTCCGTCACATCGAGCACCCGGCCTCCGGTGAGGAGACCGCGGCCTGGTCCGCGAGGAAACCTCGCCGGCGATCGCTCCGGAGCGGCCGCGCGAGGGGGCTCCAGCCCGCGGCGGAGCATCTCGCACCTGGTCGCCGAGATGCAAAACCGCCTCGCCGAGGTCACCGGACCGGAGCACATTCCACAAGTGCGGCCCGATCCTCTTTCGTGACGAGATCGGACCGGCCCACGAGCCGCCCGGAAAGGCCCCGAACGAGCCGTGGACAGCGGATTGACGCGCCTTTCGGCCGCGGTTGACAGCTCTCTGAGCTGGTGCTACCTTCGCGGCCTCCCGCGCGGCTTGCGGCGATCAAAGGAGTGCGAGATGCCGGATCTTGGGAAGAAACACGACTGCTCGGAATGCGGCGCCAAGTTCTACGACATGGGCAAGCCGGAACCGATCTGTCCCCGGTGCGGTACTCCGGTCGCCGACGGCGACGAGGAGCCCAAGGCCAAGAGCCGCCGCAAGCGCAAGCCGGCCCCGGCGCCGAAGGCACCCGCCCCCGCCGCCGAGGAGACCGAGCCGTTCGAGGCGTCGGGCGAGGTCGACGACGACGACGACGAGGAGGAGGGGTTCGAAGGCATCGCAGGAGTGATCGACGAGGAGGACATCGACGAGCTCGATGACGACGAAGAAGAGGACGACGAGGACTTCGACGACGACCTCGAGGCCTGACGCGCCCGGCGGCGTCCGCTTCGCGCTCGGCCTCGGGGCCAACCTGGGCGACCGCGAAGCCACCCTGGCCGCCGCCCTCGCCCGCCTGACCGACGCTCTCGGCCCTCTCGACGTCGCCTCGCTCTATCGCACCGCCCCCCTCTCCCCCACTCCGCAGCCCGACTTCTTCAACACCGCCGCCACCGGCTTCACGCGCCGGCGGCCCGACGAGATCCTGGCGATCGCCAAGGCCCTGGAGCTCGCCGCCGGACGGCGCCGGGGCCGGCGCCTGGGCCCGCGGCCGCTCGACGTCGATCTGCTGGTCTACGGCGACCTCACCTCGGACCGCCCGGAGCTCGCCCTCCCCCACCCCGGCCTCGCCCAGCGGCGCTTCGTGCTCGCCCCGCTGGCCGACGTCGCACCGGAGCTGGCGGTGCCCCCGGAGGGCCGCACCGTCGCCGAGCTCCTCGCCGCCTGCCGCGACCGCGGCCGGGTCGAACGGATCGGGTGGTCGTCGCAGGTCGAGGTCGAGTGACCCGCAACGCCGAAAGCGGATTCCGGGAGGTGGCGTCCCGATCTAGAGAATCTCGATCTTGTGATCCACCGGGCGAGGCTCGAGGGTCTCGCCCTCGGTGCGCGCGATGAAGGCCGCGGCCGTCAGGTCGCCGGTCACGTTGACCGCGGTGCGCAGCATGTCGAGGATCCGGTCGACTCCCAGGATGAGGGCGATCCCGGCCGCCGCCTCGGCCCCCCCGATCCCCACCGATTGCAGGACCAGGATGAGGATGATGATCCCCGCGCTCGGCACGCCCGCCGCGCCGATGCTGGCGAGGGTGGCGGTGAGCACGATGGTGAGCTGCGCCCCGATCCCCATCGGCAGGGCGTAGATCTGGGCGATGAACATCGCCGCCACGGCCTGGTAGAGGGCGGTGCCGTCCATGTTCACCGTCGCGCCGAGCGGCAGCACGAACGACGCGACCTGGTTCGAGACCCCGAGGTCCTCCTCGGCGGTCTCCATGGTGACCGGCAGGGTCGCGTTCGAGCTCGAGGTCGAGAAGGCGACGAGCGGTGCCTCGGCGATCCGCCGGTAGAACGTCGACGGCTTCATCTTCACCAGGAAGCGGACGATCAGGGCGTAGGTACCGAAAGCGTGCAGGAGCAGGCCGGCGACCACGGTCAGGGCGTAGAACAGCAACGAGCGCAGCAGGTCGAGGCCGAAGCGCGAGACCACCGCCGCGATCAGCACGAACACGGCGTACGGCGCGAGCTTCATGATCCAGTCGATGAGGACCATCACCGCGTCGTTGACCCCCTCGGCCACCCGCAGCACCGCCTGGCGGCGCTCGGCCGACACCTGGGTGATCGCGGCGCCGAACAGGATGGTGAAGACGATCAACGGCAGCAGGTCCATGTTCGCGGCCGCCGCGACCGGGTTGCGCGGAATCATGTCGAGCAGCACGTCCTCGATCGACGGCCGCTTCGCCGCCAGGGCCATCTTCTCCCCCGCCTCGCCGGCGAAGCTCGCCGACAGGCGGTCGCGGGTCCCGGGGTCGATCCGGGAGCCGGGCCGCACCAGGTTCGAGAGCGCGAGGCCGATGAGCACCGCGATCGCGGTGGTCACGAGGTAGTAGGCGACCGTCTTGCCGCCGATCCGGCCGAGCTTGCGCAGGTCGCCGAGCGATGCCGTGCCGATCAGCAGGCTGGCCACCACCAGGGGCACGACCACCATCGTGATCAGGCGGATGAAGGCGGTGCCGACCGGCTCGAGGGCGAGCAGCGTCCGGGCGAGCCAGGCGATGTCCATGAGGTTCGCCAGGAGGCCGAGGACGACACCCGAGACCAGGCCGATCAGGATCTTGGTGTGGAGGGCCATGGCACGTCCTCCGGGGACCTCAGCGCTGCGCGTCCTCGAGGAGCTCGCGCGCCTGGCGGCGGGCGCTCGCCTCCTCGATCGCGTTCGCGGGGTCGGCCGGCCGGGCGAGGAGCGCGCGCAGCTCGGCGATCGCCTCGGCCTTGCGCTCCGGCTGGAACTGGAGGAGCGCGTCCGCCAGGTAGACGTGGTTGAGCGGCTCCTCCGGCGCCAGCTCGACCGCCCGGCGCAGCTCCCGGACCGCCTTGTCGCGGTCGATCCAGCCGGTGAAGAACGGGATCCGCGGCGCCAGGGTGTGGAGCCGCCCTAAGACGCGGTGCGGGGCGGCGCCGTCGATCTTCTCGTCGAGGTCGATCGCCGTCTGGGCATAGTCGCGGACCTTGCCCGCGACGCCCTGGCGCGCGGCCGCCAGGCGCCCGAAGGCGTCGCCCCAGAGCCCCCAGTGGGCGGCCGCCAAGCTGTACAGGCGCGCCGCCTCGGGCACCCCGGCCAGGCGCTTGGCGCGCGCGGCGGGCTCGAGGTCCTCGAGGGCGTCGCGCGGGCCCGCGTGGGCGACCAGGGCGAGCCGATCGAGCGCCGCCTCGGCCGCCTGCCGCCCCTGGTCGAACGCCTGCTGGCGCGCCTCGCGCCCGCGGGCCACGAACTCGCCCTCGAAGTAGAGGGTCCTCAGCAGCTTCCAACGCGCCTCGAGGTCGTCCGGGGCGGCCTCGACGGCCTTGCGGTAAGCGGTGACCGCGCGGCCGACGGGGCCGGGGGCCGCGTGGCCCGGATCGTCCGCCGGCGCCCCCTCCGCGCGCCGCGCCCAGGCCTGGTCCCCGGCCGCGATCCAGCCGGCGGCGCCCTCCTGGGCGAGCACCGGCGCCGCGACGAGGGCGCAGACCAGGATGGAAGCGGTGAAACGCATAGAGAAAGGGTAAAGAGGCCCCCGAGTTATACCACGCGGGCCGGGGGCACGAGTCGCAAAGTCCGACGCCGAGGAGTCCGACCCCGGCCCCCGGCCCTGGTATCATCGGCCCTCCGTGAAAAGCGCCACCCCACGGCCCCGGCTGCCCCTGTTTCCCCTGCCCAACGTGGTCCATTTCCCCCGGACCGCACTCAAGCTCCACGTCTTCGAGCCCCGCTACCGCCAGCTCGTCCGCGACCTCGCCGAGCGCGAGGAGGACCTGCGCTGGGTGGGGATCGTCCTGCTCCGGCCGGAGGCCGAGAGGGGGTTCGGCGAGCCGCCGGCGATCTTCCCCGACGGCACCGCCGGACGCCTGGTCGCCGTCGAGCCGCTGCCCGACGGCCGCTCGAACATCGTCCTCCACGGCGATTTCCGCTTCTCGGTGGAGCGCGAGGTCGAAGACTTCGCCCTGCCCTATCGCCAGGCGGTGGTCCGGCCGCTCGCGGAGATCCAGGTCGACGAGGAGGACCCGGGGGTGGTCGCGCTACGCCGGGACCTGCTGCTCGCCGCCTGGAAGCTCGCCGGCGAGATGGGCGAGCGCTTCCCGTTCGACGAGACCGACCTCGAGGAGCTCCTCGCCCGGGGCACCTTCGAGGCTCTGGTCAACGGCATGGCCGCGGACCTCGACCTGCCGGCCCTGCGCAAGATCGACCTCCTCGAGAAGGCCCTGCCCGAGCGGGCGCACGAGCTGCTACGCATCCTGCGGAGCCGCGAGCGCGTGCTCGACCTGCTCCGACCCTTCCGCCCCCTCGCCGAGAACGCCGAAGTCAACTAGGCGGTTCGCCGCCACCCGCCGATGAACGGATCGCGCTGATGCCCGGGTCCCGAGCTTCCGACCTGCTCTCGATCCGCGATCCGGTCCATGGGTTCGTCCGCGCCGACCCGTTCGAGACCGCCCTGATCAACAGCCGGCCGGTGCAGCGGCTGCGCTCCATCCGCCAGCTCGGCCTGACCAACATGGTCTACCCCGGGGCCGAGCACAGCCGTTTCAGCCATGCCCTGGGCGCCATGGAGCTCGCCGGCCGGGTCTACGACGCGCTCGTGGCGAAGAGCGACGGCCGCCTGCCCGCGGACCCCGACTGCCTGGATCGGCGGCTGGTGCGCGCCGCCGCCCTGCTCCACGACATCGGGCACGCGCCGTTCAGCCACTCGGCCGAGGAGCTCTTCGAGGAGGGCATCGACCACGAGGAGATGACCCGTCGGCTGCTGCTCGGCGACGCCGAGATCGCCTGGATCTTCGAGCGGCGCGGGCGGGGGCTCGAGGCCGCCCACGTCGCCGCCTTGATCGCCGGCGGCGGCGAGGGGGTCGACCGCCTGCTCGCCCAGGTGATCTCGAGCGAGCTCGACGTCGACAAGATGGACTATCTGCTGCGCGACAGCCTGTTCTGCGGCGTGCGCTACGGCAGCTACGACGCCGAGCGGCTGCTCGACACCATGCTGCCGCTCGAGGACGAGGAGACCGGCGACTGGCGCATCGGCGTCGACGAAGGCGGGGTCCACGCGCTCGAGGCCCTGGTCCTCGCCCGCTACTACATGTTCACCCAGGTCTACTTCAACGTCAGCGGCAAGGCCCTGGAGCTCCACCTGTCGCGCTGGCTCGAAGAGGAGGGCTGGCGCTGGCCGTCGGACCCCGAAGCCTTCCTGGCGGTCGACGACATCACGGTGACCTCCCGGATGCGGACGTCGGAGAACTTCCATGCCCGCGCGGTCTCCACCCGCGAGCACTTCCCCCTGGCCTTCGAGACCCCCGAGCACCTGGACCGCGCGGAGAGCGCGGCCTTCGGCGAGCTCCTGCCCCGCCTGCGCGAGCGCTTCGGGCGCGAGAACCTCCTCGAGTCCCACTCGGCCAAGGATCCGCACCGGTTCAGCCAGGGCAACTTGCTGGTCCGCACCGCCGCCGGCGCGACCGTGAGCATGGAGCGGGCGAGCCACTTCATCCGGCACCTGCAGCGGATCGACCGCTACCGGATCTACTCCCGGCCGGAGCTGCGAGAGCCGGTGGCGGCCGCGCTCCGGAGCTGGTGGCCGGCGTGAGGGCGTAGAGCCGGCACCGCGAGTCGCGATAGACGAGAGGCAAGCCCGGGGCGGCGAGGGCGGCCGGCTCGGCGCCGCCCGTCCTGGGCCGGACGACGAGGAGAAAGCCGGCGCCGACGGAGCGGAGCTCGCGGGCGAGCGCCGCCTGCCCCTCCGCGGCGGCCGCCGTCACCCGCGCGAAGCTCGTCGGCCCGCTCCAGTCGCCCAGGAAGCGGCCGCGCGCGAAGTAGCGCAGATCCTCCCCCCACAGTCCATACACCGTGTAGCCCTCGTCGTAGCGGTGGTTCAGGTAGGCGATCGCCGCGTAGCCCGGGCGCCACCGAGAGAGAAAGGCCTCGCGCTCGGAGCGGGTCGCGGGCACCGGGCCCTGGACCGAGATCCGGTACGCCGCGTAGGCCGCGCCGGGGCCGGCGAAGGCCGCGGCCAGGATCGCGGCGAGCGCTCCCCGGGCCAGCCGAGCGCGCACCGAAGCACCCCCGGCCGGCGGCGGAAGCAGTCGAGCGAGGGCCACGCCCCCGGCGGCGCAAGCCCACGCCAGGGCCGGCAGGAGGTAGCGCGGGTCGGGAGCGACCAACCAGACGCACGGCGCGTAGGCCAGGCCGGCGAGCAACGGGCCGAGCGGCCGCCGCGGACGCCGGGCGAGGAGCAGGAGGGCCGGGGCGAGGGCCGCCAGAAACGGGTCGAAGGGCATGACGCCGACCCAGCTCCTCCAGGCGGTCGCCTGGCCGAGGGCCACCCCGCGGAGCGCGGCTCCCACCCCGGGGGCCGCCGCTGCCCGGGCGGCCGCGCCGAAACCGCTCTGGTCCCAGGGGCTCGAGCCGAAGAACTGCGGAAAGTAGGGAAAGACCGGGTTGCCGGTGAGCCAGGTGATCCGGGCGTACCACGGGGCCAGGACCGCGACCGCGGCGGCGAGCGCCAGGGCGGCCGACCGGAGCCTGCGCCGGCCGCCCCAGACCGCGATCGCCACCGGCACCGCGGCGACGAAGAAGAGGCCGAAGTACTTGGTCGCCGCGCCCGCTCCGGCCAGGCCCCCGGCGAGGAGCGCCCAGCGCGCCGGAGCGCCGTCGCGCACCCGGTCCGCCGCCGCGACCGCGAGCACCCCGAAGAGGGCGAGCGTCGCGTCGACGTAGGCGTCGGCGCCGAAGAGGACCACGTAGGGGGAGCCGAGCCAGAGCGCTCCCGCCCACAGGCCGGCACGGCGGCCGCCGTGCCGCGAGGCCCAGCCGTAGAGCGCCAGCGCGGCGACCGCGGTGACCGCGAGCTCGACGAGCCGCGCCGCCCGGTCGTCGCCGCCGGCGAGCCCCAGGGCGAGGAGCGCCTCGCCGAGCTGCGGAAAGACCGGGAACCGGGCGTCGGGAAGGTACGAGAGGCGGTGGGTCCGGGCGAGGGCGCGGGCGGCCGGCAGGTGATAGAGGGTGGCGTCGAAGCCGAGGGGCGGGTAGAGCGCCAAGGTGCCGACGAAGACGACGAGCAGGGCGGCGGCGAGACCGCCGAGGAGGAGCGGCCGGCGGCGGTCGCCAGCGCCCGATCCGGGGCCCGCGCTCCTCCCGGGACTGCCGCAGCCGGACGGCGAGCCACGGGAGCTGCAGCGCGGCGAGGCCGGCGGCGGCCGCCGGCAGCGTGAACCGGCCCGCGAGACCGAGCGCGAAGACCAGGGTCGCGATCGCCGCCAGGCCCAGGCCGAGCGCGAGCGACACCCGCTCGGCAGCCGAGCAGAAGGCGACCGGCCCGGCGAGGCTTCGGCCCGGCGCGTAGGCGGCGAGCACCACCAGCGCCGCCACCAGGTAGGGTCCGCCGGCGTGCGGCAGTGCCCAGGCGGCGTGGGCGAGACCCTCGGCCAGGAGGCTCACGGCCGCGCGGCTCGGCCCGGCTCGGAGGGCCGCGACGGCCTCACCCGAGGAGGTCCTCGAGCGCCTCGCCCAGCCGGGGATGGCGCCAGCGGAAGCCCATCTCCGCGAGCCGGCGCGGCAGCGCCCGGCGGCCGCTGAGCAGCATGTCCGCCATCTCCCCGAGCGCCAGGCGCACGGCGAACGCCGGGGCGGGAAGCAGGGCGGGGCGGCCGAGCGCGCGGGCGAGAGCCTGCGAGAACGCCGCGTTGGTCACCGGCTCGGGGGCCGCGAGGTTGAAGGGGCCGGCCGCCTCGGGGTGCTCGAGGAGGAAGCGGATCGCCGCCGCCTCGTCGGCGCGGTGGATCCAGGCAACCCACTGCTCGCCCGAGCCCACCCTGCCGCCGGCGAAGAGCCGGAACGGCAGGGCCATCTTGGGCAGCGCCCCGCCTTCCCTCGCCAGCACCATCGCGGTGCGCAGGAGGACGCGACGAGATCCCAGGGCCTCGGCCGGGGCGCTCGCCGCCTCCCACGCCCGAGTCACGCGGGCGAGGAACCCCCCGGAGGGACCCGCGGGCGCGCTCGACTCGTCGACCGGCTCGTCCCCTCCCGCCGCGTAGAAGTCGACGCCCGAGCCCTGGAGGAGGACCTCGGGCGGGGTCCGGGCCCGCTCGATCGCCGCGACCACGGCCCGCGTCGCCGCCAGCCGGCTGCCGAGGATCCGGCGCTTGCGCGCCTCGGTCCAGCGCCCGGCGGCGAGGTTCTCGCCCGCCAGGTTGACGATCGCCCGGGCGCCGTCGGCCTCGGAGGCCCAGCCCCCGGCGGTCTCGCCGTCCCACCCGACCGCCCGGGCGCCGGCGGGGAGACCCCCGTCGCGATCGACCCGCTCGGGTGAGCGCGACAGGATGACCACGTCGTAGCCGGCGCCGGCGAGCTCGGCGGTCAGGGCCCCGCCGATCAGTCCGGAGCCGCCGGTGATGAGGACGCGTCCGTTCATCGGATGCCCCCAGCAACCCCTCGACCCCCTGCCCACCCCACGGGGGGGAAGGGGACGCCCCCTCGCTCGCGACTCGCCCAGGTGCTCGGCACTCTCGTCACGATTTCTCCTCGTCGGACGTCACACCACCTCGAGCTCCTCTTCGAGCCGCTGGCGCTCGGCGAGCTCGGCGTAGAGGCCGCCCGCCGCCAGGAGCTCCTCGTGGCTGCCGCGCTCGACCACCCGGCCGTCGTCGAGGACCAGGATCAGGTCGGCCCGCTTGACCGTCGAGATCCGGTGGGAGACCAGGAACACGGTGCGGCCTTCGAAGACCGCCCGCAGGTTGCCGAGGATCATCTCCTCGGTCTGGGTGTCGACCGCCGAGAGGCTGTCGTCGAGGAGCAGGATGCGCGGCCGCCTGAGGAGCGCGCGCGCCAGGGCCACGCGCTGCTTCTGGCCGCCCGACAGCGTGATGCCCCGCTCCCCTACGACCGTGTCGAGCCCCTTGGGGAAGCCCTCGAGGTCGGCGGAGAGGCCGGCCAGGAGCGCCGCCTCCGCGACCTCCTCCTCGCTCGCGGCGGAGCGGCCGAAACGGATGTTCTCGCGCACCGTGGTCGAGAAGAGGAAGCTCTCCTGGGGCACCGTGCCGATCGCCCCCCGCAGCTCGGCGAGCGGCAGCCGCTCGACCGGGAAGCCGTCGACGAACACCGTCTCGGGGGGCGGGTCGACCATGCGGGGCAGGAACGCGAGGAGCGTGCTCTTGCCCGAGCCGGTGCGCCCGACGAGGGCCACGGTCGAGCCGGCGGCGACCTCGAAGCTCACCCCGGAGAGCACCTCCGGTCCCCCCTCGCGGTAGGCGAAGGTCAGGCCCTTGACCGCCACGTCGCCGGTCAGCGCCCCGGGATCGACCGGCTCCGCCGGTTCCACGATCGCCGGCTCGGTGTCCAGGATCTCGCGGATCCGGCCGAGGGAGGCGGAGCCCCGTTGCACCAGGTTGATCACCCAGCCGATGGCGATCATCGGCCAGATCAGGCGCCCGAGGAAGAGGTTGAAGGTGACGAACTCGCCGACCGTGATCTCGCCCCGGACCACCAGCAGGCCGCCGTACCAGAGCACCGCCACGAAGCCGAGACCGACCAGGGCCTGGAGCAGCGGACGAAACGCCGAGTCCCACAGGATCAGGCGGCGGTTGCGCTCGACGAGGTCGCGGTTCACCCGGGCGAAGCGCGCCTCCTCGCCCGGCTCCTGGGCGTAGGCCCGCACCACCCGCACCCCGGCCAGGTTCTCCTGCACCCGGGTCGAGAGCTCGGAGAAGTTCTCCTGGACCCGCTCGAACAGGACGTGGATCCGCTCGCCGAAGAACTTGGTCGCCACCGCCACCAGCGGCATGGTGGCCAGCGCGACGAGGGTCAGCGGGACGTCGATCCGCAGCATGAGCACCAGCGCCCCGAGCGCCGTGAAGACGGTGTTCGAGCTGTACATGATCGCCGGGCCGCAGAGCATCCTGACGGCCTGGAGGTCGTTGGTGGCCCGGGCCATCAGGTCGCCGGTGTAGCGCTCGGCGTAGAAGCCGGGGTCGAGGTGCTGGAGGTGATCGTAGTAGCGGTCCCGGAGCTCGAGCTCGACGTCTCGGCTCATGGTCACCAGGATCATCCGCTGCAGGTAGGTGAAGAGCCCGCGGATCAGCGCCGTGCCGACCACCAGAGCCGAGTAGAGGACCAGCAGGCGCACCGAGAGGTGGCTGCGCAGGGCGTCGACCGCCCAGCCGACGAGCAGCGGGGTGAGCAGGCCGATCGCCACCGCCACCAGGATCGAGGAGACGCCCGCGACCAGCTGCCGCAGGTGGCGGCGGAAGTAGGGGAGGAGAAAGGCGAGGTGACTCATCGGAGGTCCGGGTCCGCGCGACGCTCCGATTCTAGCGGCGCGCTCTCGTCGCCGGCGGGCCGCGGTCCCGCGAGGACGCCCGCGCGCCCTTCGGGATGGAGCGCCCCCGGCGGCGGACCGGGCGACGGGCCGGGTTCGGGGCCGACGGGCTCGACGACCAGGCGCAGGATCGGCCGGCCCTCCGCCACGTACTTGGCCTCGTAGTTGGTCCGCGGGCCGTCGGGCCAGGGGCCGTCGAGCACCCGGTGGACCACCCGGGGGTGCGACTCGAGGATCTCGACCACCCGCTCGCCGTACTCCAGGTGGTCGGTCGCGAAGTAGAGCGCGCCGCCGGGCTCGAGCGCCCCGAGCACCAGGTCGATCGTCTCGGGGTCGAGCAGGCGTCGCTTGTGGTGCCGGCTCTTGGGCCAGGGGTCGGGGTGGTAGACGTGGATCGCCCGGGCGAAGCCGCGGGGCAGGACGGCCGAGAGCAGGTAGAGAGCCTCGCCGCGCACGGCGAGGAGGTTGCCGAGGCGGCGGCGCCGGGCGCGGTCGACCAGGATCCGGAAGTACTCGTTGGCGACCTCGATCCCCAGGAACCGCCGGGCGGGCTCCCGCTCGGCGCGCGCGATCAGGTAGCGGCCCTTGCCGAAGCCGATCTCCACCTCCCAGCCGTCCCCCCCCGGCCGGCCCGCCGGGCCGGGAGGCGGCGGTACCAACCGGTCGAGGTCGACCGGCGCCCCGGCCTCGGCCAGGGTCTGCTCGTCGCTCGACCCTCCGGATGCGAACAGGACGGGCCGGGTCACGGAACGGCGTCGGGAGCCGGGTTCCAGATCGCGACCTCCTCCAGGCTCTTGCGCCGCAGCTCCGGCACCTCGCAACCCTCTGACGGATAGCCCACCGGAAAGAGGATGAAGGGCTTCTCGTTCTCCGGCCGGCCGAGGATCTCGTTGAGGAAGCGCATCGGGCTCGGGGTGTGGGTGAGGGTCGCGAGACCCATGTTGTGGAGGGCGGTCACGAACAGGCCGCAGGCGATCCCCACGCTTTCCTTGACATAGTAGTTCTTCCGCTTGGCCCCGCCGGGGTCGACGCCGAAGAGCTCGGCGAAGACCACCACCAGGTAGGGCGCGATCTCGAGGAACGGCTTGTGCCAGTCGGTGCCCAGGGGCTCGAGCGCCGCGAGCCACTCGGGCGGCATGCGGCCGCCTTCGTAGCTCTCGCGCTCCTCGGCCTCGGCGGCCTCGCGAATCCGCCGCTTGATCGCGGGGTCGTCGACCACCACGAAGCGCCACGGCTGCCGGTGGGCGCCGGAGGGCGCGGTCGAGGCGGTGCGGATGGCGAGCTCGATCGCCTCGCGTGGCACCGGATCGGGTGCGAACTCGCGCACGCTGCGCCGGCGCTCCAACTCCCGGTAGAGCGCCCGCCCCCTGGCGAGCGTCGCCTCCGGCGGCAGGCGCCGGTGGTCGAGCGGAATGCCGCGATACGAGCTCATCGCCTGCGCAGCCGGGAGGGAGCCCGGCCTCACTCCGCCGTCGTTCCGGCTTTCCCGGGGGCGGCCCCCCGCCTTTTCAGCTCCTGGTCGATGGTGGCGGAGAGCTGCTCGTAGGGGACGGCGCCGGAGACGAGCTGGCCGTTGACGAACATGGCGGGGGTGCCGGACACCCCGGCGATCGACCCCTGGCGCGCGTCCTCGGCGACCGCGTCGGCCTTGCTCCCCGACTCGAGGCACGTCTTGAAGGCCGCGGCGTCGAGCCCGAGGTCCTTCGCCTTGGTCTCGAGGTCGGCCACCGCCAGCTTCTGCTGGTCGCCGAACATGGCGTCGTGGAGCTCCCAGAACTTGCCCTGATCGTGGGCGCAGAGCGACGCTTCGGCGGCCTTCTGGGCCTGGGGGTGGATGTTGGTCAGCGGGAACTGCTTGAAGACCAGGCGTACCTTGTCGCCGTAAGTGTCCCGGACCTGCTTCAGTGTCGGCTCGACCCGGCTGCAGAAGGGGCACTCGAAGTCCGAGAACTCGACGATCGTCACCGGCGCGTCGGCCGGACCGCGGGCGGGCTCGCCGGCCACGTCGAGGTCCACCCGGTAGGGCTCGAGGTCGTAGCTCACCTCGTACTTGGCCTCGAGACGGTCGAGGAAGGCCTGGTAGGCCTGGGTCTGGCGCTGCTGGGCCAGGTACTGCTCGATCTGCGGCAGCACCTGCTCCTTCGGCTGGTCGCCGATCCGGTCCTTGTTCTGCTGGTAGAAGGCCTCGGCCTCGTCCGGGCCGACCTGGCTCCGGCCGTGGATCTCGCTGGCGATCAGGTCTTCCTTCGACATGCCGCGCTCGGCCGCCTCGGCCTCGAGCAGACGGTCCTGCACCATCTGGCGGGCCTGCGTCTCGATCACGTCGTGGCGCTGCTGCTTGGCCTTCGCCTCGCACTGGAGCTGCTGCAGGCGCACGTCGTCGAGCTTCTCGGCGGCGGCCTTCTCGACCGCGGCGCGGGTGATCTGATCGCCGTGGACGGTCGCCAGCACGTCACTCGCCGAGCCCTCGCCGGCGGGGGCGCCCGGCTCGGCCTTGCCCGCCGGGCCCGCGCAGGCGACGGCGAGGCAGCCGGCCGCGAGCGCGGCCAGTGCCCAGGCGGCGGGCGGCGCCGCGCGACGACGACGGACGATCTCGAATCGCTGCTCCATGGGGATCACTCCTCGGGCTCCCGCGCCGTAGTGCGTTCGGTAGTGAAGAGCCTGGGCGCGGGGGGACGGTGATTCTAGCGCCCGGCGCTCTCGGGCGCCAAGTGCTTCGCGATCAGCCCCTCGAGGATCCGGCCCGGAGCGATCGCGCGCAGCCGCCAGGCCGGAGCGCGGAGCAGCTCCTCGGCGAGGGCCAGGACGGAGCGCGAGAGGCGGGGCGGCACGCCCGGGCGCTCGCGGGCCGCGACCAGGGCCCGCGCGGCTCGCGCCCAGGGCTCGCCGGAGCGCGCCTCGCCCCAGTCCCCCGCGGCCTCGAGCGCCGCCGCGAGGGCCAGCAGCCAGACCGCCGAGGAGCTCTCGGCCCAGGCCGCGAGGCATCGGCCGGCCTCGGCGGCCTGGTCCGCCAGCTCCGCGGCGTCGGGACGGGCCTCGCCCCCGAGGTAGATCGCCAGGCTCCGGCTGCGCAGCGTCGGCAGCAGGTCGAGCCGCGAGGGCGCCAGGAGCAGGAAGTGGCGGGGCGCCGAGGTGTGCGGCTCCTCGAGCGTCTTGAGCAGGGCGTTGGCCGCTTCGCCGGTGAGGCTCTCGGCGGCGGCGACGACGAAGACCTGGCCCCGGGCCTCGAACGGCGACACCTGGGCGGCGCGCAGGAACGCCTTGGTGGCGTCGACCGAGGTCGAGCTCTTGAGGTCGCGCTCGAGCACCTGGAAGTCGGGGTGGAAGGCCTCCTCGGCGCCGCCCTCCGGCCAGCGGATGCGGCGGCAGTGGGCGCAGACGCCGCACGGGCGTTCCTCCGGCGGGGCGGCGCAGAGGAGCGTCCGCGCCAGCTCGAGCGCCACCTCGCGGCGGCGTTCGGCGACGCCGCCGTGAAGGATCACGCCGGGGTAGAGCTCGGCCCGGCGGGCCAGAGCGACGGCGCCCTCCGGCGTCACGAGGCCGCCTCCCGGCCGGCGCCCAGGATGCCGGCCAGGGCGCGGCGGACCTGGGCGGCGGTCGCCTCCTTGGTGCCCGAGGAGTCGATCCGCCGGAAGCGCTCCGGCTCGGCGTCGGCGAGCGCGCGGAAGCCCTCGCGGACCCGCTCGTAGAAGGCGAGGGCCTCGGCGTCCAGGCGGTCGGCGGCGCCGCCGGAGCGCCGGTGCCGGGTGACCGTGCCCCGCTCGCGAGCGAGCTCGGCGGGAAGGTCGAAGAGCAGCGTCAGGTCGGGCTTGCGGCCGCCGGTCGCGACCCGGTCGACGTGGTCGATCAGCTCCTGCTCGACTCCGCGGCCGTAGCCCTGGTAGGCGCGGGTCGAGTCGGTGAAGCGGTCGCACAGCACGTGCTCGCCGCGCGCCAGCGCCGGCTCGATGACCTCGATCAGGTGCTGGCGCCGGCTGGCGAAGACCAGGAGCAGCTCCACCCGGCCGTCCATGCCCTGCCAGCGGTGGTCGAGGAAGACCCGGCGGATCGCCTCCGCGAGGGGCGTGCCGCCGGGCTCGTGGGTGACCCGGTGGGGCGTCGACCGCTCCTCGAGCCAGCGGGCCGTGCGCTGCAGGTGGGTGGTCTTGCCGCTGCCGTCGAGGCCCTCGAAGGTGACGAACAGCGGAGCGGAGGGCTTGGCCGAAGCGCTCATGGCGATGCCGGCATGCTACCGCCTTCCGGGGCCTCGGCCGGCAGGACGTGCTCCTCGAACAGCTTGTCGATCCGGCGATAGGCGTCGAGCCAGCTCGACGGCTCCTGGAAGTCGTGGGCCTCGACCGGGTAGAAGGCCACCCACCAGTCCTGCTTGCCGAGCTCGATCAGCTTCTGGGCGAGGCGCACCGTGTCCTGGAAGAAGACGTTGTCGTCGACCATGCCGTGGAGGATGACCAGGGGATCGGCGAGGCCCGCGGCGTACTCGATGGGCGAGCTGCGCTCGTAGGCCTCCGGGTCGAGGTCCGGCGTGTTCAAGATGTTCGAGGTATACGGGTCGTTGTAGTGCGCCCAGTCGGTGACCGGCCGGATCGCGGCGCCGGCCGCGAACAGGCCGGGATCGCGGAACAGGGCCATCAAGGTGAGAAAGCCGCCGTAGGAGCCGCCGTAGACCCCCACCCGCCGCCGGTCGACGTCGTGGGTCGCCGCCAGCCAGGCGACGCCGTCCTCGAGGTCCTCGAGCTTCCGGATGTCCCATGTCGCGGTAGATCGCGGTGCGCCACTCCCGGCCGTAGCCGGCCGAGCCGCGGTAGTCCATGTCGAGGACCACGCAGCCCCGGCGGGTGAGCAGGGCGTGGAACATGTGCTCGCGGAAGTAGTACGACCAGCCGGCGTGGGCGTCCTGGAGGTAGCCGGCGCCGTGGATGAAGACGACCGCCGGGTAGGGCTCGGCGCGCCGCGGATCGAAGCCCGCGGGCAGGTAGAGGCGCGACCAGATCGGCCGATCGACGTGGGAGGAGGGCACCGGCACGATCTCGGGCGGCGTCCAGTCGATCGCCTGGTAGGCGGCGCTCACGGTGTCGGTCAGGCGCCGGGCCGAGGCGCCGGGGGCGGCCTCCTGGAGCCAGAGGTCGGGCGGCCGGACGGCGGTCGAGTGGGTGACCAGCAGCCTGTCCCCGTCCGGGGAGAGGGCGTAGGCGTTGAGCCCGCCCAGGGTGGTGAGCTTCTCCGGCGCGCCGCCGGCCACGCCCACGCGGTAGACCTCGTAGACCGCCGGGTCGCCCTGGTTGTCGAGGTAATAGAGGTAGCGGTCGTCGGGCGAGAGGACGACGTCCGAGACGACCGAGCCGCCCGGCGTCAGGCGGCGGTGCGCGCCGCCGTCGCCGGCCAGCGGATGGAGGTAGAGCTGCGAGTAGCCCGACTCCTCCGACAGCAGCCAGAGCGTGGAGCCGTCGCCGAGCCAGCCCATCTCGTTGAAGTCCCAGTTGATCCACGCGGGGTCGGTGAGCCGCTCGCGCGGTACCAGGCGGGCGCCCTGAAGGTCGACGGTGGCGATCCAGCGATCCTTGTCGTCGCGCGAGAAGACCATCACGGCCGCCCGGTCGCCGGCGCGGTTCCAGGCGACCTCGCCGACCGAGACGGCACGCAGGTCGGGCTCCTCCGCACCCTCCTCGTCCTCCTCGCCTTCGTCCTCGTTCGCCTCCTCGCCGGAGGCGCTCGCCTCGTCGCCGGCCGCCGCGCCGGCCTTCTCCTCCCGCTCCTCGCTGCGGGCGTCGGCCGCCGCCCGGAGCTCCGCCAGCGGGTCGACGTCGATGCCGGGCAGCGCCGCCCAATCGAGCTCCTGCTGCTCGTGGCGCTCGAGGTCGAGAAGCAGCAAGCGCTCGCCCTTGCCGTCGCCGGTGCCCACCTTGGGCCGCTCCTTCTCGGTCTCGACGTAGCCGCTCTCGGTGACGTATTCGGGCATCAGGGCGGCCTCGCCCTCGTCGCGGTCGGAGTCCGCCACCGACACCAGCAGGAAGCGGCCCGAGGGCGCGAGCGACATGCCGGTCACCTCCACGTCGTCGCCGAGATAAAAGGGGAGCGGCGCCCGGGTCGGGTCCGTGGCCTGGAGCTCCCGCTCCCGCCGGCGCTCGGCCTCGTCCTCCGCCTTGTCCTTGCGGATCACCTCGAAGAGCCGCTCCTGCTGGCGCTCGAGGTAGCCCGCGTCGGCCTCGTCCTGGGCTTCCTCCTCCTCCGGATCCTTCTCGGCCTCGAGGTCGGCCGCCTGGCGCTCGAGGCCGGTCGCGAGATCGCGGACGAAGATCGCCTCGCCGCGCCGGTAGGCCACCTGGGTCGCGCCGTCGCCCGCGCCGGTCAGGAACTCGGGCTCCTCCTCGTCCTCCGCCGTCCGCGTGAGCTGCCGGACCTCGCCGCTCGCCAGGTCGCGCACGTAGACGTCCCCCTCCCGGACGTAGACCTTCTTCGTCCGGTCCCGGCTCCACTCGCCGCCGGCGACCGAGATCGATCCGCGCTCGGCGTCGGCGACCTTCACCGGGGCGCCGACGCCGCCGAGATCGACCCGGTACAGGTCGCGGAGCTCCGAGCCCTGGCGCTTCTGCTCGTAGTAGACCGCCTGCGAGTCGTCGGACCAGTAGGGGTCCTCGGGCGCGTTCCCGATCCAGTCGGGGTCGGCCATGATCCGCTCGAGGGTCAGGGGCGGAGGGGTGGCCTCGGCCGCGCGCAGCGGCGGGGGAAAGGCGGCTCCGGCCAGGAGCGGCAGCGCCGCGAGAGCGAGCCCGGGCAGGGCGAGACGGGGTCGAACGAGCATTCGGGCGGTCCTTTCGGGGGTGAGGGAGCGGGCTCCGGCCGGCCAAGGCTATCCGATCCGTCCCGCCGCGGCCGTCCCTCCGGGCGGCCGGAGCCCGGTGGAGCGAGCGACGGGCGCCGTGACAGGCTTGCAGACCATCGTTTATGCTTCATTGACATTGCCTTGTTGCTTTCTCTCGCCTGCACTCGTTTCAGGAGTCTCCCCGTGAAATCCCGACTCGCCGCCTTTCTTCTCTCCTTGGTCGCTGTCGCCGTCGCCACGCCGCAAGCGCGAGCAGAACCGGGCTGGATCCCCCTCGGTCCGCGCGCCGGCCAGCGCGTGGTCTCGCTCGCGGTCGTCCCCGGCACGCCTTCGCAAGTCTTCGCCGGAGCCGTCTCGGGTGTCTTCCGGGTCTCGGACGGCCGCCCCTGGGAGCTCTTGAACGACGGCGACGGCCTGCCGCTCGGCGCGAGCGGCAGGGTCCACGCGGCTCCGATGCCGGGCGGCCCCGTCTACCTGGCGACCGACCGGTTCGGGCTCCCTTCGTCGGTCGACGGGGTCTTCCGGAGCGACGACGGAGGCGAGAGCTGGACGCGGATCAAGGACACCGGCGGCCTGCTGGCGGTGGCGCCGGGCGACCCCTCGAGGCTCTACTTCGCGGGCCAAGACGGCGTCGGGATCAGCCGCGCCGAGACGAGCCATGATGGCGGGGCCACCTGGACGCCCGCGGCGTCCTTCCCGATCCAGGACGTGTCCGGGGTGGTCTCGACCCACGTGGACTCTATGGCCGTAGCGCCCTCGGATCCTGACGCGGTGTTCGTGATTCTCGGCATCGGCACCGACCACGGATACCCCCCCGAGGTCCGCTTCCTGCGGAGCACCGACGGCGGTGGGAGCTGGGCCGCCACGGAGCTCTTCCAGGGCCCCGGCGCCGCCGGAGCCGGGGGGATCGAGGTGACCTTGGATCCGCGAGACCCCTCGACGATCTACATCGCTCTGGGAACGGGCGTCTACGTGAGCCAGGACGGCGGCGCGAGCTTCGAGCCGCGGAACCACGGCCTTCCCTCCTTCACCTCCGGATCCGCCTCCGAAGCCCTCGAGCGGGTTCCGATCGAGGCGCTGGCGCTCGACCCGGAGAGCCCCTCGACTCTCTACGCGGCCCTCCGTGTCTCCAGGGAGTCGAGCTCCAATATCCGGGGCGGCGTCTACCGCTCGACCGACGCCGGCGCCAACTGGACCCTCGCCGCCGACGGTCTTCCGCTTCCCCTCTCGGTCGAGGCCCTCGTCCTCGATCCCACCGACCCGCGCACCCTCTACGCCGGGACGCCGAAGGGTGTCTTCCGCTCGCTCGACGGCGGCGGCCACTGGGCGCTGGCTCCCAGCGGCCTGCCGACGCCCACGACCGCGGTGGCCATCGATCCGGTGACGCCGGCCAGGTTGTTCGTCGGCACCGACGATCAGCGGATCTTCACGAGCGACGATGGGGGACAGACGTGGCGCCGTAGCGACTCGGGAATCCCCGCGCCGACCTTCGACACCTTGGGAGATGCCGTCACGGTGTTGACCCTCTCTCCCTCGGACCCCTCGATCCTGTTCATGGACACCGAGAACAGCCTGTTCGTCGACGGCGACGTGCACATCGCCCGCAGCACCGACGGCGGCGCCTCCTGGGAGCTCCTCGCGCACCAGGGCGTCCCGAGCGACGTGGGAGAGCTGTTGGCCGACCCCGGGGACCCGAACCGGGTGCTGGCGGGCGCTCACCCGGGCGTCTTGGAGTCCGACGACCTGGGTACGAGCTGGCGGAGCCTGCTCGCGGCGAGGGTCGGTGCGCTCGTGCGGGCCCCGTCGAACCCGGACGTGCTGTACGCGAGCGCGGGTTTCACCACCGGGCCCAACCGCGAGCGCGTGTGCCGCAGCAGCGACGGCGGCGCCTCGTGGAGCTGCACGCCCGTGGGCTTCTCGATCGGTGGCTTGGCCCTGGCGGTCGACCCGCGGGACGCGGCGGTGGTGCTCGCCGCCGTCCGGAGCGGGGGCCTCAACCAGGAGCCGATCGTCACCCACATCGAACGGAGCCTGGACGGAGGCGCTTCCTGGAGCCAGCTCTCCCAGGCGTTCCCCGAGGGCCTGGCCGGTACCGACCTCGCCTTCGATCCCCGGGATCCCGCGACCGTCTGGCTGGCCACCCTGGGCGGCGGGACCTTCCGCAGCTCCGACGGCGGGGAGACCTGGGCGCCCGTGAACCTCGGCCTGACGCATCCGGACGTCTACGAGCTCGCCTTCGACCCGAGCGGCCGGGTGCTCGTCGCCGCCACCGGCGGCGGCCTCCTCCGCTACTCGACCGCGTCCGGCCCGCCGCCGCCGCCCGAGGCCGGCTGGATCCGCGACCCGGCGCTCGCCGGCTTCCGGGTCAAGGCGCGAATCGGCCAGGGGGGCGGCCCCTCGATCCCGGGGACGAAGGCCCCCGCCTGCATCCCGGAGACGGTCTGCATCGCGGGCGCCCTGCCCGACCGCGCGGAGCTCTTCGTCCGTGTCGTGGGCCCGAAGCCCAACGGCCGGCTCTGGCCGACGCTGGTCAAGTTCTCGACCTCGCGAATCGAGGTCTGGATCGAGCAGCTCTCGACCGGCGAGCTGCGGTACTACGAGCTCGCCGGAGCGAGCCCCGGAGTCGACGAGCTGCCGGGCCTGTTCGACCGCTCCGGCTTCCTGCCGGAGCCCTGAACCGTCGCTCAGCTGGCGACGACGCGCCAGGAGTGGGTCTTGGTGACCAGCCAGACCCGGGCGCCGGGGGCCAGGCCGAGCTCGCGGATCGCCTCCGGGGTGAGGTGGGCGAGCCAGGGCCCGGCGCGCAGCAGGAAGCCGTCGCCCGCCGGCTCGACGGCCTCGATCGCGACCTCGACGGCGTTTCTCGCCGACAGACCTTCAGGCCGGGCGGTCGCCACCAACACCTCTCCGGCGCCCACCGCCAGGAGCACCGTCCGGCCGGCGACGAGGTCCGGGGAGTGCGGGATGCTCAGCCGCGCCGGCGCCGGGCCCGGCAGCTCGACCCGGGTCACCCCCGCTTCCCGGTCGTGCCCGGCCACCCGCGCCTCGATCAGCGTCTCGGCCTCCGCGCCCGGGCCGAGGGCCGCGCGCAGCAAGACCTCCCGGGTCGCTCCGGAGTCGCGCACCCGCCCGTCTTCGAGCAGCAGCACCTCGCCGGCGAGGGCCGCCGCCTCCTCGGGGCGGTGGGTGACCACCAGGAGCGGCACGGCGAACCCGGAGCGAAGATCGCCCACGTGCTCCCGGATCTGGCCGAGCGCCCGCCGCGCGCGCTCCGGGTCGAGACCGGTGGTCGGCTCGTCGAGGAGCAGGAGGCGGGGCCGGGCGAGGAGCGCCCTCCCGAGGGCGACCCGCCGGCGCTCGCCGCCCGAGAGGTGACGGGGGTGGCGCTCGAGGAGGGCGCCGAGGTCGAGGGCTTCGACCACCTCGGCCAGGTCACCGGCCGGATCGCCGGAGGAGCGGCCGGCGGCCCGCCGCCCGAACAAGAGGTTGGCACGCACCGAGAGATGCGGGAAGAGCCCGCCGTCCTGGGGCACGTAGCCCACGCGCCGGCGCTCGGGCGGCAGGCGGAGCCGGGCGGCCGAGTCCTGGAGCACCTCGCCGTCCACCACCACGCGGCCCCGCGCGGGGCGCAGGCCGGCGATCGACTCGAGCAGAGCGGTCTTGCCGGCCCCCGACGGGCCGAGGACGGCCGCCGCCGGCCCGAGCCGGGCCGAGACCTCGAGCCGAAAGCGGTCGAGGGGCAGGGTGAGGTCCATCTCGATCGTCGTCACCGATCGAGCCTCGCCTCGCGGCGGCGGGTGAGCCACTCGACCGCCAGCAAGGCGGCGAAGGCGAGGAGGGCGGCCACGCCGGCGAGCGCCAGGGCTTCGCGGTCGCGGCCCACCTGGACCCGCTGGAAGATGGCGAGCGCCAGGGTCTGGGTGCGCCCAGGGATGTTGCCGGCCACCAGCACCGTCGCCCCGAACTCCCCCAGGGCGCGCGCGAAGGCGAGCACCGCCCCGGCGACCACGCCGCGCCAGGCGAGCGGCAGCTCGACGGCGAGGAAGGCGGCGAGCGGTCCGCGGCCGAGCGTGCGGGCCACGCCGACCAGCTGGGGATCGATCTCCTCGAGCGCCGAGCGAACGCTCCGCACGAGGAGCGGCAGGGCGACGATCCCAGAGGCCACCACCACCGCCTTCCAGGTGAAGGCGACGTCGATCCCGAAGGCGCGGTGGAGCGGCGCGCCCAGGAGGCCGTTGCGACCGAGGAGCAGGAGGAGCGCCAGGCCCACCGCCGTCGGCGGCAGGACGAGCGGCAGGGTGACCAGGGCCTCGATCACCGAGCGCCCGGGCCAGCCGCGGCGCGACAGTGCCCATCCGAGGGCGGTCGCCGGCACCAGGACGAGGAGCGTCGCGCCGGAGGCCACCGACAGGGTGAAGGCGACCAGGCGCAGGGTGTCGCTCATGGCCCCTATCCCCGATGGGCGCCGGCCGTCGGCAGGTGGCGGAAGCCGTAGCCGCGGAAGACCTGGGCCGCCTCGGGCGAGAGCAGGAACTCCAGGAAGGCCCGCCCTCCGGGGCGGCCGCCCATGACCGGCGCGGCCCAGTAGACGATCTCCGGAGCCTCGCTCGAGGGCACCCGGTAGACCACTCGCACCCGGTCGGCCGAGCCGCCGGCGACGGCGTCGGTGGCGTAGACCACGCCCACCGGTACGCTCCCCGAGGCGACCGCCGCCAGGTTCGACCGGACGTCGAGCGCCGGCACGACCCGCGGGGCGAGCCGCGCCCAGACGCCGGCCCGCTCGAGCCAGGAGCGGGCGTACTGGCCGGCCGGCACCCCCTCGGGATCGGCGAGGCCCACCCGGTCGAAGGCGAGGAGGTCCGCCGCGCCGGCCACCGGGGCCTCGCCGCCGCGGGGCGCGATCACCACGAGCTGATTGCCGAGCAGGGCGACCGCGTGCTCCGACACCGTGCGCTTGGCCCGGTCGAGCTGCGCCCGGTTCGCCGAAACGAAGAGGTCGGCGGGAGCGCCGGCCGCGATCTGGCGCGCGAGAGTGTCGGAGCCGGCGAAGTTGAACTCGACCGCCGCCGCCCCCGGCTGGTGCTCGCGCCAGGCGGCGCCGGCGTCCTCGAGGGCGTCGGCGAGCGAGGCGGCCGCGAAGACCAGCACCGGCTGGTTACCGCAGCCCGTCTGGGCGAGGCCCAGGGCGACGGCCGCGGCGGTGGCGGCGAGGGCTACGGCCGCCCCGGCCGCCCGCCGCAACCCGCGTCGCAGCCTGCTCGTGGCTCGCTTCATGGTCGGACGGAGCTTATCGCCCCGCCTCGGGGACGGCGCCGCGGAGCCGGGGAAGCGCCGCGCGCACCGCCTCCTCGCTCAGGCCGAGGACGTCGTGCGCCGCCACCAGGTCGCCCAGGTCGACCGGGTAGAGGTTCCCGCGGTCCGGCCGGCCGAGGCCGGCGACGTCGCGCGGGGCGATCGTACCGCGCATCCAGCGGGCGAAGCCCCGGCGTGCGGCCTCGTCCCCGCCGAGGGCCTCCGCAAGCCGCCGCTCCGCCGCGGTGAGGATCGCCTCCAGAATCGGGTCGCCGGCACCCAGGAAGCCCTCCCAGCACCACCCTCCGGTGCCGGCCCGCTCCGCCGCCAGCAGGCGCTGGCGTGCCTCGGACCAGCTCGCCGCCGCGAAGTAGAGCAGGCTCCAGGGGGCGAAGAGGTCGAGCCCGGCGCCCGTGGCCACCCCTTGCGCGCTCAAGGCGGCGAAGGCGCCGGCGGCGAGCCGTTCGATCCGGTCGGCCTCCCGGGCGAGGAGCCGCCCGTAGCGCTCGAGGGCCGCACCGTCGGGCACGCCGCCCGCCTCGAGCAGGGCGGCGGCCCGCTCGACGCCGAGGAGGCTCCACGCGATCCCGGTCGAGAAGAGCGGCGTCGAGAAGGCGTAGCCGTGGGGCAGGACCAGCCAGCCCGGGCCGGCGGCCCGCGTGAGGCGGCGCTGGAGGCGCGGCACGAAGCCGACCGGCCGGAGTGCCCGCGCGCCCGCGAGCTGGGCTTCCAGGGTCGGATAGCGCGCGACGAGCGCCCGGAACGCCGCCTCCGGATCGGCCGCCGCGGCCCCCCGCCGCGCCGTCTCCGCCGCCTCGCCGAGGAGCTCGACCCCGGCGCTCACCACCCCGTCGTCGAAGCGCAGGGCGTACATCCACCCCTCGTCCAGGAGATGGTGCACCGCGGCGCGCTCGTCGGGATAGGGACCGGGAGGGCCGAGCCGGCCGCCGGCCGCCGCTTCGAGCGGCGCGGCCCCTCCGAAGTGCCCGAAGAGCAGCGCGGACTCGATCCGCGACCTCCCCGGCGCGAGGCCGAGAGCCCGCGCGAGGAGGCCGCCGGCGCCGGTCGCGTCGACCAGGAAGGAAGCGCGGATCTCGTACGGCGAGCCCTTCGCCGGCCGGACCGGCGTGGCCCGCAGGCGGCATCCCTCGGGTCCGATCTCGTCGACCGCGAGCTCGGTCCGCTCGCGGACCTCGACCCCTTCGGCCGCCGCCCGCGCCACCAGGTGGGCGTCGACGTCGGCGCGCAGCCAGTGGCTGTCGGCCACCGCCTCGTTCGGGCTCGCGGCGACCAGCAGGCGCCGGCGGCGGCTCTCCGGGTCGGACGAATCCGGCGCGAAGGCGCGGCCGGAACGCTGGGCGAGGAAGGTGAACCCCCGCTTGAGCCCCCGCCCCAGGCTCGGAAGGTCGCGGGACCAGCGGCCGTATGCGGCGAGCGAATCGAGGTCCGGCAGGTCGTAGCGCACCGCCAGCCGCTCGAGGGCGAGGGCGGCGAGCGGGGTCGAGGACTCGCCGAGGGCGAAGCGCGGGTGGCTCCCTCGCTCGGCCAGGAGGACCCGCCGCCCGGCCCGGGCAAGGGCGCGGGCGAGGATCGAGCCCGCGAAGCCGGAGCCGGCGACGACGACGTCGAAGCGCTCGCTCAACCGGACGCTCCGGCCGCTCCGGCGAAGCCACAGGCATCGCAGGGCGCGATCGGCTCGAGCCGGCCGCCGAGGTTCGCGCGCCGCAGGCGCTCGCGCCGGGCCGGGAGGCAGGCCGGACAGCGGGCGAGGCGCTCGAGATCCCAGAGGTCGGCGCTCGCCACCGCACCCGCGCGGGCCGCGGGCAGGGCGAGCGAGCCCGCGAGCGCCGCTTCCAGGTCGTCGAGCGCGGGCCAGGCGACCTCGCCGCGCCGCGCGAGCTCCTCGAGCGCTCCGTTGCCGCCGCGCAGGGGGATGAGCGCCGCGTGGCAGGCGCCGGCCGCGAAGGCGTGATCCGCCGAGCGGACCGCCCACTCGACCGCCTCGCCCGCCGGCACCCGGGGCGCGCCGACCAGGACGAAGCCGCGAACGTCGACTCCTCCGGCCCGGAGCGCGGTAGCGGCGCGCCCGAAGTCCTCGAGCTCCATCCCCTTGCCGAGCTGCCGAAAAGCGTCCGGGTGGACCGTCTCGAGCCCCATCGCCACCTCCAGGCGGCCGGCGAGGAGCCCGGCGAAGCGCCGCCAGAGCTCGGCGCCGGCGCCGAGGACGAGCCGCGGATGGCACTCGACCACGATCCGCGAGAAGGGGCGGGCGAGCGCGGCGAGCGCGGCAAGGTCGCCCGGCGGCACCGACCGGCGATCGAAGAAGTTGCTGGCGTTGTAGAGCTTGAGCACGCCGCCCGCGATCGCCCTGCGCTCGGCGGGTCCGAGCTCGGCGAGGGCCCGGCGGACCTGCTCGGCGACCGCGCCCTCCGGGGTCGGACCGTCGAGGGTGTGGCGCCAGAGGTCGCAGAAGACGCAGGTGAAGGGGCACTCGGCGCCGGCCAGCAAGAGAGTGAGCGCCGGCGCCACGGCCGGCGAGCCACCGCCGCCGGGCACCCGCTCCTCCTCGCGCAGCACGGCGACCGGCCGCCAGGCGTCCGGAGGCCTCCTTGGCGCCCCGCAGCTCGCGTACCCGGCGGGCGGTCAGGCGCCCGGCCGCGCTCACGCGAAGAGCGACAGGAAGTGCTCCCGGTAGCGCGGCTCGGCCTGCCCCAGGCTCGCCGCTCGCGTCGCCTCCGGCACCGCTCCGTCCTGGAACCGCCGCTTGGGATAGACCGGCAGGTCGCGGCCGGTCAGGGCCTTGATCCCGCGGGCCAGGACCTCCCCCTTGAGCGCGTAGAGCCGCTCGGTCGATCCCCGGGTGAGCTCGTCGAAGGGGATCGCCTCCGCGATCTCGACCACCGCCGGGCGGGTCAGCGGGCTGAAGGCGGCGAAGCCGAGGCGGGCGGCCGGCGCGTACGTGCGCACGCACCCCCGGCTATAGCCGCCCGAGTAGGTCAGGGAGTGCTTGATCGCGGCCACTCCCCAGCCCTCCTGGTAGAGCATCGAGTTGCCCACCACGCTCCGGATGGTGAGCTCGCCGCCGTCCTCGAGCGGGTAGTCCTTCAGGTTCTCGTCGCCGCCGTCGCCGTCGACCAGCAAGCGCCAGTCCGGGTAGCGCTCCCGGACGCCCCGGGCGAGCGCCAGGGCGGCCGCCGCGCACTCGACGTCGAGGGGCTTGTAGTCCTCGATCACCGCCACCGCCTCGAACGGATCGAGCGCCGAGGCCGGCACCTCGACCGTCTCGCCCAGCATCTCGAGGTCGACCGCGCGCAGGAACTCGCGGGCCTGCCGGGCGTCGTCGCCGCCGCCGTCGACCGCCAGGGTGAACGCCTTGAGGCGGGCCGGGCTCCGGCCCAGGGAGCGGAGCACGTGCTCCAGCGCGAGGAGCACCGAGCCGCTGTCGAGACCGCCCGAGAAGGGCACCCCGATCGGCTCGCCCTCGGGCACCGCCAGGAGCCAGGCGCGGAGCTCCTCGGCGAGCGCGCCGGCGTAGAGCTCGCCGATCCGGTCGAGGTCGGGCGGCAGGACCCCCCGGGGCGGGTCGAAGAAGCGCCGGTAGGTGGGATTCGGATCGGGGCAGCCGACGAGGCGCAGGGTCAGCACGTGGTGAGCCGGCACCATGCGGGTGTAGCTCGGGTGGAACTGCTCGCCGTAACCCTCCGCCTCCAGGCACTCGCGGATGGCGTCGATGCGCTCGGCCACCACCAGCATCGGGCCGGTCGCCTCCTTGGCGAGGAAGTAGCGCAAGGGGCGGTCGAGGCTCCGGGCGAGGCGCACGCGCTCCCCCTCGCGAGCGACCAGGGCGAACGAGCCGTGGATGCCCAACACCCCCTCGGGATCGGCGGCGAGGACCCGCGCACGGGCCTCCTCGACGCTCGGGTCGAGGATCTGCTGGCTCTCGGGCGGAACGAGGTCGAGGACGCGGGCGATCGGCTTGGTGAGGCTCTGCATGCGGGTGCCTCCGGCGGTAGGGCGGTTCGACGGCTGGGCGCCCACGTGCGGCCGGGGCGCCGACGCTGCCGATTATAGAGGCCCGCTCGGCCCCTCCGGGACGATCCTCCGCCCGGCGCCCGAGGCTCAGGCGGGCTCGCCCGCAGTCGGCCGCACCGCTTCGAACGCCTCGAAAGAGCTCCGGATGCGCTCCCCGTACTCCGCCGCCTGGCCCGAGCCGTTGTAGCGACTGGCGAATTCCTCGAAGCGTCCGCGCCGCAGGGCCTCGAGCATCGGCGAGGTAGTTCCCGGGCCCTTGACGAAGTCGAAGAGGCCGAGGATCTGGAAGCGGACGTCCGCCTGGAACCGGTCGAACATCTCGCGCGGCGAGTCGTAGCCCAGCAGGTGGTGGTTCGAGCCCAGGATCTGCGGTCCGCCCATGCTGATCGAGCGGATCGCCGCGGCCTCGTCGAGACCGCGGGCGAAGTCGAAGACCCGCCACTCGCCGGCCTGGCCGGTGTGGACCTTGGACCACGGCTCGGCGTCCCCGGCGCGCAACTCGTGGCCGAGCCAGCGCTTGTCGCGATCGAACCGGAAGTGCTCGGCGAAGGTCTCGGCGTGGGCCTCGCCCCACCATTTCCAGAAGTGGTGGTTCTCGAACCGGATGACCATCCGGCCGTCGGCGCCGAACCCGCGGCCGCCCGACTCGACGCACAGCACCGCGACCGATCCGGCCGCCGGCACGCGGACCGCGCCGCTCAGGGTCCCGAGCAGCCCGCCCTGGCCGTTCCAGGTCCCGGCCGCCTGGCGCTGGACGGCGGTGAACCCGGGACCGATCGCGATCCTCTCGGCGTCCGCCGGGGCGAGCGGCACCGACACGAGGTCCTCCCGGTCGCGGAGGAAGCCGGCGGCCGGGCTGGCGTCGAGGACCGTCAGCCAGTCGCCGTGGACGAAGCCCTCGAGGTCGCCGGCCGCGACCCGGTACCAGGCGCCCGCCGGCTCGAGGACCGTGACCCGGCTGCCGCGCTCGAGCTTGCCCACGACCTCGCCGTCGGTCGAAGGCTCGGCGCGGAGGTTGAGGACGCTGGCGGTCACGACCCCGACGGTCTCGCTCATGACGGCTCCTCCCGTGGCTGGTCTCCGGCGCCGCCGTCGAGGCGACGGCCGGCGCTCAAGAAAGAGTTGCCGGACCGCCCCGTTCCGTGACAGCGGGTGGGAGGCGGGGCCGCCCGTTGACTCGACCCCTCCTTTGTGGCTACAATGGCCACGGAGGCCCTCATGAAGACCGTCAGCACTCGCGAGCTCAAGGATCGCCTTTCGGCCTACCTTCGGCGTGCCCAGGACGGGGAACGCATCCTGGTCCTGCGCGGCGGCCGCGCGGTGGCGGCGCTGGTTCCCCTAGCCGAGGTGGAAGGGCTGGACGAGGACGGCCGGCTTCGCCAGCTCGCGGCGCAAGAGCTCATCGAGCTGCCCGAGAGCTCGGCGCCCCCGAGCTGGCTCTCGACGCCGAGGATCCCGAGCCGCGGCAAGGACGCCTCCGCGATGGTCCTCGAGGACCGCAGGTGATCCTGTTCGCCGACACCAGCGCCCTGGTCAAGCTCTACGTCGACGAGATCGGCAGCCTGGAGATGGCCGAGCGGGTCCATCGCCCGGAGGGCGGTCGGCTCGCCCTGTCGGTCCTGGCGTATCCCGAGGTCCACGCCACCTTCGCCCGCCGGCTCCGCGAGTCGCTCCTCTCGGCCGAGGAGCACGCGGCGCTGGGCTCGCGGTTCGAAAAGGACTGGCAGACCGGGATCCGGGTCGCGCTCGGCTCCCAGGTGCTGCGCTGGATCCCCCGCCTGTGCAGCGAGCACCCCCTGCGCGGGGCCGACGCCGCCCATCTGGCGAGCGCCCTCGAGCTCCTCGACGCCGGCCTCGAGGTGACTTTCGCCGCCAGCGACATCCGCCTCACCGAGGCCGCCGAGGCCTTCGGCCTGGACGTCTTCGACCCCGCCCGCTCGGGAGGAGCGAGCGGCTGGATCGCCGAGCCCTGAGCCGCCCGTCGCCCCACCCCCGCCCCACCCCGGCGCGTCCTCTCTCCCTACCCGTTCGGCGCCTTGCGCCGCCTCCCCCGGGCCCTGGTAGGATCACCTCGGCCGGCATCCGCCCTCTCCTCCCCCGGAGCCCCGGACCGCACTCCTAGCCAACCATCACAACGACAACCGAGGAATCCATGACGGAAGTCTTCATCCCGAAGGAGACCGAGACGGGAGAGACCCGCGTCGCGGCCACCCCCGAGACCGTCCACCGGATGGTCAAGGACGGTCTCGCAGTCGCCGTCGAATCCGGAGCGGGGGCCGCCTCCTGGTTCTCCGATGCCGCCTACGAGAAGGCCGGCGCCCGGGTCGTCCCCGGCTCCGACGCCGCGCAGGCCTGGAGCTCGGCCGACGCCGTGCTCGCGGTCCGCGCACCGGCCGCCGAGCTCGCCGCCTCGATGCGCCAGGGCGCGGTGCTCGTCGGCCTGCTCGCCCCGTATAAGAACGCCGGCCTCGCCCAGCGCCTCGCCGAGCGGGGGGTCACCTCGCTCGCCATGGAGCTCGTCCCCCGGATCAGCCGCGCCCAGTCGATGGACGCGCTGTCCTCGCAGGCCTCGATCGCCGGTTACAAGGCGGTACTGCTGGCCGCCGCCCGCCTCGGACGGTACTTCCCGCTCCTGATGACCGCGGCCGGCACCATCCCGCCGTCGCGCGTGGTCGTCATGGGCGCCGGCGTCGCCGGCCTGCAGGCGATCGCCACCGCCAAGCGGCTGGGCGCGATCGTCGAGGTCTCCGACATCCGCGAGGCCGTCAAGGAGCAGGTCGAGTCCCTGGGCGGACGCTTCATCGAGCTGCCGCTCGAGGAGTCCGGCGAAGGCGAGGGCGGCTACGCCCGCGAGATGGGCGAGGACTTCCTCCGCCGCCAGCGCGAGATCGTCACCCAGCACCTCTCGCACGCCAACGCCGCGATCACCACCGCGCTGGTGCCCGGCAAGCCCGCCCCCCGCCTGATCACGGCCGAGATGGTGCGCCAGATGCGCCCCGGCGCGGTGATCGTCGACCTCGCCGTCGAGCAGGGCGGCAACTGCGAGCTGTCGCGCGCCGACGAGGTCGTCCGCGAAGGCGGCGTGACCATCCTGGCGCCGTCGAACCTCGCCGCCTCGATGCCCGAGGACGCGAGCACGCTCTACGCGCGCAACGTCCTCGCCCTGCTCGGCCTGATGGTCAAGGACGGGGCGCTCGGCCTCGACCTCGAAGACGAGGTCATCGCCGGGAGCCTGCTGACCCACGGCGGCGAGATCGTCCACGCCCCGACCGCCAAGAGCCTCCAGGAGGTGACCCCGTGACCGCAGACCTGCTCTTCGGCATCTACGTCTTCGTGCTGGCGATGTTCGTCGGCTTCGAGATCATCACCAAGGTGCCGCCGACCCTCCACACCCCGCTCATGTCCGGCGCCAACGCGGTGTCGGGTATCACCATCGTGGGCGCCCTGATCGCCGCTCAGACCGGCTCGATCACCATGTCGAACGTGCTGGGCTGCTTCGCCGTCATCTTCGCCACGATCAACGTCGTGGGGGGCTTCATGGTCACCGACCGGATGCTCCAGATGTTCGGCCGCAAGAAGAAGAGCTAGAGGAGCGCGCATCATGGTCCAGCAAGTCATCGTCCCGATCCTCTATCTCCTCTCGGCGATCCTCTTCATCTACGGCATCAAGGGCCTGACCCGGGTGCGCACCGCCCGCCGGGGCAACGCCATCGCCGGCCTCGCCATGCTCCTGGCGGTGCTCGCCACCCTGTTGCTCATGGGCCGCATCGACTACCGCTGGATCGTCGCCGGCGTGGTCATCGGCGGCGCCATCGGCGCGGTCGCCGCGGTCAAGGTCAAGATGACCTCGATGCCGGAGATGGTCGCCCTGTTCAACGGCGCCGGCGGCATCGCCTCGGCGCTCGTCGCCCTGTCGGTGATCTGGACCGACAGCATCGAGCCCGGCTCGACCCAGCGCCTCTCCGAGATCCTCGGCGGCTCCTCCGCCCTGACCGTGGTCCTGTCGATCCTGATCGGCGGGGTGACCTTCAGCGGCTCGGTGATCGCCTACGCCAAGCTCGCCGGCAAGGTCACCGGCCAGCCGATGCTGCTGCCCGGCCGCCACGTGATCAACGTCCTCCTGCTGCTCGCCTCCCTGGGGCTCGGCGTCTACTTCGCCTTCGGCACCGGGGAGACGGCGGTGATCGCGCTGCTCGCCCTGGTGGTGCTCGCCGCGAGCCTGGTCCTGGGCGTCATGCTGGTCATCCCGATCGGCGGCGCCGACATGCCGGTGGTGATCTCGCTCTTGAACTCCTACTCCGGCCTCGCCGCCGGCATGACCGGCTTCGTCCTCGACAACAACCTGCTGATCATCAGCGGCGCGCTGGTCGGGGCCTCGGGGCTGATCCTGACGCGCATCATGTGCGAGGCGATGAACCGCTCGCTCGCCAACGTGCTGTTCGGCGGCTTCGGGGTCCAGGCGACGACGCCGGGCGGGCCCGCCTCGGACTACGGCACGGTGCGCTCGTGCGCCGCCGACGACGCGGCGCTGATCCTCGAGAGCGCCGAGTCGGTCATCTTCGTCCCCGGCTACGGCCTGGCCGTCGCCCAGGCGCAGCACACGGTCAAGGAGCTGGCGAACCTGCTCGAGGCGCGCGGCACCAAGGTCTCCTACGCCATCCACCCGGTGGCCGGGCGCATGCCGGGGCACATGAACGTGCTCCTGGCCGAGGCCGACGTGCCGTACGAGCAGCTCTACGAGATGGAGAAGATCAACTCGGAGTTCAAGAACACCGACGTGGTGATCGTGGTCGGCGCCAACGACGTGGTCAACCCGGCCGCCGAGAAGACGCCGGGCAGCCCGATCTGGGGCATGCCGGTGCTCAAGGTCTGGGAGGCGCGCACGGTGATCGTGATCAAGCGCAGCCTCTCGCCCGGGTTCGCCGCGATCAAGAACGAGCTCTTCGAGTACGAGAACACGCTGATGTTCTTCTCCGACGCCAAGGAGGCCCTCCAGGGTCTGGTGAGTGAGCTCAAGAGCGCCGCGGCGGCCTGAGAGATAACATCCGCCCAGCCATGGGCGACCATCAGGTCAGAGACCGGACGGAGGCCCAGGAGCTGCGGGCCTTCACCCAGAAGCTCCTGACCGACCTCGAGGTGCTGTCCCGGATGATCGACGGCGACCTCTTCGAGGCCGGCGTGCGGCGCATCGGCGCCGAGCAGGAGATGTTCCTGGTCGATCGCGAGGGCCGCCCGGCGCCGGTCGCCCTGCGCGTGCTCGCGGCGATCGACGATCCCCACTTCACCTCCGAGCTCGCGCTCTTCAACCTGGAGTGCAACCTCGATCCGCTGACCCTCGAGTCGGACTGCCTCTCGCGCTTCGAGCGCCAGCTCCTCGATCTCCTCGCCAAGGCCCGCGAAGGAGCCGCGGCGCTCGACAGCCAGGTCGTCCTGGCCGGCATCCTGCCGTCGGCCGAGGCCTCGGACCTGACGCTCGACAACATCACCCCCCTGCCCCGCTACTACGCGCTCAACCAGGCGATCCTGCGCCTCCGGGGCGGCCCGTTCGACATCCGGGTCAAGGGCTTCGACGAGCTCATCATGCGGGCCGAGAGCCTGATGTTCGAAGCCTGCAACACCAGCTTCCAGGTCCACTTCCAGGTCGCCCCGGCCGAGTTCGCCCGCCTCTACAA
This sequence comes from uncultured Acidobacteriota bacterium, assembly GCA_963837945.1. GTDB lineage: Bacteria > Acidobacteriota > Thermoanaerobaculia > Multivoradales > DATKCC01 > CAVUBL01. Next base: position 108,303 of record CAWIQD010000001.1, read on the forward strand.
CGTCGCCCAGGCGGTCGCCGCACCGGTCCTGGCGGCGGCCACCAACTCACCGCTGCTGTTCGGCAAGCGGCTCTGGCGGGAGACCCGGATCGCGCTCTTCCAGCAGTCGATCGACACCCGCAAGCCGACCATGCACGTGCGCGAACAGAGCCCGCGCGTCTCCTTCGGGCGGCGCTGGGTCGAAGCGTCGGTCCTCGAGATCCTGCGCGAGGACGTCGCGCGGCTCCGGGTGCTGCTCTCGACCGAGATCGACGAGGACTCGGCGGCCGAGCTCGCCGCCGGACGCACCCCCCAGCTCAAGGCGATGTGCCTCTACAACGGCACCGTCTACCGCTGGAACCGGCCGTGCTACGGGATCAAGGACGGCCGACCCCACCTGCGGATCGAGAACCGCGTGCTGCCCTCGGGCCCGACGCCGGCCGACGAGATCGCCAACGCCGCCTTCTGGTTCGGCCTGATGCGCGGGGTGGCGGAGGAGCACGGCGACATCTCCCGGGCGATGAGCTTCGAGACCGCCGAGGAGAACTTCCTCGCCGCCGCGCGCCTCGGTCTCCAGGCCCAGTTCACCTGGCCTGGGCGAGCGAACGTCCCCGCCCAGGAGCTGATCCTGTCGGAGCTCCTGCCGCTGGCCCGCGAGGGGCTCGACGAGCTGGGCATCGAGAGCTCCGACTCGGAGCGCTACCTGGGCATCCTCGAGGAGCGGGTCGAGCGGCTCCAGACCGGCTCGCAGTGGATCATCGACTCGCTCGCCCACATGGGCTCCGAGGGCACCAAGGCCGAGCGCATGGCCGCCCTGACGCTCGCGACCATCCGGCGCCAGGTGGAGAATCGCCCGGTCGCCCAGTGGCCGCCGGCGACCCTCGACGAGGCCGGCGGCTGGGAGAAGCACTACTCGAAGATCCGCCACTTCATGATCACCGAGCTGTTCACGGTCCACGAGGACGAGCTGGTGGACCTGGTGGCGGCGCTCATGGACTGGGAGCACATCCGGCACGTGCCGGTCGAGGACGACCACCACCGGCTGGTCGGCCTGGTCACCCACCGCACCCTGCTGCGCCTGATGGCCCAGGGCCGCATGGACCCGTCGCGCCCGATCCCGGTCGAGGAGATCATGACCCGCGACCCGGTGACCGTCGGCCCCGACGCCTCGACCCTGGACGCCGTGCGCCTGATGCGCGAGCACGAGATCGGCTGCCTGCCGGTGGTCGACGACGAGGGCCGGCTGGTCGGCCTGATCACCGAGCGCGACTTCATGAACATGTCGGCGCAGTTGCTCGAGGCGTTCCTCGGGGACGACTCGGGCCGATAAGCTCGGCTCCCATGAGCCCACGACCGACCCTCCGCTCCGCCCTCGCCTTGGTCCTCGCCTCCGCCCTCGGCCTCCCGCTCTCCGCTGCCTCGCCACGCGCGGCGCACGGCTCGGGGGGCGCGGTGGCGTCGGACGACGCGCGCGCCACGGCGGTCGGCATCCTGGTGCTCCACGCCGGCGGCAACGCGGTCGACGCGGCGGTGGCGACCGCGCTCGCCCTGGCGGTCGCCTTCCCGGAGGCCGGCAACCTGGGCGGCGGCGGGTTCGCCGTGGTGCGCACGGCCGGGCCGCACGGCCCCGAGCTCGCGAGCCTCGACTTTCGCGAGGAGGCGCCCGCGGCGGCGACCCCGGGGATGTTCCTCGACGAGCACGGCAAGCTGCTTCCCGGCGCCTCGCTCGTCGGCCCGATCGCGACCGGCGTGCCCGGCTCGCCGGCCGGCCTCCGGGAGCTCCACCACCGCTTCGGCAGGCTCCCCTGGGCCCAGGTGGTGTCCCCCGCCGAACGCCTGGCGCTGGTGGGGGTCGAGGTCGACGCCAACCTCCACCGGGAGCTCACGGAGTACCGCGAGGGCCTGGCGCGCTTCCCCGAGGCCGCCGCTCAGTGGCTGCCCGGGGGCGAGGTGCCGGAGGTCGGCACCGTGATCCGCCAGCCGGCGCTCGCCGCCACGCTCCACGCCTACGCCCGGCGCGGACCGGAGGCGATCACCCGGGGCGCGGTCGCCGGCCGGATCGTGGAGATCGCCAGCCGCTACGGCGGGGTGCTCACCGCCGCCGACCTCGCGGCATACCGCCCGGAGTGGCGCGAGCCGGTGACCTTCGACGCCTTCGGCTGGCACGTGGCCACGATGGGGCTGCCGTCGTCCGGGGGCGCGATCCTCGGAGAGGTCTTCGGGGTGCTCGAGCGCCTCCGCTGGCCCGCCCTCCCCCGCTTCGGCGCCGACCGGGCGCACCTGCTCGCGGAAGCCTTCCGCGGCGCCTACGCGGACCGCTTCCTGCTCGGCGACCCGACGGTCGCCCGGGTCACGGAGGCCGAGCTCCTTTCCCCGGCCTGGCTCGACCGGCGCGCCGCCGGCATCGACCTGGCCCACGCCGCCGAGTCGACGAGGGTCGCCGCCTATCCCGGCGCGCCGCCGCGCGAGCCCCACGAGACGACCCACCTGGCGGTGGTCGACGGCGACGGCACCGCGGTGTCTCTGACCACGACGCTCAACGACCTCTTCGGCTGCAAGGCCTGGGTGCCGGGCTTCGGGTTCCTGAACAACGAGATGGACGACTTCACCGCGGCGCCCGGCGAGCCGAACCTGTACGGCCTGATCCAGGGCGAAGCGAACGCCGTGCGTCCCGGCAAGCGGATGCTCTCGTCGATGAGCCCGACCATCGCGTGGCGCGAGCCTCCGGGGGGCGGATCTCGCGAGGCGGGCGAGGAGATCCTCGCCCTGGGCGCCCGGGGCGGCTCGAAGATCCCGACCAACGTCGCCCAGGTGCTGCTCGACCTGATGGTCGACGGCGACTCCCTCGAGGCCGCCCTCGACCGGCCGCGGATCCACCACCAGTGGCTGCCCGACCGCCTGCAAGCCGAGCCCGACGCCCTGTCGCCCGAGACCCGTGCGGCCCTCGAGGCCCGCGGCCACACGGTCGAGGTCACCGGGGCGACCGCCAAGGTCAACGCCGTGATCCGGCTCCCCGACGGCACGGACGAGGCGGCGGCCGACCCGCGCGGCCCCGGCCACGCCGCCGTCGCCCAGCCGGAAAAGTAACCTGGAAGCGGTACGGGGGTGGCCGCGAAAACAAACGGCCTGCCTCGCCGGGAAGCGAGGCAGGCCAGGAGAAAGCTCGACGACGGAACGTCTTACGGCGAGTCGAGCCAGAAGTCGTAGCTCCCCGAGCCGCTGTAGGAGTAGATCCTCCAGACGTAGTACCCGGACGAGCCGTTGTAGTCGATCGACTCGGTCGAGGTACCCGACAGCGAGCTCGCCACGGTCGACCACGAAGACCCGTTCCACTTCCACAGGTAGAGGTCGAAGTCGGTCCCCGAAGGACCTTGCAGCCAGCCCTTCTGGTGGCCCGAGCCGCTGTAGTAGTAGTTCCCGTTCGGCTGGTAGTCGTAGTCGCCGGTGCCGGAGAGCGAGCCGCTGTAGTGGTCGCACCCGGTGCACGGCGCTCCGCCGCCGCCACCACCGCCGCCGCCATAGAGGGCGTTGATGCCGTTGGCGTCGTCGGTGGCGATCGAGGCCGGCCCGTTGTTGCAGGCCGAGACCGAGGGGTACATCGTGGCGCCCGAGACGGTCGAGTGGGCCATGCCGATGCCGTGGCCGGTCTCGTGGACCATCACGCCCTCGATGTAGTACTCGCCCGAGCACCCCGAACCGCCCGGATCCTCGCTCTGCGAGGTCCAGGGAAGCGCGGTGTTGGTCACGATGTCGGCGTCCGTGATCCGGTAGGTGCCGTCACCGCGCGAGCTGTAATAGCCGGTGAAGGTCGCCGCCAGGCAGTTGCCGGTGCAGGCGCTCTGCGGATCGGTGAAGTTGAGCATCGGCACGCCGTCGCCGAGCGAGAACCCCGAGACCGAGCCCTTGTGGGCCGAGATCAGGGTGCCCGAGCCGGCGCTGTTCCAGCCGACGCTCGAGTTGTTGATGGCGTTGACCACCGCGGTGGCGCCGTGGTCGCTGTCGGAGACGCTCGACAGCCCGCGGCTGTCGACGGTGTAGTTCGGCGGGCTGTCCCAGGTGCGGGCGGGCGAGAGCAGGACGTAGGCCGAGCCGGTGCCTGCCACGAGCAGCACGCCGAGGGCGAGGAGGATGGGGAACGAAACGAGTCTCTTGTTCATGGTCTGTCTCCTCGGTCCCGGTTACTTGATCCTCGGGCTCGAGGGCCGGTCCTTGGCGAGCTGCCGGACCTGGCTCTTGAGCGTCGAGAGAGCGAGGGCCTTCGGCGCCGGAGCCGGCGTGCCGTCGGCGTAGAGGAGACGCAGGCCCTGGCCGACCTCCGGCCGGGCGTCGAAGCCGCCCCGGGAGTTGGGGACGACCCGGTACTGACCGAGCTGATAGCCGGTCACGCGCAGCGACTGGTCCTTGCCGCGCTGCAGGAACAGCACGACCTCGTCGTCGCGGTGGAAGGTCGGGAAGCCGACCGCCTCCACGTAGTAGTCGCCGACCTTGCCGCCGAAGGTGCGGACGGTGACCTCCGCGGGAGCGTCGCCGGCCAGCACGTCGTCGACCTGGATCTTGGCCTCGGTCAAGATGGCCGTGGCGCCACGGTTCCAGAAGGAATCGACCTCCAGGACCCTGCCCTGGATCACGGCGTCCGACGCGGCGACCAGCTGTGCCTGGTCCATCGCCACGAACGTGGACGCCGCCGCCGGGAGCGCAAGCAGCCCGACAGCCAGTGTGAGCATGAGAATTCGACGGATCATCAGACCTCCTCGGTAGAAAGATGCGGGCATCGCCCGCGTTCAAGAGACGACCCCGGAAACCGCACCCCGGGGCCGGCTGGATCCTGGACATTTGCAACTGTCTATCTAAGTGCTTGAGCATCACCATGCGGGACACCCGCCCGAGGAGACCCCCGGAGGAGCCGCCGCTCTCCGGTAAGATCGGACCGCCCGACGACCGGAGGACCCGATGCGACCGATCCGACTCCTGCCCGCCGCCCTCGCCCTCGCCTCGCTCGCCGCCTGGAGCGGCTGCGGGCCCCACCCGCCGCAGGCCGGGGAGGAGGCGGCGGCTACGGGGCCGCGGGCCGAGAACCCGGCGTTGGGGATCGCCCTCGAGCAGGTGCCCGCAGGCTTCGAGGTCGCGCGCAACGAGGGCGCCGACCTGGTGCTCGCGCGCACGGCGCCCGACGACGAGGGCCGGCTCTCGATCCTGGCGGCCCCGCCTCAGACGGCGGGGGTCAACCTGGCCAATCAGGTCTGGAAGGAGAAGGCGCGGATCGAGGCGCTGCCGGACGGCAAGTTCCAGGGCCAGAACGAGCTCGGAGGCTCGTCGCTCGGCACGGTCTACACCTGCCGCGGCCGCTACACGAACGAGCAGGGCCAGGCGATGGAGGACTACCGCGCCTTCGCCGTCCACCCGACCCAGAACCGGCTCTTGACCCTGGACTACCTGTACCCGGCGCCCGCACCCGGCACCCCGCCGAACGACCGGCTGGAGCAGCTGATGCTGGTGCTCGAGCAGGTGAAGGGGCTGGGCGGCGGCGGCTCGTAGCGTAGCCGGGCCACCGGGGCGCCCTACACCGCCGCGACTTCCTGGTCCTTGAACTGGAGCTGGTAGAGCCGGTAGTAGATCCCTCGCCGGGCGAGGAGCTCCTGGTGGGTGCCGAGCTCGCGCACCCGGCCCTTGTGCAGGACCAGGATCCGGCTGGCCTTCTGGACGGTCGACAAGCGGTGGGCGATGACCAGGCTGGTCCGCCCGACGAGGAGACGGTCGAGCGCCCGCTGGATGAGCTGCTCGGTCTCGGTGTCGATCGACGAGGTCGCCTCGTCGAGGATCAGGATCTTCGGATCGAAGGCGAGCGCCCGGGCGAAGGCGATCAGCTGCTTCTGGCCCACCGACAGCCCGGCCCCGCGCTCCCGCACCGGCGCCCCGAACCCCGCCGGCAGCCGCTCGATGAAGGGCAGCGCCTGGACCTCGCGGGCCGCCCACCGGATGCGCTCGTCGTCGATCCGCTGCTCGTCAAGCCGGATGTTGCGGGCGACCGTGCCCGAGAACAGGAAGACGTCCTGGAGCACGAGCCCGATCGACTGGCGCAGCACCCTGAGGTCCCAGCGCCGGACGTCCACCCCGTCGACCTCGACCCGCCCGCCGGCGACGTCGTAGAAGCGCAGCAGGAGGTTGGCGAGGGTGCTCTTGCCGGCCCCGGTGTGCCCCACGATGGCCAGGGTCTCGCCCGGCTCGATCGCGAAGCTCACCTCGTGGAGGACCGGCTCGCCCGCCTTGTAGGCGAAGGAGACCTCCTCGAACGAGATCGCGCCGCGCACCCGTTCCGGGGCGTAGGGCTCGGCCGGGGCCTCGATCTCGATCGGCGTGTCGAGCACCCGGAAGGTGCGCTCGGAGGCCGCCATCGCCGCCTGCAGGATGTTGTACTTGTCGGACAGGTCGGCGAGCGGCTGGTAGAAGCGCTGGGCGTACTGGAGGAAGGCGATCAGGGCGCCGATCGAGACCGCCCCCTGGAGCACCGAGAGGCCGCCGTACCAGACGATCAGCCCGACGCCCAGGGCGGTGATCGCCTCGACCGCCGGGTAGTACACCGCGTAGTAGAAGATCGCGCGCACGTTGGCGTCGCGATGCTCGAGGTTGATCTCCGCGAACTCGCTCCCCTCCTGGCGCTCGCGCCCGAAGAGCTGGACCACCGGCATGCCGGTGATGTGCTCCTGGAGGAAGGCGTTGATGCGCGCGATCTTGACCCGGACCTCGCGGTAGCTCTGGCGCGCCCGTACTTTGAACCAGAGCGTGAGGCCGAGCAGCAGAGGCAGGATGGCGAAGGTCACGAGAGCGAGCTTCCAGTTGAGCCAGAAGAGCACCCCGACGATGCCGGCGAGCAGCACCACGTCGCCGAAGATCGACACCAGCCCGGCGGTGAAGAGCTCGTTGAGGGCGTCGACGTCGGTGGTCACCCGGGTCACCAGGCGGCCGATCGGGTTGCGGTCGAAGTAGGCCACGGGCAACCGCTGGAACCGGCCGAAGACCTCGCGCCGCAGGTCGTACATGATGAGCTGTCCCATCATCTGCATCAGGTACGACTGCACGTAGAGAACGAGGAAGGTGAGCACCAGCGACCCGAGGTAGACGAGAGCCATGGCGGCCACGCCCCGGGCCGGGGAGAGCTCCGTGCCGCGGACCGCGAGCTCCCGCTGGACCCAGCGCGCGGCGACCGAGATCGAGTGCGCTTCGGCGGGCGCCTCGCCCGGCGGCCGCATGTACAGGTCGAGCGCGACCGCCGTCGCCAGGGGCCCGACGAGCTGGAGCAGCGACGAGAGGACGATCAGCGCCACCGCTCCCAGCGCCCGGCCGCGGTACGGCCTGACGTATCGGATCAGCCGGCGGAAGAGGCGGGAGTCGTAGACTCTCCCGATCACCTCTTCTTCGTGGAACGCGGTCGCCTCGCTCATGAGGCGCTTACGATAACGTAGGCGGCACGGCTCGACGAAGAGGAGGCCGAGGTTGGCACGCGGCGGGGGCGTCGTGTAAACTCATCGACTATCCTCGATATGTGCGACAGTAGGAGCTCCGGAGCACGGGCATGGCAGCGACTCTCAACCAGCTCTTGAAGGCGATGGTCGACCAGGGCGGCACCGACCTTCACATCACCACCAACTCGCCGCCCCAGATCCGGATCGACGGCCAGCTCAAGGCGCTCAACCTGCCGCCGCTGACCCCGACCGAGACCAAGCAGCTGTCCTACTCGATCCTGACCGACAACCAGAAGCACCGGCTCGAAGAGGATCTCGAGATCGACTTCTCGTTCGGGATCAAGGGCCTCGCCCGCTTCCGCGCCAACGTCTTCCACCAGCGCGGCGCGATCGCCGCCGCCTTCCGGCGCATCCCCTACGAGATCCGAGGCTTCCGCGAGCTCGGGCTGCCGCAGGTGATCGAGGGCCTGTGCGAGAAGCCCCGGGGGCTGATCCTGGTGACCGGCCCCACCGGCTCGGGCAAGTCGACCACCCTGGCGGCGATGCTCGACAAGGTCAACCGTGAGCGCCACGAGCACATCGTGACCATCGAGGACCCGGTCGAGTACCTCCACGGCCACAAGAAGTGCCTGGTCAACCAGCGCGAGCTCAAGGCGGACACCCTCAACTTCCACAACGCGCTGCGCTCGGTCCTGCGCCAGGACCCCGACGTGGTGTTGGTCGGCGAGATGCGCGACCACGAGACGGTGGAGGCGGCGCTGCGGATCGCCGAGACCGGCCACCTCACCTTCGCCACCCTGCACACCAACTCGGCCGCCCAGACGATCAACCGGATCATCGACATCTTCCCCGCCCACCAGCAGGCGCAGGTGCGCGTCCAGCTCTCGTTCGTGCTCGAGGGGATCCTCTGCCAGTCGCTGCTGCCGCGCTCCGGAGGCAAGGGCCGGGCCCTGGCGCTCGAGATCCTGGTGCCCAACTCGGCGATCCGCAACCTGATTCGCGAGGACAAGATCCACCAGATCTACGGCATGATGCAGACGGGCCAGACCAAGCACGGGATGCAGACGTTCAACCAGTCCCTGGCCGCCCTGTACTTCAAGCGGTTGATCACGCTCCAGACCGCCCTCGCCCGCTCTTCGTACCCCGATGAGCTCCAGGAGATCATCGCGCGGGGGCCCGAGGCGCTGAACCCGGCGCTGTCGGGCGGGAACGCCACGGCCGCCTCGGCCGGCGGCGGTCGGATGACCAGGAGGTAAGCCCAGAATGCCCCGCTTCGAATGGAGAGGTAGAGCCCGCACCGGCCAGTCCCGCCAGGGAGTCCTGGTGGCGGACAACCGCGCCGCCGCGGAAGCCATGCTCCGGCGCGACCAGATCGTGGTCCAGAACGTCCGGGAGAAGCGCGAGATCCGCCTGATGCCACGCCTTCCCCAGAAGGTGAGCGCCAAGCGGCTGTCGATCTTCACCCGCCAGTTCTCGGTCATGCTGGACGCCGGCCTGCCGCTGGTCCAGTGCCTGGAGATCCTGGGCGAGCAGGAGGAGAACCGGACCTTCCGCGCGATCATCCAGCAGACGCGGACCGACGTCGAGCAGGGCTCGTCGCTGGCCGAGGCCATGCGCCGCCACCCCAAGGCCTTCGACGGCCTGTTCGTCAACATGGTGGCGGCCGGCGAGGCCGGCGGCATCCTCGACATCATCCTCCAGCGGCTGGCCACCTACATCGAGAAGGTGGTCAAGCTGAAGAGCCAGGTCAAGTCGGCCCTGATCTACCCCGCCTCGGTCATCACCATCGCGATCGGCGTGGTCTGGGTCATCCTGCGCTTCGTCATTCCGACCTTCGCCCAGCTGTTCGCCGGCCTGGGCAGCGAGATGCCGCTCATCACCCGGGTGGTGGTCGGCACCAGCAACTTCCTCGCCTCCTACTCGTTCTGGGTCATCCTGGCGCTCGTCGGCATCTGGGTCTTCCTGGTGCGCTGGCACAAGACGGAGCGAGGCCGGCGCTTCATCGACGGCTTCCTGCTGCGCATCCCGGTGATCGGCATGCTGCTGCGCAAGATCGCCGTCTCCCGGTTCTGCCGCACGCTCTCCACCCTCACCTCCTCGGGCGTGCCGATCCTCGACGGCCTGGAGATCACCGCCAAGACCGCGGGCAACGCGATCATCGAGGACGCCATCCTGGCGGTGAGAAAGAGCGTCGAAGAGGGCAAGACCATCTCGGAGCCTCTCGCCGAGACGAAGGTCTTCCCGCCGATGGTGGTCCAGATGATCAACGTCGGCGAGCAGACGGGCGCCCTCGACCAGATGCTCTCGAAGATCGCCGACTTCTACGAGGACGAGGTCGACATCGCGGTCAACAGCCTGCTCAAGCTGATCGAGCCGATGCTGATCGCCTTCCTGGGCGTCGTCATCGGCATCATCGTCACGTCGATGTACCTGCCGCTCTACGGCGTGATCACGCAGATCTCGTAGTCGATCGGGGCGGGTGACGTAAACTGTCACCGGATGCGCCTGCTCGCACGACAGCTCCACTGGCTGATCGCCATCCGGCTGGTGGTGGTGTCGAGCGTCGTGCTGCCCTTCTTCCTGCTGCAGATCGCGCCCCACGAGCGGGCGGCGCCACCCCAGGGCTCCGCGCCGTTGCTCGTCCGTCCGGCGGCGCCCGACCTCGCCGCGCCGCAGGTAACCGTGCCGCCGCCCCCGGTGGTGCCCGAGCCGGCGGTCGACACGCGGCTGCTCTACCTGCTCGCCGGGCTCACCTACGTCGCGAGCCTCGTCTACATCGTCCTGCTGCGGCTGGTTCCGGGCCGCTTCCGGATGCACGCCTACATCCAGTTCTTCGGCGACCTCGCCCTGGTCACCGTGCTGGTCTATTTCTTCGGCGGCATCGAGAGCCCGTTCTCGATCTTCTACCTGCTGGTCATCGCCGTCTCGACCACCCTGCTCGAGAGGCGCTCGACCGGGGTCGCCACCCTCGCCTTCATCTTCTACGCCGCGCTCATGGTGGCCCTCTACGAAGGCTGGCTCCCGACGCCCGACGGCTCGACGATCGTCCACGACGTCGCCACCCTCCGGCGGCTGGCCTACAACCTCGCGATCCACCTCTTCGCCTTCTACTCGGTCACCTTTCTCACCTGGTTCCTGGTCGCCAACGTCACCCGCGCCGAGCAGGAGCTCGAGGAGAAGCGCGAAGACCTGGCGGACCTCGAGATCAAGTACCGCGACGTCATCCAGTCGATCACCAGCGGCCTGATCCTCACGGACCCGAGCGGCCAGGTGACCAGCCTGAACCGCGCCGGCCGCAGGATCCTCCGGCGCAGCGAGGAGGACCTCGTCGGGCGGCACGTCGCCGAGTCCGGGATCATCACGCCCGCTCAGTGGCAACAGTTCGCCGAGCGCAGCGGCGGCCAGCGGCGCCTGACCAGCGAGATCGAGGTGGTGCGCGACCAGGCGCCGATCCACGTCGGCTTCTCGCTCGCCGAGCTCAAGACCGCCGACGGCGTGAGCACCGGCGCGATCATCATCTTCCAGGACCTGACACCCTGGAGGAAGCTCGAGGAGGAGGTCCGCCTGAAGGACCGGATGGCGGCCGTGGGCACGCTGGCGGCGGGCCTGGCGCACGAGATCGGCAACCCGCTGGCGGCGATCTCCGGCTCGGTCCAGATGCTCGGCCGGTCGATCGACCCGGAGGCGCCGGAGCGCCGCCTGCTCGGCATCCTGCTCAAGGAGAGCCAGCGCCTGGACCGGATCATCAAGGGCTTCCTCGAGTACGCGCGGCCGAAGCGCCGCTCGGCCCAGGAGTTCGACGTCGCCCGGCTCCTCGCCGAGAACTTCGAGCTGCTGCGCAACAGCCCGGAGGTGGGCGCCGGCCACGAGTTGCGGATCGAGCTCGACCCGCCGTCGGCGCAGCTCGAGGCCGATCCCGACGGCGTCAGCCAGATCTTCTGGAACCTGGCGCGCAACGCCCTCAAGGCGATGCCCGAGGGCGGGCTGCTGACGGTCCGGGGCTCGCGCCACGGCGACGCCTACGAGATCGAGTTCTTCGATACCGGCAAGGGGATGAGCGAGGAGGAGCGGGCCAACCTCTTCCATCCCTTCCAGTCGTTCTTCGACAGCGGCACCGGCCTCGGCATGGCGATCGTCTACCGGATCGTCCAGGACCACCGCGGCGAGGTCTCCGTCGACAGCCGGCCGGACGCCCACACCCGCATCACCGTGCGGCTGCCGCTGCGCTCGGCGGTACCCGCCGCGACGGCGCCGCGGCGGGCCGCGACCGGGAGCCCGGCATGAGCCGCCGCGTCCTGGTCGTCGACGACGAGGAGAGTCTTCTCGACTTCCTGAGCCTGCTGTTCGAAGGGGAAGGCTACGCGGTCGCGACCGCGCCCTCGATGGCCCGCGCCCGCGAGCACCTCGCCGGCGGCGAGTTCGACCTCGTGCTCTGCGACATCCTGATGCCCGACGGCAACGGCCTCGAGCTCTTGCGCGAGATCACCCGCGAGCCGCCGCACCCGGCGGTCATCATGATGACCGCCTACACCTCGACCAAGTCGGCGATCGAGGCGATGCGCTCCGGCGCCTACGACTACATCTCGAAGCCCTTCGACGTCGAGGAGCTGAAGGTGATGGCCGAGCGGGCCGTCGAGAAGACCGAGCTCGAGGAGCAGAACGTCTACCTGCGCCGCGAGCTCGAGGGCAAGTACACCTTCTCGAACATCATCGGCTCGTCGCGCCGGATGCAGGACGTCTTCTCTCTGGTCGAGCGCGTCGCCCGCACCTCCTCGACCGTGCTGATCCACGGCGAGAGCGGCACCGGCAAGGAGCTGATCGCGCGCGCCGTCCACTTCGCGAGCTCCCGCGGGAGCGGCAAGTTCCTGTCGATCAACTGCGGCGCCCTGCCCGAGAACCTCCTCGAGAGCGAGCTCTTCGGCCACGTGCGCGGCGCCTTCACCGGCGCGGTGCGCGAGAAGAAGGGCCTGTTCCAGGAGGCCGCCCACGGCACCCTCTTCCTCGACGAGATCGGCGAGATGACGCCGGCGATGCAGGTCAAGCTCCTGCGGGCGTTGCAGGAGCGCACGGTCCGCCGGGTGGGCGGCACCGAGGAGGAGGCGTCGACGTCCGCATCATCGCCGCCACCAACCGGGACCTCGAGGCCCTGATCGCGGCGGGCGAGTTCCGCGAGGACCTCTTCTACCGGATCAACGTGATCCCGGTCCGGCTGCCGCCGCTGCGCCAGCGGCGCGAGGACATCCCGCTGCTGGTCGAGCACTTCCTGAAGAAGTTCTCCGACCAGATGGACGTCCCGGAGGCCAAGCGGATCTCGATCGACGCGATGCGCCTGCTCGAAGGCTACGCCTGGCCCGGCAACGTCCGCGAGCTCGAGAACGTCATCGAGCGGGCGGTGGCGCTGACCGGCGAGGCGACGATCACCACGCGCGACCTGCCGGCCCAGCTGCTCGAAGGACGCGGCGCCGGCGTCGACGGGGTCACGCTGCCCGACGAGGGGATCGACCTCGAGGCGCGCCTGGAGGCGATCCGTGCCGAGCTCATGATGCAGGCCCTCGAGCGTACCGACGGCGTCCAGACCAAGGCCGCCGAGCTCCTGGGAATGAGCTTCCGCTCGTTCCGCTACTACGCCAAGAAAGTCGGGATCACGGGGGATTGACGGCGCCCGAGGCGCCGCCGGCCGCGGGCTTCGGGCCGGCCGGGGCCCCGGCGGCGGCGGGCGCGGCGCCGTCGTCCCCGCGCGCCTCCGCCTGCACCGGGCCCGCCGGCAGGTCCGTGCTGATCAGGCCGTAGCCGGTGGTGCCGAGGAACAGCCGGGTGCCGTCGACCAGGGCGGCTTCGACGGTGCTCGCGGGAACCGGCAGCTCGACCGCCACCGGTAGTCCGCCGTCGCCCGCGACCAGCCGCGCCTGCTCGCCGCCCCGCTCCTCGTCGAGGAGCAGCGCCGGGTAGCGCGGGTCGCCGGTGTCGAGCGCGCGGGTCGTGCCCTCGGCAACCGGCACCCACGGCGCCGCGAGACCGGCCCGCGTCCACGCCCCCTGCTTGCCGACGTAGAGCAGCCGGTCGCCCAGCCCGACCACGCGGCCCGCCGGGTAGGGCGCGGCGACCGTGTGGTTGGCGTCGCCGGCGACGCGGTAGAGGCCGGCGGCGTCGGTCACCCAGAGGTCGCCGCCGTCGAGGCTCGCCGAGCGCGTCGCGCCGTGACTGTACGCCGTCCGCCGCCAGGCGCCGGCATCCTCGCCACCGGTCACCAGCTCCCAGACGCCGTCGCCGGCCCGCGCCACCACCCGGCCCGCGCGTGCGATCACCTGGTCGACCCGCCCCGCGCCCAGCGACTCGACCCGCCGCCAGCTCCCCCCCCGCCACTCGTAGAGGCCGCTCTCGGTACCCGCCCAGGCGCGGACCGGGCCCTGGGCCGCGGCCTCGCCGGGGGCGGCCGGCTGCCGATCGGCGGCGAGCGAGAGGACCGTCGGCAGGTCTTCGCCCGAGCCGTTGCGGCCGCTGTGCCCGGGGAAGGTCCGGCCGCCGTCGTGCGAGTGGTAGATGCCGCTCGCCGGGCCGGCGTGGTTCACCGCCACGAACAGCTCGCTGCCGGCGGCGGCGACCGCGGCGACGCGCAGGTTGGTCAGCCCCGCGGAGGCCGGGTGGAAGGTCTCGGCGCCGTCGTCCGAGACCCAGACCCCGGCGCCCTCGGTGCCGAGGAAGACCCGCGCCGGCCGGCCCGGGTGATGCGCGATCACCTGCACCGACAGGTCGGCGCCGGTCCGGAGGCTCCAGTGGCGCCCCTCGTCGTCCGAGACGTAGAGACCCGCCACCGTGCCGGAGAGAAGCCGGCCCCAGGGCAGGGCGTCGAAGCCGGTCGCCCGGCGCTCGTCCATGCCGGTGACGAACCGGGCCCAGGTGCGGCCGCCGTCGAGGCTCTGGTAGACCCAGTTGCAGGTCGAAGCCCAGACCTCGCCCGGGCGCACGGTGGGCACCAGGGAGAAGACCTCCGAGTCGAGGTGCATGCCGTCGAAGACGCCTTGCCAGGTGCGCCCGCCGTCGGTCGTCTGGTAGGCGCGGCGCCAGGTGCCGGCGATCACGGTGTCCGGCCGGCCGGGCTCGACCAGGAGGCTCGTGACCTTGGCGAGCTCCGGCAGGGCGCCGGTGAGCTTGGCCCAGGAGTGGCCGCCGTCCGTGGTGCCCCAGACCCCGTCCAGGGTGCCGGCGTAGATCCGGCCCTCTTCGCCCGGCACCAGGGCGAGCGAGTAGATCGGCTGCTCGGGAAGCCCGGTGGCCCGCGAGATCCAGGTCCGCCCGAGGTCGTCGCTGTAGGCCACGTGGCCGCTCCCCCAGACGCCGCGGAGCCCCGCCCACAGGCGCCCTCCGGGGGTCGCGGTGCGGTTCGGGTCGAACGCCAGGGCGCTCACCACCCAGCCGGGGAAGGGCAGGAACGCTCCCGCCGGGCCCCAGGAAGCGCCGCCGTCGCTCGAGCGGTAGACCTGCCCCGACGAGGTGCCCGCCAGGACCAGGTCCGGATCGGTGGGCGAGATCACCAGGCTCCGCACGTCGCCGCCCCACAGGGGGGCGACCTGCCAGCCGGACGGCGCCTCCTGCGCCTGCGCCCGGGCCGCACCGCCGGTGCCGGCCAGGAGCAGGAGCACCGCGAGGCAGAGCCTAATCCGCCGCATGACGCACCTGGAGCACCTGGGCGATTATGGCGATCGCGATCTCCCCCGGGGCGTCGCCGCCGAGAGGGAGGCCGATGGGGGCGTGGAACGGGACGCCGTCGAGCCCGGCACCCCGCCGCTCGAGATCCTCGCGGACCCTCGCCACCTTGCGGCGGCTGCCCATCAGGCCGACATAGGCGAGGCGCGGAGGCGGGGCCGCGAGCAGGGCGGCGAGGGCCGCGACGTCGGTCTCCCAGCAACGCGAGACGACGGCGGCGTAGACCTCCCGGCCGCCCCAGCCGTCGAGGTACTCGCCGGCGAAGCTGCGGTCGATCTCGGGGATCCGGGCAGCCGCCGGGAAGAGCTCCGGGCGCCGGAAGTCCGGCCGGTCGTCGAGCACCACGAGCTCGAAGCCCGCCAGCTCGCCGGCGCGCGCCAGGGCCTGTCCGACCGGCCCGCCGCCGAAGACCGCGAGCACGGGCGGCGCCTCCATGACTTCGAGGAAGACCTCCGCAAGGCCGCCGCAGACCATCCCGGTCGCCTCTCCCTTGACGGCGTTCTCGGTCAGGTAGTAGCGCTTGACCTCGCCCGCCGGACGCCGCTCGCCGAGCTTGGCCCGGGCGTCGGCCGTCACCATCGCCTCGAAGGCCCCGCCTCCGAGGTTGCCGGCGGTCGTCCCGTCGGGCAGCACGAGGAGCTTCCAGCCGGTCTTGCCGGGGGTCGAGCCCTGGGTGCGGACGATCTGGGCGAGGGCGACGCGGCCGCAACGCGCGACCTCCTCCTCCGCGCGGCGCAGGGTCTCGGCGGGGGACGGCAGTCGCATGGTGGGAACTAATCTAGCAGCTTCCATGCCGCGCGAGGGGCCCGGAGGCCGACTCGTCTTCAGCCCTTCTCGGACTTCGCGGCGGGCTTGTCCTTCGCCTTGTCGGAGCCGGTGGAGTCCTTGCTCTCGCTCTTTTCCGCGCCGGACCCGGACGGCTTCGCCTCCCCGCCCTTGCCTTCGCCTCCGCCGCCCTTGCCTTCGCCTCCGCCGCCCTTGCCTTCGCCTCCGCCTCCCTTGCCCTCGCCTCCGCTTCGCTTGCTGCCGTAGTCGGTCACGTACCACCCCGAGCCCTTGAACTGGAAGGCGGGCGCCGAGATGAGGCGCTTGAGCTGCCCGCCGCACTCCGGACAGGTGGTGAGCGGATCGTCGGCGAGCCGCTGCAGCGCCTCGAGACGATGCCCGCACGACTCACACTGATACTCGTAGATCGGCACGAAATTACCTCGCTGTAGGTCTGCAGCCCTCGACACCCGCCGGGGGGAGCGGAGCGCCGGCCCGCCGTCACTTGGCGAAGCGATCGCCCGCGGTCTTGAACCGGATCTTGATCACCTTGCGGCCGCTCTCGGACGCCGCCGGGCCATTCGCCTCGGTCACTCGGGCCGGAGCGTGGTCCGCAGCCGCCACCGGGACCGCGGCCTCTTTCGCTTCCTGCCGGCGGATCAGCCGGAGAACCTGAAAAGCGTACACCAGCTTGGCGTTTTCCGCCGGCGTGAGCGGCCCCTGGGTGCAGATCTCGTAGAGGCTGCGCCGGCCGTCGACCAGGTCGAGCAACCGGTACTCCTCGGTGTCGAGGGCCGCCTCGATCAGGTCCTCGGTCTTGCAACACACCTCGAAGACGGTTTCTTTCTTCCCCAGGCGGGCGACCAGCGCCTTGGCGTTGGGGGCGCGCTTGATCCCCTGCAGGATCACCTGGCGCATCGGCAGCTGGATGCGCACGCCGGTGTGGGCCTGGAAGCTGCCGATCTGGAAGCGGACCTCCCCTTCCTGCCAGTAGAAGAGGCTCCAGACGATCGCCTCGATCTGCTTGCGGATCGCCTCGTAGATGCCGGCGGGCGGGATCAGGCCGGCTTCGATCAGGAGCTCGCCGTAGCGCTTGCCCGCGCCCTCCTCGGACCGGGCGCGCATCGTGTCGGAGAACTGCTCGGCGGTGATCTTGCCGGTGCGCTGCAGGTAGGCGCCCAGGCTGTCGCTGCGGTCGCTCGACGAGGCGTGGACGACGTTGCCTTCACGGATGAAGACCCGCTTGATCACCTCGTCGCGCTGCGCCTCGATGACGCCCGGGACCTGGAACCGGTCCACCGTGTACAGCATCTCGGGAAGCGCCGTGTCGCGCAGGTCGGCCCGGTACTCGAACTCTTTCTCTGAGCCGCTCAGACGCCTACTCCTCCCAGGATCGTCGGGCGGTGGCCCGCACCCCGGCACGCCCATTCATACAAGAGATACAAAACAGCGAGTCAGTATAGCATCGGGCCCTATCGGACTCGGGTCCCCACCCGCGAGGCGGTGCGGGCCGGCCGCCCCGCCCCACCGACCGAACGACGAGCTCATGATCGACCCCGAAGAGGCCTGGCGACGGATCGAGCCCCTGGCGCGGCCCTTGGCCGCCGAGCGCCTGGCGCGCCGCGACGCGCCCGGACGGGTGCTCGCGCGCGCCGTGGCGGCGACCCTCGACGTGCCGGCCGCCGACGTCTCGGCGATGGACGGTTTCGCGGTGGCCGGCGAGCCACCCCCAGGCCGGGCTCTGCGCGTAGCCGGCATGGTCGCCGCCGGCGACCCGCCTGGAGCGAGCCTTTCCGAGGGCGGCACGCTGCGCATCATGACCGGCGCGCCGGTGCCCGCCGGCTCCGACCGCGTGATCCCGGTGGAGCGGGCGACGGTCGAGGTCGCGCCCGGGGCGGAGGGTGGCCCGGCGGAGACGGTGCGCTTCGCGGGCCCGGGAGCCCCCGGCGACCACGTCCGGCGCCGGGGCGAGCTGGTGCGCCGGGGCGACGAGCTGCTGAGCGCCGGGGCGATCCTCACCCCCGGAGCCCTCTCGCTCCTCGCCACCCACGGGCATGACCGGGTCGAGGTCCACCGCGCGCCTCGCGTGTCGCTGGTCGTGACCGGGAGCGAGGTGGTCGCGCCGACGGCCGAGCCGGGGCCGGGCCAGCTCCGCGACTCGCACACCGACTTCCTCCTCGCCGCCTGCCGGAGCCTGGGAATCGAGGCCCGGAGCCTGGGAATCGTCGCCGACGACCCGGCGAGCCTCGCCGACCGGGTCGAGCACGGCCTCGAGTCCGAGGTGCTGCTCCTGACCGGCGGCGTCTCGATGGGGGAGCTCGATCTCGTCGCGGGGACGCTCGGGCGGGCCGGCTGCACGCGCCTCTTCCACGGGGTCGCCATCCAGCCGGGCAAGCCCGTCCTCGCCGCCCGCCACGAGCGCGGCGAGGCCGGCGGCCTGGTCTTCGGCCTGCCGGGCAACCCGGCCTCGGTGATGGTCGCCTTCTGGCTCTTCGTGCGCCCGGCGCTACGCCGGATGCTGGGCCGGACGGACGGCTTCTGGCACGGCGCCCTGGCGGCCGAGCTCGGTGGGCCGCTGCCGGCGGCGAAGGGCCGCGACCGCTTCCTGCCCGCGTCGGTCGCCTTCGCCGGCGGCGGCCTCCGGGCCACGCCGGTCCCGCCGCTCGGCTCCCACGACCTGGGGGCCTACGGCCGGGGTACCGCGCTCGTGCGGGTCCCCTCCGGCAGCCTCGCACGGCCGGCGGGCGGAGCGTGCGAGATCCTGCCGCTGGTCGACTGGTTAGAATCGTAGGCGCCGGCCGGCGTGCGGGTCGGGAGGGGAGACGATGCCAGGGGGACAGGTAGAGAGCCAGACGCTCGAGCGGCAAGCCTACCTGGCGTTCCGCCGCCTGCGCGACGCGCTCCTCGCCCCGGCCGCCGCCGGGCTCGTCGCCTGCCGCGTGCCGGCCTGGGCGGTCTCGGTGGCCGGCGTGGCCGCCGCCCTGAGCCTCTTCGGGAGCCTCCCCCGCCACCCTGGGTGGGCGCTCGCCGCGCTGGCCCTCTCGCAGGGGGCCGACCTGCTCGACGGCGCGGTCGCCCGGCGCTCCGGGACGTCCTCGGGCCGCGGCAAGCTCGTCGACCAGGCGTGCGACGCGGTCGCCTTCGCCGCCTTGGCGCTCGCCTGCGGGGCGCGGAGCCTCGCTCCCGGCGCCCTCGCCCTGGCCGCGGCGGTCGCCTGCGCCCTCGCCGTCGCCGCCGCCCTCGTCCGCGCCGCCCGCCGCCGTCCGGTAGCCTTCCGCGCCAACCCACGGGCCGGCTTCGTCGCCCACGTCCCCAAGCTCCCGGTCTTCCTCGCGCTACCGGCCTTCCTCGCCGGCGGCCCCGACCTCCTGGCACCCGCCCTCGCGGCCGCCGCGGTGGCGGCCGCGGCCGTGTCCCTCAGCTACCTCGTGGCGGGAGCGTGGCCCCGCCACCAGGAGGAGCCGGCCGAACCCCCGGTGCCAGCCGCGGCGGAGCCCGAGTAGCGGAATCGATGAGCTCCCCGGCCGCCGGTGGGCTCCGATCGGGCGGCGCGATCCCCGCGCGCGGGCCTCAGGCCAATCACTGCATCAGCAAGGGTAACGAGGCGTCGAGCCTGGAGACGTAGCTCGATTACGTAACCACCTGCTCGAACTCCGACTGCACCGAGCCCTACAACGACACCGATGACACGGTGGGCGCGACCATCCTGTCGCACTCGAGGGCCATCCCCACGCTCGACAGTGCGTTATATCGTTGATTCTGTATATCTTGACAAGCCTAGGGATCGGCGGTATCCTGGCGGTATCGTGGATGCTGACGACACAGCGAGCGACTCAAGAAGCCGGCAACGTCACCGCTTCGGCGGCACCTGGACCGAGCGCAAGCTCAGCGTCCTCGCCGCTTACCTGCGGAGCTACACCACGGCGCTCAGGGACAAGCCGACAGCGGCAAATCCATTCCGTAAAGCCTTCATCGACGCGTTTGCCGGCACCGGCTACCGCACTCGCCATCGTGAAGTCGATGGTTCCCGCCAGGAGCAGCTGGTTTTTCCGGACTTCGCAGATGCCGAGCCTCAGGAACTGCTGGACGGCTCGGCACGACTTGCTCTGCGCGTGGAGCCTCGTTTCGACACCTACATCTTCATCGAACGTGACCCCGGACGTTGCACCGAGTTGGAACGGCTCAAGGATGAGTTCCCCGAGCGTGCCGAGGACATCCGGATCATGCCGGGAGAAGCCAACGAGGAAATCGCGAAGCTGTGTGGAAAGGACTGGTCATCTCATCGCGCAGTTCTCTTCCTCGATCCATATGGAATGCAGGTCGAGTGGACGACGATCGAAGCGATCGCGCGCACCGGCGCCATCGACCTCTGGCTGCTGTTCCCGCTCGGAATCGGGGTCAACCGCCTGCTGACCAGATCCGGGGACATTCCTTCATCCTGGCGCCGCCGACTGGACCTGCTCCTGGGAACGGGCGACTGGTACGATGCGCTCTACGAGGTCGAGACCAGCCCAACGCTTTTCGGCGGTGATCTCGAGCGGGTCGTCAAGGCGAGCACGCAGTCCATCGGCCGATTCTTCAACGACCGCCTCAAGGAAATTTTCCCTGGAGTCGTGGAAGAACCTGGGGTCTTGCGCAACTCGGTGAACAACCCTCTCTACCTGCTCTGCTTCGCGGCGGCGAACCAGAGAGGGGCGCCGACCGCCCTCAGGATCGCGGGTCACCTTCTCCGGGAGCTACGGTGATGGCGAGAGGATCCGACATCGAATGGACCGAGTCCACCTGGAACCCGGTGACCGGCTGTACGAAGGTGAGCCCGGGTTGCAAGCACTGCTATGCGGAGCGGATGGCACAACGACTTCAGGCCATGGGACAGCACAACTACACCAACGGCTTTAGGCTGACGCTTCAGCCGCATATGCTGGAGCTGCCGCTCCAGTGGAAGAAGCCGCAGACGATTTTCGTGAACTCCATGAGCGACCTCTTTCACGAACGTGTCCCGGACGATTACATCCACAGAGTGTTCGACGTGATGGCGCGAGCTCACTGGCACCGCTTTCAGGTCCTCACCAAGCGCGGCGAGCGACTCGCCGAGCTCGGCCCGAGGATGCCGTGGCCACCGAACGTCTGGATGGGAGTCAGCGTCGAGACGGAGAAGTACCGCTGGAGAATCGACGCGGTGCGCTCGACCGGCGCCAGGATCAAGTTCCTGTCGCTCGAACCTCTTCTCGGACCGCTCCACGATCTCGATCTCCATGGAATCGATTGGGTGATCGTCGGAGGAGAGTCCGGTCCGAAGGCCCGCGCAGTGGATCCTGACTGGGTGACGAATCTCCGGGACCAGTGCCGGAGGGCCGGCGTGCCCTTCTTCTTCAAGCAGTGGGGTGGCAGGAACAAAAAGCAGGCGGGCCGGCTCCTTCAGGGGCGTACCTGGAACCAGATGCCGCGAGCGCCTTCCGCTTGGGCGCCGCACGAGTTTCCTGAACAGGAACGCTCGGTGGTGGCGCTGTCGTAGCCCACCAGGAGTCCCGGACGAGCCTACCGAGGGTAGACTCCCGATCCTTCGGGAACCGTTGGTGGCCTTCGGGATCAGGCTCGTAGGAGCGCCTCAGAGCCCTCGGGTCGCGAACGCGGGCCGCGAGGCGCGAGAGATCTTCGGGGGAGGTGAGGGCGCGCACCCGCTTCACGATCGTCGCAGGCAGCGGACCGAATCGCCGCTCGAACTGCTCGAGCAACAGCTTCCTGCGACCTTCGTCGAAGCCCTGTTCGAGGCCCTCTTGAAGAGCGCTCTTGCCGAGCCCTGCCGTAGCCGGCCCGGCCCGGCTCCACCCGCTTGGGCTATGGCGAGGCCAGAGGCGTCTGCTGGTGGAACATGAGCTTCCACACACCGTCGCGGCGGACGTAGCCGCTGCTGACCAGTGCCCGGTAGCGCTCGTCCTCCCCGCGGGTCGCGCTCGCCCGGTAGGCGAGGACCGCCACCTCGGGCGTCGGGCGCAGGAGCCCCTCGACCTCGATCTCGACCTCTCGCCAGCGGGGGCCGCCCTGGACGCTCGCCGCCACCTCCTCGCGGGTTGGGACTCCCGCCATCTCGGTGAAGGCGACCAGGCAGTCCTCGTCCAGGTTCCGCAGATAGCTCTCCGCGCCGCCGCTCCAAAGCTCGTTCTCGATCGCGAGCAGCTCGTTCTCGAGGTCCATCGCGTCTCCTCTCGTCTCTCGTCTCACCTCGGATCTCCCGGCGAGCCCGAGACGCAAGGACGATGCCCAGGCTCGGCCGGCGCTCCCCGCGGGCGACCCCTCGACGGTGCCCTTGACCGCGTCCGAAAAGCGCGAGATCCCGGCCAGGCCCGGTGCTATAAGTGGACCATGGAGATTCTCGACCGCGAGGCCTGCTATCGGGCGCTGGAGACCCGCGACCCTCGGTTCGACGGGCTGCTCTTCGTCGGCGTGACGTCGACCGGCGTCTATTGCCGGCCCGTCTGTCCGGCCCGGACCCCGAAGCTCCAGAACTGCCGCTTCTTCGGCTCCGCCGCAGCGGCGCAGGAGGTGGGCTTTCGCCCGTGCCTGCGTTGCCGGCCCGAGACCGCCCCGGATCTCGCCTCCTGGCGCGGCGGCTCGAGCACGGTGTCTCGCGCGCTGGCCCTGATCGCGGACGGGGCCATCGACGGCGAAGGGGCCGGTGTCGGGCGACTCGCCGAGCGCCTGGGGATCGGCGAGCGCCAGCTCCGCCGCCTGTTCCAGGAGCATCTCGGAGCCTCGCCCATCGCCGTGGCACAGACCCGGCGCGTGCTGTTCGCCAAGCAGCTCATTCAAGAAAGCCGCATGCCGATGATCGAGGTCGCGATGGCTGCCGGCTTCGGCAGCGTGCGCCGCTTCAACGAGACGTTCCGGAATCTCTATCATCGTCCGCCGAGCGCCCTGCGGCGAAAGGCGCTCGAGGGCTCGGCGTCCGGGGCGGCGGGTGTGACGCTGCAGATCCGGTATCGGCCCCCCTACGACTGGGACTCCATGCTCGCCTACCTCGCGGCGCGCGCGATCCCGGGCATCGAGACCGTGGACGACGGCAGCTACCTGCGTACGGTCGAGATCGACGACCTCGTCGGCTCCGTCCGGATCGTTCACCTGCCCCGCAAGGAGAGCCTTGCCGTCACCATCCGGTTTCCCGACGTCCGGTCCCTGCCGGTGATCGTGACCCGGGTGCGCCGGCTGTTCGATCTCGGCGCGGACATCGGGACCATCGAGGCGCACCTCTCTCGCGACCCGCTGCTCGCGCCGCTCGTCGCGCGCCATCCCGGGCTGCGCGCCCCGGGGGGCTGGGATGGGTTCGAGCTGGCGGTGCGGGCGATCCTCGGCCAGCAAGTCAGCATCGCCGCGGCCCGCCGCCTCGCCGGCCAGCTCGTCGCGCGCCACGGCAGGGCCTTGCCGAGCGACCGCGTGAGCCACCCCGACCTGTCGCACGCCTTTCCCACCGCGAGACGTCTCGCCGCCGCCGAGTCGATCGAGCTCGCCATGCCCGCCGCTCGACGGGCGTCGCTCGCGGCCCTGGCGGAAGCCGCCGTGGCGGACCCGAATCTCTTTCACCCGTTCGGAAGCATCGACGAGGCGACCGCGCGCCTGCGTTCGATCCGCGGCGTCGGTGACTGGACGGCGCAATACATCGCGCTGCGCGCCTTGCGCGAGACGGACGCCTTCCCTGCCTCGGACGTCGGCCTGCTCCGCGGCGCGGCCCTGCTCGGCGACATCCGGCCGAGCCCGCGGGGCCTGCTCGAGCTCGCCGAATCCTGGCGCCCGTGGCGCGCCTACGCCGCGCAGCATCTCTGGGCCGCCGACACGCCTCGACCGAGAGCTCGTGAATGAACCGGGAGAGCCGATGACCGAAGCGCTGGAGCTCTGGAGCGTTCGGATGCCTACGCCCATCGGCGAGATGGTGATCGTCGCGGATCGCGACGGGAACCTGCGCGCCACGGACTGGACGGACAAGGAGGCGCGCATGCGTCGCCTCCTGCGGCTCCATTACGGGGAGGCCGGCTTCACGCTGAGAACCGGCCGGAGCCCGAACGGATTGACCGATGCGCTCGGCAGGTACTTCGCGGGAGAGCTCGAGGCGATCGATGCCCTGCCCGTGCGAACCGGCGGCACGCCGTTCCAGCGGGAGGTGTGGCGTGCGCTCCGAGAGATCCCGTGTGGCACGACGGTCTCCTACGCCGAGCTGGCGGAGCGGATCGGCCGCCCCACGGCGGCTCGGGCGGTCGGGCTCGCCAACGGCTCCAACCCGGTCGGCGTCGTCGTCCCCTGCCACCGGGTGATCGGATCGAACGGGTCGCTCGCCGGCTACGGCGGGGGCATCGATCGCAAGCGCTGGCTGCTGGCTCACGAGAGCCGGATGGGCCAGGAGGCAATCGCAGGCGGGGCGTCCGCCCGGAGCACCAGGTAAGCCCGCTCGGCGAGGCGCGGCGTGCCGCCCGAGCGCTGGCGGAAGCGCATGGGAATCGAACCCACCCTCCGAGCCGCTTCCGACCCGGAACAACGGTTTTGAAGACCGCGGGAGGCACCAGCCCCCGAGCGCTTCCGCGGCGAATCTTACCTTGAAGGCGGCCGGCTCCCTCCCCCGAGGCGGCCGCCCGGGGCGGCGCCCGAGCCCGCCCTCCGACGCCGGCCGGTTCCCCGCTACAATAGGCGCCTCGGGCCGGCCGGCAGCGCCGGCCGCGGGGAGACGTGAGCCTTGACCATCGAGCAACAGCCGGGCACCACCCTCGACGGCAAGTACGAGGTCTTGAGCCGCCTCGGGGGCGGGGGGATGGGCGAGGTCTACCTGGTGCGCCACGTCCACCTGGAGGAGAAGCGGGTCATCAAGATCCTCCGCGCGGACCGGGTGGCCGACCCCGACGCCCAGAAGCGCTTCCTGCGCGAGGCGCGGTTCGCCACCCAGATCAAGCACGCGCACGTCGCGATCCTCTACGACTACTCCCGGCTCGACGACGGCAGCTTCTACATGGTGTGGGAATACATCGAGGGCGAGGACGTGGGCACCCTCCTGCACCGCGACGGCCCCCTGCCGCTGCGTACCGCGCTCGACCTCGGCATGCAGGCGCTCGACGGCTTGAACGCCATCCACGGCGCCGGCATGATCCACCGCGACGTCTCGCCCGACAACCTGATGACCTGGACCGACCCCCGTGGGCGGCTCCAGCTCAAGATCATCGACCTCGGCCTCGCGAAGAACCTCGATCCGGACCCCGACCTCGAGGTCACCCAGGACGGCATGTTCATGGGGAAGCTCCTCTACTGCGCCCCCGAACAGGCCGGCCTCCACAAGGGCGAGACCCTGGACAACCGGACCGACCTCTACTCGCTCGCCCTGGTGCTCTACGAGATGATCACCGGGCACCGGCCCTGGGAGACCGAAACCCCGCAGGCGGCGATCTTCAAGCGGGTCTCCGAGGACCCGCTGCCGCTCGCCGGGCGCAACCCGGCGGTGCCGGTGCCGGCCGAGCTCGACCGGGTGATCCTGCGCGCCCTCCAGCGCGAGCGCAAGGACCGCTACCCGGACGCCGTGGCGTTCATCGAGGCCCTGCGGCGAGTGGCCGGCCGGCTCGACCGGGCCGCCACCCAGGAGGTTCCGCGGGCGGCGGCGGCTCCCGGCCCGGCACCGGGCCGATCCGAGCGGCCGGAGCCGACGGGCACCGAGCGGGGCGCCCGCGAGCTCAGCCGGGCCGAGAAGGAGGACCTCCTGGCGCAGATCGAGCGGGCCGCCCGCCGGGTCGAGGCGGGCTCGAAGACCCTCGGCCAGGCCGAGGCCCTGCTCGTCGACGGCAAGCTCGACGAGGCCCGCGAGCTGATCGTGCGGATGGAGTCCGAGAGCCCGCGGCCGCGCGAGCTCGGCGCGCTCAAGCAGCGCCTCGCGGAGGCCGAGACGCTCCTCGCCGAGCGCCGCAAGAGCGAGGAGCGCGACCGGCGCCGCGCCGAGCGCCAGGCGCGGATCGACGAGGCCGAGGCGATGGCCACCCGCTACATCCAGAACAAGCAGCTCTCGCTCGCCCGCCTCGCCGTCGACGCGCTCCTCGACCTTTCCCCGACCCACCCACACCGCGGCGACTTCGAGAGCTGGGTCGCGCTGCTCGAGGACGAGGTGGCCCAGGACAAGCGCGCCGCCGAGATCCTGGCCGAAGGCCGCAAGGCCCTCGGCCAGGGGGACTTCCGGGCCGCCCGCCGGAGCCTCGCCCAGCTCCAGAAGGCCGACCCGGAGCAGGCGACGGGCTTCGCCCTCGAGCTCGACGCGGCCGCGGCCGAGCACGAGAAGAGCGCCGACTTCGGCGAGCACCGCGCGCGCCTCGAGGAGCTGATCCGGCGGCACTCGATCGAGGAGGCGCAGCAGGAGCTCAAGACGCTGGGCGAGCTGGGCGCCGCGAAGGTGACCCTCGACGTCTACCGCTCGCGGCTGGACGAGGCCCGCGAGAGCGCCCGCGACCAGGCCCAGGCGGCGACCTATCTCGAAGCCTTCAGGGAGCGCATCGACCAGGGCGACTACCGGGGCGCCCGCGAGGTGGCCGGCGAGCTCCAGCGGACCTCGCCCGACGACCCCCGGTCGGCCGATCTGCTCGCCGAGGTCGCCCGGCTCGAGCGCGAGGGCGACCGCCGCCGCTCGATCGAGCAGGGCGAGTCCCAGGTCGAGCGCTTCCTCGACGCGGGCGATATCCGCCAGGCCGAGCTGGCCCTGAAGATCCTCCTGCGGGTCGCTCCCGACCACAAGAAGCGGAAGCTGTTCGAGAAGCGCCTCGCCAAGATGAAGAAGGGCTAAGTGGTCTGGTTCGCGAATCGGACCACTAGAGGATCCGGATGACACTGACCGAAACCGAGCCGTCGGCCGCCCTCGTCGACCCGCGCGACGCCCGCCTGCTGCGCTACGCCTTGATGCGCCTGACCCGCGAGCTCGACGCGCGGTTCGAGTCGCTGCTGCTCACCGGCCGGGTCACCAAGTGGTACAGCGAGGTGGGCAACGAGGCCACCACCGTCCCGGCCGGGCTGGCGCTCGAGGCCGGCGACGCGCTGTGCACGCTGCATCGGGACCTGGGGGCGATCCTCGCGGTCTACCTCGACCCGGCGCGCACCTTCCCGGGGCTCGCGCCGGGGCCGGTGTGGAACCGGCCCGACGGCCGCCGCCCCGAGCCCGAGGAGATCCTCCACCGGCTGGCGAGCCAGCTCCTGGGGCGCGACGACGGCTTCTCGCGCGGCGTCGAGCGCTCGTTCCACTACGGCTACCTCGATCCCGAGGCGGGGATCCTCCATCCCGGCATGATCAGTCACCTGGGGGCCATGATCCCGGTCGCCGCGGGCTGCGCCTTCGCCTTCCGCCAGGCCGGCAGCGACCGGGTGGCGCTCAACTTCATCGGCGACGGCGGGACCTCGACCGGCGACTTCCACGAGGGCTTGAACATGGCCGCCGTCTGGCGGCTGCCGCTGGTGCTCGTGATCGAGAACAACCGCTACGCCTTCTCCACCCCGACGCGGCTCCAGTACGCGAGCGAGCGCCTGTCGGACCGGGCGGCCGGCTACGGCATCGCCGGCGAGACGGTCGACGGCAACGACCCGGACGCGGTCGCCGAGGTGATGGCGCGCGCCGTCGCGCGGGCGCGCGCCGGCGAAGGCCCGACCCTCGTCGAGGCGATGCTCGGGCGTATGCGCGGCCACAGCGAGGGCGACGACTCCCTCAAGGTGGTGCCCGAGGACGAGCTCGAGCGCTACCTCGCCGAGGATCCGGTGCCCGCCTTCCCGCGCCGGCTCGAAGTCGAGGGGGTGCTCGACGCCGCGACGCGGGAAGCGGTCGAGACCCGGTCGAAGGAGCTGGTCGAACGGGTCCTCGAGCGTGCCCTGGCGGCGCCGGCTC
The DNA here is from genome assembly GCA_963837945.1 of uncultured Acidobacteriota bacterium. Taxonomy (GTDB): domain Bacteria; phylum Acidobacteriota; class Thermoanaerobaculia; order Multivoradales; family DATKCC01; genus CAVUBL01. The sequence goes on from CAWIQD010000001.1 coordinate 136,092, forward strand.
CGCGCCCCGAGACCGCCCGGCGGCCGGTCTTCGCACCGGGGCCCGAGGCGCCGAGCGATGGTCGCGGGGCGCAGGCCGAAGGGGAGCCGGTCACCTACGTCGAGGCGATCCACCGGGCGCTCGGCGAGGAGATGGAGCGCGACGAGTCGGTGGTGCTCCTGGGGCAGGACATCGGCGTCTTCGAAGGCGCCTTCCGGGTCACCCGCGGCCTCCACGAGCGGTGGCCCGGGCGGGTGCTCGACACGCCGATCGCCGAGAGCGGCACGATCGGCATCGCGGTCGGGGCGGCGCTGCTCGGCTGGAAGCCGGTCGTCGAGATGCAGTTCGCCGACTTCATCACCTGCGGCTTCAACCAGGTGGTCAACGTGGCCGCCAAGCTCTACTACCGCTGGCAGGTCCCCTGCCCGCTGGTCCTCCGCCTGCCCTCGGGCGGCGGGGTCGGCGCCGGGCCGTTCCACTCCCAGAACCCGGAGGGGTGGTTCGCCCACGTCGCGGGGCTCAAGGTGGTCTGCCCGGCCGGGGCGGCCGACGCGCGGGCGCTCTTGAAGGCCGCGATCCGGGACCCGAACCCGGTGCTCTTCTTCGAGAACAAGTACCTCTACCGCCGGATCAAGGAGGCGCTGCCGCCGGGCGACGACGTGGCCCGGCTGGGCGAGGCCCGAGTGCTCCGCTCCGGCCGGGACCTGACGCTGATCGCCTACGGCGCGTCGACCTGGACCGCGATCGAGGCGGCCGACGAGCTGGCCGGCGACGGGATCGAAGCCGAGGTCGTCGACCTCCGGACCCTGGTGCCGTTCGACGAAGAGACGGTGCTCGCCTCGGTCCGGAAGACCGGCCGGGCGCTGGTGGTCCACGAGGACCAGGCGACGGGCGGCTTCGGTGCCGAGGTGGTCGCCCGGATCGCGGGGGAGGCCTTCTCCTGGCTCGATGCGCCGGTGCGCCGGGTCGCCTACCCGGACCGGCCGTCGCCCTACTCGAAGGTGCTGGAGCGCGAGCTGCTGCCGGATCGCGAGAAAGTTCTCGCGGCGGCGCGAGAGATCCTGGCCTACTGAGGCTGGGCGCTTCCGGCGGCCGCCCCCTTCCCCTTCTCGGTCATCGCGCTGAGCGCCGCCGGCTTGCAGGAGGCGGCGACCCCCTTCGTGCCGTAGCCGATCCAGACGATCGCCTCCGTCCCCCGGCTCGACAGGATCGGAGCGGCGAGCTCGAGGGTGTCCGGCTTCTCGCCCGGGCGGGTGGCGAGCTCGGTCACCCCCAGGGCCCAGTCGGCACGGCCGGAGACGTCGCCCAGGATCGTGAACTTGCGGTCGCTCGAGGCGAGCACCGTGCCGTCCGGCGAGAGGAGGTGGGCGAACTCGACGCCTGGCAGCTCGAGGAAAGCGCCCACGGCGATGTCGAGGTCCTGGCCCTGGGCATCGGCTATGAGCGCCGGGTAGAGGCCGGCGGCGAAGGAGCGCAGCGCCGCCTCGGCCTGCTTGGCCGCCATCGCTCCGGCCCACCGCTCGCAGCTCGCCTCGACGGCGTCGATCCGCGCCTCGTAGCTCGCCGAGAGCTCGCTCTGCCCCCGCGCGGCCTGGCGCGAGCACCACCACCAGGCGCCGTAGCCCGCGAGAGCCACCGCCAGGACGACCACGATCTCGATCAGCAAACGCTTCCAGTGCGACATGGTCCCTCCTCCCCCGGGGCCGCCGCGGCGGCGGCCCGCGATTCCCAAGGAATCCAGCGAATCTCCGCCCCGACAATATCGCCCCTGCCGCGAGCGCGAAAAACCTTCCCCGGCCCGGCACGTAAGGAGCCCCGGGTGTTCCCGCGCCCGCACCGATCCCTGTCATCCCATCTGGAGGAACCGAGAGTGAGACGAATCCTGAGCCCCATCCTGGTCGCCGCGGCGCTCCTCGCCCTGACCGCGGCGCCCTCCCGAGCCCAGAGCGGCGGCACGAAGCTGCTGCGCTTTCCCGACATTCACGGCGATCAGGTGGCCTTCGTCTACGCCGGCGACCTCTGGATCGCGCCGGCGGCGGGCGGGCAGGCCCGGCACCTGACCACCCATCCGGGCCTCGAGCTGTTCCCGAAGTTCTCGCCCGACGGCAAGTGGATCGCCTTCACCGGCCAGTACGAGGGGGACGAGCAGGTCTACGTCATCCCGACCGAGGGCGGCACCCCGAGGCAGCTCACCTTCTACCCGGCCAACGGTCCGCTGCCGCCGCGCTGGGGCTACGACAACCAGGTCTACGGCTGGTCGCGCGACGGCAGGTCGGTGCTCTTCCGCTCGATGCGCCAGAGCTGGGACCTGACCGACACCCGGCTCTACCTGGTCGACGTCGACGGCGGGATGGCGAGACCCCTGCCGATGCCCGTCTCCGGCGCCGGCGATCTCTCGCCCGACGGCACGAAGACGGTCTACTCGCCGCTCACCCGCGACTTCCGGAGCTGGAAGCGCTACCAGGGCGGTTGGGCGCAGGACCTCTGGATCTTCGACCTCCAGACCTACGACACCACGCAGGTCACGAACGACCCGCGGACCGACCGCGACCCGATGTGGATCGGCGACACGATCTACTTCGCCTCGGACCGCGACGGCACCTTGAACCTCTACGCCTACGACGTCGCGAGCGGCGGCACCCGAGAGCTCACCCACTCGACGACCTGGGACGTGCGCTGGCCGAGCGACGACGGCAGCGGCCGGATCGTCTACGAGCTGGGCGGCGAGCTCTCGATCTACGACATCGCCTCCGGCGAGAGCCACGCGATCACGATCGACGTGCCGACCGATTCGCTCCCCACCCGCCCCGAGCACATCTCGGTGGCGGACGACGTCGAGGACTTCAACCTCGCCCCGGACGGCAAGCGCGCGGTCTTCGTGGCCCGCGGCGACGTCTACACGGTGCCGGTCGAGCATGGGCCGGTGCGCAACCTCACGCACTCCTCGGGCGCCCACGACCGGGCGGCCGTCTGGTCGCCGGACGGCTCGAAGATCGCCTACATCTCGGACGCGACCGGCGAGGAGCAGGTCTGGCTGGTCGACCAGGCGGGCACCGGCGAGGCCGAGCAGCTCACCGACACGCTCGCGGTCCGGCTCGAGGGCCTCTCCTGGTCGCCCGACAGCCGAAAGATCTCCTTCGCCGACAAGGAGGGCAAGGTCTACGTGCTGAGCGTGGCGGGCCACGAGGTCCAGCAGATCGCCGACTCGCCGAGCCGCTTCGCCGACGACCAGGTCTGGTCGCCCGACAGCGCTTACCTCGCCTTCAGCCTGCCCGACGAGACCGGGTACTCCTCGCTCTACATCTGGAGCGCCGCCGACGGCCAGACCCGGCGGGTGACCGGGCCCTTGTGGAACGAGTTCAGCCCGTCCTGGGACCCCAAGGGCAAGTACCTCTACTACCTCTCCGACCACGGCTTCGCGCCGCAGCTCGGCTCGTTCGAGTTCAACTACGTGGCCGACCGCGAGACCGGCATCTACGCCCTGGCGCTCTCCAAGGAGGGGCCCGACCTCTTCCCGCCGCGCAGCGACGAGGTCACGATCGCCGGCGCCGGTGACGAGGGCGCGAAGGGCAAGGACGAGAAGCCCGCCAAGGGCGCCAAGGCCGACAAGGGCAAGGACAAGGGGGACGAGAAGGACAAGGCCGCCGGCGAGCCCGAGAAGGTCCACGTCAAGATCGACTTCGACGGCCTGGGCGACCGGGTGATGCGGGTGCCGGTCGACTTCGAAAACTACTTCGGCGTCGTGGCCCTCGACGGGAACCTGCTCTTCGCCCAGGGCGACGCCCCCTACTACGGGCGGGGGGGTCCGAGCGGCGGCTTCCAGCTCAAGCTCTTCTCGCTCGAGGACCGCGAGTCGAAGGACTTCGTCGACCACGTCCAGGGCGTCGCCCTCTCGCACGACGGCTCGAAAGTCCTGGTCCAACAGCGGGGCGGCTACAAGCTCTACGACACCAAGCCGGGCGCCGACGGCAAGCCGGTCGCGACCGGCGGCCTCGAGACGACGGTCGACCCGAAGGCCGAGTGGGCGGAGATCTTCGACGAGGTGTGGCGGCGCTACCGGGACTTCTTCTACGTCCCGAACATGCACGGCTACGACTGGCAGGCGCTTCACGACCGCTACGCCACCCTGCTTCGGTACGTCGGCCACCGCTCGGACTTGAACTACGTGATCAGCGAGATGATCGCCGAGCTCAGCACCTCGCACTCCTACATCGTGGGCGGCGACTGGCAGATGCCGAAGCGGCCCGAGGTCGCCCTGCCCGGCGCCTGGTTCGAGCTCGACCCCGCCGCCGGCCGCTACCGGATCTCGCGCATCCTGCGCGGCCAGGAGGAGGAGCCGAAGTACCGCTCGCCGGTCGACCAGGTCGGCGTCGACCTCCACGTCGGCGACTACGTGCTGGCGATCGACGGCGAGGACCTGGGCGCCAAGGACAACCCGTACCGGCACCTGCGCTACAAGGCGGACCGGCCGGTCGAGCTGACGGTCAACTCGAAGCCGACGCTCGACGGCGCGCGCAAGGTCACCTTCGACCCGATCACCGACGAAAGCGAGCTGGTCTATCTCGCGAAGGTCACCGAGAACCGCAAGAAGGTCGAGGAGGCGACCGGCGGCCGGGTGGGCTACGTCCACATCCCCGACATGGGAGCGGACGGCATCTGGGAGTGGCTCAAGTACTTCTACGGCCAGATCCGCAAGGACGGGCTGATCATCGACGTGCGCGACAACGGCGGCGGCAACGTCTCCGCGATGATCCTCGAGCGGCTCTCCCGCCAGCTCCTGGCCTTGGGCTGGGCGCGCAACGACGAGTTCCCCACGACCTACCCGTCGACCGTCTTCCGCGGCCACCTGGTCTGCCTGATCAACCAGGGCTCGGCCTCGGACGGGGACATCTTCCCGGCGATGTTCAAGCAGGCCGGCCTCGGGCCGCTGATCGGCAAGCGCAGCTGGGGCGGGGTCACCGGCATCTCGGGCCACGGGCCGCTGATCGACGGCGGCGACGTCTTCGTGCCCGAGTACGGGTTCCTGTCGAAGGAGGGCCAGTGGATCATCGAGGGCTGGGGGGTCGAGCCCGACATCGAGGTCGAGAACGACCCGAAGTCGGTGATCGAGGGCAAGGACCCGCAGCTCGAGAAGGGGATCGAGGTGATCATGAAGGCGATCCAGGAGGACCCGCGCCCCCTGCCGCCGCACCCGGCCCCGCCGGTCAAGACCCCGGGCCACAACCCGCCGCCGATCCACTGACGGCGGGCACCTACCTCCGCCGCGGAGGCCTCGCCCTGGCCGCGGTGGCCACGATCGCCGCGCGCCGGCGGCTCAGCGGCTGACCGGCGTCAGGGCCGGCCGCTAGCCGCTCTCGCCGCCGGGGACGACGAGCGTCTCGAGGTCGGTGCCGGGGCTCAGGCGGTCGAGGTCGACGACCGGGGCGACGTCGGGGAGATCCGCGTCGCCGCGCCACTGCCAGAGCTGCCACGCCTTCCAGCCGGCGGGCACGTGCGGCTCGGGGACCCCGTACTCTGAGATCCACAGCGGGTAGTCCCCGAACTCCCGGTTCATGTTCTGGTTCCAGAACGTCGGCCCGGTGTAGATGATCGGCTTCGCGCCGACCGCCTTCTCGACGATGTCGACGAAGGTGCGCAGCCGCTCGGGCAGGTCGTCGGGAGCCGGCGAGCCCCGGGTTTCGATGTCGACCACCGGGGCCAGGTCGCCGGGCTCGAGGACGACCTGGGACAGGAAGGTCCGGGCCTGGATCTCCGGGTCGTCGTCGGGCTCGAAGAAGTGGTAGGCGCCGCGCAGCAGGCCCGCCTGGCGCATGCGCTCCCAGTGGCTGATGAAGAACGGGTCGCGGAAATCGTCGCCGGAGGTCGCGAGGGTGAGGGCGAAGCGGTGGCCGTGGGCGACCGCCGCGGTCCAGTCGACCCGGCCGCTGTGGTACGAGACGTCGAGGCCCTCGACCGGCCCGGGGCCGAGCTCGGCGAGCCGCGGTCCGGGGCGCGCGGCGTTCCGGCCCAGCCAGGGAAACGGCACGTCCCTTCCGACCAGGGTGCCGTCGCCGATCTGGCCGAGCTCGTTGGCTCCCCAGCACAGGATCGAGCCGTCGCCGCGCTCGGCGCACGCGTGGTGGGCCCCCGCCCGTAGCGACACGACGTCCTCGCCCAGCCGCTCGACGGTGGCCGGCGGCGCCGCCGGCTCGCCCGGCGCGGGCGGCCGGTCGTCGAACCCCTGGCCGAGCTCGCCCATCTCGTTCGAGCCCCAGCACTGGACCGCGCCGGAGCGGAGCAGGGCGCAGGTGTACGCCGCCCCGACCGCCAGCGAGCGCGCGGGGCCCGCGAGCCCCGCGACCGGACCGGCCATGCTGCGCGAGGTCCGGGTGCCGTCGCCGAGCTGGCCCCAGCGGTTCTGGCCCCAGCACGAGACGGCGCCGTCGGCGAGCAGGGCGCAGGTGTGGTACCCGCCCGCGGCCACCTCGGTGACCGGGCCGGGCAGGCCCTGGACCGCGACCGGTCGAGGCGAGTCCACCGCCACCATCTGGCCGAGCTGGCCCTCCGAGCCGTCGCCCCAGCAGTAGACCGCGCCGTCTCCGGTCACCGCGCAGGTGTGAATCGCTCCCGCCGAGACCTGGGTCACCCCGGGCGGCAGCCCCTCGACCGGCTCCGGGCCCGACCCCGGCGCCGAGCGCCCGAGCTGGTCCAGGGTGTCGTCGCCCCAGCACACCACGGCGCCCGCGGCCGACAGCCCGCAGGTGTGAAGCCAGCCGGCCTCGATCGTGCGCAGGGAGGGCGCGCCGGGCACCGCCGTCGGGACGGTCCGGCAGGGCCGGCCGCGGCAACGGCCGGAGACCGCCGCGGGATCGACGCCCTGCTGCCCTTCGCTGGCGTCGCCCCAGCACGAGACCCGGCCGGCCGCGTCGAGCATGCAGCCGTGGCGCAGGCCGAAGGTGACGGCGTGGGCCGCCGTGAGGGTCGAGAGATCCGCCGGGATCTGGAACGTGCAGTCGCCGGCGCAGACCGGCTTCGGCCCGGTGACACAGGTCACCTGCGGACCCAGAACCAGCAGGCGCGGCGGGACCGGAGCCCGCTGGCAGGCGGCAGCCGCCAGGGCCAGGGCGAGGAGAGCGGGCGCGAGCGGCCGGCGAGAAGGGTTCATCGTGCGAAGAGGCGCCACCGTTTCTACCACGGCGATCCGATCCGGTCCAACCCGCCGCCGGCTCGCGTCCCGTGCCCGATCGCGTATCGTTGGGCCGATGCGTGCCCCGGCCCTCCTCGTCGCCGCCCTCGCCGGCTGGACAGCCGCCTGTGCGGCCGCGCCCGCGGCCCCGGGCGCCGCGCCGCTCCGGGTGGCGGTCACGGTGCCGCCGCAGGCCTACCTGGTCGAGCGGATCGGTGGCGAGCGGGTGGTGACCGAGGTGATGATGTCCTCGGGGAGCTCCGAGGAGACCTACTCCCCGAGCCCGCGCCAGATGGTCGCGCTGTCGCGGGCCGACCTCTACGTGATGGTCGGTCACCCCGCTTTCCTGGTCGAGCGGAACCAGATCGAGCCGGCCCTCGCGGCCCATCCGGCGACGGCGGTCGTCGACATGTCGGCCGGGATGGCACCCGACGAGACGGGCGACCCCCACGTCTGGACCGCCCCCGCCCTGATACGGGTGGCGGCGGCGAACGTCGAGCGCGCGCTCGCCCGGCGCGATCCCGAGCACGCCGCGGCGTACCGGGAACGGCTCGACTCCTTCGAATCCGACCTCGACGCTCTCGACGGCGAGATCCGCCGTGAGCTCGCGGGCACGACCGGCCGGCGGTTCTTCGTCTCCCACCCCGCCTGGGGCCACTTCGCCGCCGAGTACGGCCTCGAGCAGGTGGCGATCGAGGAGGAGGGCAAGGAGCCTTCCGCTCGCCGCCTGGTCGAGCTCATCGAGAGCGCCCGGGCCGACGGCATCACCACCGTCTTCGCCCAGGAGGGGTTCCCCGAGCGCGGGGCGCGGGTGATCGCCGACGAGGTCGGCGGCCGGGTGGTCGTCCTCGATCCCCTGGCCCGCGACTGGCTGGACAACACTCGGCGCACCGCCCGGGAGCTCGCCGCGGCGCTGCGCTGAATCTCCGGGGCGCGCTCCTCGTAGTCCCCTGTAAGAATCCTCCCGGAGGATCGTTACATGGGTGACGACGGAGGAAAGGAGAGAGCCTTGAGCCCAGCCGCACAGAGCGCCCCCGACCCGGATCAGAGCCGGGATCGGACGGGAAATCGGTTCGGGGCCCCGCCCCCGGAGCTCGCGGCGGTCTTCCAGGAGCACGGCCAGTCCATGCTCCGGACCGCCTTCCGGGTCACCGGCAGCCTGGCCGACGCGGAGGACGTCTTGCAGACGGTCTTCCTGCGCCTCGCCGGCCGCTCGGGCGGCACCGGCCTCGAGGGCCCCGGCGCCGGGGCCTACCTGCGGCGCGCGGCGCTCAACGCCGCCCTCGACCTCGTCCGCGGGCGCAAGCGCCGGCGCTCGGTGGCCCTGGGCGACGGCGAGGAGCTCGAGCCGGTCGACGCCGGGGCGGACCCCGAGCGCCGCCAGCAGGGCCGCGAGGCTCGCGAGCTGCTGCGGCGGGCGCTCGCCAAGGTCAGCCCCAAGGCGGCCGAGGTCTTCACGCTGCGCTACTTCGAAGGCCTGGGCAACCAGGAGATCGCCCGCTCTCTCTCCATGTCGCAGACCGCCGTCGCCGTCACCCTGCACCGCACGCGATCCCGGCTCCGCCACGAGCTGGCGACCCTCCCAGGAGGTCTGTCATGACCCGATCCAAGAGAGAGCTCGACGAGCTGGTCGAGCGCACCGCCGAAGCGATCCGCAGCGACGTCCCGAGCGACGCCGCCTTCGAACAGGCCGCCGCCCGGGTATGGGCGCGGCTCTCCGCCGAGGTCGAGCTCGGCACCGGGGCCGCGACCCCGCGCTCCGGGGCGCACGACGCGATCGAAGGGTGCGCCGACGTCCAGGCGCTCCTCCCGGCCCTGGTCGCCGGCGAGCTCCAGCGGCCGAGGGCCCTCCTGGTCGAGGACCACGCCCGCGAGTGCGTGCCCTGCCGCCGGGCGCTGATGGCCGCGCGGACGGGCTCGGAAGCCGCCGCGGCGCCGCCGCCGGCCTGGAGCGCCGAGGACGAGGGCCCGAGCCGGGCTCCGCGGCACCATCACTGGATGCTCGCCGCGGCCGCGATCCTGGTCGCCGGCGTGGGCATCGCCACGCTGGTCGCGACCGGCGTGATCGGCGGCGGATCCGCCGCCACCGCCCAGGTGGCCTCGATCGACGGCGGCCTCTACCTGGTCTCCCCCACCGGCAGCCACGCCCTGCGCGCCGGCGACGACGTCGCCCGCGGCCAGGAGGTACGCACCGCCAAGGGCTCCGGCGCCATTCTCGTCCTCGCCGACGGCTCGCGGGTCGAGATGCGCGAGCGCAGTGAGCTCTCGGTCGCCGTCGGGCGCCGCGACACGACGCTCGACCTCGTCCGCGGCGCGGTGATCGTCGAGGCCTCGAAGCGCGCCCGGGGGCACCTGTTCGTCGACACCGAGGACTGCCAGGTGGCGGTCACCGGCACGATCTTCTCGGTCAACCACGGCACCAAGGGCTCGCGCGTGTCGGTGATCGAGGGCCACGTCCGGGTCGAGCAGGGACGGCGCGAGGACCTGCTGGCCCCCGGCGACCAGGTGACCACCCGCGCCTACCTGGCGACCGTGCCGCTCTCCCAGGAGATCGCGTGGAGCCGGAACGTCGACCGCTACCTCGCCCTGCTCGCCGAGATCAACGCGCTGCACGACGAGCTACAGCGCACCGTCACCGCGGCGCCGCCGCGCACCTCCACCGCGCTGCTCGACCTGGCGCCGGCGGCGACCGCCCTCTACGCCGCCGTGCCCAACGTGGCCGAGTCGCTGAGCCGGGCGCGCCAGGTGTTCCACGAGCGCCTGGAGCAGAGCCCGGTCCTCCGGGACCTCCTCAGCCAGTCCGGCTCCCTCGAAGGGCAGCAGCGGCTCGACGAGCTGATCGGCCGGATCCACGAGTTCGGCTCCTACCTGGGGGACGAGGTCGCCCTCGCCGCGGTCGCCGGCGGCTCCGGCCTCGACGAGCACGGCATCGTGGCCTACGCTCAGGTGCTCGACCCGCCGGCCTTCCGGGCCTATCTCGAGCAGGAGGCGGCCCGCCTCGCCTCCGCCGGCTCGGGCGCCGCGATCCACCTGGTGGACGATCCCGCCCAGGCGGGGGCGAGCGAAGACGGCGGCCTCTGGATCTGGCTCGACGACGGCTACGTCGTGGCGGCCCCGGACGCCCGGGCGCTCGGCCTGATGAGCGCCTCTCTCGCAGGCGGCAGCTCGTTCCCGGCGAGCCCCTTCCACGGGCTCCTCGCCGACGCCTACGGCGAGGGCGTCGAGTGGCTGTTCGCGGTCGACCTCGAGGCCCTGAGGACCCACGCCACGACGCCTCCGGACCTGCTGGGCTTCGAGAACGCACGCCACCTGCTGGTGCGCTGGTCGGAGGCCGGCGACCGGCCCGAGGCGCGGGCGGTGCTCGCCTTCGACGGCCCCCGCCGCGGGGTCGCCTCGTGGCTCGCCGCGCCGGCGCCGATGGGGAGCCTGGAGTTCGTGACCCCCGACGCCACGGCCGCGGCGGCCTTCGTGGTCCGCGATCCGGCCGAGATGGTCGACGAGCTCCTGGACATGCTCCTGGCGCGCGATCCGAACGCCCTCGCCGACCTCGAGCGGGCCGAGCAAGAGCAGGGCTTCGACCTGCGCCAGGACATCGCCGAACCGCTCGGCGGCGAGTTCGCCGTCGCGCTGGACGGCCCGCTGGCGCCCAAGCCGTCCTTCAAGGCGGTGGTCGAGGTCTACGATCCCGCGCGCCTCCAGCAGACCCTGACCTGGGCGATCGGGAAGCTCGACGCCCAGGCCGAGGCCCGCGGGGAGACCGGCGGCTTCGCGCTCGACTCCGAGCAGGCCGGCGGCCGCACCGTCTACCACGTGACCACCCCGGCCGACGTCGTGGCGGTCTACTACACCTACGTCGACTCCTACCTGGTCGCCGCGCCGAGCCGTGCGCTGCTCGACGCCGCGCTCTCGGCGCACGAGACCGGCGCCAACCTGCCGGCGTCGGATGCGTTCCGCAAGCTCCTGCCGAGCGACGGCTACGCCAACTTCTCGGCCGTCCTCTACCAGGACGTCGGCGCACGCCTCGGCGCCCTGACCCGGACGCTCGCCCGGATGCAGGACCAGGGGCGCGAGCTCACGCCCGAGGAGGAGGCGACGGTCGAGCACACCGCCGAGAACAACCCGCCGAGCCTCGGATACGCTTACGGCGAGGAGGACCGGATCGTGTTCGCCGCCTCCTTCGGCGGCCAGGGCCCCTTCCCGCTGAGCGCCCTGCTCGGCTCGGGCGGCTTGAACGGCCTCGCCGGGCTGGAGGGCCTGATCGAGGGCGCGCACCAGGACGCGGCGTCCGAGGTGCGTTCGCCCGCGGGGGCGCCGACGGCCCGTGACGGAGACCGATGACGACGAGCGAAGAAGCGCGACACGATCGACCGCCGGCGGCGGGCCCGGCCGAGGCCGGCCGGCCGGTGGTCGAGCTCGAGGGCCTGGAGGTGCGCTTCGGCCGCCTCCGGGCCTTGAAGGCCGTCTCCTGCCGCCTCACCGGCCGGGCCATCGGTCTGCTCGGCCCGAACGGCGCCGGCAAGACCACGCTGCTCCACACCCTGCTCGGCTTCTATCGCCCGGCGGCGGGCACCGCCCGCGTCCTCGGCCACGACGTCGAGAGCGACTCCCTGGCGGTGCGCTCGCTGGTCGGCTACATGCCGGAGCGCGACGCCTTCGTCGCCGGCATGAGCGGCGTGCGCTTCGTGCGCCTGATGGCCGAGCTCGCCGGCCTGCCCCCCGAGCCGGCCCTGGAGCGGGCGCACGAGGCCCTGTTCTACGTCGGGCTCGGCGAGGCCCGCTACCGGCCGATGGAGAGCTACTCGCTGGGCATGAAGCAGCTCGCCAAGCTCGCCCAGTCGATCGTCCACGGGCCGCGGCTGCTGCTGCTCGACGAGCCGACCGCCGGGCTCGACCCGCCGGCCCGCGAGCGCATGCTGCGGCTGATCCGCGAGGTCCGCGACTCCGGCGAGGTCAACATCATCATCTCGTCGCACCTGCTGCGCGACGTCGAGGAGTGCTGCGAGGAGGTGCTGGTGCTCAAGGACGGGGAGATCGCGGGCTACTCGAACCTCGCCGAGGAGCGCCGGACCCACCGGAGCTTCCTCGAGGTGGAGACGCGCGGCGGCGACGAGGGCTTCGGCGAGGCGATCCGCGCTCTGGGCTGCGAGCTCGCGGTGGCGCCGGGACGGCGCCTGAAGATGGTGCTGCCGGCGGGCGTCGGGGTGAGCGACCTCTACCGGCTCGCCCGCGACCACCGGGTCCAGCTGCGGCGCGTCTCCTTCAAGCGGGACTCGCTCGAGGACATCTTCTTGAAGGCGATGGAGACGCCGCGGCCGGCCGGGCCGGCCGGAGCGGAACCGGCGGCACTCGAGGGGGGCGCACATGGCGGTCTATGAGCAGAGCTACCGCCGGTACACCGGGGACCTCACCGCTCCCAGCGCGCGCTTCCTGGTGATCCCGCGCTACGCCTACCAGCGGCTGTCCGGATCGAAGATCCTCTGGGTCCTGCTGGTGGTGGCGACCCTCGGCGCCCTGGGGACGGCGGCCTTCGTCTACGTGCTGCACAACGCCCGGGTGCTCGAAGCCCTGCACATCGAGGTCGCGAGCCGCTTCCCGCTCGACGCCCGGTTCTTCGACATCTACCTCTCGATCGAGCTCTGGGTGGCGTACCTGCTGGTCCTCGTGGCCGGCCCGTCTCTCGTCTCGATGGACCTCGCCAACGGCGCGCTGCCGCTCTACTTCGCCCGGCCGCTCTCGCGCGCGGAGTACGTCGCCGGCAAGCTCTCGGTCCTCGCCGTGGTGCTGTCGCTCGTCACCTGGGTCTACGGGCTCGGGCTCTTCGCCCTCCAGGCGGTCCTCGAGGGCGACGGCTGGGCCTGGCACCACGTCCGGATCGCCGCCGGCCTGTTCGTCGGCTCCTGGGTGTGGATCCTGGTGATGAGCTTCCTGACCCTGGCGCTGTCCGCGCTCATCCGATGGCCGCTCGCGGTGCGCGGCGTGCTCCTGGTCGCCTTCCTGGTGCTGCCGGGCTTCGGCTTCGCCCTGTCCGGCGCCATCCGCTCGGACTGGGGTCACGTCATCGACCTGCCGGTGGTGCTCGGCACGATCGTCTCGGGTCTGCTCGGCGTCGAGCCGGAGGTGGCGCTGCCGGCCGCCGGCGCCTGGTGCGCGGCGGGGCTCGTCCTGGCCGGCTCGTTCCTGTTGCTGTGGAAGAAGCTCCGCGCTTACGAGGTGGTGTCGTGAGCGACGGGGAGCGCAGCATCGTCTTCGACAACGTCTCGAAGTTCTACGGCGAGGTGCTCGGGGTCAACCGGGTGAGCCTGGCGATCGAGCCGGGAATCACCGGCCTGGTCGGCCCGAACGGCTCGGGCAAGACGACGCTCTTCAACCTCGCGACCGGCCTGCTGCGGCCGTCGCGCGGCACGGTCCGGGTGCTGGGCGTGGCGACCGACCGGCCCGAGGAGCTCTTCCGCCGGGTCGGCTACGCAACGCAGTTCGACAGCTTCCCCAAGGGGATGACCGGGCTGCGCTTCGTCGAAGCCTTCCTGCGCCTCCACGACTACTCGCGGGCCGAGGCCCGGCGCCTCGCCGAGGAGGCGATCGAGCGGGTGGGCCTCTCGGCCGCCGCCGGCCGAAAGGTCGCCGGCTACAGCAAGGGCATGCGCCAGCGGATCCGGCTCGCCCAGGCGATGGCCCATCGCCCGGTGGTGATGCTCCTCGACGAGCCGCTCAACGGCCTCGACCCGATGGCGCGCTCCGAGATGATCGCGCTCTTCCGCCAGCTCGCCGCCGAGGGGCTCCACGTGGTGGTCTCCTCGCACATCCTCCACGAGGTGGACATGATCTCGGACTCGGTGGTGCTGCTCAACAACGGCTACGTGGTGGCCGAGGGGGACATCCGCGGCGTGCGCTCCGAGATGGAGAGCCACCCGATGAAGATCCTCATCCGCTGCGACCGGCCCTCGCGCCTGGCCGCGCGCGTGTTCGAGGAGGACGGGGTGGTCGAGGCGCGGCTGATCGAGGACGGCTCGGGGGTGCTGGTGGCGACCCGCGACGCCGACGGCTTCTACCTGCTGCTCAACCGGGTGGTGGCCGGCGAGGGGTTCACCGTCGAGACGGTGCTGCCGGTCGACGACGACGTCCAGTCGGTGTACCGCTACCTGATCGGCTCGGAACCGGGGGCGGTGTCGTGAGCGCCGAGGGGCCGGTGGGCGGCGCGCGCTGGGGTCTGTGGAGCCGCCAGGCCCTGGCGGTGGCGCGCCTCGAGATCGGCCGCAACTTCTTCGGCCTGCGGGCACTCGGGCTCTACTTCATCGCCGCCTTCCCGGTCGGCCTGGTGCTGATCTACGCCTGGGTCCGGACCTTCGGCATCTTCGGCGCGCCGTCCGAGGCGCCCACCGCCGGCACGCTCAGCCAGGAGTACAGCGTCTTCTTCGCCACCTTGGTCTGCCGGCTGGTGATCTTCTTCGTCTGCCTGCTCGTCTTCACCCGCCTGTTCCGGGCCGAGATCCAGCAGCGCAGCCTGCACTACTACCTGCTCACGCCGGTGCGCCGCGAGGTCCTGGTCGCGGGCAAGCTCGGCGCCGGCCTGGTGGCCGCCGGGCTGGTCTTGGGCGCGACCACCTCCTTCTCGTTCCTCCTCCACTTCCTGCCGCTCACGAGCGGCGCCGGCTCCGGCGACTACGCGAGCTTCTTCGCCGGCGGCGGCGGGCTCGGCCAGCTCGCCGGCTATCTCGGCGTCACGCTCCTCGGAGTGGTCGGCTACGGCGCCGTCTTCCTCGCCGCGGGGCTCCTCTTCCGCAACCCGATCCTGCCGGCGCTCGCCGTCTTCGCCTGGGAGGGGCTGAACTTCCTGCTACCGCCGCTGCTCAAGCGGCTCTCCGTGATCTTCTACCTCCAGGCTCTCCAGCCGGTGCCGCCGCCCGAGGGCGCCCTCGCCCTGCTCGCCGATCCGCCGTCCCCCTGGCTCGCGGTTCCCGGCCTCCTGCTGGTCGCGGCCGCGCTGGTCGCGGTCTCCGCCTGGCGTCTGAGGACCCTGGAGATCAGCTACGGCGAGGAGTGATCCTCACTTCGCCCGCCGTGGCCGGGAGGGGGTGCCGGGCGGATCCGGTGGACTCCCGCCCGCGGGCCTTCACCGACAGAACCGGAAGTGGCCGAGGAACCCGGCGATCGCTTCGGGCGAACCCGGCGTCCCGGCGTAGGCGTCGCCCTCCGGCGCCGGCGTGTACCAGACCGCGTGGCGCTCGCGCCCGTCGGCCGGGCAGGTGAGCCGGAGCTCGGCGGTGACCGCCGCCAGGCTCTCTCCCCGCCGGTGGAGCGTGCCGCGCTCGGCGGTCCAGTGGACCTTGGCGCCGCCCGCCTCGAGATCCCCCTCGCCCAGCTTGCGCCGCGCGTCGAAGTCGAAGTCGGTCCGGGCGTAGCTCCTCGCCTCGCCGTGCTCGCCGTGGAAGGACCGGGTCTCGAAGTAGAGGAAGCCCCGGTCGCCGATGAAGTCCCGGTCGCTCAGGTGCCGGGCGTCCTCGCCCGAGGGCGGCTCGTGGTCGGTGAGGATCGCCATCTCCATGACCAGCGGGATCGACATGCCGAGCGCCGGGTAGTAGCCGTCGGGCAGCTCGTCGTAGTCCAGGATCGACCGGACCTTCGCCGCCCGCGTCTCGGGATCGGTCATCTCGGCCTTGAACTGCCGCGCCCTGGTGAAGAAGAACCAGCCCACGCCGACGACCACCAGCGTGCCCACCACCACCAGGACGACGCACCCGCAACCGATGTAGTGCCACGCGCTGCGCTTGCCGCTCGACGATCCGTTCATCGCGTTCCCCCTCTGGACAGGACTACGAGGAACAGAGCTGGAAGTGATTCAGGAAGCGGCCGATCGCCGCCGGGTCGGCGGGCGTGCCGGCGTAGGACGAGCCCGCCGCCGGTACCGGCTCGAACCACATGGCGACCCGCAGGCGCCGGTCGCCAGGGCACTCGACCAGGAGGCGGGCGAGCACCTCCGGCCGGGCCGTGTCGCCGAGCTTCATCGTCCCGCGCTCGGCGAGCCAGAGGACGTGGCCGCCCCCGGCGTCCACCGCGCCCCGCCCCAGGGTCTCGGAGGCCTCGAACTCGAGCTCGGCGTCCTTGAAGAAGTCGCTCGTCTCGCGCCGGCCCGCGAAGTAGTCGCGCAGATCCGCGGCCCGATCGCCGAAGGCGCGCGTCTTCATGAACACGAAGCCCCGCCGGCGAAAGGCGTCCGTGGCGCCCTCGACGGTCTCGCCCGGCGCCAGGTCCCGGTCCGAAAGCATGGCCATCTTCATCATGAAGGGCACCGAGAACCCCCCCATCGGATGATAGCCCTCCGGCAGCCGGCGGTACCCGAGGATCCGGCGGCTCGTCCGGTCGCGGGCCGCCGGGTCGCCGAGCTGCTTCTCGAAGCTCTTCGACTTCTCGTAACTGAACCAGGTGAGGGTGACGATCAGGAGCAGGACCACCGCCACGACCGCCCCACAGCCGCACCCCATGAGACTCCAGGCCGGACGCGTGGGTTCCCTCGGGCCCCGGCCGGCGCTCGCCTCGTTCACCGCCTGGACCGCCCGTCGCTCATCGGCGCGGAGTCTAGCAGCCGTCCCTCGCGACCCATGGCTCCCGAGGGCCTCTGCGTGGTACGTTTCCGCAGCAGACTAAATTCCGGCCCGGTGTCGGGAGAGATGAGCGGAAACCGGATCGAACGGCTGCAGCGATATTTCCTGGACCGGCCCGACCTCGGGCTAGCCGGCGTCTATCTCTTCGGGAGCTGGACGGCGAGCCGCCCGCACTGGGAGAGCGACCTGGGACTGGGCCTGCTGGTGGACGAGGGGCGGTTCCCCGAGCCGCAGGACCGTCTCGAGCTGCGCGCGCTCCTGGCTGGCGAGCTCGCCGACGAGGCGGGCGACAGCCTGGTCGAGCTGCTGATCCTGAACGACGCGCCGCCGCCGCTGGCGCGGCGGATCCTCACCGAGGGGCGCCGCCTCGCCTGCTACGAGCCCCAGCTCGACCGCGCGTTCCTGCGCGACGTGCAGATCCGGGCCGCCGATCTCGAGCCGTTCCTGCGCCGCGTCCGGCGGACCCGGGTCGAGGCCGTGACCCGCTAGGGCTCCCGGCGCGCCCCTCGTGACCTCTCGATGAGCTGCCGATGACCTATCTCGCCGAACGCGTCGCCGAGCTGCGCCAGCAGCTGACCCACCTGGACGATCTCCAGGCGCACATCCCCGAACCGGCGGCCCTCGAAGCGGACCTGTCCCTGGCCAACGACGTGCGCTATGCCCTGCTCGTCGTCTGCCAGCGGGTGATCGACATCGCCGGCGAGCTCTCGGCGCGGCGCGGCCTGCGCTTCGAGGACTACAGCGAGGCGGTGCGCAACCTGGCGATCTACGAGGAGTTCCCGGACGCCCTCATCCGCCGCCTCGAGTCGCTCCCGGCCCTGCGCAACTCGCTGGTCCACGGCGCTCCCCCCGCCGACTCCGAGCGCGTGTTCGATTTCCTGGGCAAGCTCGAAGGCGCCGAGCGCTTCGTCCAGGGCGTCGCGCGGCTGATCCAGAAGAGCCCGCTCGACCGCCGCTAGCCCCTCCAGGAACGACGAGCGCCGGGAGCTGGGGGTGGGAAGGGGATCGAGGGGATGCCGGGGGACCTACCTGGCCACCACCGGGATCGTCAGCACCTGCCGCGGCTCGATCCGCGTCGAGTCGAGGCCGTTCGCCCGCTGGATCGTGCGCACCGTCGTGCCGTGACGCCGGGCGATCGACCAGAGGCTGTCGCCGCGGCGCACCCGGTAGGTCTCGACCTCGCTCTCGGCGACGCGCTCTCCCGGGCTCGCGGCGGCGCCGTCCAGGCGCGCCAAGTAGCCGCGATAGGAGTCCGGGAAGAGCACCACGTGGTAGTGCGGGGGATGGTGCTCCCGGGCGGCCTCGAGGACGCCCTCGGCCTCCAGGTCGAGAAGCGTTCCCTCGAGCCAGCGCCGGCAGCGCGAGCTCGAGCTCACCCGCAGATCCATCGCCATCCCGGTCGGGTGGACCGAGAGGGGCGAAGAGTTGCGCGGCTGGCGGCTGGTGGGCCGGACCAGGCTGGTGACCACCAGCGGCCGGCCGCAGGCCTCGCGGTACTGCCCGGCGAGCCGCTCGACGAAGAGCTTCACCGCGGGGCGGGCATAGGGATCGATCACCGAGGGCTTGACCACGTAGTCGCGGTTGCCCGGCAGACGCACCAGGTAGCCCGCCCGGACGAAGCGCGCCACGTCGGCGTCGGTTCGCAGGTAGGTGTAGTGGTGCCGATGGGCGGCGTGGACCTGGCGCAGCAAGCCGGCGTGGGACGGGGCCAGGCTCGCGGCGCGGGCGGGCGGTGGGGCGAGAGCGGCGAAAAACGGCAGGACGGTCAGGGCGGCCAGGCCGGCGAGGCCGGGGGTCGGGAGAGCTCTCGGCAACTGCAATCCTCCTTCGAGCATGCCGTGCGGCGACGAGCCTCCCCTCCGGCCCGACCGCGCGGGCGCAAACATCGATGACGCCCCGCCTCCGGTCCGGGACGATGGAACTGTACGAGTTACAACTTCGCCTGTAGCTCTTGCATTCCCGATCGGCTATGAAAAATTCCCGCCGACTCACATCCGCTCGGGGATCGGGACACCCAGGACGCCGGCGAGCTCGTCGAGACCGCGCCGGAACACCTGGACCGCGGCGAGCCGGGCGGCGCGCAACGCGGCGTCCTCCTCGTGGAGGATCGGGTGGCGGTGGTAGACGGCATTGAACTTCTGACACAGATCGAGCGCCAGCCGGGCCACCAGCGACAGCTCGAGCGAATCGGCCGCCTTCTCGAAGACCTCGCCGATCTGGGCGACGCCCCAGGCGAGGTCCCAGAGGTCGTCGCCGTAGAGGCCGGCGTCGAGGCGGCCCGCTTCGGCGGGCGAGACCTCGACCGGCAGGCCGGCCTCGGCGAGCTTGCGCCGGATGTTGTCGACCCGCACGGCCGAGTACTGGAGGTACGGTCCCGACTCGCCCTCGAAGCTCAAGGCCTCGTCGAGGTCGAAGGCGATCACCCGCGTGGTCGTCGCCTTGACCATGAACAGCCTGAGAGCGGCGACGGCGATCTCGGTGGCCAGGCGGTCGAGCTCCTCGTCGGCGAGCTCCCGGTTGCGGCTGGCGATCTCCTGGCGGCTCTTCGACTCGAGCAGGTCGAGAAGGTCGTCGGCCTTGACCCCGATGCCTTTGCGGCCCGACATCTCGAGCGAACGCTCCTCCTCGCCCTCGGCCAGGAAACCGAACTGCCGGGCGGTGGCGGGCGAGAGCGACACCATCTCGTAGGCGAAGTGGATCGAGCGCTCGGCCTGCTGCTCGTAGCCCAGCGCCTGGAGGCCGGCCCGCACGATCCGCTGGAGATAGCTCTGGCGGGCGTCGATGACGTTGATCACCCGCTCGGCGCCGCCGAAGGCGGGATGGGTCTCGGCGCCTTCCATCGCCGTCTCCCACAGGCCGCGCTCCATCCAGAAGCGGTAGGCGAAGTCCTTGCCCAGGAGGCCGAACTTCCAGAGCTGGTAGGCGATGTCCTTGCCGACGTAGGTCACGGTTCCGTCCGAGCGGACGATGACCTTGTCGGCGTCCTCGAGACCCGCGAACTCCTCGGCCTGGGCGAGCGGCATGACCCAGCAGCCGGCGTTCTTGCCCTCGCTCTCGAGGTACATGGCGCCGGAGGTCTTCAGGGCTTCGGCGGCCTGGGAGAAGAAGTCGAGGCCCAGGATGTGGCGCTCGTGGGTGAGCAGGTCGTAGTCGACGGCCAGCCGGCCCATGGTCTCCAGGTGGCGCCCCACCACCCGCCGGGCGACCAGCCGGCCCATCTCCGCGCGCTCGCCCTCGTTCGACTCGAGAGCGTGCAGGGTCTGGCGCCGGAAACCCTTCCTCTCGGGGTCCTCCTCGTACCAGCGGCCGACCTCGCTGTAGACGTCCCAGCACAGGTAGTCGAACGGCTCGGGCAGGGCGGCGACCTCGGCCCGCGAAAGGTGCTCGAGGTCCATGAAGCCGACGACCACGTCGGCGAGCTGCACGCCGGTGTCGTCGATGTAGTTCTGGACCTCCACCGAGCGTCCCAGGCGCCGCAGCAGCCGCGCCAGCACGTCGCCGAGGACGGCGTTGCGCAGATGCCCGATGTGGGCCGCCTTGTTCGGGTTGATGTTGGTGTGCTCGACCACCACCTTGCCCACGCCCGCCGCGCGGGCGAAGAGCTCGCCTTCGAGCAGCCGCCGGACGATCGTCGGCCGGTCGAGATAGAGGTTCAGGTAGCCCGCGCCCTCGACCCGCACCTCGCGGACGATCTCGGGGAGCGCCAGCCCCTCGGCCAGCTCGCGGCCGATCTCGCGCGGGTTGCGCTTGACGATGCGGGCGAGCTGGAGCGCCGCCGGGAACGACAGGTCGCCCAGGTCGCGCCGCGGAGGAATCTCGACGATCGGCGCGAAATCGACCCCGAAGAGCTCCCGGATCCGCCGCCCGACGCGCTCGGCGAGCTCGGCCTTCAGTCCGCTCAGCATGGCCGGGGCAGTCTACATGAACGGCGGTCCTGCGCTCCCCGCGACCGTCCTGATATGATGACGCCTGGAGGGAACAACAGATCATGGCGGAGAACAAACTCTCTCTGGAGTTGAACGGGACCACGCTCGAGCTTCTCGAAGCCGACATCACGGACCTCGAGGTCGATGCCATCGTCAACGCCGCCAACGAGCATCTCCAGCTCGGCTCCGGCGTGGCGGGCGCGATCCGCGAGAAGGGCGGCGCGAGCATCCAGGAAGAGTGCGACCGGATCGGCTCGACCCCGGTGGGCACCGCGGTGATGACCGGCGCCGGCGAGCTCAAGGCCAAGCAGGTGATCCACGCGGTCGGGCCGCGCAACGGCGAGGGCGACGAGGACCGCAAGCTGGCGGCGGCCGTGCGCTCGGCCCTGGCGCTCGCCGATAGAAACGGCCTGCGCTCGATCGCGATGCCGGCGATCTCGACCGGCAACTTCGGCTACCCCATGGACCGCGCGGCGCGGATCATGCTCACCGAGATCCACCGCTACCTCCAGGGCGGCACCAAGCTCAGCAAGGTGGTCGTCGCCCTCTACGACGAGTCCGGCTACAACACCTTCAAGCGCGAGCTCCGGCGAGGGTTCCGGTAGAGGCTCGGAGCCCTCCGAACCGTTCGCCCGGCCGACGCGGAGGTCGGCCGCTTCACGCGATCTCGGACTCATGTAAAGCGGCCGAGCTTCTGTCTCGGCCAGCCCGACGGTTGATTGGCCTGCGAACCCTCGGCCGACGCGGAGGTCCGCCGCTTCACGCGCCACCGGACTCCACGGGACCCGGGCGGGCGGGGGCGTCCCCTTCCCCCCCTGGGGGTGGGAAGGGGATCGAGGGGTTGCGGGGGGGATCTGGCAGGCCGGGGGCGTCCCCTTCACCCCCTGGGGGTGGGAAGGGGATCGAGGGGATGCGGGGGGGAGCCGGTCGTATCCGCTCACGCCCCGAACTTCGCCAGCCGGCCGGCGTTGGCCAGCAGCAGGCCCATCAGCTCGCGCGACGGGATCGTGCCCACCTGGCCGCGGGCGGCCGTCGCCTCGTCGAACCTCGTCTCGCCGTCGATCGAGCAGAACGGCCCGTGGACGAGCAGCGGCACCGGGTGCCAGCTGTGGAGCTTCATGGGTGCCGGCGTCGAGTGGTCGCCGGTGATCGCCACCACGTCCCGCGCGCCGTCGAGCAACCCGAGGAGGCGCGGGAGCTCGCGGTCGAGGTCCTCGAGCACCCGGACCTTGGCCGCCTGGTCGCCGTCTTCCCCCGCCTTGTCCGTCCCCTTGACGTGCAGGAACAGGAAATCGAAGTCGCCCCAGCGCCGCGCCACCTCGTCCACGATCTCGCCTGCCTCCTTGCCGCACTCGACGATCTCCATGCCGCACAGCCGGGCGACGCCTCGATAGAGCGGATAGCCGGCGAAGCAGCCGGGGGTGAGGCCGTAGAGGGCGGGGAGGTCCGGCAGGTGGGGCAGGGTGTCGAAACCCCGGAGCAGGAAGCCGTTGGCCCGCGGCTCGTCACCGAGCGCCCGGCGCAGGGTCTCGAGCGCGGGGGCCAGCCGCTCGGCGGTCGTCCGCGCCGCCTCGTCCGTGGCCTCGAGCGGGCGCGGCGGCTCGCCGGTCTCCTGCGGGTCGGTGTCGCCGAGCGCCGGCGACAGGCCCTCGCCGCGGGCGAGGAGCACGAAGCGGTGCCCCTCCCCCGAGTGGACCGAGAGACGGAGCCCCTCCGGCGGGTGCTCGGCGAGCGCTCGCTCGAGCTTGGCGGTCAGGCGCCGGTTCTCCTCGGTGGAGATGCGCCCGGCGCGCCGGTCGGCCACCCGACCCTCGCCGTCGAGGGTCGCGAAGTTGCCGCGGGCGACCACGTCGCCCGGTGCGAGGTCGATCCCGACGCCGAGCGCCTCGAGCGGCCCGCGCCCGATGTCGGCCTCGGGCGAGGTCGGGTCGTAGCCGAAGAGGGCCAGGTGCCCGGGGCCGCTCCCCGGCGTGACGCCCGGAGCGACCGGCACCACCCGGCCCAGGGTCGAGCGGGCCGCGAGCGCGTCGAGATGAGGCGTGGCCGCGGCCTCGAGCGCGGTCCGTGGCTGGGCGGCGGTACGGATGTCTCCCAGGCCGTCCAGCACGAGCAGCACGACCTTGCTCTCG
The DNA here is from genome assembly GCA_963837945.1 of uncultured Acidobacteriota bacterium. Lineage (GTDB taxonomy): Bacteria > Acidobacteriota > Thermoanaerobaculia > Multivoradales > DATKCC01 > CAVUBL01. The sequence goes on from CAWIQD010000001.1 coordinate 158,890, forward strand.
GCCGGCTGCGCGAGGCGGGCGAGCAGCTCCAGGTGGTTCATGGCACGAAGTAGCCGTTGCCGCGGATCTGGATGCGCGAGCGCGGCTCGAAGCCGGCGCCGAAGAGAGCGAAGGCGGTCACCGTGCCCAGAGTCGGCAAAACGATCCAGCCGTCGAAGCTGTCGCTGCCGTAGGGCGGGACCACCGGCTCGATCTCGGCGATCCGAGTCCAGCGCTCCTCCTCGGCGTCGAACGAGGCGCGCAGCTCGACGTAGGCTCGGTCGAGGTCGATCGAGCGCTTCTCCGACGGGTGCCAGACGGAGAACACGAGGCGGCACTCGTCGAAGCTCTCGGTCTCGATGAACCGCTCGCCGGCCACCAACAGCGGGAAGGCGAAGGCGCCACCGGCGTCGGTGGCGAAGATCTCCGGCGTCGGGTCGAAGGCCACCCGGCGAGCCGGCGCGGCGGCGCGCACCGGGGCGGTCAAGCCGCGGCCTCCCCGCGCGCCAGCGCCAGGGCGCGGCGCACCCGGCCGGCGGTCTCGGCCGCGCTCGCCCCGAGCAGCGGAGCGCCGATGCCGTAGGCGAGGGCGCCGGCCGCCCGGTAGGCTGGGATCTCGTCGATGCCGAAGCCGCCCGCGGCGAGCATCGGGACGTCGCCGAGCGGCCCGCGGACGATCGACAGGTAGGCCGGCCCGCCGACCGCGGGCAGCGGGTAGACCTTGACCAGATCCGCGCCGGCGGCCTGGGCCTCGACGATCTCGGTGCAGGTGAGCGCTCCGAGGACCAGGAAGCGGTCGGACTCCCGCGCCAGGTCGGCGACCGGCCGGGAGGTGTTGGGCGAGACGATGAACTCCGCCCCCGCGGCGATCGCCTGCTCGGCCCGGGTGGCCGTGGTGACCGTGCCCATGCCGATCCAGGGCGGCCCGCCGGAGGGGCGTTCCGCCTGCAGGGCCGCCACCAGCCGGGGGCCGTCGGGGACCGTGAAGGTGATCTCGACGAGCTCGAGCCCGGCGGCGATCAGGTCGCGCGCGGCGACCTCGGCCCGCTCGTAGGAATCGGTCCGGACGACGCCGACGACGGGCGCGCGGGTGAAGCTTTCGGCGACGGCGGCTCGGGTTTCCCGGTGAGTCATGGCGGCGGGATGTTATCACCGGCCTCCGGGCCGGCGCCGGGCTCGGAGGCCTCGTCGCCCGGGCGTCGGGCGGCGCGCGCCAGGGCGTTCTCGATCCGCCTCAGAACGCCCCGCAGCAGCGTCACCTCCCGCTCGCTGAGCCGCGCCCGGGAGGCGAGGCGACGCAGGTCGCGCATCACGCCGGGGAAGGTCCGGTCGCGCTCGAAGCCGACCTCGGCGAGCACGGCCCCGGAGATGGGCGAAGAGGCCCGCGACCGCGGCCGCCGGGGCCGGTGGCGCCACCACGGTCTCGGCCAGCGGACCGGCGGCGCCCGGGCCGCCGCCGACATAGAGCTCGTAGGCGACGACGAGCACCGCCTGGGCCAGGTTGAGGGTCGGCTGGGCCGGCGCGCAGGGGACGGTGACCACGGGGTCGCAGGCGGCGAGCTCGTCGTTGGTCAGGCCGCCCACCTCGGAGCCGAAGACCAGCGCGGTGGGGGTGCCGGGAGGGTCGCCGGCGAGGAGGGCGGGGAGCTCGCCGGGCGTCACCACCGGCACGCTCAGCCGCCGGTCCCGGGCCGACGTGGTTCCGACGACCCGGCCGAAGGGCGCGATCGCCTCCTCGAAGGTCGCGAACCGCCGGGCCCCCTCGAGCACGTCGTGGGCGCCGACCGCGAACGCCCGGGCCACGCCGGCCAGGGTGGCCGCCGGCTCGACCAGCCGCAGCTCGGCGAGGCCCATGTTGGCCATGGCCCGGCAGGCGGCGCCCACGTTGCCCTCCTCCCGGGGCCGGACCAGGACCACGGCGGGCACCGCGGAAGGGGCAGACATCAGCCGCCGTACTTGATCGGGTCGCCGAGCTCGTCGAGCGAGAAGTTGGCCATGATCTGGTGGCCGTTGAAGTCCAGCACGCGCAGGTCCTCGACCCCCTCGCCCTCGAGGTCCTGGCTGATGTTGGCGTAGGCCTGGGCGTAGCGCTGCCGCACGGCCGTCAGGTCCACCTCGTAGGCGATGAACTTGTCGATCCCCTTGTAGCGGAGCTTCTCCACCAGCCGGTCGTCGGTGAGCTTGGGGTAGGTCGACAGCACCAGGATCGGCCCGGTACCGGTGAAGATCAGGTAGGCGCGGGTCACGGCTTTCGGGCTCATGGCTCTCCTCGCGGGACGTGCGGTACGGGATCAAGGTATTCGCGGCGGGCGGTGGAGTCAAGGAGGAGGCGCGGCGCGGATGGAAGTCGGACGTCGAGCCGGGGGCGGGGTTGGACGGGCCGGGGCGGTGGGGTTTCGGCGGCGGACTGCGCCGGCGAAACCCCACGCGTCCCCGGCCCTGCGTAGGACCGGACGCCTCGGCTGCCCCTGCCGCGCCGGTTGGAGGGAGAGGGGGGATCGGCGGAAGTGCTGGTTGGGGTCGGGGTGGCGACGGCTCGGCGGAAGGTCTCTCTTCGGCGGCAAACTGCGCCGGCGAAGAGAGACGCAGCCTCCGAGCCTGCGTAGGACCGGACTCCTCGGCTGCCCCTAGCGCGCCGCTTGGAGGGAGAGGGGGAACGAGGGGTTGCTGGGGGCACCCGGTCAATAGGCACCGTCGGGTGGCTTGCTGGCCGTTCGCCCGGCCGAGACAGAGCTCGGCCGCTTCATGGGCTCGGAGTGATTCCGCAGCCACGGTAGACGATGGGTGGGGGCGTCCCCTTCCCCCCCGTGGGGAGGGAAGGGGATCGAGGGGATGCGGGGGGCATCCGGTCAACTGTCCCCTTCCCCCCCGTGGGGAGGGAAGGGGATCGAGGGGATGCGGGGGGCATCCGGTCAACTGTCCCCTTCCCCCCCGTGGGGAGGGAAGGGGATCGAGGGGATGCGGGGGGCATCCGGTCAACTGTCCCCTTCCCCCCCGTGGGGAGGGAAGGGGATCGAGGGGATGCGGGGGGCATCCGGTCAACTGTCCCCTTCCCCCCCGTGGGGAGGGAAGGGGATCGAGGGGATGCGGGGGGCATCCGGTCAACTGTCCCCTTCCCCCCCGTGGGGAGGGAAGGGGATCGAGGGGATGCGGGGGGCATCCGGTCAACTGTCCCCTTCCCCCCCGTGGGGAGGGAAGGGGATCGAGGGGATGCGGGGGGCATCCGGTCAACTGTCCCCTTCCCCCCCGTGGGGAGGGAAGGGGATCGAGGGGATGCGGGGGGCATCCGGTCAACCGTCCCCTTCCCCCCCGTGGGGAGGGAAGGGGATCGAGGGGATGCGGGGGGCATCCGGTCAACCGTCCCCTTCTCCCCCTGGGGGTGAGAAGGGGATCGAGGGGTTGCAGGGGGGATCCGATCTACTCGCCGGCGTGTCGCGGATAGAACTCGAAGGGATCGGTGCCGGCCCGGAGCTGCTTGGCGATCCAGACGATCTGGCCGGTGTGGTAGCTCATGTGCTCGACGCCGTGGACGACGGCCGAGAGGAGGTCGGTGGCGTAGCCCTGGGCCTCGACGGGGTGGGCGAGATCCGCCGGGTCGAGGGATGCCAGCACCTCCTGGCAGCCCGCGACCACCCCGGCGAGCTTGGCGAGCAGCTCGTCTCGCGAGTGCCCTCCTGCGGCGGCGAACTCGGCGCTGCGATGGCGCGTGTAGGGGCGGCCGCCGGCGCCCGCGAGAATCCACAGCGAGAGGTTGCCACACAGGTGGAGCATCAGGTTGCCGGCGCTGTTGGTGCCCGGCGCCGGGCGCCACCAGACCTGCCGGTCGTCGAGACCGGCGACGGCGAGGCGGATCTTGTCCAGGTACTCCTGCAAGTAGCGGGCGGCGAGCTCCGGCAGGGAGCCCGCCGGGCCGCGCGCGAGGGCCGTCCGGGGCAGCTCGGGGGTCATCGGCGGAAATCCTTCAGGTCGTAGCCGGCCTCGGCGAAGAGGCGGCGGGTGGCCGGCAGGGGCAGGCCGACCACGTTGGTGTAGTCGCCGGCGATCGCGTCGACGAACATGGCGCCGAGGCCCTGGACGGCGTAGCTCCCCGCCTTGTCCATGGGTTCGCCGGTCGCGACGTACCAGGCGATCTCGTCGGGGTCGAGGGCGGCGATGCGCACCCGTGAGCTCTCGACCACGGTGCGGCGGTTGCGCCCGACCTGCTCGAGGGCGACGCCGGTCAAGACGGTGTGCTCGCGCCCGGCGAGGCGACCGAGCATGGTCCGGGCCTCGGCCGGGTCGCCCGGCTTGCCCAGGATCTCGCCGTCGAGCACGACGGTGGTGTCCGCGGCCAGGACGAGCTCGCCCGGGGAGACTTGCGCCGCCGCTTTTTCATCGGCGAGCCGCCGGACGTAGGCCTCGGGCACCTCGCCGGCGCGAGGACTCTCGTCGAGGTCGACGGGGCGGACCAGGAACTGGAGGCCGAGGGTGGCCAGGAGGTTTCGGCGGCGGGGGGAGGCGGAGGCGAGGACGAGCGCGGGCAGGGACGACATGGGCGGCATGGCCGGCGGAAGGCTAGCACGGGGGCTGGGGCGGGTCGGACGGGGGCGGGAGCGGGGTGGCGACGGACCGGGGCGGTGGGGTTTCGGCGGCGAACTGCGCCGGCGAAACCCCACGCGTCCCCGGCCCTGCGTAGGACCGGACTCCGGGGCTGCCCCTGCCGCGCCGGTTGGAGGGAAAGGGGAACGAGGGGTTGCGGGGGGCACCCGGTCAATAGGCACCGTCGGGTGGCCCGCTGGCCGTTCGCCCGGCCGAGACAGAGCTCGGCCGCTTCATGGGCTCGGAGTGATTCCGCAGCCACGGTAGACGATGGGTGGGGGCGTCCCCTTCCCCCCCGTGGGGAGGGAAGGGGATCGAGGGGATGCGGGGGGCATCCGATCGACCGTCCCCTTCCCCCCCGTGGGGAGGGAAGGGGATCGAGGGGATGCGGGGGGCATCCGGCCGATCTCTGCGGGGGTTGAGGCCCGACGGCTGCGTCTTGCCGAAGACGGTCGGCGTGGGCGGGGGGCCCATGGAAAGATGCTCGGGCAGACCCTCGAGCCGAGCGCCTGATCGTCTACGGATAATACCCGGTCATCGTCTTTACCTCCAGGCCCGGTTTGTCGACCTGCAGGCTCACCTTCCGGAACTTGCCGCTGGTGTCGGGGTTGGCGCTCTGGTAGGCGACGAGGTACTGGGAGCGGAGCTCTTCTTCGACCTGGCTGTAGATCGCGGCGAGCTGGTCGCTCGAGTCCACGAAGTAGCTCCGGCCGCCGGTCTCCTCGGCGAGCTTGGTCAGCTTGTGGCGCGGGTCCCCGCGGGGCAGGTCGAGGCCGACGGTGTAGATGGTCACGCCGGCCCGGCGAGCGTACTCGAGAGCGTCGTCGAACGAGAACCTCGACGACTCGTCCTTGCCGTCGGAGAGGATCAGCAGCGCCTTCTGCCCCCTGATGCCGTTGAAGTAGTAGAGCGAGAAGATCACGCTGTCCCAGAGCGACGTGCCGCGTTCCGCCTTGAGCCCGGCGAGGCCGCCGGCCAGGGTGTCGACCTGGTTGGTGAACTTCACCGACAGGTTGGGGTGGTCGTTGAAGGTGATCAGCGCCGCCCGGTCCTTGGGATGGAGGATCTGCTGGAAGAACTCGAGCGCGGCGTCGCGGGCCGCCGACAGGCTCTGCTCCATCGAGGCCGACACGTCGAGCAGGATGCCGGCGTGGATCGGCAGGTCGCGCACCTGCTCGAAGCGCAGGATCTGCTGGGGCTTCTCGTCCTCCGCGACCCGGAAGTCGCTGCGCGCGAGCCCCTGGACCGGCCGGCCCGCGCGGTCGAGGACGCTGGCGTAGAGCTCGACGAACTGGACGTCGACCTCCTCCATGTAGTCGGGCGCGTTGATGAAGACGGTGTCCTCGGTCGAGCTGCCGTCGTCGAGGTAGGCGACCGCCCGCACGTAGCCCATCTCGCCGCCGTCGCGCATCTCGGGAGGCAGCACGATCGGCTGCTCCCAGGGCGCCCCGTAGAGGGTCGCGACCTTGGTCTCGTCGAGGTAGAGCTCGACCCTCCCCACCTTCTCGCCGGCGGGCACCTCGAGCTCGGCCCGGGCCCGCAGGCTGTCGTGGTAGACCTTGCCCCGCCGCGGGTCGGTCAGGCGCACGCGGAACCGGGTGCCGCCCGAGTTGACCAGGATCTCGTCGTTCGCCAGCTCGGTGCCGGCCGCGTCGTAGGCGGTGGCGCGCAGCGAGTGGGTGCGCGGCAGCGAGCCGAGGTCGAGCTCCACCGAGTACGGGGGCCGGCTGTCGGTGAGGATCGGCTGGCCGTTCAGGGCGAACGTCACGTGGTCGATGTCGTCGCCGGTCGTCAGGGTGTCGAAGCGGGTCATGCCGGTGATCAGCTCGCCCTCGGGGTGCACGAGCTTGAGGGTCGAGGTGCCTTCGGCGAGCAAGGCGTTGGCCTCGGCGAGCAGGCGGGCGCTCTCCGGGTCGGTGGGCTCGGGCGTGGGCGGCGGCCCGGCGGCCTCGGGCACCTCGATCGGTTTCTCGGTGCGGAAGAACTTGCCCGAGTTGAGGTCCTCGACCTTGACCACCAGGGTGTAGGCATGGGGCCGGAGAGCTCGCTCGAAGACCAGCGGGATCGTGCCCGACGCGATCTGGGTCGCCGGGTAGTCGAACTTGTAGCGGAAGCTCTCGAAGAGCTCGCCGTCGCGCAGCACCTCGCCGTTGATCAGGAAGTCGTACGACGAGTTGCCGGCGAGCTCGGCGACCCCCGCCTCGGAGACCGGCACCGAGACCAGTCCCTGGACCACCGTGCGGCTCTGGCGCCGGCCGGGGAAAGAGACCTCGAGGTCGGCGTCGAAGGTCCCGGAGCCCTCCGGCACCCGGGTCGAGTAGGCGTCGAACGTCGCGACCCACTCGTTCGGCGGCTCCTCGGGCTTCGTCTGCATCCGCGCCAGCAGGGTGGTGTACCCGAGCAGTCCCTGGCGCAACACCCAGGCGATGGCGCCGGCGACCTTCTCGCCGTCGGGGCAGCCGAGCGCCACGTCCTGCAGGAGGTTGCCCGAGCCGCCGGTCGCGCTCCAGGCGTCGTTGAGCACTCCGAGCCCGGCGCTCGGCTCGAAGATGCGGAACGGCCCCGCACCGTACGGGCGGTAGAAGACCACGATGAACTCGAACGGGACGACGTCGCTGCGCGGGTAGTACCAGACCTCGAGCGGATGGAGACGCGAGCACTTGCTGTCGATCACGGCCGCCGGCGGGCCGTTGAGCAACAGGATCTTGCGGCGCTCGTCCTGCGCACCCTCGAAGTTCTGATCCGAGTACTGGAGGAGATCGTCCCACCGCTCCTTGAACTCGTTGCGCGCCGTGGTGCGGTCGGTGTCCCGCACGCGCCAGAACCTCTCGATGAAGGCGTCGCGCTGGTAGTCCTCCTGGAGGGCGAGGAAGGCGGTCCGCTCCTCGGGGGTGATGATGAGGGCGACCGAAGCCAACCACTTCTGGTACTTCTCCGGGAGATCCTCGGGGGCCCGAGCCTTCGTGGACCTGGCCGGCGCGAGGGCTGCGGGCGCCCTGGCCGCGCCGGCGGCTCCCGCCGACCTTCCCGAGCTCGACGCCGGGCTCTTCGGCGCCTCGCCGGCCGACGCCGGCGCGGCCGCGGCGAGCAACAGGCCGCAGGCGAGGAGGAGGGTGACTCGACTCATGACACGCAGGCTCCATAACCCGTCGGCGAGGCGGCGGATTCCGGCCGGCCGCGACTCCGGGCCGCTGTTAGACTGGCTCCGATGCCCTACGCGTATTTCGACCACAACGCCACCACGCCGCTCCACCCGGCCGCGCGGGACGCGATGCTGCCGTGGCTCGGCGAGCGCTTCGGGAACCCGTCGTCCGTCCACCGGGCGGGCAAGGCCGCGCACCGGGCGGTGGCGGACGCGCGCCGCGCGGTGGCCGAGCTGATCGGCGCCCGGCCCGAGGAGATCCTGTTCACCAGCTCGGGAACCGAGGCGAACAACCTGGTGCTGCTCGGCGCCGGCCGTCGCTGGGGGTTCTCGGGCCGCATCGTCCTCTCCGCGATCGAGCACCCCTCCACGACCGGCGCCGCGGCCTGGCTCGAGGAGGCGGGCATGGAGGTGGTGCGCGTGCCTCCGGCCGCCGACGGCGTGGTCCCGGCCCGCGCCGTGGCCCGCGCTCTCACCGCCGACACCCGCTTGGTCTGCCTGATGCTCGCGAACAACGAGCTCGGCACGCTCCAGCCGGTGGCGGAGGTCGCGGAGGCCTGCCGCGAGCGGGGCGTCGCCCTCGCCACCGACGCGGTCCAGGCGGTGGGCAAGATCCCGGTCGACGTGGGCGAGCTGGGCGCCGACTACCTGGTGCTCGGGGCCCACAAGCTCAACGGCCCGCTGGGCGCGGCGGCCCTCTGGGCGCGCGGGGGCGCGGAGCTCCGGCCGCTGATGGCCGGGGGGGGCCAGGAGCGCCGCCTGCGCCCCGGCACCGAGAACGTGCCGGCGATCGTCGGCCTGGGCGCCGCGGCCCGGGCGGCGGCCGCCGAGCTGTCCGACCGGGTGCGCGAGCTCGGGGCCTTGCGCGACCGGTTCGAGGACGGGCTCCGCTCGATCCCCGGCGCGGTGGCCCACTGCGCCGGCTCGCCGCGCCTGCCCCAGACCTCGCACGTCGCGTTCCCCGGAGTCGAGGGCGAGGCCCTCCACATCCGGCTCGACCTCGCCGGCTTCGGCGTCTCGACCGGCTCGGCCTGCAGCTCGGGCACCGTCGAGCCTTCGAAGACGCTCCTCGCCATCGGGCTCGCGCCGCTCGACGCCCTGGCCTCGATCCGGGTGAGCTTCGGCCTCGGCAACCGGGCCGAGCAGATCGACGCCTTCCTCGCGACCCTGGCGCGCGAGGTGGACGCGCTGCGCCGGCTCTCGGCGTAAGGGCGGCCTCCGCCTCCGGCCCGCTCTCACGCCCCCACCACCAGTACCAGCTCGCCCTTGACCTCCGGGCGGGCCTCGAGCGCGACGGCGAGCTCGCCGAGAGTCCCGCGGAGAATCTCCTCGTGGAGCTTGGTCAGCTCGCGGCAGAGGGCGGCCGGACGGCCCGCGCCCAGGACCTCGGCCGCGTCCGCGAGGCTCGCCGTCAGGCGGTGCGGGGACTCGAAGAAGACGAGGGTGTGCCCAAGCTCGGCGAAGCGGCCGTAGAAGCTCCGTCGCTTGCCCCGCTTGGGCGGAGGGAAGCCGCAGAAGGTGAACGGGTAGGGCGGCAGCGCCGAGGCGACCAGGGCTGCCAGGAGCGCCGAGGGCCCGGGCACGGCTTCGACCGCGAGGCCCCGTTCGGCCGCTTCGCGGACCAGCAGGAACCCGGGATCGGAGACCAGCGGCGTGCCGGCGTCGCTCGCCAGGGCCACGGTGCGGCCGGCCTCGAGCGCCCCGAGCAGGCGCGGCAGGCGCTGGCGCTCGTTGTGCTCGTGGAGCGACACCAGCGGTCTCTTGATCCCGAGGCCGGCGAGCAGGCGGCCGGTTCGCCGAGTGTCCTCGCAGGCGACCAGGTCGGCGGCCTCGAAGGCTCGGCGGGCGCGCGGCGAGAGGTCGTCCAGATTGCCGATCGGCGTGGCGACGACCAGCAGCCTGCCGGGCCGGCCGCCGGCGGTGCCGGCCGGCCGGTCGTCCGGCTCCCGGCCCTCGTCCCCTTCCTCCTGGCCCGCATGCTCCGGCATGGTGGCGGCAGATGTTAGCAGCCGGCTCGCGGCCGCCCGTGCTGCTACGATGGCGGCGATGACCGGCCGGCGCGCCGCAGCCCTCCTCCTCGCCTCCACCCTGCTCCCGGGGCTCACCCTGGCGCTCGCGCCCCGCGCGGCGGCCGCGCCGCCCGAGCTCGAGCTCCGCGACCGGATCCAGGCGGTGGTCGACGAGGATCCGATCCTGTCGTCGGACGTCGACCGCGCGATCACCCTGGGCTTCTCCGGCCGCCAGGAGGGCGAGAGCGAGCGGGACTTCCGCCGGCGGGTCCTCGACGAGCTCATCGACCAGCGGGTCCGGCTGCACGAGGTCACGCGCTTCGGCATCGAGCAGGTGCCGGTGGACCAGATCGAGGAGCAGGTCCAGCTCATCCGCTCCCGCTTCCCGAGCGAGGGGGAGTTCCGCTCGCGGCTGGCCGAGGTAGGCCTCGACCTCGAGAGCTTGCGGCAGCTCGTCGCTCGCCAGCTGTCGGTCTGGATCTACTTCCAGGAGTTCCTCGGGCCCCGGGTGTTCGTGAGCCTCGAGGACATTCGGAAGTACTACGACGATACCCTGGTGCCCGAGCTCCGGGCGCGGGGCGCGGCGGTGCCGGCGATCGAGGACGTGCGCGAGGACATCCGCAACGTCCTCAAGGAGCAGCGCCTCAACCAGGCGATCGAGCAGCGCACGGAGGAGCTACGGCGCGAGGCCGACGTGGTCAACTACTTCGACAGCGCGCACGACCATCTGCCCCCGGTGGTGCTGGGGATTCCGTAACCGTAGGGTCGGCGAACGGATCGCTCGGTGCGCGCCGGACGGCTCGCCCGGCCGAGGCGGAGCTCGGCCGCTTCATGGGTTCGGAGGGCAACCCCGCGTGAAGCGGCCGACCTCTGCGTCGGCCGGCCGATCGGTCCCCTCGACGACGAACGCTTCCCGAGGGCTACCGGCCGAGGTCCGGGTACAGCTCGGCGTACTGCTCCCGGCTCGCGAAGACCCTCCGCACGTACGCGCGAGTCTCGTCGAAGCCGATCTTCGAGTAGTACTCCGGCAGCTCGCCGCCGAAGCAGTACGCCCGCCAGAGCTGGGCCTGGGCGGGGCCCGCGTTGTAGGCCGCCACCGTCTCCGCCACCGAGCCCGAGAAGCGCCGCTCGAGCTCCGAGACGTAGGCCGCGCCGAGGGTGATCGCCACCTCGGGACGGTAGAGGTCGGCCGGCACGATCTTGCCCAGGCCCACCTCGGCGGCCAGGCGGCGGGCGGTCAGGAAGACGAACTGGGTGAGCCCGCGCGCCGAGGCCTGGGAGATGGCTCCGGAATCGAAGCGGCTCTCTTCGCGGATCACGGCGGCGACCAGGAAGGGGTCCACCCGGAAGCGCCGGGCCTCGGTCCCGATCGGCCCGTCCCAGGCCAGCGGGTAGAGGAGCGTCCGGACCTCTGGCGGCTGGAACGGGCCGGCGACCCGGTCGGTCAGAGGTCGGGCGAAGGTGCTCGCGAGAAGGATCGAGGGCTGTACCTGGCGGGCGCGGAAGAGGAGCCTGCTGCCGGTGAAGGCGAGGTCGCTCCGGTCGGCCGGGAAGTGGTCCGGGACCGCACCGACGCCGTCGTCGACCAGGCCCAGCGCCAGGAGCATCTCCGGCGCCTCGTTCAGCCGCTCGGACCAGAGCGGCCAGCTCGCCACCGGCACCTCGGCGAGATGGAAGTAGGGCGCGGTCTCCGGTGCGGCGGCGTAGCGCGCGGCCAGGGCCCGGCGGGCGGCGCGCCCGGCGGGCGAGTCCTCGCCCAGGAGGAGCCAGGCGGCGTAGAGGCCGTCCGGCTTGCCGGAGGCCGCCCGCCGCCTGGCCTCGGCCTCGGCGGCCGCCCGCAGCTCGGGGCCGTGGAGGCGCGCCAGGGCGTCGCGCGCCAGGGGATGGTACGGAGCGGCGAGCAGCACTGCGAGGTAGTGGCCGACGGCCTCGGAGGCCGCTTCCCCATCCCCCCCGAGCTGGGCGAGACGGCCGCGCCAGTAGTCGACCTCGAGCTGGCTGTCCGCGTCCTTTCGGCCGGCCTGCCGGAGCCAGGCTTCGGCCCGGTCGGCGCGCCCCTGGACGATGTCCGAGACCGCGAGGAACAGGCCGCCGCGGGCGGCGTACTCTTCCGCTCCGTGGAGCCGCGAAAGCAGGCCCAGGAGGCTCAGGGCCGAGGCCTCCTCTCCGCTTCGCCACTCGAGGCGCAGGGCGGAGAGCAGCGCCGGGCCGCCGAAGTCGCCGCCGTGGAGCGTCTGGTAGGTGCGCCGGAAGACGGCGTCCGCGGCGTCCCAGTTGCCGTCGAGCTCCTGGCTCCGCGCCTGCTGGTAGAGCACCCGGGCGCGCTCCGCCAGGTCGCGGGCGCGTAGCGCCAGGTCGCCGAAGTGAGCCGCGGCGAGGGCGAACTGGTCGCGCCAGAAGTAGCCGCGGGCGAGCGCGTAGCGCGCCTCGAGCTCCGGGTCGTCGGCGACCGTCCGATGGCCGCTCCGGCGCGCCACGGCGCGCTGCAGGTAGGCGGTCGAGCGGTCGAACTCCCGATGCTGGTGGAAGGTGAGACCGGCGAGCAGCTCGGCGTCGCACCCCTCGGTGATCAGCCGGTCGAGAACGGCGGGACTGCGACTCGCCATGTCGTCGAGCTGATCGGCGGCGCGGCGGGCGGCGTCGTCGTCCCGTCCGGCGTCGAGGATCGAGCAGAGCACTTGGGCGGCCCGGTCCTGGGCGCCGGAACGCTGTAGGCACTCTCCCTCGACGACCTGGAGCAGGCGGCGCTGCGGAGCGGGGAGCTTGCGCCCGAGGACGCCGCGCAGGATCCGGCAGTCGCCGCCCTCCGCGATCACCCGGGCGAAGAGCTGCGTCGCCGGCTCGAGGAGACTCTCCGGCACGTCCTCGTCGAACACCGGGGCCACCACTCCCGCGGCCACCTCCGGGTGGCCGATCCGCTCCTGGGCGGCCGCCAGGCGGTAGCGCGCGTAGGGCACGAGCTGCGGGGCCTCGCCGAGCGCCCGGCCGTAGGCCGCGTCGGCGTCGTCGTAGCGGCCCAGCTCTTCGAGGAGGCGCCCTTCGAGATAGCTGACGCCCATGCGGGCGGCCATCTGCGGGTGCTCGGCGCGGAACGCTCCGGCCGCCTCGAGGGCGACGGCCGGCTCGCCTGCCAGGCGATGCTCGACGAGCGGGATGCGCGGGTCGGCGAGGGCCGGGAGGGCGAGGACCAGGGCCAGAACCCAGCTCATGGCGGCAGCGAGGCGTCGGGAGGACGTATGCCCGCGGTGGCGCGGGGGCCCGGGACGGCGGCGCACGCTCAACCCGCGTCGGGCCCGCTCACACGCTCGACGGACGCCCCGAGACTCTGCAATTTCCTCTCCATGGCCTCGTAGCCCCGGTCCAGGTGGTAGATGCGGTGGACCATGGTCTCTCCTTCGGCGGCGAGGGCCGCGAGCACCAGGCCGGCGGAAGCCCGCAGGTCGGTCGCCATCACCGGGGAGCCGGACAGGTGGCAGGGCCCGTAGACCCGGGCGACGTTGCCCTTGACCTCGATCGCGGCCCCCAGGCGCGCCAGCTCCGGCACGTGCTGGAAGCGGTTCTCGAAGACCGTCTCGCGCAGGGTCGCGATCCCGCGGGCCTGGGTCATCAGGGCCATGAACTGAGCCTGGAGGTCGGTCGGGAAGCCGGGATGAGGCGAGGTTTCGACGTCCGAGGAGACGAGCTCCTCGCCGGCCGCCACCCGCACGCGACGCTCGCCGCACTCGACGCGCACCCCGGAATCGGCCAACTTTTCCAGCAGGGGCGCCAGATCGGCGGGCTCGGCTCCCTCGAGCGTCACGTCGCCACCGGTCAGGGCCGCGCCCACCAGGTAGGTCCCGCCCTCGATCCGGTCCGGGATGATCTCGTGGCGGGCGCCCCCGAGCTCGGCGACTCCGTCGACGGTGAGGGCGTCGCCTCCGATCCCTTCGATCCGTGCCCCCATCTTCACCAGGAGCCGCGCGAGGTCGCCGACCTCGGGCTCGCGGGCGCAGTTCTCGAGCACGCTGACGCCGCGCGCGAGGACCGCGGCCATCAGCACGTTCTCGGTGCCGGTGACGGTGGGCATCTCGAAGCGGAAGCGGGCGCCGACGAGCCTCGTGGCCGCAGCCTCCACGTAGCCGCCTTCCAGGCGGACCTCGGCGCCCAGCGCGGCGAGGCCCGCCAGGTGCTGGTCGATGGGGCGCACGCCGATCGAGCAGCCGCCGGGCAGCGACACCCGGGCGTGGCCCCGGCGGGCCACCAGCGGGCCGAGCGACAGGACGCTCGCGCGCATGGTCTTGACCAGCTCGTAGGGCGCCTCGCCGTCGGCCGGCACGCCGTCGGGGTGGAGCAAGAGACTGCCGTCGCGCTCCTCGCTCCGCACCCCGAGGTGGTCGAGGAGACGGCGCATGGTCGAGATGTCGCGCACTCGGGGCACGCGGACGAGCTCCACCGGCTCGCTCGCCAGCAGGCAGGCGGCGAGGGCCGGCAGGGCGGCGTTCTTGGCCCCGCTCGCCCGGACGGTGCCGGTCAAGGTGACGGGTCCCTGGATTCGGAATCTGTCCAATCTTCATTCCCCCCGCAACCCCTCGATCCCCTTCCCTTCGCGGCTCGGCAGCGACGTGGTCTTCAGGTCGAGCTCTGCCACCGAGCGGCTCATCCTTCACGGCCTGCCGAGGACGACGACGCGGGGGATGCCCGCGTAGTCGTGCACCACCCGCTCGGGGCTCCAGCCCTCGGCGGCGGCGAGCCGGAGGAGCCCCTCGAGCTGGCCGCTTCCGAGCTCGAGGACCACCCGCGCACCGAGGGGGAGCAGCCGGCTCTGCTGCAACAAACGAGCCGTCACCCCGGCTCCGGGAACGCCCTCCCCCGCCGGCCCGGCGGGCTCCGCGAAGAGCGCCAGGCCGGGCTCGAAGTCCCGGACCTCCGGGGAGAGCGTCGGAGCATCCTCCCACGCGACGTAGGGCGGGTTCGAGACCAGGAGGTCGAAGCCGGAGAGGTCGAGGCCCGCTGCGAGGTCCGCCGCCGCGAGAGCGAGCCGGCCACCGGCCGGGGCGTGCCGGCGGGCGTTGCCGCGCGCCACCGCCAGCGCCGCGGGCGACAGATCGACACCGGTCACCCGCCACGCCGGCCGTTCGTGGGCGAGGGTGACGGCGATCGCCCCGGAGCCGACGCCCACGTCGAGCACCCGCGCGCGGACCGGCAGGGGGAGGTCGAGCACCGTCTCGACCAGGTGCTCCGTCTCGGGGCGCGGCACCAGGACGCGGCCGTCGACGGCGAAGGGCCGGCCGAAGAACTCGCGCTCGCCGAGCAGGTAGGCGACCGGCTCGCCGGTCAGGCGGCGCGCGAGCAACGCGCGGAACGCCTCTTCCGAGGCCGGCGGCACCGCCTCGGCGTCGCGCGCCAGCAGAGGCGCCTCGGCGAGGCCGAGAACGTGTCCCAACAGGAGATGGGCCTCACGCGGCGACGGCCGGAAGGGGGCGGCGGCAAGCTCGGCCTTGGCCTCCGCGAGAAGCGACGAGACGGTGGCCACGAGACGGGGTCAGTTGGCTCCCAGCTTCTCCGCCTGGAAGTGCGCCACGAGGGGGTCGATCAGCGGGTCGAGGTCACCTTCGAGGACCGTCGGGAGCTGGTGGACCGTCAGCCCGATGCGGTGATCCGTCACCCGGTTCTGGGGGAAGTTGTAGGTGCGGATCTTCTCCGAGCGGTCGCCGCTGCCCACCATCCTGCGCCGCTCCTCGGTGAGCGCCTCCTCGGCCTTCGCCCGCTCGACCTCGAGCAGACGGGCCTTGAGCACGCGCAGCGCCTTGGCCTTGTTCTTGATCTGGCTGCGCTCGTCTTGGCAGGTGACGACGATGCCGGTCGGCAGGTGGGTCAGGCGGACCGCCGAGTAGGTGGTGTTGACCCCCTGGCCGCCGGGGCCGGACGAGCAGAAGCGGTCGATTCGCAGGTCGCTCTCGGCGACCTCGACCTCCACGTCCTCGGCCTCGGGCAGGACGGCGACGGTGACCGCGGAGGTGTGGATCCGCCCCGAGGCCTCGGTCTCCGGCACCCTCTGGACGCGGTGCACACCGGCCTCGTACTTGAGGCGGCTGTAGGCACCCCGTCCCTCGACGATGGCCGAGACCTCCTTGACCCCACGCACGCCGGACTCCGAGAGGTCGATCACCTCGACCCGCCACCTCTGGCGCTCGGCATAGCGGGAGTACATCCGGAAGAGCTCGGCGGCGAAGAGGCTCGCCTCGTCACCGCCGGTGCCGGCGCGGATCTCGAGCACCACGTTGCGGAGGTCGTTGGGATCGGTGGGCGTGAGCTCGACCCGCAGCGCCTCCTCGATCTCGTCCTTGCGCGCGACGAGCGCCGAGCGCTCCTCCCGGGCGAGGTCATAGAGCTCGTCGTCCTTGGCCAGGCCGCCGAGCATCTCCTCGGTGTCGGCGAGCTGGCGCGCGACCTCCTCGTAGCGGCGGTAGAGCTCGACCGCGCGGGTGATCTCCGAGAGCGCCTTGGAGGTCTCGGTGTAGGCCTTGCGGTCGGAGAGGACCTCCGGATCGGCGAGCTTGGCCGTCAGCTCGTCGTGGGTCCGCGCGATCTCGGCGAGCTTCTCGATCATCGGATGGGCCGAGGGGTTCCGGGGTCAGAGCCTGGCCGGGAGCGCGTCCCGCGCGGGGCGGGGCGCCGGCCGGACGTCGCGCGCCTCAGGCGCCCTGCTGCTGGCGGTAGCGGCGCTGGAAGCGCTCGACGCGGCCCGCCGAGTCGACCAGCTTCTGCTTGCCGGTGTAGAACGGGTGGCACTCGCTGCAGATCTCGAGCCGCAGCTCGTCCTTGGTGGAGCGGGTCTGGAAGGTGTTGCCGCAGGCGCAGACCGCGGTCACCATGTGGAGCTCGGGATGGATTTCTTTCTTCACGATGTCGTCCTCGGGTCGGGCGTCGGATCCGACGGCAGATGGGCTCGCTGCGGGGGAGACGCGTTCCGCGAACCTGTAACTCTAGCCCAGGGCGCAAAATTCCTGCAAGGGCGCCGTCTCCGCGGCCGCGCCGGCGTCAGAAGCCGCTCCTCGTCAGGCTCGGTCCGAAGAGGGCGGCGTTCAGGAACAGCGGCGCGGTGCCGCGCCAGAAGAGGCGGAAGTCGGGCTCCTGGGCGAAGAGCACGACCGCGCCGCGACCCTGCCGCTCGAAGCTGACGAGCAGCGATCCCGCCAGCCGCTTCTCGGCCTCCGGCCAGGCCATGCCGGTCACCACCGGCGCCTCGGGCGCCGCGGTGAGCACGTCGACCTGGGGATCGCCGGTCGGCTCGAAGACCGTCGAGCCCGCGACCAGCACCGGAGGCGGCCCGGGCAGCCCGACCGCCAGCGGGTGGTCGGGGGTCAGGCGGGTGGCGACGATGGCACCGGGAGTGTAGATCGGACGCTCCTCGAGGGCGGCCTCCTTCGATCGACCCTCCTCCGCCCCGCCCCCTGAGCCTTCCTTCTTCTCCGGAGCCTTCCAGGTGCCGACGGCGGTGAGCTTCTCCTCCTCGAGCCACCCTTGCGCACCACCCACCCCGATCACCACGCCGCCCGCGCGCACCCAGCGCGCCAGCGCGTCGCCGCTCTCGCCGTCGAGAGCGCGCCCGTAGCCGTAGCCGTCGGGCAGGATCAGGACGTCGAAGTCCCCGAGGTCGGTGGCGCCGAGGCCTCCGAGGTCGAGGCGGCTGAAGGGAAGCCGGACCTCCTCGTCGAGGAGGTGCCAGAGGAAGCCGAACGAGGTCGGGGAGACGCCGTCGCCCGAGACCAGGCCGATCTTCGGCGCCCCGACGGAGGGCATGAGGTCCGACCCGAGCGAGATCCCCTGGCTCGAGTAGGAGGTGTCGACCGGCACGATCCGCACCTCGCTGCCGGCGCTCAGCCGGTCGAGGGTCGAGCGGAGGGGGTCGGCCGGCGCGCCGTCTCCGCCCGCGGCGGAAGGCGTCGCACGGTTGCCGATCCGGGGGACGAACAAGGTCCCCGACGGGTAGTGGTCGCCGCCGATGTCGAAGTCGCCGAGCGCCACCCGGAACGCCACGCCCTCGCGCTCGAGAGCGCCGGCGAACCGGAAGCCGGCGAGGCCCGCCGGCGGCACCAGGAATCCCACCCGCCCCGCGGGGCTCCCCGCCTCGGGACCGGGCTCGACCGGCGGAGCCGCGAGGGCTGCAGGGGCCCGCGCGGCGAGGTGCCCCGCCAGGGCGCGGCCGGGGGCGGGCGCGATCCATTCCTGGACGTTGTAGGCCAGCGGTAGCGACCAGGAGGTGATGTCGTAGAACTCGGTGCCGACGTTGCGCTCCAGGCGGGCGCGCTGGCGCTCCATGAAGTCCTGGCCCATCTTCGGCGCCCGGTCGAGGAGCGCCCGCGCCAGGTTGCCCAGCGGCTGGCCCGCGTCGACCACGTAGGTGCCCGCCGGGAAGCTCCGGGCCGCATCCGTGTCCTCGCCGGTCGCCAGGCCGTGGACCTCGAGCCGGGTGTCCGAGGCGAGGCGCGCGACCTCGATTCCGTGGAGGGTGAGCAGGTCCGCGAGGGCGCCGGCCTCCGGGGCGTCCGCCGCCCACAGGTAGGCCGGGCCCGACTTCGCCGCCGCGTCGGCTCGCGCCTGCGTGTAGGTCACGAGCAGGTCGTGCCGGTTCTCGGCGGCGGTGCGGACGGTGGCGAGAGAGGTCGTCAGGTGCCGCGCGATCCGGTCGGCCAGGCGCAGGGTCGAGCCGTCGCGGCGCTCGATGGCGAGGCCGGCCCGGCCGTGGCCGGCGACCTCGTAGGTCATCCCCACCGCTCCCCGGAAGCCGGGGTAGGAGTCGCCGTAGCCGGGGTAGTAGAGGTCGAACGTCTCCCCCTTGTAGTACGGCCAGCCCTGGCGGTCGAAGGCGGCTCCATTGGCGCGCCCGAAGACGTCGAGCCAGGCGACCGTCCGGCGATCGAGCAACGGGTTGACCGGCTCGGCGGCCGGCGGGAAGAAGTAGCTCGACTCCGAGAACATCTCGTGGTAGTCGACGTAGACCTGCGGCTCCCACCGGCGGTACTCCGCCAGGCGTGCCCGGGTCTCCAGCTGGCTGGCCCACGACCAGTCCCGGTTGAGGTCGATCAGGTAGTGGTTCTGCCGCCCGCCCGGCCAGGGCTCGCGGTGCTCGGAGGCCTCCGGGTCGGAATCGGGCAGCCGCCCGCGCGCCTCCTCGTAAAACGACACGTAGCGCTCGCGGCCGTCCGGGTTGACCAGCGGATCGATCAGCACCACCGTGCCGGCGAGGAGCTGGGGCCAGTCGCCGCCGCCGGCGGCCAGGGCGTAGGCGGCCGCCATCGCCGCCTCGGACGACGACGACTCGTTGCCGTGGACGCCGTAGGCGAGCCAGACGACGGCCGGCACCTCGCCTTCCACCTTCGCGACCTCGGCGTCGTCCATGGCGCGCGGATCGGCGAGGCGCAGGTGCTCGCTCCGGATCGCGTCGAGGCGCGCGATGTTCTCGGGTGTCGAGATCGCCACCAGCGTCAGGGGGCGGCCTTCGTAGGACTCACCGTACTGCCACATTGCAACCCGTGGCGAGGCCTCGGCCAGGCGGCGGAGGTACTCGAGGATCCGCTGGTGATGGGTGAACCGGGTACCGAGCGGGTAGCCGAGGAAGGCGGCCGGTGACGGCACCGCCGGATCGAGCTCCGGGAGGGCGACCGCGCCGCCGCCCGAGAGCGGAGCCAGGAGGTCGGCGGGCGCCGGCCGGTCCGGCGAGGCGGCCCGCGCGGCGGGCGGGAACGCCGTCAGGCCGACGAGGAGCAAGAGGAAGGCGGGTCGCCGCAGCATGGGGGAATCCTTTCCGAGGGGCGCGAGGAGGGCGCCAGGTCGAGGAGCGGCGGCATTCTACCGCCTCCGGTCCTCCCGCCTCAGCCCTCCCGAGCGACCACTAGCTCGCCACGCTCTCCACCGAGATGTTGAGGCGCTTGATCATCTCGTGGAGGGTGGTGGGCTTGACCCGGAGCATCTCGGCGGCGTGCTTCTGCACGCCCCCGGTCTCGCGCAGGGCCCGGACGATCAGCTGGCGCTCGAACTCGGTGACCGCTTCCTTGAGCGAGATCTCGCCGCCCGGCACCGCCGGGGTCACCAGGCTCAGGCCGTCGTTCCGGCGCACCGTCGCCGGCAGCAGGTCGAGGTCGACCGTCTCGCCGGTCGAGAGCACGACGGCCCGCTCGATCACGTTCTCCAGCTCCCGGACGTTGCCCGGCCAGGTGTAGTCGAGCAGGCGGCTCATCGCCTCCGGCTCGATGCCCCGGAGCGGCTTCTCGTTCTCCCGGGCGTAGCGGGTCAGGAAGTGCTGGGCCAGGAGCGGGATGTCCTCGGTCCGGGCGCGCAGCGGCGGCAGGCCGATCGTGATGACGTTGAGCCGGTAGTAGAGGTCCTCGCGGAAGTTGCCGCGGGCCACCTCGGCGTCGAGGTCGGCGTTGGTCGCCGCGATGACCCGCACGTCGGCCTTCAGGGTCTCGACGCCGCCCAGGCGCATGAACTCCCGTTCCTGGATCACCCGCAGCAGCTTGGCCTGGGTGTCGAGCGGGATGTTGCCGATCTCGTCGAAGAAGATCGAGCCGCCCTGAGCGACCTCGAAGAGCCCCTTCTTGCTCGAGACCGCGCCGGTGAACGCCCCCTTGACGTGCCCGAAGAGGTTGCTCTCCAGGAGGTCGGCGGGCATCGAGCCGGAGTTCACCGTCACGAACGGCCCCGAGGCCCGGCGCGAATGGTGGTGGATGGCCTTGGCCACCAGCTCCTTGCCGGTGCCGCTCTCGCCCAGGATCAGGATGTTGGACTTCGAGGGCGCGGCCAGCCGGATGAGGTCGAAGACCTCCTGCATCGGCTTCGACTTGCCGACGATGTTGGCGAAGGAGTAGCGCTCGCGGAGCTGCTCGCGCAGCGTCCGGTTCTCGGTGGCGAGGCGCCGCTGCTCGAGCCCCTTGCGGACGGTGAGCAGGACCTCCTCGTTCTTGAACGGCTTGGGAATGTAGTGGAAGGCCCCCTGGCGCATCGCCTCGATCGCCCCTTCGATCGACGAGTAGGCGGTGACCACGACCACGACCTGCTCCGGGTGCCGGCGGCCGATCTCCCGCAGCACCTCCTGGCCGCTCATCCCGGGGAGCATCAGGTCGAGGAGCACGAGGTCGACGTCCTCCTCGTCGAGCATCTGGATCCCCTGCTCGCCGGTGTGGGCCGAGATCACGTCGTAGCCTTCGCGCCGAAGCAGCGAGGAGAGGATGTCCTGGAGGACTTCCTCGTCGTCGATGATCAGGACACTCATGGTCGCGCGGCGGCCCGCCCGGTCTCTCCCTCGGCTGCGCCGCGCCGGCCGTCACCGCCCGCCTCCGGCCCCGGCGGCGTCCCGTCCCCGGCGAGGGGAAGCTCGATCGTGAAGCGGCTGCCCCTGCCGATCTCGCTCTCGACCTGCATCGTGCCGCCGTGGCGACACACGATGTCGTAGCTGATCGTGAGCCCCAGGCCGGTGCCCCCCCGGTCCATCTTGGTCGAGAACAGCGGCTCGAAGATCTGCTCCAGCCGCTCGGGCTCGATGCCGTGGCCGGTGTCGGCGACCACCAGCCGGGCGTAGCCTCCCTCGGCCGTCGCCTCGACGGTGAGGGTGCCGCCGCCCGGCATGGCGTCAATGGCGTTGAGCGCCAGGTTGGTGATCACCTGCTGCAGCTCGCCGTCGCTGCCGTCGATCACCAGAGGGCCCTCCGGCAGGCGGAGATCCAACGCCACGAGCCGGCTCTCGCGCCGCGGGTCGATCAGGTCGAGCGACTCGACGATCAGCGGGCCGAGGTCGACCCGGTGGCGCTCCTCGTCGCGGTCGCGCGCGAACTCGAGGAGGCTGTTGACGATGCGGGCGGCCCGGAAGGTCTGGCGCTCGACCTTCTTCAAGATCTGGTGGCGCGGATCGTCCTCCGGGGTGTCGGCGAGGAGCATCTGGGCGTAGCTCGAGATGCCGGTGATCGGCGTGTTGACCTCGTGGGCGACCCCGGCCGCCAGCAGGCCGAGTGCGGCCAGACGGTCCTTCTCGCGTAGCGCCTTCTCCATCGCCGCCCGCTCGGAGACGTCGTGGACCACCAGGATGCGCAGCTCGCTGGCCCCGGCCTCGCCTGCGCTCGCGCCCTCGGGCAGCTGGAGGCCGGCGGCCGAGAGCTGCAGGTGGCGCTCGCGGCCGGTGGCGTCGCAGTAGCTCACCTCGACGATCCCCTCTCCGGGCTCCGGCAGCGGTTCGATCGGGAGAACGTCGGCGACCGGCTGGCCGGCGAGGCTCGCGCGGTCGCGGCCCACCAGCGTCCCGAAGGCCGCGTTCGCCGAGCGGATCCGGCCGTCGGCGGCGAGCACCGCGATGCCCGCCGGCGAGGACTCGATGATCCCCTCGCTGAAGCTCTGGAGCCGCAGGACCTCCCGGAGCTGGCGCTGGAGCTGGTCGACGAGACGGGCGTTCTCGATCGCCAGGGCGGCGCCGGAGAGCAGGCTGCGGATCAGGTCGAGGTCGTCGCTCGAGAGCGGCAGGTCGCCGGTCCGGAAGGTCGCGACCAGCAGGCCGACCGGCACGCCCCGGACATTGAGCGGAAAGGCGTAGCGGTAGCCGCCGAGGAACAGCCGCTGGCGGGGGCTGAGCCGGCTCGCGGGCAGCGAGATTCCGGTCAGCGCCTCGACCTCCCGCTGCCAGAGCTCCGGGCCGAGCTCGGCGAGCTCGATCGCGTGCGGTCCTTTGAGCTCGGGAAGGACCGGGACCAGCCGGCGGGCGCCGTCGACCAGGTAGAGGTTGGCACCGCGCAGCTCGATGGCGTCCGTCAGGTCCTCCAGGAGCTCCCGGCTCAACCGGTCGAGGTCACGCTCGTGGAGGAGCTCGCGGCCCAGCCGCTCGAGCGCCCGGCGCTTGGCGACCGAACGGCCGTACTGCAGCCGTTCGAGCACCGTCCCGACCTGGCGGCGGGTCGGCAGCAGCATGGTCGCGATGACCAGGCCGGAGCCGAAGGAGAGGAAGTCGCGCGCCAGGCCCAAGCTCTCCGAGAGGCCGCGGCTGATCGCGAGATGCGCCAGGGCGAAGGTGCCGGCGGCGAGCAGCACGGTGAGCGCGGTCGAGACCGTCTCCCGCACCACGACGCCGATGTCCCAGAGCTTGTAGCGCAGGATCGCCCAGGCGAAGGTCAGCGGCACGACCGCCAGGGGCACGACCGCGGCGACCGTCAACAGCCGGGGCAGGCCGGCGCCCAGGCTGTAGGGCACCACGTAGAGCAGCAGGAACGGCAGGTAGCCCACCCCGAGACCGATCGCGATCCACTGGAGCTGGCGGTGCTCCTCCCAGTCCCGGTGGCGGCCGAGGCGGAAGACGAGCACTCCGAGCGCCGCCAGGGCGAAGCTCACCAGGTGGACGAGGGTCGCCCGGTCGAGGAGCGGCAGGACCCGGGCCGCGGTGAGCGCCGCCACCTCGCGGCCGGCGGAGACGATGAGCCCCACCTGGAGGGTCAGCAGGACCGCCGCGGGCAGGTAGAGGAAGGGCGTCCAGCGGATCCGCCGGGGGCGCTCGGGAGCCGCCACCAGCGGCGTCGGGAAGACCAGGAACAGGTGCAGGGTCAGCGGCGGCAGGACCGCCCGGGCGACCTCCTCGGCGGCGTAGAGCAGCCGCCCCGTGGCGTCGGCCACTCCCGACGGCGTGAACAGGTAGACGACCGCGGAGGCCAGGCACCAGAGATAGAAGAGGAGCGTTTCCCGCCGGCGCTCGCGCATGGCGGTGTAGGCGCCGATCAGGAGATAGAGGACGCCGATCAGGGCGAGGACCAGGTAGGCCCAATCGACGCGCAACGGCGGCCGGTGGTAGGTCGTCGGCTCGACCGTCGCGCCGCGCATCACGAGCAGCTGGGTCTCGGCGGCGCTGCGCAGGGTCTGGCCGAGGCTCGAGACCTGGGCGCCGCCCGCGAGGAGGATCTGGTCACCCGGCGCGAGGCCGGTCTCGGGCGCCTCGACGGCAGTGACCGTCCAGCCGCCGGCCGAGCGGTGCGCTTCGAAGCCCAAGGGCTGGAAGGTGGCGACGGCCCGGCTGAGACTCACGGCACCCAGCGCCGCGACCAGGATGGCGGCGACCAGGGCGACCAGAAGCGGGCCGTTGACTCGCGGACGGCTCATCGGACGTGCAGATTCCTCCACTCGAGGCAGAGCACGATCTGTGCCATCGGAACGGAATCTTGGATTGGCGAAAATCGCCGATTCCCGGCCCCTTTCGAGGTGCCGCTCCATTTCCTTGGATCATATCCGGCCGATTGGATTCAATTCTCTGACCATGGGCGCGCGGCGGACGCCGGCAGCCCATGGAATCAACGGGCTTACGAGGGTGGGGGAGCGGCGATCCCGCCGCCGCCGGAGGCGGCGAGGAGGGCGGGGCTCAGAAGCGGACGGCGAAGCCGCCGAGGACCCGGCTGCGGACCTCGTCGCTCTTGCGGTCGCCGGGGCCGAACTGGGTCGAGCCGCGGCTGACTTCCATGTTGAGCTTGACCGCCCAGTCGGACGCCAGGTCCAGGAGGATCTTGAGATCCTGCGTGAGCATCAGCTGCAGGCGCTCGATCTCCATCCGCGGAGCCTGCCCTCCCGCCGCCTGGGCGTCGCCCAGGGGCTGGAGGTCCTGCTCCAGGTGATGGAAGGAGATGAACAGCCCGGTGTCGGTGCCCTGGTAGTGGGTGTCGAGCGAGGTCACCAGGTAGCGCACCGAGTTCTCGTAGGGCTCCTGGTCGGTCGCGTAGAAGATGCCGCCACCGCCGCTGCCCGCGTTCGACTCCAGCCGGGCGAGCAGCTTGGGGGTGATCCGGCGGGTGACCCCGAGCTGGAGCTCGGGGAGCCGGTCGCCGCGCACCAGGTAGAGGCTCTCCAGGTGGTCGAAGAAGTCGTCGTTGAAGAACAGGCGGAGGGTCTCGCCGACCTCGCGTTCGACCGCTCCGACGCGCAGGTCGTTTTCGCCGTTCTCGCCCCGGCGGCTGAGCTCGACCTTGTAGCAGCTCTGCTCGCCCTGCGTGCAGGCGCTCGACTCGTGGTAGAAGGCCGGCACGAAGTCGCGCCGCAGCGACGACTCGGCGGCGGTCGAGACCTTGCCGCTCACCAGCGACGAGGCCTGCCACTGGTTGCCGAGCTGGATCACCATCCCGCCGTGCGGGGTGAGCGACATCGTCCCGTCGCGCAGCGTGGTGTAGAGGCCGTACTCGACGAGCACGGTGGGCCGCAGCCGGAAGCCGGAGCGGCCGAACAGGTCCAGGCGTTCGTCGTGGAGGGTCGGATCGTTCTCGCCGAAGGCCTCGGCGCCGGCCACGCCCACCGCCCGGTCCCGGTAGCGCAGCCCACCCTGGAAGCTGGCGCGGGAGGACGGATCGAGAGTGTACGAGCTCTCGACGTCCCAGCTCCGCGAGTCCCGGGGGATCTCGAGCGGAGCGAGCGGGCTCTGGCTGTAATAGTTCGTCTGGCTGGTGTACTGGGCCGCCATGTAGGCCCGGCTGTGGTCGCTCAGCGACTGCGACCAGGACAGCCGGTGGGTCTCGAAGTCGATCGGCTCTTCGTCGGCGCCCGCCAGGCGGTGGCTGCTGGTCGCGACGTCGACCTTCGCGTCCTCGCCCTGGAGGCGCAACGCGATCTCGCGGCTCTGGCCACCGATACCGGCGTCGGTGTAGGCGTCGGCCGGCCCCAGCCGCCAGTAGTCGCCGGTCAGGCCGACCCGGACGTCGCCCATGTTGCCTTCGACCCCGACCTGCCCGCCCGCGAGCAGGGCCTCGCCCAGGATCGGGAGCTCCTCGTAACCGGTCATCGCCTCCATCTTGGTGGCGAACGACGCGGGCTGGATCGACGGCGTCGAGGGGTCGCGGGAGAAGGGCGAGTCCGCGAGCTTGATGCCGCTCGACTCCGGCGCCTCCATCTCGCGCAGCACGTCGGCCGGGATGCGTCCCCGGATCGACCAGAAGTCCTCCGACGCCTGCGCGCCGCCGGCGGCCTCCTGGGCGAGCTGCACCTCGAGGAACTGCTTGGCGTCCTCGCGGGAGCGGGTGAGCATCACGACCGCCGGCACGAAGCCGGTCTTGAAGGCGATGATCTTGTACAGGCCGGCGGGAAGGTCGGGGAAGCGGAAGCGGCCCTCCGCGTTGGTGACCACCCGTTGGAGGCTGAAGTCGGCGAGCTGGTAGGCGTAGACGCGGACCGCGGCGAGCGGCTCGATCTCGCCGGTGACGCGGCCGGAGACGCCCGGCTGCTGGAGGGCAGCAACCGCCGGCTCGGCGAACGCCGCGGCCGCCGGCGCCAGGACCAGCAGCGCCAACGCGAGCCGCATCTGGAAGCGGAAGCTTCGCATGGTCGGAGACCTGCTCGTGACGGAGTATAGGACCCGCGGCAAGAGCCTGTCAATTGTTACCCGGCCGGTCACCTCGCTACGCTACCACAGGAATCCCTCGTCTCTTCCCGATCTACGGCGCTGCGGGCGTCCGCGCCGCCGCGATCGCCGCCACCCGCCGGGCACCCGCCGCCACCAGCGCTTCGGCCGCCGCCCGCAGCGTCGCCCCGGAGGTCACGACGTCGTCGATCAGCAGGATGCGGCGGCCGGCGATGCGCCGCGCGGCGGTAGGCGAGGCGCCGAGGGAGGCCCGGTACCGAGGGGCGAACGCGCCGCGCGGGTTGGCCAGACGCTCGCGGCGCGGCAAACCGACCTGTGCCCGGGTCGCCCGGCGCCGGCGCAGCGCCGGCAGGCAGGGCACGCCGAGCGCGTCCGCCAGCGGCCGCGCCATCCGCTCCGCCTGGTTGAAGCCGCGGCTCCAGCGGCGCCGCCAGTGGAGCGGCACCGGGACCACGAGGTCCCATTCGCCGCCGAGCTCCCGCACCACCGCCAGCAGCTCGGCGCCCAGGTGGGTGCCCAGGTAGTCGAGACCCCGGAACTTGAGCGCCCGGATGACCGGAATCAGCGGTCCGCGGTACTCCCACGCCGCGCGCAGCGCGTCGAAGGCCGGTGGGCGATGGCGGCACTCGCCGCACCGATAGCCGGAGGGCAGCGGGGCGAACCGCGCGCCCGGGATCGGCTCCCCGCACACCGCACAGCCGGGCGCCGGGCGGACCAGCGCCCCGCGGCAGGGCCGGCAGAGCCCGAGATGGACCGGCCCCGGGCCCAGGGGACGCCCGCACGCCAGGCACGGGGCGGGGAACGCGAAGACCTGGAGGCGACCCCAGAGGCCCGGGCCCCGGCCGGCGGTCCGGCCCGGGCTCGGCAGAGGGCTCGGCCCGGGGCCGGGTGTGATGGGCAAGCGTCGTCCTCCGTAGACGGAACGACCGGCGGAGCGCGGGTGCCGCCGGCGATGATCAGCTCCACCCTTAGAGGACGCGAATCGAAGGCGCTATACTCCCGCCCGGCGCCGGTCCCCGGGGCCGGAGCGGCGGGCGACGCCGCGCCACCGACCCGACTCACCACCACCCGACGACCCGAGGCCGCTCATGGATCGAACCGCCCGCCCGCTCCCCCGTCTCTTTGTCCGGCTCGCCCTCTGCGCCGCGCTGCTCGCGCTCGCCGCGCCGGTCTGCGGCCACGCCCAGGCAGAGGCCTACAACTTCAGCGTCGGCCTCCTCGGCGGGATCGGCGGATCGGTCGACGCCAGCCCGGGCGACAACCTGGACAACTCCGGCTACCAGGTCGACCTGGGCATGGTCACCCGGCCCGGGACCCACCTGGTGCTGCGCCTCGGCCGGCTGGGGCTCGACAGCTCCAAGCAGTTCGGCACCCTGACCAACGCCGACCTCACCTACGCCACGATCGGCGGCGAGTACCGTTACCGGCAGAGCTTCTACGACTCGGGCATCTACCTGGCCCTCGGCGGCTACCGGCTGGGCGGCGACGACGCTCTCGGCCGGAGCACCGACGACACCGCGATCGGCCTGGCGCTCGGGGTGACCGGCGAGTTCGACCTCAGCCACCACCTCTCGATCCTGGTGGAGCTCTCGGGCCACTGGGCGGACCTCGCCGAGGCCCAGCTCTTCGCCATGGGCCACGCCGGCCTCGCCTGGCGGTTCTAACCCGAATTCCTCGGGCCCGGGGCTCGGGCGGGCCGACCGGGGTCGACCTTCGCGGCTTGCGCGCCGCTCCGGACGCCGGCGATCGCCGCCTCGATCGGCTTCCGGGTGGCCGGGTCGTCCCAGTCCTGGTCCCCGACCCAGCGCTCGACCACCTCGCCGCGCACCACCAGGTAGGTCTCGGGCAGCTTCCAGGTGCCGTAGCGATGGGCCACGTCCCAGCTCGGGTCGTAGAGGACCGAGCCGGCCCGGGCCCCGGCGAAGCTCCGGGCCTTGCCCGCGTCGTCGGCGACGGAGACCATGAGCACGGTGAAGGTCCCCCGGTAGCGAGAGAAATCGTCTGCCAGGCGGCCGATCGACGGCGCTTCGGTGCGGCACGGCGGGCACCATGTGGCCCAGAAGTGCACCAGGGTGACCGGTGCCATCCGTGAGCCCATGGGCACCGGATGCCCGGCTGCGTCGACGAGCAGGCCCTCCGGGGCGGCCTCGGAACGAGTTCCCCGGGGCCAGAAGACCACCACCGCCAGCGCCACGACCAGGACGGCGAGGAGGATCTGCGTCCGCCGGCCGAGGGTGGCCCGGGTCGCCCGGGGGGCGCCCTCGGGCCGATCTTCGCTTGGTTGGCTCATCGCGCCACGCTCCGGGCGGCGGCCTCGGAGGAGCCGGCCGGGATCAGGAATTGATCCCGGGGGCCGCTTGGTTTAGGGTCAAGAGCTGACCCGCTCCCCGCCGGCGCCGACGATCCCCCATCCGGGTTCAAGCATAGCGGAGAGCCCACCGCGAGTTGAACATCCGAGCTCCGATCGACCCCTCCACCCACACCGCCCCGGGCACCGAAGCGCCCCGCCGGGTCTTCCTGGTCGGCCTGGCCACCCAGGCGCAGCCGCCGTCCGAAGTGGAGGAGCACCTGGACGAGCTGGCCCAGCTCGCGGACAGCGCCGGCGCGGAAGCGGTCGGCCGGACCGTCCAGCGCCGCCGCGCCCCGGACCCCGCGCACTACGTGGGCCGCGGCAAGGCGGAGGAGATCGGCCGCGCCGCCGGGCAGCTGGGCGCCGACCTGGTGGTCTTCGACGACGACCTCTCGCCGAGCCAGATCAAGAACCTCGAGCGGGTGCTCGACGCCGCGGTGATGGATCGCAGCGCGCTGATCCTCGAGATCTTTCGCCAGCGGGCGCGCACCCGCGAGGCGCGCACCCAGGTGGAGCTCGCCCAGCTCAACTACATGCTGCCTCGGCTGACCCGCCGCTGGAAGCACCTGGGGCGCCAGGCGGGCGGCATCGGCGTGCGGGGCGGCGAGGGCGAGAAGCAGATCGAGGCCGACCGGCGCCTGCTGCGCCGTCGGATCTCGCGGCTCGAGAAGGACCTGGTCAAGATCGAGCGCACGCGCGAGACGCAGCGCCGCGGGCGGCGGGGGCTGCCGGTCGTCGCGCTCGCCGGCTACACCAATGCCGGCAAGTCGACCCTGTTCAACCGGCTCGCCGAGACCGGGGGCGCACGCACCGCGGATTTGCTCTTCGCCACCCTCGACGCCCGCCTGCGCCGCGGCGACCTCGCCGGAGTCGGGACCGTCCTCTACACCGACACGGTCGGCTTCATCCGCAAGCTCCCCCACCACCTGGTCTCGTCCTTCCGGAGCACGCTCGGAGAGATCGCCGATGCCGACGTCGTGCTGCACGTGATCGACCGCAGCCACGCGCGGTGGAGCGAGCAGATGGAGCTCGCCGAGGAGGTGCTCCGGAGCCTCGGAGTGGAGCCCGCCCGGGTGATCCGGGTGTTCAACAAGAGCGACCTGCTCCCGGGCGACGCGCTCGCCTCCGGCGGCGGCGACGGCTCGGTCTCGATCTCCGCCCTCACCGGCACGGGCAAGCCCGATCTCGAGGCGGAGATCGTCCGCCGACTCGCCCGGCTCCGCGAGCCCGGCGCCCCTCGCCCCGACGGCGCGGCCGGGCCGGACGGGAGCCCCGTCCCGCGGCGGTGGGAGGGGACCTGACTCCGCCGCGGCCGGCCGGCCCGGACCTCGCCCACCTGGAGCGCCTCCTCGGCGACTTCGAGATCGAGGGGAAGCTCGCCCGCACCTCGAGGGCGGCGATCTATCGCGTGCGGCTGGGGGCTCGCGGTACCCGCCCCCTGGCGCTCAAGGTGGCCCTCGAGCCGAGCGCCACCGACGACCTCGCCCGGTTCCAGCACGAGGCCCGCCTTCTCTCAGAGATCCGCCACCCGGGGGTGGTCGAGGTCTACGAGGTCGGGGTGCTGCCCGGCGACTACCCGTTCCTGGTCATGGAGCTGGTGTCGCCCTACGTCCCGTCTCCGGAGCCGGACTGGGAGGAGATCTACGACCTCGCGATCCAGGCCGCCGCGGGCCTCGCCCACATCCACCACCACCGCGTGGTGCACCTCGACGTCAAGCCGTCGAACCTGGGCCTCGCCGAAGATCCCGGCGGCGGCGGGAGCGGCGGTCGGCTCCTCCGGATCCTCGATTTCGGGCTGGCCCAGGGTCTGGTCGAGCCGCTCGACCGGCGGATCCGGGGCACCCTCGCCTACACCGCGCCGGAGGTCTTGCTCCAGGACGCCTACGACCACCGGGCGGACCTCTACAGTCTGGGCTTGACCCTCCTCGAGCTCGCCACCGGCACCCTGCCCTCGGCGGGCTCCGACCGGGAGGCGATCCTCTTCCATCTCTCGGGCGAGGTGCCCGACCCGCGACGCCTGCGCCCGGGCTTTCCCGAGCCGCTCGCCGCGATCCTCGAGCGCCTGCTCCAGAAGGACCCCCGGGATCGCTATCCGAGCGCCGCCCGGCTGCTCGAGGAGCTCGGGCGCGCCGCCGGCCGGCCGATCGCTCCCGGCGAGCTGGCCCTCGGGCCCGGTGGGGTCCTGGCGAGCCGGCTGGTGGGCCGCGAGGCCGCTCTCGAACGGCTCCTCTCCGAGCTCGCTGCGGCGCGCGGCGGCGCGGCGCGCACGCTCTGGGTCGAGGGCCCGGCCGGGGTCGGCAAGTCGCGGCTGCTCCGCGAGTTCCGGCTGCTCGCCGCGGTCCAGGGCGCGCGGGTCGGGTTCGGGCGGGCCGAAGTCGAGCGCTCGCGCCCCCTGGCGCCGGTGCTGGTCGCCCTGGCCCAGCTCGGGATCGACCTCGAGCCGCCGGCGGCCGGCGCTCCGGCGGGTCCCCGGAACACGCTCCACCTCACCGACGAGCAGGAGAGGTTCCGGCTCTACCGGGAGGTCTCCCGGCGGCTCGCCGAGCGGGCGGGCGAAGACGCCGGAGAGGGCAAGCCCCTGGTCCTGGTGCTCGAAGACCTCCACCTCGCGGGCCGGGAGGCGAGCGAGCTCGCCTCGTTCCTGGCGGTCGACCTCGGCCCGGTGCCGGTGCTGGTGGTGGCGAGTCGCGCTCCGGCGCCCGATACCCCGGCCGAGACCGCCGGCGCGAGCGCACTGGCGCCGGTCCTCGCCCTCGAGCCGCTGGACTTCGAAGCCGTCGGCCGGCTGGTCGACGCCAGCCTGGGGGTCGAGCACGCGGGCTCGCTCCCCCGGGGCTTCTACGACTGGATCCACGAGGCTAGCGCCGGCCGGCCCGGCCCGGTGCAGCAGCTCCTGCGCCACCTGATCGACGAGGACGCGCTGGTCTTCCGCAGCGGCGAGTGGAAGCCTCGGCGCTCCGCCCTCGCCCGTCTCGCCGCGCCGCCGGGTGCCGAGGCGCTCGACCGCCAGCGGCTCGCCGCGCTGGCGCCGCGCGAGGTCCGGCTGCTGGAGGCGGCCGCGGTCTTCGGCCGGCCGTTCCGCCTGGCGACCCTCGCGCGGCTCCTGGGCGAGGGCGCCGAGAGCCTCTTTCCGAGCCTCTCCGGCCTGCTCGAGGAGGGCTTCCTGGAGCGCTTCGAGGAGCCCGGGCGCGGCGAGGTCTACGCGGTCGCCGGCGAGCGGCTCCGCGACGGCGTCTACGCCGCCCTCGAGAGCGCCCGGCGGGTCGAGCTGCACGGCGCGCTCGCCGGGCTCCTCGGCGAGCGCCACGCGGCCGGCGAGCCGGGCCTCGCCGCGCCCCTCGCCGAGCACCTCTGGCGAGCCGGGCGCAGAGCCGAGGCTCTGCCTTGCCTGCTCGAGGCGGCGGAGCACGCCGGCGCGCTCCACGCCCACGCCGAGGCGGCGAGCCTGCTCGGCCGGGCCGCCGAGGCCGCCCGGGAAGCGGGTGACCCCGGCGCGGCGGCCCGCTCCCGGGTGGCCCAGGCCCATGCCCTCGCTCGCTCGGACCAGCCGGGGCGAGCGCTCCGGAGCTTCGGGCGGCTCCTCGAGTCGGGCGACTGGCGGGGCGCCGGCGGCCCGGAGGTCCTGGGGCGCCTGTGCCTGGAGAAGGGACGCCTCCACGGCCGCCTGGGCGAGCACCCGGAGGCGCTCGCGGCCTTCTCGGTCGGGCTCGAGGCGCTGGCGGGCCCGGCCGCCGAGGGCGACGAGCCGGAGCTGGCGCTCGAGCTGCTGCACGGCCGGGCCACCGCCCTGCGCGACCTGGGCCAGACCGGCGCCGCCTTCGAGACGGTGCGCGACGCGCTGGCACGCGCCCGCCGCTCCGGGCTCGCGCGCCAGCGCATCTTCCTCGCCAACGCCCTCGCCATGCTCCACTTCGGCCAGGGCGACTGGCGGCGCGCCGGCCGCTATGCGCGCGCGGGCCTCGCCGCGGCCGGCAGGGTCGCGGACCCGGCGCTCTCCATCCTCCTGCGCAACAGCCTCGCCATGGTGCTGTGGAAGACGGGCGACTACGATGGCGCGAGCCGCCTCTTCGAGGCCAACCTCGCCGAGGCCGACGCCCTCGCCGACCCCTGGGCGCAGCTCGCGGCGCTCAACAACCTGGGGATCCTCGCTTGCAGCCGCGGCGAGTGGGAGCGCGCCCGGGGTCTGCTGACCCGCAGCCTGGAGATGAACCGGCGCCTCGGCTCGCGCGACGGCGAGGCCCTCGCCCGGATCAATCTGGGCGAGGTCGAGGAAATCCTGGGCGACTGGCGGCGGGCCCGCCGGCACGCCCGCCGCGCCCTCGCCCTCCTCGACGGCCCCGAGGCCCAGGCCGACCGGGTGGCGGCCCTCGTCCTGCTCGCCTCGATCAGCCGCGAGGAGGGCCTGCTCGACGAAGCCGGCGACCTGCTCGACCAGGCGGCGGCGGGGGCCGAAGCGGCCGGCGATCGGGACCTTGCGACCCAGGCCCTCTTCCAGCGCGGCTTCCTCGCGGCGCGGCGCGGCCAGCCGGAGCGCGCGGCCGCGGACCTGGAGGAGGCTCTCGAGCGGGCCCGGCGCGCCGAGACCCGGGACCTCGAGGCCAAGATCCTCGTCCAGGCCGCCGCCGTCGACCTCGACCTGGGCGATCCCGGCCGTGCCGGCGAGCGGGCGCGGGAAGCCCGCCGGCGAGTCGACGAGCTGGGCGACCGCCTGACCTCGGGGCGGCTCCTGGAGGTCGAGGCCCGGCTCGCCGGCGCCGGGCCGGGCGAGGGAGCGCGCGCCGCGGCCGATCGCCTGTTCGCGCGCTCGGTCGAGCTGCTCGACCAGGTGGGAGCCCGCTCGGCCGCCGCGCGCAGCCTCGCCGCCTGGGGAGCGTCGACGGCGAGCCCGGAGGCCGCCCGCGAGCGACTCTCCCGGGCGCTCGAGACCTTCGAGGCGCTGGGCGCCGCCCTCGACGCCGAGCGCGCTCGCGAGGCCCTCGCCCGGCTCCGCGGGCCGGCCGGGGCGCCGGCGGGCGGCGAGGTCACCCTCCACGAGGTGATGAAGGTCATCAACTCGAGCCTCGACCTCCAGGAGGTCCTCGACCGGACGATGGACCTCGCCCTCGAGCGCCTCGGCGCCCAGCGCGGCATGATCGTGCTGGCCGATCCGCTGACCCGCGAGCTCGAGGTGGCGGTGGCGCGCAACCTCGGCCGCGAGGACCGGGCCGAGGAGCACAAGCTCTCCGAGAGCGTGGTGCGCCGGGTGATCGACCAGAACGCGCCGATCCTGGCCGTCGACGCGGTCACCGACAGCCGCTTCGCCGGTGCCGAGTCGATCGTCGCGAGCCACATCCTCTCGATCCTCTGCGTGCCCCTCGCCATCCGCGAGCGCCTCGCGGGCGCGATCTACGTCGACCACACCGAGAGCCGCCACCTCTTCTCCGACGCCGACCGGGCCTTCCTCGAGGCCTTCGCCGACGGCGCCGCCGTCGCGGTCGACAACGCCCGGCTCTACGGCGAGCTCGACGACGCCCGGCGCCGGCTCAAGGCGGAGAACGAGTCGCTCAAGCGCGAGATCCTGTCGAGCCACCACCTGGGCGGCCTGATCGGCAAGAGCCGGGCGATCCTCGAGCTCCGCGCGATGCTCGAGCGGGTCGCGCAGTCGAGCTCGACGGTCCTCATCCGGGGCGAGAGCGGTACCGGCAAGGGCCTGGTCGCCCGGATCATCCACAACATCTCGCCGCGCCGCGAAGGGCCGTTCATCCACTTCAACTGCGCCGCGCTACCCGAGACCCTGGTCGAGTCCGAGCTCTTCGGTCACGAGAAGGGAGCCTTCACCGGCGCCACCGAGCGCAAGCCCGGGCGCTTCGAGCTGGCCCACGAGGGCACCATCTTCCTGGACGAGATCGGCAAGGTCTCGCACGCGGTCCAGGCGAAGCTGCTGCGGGTGGTCGAGGACAAGCAGTTCGAGCGCGTCGGCGGCACCCGCACCCAGCACTCGGACGTGCGGATCATCACCGCGACCAACCTCAACCTCGAGGAGGCGATCTCGCGCGACCAGTTCCGCGAGGACCTTTACTACCGGCTGAACATCATCCCGATCATCCTGCCGCCGCTGCGCGAGCGCCGCGAGGACGTGCCCTACCTGGTGCAGCACTTCCTGCGCCGGATCAGCCGGGATCTGGGGCAGGAGACGCGGCGCCTCGACCCGGCGGTGCTCGAGCTCTTCGACCGCCACCCCTGGCCGGGGAACGTGCGCGAGCTCGAAGCCGCGATCCACCGCGCCCTGGTGCTCTCGTCGCGCGACGTGCTGGCCCGCGAGGACTTCGCCTGGATCGCGCCGGACGGCGGCGGCCGGGAGGCGGCCGCGAGGGGCACCGGCTCGGGGAGCGCGGCGCCCGAGCTCGTGGAGCTCGACGACGGTGGCTACCAGCGCGCCGTCGAGGCCCACGACCGCAAGCTCCTGAGCGTCGCCCTCGGCCGCTGCGACGGCAAGATCCGCGAGACGGCGCGCCTCCTCGGCATCGCCCGCAACACCCTCAAGGCGAAGATGAAGAAGTACGGCCTCGAGGGGCCGTGAAGCCTCGGCCCGCCCGGCGCCCCGCGCGTTGACACCCCCGGGGCCGGTCGCTACACTTCCCCTCCCAACCGGTGGGGCCGTAGCTCAGTTGGGAGAGCGCTTGAATGGCATTCAAGAGGTCGAGGGTTCGATTCCCTTCGGCTCCACCAATTCCGCGAAGCTCCGCCTCGAATCGAAGGGATCTCTCCGGCGCCTCGGGCCTCGGGAGTCGCCGGCCGCGGCCTCTGGGCGCCGGACCGCTCGATCGCTGCAGCGCGTAGCTCCCGGCCGTGGCCGCCCCGCCGGCGCTCGATCGGCTTTGGGCGTACACTCGGGCGAGGCCATGTCGGCAACAGGTCCCGGGCTCCGCGCCCGGCTCGTGCGCTGGATCGACGCGCCGTCGGTCTCCGCGACGGAGCGGGTCCACCTGCGCGCCCTCCAGGTGGTGCAGCTCCTCTTCATCCTGCTCTGGGTGCTGACGGAGGTGCACGGCGCCAGCCACGGCCTGGACCGGCTCGCCAACCTCCTCCTCGCCCTCCTCACCGTCGCGAGCTTCTGGGCGCTTCGCCGCGGCCGCTTTCGGCTGTCGGTGGCGCTGCTGCTCGGCGCGGTGGTGGGATCGATGTGGATCGCCTTGGCCGGCACCGGGCTCACGGTCCAGCTCCCCTCGCTGCGCTACGTCGTGGTTCCCCAGCTCCTCGCGGCGTTGACGCTCGGCGCCTCAGCCCTCTGGGTCGTCTCCGGCGCGGTCGGGCTCGCCGTCGTCGTGGGCGCCGCGATCGACGTCGCCGCGGGAGTCGGTCCTCCCGAGAGCGAGGATCCGTGGCTCGCGGCCCTCCAGATCTTGCTCTTCCTCTTTTTCGTCGCGCTCGTCCTCGACCGGATGGGCGCGGGGCTCCGCCGAGCGCTGTCGAAGTCGCTCGAGAACGAGGCGAGGGTCGAGAAGGCGCGCGCCACGATCGAGGAGCAGGAGCTCGCGGTCGAAGGGCTCTACCACCTCCTCGAGCTGTCGTACGAAGAGACGCTGCGATCGCTCTCCGCCGCCCTCGACCTGCGCGACCGCGAGACCAACGGCCACTCGGCCCGCGTGGTCGGCTACTCGCTGCTGCTCGGCGAGGCGCTCGGGCTGGACGAGCAGGCCCTGCGCGACCTGCGCTGGGGCGCCCTGCTCCACGACATCGGGAAGATCGCCGTGCCCGACCGCATCCTCCACAAGCGCGAGGGGTTGAGCGACGAGGAGTGGGAGATCGTGCGCCGCCACCCGGAGCAAGGGCTGGAGATGCTCAAGGAGGTCTCCTACCTCGGCCCGTCGCTGGACATCGTGCTCCGCCACCACGAGCACTGGGACGGCTCCGGCTATCCCGGCGGCCTCGCCGGCGAGTCGATCCCACGGCTGGCGCGCATCTTCAGCGTGGTCGACACCTACGACGCCATGGCCTCGGGCCGCCCGTACCGGAAACCGATGGCGGACGCCGAGGTCCGCGCCGAGCTCCGCCGCGCCGCCGGTAGCCAGCTCGACCCCGAGATCGTCGAGGCTTTCCTCACCGTCGAGCCCGCTCGTCTGGAGGAGGTGCGCCACGGCGCCCCGGCGGTGGGGACGGGGTAACTGGAGCCTGGCCCGAGGCCTCGAAGGCGCCGGTGTCGACCATCTGCTGGAAGAATTCGACCACGGTCTCCTCGAGCGGCCGGTAGGTGAGGCCGAGCTCGCGGACGCCCTTGCCGTTGTCCGCCCGCCACGGGAGGCCGACGTTGCGGGCGACCCACTTCCGGGTCGTTCCCCGGTCGAGGATGGGTCCGATCAGCCAGACGAGCCACTTGGGCAGGGTCCGGGTGGGGATCGGGAAACGGTCGCCGAAGCGCGGGCGCAGGATCGCGGCCAGCTCGGCCAGGTCCGAGTCGTGGCCGGAGACGATGTAACGACCCTCGGCCTCGGGGGTGAACCCCGCCCGGTAGTGCGCCTCGGCCACGTCGCGGACGTCGACCACCCCGAACCCGCAGCGCGGCACGCCGGGCTTCAAGGTGCCGTCGCCGAACCGCTTCATGACGGCGAAGCTCTCCGAGGTGCCGTGGGGATCGAGGCCCGGGCCCAGGACCAGGCTCGGATTGATCGCGACGAGGTCCCAACGATCCTGCCGCGAGGCGATCTCCCAGGCCTCGCGCTCGGCCAGGGTCTTCGAGTAGGAGTAGGGCTGGTGCTCGAGCGACGAGCTGGTGTTCCAGACCGCCTCGGTGAAGACGCCGGCGGGCATCGCGCGGAGGTCGGCGTTGTCGCCGTAGATCGCGGCGCAGCTGCTGGTCAGGACCACGCGCTCGACCGAGGGCGTCCGGGCGGCCTCGCCGAGCACGTTGCGCGTGCCGAGCGTCGCCGGCTCGACGAGGTCCTCGACGGGATCGGCGACGTGGAGGGTAAAGGGCGACGCGGTGTGGAAGACGAGCTGGCAGCCGCGCATCGCTTCGCCGTAAGAGCCGGGCTCCAGGAGATCGCTCCGAAAGTAGCGGATCGACCCCGGGGCGCCGGCGGCGAGCTCGTTGAGGTAGCGTAGCTTCGCTGCGTTCTCCGGGTCACGCACCGCCGCGTGCACGGTGTGCCCCCGGTCGAGCAGCGTCTCGACCAGCCGGCCGGCGAGGTACCCGGTCGCTCCGGTCACGAGGACAGGCGCCTGCGAATCGATGGTGGTCATGGCCTCGCCTCCGCTCGCGCTCCGCCGCCCGGAGGCGCCGCGGACTCCTCCACCTTAGCGCGGTTTCGCCTCGCCCCGTGCCGAGCTCTCCGACCAGGCGGCCTTCCTCCGGGCCGCGCGCGACGGGGGCCCTGACGGCCGCGGTCTATGATGCGCTCATGCGCCCCCGCCGCCTCGGGTCCCTCGCTCTGCTGTTCGCCGCCGGTCTCGCCCTCCCGGCCGTCCTGGCGCTCCCCCTCTCCGCCGCGGAGCCGAAGCCGTTCTTCACGCTCCACGAGGTCGGCCCCGGCGTCTTCGCGGCCGTCGCCGTCGCCGGGAGCGGCGCCGGCAGCAACGCCGGCTTCGTGATCGGCGAGGAGGGCGTCGCCGTCGTCGACACCTTCCAATCGGCCGACGCCGCGAAGGCGTTGCTCGCGACGATTCGCGACCACACCGAGCTCCCCATCCGGTTCGTCGTCGACACCCACTACCACCTCGATCACGTGGCGGGCAACGGCGTGTTCCGGGAGGCCGGCGCGGCGATCGTGGCGCAGAGGAACGTCCGCGCCTGGGAGCGGACGGAGAACCTGAAGTGGTGGGCGCCCGACGTGCCGCCCGACAAGCGCGCCTGGGTCGAGTCGCTCGTCCTCCCCGAGCTGGTCTACGACCAGGGGATCGACCTCTACCTCGGCGCGCGCCACCTGGAGGTCCGGGTGCTGCCCGGCCACACCGGCGGCGACTCGATCGTGGTCGTCCCCGACGCCGGCGTCGTCTTGACCGGCGATCTCTTCTGGAACGCGACGCTCCCCAACACCACGGACGCGGACACGGCCGCCTGGGTCGCGACCGACGAGACCCTCGCCTCCGAGCACCCGCGGGCGACCTTCGTCCCCGGCCACGGCGAGGTCGGCAAGGCCGAGGACGTGGCGGCCTTCCGCGGCTACCTCGAAGCGCTCCGCACCGACGTGGCCGAGGCACGAAAGAAGGGGCTCGAGGGCGACGCCCTGGTCTCGGCGGTGCATGCGGAGCTCGCCCCCGCCTACGATCAGTGGGCCTTCTACGGCCACTTCATCGACCAGAACGTCGCGCAGACCGCAGCCGAGCTCGCCGGCACCAAGCGCCGCCCGGTGCCGGTCGAGTAGGCGAGGCTCACTTGAAGCCGAAGATCGGCGGGAACGCGATGACCACGCACCAGGCCCAGGCGAAGTAGACCGGCAGGTAGGCCGTCTGCCAGCGCTCGAGGGCGGCGAACGACACCCGCCCGCGGAGGAACCGCAGGTAGAGCCAGCCCGACCCGACCAGGTTCACCAGCAGGACGACGTTCTCGCCGAGCGCGGCCACCTTGTT
This sequence comes from uncultured Acidobacteriota bacterium, assembly GCA_963837945.1. Classification (GTDB taxonomy): domain Bacteria; phylum Acidobacteriota; class Thermoanaerobaculia; order Multivoradales; family DATKCC01; genus CAVUBL01. The sequence continues at coordinate 197,838 of CAWIQD010000001.1, forward strand.
CGGGCTGAACCCGAAGGCGGAGATGCGCGCCGCGATGGCGGCGAGGGCGACGCCGTCGACGACCAGCGCGGCGACCACCAGCAGGAGCTGGAGAGCGTCGAAGGCGCCCGCGGGGGCTTCCGGATCGCGCGCCGAGACGGCGTACAGCACCAGCCCGACGACCACCACCAGAAGGAGGTCGAAGCCGATCAGGACCTCGCGCTCGACGGCGATGCCGGAACGGGTCCAGGCCAGAGTGGCCAGGAACGCCACGAGCACGGCCGTGAACAGCGGGGTGAACAGCCGGGTCAGCACCGGCGCCATGTTCTCGATCACGCTCTGCTTGGCCTCGACCAGCCAGGCGCCGATGACCAGGGCGCCGAGCGCCCCGCACGGCAGCAGCCAGCCCCAGACGAACGGCATGGCGTTCAGGCCGACGGCGCTGAACATCAGCATCGTGAAGGCGCTCAGCACGCCGCCGCCGAAGGCGATCAGGGCGTAGTAGATGAAGAGCTCGCCGGAGAAGCGCACGAAGTCCATGCGCCGGGAGCGGCTTCGCCACTCGCCGCCGACGTAGGCGAGGCCGACCGTCATCCAGAGGGCGATCGGCAGATGCACCGCGGTGAGCGCCAGTGTGTGGGCGAGCGGGGCGAACGGGTAGAGGTCGGCGAAGACGAGGGCGGCGACGAAGGAGAGGACGATCGGCGCGAGGCCCTTCGCTCCCGCCCGCCGCTTCCACCAGAGGTAGCCGGTCAGGAACGGCAGGACGAAGAGTGAGGCGTTGCGGGCGTAGAAGGCCTGGGCGCCCGGGTCCTTGGCGACCAGGTGCTCGCCGAAGAGCTCGGGCACCTTGAAGGCGAGGGCCGCCAGGATCGCCAGCGCGACGACGACGATCGGCTCGGTGCGGGACCGTCCGCCGCCGGCCTCCTCGTCGGCGGCCGGGGCCACCACCAGCTGCTTCCACAGCCGCTCCGAGTGCTCGCGGGCGAACTCGCGCGACACCGCGTCGAGATCGCCCAGGCGCTTGACCGCCACCAAGAAGGCCTCGTCCTCGGCCAGCCCCGCCTCGGAGAGCGCCGCGATCTGGGCGCGCAGGTGGTCCTCGAGCTCCGCGACGTCGGGCGAGCGGATGGCCGGATGGCGACGCAGGTAGTCGCGCCAGAGGGCGATCTGTGGTTCGAGCGGAGAATCGGAGGTCATGGGGTCCCCCAGGCGCCCAGGAGACTGCCCGGCAGGGGCGCGGGTCGCACTCGTTCGATGGATCTCTCGAGCGTGTCCTTCCAGACGCCGCGGAGTGTCGCGTCGACCAGCTGCCACTGCCGGCGCTGCTCCTCGAGCTGCGCGCGGCCCTCCCTCGTGAGGTGGTAGTACCTGCGGCGGCGGCCGGTCTCCGAGCGCCCCCACCGCGCCTCGACGTAGCCCAGGCGCTCGAGCCGGTGGAGCACCGGGTAGAGCATGCCGTCGGTCCACTCGATCTCCCCGCCCGAGAGCTCGGCCACCCGCTTCAAGATCGCGTAGCCGTAGCTGTCGCCCGCGGCCAGGATGGCGAGGACGAGCGGCGTCGCGGAGGCCGCTACCAGGTCTTTGCCGACGTCCATTGCACCCTCTCGGTTCCATGCATGGCAGAGTTATACATGACAGTGCTATGCATGTCAACCGAAAGGCGACGCCGGCGCCGACCCTCCACCCGCCGCTTCGGCTGCCACCCACTCGTGGACGCTCCGCTCGAGCAGGTCGAGCGGCAGCTGGCCCTGACCGAGGATCCGGTCGTCGAAGGCGCGGACGTCGAACCGCTCACCCAGCTCCTGCTCGGCGTAGCGGCGGAGCTTGCGGATCTCGAGCTCGCCGATCTTGTAGGCGGGGACCGCTCGCCAGGCGCTCGCGGTCGATCGAGTCGAGGGCCGCGAGCTCCAGGTGCGACAGGCGGTGATCGAGCGCGAAGCCCTCGGCCGAGAGGTCCAGCCGCCGGAGCGCGGTCCTCGCCGGCTCTCGCGCCGAGACGTCGGCGCGCGGTGCCATGCTAGACTCCGTGCGCACTCCGAGCACCATCCGGTCGCCGGCCGCCGTCGCCGTCTCGTTCCATGCCGTGCCCCGCCACTTCGCTGTCGGCTCTCGTCTTGTCCGGCAAGCTTCTCACAGCCGGACTCGTCCTGGCGCTCGCGCTCGCGCTGGCCGCCCTCGTCCTCGCCGCCGAGCGCCTGCCGGGCGGCCGCCGCCCTTGGCTCGACGCCGCGGCCGTCTTCGCTCTCGCCCTCGCGGTGCGCCTCGTCTACCTCCGCTTCCATCCGGGCCCGGCGCCGGCGGGCGACTCCTGGGAGTACCTGATGCGCGCCCGCAGGCTGGCCACGGGGCGAGTCGACTTCTGGACCAGCACCCGCTGGCACGCCTGGCAGACCTGGATCCGCCCGCCCGGGTACTTCGCCTTCCTGGCCGCCCTGCACGGCGGGCTCTTCCAGGCCGGCATCTCGGGGGTCGTGACCGCCCAGGCGTGGCTCTCGGCGGTCGCGGCGGGCGCCACGACGCTCCTCGCCCGGCCGCTCTTCGGGCGCGGTGCGGCGCTCGCCGCCGGCGTGCTCTTCGCGCTGTCGCTCGAGTCGGTGCTCACCGTGCCGCGGATCCTGAGCGAGCCGCTGTACATGGTGTTCCTGGTGCCGGCGCTCGCCGCCCTGGCCTGGCTCTCACGACGCCCGCGGCCGGGACTTGCCGCTCTCGCCGGCGCCCTCTTCGGCCTCGCCGCGCTGGTGCGCTCGGCGCCGCTCTTCTACGTGCCGGCGGCCGCGGCGCTGCTGCTCGTCGTCCATGGCTGGGGCCGCGGCTGGCGGGTGGCGGCCGCCCTGGTCGGCGGCCTCGTCGTGGTGGTCGCTCCGTGGTGCGTCCGCAACTCGATCCTCTACGGCTACCCGATGGGGATCGACGACATGTCGGTGGTCAACGTGCTCCAGGTGTCGCCGGACGATCGGTGGGTGCGCGCGAGCGACGTCGACCTCGATGGACCCCACGGCTGGCGGACCTACTACGACCGGCTGCAACGGGCCAACCGGGGAGGCCGGCTCACGCGCCGAGGCGGACGGATCGTGCTGGACGGGATCGGCCACCTGCTGAGCCATCCCGGAAGGGCGCTCGGGCGGTTTGGAACCAACCTCCAGGTCTACTTCGCCGGCTTCGGCCCCGGCTGGATCGCCAACCTGCTGCCCGCCGGCGCGTCCCCCGGCGAGGGCCTGACCGTCGGCGCCCTCGCCAATGCCGAGCACCTGCTGGTGCTGATTGCGGGCGCCTTGGGCGTCCTGCTCTACGGCCGCCGGCGCGAGACCTGGCCCCTGCTGCTCTGGTTCCTGTTCAACCTCGCGGTGATCAACCTCCTCTTCCACCCGGAGGAGAAGTACCGCTTCCCCACCTGGCCGGTCGCCATGGCGTTCGCCGGTGCCGGGCTCGCGTGGATCGCGGGAGCGCTGGCGCGGCGGCCGACGGACGAGGACCCCGCCGCGGAGGAGCCCTCGTGAGCTCCCGCGCCGCGGCGGCGGCCGCCCTCGTGCTCGCGCTCCTCGCCACGGCGCTTCTCGCGCTCGCCGCCGGCGGCTGCCGGGCGCCCGCCCGGCCCGACCTCGTCCTGATCACGCTCGACACCGTGCGGGCCGATCGCCTCGGCGCCTACGGCGCGCCCGGAGATCCCACGCCCAACCTCGACGCCCTCGCCCGCGAGGGGGTGGTCTTCGAGCACGCGGCGGCGCCGATGGGGCTCACCCTGCCGTCCCACTTCTCGATCTTGACCTCGCGCTACCCGCGCCAGCACGGCGTGCTCAACAACGGCACGGTCCTCCCCGACGACGCCGTGACCGTGGCGGAGCGGCTCCGGGAGGCGGGCTACCGCACGGGGGCCTTCGTGGGGGTCCGCCTGCTGGCGCCGGAGAACGGCACGGCGCAGGGGTTCGAGCGCTTCGGGTTTCCCAGAGACAGCCCCCAACGGCCGGCTCCGCGGGTGGTCGAGGAGGCTCTCGAGTGGCTCGGGGCCCAGCCGTCCGAGCGCCCGGTCTTCCTCTGGGTCCACCTCTACGACGCGCACATCCCGTACGACCCGCCGAAGGAGCTGGTCGAGGGGGCCGACCCCCGCCTGCTGGCGCGCTTCCCCTCTCTCCACTGGCCGATCCTCGAGCGCATCGCGCGGCGCCACGACGGCGACGTGCCGGCCGCGATCCTCGACCACGCCCGCCGGCTCTACGCGGCCGAAGTCTCCTACGCCGACCGCTGGGTGGGCCGCCTGCTGGCCGGCGTGGCGGCGGAGCGCGCCCGGCCGCGGCTGGTGGCGGCCGCCGCCGACCACGGGGAGTGCTTCGAGAACGGGGTCTTCTTCGAGCACGGCAACTGCCTCTTCCAGGGCGCCCTCCGGGTGCCGTTGATCGTTCGCTTTCCCGGCGGCGAAGGCGCCGGCAGCCGAGTCGAGCGGCAGGTGAGCCTGATCGACGTCGCGCCGACGCTCCTCGCCGCGGCCGGCGTGGCGCCGCCGCCGTCGTTCGTCGGCCGTGCGCTCCGGCCCGCCGGTGCCGGTCGTCGCGACCGGTCCGTGCTGATCCAGGCGCCGCTCTACCAGAGCGGGTCCGCGGACCGGCGCAGCCGGCGGCTGGCGATCATCCGGAGCGTCGCGGGCGTCGCGACCCGCGCCCTGCCGCTCGAAGGGGAGGTCGTCGGCCTGGTGAGCCCGGACTGGAAGTACCTGCGGAGGCCCGGCGAGACCGTGCTGTTCCGGCTCCCGGACGAGACCCGCGACCTCGGCCCCGAACGCCCGGAGGTGCGGGACCGGTTCGCCGGCGAGCTCGAGCGGGCCCTGGCCCGCTACCCGCTCGAGGTCGCGGCGCCTTCGATCCTCTCGCCGGAGCTCAAGAAGAGCCTCGGCGCCCTGGGCTACGTCGAGTAGGCGCGGAGCGGCGGGCGGCGGAAGGGGCGGGCGAGATGACGAGGAGCCCCGCCGGACCCGGCGCCAAGCCCGTGGGAGGCGGCGTCGCTTCCCGCGAGGAGCACCGCCTGGGGGGAGGCGGCGTCTCGCAGAGATCCGGGGGACGGCCGGGCGGCCCGGCGGGGGGCCTCATCGCCATCCAGGCTAGCCGGCGGGCGGGCCGCCGTCTGTCGGGGCGGAGCCGAACCCGCTGTCAGCGGGGCTCCTACGCGTCCCAGTCGAACTCGGGGTCCAGGTCCTCGTCGAAGCCGCGGGTGAGCTCGAGCTCCTCGAGGGCCTCCTCGGCGGCTGCGGCGAGCTCGACGTCCCTGGAGCCGGCGAGCTCCTCGAGCAGATCGACCGCCTCCTCGGACCCCAGCTCCCCGAGCGCCTCGATCGCCGCCAGGCGCAGCTCGCGGTCGGCGGTTGGATCCTCCGCCACCGCCAGCAGGCGGCCGGTCATCGCCTCGACGCCGGCGCGGCCCACGGCGAGCAGGGCCTCCCGCGCGATCGGCGGCTCGCCCGCGGCGAGGGCTTCCTCGATCTCCGCTCCGAACCCGGGAAGGTGACCCATGGCGAAGACGGCGGTGAGGCGCCAGTCCGCATCGTCCGAGCGCCAGGCGGAGCCGGTCGCGTCGCGCTGCCAGTCGCGCGGCGCCCGCACCGCCGCCTCGAGGGCGCGCCGGCGGACCAGCTTGGGCTGCGCGGCGTCGAGGTAGATGCGCCGGAGGGCTTCGGTGACCTCGAGGTAGACCGTCGAGCCGAGCGGCAGGTCCCACCAGTCCTCCTCGTCCGGCGCCGGCGTCGGCAAGCTGCCGTCCTCCGCCTCCTCGTACCAGCACATCTCGAGCGCCGGGCCCAGGGCGATCAGGGCGTCGCCGCGCTCCTCGTCGGAGCGCTCGGGATCGCGGGCGAAGCGCAGCAGCTCGGGCGCGAGCTCGTCGTCGACCATCGGCGAGGCCTCGGCGAGCGCGAACGCCCGGACCTCGGGCTCCGGGCTTCGCAGGGCCCGGACCAGCTCGCGGTTCACCTCCTCGAACGCCTCGACCGGCGGCCCCGAATCGTTCGCCATTCGCCCCCCCTTTCTCGACCTGGACCCCGATGATGACACGAACCTGCGTCTGCTAGACTCCTCCGGAAGGCAATGACCTCGTGGCTGTCTCGCAGCGATGGATCGTCGCACCGAAGCTAGCGGAAAGATTCGTCCCCCCAAGACAATCGTGACGTGGCGGAGAGAGCACCGTGGAGCCGAACAAGATCCTGGTCGTCGACGACTCCAAGCTGATGCACAAGATCTACGAGGTCATGCTGCGCCAGTACCCGATCGTCTATGCGGTCGACGGGCGCGACGCCCTCGGCAAGCTCGAGGGTGACGAGGGCATCGACCTGGTGCTCCTCGACATCAACATGCCGAACATGAACGGCATCGAGTTCCTCGAAGCGCTGCGCGCCCGCGAGTCCTGGGCCGAGCTGCCGGTGATCATCATCAGCACGGAGGGCAGGGAGGAGGACACGGTCCGGGGCCTCGAGGCCGGCGCGACCGCCTACATCAAGAAGCCGTTTCGCAGCGAAGAGATCCTCGACGTCATCGCCCGAACCCAGGCCCACTCCACCGCGTGAGCGACCAGGGACCCAGCGGGGCGAGCGGGGGACGGCTGAGCCATGCGGCGATGAGCGGCGGCGATCTGCTCGACCAGTTGCGCTCGACCCTCGACCGGGCCGGCGAGCTCGTGCGGATCATCGAGCGGGACCTGGACGGCGCCGTGGTCGGCAGCGACCTCGAGCGCGCGAAGGACCTCGAGGCGCGGCTCTCCGCCGCCGAGACCGACGTCAAGGAGCTCGCCGCCCGGCTGGTGGACTCGGAGCACCAGGCCGGCCGGCTGATGAACCTCTACGTCGCCACCTACCAGCTGCACGCCACCCTCCACCCGTCGGACGTCCAGCAGACCATCGCGGAGATCGCGATCAACCTGCTGGGCGCCGAGCAGTTCGTGCTGCTGCTCAAGGAGGAGGATCCGGCGCAGTGCGAGGTCGCCCTCGGCGAGAGCATCGAAGACGATCCGCTCTACCAGAACGGCAGCTACCGGGGCGGCGACCCGATGGTCGACGAGGCCCTCTCCGACGGCGTCCTGCGCCTGGGGCCGTACGACGGCTCGCGCGCCCTCGCCGCGGTGCCGCTGCGGGTCCACGACGCGGTGGTCGGCGCCCTGGTCGTGCTCAAGCTCTTCGACCACAAGCCGATGCTCCGGGGCGAGGACCGCGACCTGCTCGACCTGCTCTCCGCCCACGCCGCCTCGGCGCTCTTCGCCGCCCGCCTCTACGCGGCGAAGGACCGCAAGCTGCGGAGCCTCGAGAGCCTCGTGAAGCTGGCCCGGGGCGAGAAGTGACCCGGGTCCCGGCCGGAACCTAGACCCCTCCCGATCATGGCCATCTCCGGCAATCTCGAAGACGTCTCGGTCGCCGACGTGATGCAGTTCATCCACCTCGGCCGCCGCACCGGGGCGCTCATCCTGCGCCGCGAAGGCGAGCAGGCGATGATCGGCTTCCACCGCGGCAAGCTGGTGAGCGCCGGGAGCCCCCGGACTCCGAGGCTGGGCGAGCTGCTGATCGGCTCCGACCTGCTCGCCCGCGACCAGCTCGACCGCGCGGTCCAGACCCAGCGCGACGAGCCGGAGCACCGCAGCCTCGGCCAGATCCTCATCGCGCAGGGAGCGATCGGGCCCGAGAGCCTGCGCCAGGTGGTCGGACAGCAGATCGAGCAGACCATCTCCGAGCTCGTGGGCTGGGACCGCGGGACCTTCGAGTTCGTGGTCGACGACCTGCGGCCGATCGACGACATCGCCCTCTATCCGGGGGACGTGGTCCCGGACGCCGACATCAACACCCAGATGGTCCTGCTCGAGGCGGCGCGCATCTTCGACGAGCGCAACCGCGACGCCCCGGGCGGCACCGATGAGACCCACCCGGCATTCGGCGCCCACGGCCCGAGGGGGCGGCTGTCGCCGGCCGCCGAGAGCGACGCGGAGCGAGGCGTCGCGGCGTCGGTGGTCGCCGAGGCCGAAGCGCCGGCCGAGATCGCCTGGATGACGCCGGCGATCCTCGACGAGATCGGGGTCCACCGGCTGCAGATCGTCACCTCGGACGCGGCTCTGATCGAGGCCCTCGACCACGCCCTGCCGCCCGGCTTCGCCTCGGTCGAGCCGGTCGGCCTGCGGGCCGCGGGCAAGGCCTTCCCGGGGCACGAGTCGCCGATCGTCCTGCTCGACCTCCGGGCCGGCGAGGTGGGCATCGACGAGCTCGCGAGGCTGCGCCGGACCCGGCCCGGCACGCCCCTGGTCGCGCTGGTGGATCCGGACGCTTCGATCGGAAAGATCTACGAGTCCGGGGCGCTCGCCACCCTGCCCCCGGAGGTCGATGCGGTCATCTCGTGCGTCGAGAACCTGGCGCGCAACCGGCGCCGGAGCGCGCTCCACCCGAGTCTCGGCGGCCAGCCGGAAGCGGTCGAGAGCCCGGGCGTCGAGCGGCTGCGCCGGGTCTTCGGCGACCTGCGCTCGGGGCTGATCTCGGCCACCGTCGCCCTCAACCTGATGCACATCATCTCCGAGTCGGTGGAGCGGGCGATCCTCTTCCTGGTCAAGCGCGACGGCCTCTCGGCGCTCGGCGCGTTCGGCATGGCGGCCGACGGCAGGCCGCTCGCGGACCGGGCGCGTGGGATGACGCTGCCGCTGCGCGACGAGAACGCGCTGACCCGGAGCTACCAGGGCGGCGAGGTGGTGAGCTCGGCCTTCGCCGAGGCGGGGCTGCCGCCGAAGCTGGCGTCGGCCCTCGGCCCGCCCGCCAACGGCCGGATCGTCGTCTTCCCGGTGCTCGGCGCCCAGCGGGTGATCTCGGTGATCTACACCGACAACGGCGAGAACGAAAGCCCGATCGAGGACATCGACATCCTGGAGCTGGCCACCGCCCAGGTGGGGATGGCCTTCGAGAACGAGCTGTTGCGCCGCCAGATCAGTCAGCAGGGTTGACCGGATCCCCCCCGCGTCCCCTCGATCCCCTTCCCTCCCCCCGGGGGGAGGGGACGCCACCGCCCGCCTCGTGTCGAGGTTGGATCTGGGGTCAGTGGCCCGGGGGGCCGCCGGGTGCGCCGCCACCCATGGGGTTGAAGGGCTTCTCGGTGTAGCCCTCGGGGACCTCGTAGGTGCCGGGGGGCGGGGTGGCGTCGGGCTCGGCCGAGATCAGCTCCTCCCGGCTCGAGGTCGACCCTCCCATCGCCTGGAGCTGGGTCTCGATCAGGACCGGCACTCCCTCGAGCTTGAGCAGCTCGTTCACCGCCGAGGCTCCGCCCGGCTGCAGCGAGGCGATCGCCCGGGTGAGCTTCTTGAAGGCCGCCTCGTCGACCTCGATCTGGTCGGTCATCCAGACGGTCGAGTCCACCTTCATCCCCACCTGGTTCGACAGGTGGACGTCGTAGCGGCGGGTCTTCCAGCCGTTGATCTCCTTGTGCTCGTCGGAGGGCTCGACCGAGGCGGCCATCTTCATCATCTCGAGCACCTGGCTCATCTGCTGGCGCTGTGCATCCGGCACCAGCGAGGTGAGGTCGACGGGCAGGTCGAGCACCGAGTAGCTCTTCTTCGTGTGGTCGACGAGGTAGAGCTTGTCCTGGTCGAAGCGGACCAGGATCTCGGTCTCGCCGTCGTCCCGGCGAGCGCCCTTGTCGCCGATCCAGAAGGAGGTCTGGGAGTCCCGCGCGGGCTGGGTGTGGCCCATCGCGGTCATCTCGCCGGTGTGGTTCTTCATCTCCAGCCGGGTGTCGGCGCGGGCGGCGAGACCCCCGAGCTGGGACAGGCCGAGGAACAGGGCGAGGACGATGGCGGTCGATCTGGGCATGAACGCTCTCCTGGAGGGGACGCCGCGGTGAGGGCGCGACGACCCGGGAATCATACCCGACCCCTCCCCGCCGACTCTCCAGCGGGCTCCCAGCGGCTCGATGGCGCCCAGCAGGCAGGGCTCGTCGCCCACGAGCTGCCGCGTCGAGACTCGTCGGGAGATGCTCCGCCGTCAGAAGGAAGCCCGGCGAGAGACCGAGCGCCAGCTCGAGGACGCCCGCAGGCAGCTCGACGCCGAGCGCAGCGAGCTCGAACGCCAGCGCGACCACCTGGAGCGCGAGCGCCGCGAGCTCGACCGCGAACGGGAGCAACTCCACCGCGAGCGCGGCGGGAGCGAGGGGGAACCTTCGCCCCCGGCCTGCTGAGCCTCTCGGCTCAGGCCGTCGCGCCGCTCTCGAGCTTCACGTTCTTGACCATCTGGAAGAAGGCGTCGCGCTGCGGGGCCACCGTCGTCTCCGGGCCGGTGACCTTGAAGAACCAGGGTCCGCCCGGTCCCTCGATGACGGCGCCGAGCAGCATCGAGCCCTCCTGCGGCGACTGGCTGCCGCCCTGCATCGACATCGGCGACGGCGTCAGCGTGCCCTTGGCCTCGACGGTGTGGACCGTCAGGTCCCCCACCTGGAAGGTGTCGCGCGCCGGTTCGGAGCCGGGCGCGACCTGCACCTGACCGAGCCAGCGATCGATGTTGGCGTCCACGCCGCCTCCCTGCCCCGGCCCGAAGTAGAAGACCGCGAACTGGGCCTCGCCGCCCGGTCCCGGAATGCTGGCCTGCGAGAGCCGCATGCTGTTTTCCGGCGGCTCCTGGTTCCAGGCGCCCGGGATGTCGAAGGCGAGGTGTCCCGCGGGCTGGGGCGTGCCCATGCCACTCTCGGGAGCGCTCGGGGAAGGAGCCGCGGGCTGAGCGGCGACGCCGTTCGCCGGCGGCTGCTTGCCGCAGGCGCCGGCGACCAGGGGGAGGACGAGAAGGAGCGCGAAGGTGCGAAGACGCTGGGTGGTCATGAAAGGCCTCATCTCCGTGTCTTTTCGAAGGGTTCGTTGTCCGGCCCAGAGAGTATCGAACCCGAGGCGCCGGAGGAAAGCCGCGGCCGGGTGGGCCGGGCGGGGCACGGCGGTTGCAGCGGCCGGCGGCATGGCCGGCGATCCTTTGCTCCGCGCGCGTTCCGACCGCGCCACCGAGACCCGGGTGATCTCCAATCCCTCGGCCGGAGGGCGCTCGGAAGCGGGGACGCGGCGGCTCGAACGGCTCGCCGCCCTGCCCGGGTTCACGGTGTGCGAGACCGGCGGGCCCGGCGAGGCGCGCCGTCTCGCCGGGCAGGCGGTCGCGGCCGGCTGCCGGCGCCTGGTGGTGGCCGGCGGCGACGGCACCCTGAACGAGGTGCTCAACGGCCTGGCACCCGACTTCGGCCGCGCCGAGGTCGCCCTCCTGCCCGCCGGCACGGGCAACGACCTGGCCCGGACCCTCGGTCTCCCCGGCGACCCGGACGAGGCGTTCGAGGTGCTGGCCGCGGGGCGCACCCGGGCCCTCGACCTGGTCCGGCTCGAGTGCGGCGACGGGGAGAGCCGGTACTTCGTGAACGCCTCGGCGGGAGGCTTCAGCGGCGAGGTGGACGAGCGGCTGGACGCGGCGACGAAGTCCGCCTGGGGGCCCCTCTCCTACCTGCGCTCGGCGCTCGCGGCCTTGCCCGCGCTCGAGCCCTACGACTCTTCGCTGGTCCTCGATCCGGGGACTCCGGAGGAGGAGCGGCTGGAGAGCGAGCTCTTCAATCTGGTCGTGGCGAACGGCCGGTTCGTGGCCGGCGGCGTGCCGGTCGCTCCCGAGGCCGAGGTCGACGACGGTCTCCTGGACCTCGTGGCGATCCGTGCGGCGCCGGTCGCCCGGCTCGCGCTCCTCGCGCCCAAGGTGGCGGTCGGCCAGCACCTGGACGACGAGCTGGTCGTCCACCGGAAGGTCCGCGCCCTCGAGGTCCGCTCGCGCCCCGCGATGCCCTTCAACGCCGATGGCGAGACCGGCATCGAGACCCCGCTGCGCTACCGGGTCCTCCCCGGCGCGATCCGGTTCGTGGTGCCGTAGACGACCTCTCGTCCTGGTCCCAGCGATCGTTGCGCATTGAATGCGTCATCGCGGAGGAGTAGCATTTACCGCACAGAGACGGTCGGCGACGGGGCATCCTCGGGCTCGCATCGTCGGAGCCTCGTATTCCGACTCCTTCGTGCATCCTCCAACCCAACCTCCGGCCTCGGAGGACACTTCAAGGGAGGTACTTCGTATGAGACGCCTCACCCTCAGCATCCTTGTGCTTCTGTGCCTGGCGCCCAGCGCCGGAGCGGCCGTCGGACGGGCCAAGTTCCGTCCAGCGGCGGGCGACGGTATCCCGAACCAGTACCTCGTCCTCCTGAATCAAACGCCGCGCGCCTTCGCCAGTCACGCTCAGGCGAGCCAGGCGATGGCGTCGACGCTCGCCGACCTCCGCGGGCGGTACGAGTTCACGTCCCAACGGGTGTGGACCAGCGCCCTCATGGGCTTCTCCATCATCGCCACGGAAGCCGAGGCCCGCCGCCTGGCGGCGGACCTGCGGGTGCGCTCCGTGGAGCAAGACGTCCAGGCCACGCCGGAGAGCGTCATTTCGGGTGTGCCGTGGTGCACCGCGCTGGCGCCCTACTGCCTGAGCTCGAACGACCCGATGCACGTCAACTCGTTCCCGACCAACACCCGGGCTTTCCCCACCTCGCCGCAGACCATCACCTGCCCCAACACCAGGCCGTCGTGGACGCCGTCGTGCATCGACAACTGGGGGCTCGACCGGTCGGACCAGCCCATCCTTCCCCGCGACGGCTCGTTCACCTGGAGCGCGGACGGCGAGGGGGTCCACGTCTACGTCTTGGACGTCGGCGTCAAAGCCACTCACCGCGAGCTGACGGGCAAGATCGGCACCGGCTACAACGCCGTCAACACGGGCTCGCTAGACGACTGCTCTTGCCATCACCACGGCACCACGGTCGCCTCGATCATCGCCGGCAAGACCTACGGCCTCGCCAAGGGCGCGACGATCCACCCGGTGAAGGTCTACGACTACTGCGCCTCCCAGGGAGGGACGATCGGGGTCTTCGTCACCGGCCTCAACTGGATCGCTCAGAACCACCAGTCGCCGGCGGTGACCAACCTGAGCGGTGGCAACCTGACCTCCTTCGTGACCAGCCCGTCCTTCGTCGCCGCGGTGCGCGGGCTGATCCAGAGCGGCGTGACCTTCGTGCAATCCGCCGGAAACCAGGGCGAGGACGCGTCGGCCTTCTCCGTGAGTCAGCCCGACCCCACCTACAACGTCGCCGACGCCATCGTCGTCGGGGCCGTCCAGGAACTCCAGGAGGGGTCGGTCCACGATGGCCGTTGGGTGGCCGACGCCTCGGATCCGAGCTACCAGGACACCACGTGGCACACGGGCTATTGCAGGTACCAGAACGGGAACCTCAAGCCGCTCTACACCGGCCACTACCCGAACCTCCACCAGCTCCGCGATCAGTGCGGCTCGAACTACGGCTCGTCGGTCTCGATCTGGGCGCCCGGCGCGTGGGTGACGGTGGCGGGTTGGGACAACACGCTCAACGCGGACCAGACGTACTGCTCGATCACCGGAACCTCCATGGCCGCGCCACACGTCACCGCCGTCGCCGCCATGTATCTCCAGGATCACCCGACGGCGACTCCGCACGACGTGAAGGCGGCGATCCTGGCGGCGGCCATGCCCAACGTGCTCGACACCACCGGCCAGTGGGCTATCGAATCGGGCTCGCCCAACCTGCTGCTCCAGGTCGTCCCCTGACGCTGGGGAGCTCGCGCGACGGACGCGGAGCCAGAGCCTTGATCGAGGGCCGATTCGGGCCGGTGTGAACCGCGGAGAAAAAACGGCGCCGAGGGGGTGGGGGGCAGGCTCACCCCCTCGGCACCCACGGGGAACTCATTCGGACGGCGGAGCCGCCCGCGAACCCCGGCACTTCGCCGGTCAATCCATCTGCTTCCTCAAGACCGTCGGGATGTCGTAGTCGTCGACGTTCGACCAGTTCGGGCCGAAGCCGCCGGAGTCCTCCGTCTGCTTGTGCGCCAGCACCTTGCGGTAGAACGGCACCTCGGGCTCCGGCTCGGACGGCGCGGGCGCGGCGACCGGCAGCGGCAGCGGCTCCCGGCGCGGCTCCTCCTCGCGGCGGAAGGGCACGGCCACCTGCTCCTCCTGCGGCGCCGGGCGCTCCTGCCGGCTCCGGACCAGCTCCGGGTGGGGTGGCCGCGGCTCGCCCTGGGCGGCGGCCTCGTCGAACCCGGTGGCGATCACCGTGACCTTCATCGCGTCCTCCATCGAGTCGTCGATCACCATCCCGGAGATGATGTTGGCGTCCGGATCGACCGCCTCGGCGATGATCTGGGCCGCCTCGGCCACCTCGTGGAGCGTCAGGTCACGGCCGCCGGAGATGTTGATCAGCACGCCGCGGGCACCCTGGATCGAGGTCTCCTCGAGCAACGGCGAGGAGATCGCCCGTTGCGCCGCCTCGAGCGCCCGGTTCTCCCCCTTGGCGAGGCCGGTGCCCATCAGCGCCATCCCCATGCCGGTCATGATCGTCCGCACGTCGGCGAAGTCGACGTTGACCTCGCCGGGCACCGTGATCAGGTCGCTGATCCCCTGCACCGCCTGGCGCAGGACGTCGTCGGCGATACGGAAGGCCTCGGCGAGCGGCGTGCCGCGCTCGACGAAGTTGAGCAGGCGCTCGTTCGGGATGGTGATCAGCGTGTCGACCGCCGAGCGGAGCTCGTCGACCGCCTGCCCGGCGATCGTCATCCGCCGCCGCCCCTCGAAGCCGAACGGCTTGGTGACCACCGCCACGGTCAAGGCGCCGATCTCCGAGGCCAGCGACGCCAGGATCGGCGCCGCGCCGCTTCCCGTGCCGCCGCCGAGCCCGGCGGTGATGAACACCATGTCGGCGCCGTCGAGAGCCTCGAGAATGCCCTCGGTGTCCTCGAGCGCCGCCTTCCTGCCGATCTCGGGATCGGCCCCGGCTCCGAGCCCGCGGGTCAGCGCCCGCCCGAGCTGGAGCTTGACCGGCGCCCGGCACTTGCGCAGCGCCTGGAGATCGGTGTTGACCGCCATGAACTCGATCCCCTTGAGCTCGGCGTCGATCATCCGGTTGACGGCGTTGCCGCCGCCGCCGCCGATGCCCACCACCTTGATCTTGGCCGCCGCCACGTCGGCGTTTTCGCCGAGCGTGATCGGTGCCCGCTTCGTCGTTTCTTGATCGTCGAACAGAATCATGGCCTACCCCCGTGGGTTCGATTGCGCGCGTCCGCGCCGCGCGGCGTGACACCACGCCGACTCCGGCCCGTCGCTTCACTCGTCCTGCGTCGCCCCCTCTGCACGTCTCGTCTCCCGGCCTCAGAGCAGGTCGGAGAACATCCCTCTCAGGTTGCCCACCACGTTCTTGACACTCCAGCCCCCGCGCTTCCTCGCTCGCCCGCGCCGCTCCTCGCTCGCCATGCCGTAGCGCAGCATCCCCGAGGCCGTCGCCCAGGCCGGCGAGCTGATCACGTCCACCAGCCCCGAGAGGCCGGCGGGCAGGCCGTAGCGGACCGCCGAGTCGAAGATCTGCTCCGCCATCTCGAGCAGCCCGTCGAGCTGGGCGCCGCCGCCGGTCAGAACCACGCCGCCGCGCAGCGTCTCGTCGTGGCCCTGCTTGGCGAGGTCCGAGCGCACCAGCTCGAACAGCTCCTCGGCCCGCGGCTGGAGGATCTCGGCGAGCTCGCGCCGGGGCACCACCCGCGGCGCGCCGCCCGCAACCGTGGGCACCGAGATCCCCTGGTCGCTCGCGACCAGGCTGCCCAGGCAGCAGCCGTTCTTCACCTTGATCCGCTCGGCCTCGGCGAACGGGGTGCGCAGCACCATCGCCAGGTCGTTGGTGAAGTGGCCGGCCCCCACCGGCAGCACCGCGCTGTGCTGGACGCAGCCGTCCATGAACAGGGCGTACTCGGTGGTGCCCGAGCCGATGTCGAGCAGCAGCGCCCCGAGCTCGCGCTCGTCCGGCGTCAGCACCGCCTCGCTGGTTGCGAGCGGCTCGAAGACCAGCTCCACGACCTCGATGCCCGCCCGGTTGACGCAGGTCAGGAGCGTCTTGGTCCGGGTGACGTTGCCGGTGACCAGGTGGAGCGTCACCTCCAGCCGGCTGCCGAGCATCCCCAGGGGATCCTGGATCCCGCCCTGCTCGTCGACCAGGAACTCCTGCGGGATGGCGTGGAGGATCTCCCGGTCCGAGGGCAGCGCCGCCGACTGGGCCGCCTCGAGCACCCGATCGATGTCCTGGCGGGTGATCTCCCGGTCTTTGCGCGACACCGTCACCATGCCGCGCGAGTTGACGTTGCGGATGTCGGAGCCGGCGATCCCCACCCACGCGCGAGAGACCTCGACCCCGGCCATCACCTCGGCCTCCTCGGTCGCCTGGCGCAGGGCCTCGACGGTCGACTCCACGTTGACGACGTTGCCCCGGCGGGTGCCCCGGTTCGGCGCCAGGCCCTTGCCCACCACCTCCATGACCCCGCCTCCGTCGGGCTGGCCGATCAGCACTCCAACTTTCGAAGACCCCACGTCGATGGCGACGAAATACTCATCCGGTTTGCCCATACGACTCACCTCTCCCATGGATGGCGGAGACCGCCGGCCGGCCGGCCGCCTCGCGCACTACGATTCGATGACTGAAACGCAAATCGACAGAAGCCGGCTCGGGGAACCGCGCCAGAAGCTTAGGCAGCAGCTCTCTGAGCGAGCGCACGCGGCCCTCCACCTGGCCGGCCTCGACCAGGAGCTCGAACGGCAGGGCGCCGGTCTCGAGCCGGAAGTCCTCTTCCCCCAGGATCTCGACCCGGGAGAGTCCCGCTGACCACTCCGGCGCCGCGCGCGAGAACGCCTGGACGACGTCCAGGGCGCGCGCCAGCACCGGCTCGCCGAGGAGGTCCCGCGGCGCCGGGCTCGCACCGGCCGCGACCGGAGGCGTCCCCTTGACGCCGGCCGCCACCGCCGCCACGCCGAGCAGCAGGTAGCCGCCGCGCCGGCTCTCGCCGGGAGGCGCCTCCTCGTCCCCCACCGGCGCGATCACGCGGCCGGTACGGTCGACGTAGAAGCGCTCGTCCCCGGCTTCGAGCACCGCGACCGGCCGCCGCTCCACGACCGCCACCCGCAGCCGGTCGGGGAGCGCCTTGGTCACCTCCACCCCGGCGATCCAGGGGTGCCCCGAGAGGCTCCGCTCGACGCTCTCCATCGACATCCAGACCAGGTTGCGGCCCATCAGGTGCTGGAGGCGGGCCTCCATCCAGGACCGGTTGACCCGCTCCGAGGTCACGACCTGGAGCTGGGAGACGGCGAAGCGCGGCGAGGTCGCCGACCACCAGAGGGCGGAGGCGGGCGAGCCCACCAGCACCAGGGCGAGCAGGAACTGGCGCGTCACCCCGAAGCCCCGGCGGCGGCGGCGCACCCGCACGCCCGCGCGCCGGCGGAAGGGCAGCACGTTGCCGTCGTCGGCCGGCGCCGGCGTCCAGGGCGGCGGCATGACGGGAGGCCGCGGCCCGTCCCGGCGCGGATCCTGGGGCGCTCTCACGACCCCTCCCCCCGGGAGGCGAGCTCCCGCGCCAGCCGGTAGACGTCTCCCGCCCCGAGCGTGAGGACCAGGTCCCCGGCCTCGATCTCGGGCGCGAGCAGCTCGGGGGCGTCCTGCCAGGCCGCGCAGTACTCGACCCGGCGGTGCCCCGAGGCGCGGGCGGCCGCCACGACCAGCTCGCCGCTGACGCCCGGGATCGGAGCCTCGCGCGACGGATAGACGTCGGTGACCACCACCCGGTCGGCCCCCAGCAGCGCCTTGCCGAAGGCCGCCGCCTGGTCGCGGGTGCGCGAGTAGAGGTGCGGCTGGAAGACCGCGTGGATGCGGCCCGCCGGCCGCACCTCGCGCGCCGCCGCCAGGGTCGCGGCGACCTCGGTCGGGTGGTGGGCGTAGTCGTCGATCACGTCGGCCCCCCGCCAGCTGCCCACCCGGTCGAAGCGGCGGTCGATCCCGCGGAACGTCTCGAGCGCGGCCGCGATCCGCTCGAACGGGACGCCCAGGGCGCGCGCCACGGCCACCGCCGCCAGGGCGTTGGCCACGTTGTGACGGCCGGGAAGCGGGAGCGCCACCGACCCGAGCGCGCCCTCGGCGCCGTGGCGGACGGTGAAGCGGGTGCCGATCGTGCCTTCGAGCACCGCGAGGTCGACGGCCTGGAAGTCCGCCTGGGGCGAAAAGCCGTAGGAGACCACCCGGTGGTCGGTGAGGCGGGGCAGGATCTCCTGGACGTTCGGGTCGTCGAGGCAGACGATCACCTCGCCGAAGAACGGCACCCGGCTCGCGAACTGGACGAAGGCGTCCCGGATCGCCGCCAGGTCGCCGTAGGTGTCGAGGTGGTCGGCGTCGATCGAGGTGACGACCGCGATGATCGGCGCCAGGCGCAGGAAGCTCCGATCGTACTCGTCCGCCTCGGCGACCAGGTACTCGCTCGATCCCATGCGCGCGCCGGTGCCCAGGGCCCGCACCCGGCCGCCAACGATCACCGTCGGATCGAGGCCGCCCTCGGTCAGGATCGCCCCGACCAGCGACGTGGTGGTCGTCTTGCCGTGGGTGCCCGCCACCGCCACGCCGTACTTGAGGCGCATGAGCTCGGCCAGCATCTCCGCCCGGCGCACCACCGGAATCGCCCGGCGGCGCGCCTCGACAACCTCCGGGTTGTCCGGCGGCACGGCCGAGGAGTAGACCACCAGGTCGGCGCCCGTCACGTGGTCGGCGTCGTGGCCGGCGTGGATCGTCGCGCCGAGCTCGGCCAGGCGGTCGGTGACCGGTGAGCGGGCCTGGTCGCAGCCGGAGACCTCGACGTCGTACGACAGGAGGATCTCGGCGATCCCGGACATGCCGGCGCCGCCGATCCCCACCAGGTGGACCCGGGAGAGCCCGGTGAACTGGCGAAACATCAGGCGCCCCTCCCGCCGGCCGCCAGCTCCTCGACCCAGTCGGCGATCGCCGCCGCCGCCCCCGGCCGGCCGAGCTCGCGGGCCGCTCGACCCATCGCGTCCAGCTCGGCGCGATCGGCGAGGAGCTCGCCCAGGACCGGTGCGAGCGCGGCCGCGAGCCCGCGCGCGGCGCCGGGTGCGCTCTCGACGACCCGCGCCGCGCCCGCCGCCTGGAAGGCGAGGGCGTTGTCGCGCTGGTGCCCCTCGGCGAGCGCGAGCGGCACCAGCACCGCCGCGCGGCCGGCGGCGGCGATCTCGGCGAGGGTGATGGCGCCGGCGCGGGAAACGACCAGTTGCGAAGCCGCCATGGCGCCGGCGACGTCGTCGAGGAACGGTTCGAGACGGACCGGGGCGGAGGCCTCCGCTCCGGCGTGAGGGCCGCCGCCGGCGACCGGGATTCCCGCGCTTTCGTAGGCCGCTCGGGTCTCCTCCAGGTGGGCGGCGCCGGTCTGGTGGCGCACCGCGAGCGCGCCCGGGAGCGCCGGCGCGCCGCCGAGGGCCTCCGGCACCGCGAGGTTGAGGCTCCGGGCGCCCTGGCTGCCGCCCAGGACCAGCAGCCCGAGAGGGCCGTCGCCGGCCGCGGGAGCGATCCGGAAGAACTCCTCGCGCACCGGCACACCGGTGACCCGCGCCGGGCAGGCGAGCTCGCGGCCCGCGTCGGCGAACGCCAGCGCCGCGCCCGCCGCCCAGCGCGAGAGCCGGCGGTTGGCGAAGCCCGGCCGGGCGTTGGGCTCGACCAGCAGGGCCGGCCGGCGCGCCAGGGCGGCGCCCAGGACCGCCGGCGCCGAGGCGTAGCCGCCGGTCCCCACGACCGCGTCGACCGCCAGGCGCTTGACCAGCCGGGCGGCCGCGAGCCCCGCCACCACCAGGGTCGCGACGGCGAGCGCCTTGCCGATCGGCCCCCGCCCGGTCATCGGCCGGGAGCGCAGGGCGTGGAACTCGACCCCCCGCGCAGGCACCAGCCGCGCCTCGATGCCGCGTGCCGAGCCGGCGAAGCTCACCCGGTGCCCGCGCGCGCGAAGCTCCTCGCCCACGGCCAGGGCCGGGAACACGTGCCCGCCCGAGCCGCCGCCGGCCAGGAGCACGTGGAACCGTCGGTCGCCGCTCATCGCGTCAGCCATGCTGCGAGACGTTGAGCAGCACGCCGCAGGCGGTCATCGAGACCACCAGCGACGAGCCGCCGTAGGAGATGAAGGGCAGCGGAATGCCCTTCGACGGGGCGAGCGCCAGGCAGACGCTGACGTGGATCAGGGCCTGGATCACCAGCAGGCCGGTGATCCCCCAGGCGAGGTAACGCCCGAACGAGTCCGGGGCCCCGGCGCCCGCCTTGACCCCGCGCCAGAGGATCACGGCGAAGAGCGCGAGCACCGCCAGGGCGCCGATCAGCCCGAGCTCCTCGCAGATGATCGAGAAGATGTAGTCCGAGTGCGGGTGGGGCAGGTAGTGGAGCTTCTGGACGCTGCCGCCCGGACCCAACCCGAAGACCCCTCCCGAGCCCACGGCGATCAGCGACTGGCGCGCCTGGAAGCCGGCGCCCAGGGGATCGCTCTCCGGGTCGAGAAAGGCGAACAACCGGCGCCGGCGGTAGTCCTCGGTGAGCACCAGGAGGACCAGCAACGGCACCCCGACGAGGCCGGCGGTGACCAGGAAGCGCCAGGCGAGCCCGGCGAGGAAGAGCATCAGCACCACCGTCACCAGCAGCAGCACCGAGGTGCCGAAGTCGGGCTCGAGCAGCACCAGACCCACGACCACCGCGGTCGCCACCAGCACCGGCGTCAGGAGCACCTGCTGGTTGATCCGCTCCGGCTTCTTCTCGATCTGGTAGGCGACGTACGGGATCAGGGCGAGCTTGGCGAGCTCCGCCGGCTGGATCGAGACCGGCCCGAGCCGGAACCAGCGGTGGGTGGCGGCGATCTCGGGGCCGAAGAGGACCGCCACCAGGAGGGCCACGGCGCCGCCGAGGAGGGCATAGGCGACGACCGGCCGCCTGAGGAGCCGGTAGTCGACGTGCATCGCCACCGCCATGGCCGCGAGCCCCAGCACCGCCGCCAGGCTCTGCTTGACCACGTAGGGATTGAACCCGGGGCCGCCGTCCGCGGCGGAGCGGGCCATCGGCGCGCTCGCCGAGTACACCATCACCAGGCCGAAGGCGACGGCCAGGGTCACGGTGCCGAAGAGGGCGCGGTCAAACGCGAGCTTCTTGGCCACGCGCCCCTCCCCCGACGATCGCGCGCACGAGCCGCTGGAACTCGTCGCCGCGGTGGTTGAAGTCCCGGAACTGGTCGAAGCTGGCGCAGGCCGGCGAAAGGAGCACCGACTCGCCGGGCCGGGCGCGGAGCGCCGCCTCGGCGACCGCCCGGTCGAGCGTCCCGGCCCGCACGACCGGCGCCGAGCCGGCGAGGGCGTTCTCGAGCTCGCCCGCGGCCTCGCCGATCAGGTAGACGTGGACCGCCTTGGCGCGCACCGCCGGCGCCAGCACCTCGAAGCCGGCCCCCTTGGCGCGACCGCCCAGGATCAGGTGGACCGAGCCCGCCGGGAAGCCTTCCAGGCAGCCGAGGACGGCGGCCGGATTGGTCCCCTTCGAGTCGTCGTACCAGACCACGCCTCGCGCCTCGATCACCCGCTGCATGCGATGGGCGAGGCCGCGGAAGCCGGCGAGGGCGGCCCGGTAGGCCTCCGGGCCGGTGCCCAGGGCGCGCGCCAGGAGCGCCGCGGCCATGGCGTTGGCGAGGTTGTGGGCGCCCGGCAAGGGCGAGTCGGAGACCCGGAAGAGCTCGACCGTCTCGCCGTCGGGATCCCGCTCGACCACCCGGTCGCCATCGAGGAAGCAGCCGTCCTCGACCGGGCCGAGCCGCGAGAAGAGCCTCCGTCGGGCGGCCACCTCGGTCTCCCGGGACGGCGGGTCGTCGGCGTTGAGCACCGCCACGTCGTGGGCGGTCTGGTGCTCGAAGATCCGGCGCTTGGCGGCCGTGTAGGCCTCGAGCCCGCCGTGGCGGTCGAGGTGGTCCGCGGCGACGTTGAGCAGCGCGGCGGCGTGCGGGCGGAAGCGGTGGACGGCGGCGAGCTGGAAGCTCGACAGCTCGACCACGAACACTCGGGAGGGTCGCGCGCCGCCGCCGGCGTAGCGCTGGCCGGTGGCCGCGAGGTCGGCCTCTTCGGGATCGATCTGGGCCGACAACGGCGGTCCGAAGTTGCCGCACACCGCGACCTCGAAGCCGGCCTCGCGCAGCATGGCGCCGGCGAGCGCGGTCGTGGTGCTCTTGCCGTTCGAGCCGGTCACCGCCACCACCGGGCCGTCGAGGTAGGGGAAGGCGAGCTCGACCTCCGCCAGGACCGGCACGCCGCGCCGCCGAGCGTCGGCCAGGAGCGGCCTCTCGAGCGGCACGCCGGGGGAGACGACGACCGCGTCGACGCCCGCGGGCAGGGTCGCCGGCTCGCCGCCAGGGAGGAGCCCGAACCCCTCCTTCCCGGCCAGCTCGCCGAGCGCGAGCTCGCCGGCCGGCCGGGCGTCGACCCCGATCACCTCCGCCCCCAGACCGAGGAGCAGCCGGCTCGCCGCGCGGCCCGAGGCGCCCAGCCCGTAGACCAGGACGATCCGCCACTCGCCCTCCCCGCGGTCACTCCATGGGCTCCGCATGCTCATCGCAACTTGAGGGTCGAGAGCGACACGAGGGCGAAGAGGATCGACAGGATCCAGAACCGGACGATCACCTTGGACTCGGCCCAGCCGGCGAGCTCGAAGTGGTGGTGGAGCGGCGCCATGCGGAAGACCCGGCGGCCGGTGAGCTTGAACGACGCCACCTGCAGGATCACCGAGACCGCCTCGAGGACGAACAGGCCGCCCACCAGGACCAGCAGGATCTCCTGCTTGGCGAGCAGCGCCACGACGCCGATGGCGGCGCCCAGCGAGAGCGAGCCGACGTCGCCCATGAACACCTCGGCCGGGTGGGCGTTGAACCAGAGAAAGCCCAGGCTCGCCCCGACCAGGGCGGCGCAGAACACGGTCACCTCGCCGACGCCCGGGATCAGCTCGACCTGCAGGTAGCCGCCGAGGACGGCGTTGCCCGCCAGGTAGGTGAAGACCGCATAGGTGGCGGCGGCGACCACGGTGGCGCCGATCGCCAGCCCGTCGAGGCCGTCGGTCAGGTTGACCGCGTTCGAGGTCCCCACCAGCACCAGGACGGCGAAGGGCACGTAGAGGACGCCCAGGGTGAGGGCCAGGTGCTTGAAGAACGGGAAGACGAGGGTGCTGTTGAAATCCGGGAGCTGGTAGAGGACCAGGCCGGTGACCGCCCCCGCCGCCACCTGGAGGCCGAGCTTCGAGCGCGCCGAGAGCCCGCGGTTGTGACGCCGGCGGATCTTCAGGAAGTCGTCCAGGAAGCCGATCAGGCCGTAGGTCAGGGTGACCCCGACCGCCAGCCAGACGTAGGTGTTCGTGAGGTCGGCCCAGAGCAGGGTGGGCACGAGCAGGGCGAAGAGGATCAGCAGCCCCCCCATGGTCGGGGTGCCCGCCTTCCCGCGGTGGCTCTCGGGCCCCTCCTCTCGGATCGCCTGGCCGAGCTGGTTGCGGCGCAACATGCGGATGAAGCCCGGCCCCAGGACCATCGAGAGGAGCAGCGCCGTCACCGCCGCGCCCGCCGCCCGGAAGGTGATGTAGCGGAAGACGTTGAACGGCGTGAAGAGGTCGCGCAGCGGGTAGAGGAGGTGGTAGAGCATCAGCCGGCCTCCTCCACCGGGGACGCCAGGAGCGCCTCGACCACGCGCTCGAGCCCGACTCCGCGCGAGCCCTTGACCAGCACCAGGTCGCCCGGCCCGACCTGCTCGGCGGCCCAGCGTGCCGCCGCTCCGGCGTCGGGCAACCAGACGGCCTCGACCCCCGCCTCCCGGGCGCCGGCGACCAGCTCGCGCGCGAGCTCGCCGACGCCGGCGAGCGGCGCAAAGCCCAGGCGTGCGGCGGTCCCGCCGGCCTCGCGATGGAACCGCGGCCCGTCCGGGCCGAGCTCGAGCATGTCGCCCAGCACCGCGACGCGGCGGCGGGAGCCGGCGGCCGCGGCCAGCTCGGCGGCGCTCGCCAGGGCCTCGGCCAGGGCCTCGGGGTTCGAGTTGTAGGCGTCGTCGACCAGGGTGACGCCGCCGGCGAGCCGGTGCACGGCTCCGCGGTGGCTGCCCGGCGCCACGCCGGCGAGCGCCGCCCGGACGTCGGCGAGGCCGACTCCCAGCACCCAGGCGGCGGCCGCCGCCGCCAGGGCATTGGCGACGTTGTAGCGGCCATGGAGCGGCAGCTCGACCTCTCCGGCCTCGGCTCCTGGCATGCCCGGCCGGCCGAGCTCGAGGAAGAAGCGGGTCCCCAGCCCGCCGCGTCCGGCGCCCTCCGACGGCCGCACCTCCCGGGCTCGAACCTCGATCTCCGGGGCGTCGCCGAGTCCGAACCAGACCAGCCGGTTGGCGGAGCCGCGGTCGGAGGCCGCCCAGCGCCGGGCGACGCGGGTGACCTGCGGGTCGTCCCGGTTGGCGACGGCGAACCCGGTGCGCGACAGCCCCTCGAAGATCTCGGCCTTGGCCTCGGCGATGGCCGCCAGGTCGGCGAAGTTCTCGAGGTGCACCGCCCGCACGTTGGTCAGCACCACGCCGTCCGGCCGGGCGAGCGCGCTCACCCCGCCGAGCTCGCCGGGCAGCGACATCCCCATCTCGGCGACCATCACCTCGGCGTCGTCGGGGATCGACAGGAAGGAGACCGGGAAGCCGTACAGGTTGTTGAGGTTCCCCGGGCTGCGCGCGGTCCGGAAGCGGCGGGCGAGCATGGCCGCGAGGAGCTCCTTGGTCGTCGTCTTGCCCGCCGAGCCGGTGATCCCCACCAGCACCTCGGGGAGCTGCCGGCGCAGGCTGCGGGTCAGATCGTGCAGGCCGCGGTAGGTGTCGGAGACCCGGATCAGGGCGCCGGCCGCACCCCGCTCGAGGTCGTCGCGATGGACGACGGCGCCCGCCGCGCCCCGCTCGAGGGCGTCGGCCACGAAGCGGTGGCCGTCGGTGGCGGCGCCGGCGAGGGCGAAGAAGAGCTCGCCGCCGGCGACCCGGCGCGAGTCGATCGCCACGCCGGACCACGCGGCCGAACGGTCGCCCGCGATCACTTCGCCCCCCATGGCGCTCGCCGCCTCATCGATTCGCCGTCTGACCAAACCGCTCCTCCAGCGCGCTCTCCAGCTCCTGGCGGTCGGAGAACGGGAGCTTCTGGTCGCCGATCTCCTGCACCTGTTCGTGGCCCTTGCCGGCGACCAGGACGGCGTCGTCCGGTCCCGCCACCGCGATCGCCCGGCGGATCGCCTCCCGGCGGTCGGGGACGATCCGGTACTCGGTGTTGCCCGCCTCCTTGAGCCCCTCCTCGACCGCCTGGATGATCTCCAGCGGGTCCTCGCCCCGCGGGTTGTCGGAGGTCAGGATCGGCAGCGCCGCCAGCTCGCCGACGACCCGGCCCATCGGCGCC
Organism: uncultured Acidobacteriota bacterium; assembly: GCA_963837945.1. Classification (GTDB taxonomy): domain Bacteria; phylum Acidobacteriota; class Thermoanaerobaculia; order Multivoradales; family DATKCC01; genus CAVUBL01. Next base: position 223,164 of record CAWIQD010000001.1, read on the forward strand.
CGCTTGCTCCGGTCGCGATCGCCGCCGGCGCCGAAGATGACGATCAGCCGCCGCCCGGAGAGCTCGGTGACCGAGGAGAGGGCCGACTCGAGGGCGGCCGGCGTGTGGGCGTAGTCGACGTAGACCGGGAACGGCTGCCCACAGTCGACCGGCTCGAGACGGCCCGGGATCGGCCCGCATCCGGCGACCCCCGAGGCGATCGCCCGATGCTCGAGCCCGAGGGCCTCGCCGGCCGCGATCGCGGCCAGCAGGTTGGCGAGGTTGTAGCGGCCGAGGAGCGGCGAGCGGACCTCGAGGTCGCCGCGCGGCGTCTCGACCGTGGCGCGGATGCCCCCTTCGTCGAGGCGCTCCCGGCGCGGCCGGACCGTGCCGGCGTCGCCGAAGCTCAGGGCGTCCGGCAGCTCGTCGGCCAGGCGCCGGCCGAACGGGTCGTCGGCGTTGACCACCGCCCGGCCGCCGGGCTTGAGCAGGTCGAACAGCCGGCGCTTGGCGGCGAAGTAGCTCGCGAAGTCCCGGTGGTAGTCGAAGTGGTCCTGGGTCAGGTTGGTGAACGCCGCGACGTCGAAGGCGAGGCCCGAGAGCCGCTCGAGGGCGAGGGCGTGGGACGAGGCTTCCATCGACGCCGCCTCCGCCCCCTGGTCGCGCCAGCGCCGCAGCAAGCGCAGGGTCTCCGGGGCCTCCGGCGTGGTCCGGCTGGCGGCGAAGGAGTCGCCCCGGAAGCCGTAGCCGAGCGTGCCGAGCAGGGCGGTCGGGTGGCCCGCCGCCTCGAGGATCGCCGCCACCAGGGTCGCCACCGTCGACTTGCCGTTGGTGCCGGTGACCGCCGCCATCACCAGCTCGCGCTCCGGATGGCCGAGGAGGCGCGCCGCCAGCGGCCCGGCCAGGGCTCGCGGGTCGTCGGCGATCCGCCAGGGCACCGGAGGGGCGCCGGTCCCCACCCAGGGCGCGGGCGGCTCTCCGGGGGCCGCGAGCACCGCGACCGCGCCGGCCGCGACCGCCTGGCCGGCGAATCGCCGGCCGTCGAACCGCTCGCCCGGGACCGCGACGAAGAGGTCACCGGGCTCGATCCGGCGCGAGTCGATGCCGACCCCGGTGACCTCGGGGTCGGCCTCGGAATCGGCGCTCGCCGCCGCGCCCGGGGCGACGCGCACGGGGAGCCCCGCGGTGAGCTCGGAGAGCCGCATGCTCAGCCCTCGCCTCCCGCGCCCCGGGTGTCGCCGGCGGGGTACGAGGTCAGCGCCGGCGTACCGATGGCGGCCGGCGGCGGCTCCGCCGTCTCCGGCCGCACGCCCAGGTAGGGCAGGACGCGCGCGACGATCGCCGAGAAGACCGGCGCCGCCACCAGCCCGCCCGAGGTGATTCCCGCCCGCGGCTCGTCGATCGCCACCAGCCCGGCGAGGACCGGCTTCCTGGCCGGCGCGAAGCCGATGAAGTTGGCCACGAAGCGGGTCTGCGAGTAGTGCCCGTCGATCACCTTCTGGGCGGTGCCGGTCTTGCCCGCCAGCCGGTAGCCGGGGATCGCCGCGCTGTGCGCCGTGCCGCCGGGCTCGAAGACCGCTTCGAGCATGCGCTCGAGCTGCAGGGCGGTCGACGGCGAGATCGCCCGGCGCACCTCGACCGGTTGGGTGTGCTCGATCCCGGCGTCCCCGGCCACCGCCTGGACCACGAAGGGGCGGTGCAGCCGGCCGCCGTCGGCGATCGCCGCCGCCGCCGCCGCGAGCTGGATCGGGGTGACCGCGATCCCCTGGCCGAAGGACACGTAGGCGGTGGTGATCGGCTGCCACGCCGCCACGTCGCGCACCGCTCCGCCGCTTTCGCCGGGCAGGTCGACGCCGCTGCGCTCGCCGAAGCCCAGAGCGCGGATCATCCGGTAGAGCCGCTCCGGGCCGACCTGGAGGCCGATCTTGATCGCGCCGACGTTCGACGAGTGGGCGAGCACCTCTCGAAAGGTGAGCAGGCCGTAGGGGTGGTGGTCCGAGATGTGGGTGCCGAAGAGCGTGATCCCGCCCATCTGGCAGTCGAAGACGTCGGACGGGTCGACCAGGTTGGCGTCGAGGGCGGCCGCCGCGGTGACCACCTTGAAGGTCGAGCCGGGCTCGTAGACGTCGGTCACCGGCCGGATCCGCTGGAGCTCCGGGTGCTCGAGCGCCCGGTTGGCGTCGTAGGACGGGTAGGTGGCCATGGCGACCACCGCGCCGGTCGCGGGCTCGAGGAAGATCGCCCAGCCGCCCTTGGCCCGGTTGGCCTCGACGGCGCGGCCGAGCTCCTGCTCGACGACGTGCTGGATCGAGGCGTCGAGGGTCAAGTAGAGGTCCCGCCCCGGCGTCGCCTCGGCGAACGAGAGGTCGGGGAAGGCGAGCCGGCTGTCGTCCCGGTTGTCCCGGATGACCGGCCGCTCGGCGCCGCGTCCGGCGACCACGTCGTCGTAGCGGTACTCGAGGCCGCCCAGGCCCTCGTCGTCGGTGCCGACGTAGCCGAGCAGGGGCGCGGCCAGGTCGCGCATCGGGTAGTAGCGCTTGCTCTCCTCGACGAAGCCCAGGCCGGGCAGGTCGAGGGCGCGCACCGCGTCGGCCACCGGCGGGTCGAGCTTGCGGTCGATCCAGACCCAGTCGCGCCCCGGGGCCAGCCGCTCCTCGACGGTGGCGGCGTCGGTGCCCAGGACCGGGGCCAGGGCACGGGCGGCGGCCTTCGGGTCCCCGATCTTCTTGGGCAGGGCGTAGAGCGAGTCGACCGGCACCGAAACCGCCAGCTCGCGGCCCCGCGCGTCGTAGATCGCGCCCCGCGGCGGGTCGAGCTCGATCACCCGCAGCTGCTGGTTCGACGCCCGCTCGCGGTAGACGTCGTGGTCGCGCACCTGGAGCTGCGCCAGCCGGGCCGCCACCAGGGCGAACCAGACGCCGCAGACGACCAGGACGAGGGCGACCCTCCGATTCATCGGATCGCCCCCTTCCCACCCTGGGCTTCGGGCTTCGGCGTCTCGAGGTCCTCTGCGAAGACCAGCTGGCTGAGGGCCGGCGGGTGCATGGCGAGCTCGCCGGCGGCCCGCTCCTCGATCACCTCGGGGCTCGCCAGGTAGGCGGCCTCGAGGCGCAGCCGGCTCTCGTCGCGCCCGAGCTCGTGGAGGCGCAGCTCCAGCTCCTCGATCCGGTAGCCGGAGTCGAGGACCTGGAGATGGATCCAGGTGAAGGCGCCGAGCGCCAGCGCCACCGGCACGAGGATCAGCAGGACCTTCGCCAGGTCGCGCAGGCGGCGGCGATCACGCTCGCGCACGAGGTACTCGTTGGCCACCGGGCGGTGGACCGTGTACGCGCTCCTCACGGCTCGGGGGACCTCCTGAGCGCGGCCCGGAGGCGCGCCGAGCGGGCGCGCGGGTTGGCCGCCACCTCCCGCTCGGAGGGGCGCAACGGCTTCTTGGTCAGCACCTCGAGCACCCGGCTCTCCGCCCGCGGCCGGCCGGTCACCTGGTCGATCTCGCCGCGGGCGAGGTCGCGCAGGGTGTTCTTGACGATCCGATCCTCCAGGCTGTGGTACGAGATGACCACCAGGCGGCCGTCCTCGTCGAGCAGGCGCACCGCCTCGTCGAGGAAGCGCTCGAGGTTGGCGAGCTCCCGGTTGGCCTCGATCCGCAGCGCCTGGAACACGCGCGTGGCCGGATCGACCCGGCCCTCCCGCCGGCCGTCGCCCGCGCGCAGGCCCTTGGCCCGGAGGATCAGCTCCCGGAGCTCGCCGGTGGTCTTGATCGGCCGCTCCCGGCGCGCCTCCACCAGGGCCCGCGCCACCCGCCGCGCCGCGCGCTCTTCACCGAACTCTCTGAGGATTCGAGTCAAGTCTGCCTCCGAGTAGCGGTTGACGATCTCCTCGGCGGTCGGACCGCCGAGGCCCATGCGCATGTCGAGCGGGGCGTCGAACCGGAAGCTGAAGCCCCTCTCCGGGGTGTCGAGCTGGAGCGAGGAGACCCCGAGGTCGGCGAGCACGCCGGCGGCACGACGCCCGGGGCCGCCGAGCCGCGAGGCCGCCGCGAGGGCGACCAGGTCGGCGAAGTTGCCCACCACCAGCTCGACCCGGTCGCCGAACGCGGCGAGGCGCCGCGCGGCGCGTTCCAGCGCCCGGGGGTCGCGGTCGACCCCCAGCAGCCGGACGTCCGGCGACGCCTCGAGAAGGGCCTCGGCGTGACCGCCGAGGCCGACGGTCGAGTCGACGAAGAGCCCCCCTCTCGCCGGCTCCAGGAGCCGGACGGTCTCCGCGACCAGGACTGGTTCATGCTCGACATCCAAGGGCTCGTTCGCCTCTGGGACCGGAGGGGCTTCGCCCCCGACCGGTCAAATCTGCAAATCGCTCAGAGCACGGAAGTCGTCCTCCGTGAACGGATCCTGCGCCAGCCGTTGCTCGAATCGCTCGCGGTTCCAAACCACCAGCCGCTTGATCTCCCCGCTCACCACCACCTCGCCGGAGATCTCGGCGCTCGCCCGGAGGATCTGGGGGACGACGATGCGCCCCTGGGTGTCCAGGCGTGCCTGCTGCCCGTAGTAGTTGACCCGCTCGAGGAAACGCATCGTCGGCCGGTGGGTCGACGGCATCGCCGCCAGCCGCTCTTCGAGCTCCTCCCAGACCGGCAAGGGGTAGACGTAGGCGGCGTCTCCGAGGATCGACGTGATGAAGACGTCCGAGCCCCAGCGCTCTTCCATGAAGTTACGGAAGGGCGTCGGGACCTTCAGACGTCCCTTGTCATCGATCTTTGTCGGTGCACTGCCCCTGAGCATGACCCCACCCGTTCCCGGAGGATTGGGGACCAGGGTAGCAAGCTACTCCACAATTGTCCAGATTTTTCCACTTCGTTCCACAAGATCGACCGAGACCGAGTGCGGGCTCCACTCCGCTCCACCGAGGTCGGAGAGAAGCTCGGCCGCGCCCCGGGGCCGGGTCGCGCGGGCCTCGGTGAGGCTACCTGGGGGGCGGTTGCGTGCGCTCGGAGGTGGGGTGCTGGCCGGGCGTCACGTCCGGCTTGTTGCGCTGGCCGGGGACCGGCTCGAAGCCGGCGAAGGGGTCTTGCTGGTCGCGGTGGCCGGCGACGGTCCGAAACCCGGTCGCGTCCGCCGGCGGCTCGGCTCGCACGTAGGCGTCCTGCTCGAGCTGGTGCAGGTAGCCCTCCATCTTGTCGGCGAGGAGGCGCTGCTGCTCTCGGCCGCGGATCTCGTCCTCGACCTCGGAGAACGGCCTGACGTGGGCCTCCTGGCGCTCTTCGAGCTCGAGGATGTGGTAGCCGCCGCGCCCCTTGACCGGCTCGGACACCTGGCCGGGCTGGAGAGTGGCGAGGGCGGCCTCGAGCGCCGGATCGAGCTCGCCTGCGGTCACCCAGCCGAGATCGACCGGCGCGCCGGCCACGCCCTGCTTCGCGTACTTGGCCGCCGCGTCGTCGAACGACGTGCCGGCCTGGATCTCGGCGTAGACCTGGCGCGCCAGGCGCTCGATCGCCTCGGGGTCCTTCTCCTCGTCCTCGAGGACGATCATCTCGCGCACCTTGCGCCGTTCCGGGACCCGGTAGTGCTCCTCGTCGGCCCGGTAGGCGCGGCGCAGGTCGTCCTCCTCGAGGTCGATCTTGGCGGTCACCTCCTGGGAGACGACCTGGCGCATCCGCAGCTGCGTGCGCACCTGGTCGCGGAACTCGGCGAGCGAGAGGCCCTGGCGCGAGAGGGCGGCGGCGAACTCGTCGTCGCTCTGGATCCCGAACCCCTGGCGGATCCGGGCCACGGCGTGGTCCACCTCCTCCTCGGTCGGGAAGATCCGGAGCTGGTCGGCGCGCGACAGCAGCAGGAGCTCCTCGAACATGTCGCGGAACACCTGGTTGCCGAGGTCGACCATCGCCTTCGACCGGTCGTCCTCGGAGATTTTCGCCGCCGCGATCTGGGTCACCGCGTCGGAGCGCCGCTGCTGGTACTGCAGGAGGGTGGCGATCCGGTCGTTGACCCGGAGGACCACGCGGTCCACCACGTCGGCCCGCGCCGCTGCGGGGGCCAGAGCCAGGGGGACCAGGAGAAGGAGGGCGAGGAGGATCGGCTCAACCCGGCGAGCCGAGCGTCGGGTAGGTGCCGTCGTAGTCGAAGGGCAGATTGCGTTCATAGACACGCACAGTGTATCGGCTCTTCGCCTGCTCCACCACCTGATCGAGCCAGGCGCGCGCGCGCTCCTGGCGAATCTCCTCGCGCAGACGCGGCCGGGCCTCGGAGAAGGGCACCACGCGGCCGGGCAGCCGGTCGGTGACCTGGAAGATGTGGAACCCGTAAGCCGCCTCGACGACGTCGCTCACCTGACCCGGCTGGAGGGCGAAGATCACGTCGGCGAACTCCTCGGGCAGATCGTCGTAGGCGAGCTCGCCCTGGAGCCCGCCGTAGGGCGCGCTCGGGTCCTGGGAGTGGCGCCGGGCGACCTCCGCGAAGGGCTCGCCCCGGCCGAGCTCGGCCTTCGCGGCCTCGGCGGCCTCGCGGCTCTCGACCAGGATCTGGCGCAGGCGCACCCGCTCGGGCAGGGTGAAGCGCTTCGCCTCCGAGCGGTAGCGAGCCTCGACCTCCGCCTCGCTGGGCGCTTCGATCGGCGCTGAGGCGAGCAGTGCGCTGAGCGCATCGCGGTGGTCCGCGCCCTCGGCGGCCACCCCCCGGTCGGCGGCCACCCGCACCACCAGGGTCTCGGTCAGGTACTGGTCGAGGAGGCGCGAGAGCACGGGGCTCTCGAGGGTCGCCGCGGGGCTGTCGGTCTGCTGCTCGACGCGGGCGGCGAAGTCGGCGTAGAGGATCTCCCGGTCGCCCAGCACGGCGACGGCGTCAGGCGACGGCTCCTTGCCGGTGCAGGCCACGAGCGCCACCAGGAGGGCGCAGAGGGCGGCGCCCGCGGCGCGGGCTGCTCGGCCGGCCCCCACGCGGGCGCTCACGCGGCCAGGGCCCCCAGGGTCCGCCGGGCGGCGGCCAGCATGTCGGCCTCGTCGCCGGCCGCCAGGGTGAGCACACCCGTCGGGCTGAAGCTCGCCCCCGGCTCCCGGGACACCAGCTCGATCAGGCGCTCGACGTCGATCTTGGCGTCCTGGCGCAGGCGGATCGTCAGGCTCCGGCCCCGGCCCGAGATCGACTGCACCCGGAGCTGCTCGGCGACCCGCTTCAGGGCCGCCACCTCGAGCAGGGTGTGCACCGCCCGCGGCGGCGGACCGAAGCGGTCGGTGAGCTCGGCCAGGACCTCGCGGTCGTCCTGCTCCCCCGAGGCGAGCTTGCGGTAGACCTCCATGCGCAGGTTCTCGTCCGCCACGTAGTCGCGCGGGATGGCCATCGGCACCGGCAGGTCGATCGCCACCGACGGCCCCTCCTCCACCACCTCGCCCTTGATCTCGCGCACCGCGTCCTCGAGCATCTTGAGGTAGGTCTCGATCCCCACCGCCGCGATGTGCCCGCTCTGCTCGGCGCCCAGCAGGTTGCCCGCGCCGCGGATCTCGAGGTCGCGGGCCGCGATCCGGAAGCCGGCACCGAGGTCGGTGAACTCCTGGATCGCCGCCAGGCGCTTGCGCGCCGCCTCGGACTCCACCCGGTCGGCCGGGACCAGTAGGTAGCAGTAGGCGAGCTGGCTCGACCGGCCGACCCGCCCCCGGAGCTGGTAGAGCTGGGCGAGGCCGAAGCGGTCGGCGCGGTGGATGATCATGGTGTTGACGTTCGGGATGTCGATGCCGTTCTCGATGATCGTGGTGGCGAGCAGCAGGTCGTACTCGCGTCTCGTAAAGGAGTGCATCCGGCGCGAAAGCTCTTTCTCGTCGAGCTGGCCGTGGCCGACCGCGATGCGCACGGCGGGGACGAGCTCGCGCAGGTAGGCCTGGATCTCCTCGATCGACTCGACCCGGTTGTAGACGTAGTAGATCTGTCCCCCGCGCTCGAGCTCGAACTCGATCGCCTCGCGCACCACCTCGGGGCTGAAGCGCACCACCGCGGTCTCGACCGCCATCCGGTCCTTGGGCGGGGTCTCGATCACCGAGAGGTCGCGCACGCCGGCGAGCGAGAGCTGGAGGGTCCGCGGCACCGGCGTGGCCGACATGGCGAGCACGTGCACGTCCTTCTTGAGCTGCTTCAAGCGCTCCTTCTGGGCGACCCCGAAGCGCTGCTCCTCGTCGACGATCAGGAGGCCGAGCTTGGGGATCTCGATGTCGCTCGAGAGCAGCCGGTGGGTGCCCACCAGGACGTCCACCGCGCCGGCGGCGACCCGGTCGCGGATCTGGCGGATCTCGGCGGCGCTGCGGAAGCGCGAGATCATCTCGACCTTGACGGGGAAGTCCTCGAAGCGGTCGCGGAAGGTCTCGAGGTGCTGGTCGGCGAGGATGGTGGTCGGCGCCAGCACCGCCACCTGGTAGCCACCGTCGACCGCCTTGAAGGCCGTGCGCATGGCGACCTCGGTCTTGCCGTAGCCGACGTCCCCACACAGCAGGCGGTCCATCGGGCGGGTACGCTCGAGGTCCTCCTTGACCGCCGCGATCGCCTCGAGCTGGTCGGGCGTCTCGTCGTAGGGGAAGGCGGCCTCGAACTGGCGCATCATGTCGGTGTCGGCCGGCATCGCCGGCGCCTGGGCGAGCTGCCGCTCGGCGTAGAGCTTGAGCAGCTCGCCGGCCATGTCGCGCATGCCCTTGCGGACCCGCGCCTTGGTCCGGCTCCACGACGTGCCGCCCAGCTTGTCGAGGCGCGGCGCCAGCCCCTCGATGCCGCTGTACTTCTGGACCTGATCGAGCCGGGAGAGCGGCATCAAGAGGCGCTGACCCGAGGCGTAGGCGATCTCCATGACCTCGACCGCGCCGTCGCCGGCCGGGGCCGACGCGGCCACGGTCGACGGCACCGACGGACCGCCGTCCGCGCCGTCCGACTCGACGCTCCTGAGGCCCACGAACTGGCCGATCCCGTGATCGGTGTGGACCACGAAGTCGCCGACCCGCAAGTCGCGCAGGCCGGAGACGAAGGGGCCGTAGCGGGGGCGCCGGGCCGCCTTGCGCCGGACGCTCGCCCGCGGCAGGAGCTGGTGCTCGCCGTAGACCGCGAGCTTCGCCGCCGGCAAGCGGAAGCCGCGCTCGAGCTCGCCGTCGACCAGCTCCACGCCGTCGGGGCCGACGGCGATCCCCCGCCCCTCGAGCAGCTCGGCGAGTCCGGCCCGGCGCTCCGAGTCGACCACCACCACGCAACGCTCGCCGCGCGCCCGGATGCCCGCCACCTCCTGCGGGAAGCGCGGGAGCTGGCCGTGGAAGAGGTCGGTGGTGGTGGCCGCGAAGTCGGCCGCCGGAGCGGCGGCCGCGGGGCTGGCGATCAGGTCGCGGAGGCGGACCTCGGCGGCGGCGAGCACCGAGCCCACCCGCGACGCCGGATGCTCCAGGGCCTCCGGCTCCACCGCCACGCGCCCGGCGGCGAGGCGGGCCTGGTGGTCGGCCTGGAGGCGGCCGGCGTAGTGCTCGACCTCGGCGGCGAGCGCCGGTGGATCGACCGCCACTACCACCGCTCCGGGCAGGAAGTCGTCGAGCGCCCGGGTCTCCTCGGCCAGGAGCGGCAGGTAGTTCTCCCACCCGGGCGCCTCGCCGCGCTCCCGGAGATCGGCCAGCAGGCGGCCCACCTCCGGGTCGGTACGCCGGGCGCGGAGAAGCCCCGCGGCCTGCGCGGCGGCCGCTCCGCCGGCGGGCGCGTCGGGACCCCGGCCCTCGCCGCCTCCGGCCACCGACTCGCTCAGCAGCCGGGCCAGCCGGCGCGCCTCGCCGAGCCCTCCCGGATAGAGCAGGAGCGGCAGCACCCGGGCCTCGTCCAGCCGCTCTTCCGAGCGCTGCGAGAGCGGATCGAAACGGCGGATCGTCTCGACGGTGTCGCCGAAGAGCTCGATCCGGACCGGCGCCCCGTCCGCTCCGGGCGGCGCGGGCGGGAAGACGTCGACGATGCCGCCGCGCACGGCGATCTCGCCGACCTCCGAGACCACGTCGGTACGGCGATACCCCCAGGTGACGAGGCGGACCACCAGGTCGTCGATCGGGTGGTCTTCGCCGGGCCGGACCTCGAGCACGCCGCGATCGAACTCGGCGCGGCTCGGAAGGCGCCGGAAGAGGGCGCGCGGGGTGGTGACCACGGTCGAGGCGCGGCCCGAGAGCACGCGGTCGAGGGCGGTGACCTCCTGGACCCGGACGTTGAGCGAGGCCGCCGCCTCCTGGTACGGGGTCAGGGACGGGGCCGGAAAGAAGACCGCCTCCCGGGAACCGCCGAAGAGGGTCGCCGCCTCGATCCATGCCAGGGCGTCGGCCTCGCGCGGCACGACCACGAGCGCCGGGCGGCCGGTGCCCTCGGTCCGGCCGGCCGTCTCCCCGGCCAGGAGCTCCACCACCCAGGCCGCGGCCGGCACGGGCAGACGCACCACGTCCCCCAGCTCGCTCGCGAGCCGGCGAAATGGCGCACTGGTACGCAGCGCGCGGGAGGCCCCCTCCCAGACGCGGTCGGTCATACCCCCTTCCTAACCCGTCCTGCCCGGGGTTTCGTTCCCGGCGGGACCGGATGCCCCCCGCATCCCCTCGTTTCCCTTCCCTCGCCGCCACCGCCCGGCCGGGGTCGAGGTCAGGCCAGCCCGTCGGCCGCGAACTCGCGCAGGAAGCCTTCGAAGAGGCGCAGGTGGCCCTCCTCGTCGTGCAGGATGGCGATCACCATGTCCTGGGTCACCAGGTCGAGGTTTTCGCAGAACTCGACGATCTCGTTGTAGAAGCTGATCGCTCCCTTTTCGGCCTCGATCACTCCCTTGATGACGTGGACCACGTCGGTCTGGTGGGCGGGCGGCTGGAGCGCGATCTGCTCCGGCTCGAACTCCATCGAGCCGGGTACGACGCCCCACAGCTCCTTGATCCGCCGGGCGAACTGGCGGGCGTGGCCGAGCTCTTCGTGGATGTCCTCGTCCAAGGCCTCGATGATCTCCTGGGCCCGGAGGCCGTCGGGGTTGGTCGAGTTGGTGAGGTAGTTGATCACCGTCTCGATCTCCATCCAGTAGGCCTTCTCGAGCTTGCCGACCAGCTCCTTGCGCTGATCGGTCTTGTCTTCGGAGAGGATGCCTCGATCGAGAGTGGGTGCGGCTGCGACGGTCATGGGACCTCCTTCATGGGACGGTTCGAATCGAAGGGCGGGCCGCGACCCGCCCCGCGGGCTCGACCGGTCGAAGATGCAAGGATGGCGCCGGTCCGAGGCGATCAGAAGGCCGGCCCGTGGGCGCGGAAGCCCTCTTCGAGGCCGTCGAGGAGCTCCGGGTAGCGCGCGATCGCGGCGAGCAGGCGCTCCGGCGGCAGCGCCGCGGCGGCGATCGAGCGCGCCACGCGCACGTGTTCGCGCCAGGCCTCCCGGGGCCAGGCCGGTCGCGGCAGCGACGCCGGAACCCCCTGGCCGAGCAGGATCACGTCGACGCCGGCGGGGCCCCAGAGCGGGTCGGGGAAGTCGAAGGCCGAGGCGACGATCGGTTGATAGGCGAGCGGCCCGCGCTCGCGATAGAGCTCGAGCAGCTCGCCGTGGGCCGAGACGTCCACCGTCTCCCGGCAAGCGCGCCAGAACGGCGAGTCGAGCCGCCGGTTGAAGCGGAAGTGGAGGGCGAGGAACCAGCGCACGTAGTCCCAGAACGCCCCGACCCGGCGGTTCGCGAGCGCGCGCGTAGCGCGGTCGTCGGGGCACGGCAGACCCTCCCGCGGCAGGACCCGGACCACGAGGCCGATCTGGCGCAGCAGGAGGTGGAGCGCGGTCGACTCCAGGGGCTCCACGAATCCGTAGGCGTTGCCCAGGGCGACGACGTTCCCGCACCAGAAGTCGCGGTGCCGGCCGGGGCGGAAGGAGAGCTCCCGGAGGCCGGCGACCCCGGGGCGCAAGCCGGCGAGCACCTCGGCCGCGCGCGCGGGCGTCGAGAACGCCGAGCCGTACACGTAGCCCACGTGGTCGGCCTCCTGCTGCGGGATCGTCCAGCTCCAGCCGGCCTCGAGCGTCTCGGCCCGGGTGTGCGGGGCCATCCGGCCGCCGTGCGGCGCCCTGCCGACGAGCGCACGGTCGGTGAGCAGGCTGCCCGCGTAGTCGATCCAGGGCACCTCGAGGGCCCCGCCGATCAGGGCGGCGCCGAAGCCGCTGCAGTCGAGGTAGAGGCCGAACGCGAAGCGGCGGCCGTCGGCGGCGACCAGCGCGTCCAGCGAATCGCCGTCGGGCGAGCGCTCCGCGTGGACGATCCGCGCCGGCACCACCTCGACGCCGCGAGCCCGGGCGAGGTCGCCCAGGAAGGCCGCGAAGCGGCCGCTGTCGAGGTGATAGGCGACCTCGGTGCCGAAGCTGGCGCGCGGCGGCGCCGCCCGGTCGCCGCCGGCCGTCGCGGCGCCGTCCGGCCCCGGTCCGGGCGCCCGTTCAGACTCCTGGGCGAGCCCCGACACCGGCAGGGTGCCCGCCGCCATGTGAAGAGCCTGGAGAGAGCAGGCTTCGAGGTCGCCGTCCCAGGTTCTCGCCTCGAGCGTCCGCACCGGACCGAAGGGGTAAGGGAAGCCGGCGCCGGCGGGCTCCCCCCAGGCGAAGCGGATCCCGAGCTTGACGGTCGGCCGGACCGCATCGAAGAGCCGGCGGGCCGAGATGCCGAGGTCGGCGTGGAGGACCTGGGCCAGGAGCGGGGTCGTCGCCTCACCGACGCCGATCGGCGGCAGATCCGGCGCCTCGATCAGGGTCACGCGCAGGGCCGGTCGCAGGGCGCGCAGGACCAGGGCGGCCAGGTAGCCGGCCACGCCGCCGCCCAGGATCCCCACCGCGCCGCTCTCCCCCGGCGGGGCCGCGCGCTCGAGCACGCGCGCCGGGCGCCGCTCGGCCGACCGGACGCGCGCCGCCGCGAGGCGCGAGGCGAGGCCGCGCACCCGGGGAGTGGGCTCGGAGCCCGCGGCTCGGGCGCAGACCGGGCAGGCGGCCCGGCGGGCGAACGGCAGCGGGCGGAGCCGCCCCGCACGGTCGAGAAGGAGAGCCCCCGGCAGGCTTCGTGGCAGGCCTTCCGGATCGTAGAGCGCCGCCACCTCGCCGGCCACCGCGGCTCTCGCGGCGCCGGCGTCGAGCGGCCCCACCCGCAGGTGGCCGGCGAGGACCGGGAGATCGTCTCCGAGGCCGACAGGCGCGAGCGCCGCCGCCAGGGCACAGGCGAGACAGGGAAGGTCCCCGCCCGCCGCCGACACCGGCCCGACGTGCAGCCCGTCCGGCTCCGCGCGCACCCAGAGGACCGGAACCGCGGCCTCGAGGCAGGCCGCCTGTACCTCGAGGAGCGCCCGGTACGGGACCTCCTCGAGCGCCGGGATCACCAGCTCGCGAGCGGCGAGGAAGGGCGCGAGAGTCTCGCGGCCGGCGCCCCGCAGCCCGCCGCCGCGGGCCGCGCGCGGCGCGCTCGCCGGCAGGCGGATCGCCAGGTCCCGCTCCCGGAAAGCGGCCTCCTCGCAAGCGGCGAACGAGGCGATCTCCAGGAGCCCGACCCGTTCGCCCGGCAGACGCTCCCGGAGACTCCGGGCGAGCGCCACCCCGCCCGGCCCGGAGGCGAGGACCAGGAGGCCGCCCGCCCCGGGCGCCATCCCGTCGCCGGCCTCGTCGCGCGCCGGGAGCCCGGCGGCGGGCTGGGCGGACGCGGCCGGCACCACGAGATCGCCCCGCACCGCGCCGAGCAGACGGCGTGCCGCCTCGTCGCCCCGCTCCGCGGCCAGGAGCGCTCCGACCTCCGCCTCGCTGCGGCTGCCGTCGAAGGCCGAGAGCACCGACCGCAGCTCCGCCAGGGAGATCCCGGAGAGAAGCGAGAGGCCGTACCCGTGGCGTACCAACAGGCGGCCGTCGGGGAGGGCGAGGACCTCGGCCCGCGGGTCGGGAACCGGGCCGCTCGCCGGCCGGGGCCTGCCGGAGGGCCGCCGGCGGCCGCCGGCCTCAGAGCTCATCGCCGGAACCGGCGGGCGAAAGGCCGCCGGGGCTCCCGGGATCGATCCCGGCCAGCCCCCGGCCGGGACCGAGCTCGGGAGCCGTCAGGAGCCCGGCCGCTTCGAGCAGCTCGATCTCGCGCGGCGCGAAGCAGCAGGAGGTCGCGTACAGGGCGTCCAGATCGCGCTCCACGCTCGCCGCCGGCGCCCCCTCCGCACGCAGCCGGCGGATCAGGGCGCACGCCGACTCCTCGAGCGGCGACGGCGGGAACGGCCGCTCGCCGTCGGCCGCCTGGGCGAGGCGCAGGTACTTGGCTCGGAAGGCGGCCGCGCTGGCCAGGTGGACGTGGAGGATCGAGGGGCCCGCCAGGAGGCCGCCGGCGGACGGTCCCGCGACCCGCCAGCCATGGACCCCGGAGGCCCCTTCGGCGGCGGCGACCGCCACCGCGGCCTTGCCGTTCCAGTAGGCGCGGAAGTAGGGACGGGGCCCGCTCTGGGCCAGGCCGAGGAGCGCGACCAGCTTCTCCCACCCGACGCTCCCCAGCCGGGCCGAGGCGACCAGCGGGTTGGCCTTGAAGCGCAGCGGCGCGCCGGGCTCCCAGGGCAAGAGGAGCTCGTGGTTGGCGTAGCGCAGCGCCACGAGCCCCGCCGCCCGGGCGGCCGCGAAGTGGTCCGCCAGCGTCGCCCCGCCCCGGCCCTCCCCGTCGAGCACCAGCAGCTCGTCGGCGTCGAGATGCACCAGCCAGTCGAGCGGCCGTCCCCCGAGCTCGTCACCGCGCGCCGCGCCGAGGGCGGCCGTGGCGTTCAGGCCCTGCCGGGCGGCGACCGCCCACGCGGCCGACCCGCCGCCGGCCAGACGGCGAAGGTCGCCGGGCCCCTCGTGCGCCGCACCGGGACGGGCCGCCGGAGGCCACCGCCGGCGGGCTTCCCCGGCGCTCCACACGGTCACCGCGCCGCCGCCGAGCGACTCGAGGCGCCGGCGCGCTCCCGGTCGATCGCCGGTTCCGTCCGGATCGTCGAGGACCAACAGCAGGTGGTCGGCGCCCAGGTCGAGGTGATGGCGGGCCCAGCCTTCGAGGGCCGCTCCCGAGCTGTCCGGGCCGACGGTGGCCACCACGCCGACCCGCGGCGGCGGCCCGGCGGGCACCGCGCGGACGGCGACCTCCATCCCGGCGGCGGCGCCGTCCACCTGCCGGAAGAGCACCCGGCCCGGGGAGACCGGCGGCTCGTCGACTCCCCGCAAGGCGTCGCCAAGGCCGAGGCGGGGCGCCTCCAACACCTCGTCCGGGGGGCGCCGGGAGGACTCGTTGAGCCAGACCACCAGCGTCCAGCGGTCCGGCCCCGGCGCCAGCGGCCGGACGGCGTGGGGGATCCGGCGAGCGTCGAAGAGCACCGCCGAGCCCCCGACCGCGGCGAGCCGGGCGGCCGGCTCCCGGTCGGGCGGCGCATGCGGGGGCCAGACGAGCAGCTCGCCTCCGGCGCAGGTCGCGCCCGGGAGGCCCAGGTAGAAGACGGCGGTCAACGCCCGGCCGTTGTCGTTGGCGCCGCCCGGGTTGTCGATGTGGGGATCGAAGCCGGAAGCGGGCGGCCGGTAACGGGCGAGCATCGCGGTCTGCGGGGTGAACAGCTCGCGGCCGGGGAGGAGGTCTCGGCCCAGGCGGCCGGCGGCGCGGGCCAGGAGCCATTGGACGAGGACCGCCAGCTCCGGCGCCGCCGCCAGCACCGGGGGCTCGAGCCCGGTCAGGAAGGCGACGGCGTCGCTCCGGTGCCGCGAGCGCTCGGCCGAAGCCCCGACGCCGCCCGGGGCGAGCGCGAGGACGCCGTGCTCGACGGCGTCCTCGAGCCGGTCCTGGAGGGCAGCGAGGAGCGCCGCCGGCAGGGCGGCCGGCAGGTGCAGCCAGCCGTCGGCGCCGCCCGCCGAGCCGTCGCCGAGCGCGCCACGAACGCTCCGCTCGATCTCGTCCCAGGCGATCTCCAGCGGACCGGGAGCGGGCAGCGGCCGCCACCAGAGCGGCACCACACGGTCCCAGGCGCCGCGGTCGTGGAGCTCTTCCTCCAGGCCGGCCAGGGTCTCGCGCAGCGCGATCAGGCCCGGCACGGCGAGCCGCCCCCCCGCCGCCGCGGCGGCCGCGGCCGCGAGGAGCCGCGCCGGGCTCGGCCCGTCCTCGGGCTCCCGGGGGCCCCGGCGCACGGCCGAGACCAGGGCCAGGCGGAAGAGGGTGGCGAGGACCGGCGCCGAGGCGAGCTCCGCGAGCCGGGTGCCGAGGCTCCCGACCGGATCGGGCCGAGGGCCTTCCCCGACGATCCGCTCGAGCTCGGCCACCGCCCGCCGGAGGGCGCCCGGGCGGGTCACGTCCTCCCGGCTCTCGAGCCTGGGCGCACGGCGGCCCGCCGTTCCCGCCTGCGGCCCTCGAGCGAACATGCCCCCAATCTACTGCGCCGCGGCGAGCAGGTCGAGCAGGGTGGCGACGCCGTGGTGCTCGAGCAGGGCGCGCTCCGTCCGGCGCCAGCGTCGCGCCAGCCGGCGGCGCAGGCCGGGGAGCGCGGTGAAGCGAACCGGGGCGTGGGCTTCGATCCGCGCGGCCATCGACCGCCCGCAGAGCTCGCGCTGGTCCCCCACCGCCTGGATCAGGAGCAGGGGACAGTGGCGGCGGATGAGATCGAAGGCGGTCTCCCAGCCCGGCGCCTCGAAGCGCTCGGCGCGCGCGAGCACCCGGGGGCCGAATCGCGCCAGCCGGCCGACGAGCCGGTCGAAGGCGGCCCGGTCCGGGGCCGGTTCGGCGGGCCGCCCGCCGGCGGCGGCGGAGAACAGCGTCCGGTGACCCGCCTCGCGGTCGGCCGAGGCGTCCTGGAGGTCATCCAGGAGCTGCAAGAGCACGCCGTAGCCGAACAGGAACTCGGCCTCCTCCGCGCTCAGCTCGCCGGCCACCAGGAAGCCGTCGGCGAGCACCGAAGTCCCGCCCTTCTCGACGCTCCACCGCAGCAGCTCGCCGGCCGCCGGCGCGCCGCCGGGTCCGCCCTGCTGCGCGAGGCTCCGGCACTGGCCGCGGTGGATCGCCAGGAGGGCCTCGAAGACGCGGGGGAAGGCGGCGCGCGGGAGCTGGTCCTCGATCTCCCCGACGAGCGCGAAGACGCCGCGCTCCCGGAGGTCGGCGGCGGCGACCGGCAGGCCCGCGAGCCGCCGGCCCAGACGCCGGTTGAAGGCCGCCTTGGCCACGTCGGGCACCGCCGGGTCGTCGAGGAAGTTGTCGGTCAGCGGATAGAGCATGCTGTAGGCGAAGACCGCAGGGGTCGCCACCACGTCGCGGCCGAGGAGCACTTGCAGGCCGTTCATGATCCAGACGTTGCGAAGCGCCTGGAAGAGCTCGCCCGGCCCGAGCGCCAGGCCGTGCTCCTCGCCCCAGGCGCGGGCCCGCCGCAGGAAGGCCCGGGTGGCGCCGAAGAGCTCCTCGGCGAGCGGCGCGTCCCGGTAGCTCGCCGGCCAGCCCAGGCAGGCCTCGCCGAAGTCCGAGATCCGCGCCTTGAGCCGGCGTCCCAGGGCCGACCGGGCGGCCTCCCCCTCCGGCAGCGCGCGGACCTGGCGGCAGACGAGGCGCGCCAGGCGGTCCGCCCGCCGCCGGTTGCGCCGCTTCTCGCGCCGCGAGACGATCGGCCCGAGCTCGGCCTCGCCCGGCGGCGCCGAGGAGGTCTCGAGCCAGAGTGCGGCGAAACGTTCGACGAGCCCGGCGACCTCGCTCCGGAGCTCCTCGCCGCCACCCGGCGCAAGAGGCGCCGGCGGCGCCGCGCTCACCGCGTCCCCGATCATGAGCCTTCCTACGCCGGCCGCGGAAGCCGGGTTTCAGCCGCCGTCGGCCCGGTCCGCGCCGTGGAGTACAGTCGAGCCCGGAGGATCATCACGATGAGCACGACACCCGTCGAAGTCGTCAAGCGAGCCTACGAAGCCTTCGGAGAGGGCGACCTCGAGGGCCTCCTCGAGCTGATCGACCCCGAGGTCGAGTGGAGCCACCCGGAGGGCGCCGACATCCCCTGGGCCGGAGAGGCCCGGGGACGGGCCGGCGCGCGGAGGTTCTTCGAGGCCGTCGCCGAGGAGTCGGAGGTCGAGGTCTTCGAGCCCCGGACCTTTCTCGCCCAGGGCGACCTGGTGGTGGTCCTGGGCTTCGAGCGGATCCGAGCCCGGCGCACCGGCCGGACCTACGAGACCCACTGGGCCCAGGCCTTCACGGTCGAGAAGGGCCGGATCACGTCGTACCGCGAGTACACGGACACCCTCGCCGCGGCCAACGCCTTCCGAGCCTGAGAGCTCCAAGCTCAACCGACCGGCACCGCCTCGCTCGCCACCACCTCGAGCTTCCAGTCCTCGGCCCGGCCGCCCTCGAGGTCGAGGTGCCCGGCCAGGAAGTAGAGGCGCTGGGTGTCGTCGCTCCGCGAGGTACAGAAGCGGTCCTGGAGGAAGTAGGGCGGGGTCGCCTGGTAGTAGAGCGTCGCCCGGACCGCCGCCGGCGTGCCCTCGATGTCCGAGAGATCGATCTCGTAGCGCAGCGAGTCCCCGCCGCCGTGGACGTAGTCCGGGTCGTCGCCCACCCCGTGCGGGCCGGCGTCCTCGGCCAGGTCCTCCTCGGCGCCCAGCGCCCGCGCGATGGCGGTGCGCTCGGCGGGGTCGAGGTAGCCGTCGGGCAGCAGGCGGTTGTCCTTGGGGTGGCCGCAGATCGAGAGGAAGCTCGTGGTGAGGGGGCCGCCGGCGGGAGCGTCCACACCGCACGCGCCGGGCTTGGCACCGCGGGGCGGGGCGGTCACCAGCTCCTGGTAGACCTCGGCCTGGTCCTGGCGGGTGATCTCCTGGTAATGGGGCTGGAAGACCGGCTTGCCGCCGTAGAGCCGGGCCGAGCAGTCGTCCTTCCACCAGAGCTCGCCGAGCAGGGGATCGCCCTTCGCGTCGACCAGGCGGCCGGCGCCGTCGGTCCGGCCGGAGGCCCAGAGCACGTTGCCGGCGGCGTCGAGCACGTCGAGCTCCAGGAAGGCGCGGCGGAACCCGACGCCGGAGGGGAACTTGTGCCCCACCCGGCTGGTGACCGTGACGCGGGCGCCGAGCTTGCCGCCGGCCGTCGAGACGTCCGAGACCTCGACCGTGGCGGTCGCGTCGGAGGCCTGGTCGAGCATCGTCTTCTGCGTGAGGAGCAGGGGATCGAGCCCGCGGGAGGTGAGCATCGGGTCCTGGGTCCGGATGCCCAGCACGTCCGGAAACTGCTCGGCCATCTTCAGGAAGAAGACGTTCAGGCCGACCAGGGTGTGACGAGCGTAGGCGTCGCGCACCTGGAGGTCGAGGTCGTCCGCCCCGAGCGCGTACTCGGCCGCCGGGAAATCGGTGTGCTCCTGGATCGAGGCGATCTTGCTCCGATACGGACGGCCGGAGGCGTTCTTGGCGGGCATGTGGCAGCCCTGGCACGACTGGGCCTTCGCCCCGGCTCCGGAGGGCAGCTCGCCACCCTCCGCGGTGACGCCCGAGCGGTAGGCGCTGAACGCCCACTCGGGGAAGGTGGTCTGCTCGTAGACGTACCCCAGGGTCCGCTTGCCGTCGTAGATCGGCAGGTGCACGGTGTGGCAGCTGCCGCAGAGCTCCGAGCTCCGGACCGCCTCGGCGTAGACCGGCTGGATCCCGAGCGAGGCCTTCATCGGCTGGATCTTCGGCTCCTGGAACGGGCCGTAGAGATCGGCCGGCGAGCCGACCAGGAAGCTGCCGGTGAAGGTCTTGGCGTAGCCGTGCTCGTCCGGGTTGAGGAGGTTCTGGCGGGCCGCCAGGCAGCGGTTCTGGGGCTCCGCGGCCGCCGGGTCGTCCGGTCCCTTGCCGACCAGCATGTGGTGGCAGGCGGTGCACGAGATCCCGTCGCGCGCCAGCCCGCCGTAGCGGGCGAGGCGCGCCTGCGGATCGTGGTCCGGATAGGGCACGGCGTCGGCGTAGGCGCGCAGGAAGGGCTCGCAAGCTTCGTCCTTGCCGGCCCCTTCTCCGGTGGATCCGGGAGCGCCGGCCGGTCCCGTCGCGGGATGATCGATCCCGTACTGGCGCTGGCCGGCGATGCCGTGGCAGCCGAGGCAGACGTCCTGGACGGTCGTCGACTGCGGGTGGTGGAAGGTCTCGGTCTCGCTGGCGAGCTGGGCGTAGAAGATCGGGTCGCGTCCGCCGAGGCCCATCGGCGAGGTGCGCCAGGTGGCGTAGGGCGAGAGGTTGAGCAGGGCCGCGCCCGCGCGATCCGGATTGGGCTCGGTCATGTCGAACTGGAGGCCGGTGCTGCCCGCGTCGTGGCAGCCGAGGCACTGGTCCGAAGTCACGAACTGGCTCGCCACGGTGGGGCCGCCGGCCTCCACCCAGGTGTTGTCGTAGGTCTCCGACGGGATCTTGGCGACCGTCTCGCGGGTCGGCCGCGGCAGGGAGGTCGCGGGGATCGCCCGGACGAACGCGGAGTCGTATCCGGACCGGGGCTCGTCCTCGCGCGCCGGATCGTCGCTCACCCGGGAGACCTCGGTGTGGTGGCTGGGCGCGGCGGGGCCGGCGGAGCCGAAGAAGTGCTGCGACAGGAAGGTGAGCGGCTCGCCGGGCTCGCCGGCGACGTTGGCGAGGCTCGAGAAGGTCAGGTTGTCGCGCGCCGAGGCGTGGCAGTTCACGCAGTACTGCCCGAAGCCCATGTAGGGGAGGCGATTGCCGGCGGTCGCCGGGTAGTCCGGGCTCCAGCCCTGCCAGCCGAACCAGCCCCAGAACCATCCGTCCTTCGAGGCCTGCCGGTCGCGCACCATCACCGCGGCGCCGTTCGACGGCAGCAGGTGGGTCACGTCGACGCCGGCGCAGGCCGCCGCGGGGGCGTCATACATCTCCTTGACCATGATCGCGCCGTCCGGCACCGGAGGCTCCTCGGCCGGTGCCTCGGACTCCTCCGCCGGGCGGTTCTCGTGCATCCAGGCGAGCATCTCGGGGGAGTACCAGATGACCACCGGCATGTGGGTGCCGTAGGGCGTGCCGGTCCACTCGCCGCCATCGAGGGTCGCGATGTACGGCCCGACGTCGCGCACGCGCTTGTCCGACTTCCAGCCGGCGGCCGGATCGCGGTGGCAGAAGTGGCGGAGGAAGTCGCCGAGCAGGGCTTCGTACTTCTCGAGCGGCAGGCCCGAGGGGTCGCGCACCTGCGCGGCGAGACGCTTGCAGAGCGCCGGGTCGGTCGCCACCAGCGGCTTGTGCCGGTCGGTCTTGCAGACCAGCACGTCGTCCTGCGCGCGGCCCGGGGCGGCGGCGAGCAGACCGCAGGCGAGGACTGTGAGCAGGGTGGCGATCGTCGGACGGCGACTCGGCATGGCGACCTCCGGAAGCGGACTCTCACACCGCCGGCACGAAAGCGGCCGATGCCGGGGCGCCCCGGGTCACGCGGAAAACCTGGATTGGCGACGTGATTGCGAGCTTAGCCAAAGGACCCGCCGCCCGTCAATCCTCGGCCGCTACCAGCCTTCGCCGTAGTCCTCGCCGTAGTCGCTCGAGCCGCCCCACATCGTGCCGTGGGCCTGGTCGAAGTAGATGGCGTTGATCGGGCCCGACGTCTTGGGAGCGGTCTCGACGTGGTACCCCATCTTGCGCAGCGCCGCCTGGACCCAGGGCGGCGTGTCCTCGCGCACGTCGATCCGGCCGGGGCGCGACTCGTGCTCCCCGAAGGACGAGAGCATCTGGTAGCTCGTGACGTTGGCCGCCTCGGCCGACTCCTGGACGTCCATGCCGAACTCCACGACGTCGAGGAAGAACTGGAGGAGGTTCTGGTCCTGGGTGTCGCCGCCCTGGACCGCGGAGGCGAGGTAGGGCTTGCCGTCCTTCAAGGCCAGGGTCGGGGTGAGGGTCACCCGCGGCCGCTTGCCGGGCTCGACCACGTTGTACGGGTTCTCGGCCCGGTCGGTGACGAAGCTCTGCATGCGCTGGGAGAGCCCGACGCCGGTCTTGCCGGCGACGAAGGCCGGCACCCAGCCTCCGGAAGGCGTCATCGAGACCACCCAGCCGGCCTCGTCGGCCGCCATCACCGAGGTCGTGCCGGCGCGAAACGCCTCGTCGAACGTCATGGCGGCCTGCTCGCCCTCGGCGGCCGGCGGCTTCCTGGGCGGCGGCCAGCTCCGGAGCAGGTCGGAGAACGGGTTGTCGCCCTGCTGGTACTCGTAGGGGTCGCCGGGCTTGACGTTCGGGTCGTTCTTCTCCCAGTCGATCAGCTTGCGGCGGGAGTCGGCGTAGCCCTTCGAGAGGAGGCCCGCGACCGGCTCCTCGGGCGGGAAGTAGGGATCGCCGTAGTAGAAGTCGCGGTCGGCGTAGGCCAGGTTCATCACCTGGTAGAGGGTGTGGATGTAGCGCGCGCTGTTGTAGCCCATCGCCCGGAGGTCCATCGGCTCGAGCAGGTTCAAGGCCTGGAGCAGCACCGGTCCCTGGGTCCAGGTGGTCAGCTTGTAGACGTCGATCCCTTTGTAGGTGGTCTCGACCGGCTCCTCCCACCGGACCTTCCAGGAGGCGAGGTCCTGCTTGGTGATCAAGCCGCCCGCCTCCTCGGTCCCGCGCACCATCTCGTCGGCGACGTCTCCCTTGTAGAACCGGTCGTAGGCGGCGTAGATCGCCTCCTTGCGCGACTTGCCGGCGGCGAGCGCCTGGTGCTCGGCCTCGACCAGCTTGTGGAGCGTCGCGGCGAGATCGGGCTGGGTGAAGACCTGGCCCGGCTCGGGCGGCTCGCCGCCGGGGAGGAAGACGGCCTTCGAGTACGGCCAGCCCTCGATCAGGCCCCGGCGCGCGCGGATCGACCGGATGAGCTGTGCCTCGATCGGGTAGCCCTCGGCCAGCCGGATCGCCGGCGCGAGGACCTCGCCGAGCGACAGGGTGCCGTACTCGGCGAGCAGGCTCATCAACGCCCCGGGCGTACCCGGGGTGACCGCCGCCACGGGCCCCCATTCGGGCGGATATCTCTCGCCGCGCTTCTGGAAGAATTCGGGCGTGGCACCGGTCGGGGCGACCCCCAGGCCGTCGAGCGCGATCACCTTGCCGGTCTTCGGGTTGTAGATCAGCGCCTGGGTCTCCCCGCCCCAGCCCAGGGTGTCCCACATGGTGCAGGCGGCGGCGAGCATCGAGCACGCGGCGTCGACCGCGTTGCCCCCCTTCTGGAAGGTCATGGCGCCGGCGGTGGCGGCCAGCGGCTTGCCGGTGATCGCCAGCCAGTGGCGGGCGTGGAGCACGGGCTTGTCCACGCCCTCGGCGCCGGCCCGGCCGACGAGGCCGAGGCCGAGGCCGAGGGTGGCGAGGAGCGCCAGGGTTGCGAGCCACGGGATCGTCCGTCGCATGCTCATGGGTGCCTCCTGGAGTGACGGGGAACGGGGGTCGATCGATCGCTTCGGGCAAGTCTATCGCTCCGCGGCGCTGCCCCTTCCCGAAGCGCTTGCGGACGCTGTCGGCGGCATGTGATTTGCGTTTTCGCCCGGTGTTAGGATCACCGGACTCGACAGGCCCCCGAGGCACTCGGGCAGCCTTCCGCCACCTCCTAACCACCTCCCGGACTCCCATGCGCAAGACCTGGATCGCCCTCGCGCTACTCGGCCTCGTGCTCCTCGCCTACGGCGGCACCCTCTCCGGGGCCCAGCAGGGCGCAGCCGGTGGCGCGGAGGAGGAGGCGGTCCCGGCGAGCGCGGCCGGTCACGGCGCCGAGGGCGGCCCGGCAGGCGGTCACTCCAGCCCGGTGCTGCCGGTGCTGCTCGGGCTGATCGTGATCCTCGCGGCCGCCAAGCTCGGCGGCGCCTTCTTCGAGCGCTTCCACCAGCCGGCGGTGCTCGGCGAGCTGGTCCTCGGCGTCGTCCTCGGGAACCTCGCGCTGGTGGGCTTCCACGGCCTGGACTTCCTGAAGGACAGCCCGGGACTCGAGGTCCTCGCCGAGCTCGGAGTCATCCTCCTGCTCTTCGACGTCGGCCTCGAGTCGAACATCGACGAAATGAAGTCGGTGGGCCTGTCGAGCTTCGTCGTCGCCGTGATGGGAGTCATCGCCCCCTTCTTTCTCGGCTGGGGGGTCTCCGCCGTGATGATCCCGGGCGAACCGCTCATGGTCCACATCTTCATCGGCGCCACCCTGTGCGCGACCAGCGTCGGAATCACGGCCCGGGTGCTCACCGACCTCGGGCAGGTCCACAAGCGGGAGTCGAAGATCATCCTCGGGGCGGCGGTGATCGACGACGTCCTCGGCCTGGTCATCCTGGCGGTGGTGACCGGGATCATCACCGCGGCCCAGACCGGCACCTCGCTGTCGTCGCTCTCGGTGCTCTGGATCGTGGCCAAGGCGGTGCTCTTCCTGGGCGGCGCCATCTTCGTCGGCACCTGGATGTCGCCGCACATGTTCCGCCTGGCGAGCCGGCTGCGCATCCAGGGGATGCTGCTCACCGTCGCCCTGGTCTTCTGCTTCCTTCTGGCCTACATCGCCAACAAGCTCGACCTGGCGACCATCGTCGGCGCCTTCGCCGCCGGCCTGATCCTCGACGAGGTCCACTACCGCGACTTCCTCGATCGCGGCGAGCACTCGATCGAGGAGCTGCTCCACCCGATCTACATCTTCCTCGTGCCGATCTTCTTCGTGCGCATGGGGGTCAGGGTCGACCTTTCGACCTTCGGCCAGGGCGACGTCCTGGGATTCGCCGCGCTGCTCTCGCTGGCCGCGGTCCTGGGCAAGATGGTGTGCGCCGGCGGGGTCCTCGAGAAGGGCCTCGACCGGACCTCGGTGGCGGTCGGGATGGTCCCCCGGGGCGAGGTCGGGCTGATCTTCGCCGCCATCGGCGAGGGCCTCCGCTTCCACGGCGAGCGGGTGATCAGCCCCGAGGTCTACTCGGCGGTCGTGATCATGGTCATCGTGACCACCCTGATCACTCCGCCCTGGCTCAAGTGGACCCTGGCGCGCGGCGAGCGCAGGGCGGCGGCACGGGCCGTCGCGACGGCGGCGCCCGAGGGACCGAGCCCGCGCGACGCCTGAGAGCTTGTGAATGAATCGCCGACCTGCTCCGGGCGCCCCCGAATCACCGCTCGCGGCGTTACGCCTCCTCGACGTAGGCCCCGCTACGCCTGCGTCGGCGCGCCTTGCGAGCGGCGCCCCGACCACCGCGCTCCGCGCGGCGGTGCCCGCGCCCTCGCGACGGCCGGAGATTTATTCACAAGCTCTGAGCTCGGCGGCTCACTGGACCGGGGACGGATCGGGCGGCGGGACGGCCGGCGAGCGCGACGGCAGCGGTGCTCGCGCGACGCCCGGAGCCGCCTCCGGCGCCGGGGCCTGGGGCAGCACCACCACCGTGTCACCGTCGCGGACCAAGCCGAGATCCTCGCGGGCGAGGCGCTCGAGGAGCACCGGATCGTGCCGCAGGCGCTCGATCCGGCGCTGGAGCTCCTCGATCCGCGCCTGCGTCTGGTCGACCTTGCTCTGGAGCTCGGCCTGGTGCGCCCGCGCCCGGGCGAGGTCGTGATAGCTGCGGGCGCCGGCGACCGCCAGCAGGAGAACGAGGAACAGGACCGCCGCCACCGTCACCGAGCGGACGGGGCGCCCTTCGCGGGAAGCGGCGGCCGTGGCGCTCACCCCTTCCAGCGCGGGAAGGCGGCCGCCCCCGCGAAGGTGGCGGCTCCCTCCAGCTCCTCCTCGATCCGGAGCAGGCGGTTGTACTTCGAGACCCGGTCGCTGCGCGCCGGCGCGCCGGTCTTGATCTGGCCGGCACGGGTGGCGACCGCCAGGTCGGCGATGGTGGTGTCGTTGGTCTCGCCGGAGCGGTGGCTGATCACGGTGGCGTAGCCGTTGGTCCGCGCGAGCTCGACCGCCGCCAGGGTTTCGGTCACCGTGCCGATCTGGTTGAGCTTGACCAGCAAGGCGTTGGCCAGGCCGTCGGCGATGCCGCGGGCGAGGATCTCGGGGTTGGTGACGAAGAGATCGTCGCCGACCAGCTGCACCCGGGCGCCGAGCTCGTCGGTGAGCGCCTTCCACCCGGTGCGGTCGTCTTCCGAGAGGCCGTCCTCGATCGAGATCAGCGGGTAGGCGTCGAGCCACTCGCGGTAGAGCGCGATCAGGTCGCCGGCCTCGAGGCCCTCCTTCCCCTCGCCGGCGAGCGAGTAGGTCGCCTTCTTGCCGCGGCGCTTCTCCACCAGCTCGTTGGCCGCCACGTCGATCGCCACCGCCACCTGGCGGCCCGGCTTGTAGCCCGCCTTGTCGATCGCCTCGACCAGCAGGTCGAGAGCCTCCCGGTTGCTCCGGAGATTGGGCGCGAAGCCCCCCTCGTCACCGATGGCGCTCGAGAGCGACCGCGCGCGCAGGACCGTCTTGAGGGTGTGGTAGATCTCGACCGCGGCGCGCAGCGCCTCCGAGAAGCGCTCGAACCCGAGGGGCACGAGCATGAACTCCTGCACGTCGACGTTGTTGTCGGCGTGGGCGCCCCCGTTGAGGACGTTGAGCTGGGGAACGGGAACCACGTTCGAGAGCGGGTTGCCCAGGTAGCTGTAGAGCGGCAGGCCGCAGGCGCAGGCGGCGGCCTTGGCCACCACCATCGAGGCCCCCAGGATGGCGTTCGCCCCGAGCCGGCTCTTGGTCTCGGTGCCGTCGAGCTCGATCAGGGCGCGGTCGATCAGCACCTGGTCGCGGGCGTCGCGGCCCCGGAGCGCCGCGGCGATCTCCCCCTTGACGTTCTCCACCGCCTCGGCGACTCCCTTGCCCAGGTAGCGCTTGCCTCCGTCGCGCAGCTCCAGGGCTTCCCGGCTGCCGGTCGAGGCGCCCGAGGGAACGGCGGCCCGGCCCCAGGCGCCGCCCTCGAGGAAGCACTCCACTTCGAGGGTCGGGTTGCCGCGGGAGTCGAGGATCTCTCGGGCGTGGATCTGGTCGATTTCGAACATCGGAGCTCCTCTGTCGGATCGGTCGGTTTCGGTAGAGTGTGCCGGGGAGGCTCCAACCGTTGAGCGATTATACGGGCAGGTCGAAGGGAATCGATGGGCGCGCCCGGGGCGCGGCACTGCTCGCGGCGGTTGTCGTCGCCGCGCTGCTCGCCGGGTGCGGGGCCGGCGAGGCGGCGAAGCCCGGCCCGCCACCGCGGCCGAACGTCGTCATGGTGCTGGTCGACACCCTGCGGGCGCAGAGTCTCGGGCTCTACGGCTACGAGCGGCCGACCGCGCCCCATCTCGCGGCCTTCGCCCGGCGGGGCTACCTGTTCGAGAACGTCCACACGCAGGCGCCCTGCACCTACCCGTCGGTCAACTCGATCTTCACCAGCCGGCCGCCCCTCGACTTCGTCGGGCAGCCGGACGGCCGGATCGGGATCCCGGAGGGCGTCCCCACCCTCGCCGGGATCCTCCGCGATCACGGTTATTCGACCGCCGCGATCTCGGCCAGCCCGGTCGTGCGCCGGAGCCCCAGCCAGTTCAACAAGCACGGCGGCTTCGACCGGGGCTTCGACCGCTTCAACGAGGGTTGCGGCTGGAGCCCCGCGGCCTGCCTCGGCCGGCGGGTCCAGCGGATGGTGCCGCGCCTGCCGGAGCCGTTCTTCCTCTACCTCCACTACATGGACGTCCACGGCCCCTACCGGCCGCCCGAAACCTGGCCGCGGAAGTTCGCGACCGGCCCGTTCACCGGCTCCGAGGCGGTCGGAAACGGCGACCCCAACCCATTCAACCTCCTCCTCACCCAGGGCGCCGACCCGGACTCGCTCCCGGAGGGCGAGGTCGACCACCTGCGGGACCTCTACGACGAGGAGATCGCCTACTTCGACTTCCAGTTCCAGCGGCTGGTCGACGAGCTCGAGTCCCGAGGCCTGCTCGAGCGGACCCTGTTCGTCTTCCTCGCCGACCACGGCGAGGAGTTCCTCGAGCACGGCGGTCTCAAGCACTGCCACAGCGTCTGGGACACCGAGCTCCGGACGCCGCTCATCGTACGCCTGCCGCCGGGGCTCGAGAGCGCGCCGCCGCGGCGCATCGCAGTCCAGGCCGCGAACCTCGACGTCCTGCCGACGATCCTCGACTACCTGCGGATCGAGCCGCCGGCGAACGCGGTCGGCACGAGCCTGCGGCCCGCGATCGAGCACGGCCGGTCGGTCCACCCGGCGGTCTTCTCCGGCTGGGGAGGCCTGCGGGCGGCGGTCGGCGATCGCTACAAGCTCATCCTGCGCCTGGGCAACGGCGAGCGCCAGCTCTACGACCTGCGCTCGGACCCCGGCGAGACCCGAAACGTGCTCGCCGAGCATCCCCGCGAGGCCGAGCGCCTCGGCCGCCAGCTCGCCCACTGGGTGCGCGACGTCGAGGGCGTCGGCCGGGAGGGCGCCGCCCGCCGCGACGACAAGGCGCTCCAGCAGCTCCGGAGCCTCGGCTACCTCCAGTAAGCCCCCTGAGCCCCAGCCGGTCTTGACAGCCCGGGCGCCGCGTGCGAGGATCATTGCCCGCCCGAGAGCGGGCGGTTGACAAACGGTGACGCGGGGTGGAGCAGTCCGGTAGCTCGTTGGGCTCATAACCCAAAGGTCGCAGGTTCAAATCCTGCCCCCGCTACCAATCTTCAGAGACGAACGGCCGCGCTCGACGAGCGCGGCCGTTTTTTCGTTGGCGGCGCCGGCCACCTCACCTTCTCCGAGCCCCTCCGCACCCAGTAGCCGCGGTACTGGACGTAGCCGTTGGCGCGCAGGGTGTCGCTCCAGTCCTTGCCGTCCGGGCGCCAGGTCTGGAAGACCAGGTCGGGCCGGTGGGCCACCAGGGCGTGGAGGTAGCCGAGCTTCACGTGGCCGGGGCGGGCGAGGCGGAAGCTCTCGGGCGTCAGGCGGATCGACGGTGGCTGGCGGGCGACCCAGCGGTCGTTGTAGCCCAGCATGTCGACCAGCTCCCAGGTCGAGAAGTAGGCCGGGATGCCGGCCCAGACGACCGCCACCCGGGCGTCGGGAGCGAGCCAGCCGGCGTGCTCGAGCGCCAGGGTCTGGCGCACGAAGCGGCGCTGGCCCCCGACGTTGAGCGGCAGGTCGCTCACCGACAGGCGTCGCCAGCCGGCGCCGTTCCACAGGCCGTCGGCCAGGATCAGCAGCGCCAGGGTCCCCACCACGGCCGCCGCCCGCCCCGCCCGCCTCGCCCCACTCCGGCCGTCCGCCGCGAGCGCGGCGAGGCCTCGGTCGAGGACCGCGTTGAAGAGCACGAAGACGAGCGGCACGACGTAGCAGACGAACCGGTTGGCGCCGACTCGCTGCCACTCCCAGGCATCGCCTCCGACGTAGATCGAGTAGGCGAAGTAGGCGAGGACGACCGCCGCCGGGAGCAGGACGCGCCGGTCCCGCCGGGCGAGGAAGCCGACGCCCACGCCGATCGCGGCCAAGGGCGCGGCGAGCGGCGCGGCGAAGCGCCAGAAGGCCCACGCTCCGCGGAGCAGGCGCACCTCGAGAGGGATCCCGGAGAGCTTCAGGTAGTAGGTGTTGGGCAACAGGTCGCCGTAGTAGAGCCAGCGGAAGAGCTCGTAGCCGCCGATCGCGGCGCCGAGGAGCGCCAGCCCCGCCCCCCAGCTCCGGGCCCGCGAGCGGGTGAGCCCCCCGTGGAGCGCCACCCAGCCGAGGGCGAGGACCACGAGGACTGCCATGTCCATGCGCACCAGGTAGGCCGCCGCCAGCACCGCGCAGAGGGCGATCTCGCGCCGTTCTCCCCGGGAGGTGATCGACAGGGCCAGGTCGACGGCGAGGACCACCAGCAGCGCCTGGAGACCGGACTCCATGCCCTGGAGCGCCCAGTGGTCCAGCGGGTAGTAGAAGGCGGTCAGCGCGGCGGCCGGCAGCCAGCTCCTCGCGCCGGAGCCCGCCGAGAAGGAGAAGTGGCGCAGCATCAGGCGACGGACCGCCAGCACGTCGAGGACCAGGATCGCGTGCGACAGGAGCTGGACCACGAGGCTGGTCTTCTGGAGCCCGATCGGCAGCAGGTGGACCGGGACCATCAGGAAGGTCCAGAGGGGACAGGTGAAGCCTTCGACCGGCCGGCCGTAGCGCGCCCAGGCGAGACCGTGGCCCTCGACCAGATTCCGGGCGTAGGTCATCGAGATCATCGCGTCGTCGAACAGGCTGAAGGTGCGGACCCCTCCGGCCTCGAACGACGTGCGCCAGATGAACCAGCCGCCCCAGGCGACGAAGAGGGCGACGAGCACGACGAGCGCCGCCGGCAGCCTCCTGCCCGGCCCCCTCAGAGGCCCTCCTTCTCCGCCCCGAGCTCCCCTTCGGCGCCGGCGCGCCCCCGGCGGCCGAGAGGCCGCACCCGCAGCCCGAGCACGAACACGCCCACCATGATCGCGGCGCCGATCCAGAACGGCGTCGGCACGCCCAGATCGCGGAAGGCGAGGCCCGCCCAAATCGGGCCGATCACCCGCGAGATGCCACCGAAGGCCTGTTGCACGCCCAGGGTCTGGCCGGTCTCGCGCCAGCGCGCCCGACCGGAGATCTGCGACGTCGTGGCGGGAAACAGGAGGGCCGTGCCGACCGGGACGAAGGAGGTCGCGAGCGCCAGCACCACCAGGCTCCAGGGCATCGCGAGGTCGGCCTCTCCGGCGAACGAGATCGCCACCAGGCCGGCGGCGAGCGAAAGCGCGCCGACGCGCAGGGTCCGGACCTCGCCCAGCCAGCTCACGACCGGCCCCAGGATCGCGGCCCGCATGACGAACGAGAGGCCGCCGACATAGGTGTAGAACCAGCCGATCGTGCGGTCGGTCGCCCCGAACTGGCGCTCGAGAAAGAGGGCGACCACGCTGTTCATGGCCATGAAGGCCATCATCCCAAGCGCGTAGATGAAGATCAGCGAATGGATCTCCTCGCCCGGGTGCGTGAGCACGCGGACGAGGGCCTGGCGGATCGAGCGCGCCTCCCCTTCCTCGGGGCCGGCCTCCCCTTCCGGCTCGGTCCTCTCGGGCTCGGGCAGCAGGAACCAGGCGAAGGCCGCGTTGGCCAGGCAGAGCCCGGCCGCGAGATAGCCCGGAGCCGACTCCCCCCAGTGGGCGGCCAGCGAGCCGAGCGCCGGCCCCAGCGTGACCCCGGCGCTGGTGGCCGCCGAGATCCAGCCCAGCGCCTTGGCCCGCTCCCCGCGCGCTACGACGTCGCTGACGTAGGCCTGGACCACGCCGGTCGTGCCGCCGCCGGCGCCCTGGATCAGGCGCGAGGCGAAGAGCAGCCAGAGCCCGAGGTGCGGCCCGCCGAAGGCGGTCTCGCGACCGACGTCGGAAAGGCCGCTCGCGACGCCGAACAGGACGAAGGCGGCCGCCGAGGCGGCGAGGCCGACGATGATCATCGGGCGCCGGCCGAAGCGGTCGGAAGCGCGCCCCCAGAAGGGCGAGGTCAGGAGCTGGGCCAGGGCGAAGGCGGCGACCAGCAGGGTGACCACCACCGGGTCCGCCCCCAGCCGCTCGGCGTAGAAGGGCAGCAGGGGCAAGACCATCAGGAAGCCGATCATGTCGATGAAGACGGTCCCCATGAGGACCGAGAGCTTCGCCACCTCGCTACGTTGCATCTAGGCGGCCCTGCCTTCCTCGCCCCAGACCAGGAAGGCGGTGGCGCTCACCGCTCCGAGGAGCACGCCGTACACCGCGGCCGCGCCCAGGTCCTGGACCCGGAGGCTCGACAGGATCTCCATCGAGATCGGCCGGTTCTCCAGGGTGTAGAGGACCACCGAGGTCACGAAGTCGCCGAGACCGGTGATGAAGGCGAGGCTCGCGCCGGCGGCGAGCGCCGGCCGCAGCAGCGGCAGCACCACCCGGCGCAAGGTGCGCCAGCGGCCGGCGCCGAGCGACGAGGCCGCCTCCTCGAGAGCGGGGTCGATCTGGGTCAGCCCGGCGACCGCCGAGCGGCCGGTCAGCGGGAGGCTCCGGACCAGGTAGGCCATCGGCAGGATCCAGGGCGTGCCCACCAGGACGAAGCGCCCGAGCCAGGGCGAGCGCACGCTGAAGGCGGTGGCGAGCGCGATCGCGAAGACCGTTCCGGGGATCGCCCAGGGCAGGGCGAGGAGCCCTTCGAGCGCCCGTCCGAGGAGGCCTTCGCCCTTCGCCGTGGCGCTCCGCCCGCGGCCCCGGAGCCGGGCCGACGAGCGCGCCGCCGCCACCCCCAGGGCGAGGGCGCCGGCGGTGGCGGCGGCCGCCATCCAGAGCGAGCTCACGACCGGCCGCAGACGCGCCGGATCGGCCAGGAGCGCCCGGTAGTTCGAGAGGTCGAGCACCGGCGGCACCGCCTCGGCCGTCCAGGTGCCGGGCGGCACCAGCGAGATCACGAGCAGGGTCGCGTGCGGGAGCAGGAGCACCACGGCGAAGAGCCATCCGCCGGCCGCGGCGGCCCAGCGCCCGGCCCGCGAGACGATCCGCCGCCGCGCCGGCGCCACGCCGCGGACCGAGCCGCCCGAGAACGAGAGCCCCCCCATCCGGGTCAGGAGCCAGAGCCCGGCCAGGGCGACCACCGCCAGGGTGATCGTCTCGACCTGCGCCGCCAGGTCGTCGCCGTTGAGCTTCGAGGCGGTGATCTGGGTGGTCATCACCCGGAAGGAGCCGCCGAAGATGTAGGGCGCCGAGAACGAGGCGAGCGCGGTCATGAAGGTGAGCAGTGCCGCCCCGGCGAGCGCCGGCCGGAGCATCGGCAGGGTCACCCGCACGAGGGTGCGCAGCCGCCTCGCCCCGAGGCTCGCCGCCGCCTCCTGGTGGGCCGGGTCGAGGCCCGCGATCCCGGCGCGGGTGAAGAGGTAGAAGTAGACGTACATCGAGTACGCGTGGACCAGCAGGATCGCGCCGGGGCCCGCCAGGTGCCAGGGCGCGCTCTCGAGGCCGGCGAGCGCCCGGACGCCCCGGCTGACGAAGCCGCTCTCGCCGTAGAGGAAGAGGAAGGCGATGACGCCGACGAGCGGCGGCAGGGCGACCGGCAGGGCGACCAGGGCGCCGAGCAGGCGGCGGCCCGGGAACTCGGTGCGCTCGAAGAGGAAGGCGAGCGGCACGCCGACCGCCGCCGCGAGGCCCACCGAGGCGACCGAGATCCAGAGGCTCCGCCACAGCGCGAGCCACTCGTCCGGCCGGTGGACGAAGGCGGCGAAGCCGGCGAGCGTCCAACCGCCCCGGTCGCGGAGCGCCTCGCCCAGGGTGACGAGCAGCGGGTAGCCGACCAGCCAGGCGAGGAGGGCAGCGAGGGCGCCCCCGACGAGGAGGCCGCGCCAGTGGACCGTCAACCGGTCACCGAGGTCGAAGGCGTCCTCCTGCTCGTGGGTCACGACGGTGGCGGCGGCCCGCACCCGGCGAATCGCCTCCGGGGACGGGGATGGGCGTTGCAGAGGGGACTCTACCATCGGCACCGGGCCCTCCCCGATCCTCTACACTTCGCGGATGCTCCGCGCTCCCCGTCCGGAGGCGCTGGCCGTCTGCCTCCTCGCGGCCACCCTGGCCCTCGCTGCGCGCTGGGTCTGGGCGCCGGGCTGGGAGGGGCCGGCCTTCCGGCCGCGCCCCGATGCGCTCGAGTACGCCGCGTCGGCGCAGGGGCTGGCCCAGGGGAGCGGCTACTTCCTCCAGGTGGGCCCCTACCGGGTGCGGCCCCGGTATCCCCCCGGCTGGCCCCTGACCCTCGCCCCGGCCGCCGCGGCCGGCGTGGGCGGCCGGGACCTCTGGCGGGTGACGGGCGTCTTCGGCGCCCTCCAGGCCGCCCTCCTTGCCGGGCTCGCGTGGCTCTCCGTGGCCGTCCTGGCCGGAGGTGGAGCCCGCGCGGGAGCCGTCCGCGTGGCGGCCGCCGCGGCCGGGCTCGCCGCCGGCGCCACCTGGGCGCTGGGCCCGATGGCGGTCAAGGCGGGCCGCACGCTCCTCGCGGACGAGCCGGCGGCGTTCGCCGCGACCCTGGCTCTGGCCGCGGTCACCTGCGGGCTCCTGGTGCGGGCACCGGGCCGGCGATCCCTGTTTCTCTGCGGGCTCGGCGGCGTCGCCGCGGGCTTCGCGGCCGTGCTCCGGCCGCCGGCCGGCGCCCTGCTGGTCCCGTCCCTCGCCGTCCTGGTCCTGGCGGGCCTCCGCCTCCGCGGTCTGCGGCCGACGCTCGGGCGCCTCGCCGCGCTGGCTGCGGGCTCCCTCGTCTTCCCCGCCGTCGCCTCGGCGACGCTCCTCGCCTGCGGTCTTCCCGCGTGGCCCTGGACGGCCTACGCCCTCTGGATCCCGGGCCGGTACCGGCACCTCCACGACACCTTCGGCCTCCGCTTCGCCCTCGCGGGCAATCCCGACCTGGCGCGGGTCCCCGGCCTCGGGGGCGTGCCCCACCTGCGGCTCGCCGCCGAGGTGCTCCTCGGCCTCCCCGGCCTGCGCGCGCACCAGACGCTCGGCCTCGCCTGGCCCCTCGCCGGCTGGGCGGCCCTCCTCGTCCTCGCGGTGCTCGCCCGGCGCCGGGATGCCCAGCTTCGGGGCGTCGCCTGGGTCGCCGCCGCGGGCCTCGCCTGGGCGCTCGCTCACACCGTGCTCTACGGTCTCTACTTCTTCCCCGCCGCCCGCTTCTTCCTGCCGCCCCTGGCGGTCGCGGCCGTCGCCCTGGCGACCGCGGGCGGGTCGTTGCTCGCCGGCCGCCGGGCCGTCTCGCGTCTGGTCGGAGCGAGCCTTCTGGCCCTGCTCGCCGGCTCGGTCGTCTGGGGCTTCCTCGCCCTGCGCGCCGAGCCCCGGCCCGACCTGTCTCCGTCGCGGACTCGGGCGGCCTTCGCCCACTGGGCAGCGCTCTCGGACGCCGAACGGGCCGCGGGACCCGTGCCCTTCGATCCGCTCGAGGCGCAGGCCCTGGGTCTCCTCGATCCCGAGACCGTGCACGGGATCCGCGCGTGGGGCCGGCTGCCGCCGACGGTCCAGGTCCGGCGGCTTCGAAGGCTCGGTGCGATTCCGCAAACGAAGTAGGCGCCTCGCCGAGCGCCGGAGATCGGCCGGAGCCGGGGGGCGATCAGGCCGACTCGGTCGGGAAGGCCCGGGGCAGCGGGCCGTCGGGGGCCGGCCGCACGACGACCCGGTCCCCGGTGTCGGCGGCCGGACCTCCGTCGGCGTCGCGTGCGAGCACCTCGACCTCGGGGCCTTCGCCCTCGTCCGGCCGGTCGAGGATCACCTGGTAGTAGGTGAGGGGTCCGCCGTAGCGCCGCCCGCTCACCCGCCCCCGGAGACTCCCGGCCTCGTCCGAGCCCTCCGACTCCCCCTCCGGGCTCAGCCGAAGCGCCTCCGGCCGGATCACGAGCTCGACCGCCGCGCCCACGGCGAGGCCGAGAGCGGCGGCCGCCGGCCAGAGCGGACCGCCGTCTCCGAGCCGCGCGCGGCACCGGCCCTCGCCGTCGAGCGACTCGACGACGCCCGGCAGGATCGAGCTGCGACCGACGAAGCTCGCGACGAACCGGTTCGCAGGCTCGAGGTAGAGCGCCTCGGGCGAGCCCACCTGCTGGAGGCGGCCGCGCCAGAGCACCGCCACCCGGTCGCCGAGCTCGAAGGCCTCCTCCTGCTCGTGGGTCACCAGCACGGTGGTGATGCCCACTCGGCGGATCGCCCCGAGGAGCTCGCGGCGCGTGCGCTCGCGAAGCGCCGGGTCGAGGTTCGAGAGCGGTTCGTCGAGGAGCAGGAGGCGAGGCCCCGGGGCGAGGGCGCGGGCGAGCGCCACCCGCTGCTGCTGGCCGCCCGAGAGCTCGCCGATCCGCCGTGCCTCGAAGCCCGCCAGGTCGACCAGGGAGAGCACCTCCGCGACCCGCCGGGCGATCTCGTCGCGCGGCGCGCCGGCCGCCTCGAGGCCGAAGGCGACGTTGCCGGCGACGTTCAGGTGGGGGAACAGGGCGTAGTGCTGGAAGACCATCCCGAAGCCGCGCTCGGCGGGCCGGAGCCGGCCCACCTCCCGGCCGGCGACCGTGATCGCGCCCTGCTCGGCGGTCTCGAACCCGGCGAGAAGGCGAAGGAAGGTGGTCTTGCCGCTCCCCGAGGGCCCGAGGAGCGCCAGCACCTCCCCCTCCTCGACCGCCAGGGTCACCCGGTCGAGCACGGCGAGGTCGCCGAACCGCTTCGACAGCCGGTCGATCTCGAGGTAGGCGCTCAAGCCGGGATCATCCCGCTCCGTGGCCGCGGATGGTCCGGTCCCAGGTGGTCATCCAGTCGGGCCCGTGCTGCTCGATGAGCTGCCAGTCGACCTTGGCACTCACCATGCGGTCGAGCACGTCCCGCGCCCAGGCGGGCAGGTCGGCGCGGGAGAGGTCGCTGCGCGCCGGGAGGCGAAAGGCCTTGTCGGCCGCCAGGCGCTCGGCCTCGGGCGAGCCCACCCAGTCGATGAAGGCCTTGGCCGCCGCGGGATGGCGGGCGCCCGCCACCAGGCCGATCGAATCGTCGATCACCGGGGTGCCGCTCGCCGGGAAGTCGAAGCCCAGCGGCTTGCCCCGCTTCTGCTGCCACAGGATGTCGGTCAGGTCCCAGACCGTGACCAGCCCCTCCTGGCGGGTGAGCTGCTCGATCATCAGGGCCGGGTTGAGCACGTACTGCTTGGTCTGGCCGTCGAGCCGGCGGAGCCACTCGAAGCCGCGCTCCGGCGAGCCGGTCTCGTCGACCGAACGGGCGAGGATCATGCCGAAGACGGTCCGCATGGTGCCGCTCGCGAGCGGATCGCGGATCAGGACCTGGCCGCGCCAGCGGGGATCGAGGAGGTCGTCCCAGTCCTTGGGCGCGTCGGCCGCGGTGACGGCGGCCGAGTTGTAGACCAGCACCGGCATCGAGCGGTAGGCGCCGAAGTAGAGGTTCCCGGGATCGCGGCTGTCCGCGGGCACGGCGTCGGCCCAGGCCGGCCGGTAGGGCTGGAGGAGGCCCTCCCGGGCACCGCGGCCGAAGATCGTGTCGGGCCCGCCGAACCAGACGTCGGCCTGCGGGTTCGCCTTCTCCGAGCGGATGCGGTCGAAGACCTCCTGCGAGCCCATGTCGAGCCAGCGCACGTCGACCTCCGGATGGCTCGCCTCGTAGGTGGTCTCGACGAGCGACAGGAGGTCTCGGCCGTGCGGCGAGTAGAGGACGACGGCGGTCCGCGAGTCGCCGCAGGCGCCGGACGCCATGGCGACGAGCAGGAGTGCGGCGAGCGGCGGGAGTCGTGGCTTCATGGGGAGTGACGTGCGCCCGCTCGGGGCGCACGGAAGTCTACCCCACCGCTCCGGGCGCGCTCTTCCTCCGCGGGGGCCGGGGCGGCGGAAGCTCGACCCCCGGCCGGCGCCGGTAGATCGTGGCGCCGCCCTCACCCTCGGGATTGGGGATCGTCGCCACCGGGGCGTAGGCGGCGCGAAACCGCGGCTTTCTGATCAGGCCCCTCTGCGGGCCCTCGGGGTGGTGGACCAAGAACTCGGGCGGATCGAGGAGGACCGCACCGGCCGGGTCGTTGGCCGCGAGAAAAGGAAGAGTGGAGGGGGTGACCAGGCCCATGAGGTCGTCGACCGGCCTCCGGCTCCAGTAGGCCAGATTGCCGATCTCCCCGTAGGCGATCCGTTCCTCGGGTCGGGAGTGGGCCCGGATCCACAAGCCGACCCGCCGGTAAGTATCGAAGCGGCCTCCGACAGGAGGAGACCGCAGGAAACCGAAGCCGGTCGTGACCGCGGACCGCACCGGCGCGAAGAGGATCGCCACCGCGAGCCCGGTTGCCAGAATCGCCTCCAGGCGCTCGCCCCCGCGGGGCCACCCCGCGCGGACTGCTGCTCCGAAAGCACGGCCGATGCCCATCGCGAGAGCGACCGTCCCGTAGAGGAGAGCCACGACCGGCGGCACCACGTACCACTGGAAAAAGGGCACGCCGAGGAGAGGGTAGGCGACGGCGACGCCGACGCCGTACAGGACCACGGTGCGCGTGGCCCGCCCTCCTCGAACGAAGAGCGGCCACAGGCCGGCGACGCCCAGGGCCACCAGAAAGAGCCACAAGCGACCCATGTGGCGCTCGAAGAGGCGCGCCGCCCGCGCCCAGAAGAGAACCGGACCCGTATCCCTCACGAAGCTCAGCTCGCCGGCGATCCGCTTCGCCACCAGCGTGTTGGGCAGAGGACTGCCGAAGTACAGCCAGGCGGCGACCACTCCCAGGAGGATCACTCCGCCGGCGACGAGGCCCCAGCGCCAGGGGGCGCGGCGGCGCTCCAGCCAGGCGAGGAGGCCCAGGGCGGCGACCCCGAGGGCGGCGTCCGGTCGGAACCAAACGGCGAGGCCGGCCAGGACGCCGGCCGTAGCCGGCCGCCGATGCACGAGCAGCGCCGAGCCGGCGAGGAGCGCGAGCACCACCGCCGAAGCCGAGCCAATTGAGATCCAGATCGCCGAGCAACCGAGAACCAGAGTGCCGGCGACGGCGGCCTCGAACCGAGCCACCCGGCCCCGCGCATCCCACCAGAGGAGAAGGGCGAAGGCGACCAGCCCGGCACCGAAGAGCACTCTGCCGAGCTCGTGGACGGGCACGCGGGTGAGGACTTGGAGGAGGGCCAGCGTGAGGCCGAGTCCCGGGTTGGTGAGGCCGAAGACGTGCTCGCCGGGATTGAACACGAAGCCGTGCCCGTGGGCCAGGTTCCAGGCGTACCGGAACGTGATGAACATGTCGTCCGGCGGCCGGATCCCGCTCCGCAAGATCGCGAGAGCGAGGCCCGCCCAGAGCAGCCCGAGCGCCCCAGCCGGCCACCACTGCCTCCACCGGCCGACGCGTGAATCGGAACCCATCTCGGCGCAGTGTAAGCGATCGAGGTCCCGTCACCAAGGAATCGCCCAGGCTTCCGCCATGCCGAGAGACCGCAGGGCGTCCACTCCTGGTAGCATCCGTCAAAATGCCCGTTTCCCACGACGACCGCAGGCGGCGATGTGCGGCCTCGGCGGTTGCCCTGATCTTGTTGCTCGTGCTCCCACTCTCGAGTTGCTCGAGCGGCGAGCCCGACGCCAGCTTCTCCGATCTGGCGCTTGTGCAGCGGCTGAAGCCGCGGGCTGCCGCGGGCTACGCCGGAAAGGGAAGCCCATGCCTCGGAGACGGCGGCCGGCGCCTGCCCGCCGGGCTTCAGTACGTCGAACGGAGCCGGAGCTCCCGGGAAGCGGTGGTCACGTGCACCGGGCGCTCGTTCTACGCGACGGTCACCCTGCCGCCCAACGCGCGCCTCGAGATCTCTCTGGCCTTCGCCGGGCAGTCGCCGGACCCGCAGGAAGAGGTGCCGCTGGAGGCTCCAGCGACCGCGCAGGCCACAGTCGAGCTGGTGGCGGCGGGCGAGCGCAAGACGCTGTTCGCCACCCGGCTGGCGGCCACCGACGACTGGGAGAGTCACCGGATCGATCTCGGGGTCCTGGTGCCGGCGGCGGCTCGAGCGCCGGCTACCGTGGACCTCGTCCTCGAGAGCACCGGCCCACGGCCGATCGCCTGGTCGGAAGCTCTACCTGACCGGGAATCGGGAGGGCGAGGCCGGCACCGGCCCTGGTGAGCACCCGAACCTGGTGCTCGTTTCCCTCGACACGTTGCGCGCCGACCACCTCGACCTGTACGGCTACCGGCGACCAACCAGCCCGTACCTCGACCGGCTCGGGGCCGAGTCGCTGGTCTTCAACCGAGCGCTCGCCGCCTCGACCTGGACCCTGCCCTCGACCGCCAGCATGTTGACCGGGTTGCTGCCGTACCAGCACGGGGCGGTGAGCATCGCCAAAGGGCTGTCCCCGCGAATCGTAACCGTTGCCGAGCGCCTGGAGAAGGCGGGGTATCGAACGGCGGCGTTCACGGATGGTGGGCTGGTAAGCCCGCGCTGGGGCTTCTCCCAGGGCTTCGGTCGATACGACTCGACCGCCGGCGAGGCCTGGCAAGCGATCAAGGACTCGAAGGTGATCTTCTCGGAGGCGTCCGACTGGGTGCGGGCGAACCGCTTCCGGCCCTTCTTCCTCTTCCTTCACACCTACGAGATCCACGAGCCCTACGTCAACCAGGAGGGATATGCAGACCCATTCTTCGACCCCGGCTACTCCGGAACGCTCGGCGACGTGGCGCGGGTCGGCTCCATCGAGCGACCTCCCGGTCCGGCGGACCTCGCTCGGATCGTCGCGCTCTACGACGGAGGAATCGCGCGGACGGACCACTACCTGGGGACCTTCCTCGAGACCCTGGCCGCGACGGGCCTCGACCGGAGCACCGCCGTGATCGTGACCTCGGACCACGGCGAGGAGTTCCTGGAGCACGGCCACATGGCCCATGCGGCCGGCGAGGTCTTCGCTCCGAACGTCCGCGTCCCGCTCGTGGTCCGTCCGCCCGGCGGCACGAAAGGACGGCGCATCGAGCGCACGGTCTCGGGTCTCGACGTCGCCCCCACCCTCCTGGCACTCGCCGGGCTGTCCAAGGACGGCTTGCTCGGCCGCTCCTTGCTCGCGCCGCAGGCTCCGGAGGGGGCGAGCCGGCCGGTGCTGGTCCACGGCATCTCCGCCCACCCCGAGCCGCCGATCGACCGCTTTCGGCTCGACGGCGGCGGCGACTCGGTGATCGCCGAACGGCCGCCGGGCATGCCCCGGGCGAGAGTCTTCACCTACGACCCGGCGACCGATCGGGCCGAGCCCCGCTCCGATGCCGCGCCCGCGGCCGGCAGCCTCGACCGCCGCCTGGCCGCGGTCCTTGCCTGGCTTGCCCACGGCCGGCTGGTGGCCCGGCTGCCCAACGACGCCCGCCGTGTGGAAGTGCCCGAGGGCTCCCGCATCCGGCCGGTAGGCCTGTGGGACGGCCTGCGCTGGTACCCGGTCTCTCCGGACGGCGAGGGCCTCTCCGCAATCGAGACTCCGACCCGGCCGGCTGTGCTTCCTGGTCTTCGACGTCGCCGGCCGGCGCGGGGGGCTCGGACTCCGGATCGCGCGCGAGGGCGGGGAGGCCGAGCCGTTCTGGATCCACCCGCGGCACGGCGCCGCCCGCCTCGCCTGGGACCCGCTCTCCGATCCGATGCCCGGCCCGGGCGTCGCCGTCACCACGGCCGCCTCCTTCCAGCCGGGACACGCCCGGGTCGATCGCCGCGCCCGCGAGGAGCTGCGCGCCCTGGGCTACGTGGACTGACCGGCGCCTGGCGGCTTGCGGGCGACGATCCAGTCCCAGTCGAGGCGGCGCAAGGGGCCGGCCCAGTGTTTCGAGGTGATCTCGGCGAGCTCGAGGCCCGGGAACTGCCGGACGACGCCGGCGGCGCTCCAGTAGAGATGGCTCACGTCGTAGCGCTGGCCAGGCGCCACCAGGCGCTCGAAGACCCAACGCTGGGCGCGGCCGGGCAGAAGCGCCAGGCACGGCACGCCGTAGTGGGGCTCGCGGGCAAAGAGGTAGCGCAGGCGTGCCGGCGTCTTGACGTAGACGATGCCGCCCGGGGCGAGCACTCGGGTGACCTCGCGCCCGAGCCGGCGCGGGCGCTCGATGTGCTCCAGGGTCTCGGCGAAGAGCACCAGCGAGACGCACTCGTCGGCGAGAGGGAGGGCCTCGCCGCGACCCGAGACCTGGCGCACGGGGAGGGCCGCCGCCCGCGAGACCTCCTCGAGCTCCAGGTGCGGCGTCAGGTCGAGGGCGAGGGCGGTGAGGCCCCGTTCCGCAAAGGGGAAGACGAGGCCGCCGTTGCCGCAGCCGAGGTCGAGCACCCGGGCTCCGGGGCGCACCGTCTCCGGGTAGCGGCGGGCGAGATGTGCGGCGATCCGGTACCCTTCGGTGAGGCGTCCGAGGGCGAAGTCCAGGCGCCGGGCGTAGCCGGCGCTCTCGGGCGCCAGGCGCTCGGCGAGGCACACCTCGTTGGCGCGGCGGAAGAGTTCCTCGAGGTTTGCCCTCACGTCCGGTCGGCCAGCGCCAGGAGGTTCGCGAACAGCCGGTAGGCGCCGGTCACGCCGGCCGGCAGCTCGCGGAAGAAGGCGAGGCCGGTGTAGACGTAGGTCCCGTCGCCCAGCTTCGCCACCAGCAGGCCGCCCTGGAGGTCTCCCGGCGGGTAGCCCGGGCTCGAGGGGAACGACAGGAGCGGCGTGTACTCCGGCGCCCAGGTGTGGGCGAAGTAGAGCCCGCGCTCCTGCACCCAGCCCTGCCAGTCCTCCGGACCGATCCGGTTGGGCGTGGTGAAGACCGGGCTCGCCGGCTCGAGGAGAGTCGCCGGCGCCGTCTCGTCGGTCACCCGGTCGTGGGGCCGGGCGATCTCGAGCGGATAGGGGGCGTAGCCGCCGTCGACGAACGGGTACTGCTGGTACTGGACGAGCACCAGCCCGCCCCGCCGGGCGTAGTCGAGCAGCCGGGCGTTGTTGCGCCCGAGCTCCGGATCGGTCTCGTAGGCCCGGCTGCCGATGACGATGGCGTCGTAGCGCGAGAGGTCGCGCTCGGCGAGATCGTGGCCGGAGAGCAGCGCGAGCGGCAGGCCCACCGCCTCGAGGGCCTGCGGCACGCGGTCCGAAGCGCCGCGCACGTAGCCGACGGCGCCGAGCTTCGGCCAGCGGATGTCGGCCGCCGCCACCTCGAGGCGCGACGGCTCGGGGTAGGGCGTCGCCCGGATGTGCGGGTAGTCGACCACCGGGTAGGCGGCGCGATAGGTCGAGCCGTCGGAGAGCGCGGCGACCACGCCGAGCGGATAGCGCCCGCGGGTGAGGCCGGCCGGCGCCGTCACGTGGAGCTCGGCCGCCGCCTCGCCGTACGGGTCGGTGATCCGGAAGGACACGGGATCGGGGGACGGCCAGCCGGCGGGCACCTCGACCCGGACCGAGCCCGCGACCGGGCGGCCGAGGTTCGAGCGCAGCGAGACCTCGAGCCGGCTGGCGGGCGGCTCGCCGCCGGTCGACCAGACCAGCAGATCGGGCGCGACCTCGACCTCGAGACGCGGCACCACCCGGAGCGGACGCCGGATCTCGCCGCGCGCCTGATCGCCCACCCGCTCGACCACCTCGCGCTCGATCGCGACCTGCTGGCCGGCGAGGCGCAGGGTGAAGCGCGCGACGAGCGGTGGCGCTCCGAAGGGCTCGCCCAAAACCGATGAATCCGACGGGCCGGAGGCGCCGCTCCAGTCGTAGAGGTCGCCGTCGAGCGGCTTGGCGAGGAAGTAGGGGACCGTGGGCGCCGCGGCGTCTCCCGGCGAGACCTCGAAAGCCCAGGCGGCGAGGTCGCCGGGCGCGAGAGGCCCGGCCGGTGCCGCGATCGGCTGGCCGTCGTCCCCGCGGGCCGGCGCGACCTTCCAGGGCGCGTCGCCGCCGAGCTCGACCGAGACCACCTCGACCGGCACCGGGGCGCCCCCCCGGGCGACCGACGAGCTCCACGCCTGGGCCTCCACCCGGAGCGTCTCGCCCGGGGCCACCTCGTCGCGCTCGGCCCAGGCGTCGAGGGCGACTCCCGCCGCGGCCGCCAGGGCGCGCTCGGCGACGCCGATCTTCTCGTCGATCAGGTCCGCGGCTGCGCCCTCGGTCGATCCCGCGCCCACGGTCGATCCGGCACCACCACCCTCGCCGGCCGCCCGCCGCGCCGCCCGCAGGTGCCCCAGGATGCCGGCGAGATCGGCCGCCACCGCGGGCAGGGTCTCCGGGGTGAGCCGTGCCCGCGCCGCCTCGGCCCCCTCGCGGGCGGCGGCCAGCTCGGTCGAGGCCGTCTCGCGCGCCGCCCCTGGCGGCAGGAGCGCGGCGATCGCCTCGAGCCGGGTGTCGACGCCGGCGAAGAGGTCGGCGGAACCCGCGCCGCCCGGCCCCGCCTCCCAGCGGTAGCGGCCGTGGTTCTCCCCCAGCGGCTGAACCCGGCCCATGTCCTGGGAGCGATGCTGGCTCCGGGCCGCCATCGCGAGCTGGAAAAAGCTCTTGCCGGACAGGGGCTCGAGGTGCCCGAGGTCGGTCTCGAGGCTGGTCGAGTCCCGGTCGAACCAGGTGGCGCGGAAGAGGGACTCGGGCGCCCAGGGCGCGAGCCCCTGGGCGGCGAGCTCCGGGAAGGCCCCTGCCCGGCCGGCCTTCTCGAACGCCTCGTGGGCCACCGTGCCGGCCGCCTGGTGCTGCCCGTGGCCGGCCCGCTCGTCGGCCGGGAAGACGGAGACGATCACCTGCGGGCGGAAGCGCCGGATCACCCGCACCGTGTCGGTCAAGAGCACGTCCTCCGGCCACTTGCCGAAGGTCTCGTCGAGCGAGCGGGTGAAGCCGAAGTCGTAGGCCCGGGTGAAGTAC
This sequence comes from uncultured Acidobacteriota bacterium, assembly GCA_963837945.1. GTDB lineage: Bacteria > Acidobacteriota > Thermoanaerobaculia > Multivoradales > DATKCC01 > CAVUBL01. The sequence continues at coordinate 267,192 of CAWIQD010000001.1, forward strand.
TGCCGGGCGCCGTCGATCTCGCGGGCCGCCAGGAGCTCGCGCGAGCGGAGCAGCCCCAGGGGGACCCCGAGCTCGGTGCCGATCAGGTTCTGGCCGCCCTCGCCCCGGGACAGGGAGAGGTAGGCGGCCTCTCCGCCTTCCCCCCGGGAGACCAGGACCAGGGCGGAGGTGTCCTCGTCGTCCGGGTGGGCGCCGATCACCAGCAGGCGCCGGTGCTGGGTGAGCTTCGCGAGCGCCCGCTCGACCACCGGCAGGCCGCCGGTCGTGGCGGGAGCGAGCGGCGAAAGCCCGAGGTCGGGGCGCTCGGGGATCGGACCGGTGCCGGCCGCCGCCAGCCCGCAGAGGGCGAGCGGGAGGGCGAGAACGCCGAGGAGGAGACGGAGAAGTCGAGCCTGGGTCATGGAAGCGCCTCGATGGGAAAGGGTTCGCGCGGGGCGTGCGGCTTCCGAGCTTAGCGCAGCGGCCTCCGGGCCGCGCTCGCCGGACCCTCGGGACGGGAATTTCACCCGCCGCAACGCGGTATCCTCGAGATGCCATGGCGACCGACGTAGCCGCGCCCCAAGCCCCCGCAACCGACGCCCAGACCCGCCTGCGCGAGACCCGCGAAGCGCTCGAGAACCTCGAGGCCTACCGCACCTGGGGCTACCTCCAGGCCGACCTCGACCCCCTCGGGCGCCTGCGCCCGGTGAGCCATCCCGCACTGCCGGCGACCGGCCCGGGAGTCGAGGAGGCCCGCCGGGTCTACAGCGGCACCCTGGCCGTCGAGACCGCCCACATGCCGGACCCCGAGCGGCGGCGCTGGGTCTACGAGCGCATGGAGTCCGAGGCGCCCGAGCCCGACCGCGAGCGGATCCTCCGCGGCCTGGTCCGGGCCGAGACGTTCGAGCAGGTCCTCCAGTCGCGCTACCTGGGCACCAAGCGCTTCTCGATCGAGGGCGTCACCGCCCTGGTGCCGATGCTCCACGAGTGCCTGGAGGCGGCGGCCGGACACGAGGCCGAGCAGGCGGTCCTCGCGATGAGCCACCGCGGGCGCCTGTCCGTGATGCTCAACGTCGTCGGGCGGCCGGCGGCCGACCTCTTCGCCGGCTTCGAGGACGTCGACCCGCGGAGCGTCCTCGGCGGCGGCGACGTCAAGTACCACCTGGGGGCGACGGGACGCTACGAGGCGACCGACGGCCGGACGATCCGGCTCCACCTGGCCTCGAACCCGAGCCACTTGGAGGCGGTCGACCCGGTGGCGGCCGGCCGGGTCTGGGCGAAGCAGCAGCGGCTCCGGATCGAGACGGGGGGCGAGGCCGACGGCCGGCGCCGGGTCGTGCCGATCCTGATGCACGGCGACGCCGCCTTCGCCGGCCAGGGCGTCCTCGCCGAGACCCTCAACTTCGCCGACCTGCCGGGCTACTCGGTGGGCGGCATGGTCCACCTGGTGGTCAACAACCTGATCGGCTTCACCGCCGAGCCCGAGGCGCTCTGGTCCTGGCGCTTCACGACCGAGGTGGCCAAGCGCCTGCCCGTCCCCATCTTCCACGTCAACGGCGAGGACCCAGAGGCGGTCGTGCGGGTGGCGCGGATCGCCATCGACTACCGCTACACGTTCGGCTCGGACGTGGTGGTCGACCTCGTCGGCTATCGGCGCCACGGCCACAGCGAGGTCGACGACCCGTCGATCACCCAGCCGGTGCTCTACAAGAAGATCGACGAGCACCCGCGCCTGTGGCAGATCTACGCCGAGGACTCGGGCCTCGAGGACGTGGCCGCGGCCCAGCAGGAGGAGTTCAAGGAGGAGCTCGACCGCGCCCAGGAGGCGGCCAAGCAGCTCACCTCGCGGCCGGCGCTCGCCGAGCACCCTCCCTACTGGAAGGAGTACAAGGGCGGCTGGTACGACCAGGCCTACGAGGTCGAGACCGGCATCGGTCCCGAGGACGTCGCGCGCCTGACCGAGCGGCTGACCACCGCCCCCGAGAGCTTCCACGTCCACGACAAGGTGGCCAAGCTCCTCGAGCAGCGCGCCGAGATGGGGCGCGGCGAGCGACCGGTCGACTACGGCATGGCCGAGGCCCTGGCCTTCGCCTCGCTGGTCGAGCAGGGCGTGCCGGTCCGCCTCTCCGGCCAGGACAGCCGGCGCGCCACCTTCAACCAGCGCCACGCCGTTCTGGTCGACGTGGAGACCGAGGAGGACTACTACCCGCTGAAGCACGTCTCGCCGGACCAGGCGTTCTTCGAGGTCCACGACTCGATGCTCTCGGAGTTCGCCGTGCTCGGCTTCGAGTACGGCGTCTCGCGCGACTACCCGGAGGCGCTGGTCCTCTGGGAAGCCCAGTTCGGGGACTTCGCCAACGGCGGCCAGACGATCATCGACCAGTTCATCACCGCCGGCGAGGACAAGTGGGGGCTGCTGTCCGGGCTCGTCCTGCTCCTGCCCCACGGCTACGAGGGGCAGGGACCGGAGCACTCGAGCGCCCGGGTGGAGCGCTACCTCCAGGCCGCCGCCGAGGACAACGTCCAGGTCGCCCAGCCCTCGACCTCGGCCCAGTACTTCCACCTGCTCCGGCGCCAGGTCCTGCGCCGCTGGCGCAAGCCCCTGGTCGTCTTCACCCCCAAGAGCATGCTCCGGGCGAAGCCGGCCTCCTCGCCGATCGAGTCGTTCTCCCGCGACCGCTTCCTGACCGTCATGCCCGAGCGCGAGCTCGAGAAGGCGGAGCGCGTGCTGGTGGCGACGGGGAAGATCCTCCACGAGCTGCGCCACGAGCGGACCCATAGGAAGGACGCCACGACCGCGATCCTCGGTCTCGAGCAGATGTACCCGTTCCCGGAGGAGGCGCTCCTGGCCGAGCTCGACCGCCTGGGCCCCTTGCGCGAGATCGTCTGGATCCAGGAGGAGCCGGCCAACATGGGCGCCCTCGGCTTCGTGGTGCCGCGCCTCGAGCGGATCTCCCGCGGCCGCCCGGTCCGCACCATCAAGCGCGCCGCCTCCGCGAGCCCCGCCACCGGCTCCGCCGAGGCCCACAAGCTCGAGCAGAAGACGCTGCTGACCCTGGCCTTCTCCGCGCCGAAGGCGAAGTGAGGAAGCGACGGCATCCTTGTTGGAGAGAGGCGAGTCGGAGGCCGGCCCGCCCCTCGAAGGCAAACCCGACTCGCCGGACCGTGGCTTCTTTCGACTCACGACGGCTCGATCCGATGGAGGCCCTCCACGCCGTCGAAGTCCCCGTCGAAGCTGCAGATGGCGCCACCGGTGTGCTCGAGGGCTGCGGCGGCGTGCAGGGCGTCCCGCGCCATGAGGCCCGGGTACCGGTCCAGGAGCTCGCGCGCCAGGTCCAGGAGCCGAGCAGTGATCGGGAGGACCGACGGAACAAGGACCCTGGCCAGGTCGAAGACCTGGCGACCGTCGTCCCAGCGCCCGATCGCCCGGTAGCGATGAAGGATCTCCTGGAGCGTCTCGGCGTCGATCGCCGCCTCCACCTCGTCCAGCGCGACTCGATCCAGAAATCGACTGGCGGGTGCCTTGTTCGGGTGATCGGCACCCGCGGCGTACATGAAGACATTGGTGTCGACGAGGATCACTTGGCACGGCTCCGCCGGGGCGGATGGCTCTTGGCGCGGTCGTCCGCCATCAGATCGTCCGGCGCCGGAACCGATTCCCGCTTCAGCTGCTCTGTCGAGCCCACCGGGAGATCCAGGGTCAGGAGTGTTGCGACCGCTTTCCGGCGCTCCTCCGTCGAGACGTAGCCGTACTGGGTCCGGCAAGCCCGGCGCACCAGCTCGCCGAGGCTCGTCCCCTCTCGCTCCGCTTGTCGGGTCAGGCGCTCGTGAAGGTCGGGCGGCAACAGGATCGTGGTCTTCTTGGAAAGCTCCATATCCACCTCCATAGGTGGAGACTATCACGAGCTTCCCACTGCTAAGGTCGGCTACCCGGTGTAGACCGGAGGCGAGGCCGTCGAGCCCCGCCTCCGGCGGTCGAACGTCGGCGCGCCGGCGCGCGCCGCGGGCCCGGTCGCTTCCCTAGTGCTGCACGCCGCTCGGGTCGTCCGCCGGGTTGACGTAGGTGAGGACGAACGGTCCCTTGGCGTGGATCTGGATCTCGCAAGGTCCGTCGGACCAGGCGTAGTGGCGCATCTCGGCGGGCAGCGAGACGTACCCTCCAGGGGCGAGGGCGGTGCCCGCCTGGTCGTCGAACGTGTCCCCCATGCCGATGTGGAGGGTGCCGGAGAGCACGGTCACGTTCTCGGTCGTCGGGTGCCAGTGGGGCATGATCTTGTACCCGGCGGGCATCTTCATCCGGACGACGAAGTCCCCCTCGGAGAACGGGTCCCCCTGGACCACCGCCATCTGGGAGCCGGCCGCGAACACCGGCGGCGGCGGCCCCCACTGCAACTGGTCCGGATTCATCACGACGTGCTCGGAAGGCGCCGTTCCTTCGTCCGCGGCGCCGGCGGACCCGGCGACCGCACCCAGCGACAGCACCAGCCCAACGAGAGCAACCACGGGGAGCTGCTTCATCGCTCTTTCTCCTCTGGCAGTGGATGGACGGAGAGTCCATCCGAAGGTGATGGCGGCGAATTGTACGCCGCTTTGGCGGCGCCGGCGAAACCGGGGCTCAGCGCCTCCGGCCAGCGCGGGCGCGGGAGGGCCTTCGTAGCGACCGGTCAGGGGAGGAACGAGGAGCTCGCGGGGGATGGCTGGGAGGCAGGGACTCGAACCCCGATTCTGCGGTCCAGAGCCGCATGTCTTGCCATTAGACGACCTCCCAACGGGCTGGAGAGGTTACCGGACCGGCCCGATCGGGTCAAGCAACGTCGGGAGTGCCTTTTTCGACCGGGACCGGCCGGTAGCCTGAGGCTACAACCGCCCCGCGACCGAGGGGATTCCTGCCACCGCGGCCGCCCTCAACCGGCCTCCGCGAGCCAAGTCAGGAAGTGCCCCAGGTGGCGCTCCGTCGCCTCGCGGCCCATCGCCGCCACCAGGTCGAAGACCGGCGGGCCGGCCTTGGCGCCGGAGAGCGCCATGCGCAAGGGGTGGATCAGAGCCGCCGCCTTCACCCCGCGCTCCTCGGCGAGGGCGCGGAGCGTCGCCTCGAGCGGCTCGACGGCGAAAGGCTCGAGCGCCCGGTAGCGCTCCCCGAGCGCGGCGAGGAGCTCGGGCAGCGCCGGATCCTCGCGGAACTTCCCGGCGAGCTCCGGGTCGTAGGCGAGGCGCTCGGCGAAGTAGGGCACGATTACCCGCGCGAGCTCGGCGAGATCGTGGGTGCGGCGCCGGTGGAGGTCGACCGCCGCGTCGAAGCGCTCCCGGTCCGCGCCCCCGAGCCCGGCCGGATCCGGCCCGCCGGCCGCCACCAGGAACGGCACCAGGCGATCCTCGATCTCCGCGAGCGGCAGCGACGACATGTACTGGGCGTTGACCCAGGCGAGCTTGTCCGGATCGAAGACCGCCGCCGAGGCGTTCAGGCCGCCGACGTCGAAGCGCTCGAACATCTCCTCGCGCGACAGGATCTCCTGCTCGTCGCCCGGGTACCAGCCGAGGAGCGCGAGGTAGTTGTAGAGCGCCTGCGGCAGGATCCCCCGCGACCGGAACTCCTCGACCGAGGTCGCCCCGGTGCGCTTCGAGAGGCGCTTCTTGTCCGGCCCCAGGATCAGCGGCAGGTGGCCGAAGACCGGGACGCGGCCCGCGGTCGACTCGGCCAGGGCCTCGAAGAGCGGCACGTGCTTGGGGGTGTTCGAGAGGTGATCCTCGCCCCGGATCACGTGTGTCACGCCCATGTCGAGGTCGTCCGCCACCACCGACATGTGGTAGGTCGGCGAGCCGTCCGAGCGGAGCAGGATGAAGTCGTCGAGCGCCGCTTCCTCCCCGAACTCGACGTCGCCCCGCACCAGGTCGTGGAAGCGGATCGGCAGCTCCGGGAGCTTGAAGCGGACCGCGTAGGGCACTCCCGCTGCGAGCTTCGCCGCGGTCTCCTCCGGGCCGAGCGCGAGACAGGTCCGCGGGTAGCGGAAGGTGCGCTTCGCCGCCTGCGCCTCGCGGCGCATCGCGTCGAGCTGCTCGGGGGGGCAGAAGCAGCGGTAGGCCTTGCCCTCCGCCAGCAGGCGGGCGGCCAGCTCGCGGTGGCGCTCGACGCGCTCGCTCTGGAGGAACGGGCCCTCGTCCCACGCCACGCCCAGCCAGGAGAGGGCCTCCTGGATCTGGCGGGTCATCGCCTCGTCGGAGCGCTCGCGGTCGGTGTCCTCGATGCGCAGGATGAAGGCGCCGCCCCGGCTGCGGCGGAGCAGCTCGTTGTAGATCGCCGTGCGCGCGCCGCCGACGTGGAGGAAGCCGGTGGGCGAAGGGGCGAAGCGCACCCGGACGGGTCCCGTGGTGGTGTCTTTGGTCATCGCGGATCGGTGGGCGAGAGGGCCGCCGGGGAAGCGGCGAGGCCCGACGGCCGGGTTGTGAAGCTACCACGCGCCGGAGACCGTCTCAACCGCGCGGAGCTATAGGTCGTGTCCTAACTGCGTGTTGGTCAGTTTCGCCCCTTGCAACGGCGGTAGCTTCGGACGTTGAGCGGGGCCACGCGCGCCCCGGGACACCGAAGCGGCCCGACGGGAAGCGGCGAGCGACCCGCCGGGCCTAGCCAGACAGGAGGAACTAGCTCCATGCCTGACCGCCCGAAGTCTATCCAACCGCCGGAACCTCCGTCCCCGGCACCCGCACCACCCGAGCCCGACCTGCCGCTCGGGAAGAACACCAACCCGCCGCCCGATTGGGAGTACGACCGGGCGGTCCGGTTCACCTGGCTCCGACCCTTCGATGACGAGGGGCGGGCCGCCGCCCTGGAAGCCGTCGCGGCTTTCCTCCTCGACATCGCGCGGGAGGCGGGTATGTGGGGGACCGGCGACCACCGGGACGACCTGTCCGCCGTCGCGGACGATCTCAACTCGCTGACGGTCTACCTACTCTCGACGGCCGAGGATCTCGGCGATCACTCCAGGGATGAGGAAGAGAAGGGGCTCGGCAAATGCGCCGAGGCGTGGGCCGTCCGGCTCGCCGGGATGGTCCGCGACATCCGCCGGACGATCGATGAGGAAGAGTCTGTACTGGAGGGTCAGGTCTACTCCCGGGTGCTCGCTCTCGCGACCGTCACCCTCGACGACCTCACGCGGGTGCAAGACACGTTGATGACGAGCTTCGGCACCGGGGCCTCGCCGCAGAGCGCTTCACCCGAGCTGCGGTCGGTGCTCGGCGCCGTGCTCGCCTGGGTTTCGCAGTCCTGCTCCGTTCTCCGCCCGGCGGTTCTGGCGGAGCTGGAAGGCGGGAAAGCCGGGTAGGCGCGGCGCCAGCGGTGGAACCGAGGGGCGGCCCTCCGGGGCCGCCCCTTTTGTATGATGGCCCCGGCGCGGCTAGGAATGGCCGCCGAACAGCCGGGACCCCACACCCGGCCCGCCGCGCCGTCCTTCCAAACTCCTGTGGGCACCGTGGGGGTGCTGGTGGCACGTCGCGGCCGACCGAGAACCGAGGACGAGGAAGCCCTCTTCATCATCGGGGGCCTTGTTGAGGAACACGATCACTCAATCCGTGGCGCAGCACGCCTAGTAGGCGACTACCGCGGATATCCAGAGCACGAGATCAACACGTTCGTAGAGTGGGCGCTGAAGGAGTATGCCCGGCGGCGCGACCTGGGGACACTTCCGCCGGTGCTACCGCTCCGAAGAGAGAGGGAGCAAGGGATTCGTGACGTCTTTCAACTGGAGGAGAGACTAGCGGTTGAGGCGAAGGAATTCCTAGCGGGTGCGGAAGCTCGTGCACGAGACCTGGGGCTCGAGCTTTCAGAGGTTTCGGATCAACTCCTCCAGGAAAGCTACGGGCGCCTCCTGCGGATCGAAGATGAGGTACGAGAAAACCCACGCCGCTTCGCGTTGCGCATGCAGCGGGAGGGAATGACGGAAGATGAGGCAGTGGCTAAAGCGAAGGAGCTTGGAGCCGAGCACATGCTCTTGAGGGCACGCCTCCACTTCATGAGGGAGTACCTGGACGCTCTTGCTGTCATGGGAAGAAATGAGGGCGGAGACTTTCTACCCACGCCTGGGTAAAAAGTCGGCCTGGTTGGGTAGAAAATCGTGGACGTGGGTAGAAATAGGCTCTCCGCTGGGGAAGAATAGCACAGATATTCCCAGCTAAGCTACTGGAAACAAACGAATTAGGTGTGCTATGCTCCAGCGAAGTTGGACTGGAGTAGGTGCTCCAGAAACACCAAAGCCCCGGGAGGCCGTCCAGGGCCAACCGGGGCTCGTAACCCGACGCAGGGCCGGGGTGTCCGCTAAGACGACCCCATCCTAGCACAGGAGTCCTGCGTCTTCACGAGGAGAAACGCAGGATGCCCAACTTCTACCGCAGCTCGACACCTCTTCACCGCTTCATCCGTGGCCTGCTGTGGCAGTCCCGCCCTCGGGACGTGATACCGCCTAGCGGGACAGTTCCTTCCGCGCCTCCCGTACCAGGACCCCACGAATCCAGTTGGTGAGCGTCTGCCCGGAGTGCTCGGCGGCTTGCCGGATGAGGTCGTCATGCTCCGGGGTGAGGCGGATGTGGATTTGGGCGGAGTGCGCCCGTTTCTCTGCGTCTTTGACCATGGCGAGACTGTATACCCAAAGGAGACCCGCAGTCAACACAGATTTTTCTTCTAACCCCTTGACATTTGTATACCCATTGGGTACACTCCAATCAGTCAAGGGAGACCGCCATGAACTGCCCCACCTGCCAAGCCGCCACGATCAAGTACGGAAAGACCGCCGCCGGTCACCAGCGGCACCGCTGCACCTCCAAGGGATGCGGCCGGACCGTCACCGACTCCCCGGCGCCGAGCCCGATTCACCCGATGCGGATTCCCTTCGACCGCGCCGTCACCTGCTTGTCGCTCCTGGTCGAGGGCATGTCCATTCGGGCGACGGAGCGGATCACCGGCACGCACCGGGACACGGTTTGCCGGCTCCTGGTGCTCGCGGGTGGGAAGTGCGAGGCGCTGCTGGCCGAGCTGATCCAGGACGTAGAGGTCGCGAACGTCGAGGCCGATGAGCTGTGGGCCTTCATCAACATGAAAGAGAAGACGAAGGCACGGAAGCTGGAGACCTCGCCGGAGATCGGCGACAGCTACACCTTCCTCGCGCACGACGCGGACACGAAGCTCATCCTCGCCCACCACACCGGCCGGCGGACTTCCCCGCACACCGACCTCTTCGTCGAGAAGCTGGAGCGGGCCACGGCCGGCCGGTTCCAGCTCACGACGGACGGCTTCAACGCCTACCCGGAGGCGGTCAGCTTCCACCTCGGCACCCGGACGGACTTCGCCATCCTTGTAAAGGAGTACGGCACGGAGACGCAGGAAGAGCGGCGGTACAGCCCGCCGCGCATAATAGCCGCGACCAAGACCCCGATTCACGGCTCGCCGGTCGAGGAGCTGATCTGCACCTCCCACGTCGAGCGGCTCAACCTCGACGTGCGGATGAAGAACCGGCGCTTCACCCGGCTTACCAACGCTTTCTCTAAGAAGCTCGCGAACCACAAGGCCGCCGTGGCGCTGACCGTCGCGCACTACAACTTGGTCAAGTTCCACTCCAGCATCCGCATGACACCGGCGATGAGAGCGGGCGTGGTTAGCCAGCCTTGGTCGGTGGCGGAGCTGCTGGCGGCTTAGTCGTTCTCTGGCCGCACAGGGACCCTCGCTCGCATGGGCTCCTGGCCGAGTACCTCCACCTCCAGAGCAAGGGCAAGCTGGCGTTCGCTGACCAGGCTGGCGTCTTTCAAGGAGGCCACTAGGTCACCCCCCAGGTCGGTGGTCTGGTGACCGGGAATCTCCATCTCTCGCCCGGGCATCAGGTCCGTTCCAGGCACGAACCGCCAAGCGGAACCCCGCACCTTGTGAATGCGCTGGTAGAGAACTTCCAATTCAAGTGGCCGCCACCTGCCCCTTCCGCCTGGACGCACCAAGACTCGAACGCGAGGGTACGGGTGTGCCACCGGACCGCGTGGATTCCGCACGGCATAGTGAAAGCGAAGATTAAGCACATTGCCGTGCGTGACCCCGGCAAACTCTCGATTGCGCTGCAACGCGCCCCTCGCCTCAACGTCAATTAGTCGAGCCCAGTTCACGCGATCTAGCCGCGCTTGGAGGTCGTAGGCGAACAAGGCCGCGCCGTAAGCGAGCGCGCCCAACCCGAACTCCCAAGGGTGACCTGAAATCCACGCGCGAGCATCCGTCATGAAGCTCGCGACCATCACCCCAACTAGCACTAGCCACCGCATGGCCGACCAGACCCTGGCGGGCAATCCGAAAATCGCCCTTGCAATACCGAACGAGACTCTACCGATCCGCCGAGCCCACTCCATGGCACCCCCACCGTGCGGCGCGGCCCCACGCCGCGCCGGTGGAAGTCTACCGGGAGGAGATGTCGGGGTGCGCTCACCGCTCAGCCTCCCCGCCGCCCCGGCGCCCCGGAGGGCACCAACACGCAGTTAGGACACGACCGAGCTATACTCGGCTCGCCTCCCGGGAGATCCTTCCATGGCCGATCCGCTCGACAGCGTACTCGTCGCCACCGACTTCTCTCCGCCTTCCGAGCTCGCCCTCTCGTGGGGCGCCCAGATCGCCCGCTCCCACGGCGCGCGCCTGGTGCTGGTCCACGTCCTCGCGCCGCCCATGCCGGTCGCGGACTTCGCGGCGCCCCCGCTCACCATCGCCCGGGAGCTGCGCGAGGCCGCCCGGGAGCGGCTCGACGAGATCCTCGCCGGGCCGACGCTCGAAGGGATCGAGGCCGAGGGCCGGCTGGTCGACGGCATTCCGGCCCAGGCGGTGCTCGCGGCCGCCGGCGAGGCCCACGCCCACCTGCTCGTGGTCGGCACCCGCGGGCTCACCGGCTTCCGCCACATGCTCCTCGGCTCGACCGCCGAACGGATCGTCCAGGGGGCGACCGTCCCGGTGCTCTCCGTGCACCCGGAGGACCGGCGCGCCGAGGCGGCGCCGCGCACCGTGCTCGTGCCGACCGACTTCTCGAGCGACGCGCAAGCGGCGCTCGCCGCCGCCGACCACTGCGTGTCGCTCTCCGACCAGGCGACGCACGTGATCCTGCTCCACGTCTTCCACGTACCCGCCGAGTATCACTCCTACGGCCCGGCCGGCAGCTTCTTCAAGTTCACGGACAAGCTCCGAGAGAGCCTCCGCGAGCGGCTCGAGGCCCTCGCCGCGCCGGTGCGCCGCCAGGGGCTCACGACCGAGCTGCTCACGACCGAGGGAATCCCGGAGGAAGTGATCGTCCGGGTGGCGACGGAGCGCAAGGTCGACCTGGTCGCGATGGGCACCCACGGCCGCTCCGGCCTCGCCCACCTGCTCATTGGCTCCACCGCCGAACGAGTCGTCCAGCACGCCCCCTGCCCGGTGCTCACGGTCCGCCGGTCGGCAGAGGAGTAAGGGCTCACCAGCGGTCGGTGCTGGTCGTAGGGATCGCCCGGCCGAGCCGTTCGACTCGCTTCGCTCGCTCAGGGCGGAGGGCAGGCTCGGCCGCTTCATGGGATCGGCCGCGGCCAGCGACTCCGAATGGGTTCGTGCCGCGGCCATCGAAGGCGTCGATCCACCCTCTCCCCCACCCGGCGTTCGGGATCGCCCCAACGGAGGGGCCAAACCGTCAAGCCGCCGGTTCACGGAGGCCCGGAGCCTGCGTGGCTCTCCGCCGGCGCAGTGAGCCGCCGGAGAGCCACCGGGTTCCGAGCCGTCGCCACCCCGACCCCGACCCCGCCCCATCCGCCTACGCCACCCACACCGTCTTGATATTCACGAACTCCCGAATCCCGAACGCCGAAAGCTCCCGCCCGAACCCCGAATCCTTCACCCCCCCGAACGGCAGCCGCGGATCCGACTTCACGATCCCGTTCACGAACACGTTGCCCGCCTCGAGCCGCCCCACGAGCGCTTCCCCGGCCGCCGCGTCGCCGGTCCACACGCTCGCCCCCAGCCCGTAGTCCGACCGGTTCGCGAGCTCCACCGCGTGATCGGCATCGCGCACCCGTACCACCGCCGCCACCGGCCCGAACACCTCCTCGTCGAAGGCCGCCATGCCGGGCTCGACCCCCGCCAGCACCGTCGGCCGGTAGAACCAGCCCTTGCGGTCCAGCGGCTCGCCGCCGGTCACCAGGCGGGCGCCGGCCGCGACCGAGCGCTCCACCTGGTCGTGGAGCGTCTCGCGCAGGTCCTTCCGGGCGAGCGGCCCCACCGCGACGTCCGGATCGCTCGGATCGCCAACCGACAGGGCCGCCATCCGGCGCGCGAGCTCCGCCTCGAAGTCGTCGGCGATCTCCTCGGCCACCAGGAAGCGCTTGGCGGCGATGCAGCTCTGCCCGGCATTCTGCGTCCGCGCCTTGACCGCCTTGCCGGCCACCTCGGCCAGGTCGCAGTCGGCGAGCACGATGAACGGATCCGAGCCGCCGAGCTCGAGGACCGCCTTTTTGAGGTGCTTTCCGGCCTCCGCGGCCACCGCCTTGCCCGCCCGCACGCTGCCGGTCAAGGAGACCGCCCGCACCGCCCGGTGGGCGATCAGGTCCGGCACCTTGTCGTGCCCCGAGAGCACGGTCGCGAATGCCCCTTCCGGGAAGCCCGCCGCGCGGAAGATCTCCTCGATCGCGAGGCCGCAGCCGGTCACGTTCTCGGCGTGGTGGAGGAGCGCCACGTTGCCCGCCATCAGGCCGGGCGCGGCGAAGCGGAAGACCTGCCAGAAGGGGTAGTTCCAGGGCATGATGGCGAGCACCGGGCCGAGCGGGTCGTAGCGGATGCCGCTGCGCGAAGCGTCGGTCGCCACCTCCTCGCCGGCGAGGAAAGGCTCTGCCTTCTCGGCGAAGAACTCGCACGCCCAGGCGCACTTCTCGGCCTCGGCGCGGGCCTGCCCGATCGGCTTGCCCATCTCGCGGGTCATGAGGGCGGCCCACTCGTCCGCCCGGTCGCGCAGGACCTCGGCCGCCCGGTGCATCCGCTCGGCGCGCTCGGCGAAGGCGGTCTCGCGCCACTCGGCAAACGTGCTCTCGGCCCGTTCGAGGAGCCGCCGGATCTCGGCGTCGTCGTGCTCCTGGTACTCGTGCTCGACCTCTTCGGTCGCGGGGTTGATCGATTGCAGGGTCATGGCGGGCTCCTCTCTCCTGGTCGCGGGCTCCAGACCGGATCATGATGCAAACGCCGATCCGAAGGGGGGCGGCGGGTGACCCTCGTCGAGGCATCGGCTCCGCAGGGCCGCCGGCAGCCCGGGGGCACCGTTCGCCCGGCCGACCCGTTCGACTCGCTTCGCTCGCTCAGGGCGGAGGGCAGAGCTCGGCCGCTTCATGGGTTGGGTGCCGCGGCCGACCGTGGAGGGCGGAGGGACGGGAGGGGGCGTCCCCTTCCCCCCCGTGGGGTGGGAAGGGGATCGAGGGGATGCGGGGGGCGATCCGGTATGGCGGAGAGGGAGGGATTCGAACCCTCGGTCCAGGTTACCCCGGACAACTGCTTAGCAGGCAGCCCTGTTCGACCACTCCAGCACCTCTCCGCGGGCCCCTGCGGGGGACGGCGATTCTACGCTCCGGTCCCCGCCGAGTCAAAGAAATCGGGGGTTGGACGCTGCCGCCGATCCCCGCTATCCTCTGCTGCGGAACCCGCGACCCGTCGCCCAGGAGGCTCCCCCATGACCGAACGCACCCCACGCGCCGAGCGCGACCAGCTCGCCATCGACACCCTTCGATTCCTGGCCGTCGACATGGTCGAGCGCGCCCACTCGGGCCATCCCGGCGCCCCGATGGGCCAGGCGCCGATGGCCTACCTGCTCTGGAGCCGCCACCTGCGCTTCGATCCGCGCCGGCCCGACTGGCCGAACCGGGACCGGTTCGTCCTCTCCTGCGGCCACGCCTCGGCGCTTCTCTACGGCCTCCTTCACCTGGCGGGCTACGACCTGCCGATGTCCGAGCTCGAGCGCTTCCGCCAGCTCGGCTCGAAGACCCCGGGCCACCCGGAGCACGCTCTCGCCCCCGGGGTCGAGACCACCACCGGACCCCTGGGCCAGGGGCTCGGCAACGCGGTCGGCATGGCGATGGCCGAGCGCCTCCTGGCGGCGCGCTTCAACCGCGAGCGCTTCCCCCTCTTCGACCACCGCACCTGGGTGATCGCGAGCGACGGCGACCTGATGGAGGGGGTCACCTCCGAGGCGTCGTCGCTCGCCGGCCACCTCGCGCTCGGCAAGCTCAACGTCCTCTACGATTCGAACCACATCACCATCGACGGCTCGACCGAGATCTCCTTCACCGAGGACGTCGGGCGGCGCTACGAGGCGTACGGCTGGCACGTCCAGCACGTCGACGACGGCAACGACCTGAAGGCCCTGGAGCGCGCGCTGGCCGCCATGGAGGCCGAGGGCGAGCGCCCGAGCCTGACCGTGGTGCGCACCCACATCGGCTACGGCAGCCCGCACAAGCAGGACACGGCGGAGGCCCACGGCGCACCGCTCGGCACCGAGGAGGTGGCGGCCACCAAGGACGCCATGGGCTGGCCCCGGGAGCCGACCTTCCGGGTGCCCGACGAGGCCCGCGAGGCGTTCGCGGCCGCCCGCAAGAAGGGCGCGCGCCTGGCCGCCAAGTGGGACGCGAGCCTGGAGAAGTACGCCTCGGCCCACCCGGAGGAGGCGGCCGAGCTCGAGCGCCGCCTGGCCGGCGAGCTGCCGTCGTTCTGGCGCCGCCTGGTCCCCGAGTTCGGCGAGGGAGACGGTCCGATCGCCACCCGCAAGGCCTCGGGCAAGGTGCTCAACGCGCTCGCCGCGGAGATCCCCGAGCTGGTCGGCGGCTCGGCCGATCTCGCGGCCTCGAACAACACCACGCTCAAGGGCGAGCCGTTCGCCTCGGCGACCGAGCCGGGCGGACGAAACCTCCACTTCGGGGTCCGCGAGCACGGCATGGGCGCGATCCTGAACGGGCTCGCCCTGTCGGGTCTGCTGCGCCCCTACGGCGCCACCTTCCTCATCTTCTCCGACTACATGCGGCCGGCGATCCGGCTGGCGGCGCTGATGGGCCTGCCGGTGGTCTACGTCTTCACCCACGACTCGATCTTCCTGGGCGAGGACGGTCCGACCCACCAGCCGATCTCCCAGCTGGCCGCGTTGCGGGCGATCCCCAACCTCTCGCTCATCCGTCCGGCCGACGCACGGGAGACCGCGGCCGCCTGGCGCGCCGCCCTCGAACGCACCGACGGGCCGACCGCCCTGGCGCTCACCCGCCAGGGGCTGCCGGTCCTGACCGAGACCGCCGGGCGGGCGGCCGACGGCGTGCTCCGCGGCGGCTACGTGCTCTCGGAGCCGGACGGTGGAGCGCCCGAGGGCATCCTCGTAGCGACCGGCTCGGAGGTCTCGCTGGCGGTCGAATCGGCCCGCCTGCTGGCGGCCAAGGGACGGCGGGTGCGGGTGGTGAGCCTGCCCTCCTGGGACCGCTTCGACGCCCAGCCCGAGGGCTACCGCAACTCGGTGCTGCCGCCATCGGTCCCGCACCGGCTGGCGATCGAGGCCGGCTCGCCGCTCGGCTGGCACAAGTACGTCGGCGAGCGCGGCGCCGTGCACGGCATGGAGGGCTTCGGCGCCTCGGCCCCGTGGAAGGACCTGGCGAAGCACTTCGGCTTCACGGCCCAGGCGGTCGCGGAGCGTCTGGAAGCCATGCTGAGCCGGTAGCGCCGGTCGCGGGCCTCACTCGTAGCGCAGGGCCTCGATCGGCTCGAGCCCGGCGGCCCGGCGGGCCGGCCAGAGGCCGAAGAACACCCCCACCAGCCCCGAGAACCCGAAGGCGAGGAGCACCGCCTCGGGCGAGACCGCCATGTTCCAGCCCGCCACCCGCTGGAGGGCGTAGGAGCCGGCCATGCCGGTCAGGAGACCCAGCCCGCCGCCCGAGAGGCAGAGCACCAGCGCCTCGATCAGGAACTGGAGCAGGATGTCCTGCCGGCGCGCCCCGAGCGACTTGCGCAGGCCGATCTCGCGGGTGCGCTCGGTCACCGAGACGAGCATGATGTTCATGATCCCGATGCCGCCCACCAGCAGCGAGATCGCCGCGATCCCGGCGAGCAGGAAGGAGAAGGTGCGGGTCGTCTCCTGGACGGTCGAGAGCAGCGACGCCTGGTCGCGCACGTTGAAGTCCGGATCCTCGCCCGGGCGCAACCGGTGCTCGCGGCGCATCACCTGGTCGATCTCGCCCATCGCCAGGTTCATGTTCGCCTGGCTCGTCGCCTGCACGCTGATCGAGCGGATCTGGTCGGTGCCCACGACCCGGAGCTGGGCGGTCGCGAGCGGGATGTAGACATCCTCGTCCGGGTTCGAGAAGCCCATCGAGCCCTTCTCCTCGAGCACTCCGATGACCTCGAAGGGGATGCTCCGGATGCGGATCGTCTGGCCGACGAGCGACTCGGTCGGCACGCCGCCGAGCTCGTCGCCCACCAGGGCGCCGAGCACCGCCACCCGCCGCCGGCCGCGGTCCTCGGTCGGAGTGAAGAGCCGGCCCGCCGCCAGGTGGTAGGTGTTGACGTCGAAGTAGCTCGGCCAGGTGCCGACGATCGAGAGGTTGGCGTTGTTCCCCCCCGCCTGCACCTGGAAGCGGCTCTCCATCTCCGGCACCACGGCGGCGATGTAGCGGGTGTTCTGCTCGAGGGCCTGGGCGTCCTCGACCTTGAGCGGCGCCTGGCCCCGGCCGACGCCGCCGAAGAACGACTGGCCCGGGCGCACGGTCAGGACGTTCGCGCCGAGGGTCGACAGGCGCTCCTGGACCGAGCGCTGGGCGCCCTCGCCGAGCGCCACCATCGTGATCACCGCGGCGATGCCGATGATCACCCCGAGCATGGTCAGGATCGACCGGAGCTTGTTGGCCAGGATCGCCGCCAGGGCGACGCGGAAGATCTCGAACAGCAGCATCGCGTCACCTCCCGCCGCCGCGATTGGCGGTGCCGCCGCTCCGGCCGCCGCTCGAGCGCGAGCCGGCGATCGGGCCGCCCATCCGCTGGCGGATCCGGTTGGTCAGCGCCTCCTGCTCCTTCTGGAGCGCCGCCACCGAGACCAGGATCACCTGCTGGCCCGGCTCGAGGCCGCTCTTGACCTCGGTGAACTCCCAGTCGTTCAAGCCCAGGACCACGCGCTGGGGCTCGGCGCCTCGGGGCGTCTCGACGAAGACCAGGGCCGGGCGGGTCTCGCCGAGCGTGCCGGCGCCGGATCCGTCGCGGGCGGAGCCGCCCCGCCGAGTGCCCGAGCGGCCGCCGGCGAACTGTTGCCGGCAGGCGCCGAGCTGGGTCCGCTCGTCGGCCGACAGGGCGTCCGGGCCGCCGCCCGAGCGCATCTTCTGAAACAGCGCCGAGCACTCGTCGCTGGTCGGCGCGGCGGCGACCGCCGCGGGCGCTCCCGGAGCGCCGCCCTGGGCGGTCTCGGCGCCGGCTGCCGCGGGAGCGCTCGCCGGCCGCATCGCCGCCTGGAGGTCGCTCTCGTCGAGCCCCACCACGGCGGCCGCGGCGCGCGAGTCGCGCAGGCTCACCACCGCCCCGTTGGGCACCGCCACGACGTCGTCGCGGCTCGCGATCTCGATCGTCACCTCGGCGTTCATGCCGAGCTTGAGGAGCCCCTCGGAGTTGTCCAGGTGGATGAGGACCGGGAAGAGCGTCACGTTCTGCTCGACCACGGCCTGCGGCTCGATCTTGCTCACCTCGCCCACGAAGTCCCGGCCCTGGTAGGTCTCGACGTCGACCTTGGCCGTCTGGCCGGAGTGGACCTGCCCGATGTCGACCTCGTCGACCTTGGCGCGCACCTGGAGGTCCGAGAGGTCGGCCATCTGGAAGAGGCTGGTCCCCCCCGAGAAGCCGGAGGTCGCCGAAGCGATGATCTGCCCCGGCTCGACCGCCCGTTCGATGATCGTGCCGGTGATCGGGGCGCGGATGGTGACGTCGTTGCGCCGCTTCTGGGCGAGCTCGAGGGTCGCCTTGGCGCGCACCAGGGTGGCCTGGGCCGCGGCGGCGGTGTCCTTGGTCGCCTCGTACTCCTGGGTCGAGATCAGGCCGAGGTCGAGGAGGCGCTCGCTGCGCGAGCGCTCGGACTCGGCGGTGGCGGCCCTGACCCGGGCCGACTCGAGATCGGCCTGGGCCTGGTCGAGGGCGCTCTGGACGTCGCGCGGATCGATCTCGGCGAGCAGCGTCCCCTTCTCCACCCGGTCGCCGGTCTCCACCTCGACCGACAGCACCTCGCCCGAGGCGTTCGACTTGACCTCGACCACGCGCACCGGCTCGACCAGCCCGGCGGCCTCGGCCACCACCTGAATCGATCGGCGCTCGACCGGCGCCGTCGCCAGGCTCGTCCCCTTCGCCTTCTCGTCGTTCGACGCGCGGCTGACCACGATGGCCCCCGCGCCGACCGCGACCACCGCGGCACCCAGGATCAAGAACTTCGTCACTCGTTTCATCGCAAATCTCCAGTGTCCAGCTGCAAGGCCCGGTCCGGTGCCGGGTCAACGCCCCCCGTCGGGTGCGCCCGGCGGGTGGTCGGGGTTTCGGTCGTGGTCCTGATCGCTCTCTCTCATGCGCTCGCGCAGGCGGGCCATCCGCTCTTCGACGTAGCGGTCGAACTCCTGGCGCTGCTCCGGGGTGAGGACCTCGCGCACCTCGCGCGTGGTCGAGTCGAAGAGCGTCTTGAGCCGCGGCCGCATGGCGTCGAAGATCACCTTGGCTCGGCGGCCGTCCTGGTCGAGGATCGCCTCGATCTTCCGGCGCTGGTCCGGCGTCAGGTCGAGGCGCTCGCCCAGGGGACCGTCGGGCGCGAACATCCGCGCCGGGCCGTGCCGCTCCCCGTGGTGCTCATGGCCCGGCCAGCCGCGGTCGAGCAGGCGCCCGGTGGCGAATCCGGCCAGGGCCCCGGCGGCGAAGGCGGCCAGCAGCACGAGCAATGCCTGCCGGCGCGCGCGGGCCGGGCGGCCGCCGCCGGGTCGGGCGGAGCGATCGCCCTCATCGGCCATGGCGCCCTCCTTCGAGCGAGATCAGGAGCTCCTCGACCGAAGGAGCCCGCTCCGTCTCCACCCAGGTCGCGACCGGCGCCGGATAGCCGAGCGCCTCGGTGAGGCCCGGGGGCGGCTCGAGGTCCGCCCGCGCCCCGCCGCCAACGAGCGTTGCCAGGGCGAGGAAGGCGACGAGCGCGGCGGCGGCGAGCGCCGGGCGCAGCCAGTCCGAGAGCCCGAGGAGAAGACTCGGCGGCACGGCCTGGGCCTCGGCGCGGCGGGCGAGCTCCGGAGCGGCGGCCCGGAGGATGCCGTCCACCAGCCGCTCGAAGCGCTCGGGATCGCGCCCCGGGTCGAGCGCTCGCAAGGGGTTTGGATCGTGCTCGGGATCGTTCCCGGGATCGTTCTCGTTCATCGTCATGCCTCCGTCGGCCGGTTTGCCGGCCCCTCGCTCAACCGCTCGCGGAGAGCCCGCCGGCCGTTGTGCAGGTGGACCCGGGCCGAGCCTTCCGAGATTCCCAACCGCTCGCCGATCTCCCGGTGGCTCCAGCCCTCGAAGTCGTAGAGCAGGACGACCTCGCGCTGGAGCTCGGTCAAGTGCTCGAGCGCCTCCAGGAGCTCGCCGCGCCGCTCCGAGCGCTCGGCCTCCCGCTCGGGGTCGGCCCGGGCGGCGCTCACCGCCGCGGCCCGCTCGAGGGGATCGGTCTCGCGCACCGAGCGCCGGCGCCGGAGGTCGACCGCCCGGTTGCGGACGATGGCGAGCAGCCAGCCGCCGAACCCCTCGGGCCGGCGGCAGCTCTCGAGTCGTTCGAGGGCGGCGAGGAAGGCGTCCTGGCAGACGTCCTCGGCGTCCGCCGGCTCGCCCACCCGGGCCAGCGCGACGGCGTAGGCCGGGCGCAGGTAACGGCGAACCAGGGTGCCGAACGCCTCGCTGTCGCCCTCGCGGGCACGCGCCACGAGGGCGGCGTCGGCCTCGTCCATCCAACGACTATGACGGATGAGCCGGGTCAGGTGTTAAGGAAGGGCTCGGGACGGGAGGAGGAGCGCACGTCAGGCGGTCGCCTGGGCCGGGGTGACGGCGGCGAGGTCCTCCTCGCCGGTGCGGATGCGGACCACCTTCTCGACCGGCACCACGAAGATCTTGCCGTCGCCGACCTCGCCGGTGCGGGCGCCGCGGACGATCGCGTCGACCGTGACCTCGACGAAGGGGTCCGAGACCCCGATGTCGAGGCGCACCTTCTCCACCAGCTCCATCTTGACCGTCGTGCCGCGGTAGGTCTCGACCTGCTCGGTCTCGCCGCCGTGCCCCTGGGCGCGGGAGATCGTGAGCCCCTGGACCTCGGCCCGGAAGAGCTCCTCGAGGACCGCGTGGAGCCGCTCGGGCCGGATGACGGCGGTGATGAGCTTCACGCCGGGCCTCCTACCGGATGGGCCGCGGGGGCGGGGCGGGCCCCGGGGATTGCCGACGGTACCGCCGCCGGCGTCTCGCGGACCGGATCGGGCAGCACCAGGATCGCCCCCTCGCCCGTGCCGTAAGCCTCCTCGCCGTGGAGCTCGACGTCGAGACCCAGCCCCTCGTGACGCCGGCTGGCCCGGAGCGCGACGACGGCGCCGATCGCCTTCAAGAGACCGAAAGAGACCGCCCCCGAGTAGGCGAGGACCGCTGCGACCGCCACCGCCTGCCGGCCGAGCTGCGCCGGGTCGCCGGCGAGGAGGCCGTCCGTGCCGCCCCAGGCCGCGCGCGCCAGCACCCCGGTCAGGAGCGCCCCGCCCAGGCCGCCGACGCCGTGCGCCGCGACGACGTCGAGCGAGTCGTCGAGGCGGGTGCGGCTGCGCCAGAGGATCGCGAAGTAGCTCGGCAGCGCCGCGACCGCGCCGAGCCCGAGGGCGGCCATCGGGCCGATGAAGCCGGCGGCCGGGGTCACCGCCACCAGGCCCACGACCACCCCGGTCGCCGCGCCCACGGCGGTCGTCTTGCGGGTGCGCAGGTGGTCGAGGAGCATCCAGGCGACGAGAGTCGCGACCGGCGCGAGCATCGTGTTGACGAAGGCGAGCGCGGCCGTGCCGTTCGCGGCGAGCGCGCTGCCGGCGTTGAAGCCGAACCAGCCGAACCAGAGGAGGGCCGCGCCGAGCAGCACGAACGGCACGCTGTGGGGCAGCAGAGCCTGTCGCCCGTAGTCCCGCCGCGGCCCGAGCACCAGCGCCGCCACCAGGGCCGCGGCGCCGGCGTTGACGTGGACCACCGTGCCGCCCGCGAAGTCGAGCGCTCCGAGGCCGCCCAGCCAGCCGCCGCCCCACACCCAGTGGCAGACCGGCGCGTAGACCAGGACGCTCCAGGCCGTGATGAAGGCGAGGTAGGGGCCGAAGCGCATGCGCTCGACCACCGCGCCCGAGATGAGGGCGGCGGTGATCACCGCGAAGGTGCCCTGGTAGGCCATGAAGAGGAGGTGCGGGATCGTGCCGTGGGGCTCGAGCCCGACGCCCGCCAGGAAGAGGTGGCCCGCCCCGCCCACCCAGGCGTTGCCGGGGGCGAAGGCCAGGCTGTAGCCCACGACCGCCCAGGCGAGCCCCACCGCCCCGAGCGCGGCGAAGCTCATCATCATCGTGTTGAGCGCGTTCTTCGAGCGCACCAGGCCGCCGTAGAAGAAGCCGAGCGCCGGGGTCATCAGCAGCACCAGGGCGCAAGAGACCATCATCCAGGCGGTGTCCGCGGGAACGATCGACGGCGGCGGGCTGGCGGCGAGCATCTGGACCTCCCGGTCGGCGTCCGGGTGGAGCCCCGGAGACAAGCAAGGCTAGCGCCAGAGCGTGCCAGTGTCAATCGAAACTCGTCGTTTGCGCCGGATTCAGCGTCCACCCCGGCGGTATACGAGATCTACATTGGAGATGTGACCGGCGAAGCGTACACGACTTGCAGATTCGACACGTCAGTCGAGCGATTCGGCAGCCGTGCCCCAGGCATGGAAGCCGATGTCGCTCTTCGAGCCCCTGTTCGAGGCTCTCAACCGTTCGCAGGTCCGATACGTCGTCGTCGGCGGCCTGGCGACCGTCAGGCCCGGGAGGTCGAGGGATGAGCCATCGCCCACGGCAAGCCCGGCGAGCTGAAAGTGCCGGCTCGCCACGGCCGGAGTGGTCGGCCGGTTGGGAAGCCCAGGAGCAGGCCAGGCTCGAAGCCTCTCTCGCGGCGATCCCGGCTCAACGGCTCGACTGGCTGGAGGAGGCTCTCGAGATCGCCCACGCGAGCGGTGCTCTGGAGAG
Source organism: uncultured Acidobacteriota bacterium (assembly GCA_963837945.1). Lineage (GTDB taxonomy): Bacteria > Acidobacteriota > Thermoanaerobaculia > Multivoradales > DATKCC01 > CAVUBL01. The sequence goes on from CAWIQD010000001.1 coordinate 289,416, forward strand.
AGCTTCCCGCTCTCGCGACGAGTGGTGAAGAGGTGACCCGCCCCCTCCTCGTGGTTCAAGCGGACAGCTTCAACCGAAGCCAGATCCAAACCGTGCTCGCCATCGTCCTGACGACCAACCTGGGCCTGGCCGAGGCGCCTGGGAACCTGCTCCTGCCACGCGAGGAAACCGGCCTGCCCAAGGACTCCGTGGCCAACGTGTCCCTGGTGGTGACGGCCGATCGCCGCTTCTTGACGGAAAGGGTGGCGACGCTTCCCGCTGGCCGCCTCGCGGAAATCGACCGAGGCCTGCTCCTGGTCCTCGACCTCGAGAAGAAGCGCTGAGGGATTGCACTCCGCGGTCTGCCGGCCGGCGCCCGCCGGCGTGGCGTTTCCGCCACGCAACCGGCTCGCGGGGGGACATGTCAGGCCGACGGTCGGTGCGAACCGGGTCACCGGGCGGCCAAGGGGTGATGCCACCGGAGGCCCGGGAGCCGGGCGAAGTCGCCGTCGGTGGTCACGAGCTCGCAGCCGTGCTCGATGGCCAGGGCCGCAAGGTAGACGTCGCTGACCTCGCCGCCTCGAATCTCGGTTCGGCGAAGGAGGTCGGCGAGGATCGACCAGTGGCGCCGGGAGGGCTGGATCAGGACGGCGTGGGGACGCTCGAGGAGCTTCTCGCAGAAGCCGATCGCGGAGCTCAAGGGGGTGGCGGGCTCGAAGATCCTGGAGTTCGTGACGATGCGGACGAAGCCGGCAAGAGTGAACGACGAGAGCGCGAAGGGCTCGGCCCCACCGGCCAGCCGTCGGAGCCAGGCCGCGTAGCGGTCGTGCTCGGGAGCGTCCTCCCGGTGGGCGTAGATGAGGACGTTGATGTCCGGGAGCTCCACCGCCTACGATCTCCGGCCGCCGTAGCGCTCGAGGTCGTCCATCTCGAGAAGCGCAGAGGTCCTGTCTACGTCGAGGTGGGTGAAGCGACCGCCGCGCCCAAAGGTGACGAGCTCGAACTCTTCAGGGGAGACGGGAGGCTGCGGAGGGCGGGCGAGGGCCAGGCGCACGGAGTCTTCGATCAGCCGACTGACCGTGGTTCCGCGCTGGCTCGCACGCTGTTTGAGGTCGTCGAGAACGGCGTCGTCGATGGAGATCGTGGTGCGCATGATGCACTAGCATACCATGATGCATCAGTGCATCATTCCTCGTAGTTGGGCGCCTACCCGGGGCGGGGTCGGACCGCCCCGGGCAGGGGTTGCCGGTGTCAGCCCAGCCGGCGGAGGGCGACCCGGCCCAGGATCGCGAGCGTCTCGGGGTCGAGGGCGTCGAGGAACAGCGCCGCCGCGTCCGGATTCGCCGCCAGGCAGCGGACCGCGTGGTAGTAGGCCAGGAAGTCGTCCGGCGGCTCCACGACGTGCCCCAGGTGGCTGGCGCCGTCGTGGATCGGCCGGCCGAGGCGGCTGCGGCGCCCGTGACGCTGGTCGCGGTTGACGCTCAGGTGGTTCGGCGCGGCGAGCGCCGCGAAGGCCGCGGCACCCAGCAGAGCGTCCTGCCGGCGGAGGCAGGCGAGGCGAGCGCCGCCCCCCTCCCGCGCCGGCTCGGTGCGACGGGTGACGGCGTGGAGCCAGCCGTCGCCGGCCGGCACCCTCTCCACCTCCCAGGGCCCGCGCCAGCGGGCCTCCCGGGCGAGCGCCGAGTCGGCGAGGCCCTCGCGAGGCTCGGATTCGGCCTCGCGGCGGCGCGCCCGCTCCAGGAAGAGCGCGCTGAAGGCGCTTTGCCCGGCCGCGGGCCGAGGCACGAGAGCCTCGTGGCCCGGGTGGTTCGAAGTGCTACGGGCGTCGGAACGAGTGGTACCCTGCGTCTTGGCTTGCATGGAGCGTCGTTCTCCTTGCGAGTCGGGCCCGGGCGAGTCCCACCTCGCTCGGGCCGTTTGCGTTTCCGGAGGCCCAAGAGGGCCCCGGCGCATCGTTTCCGCCACTTTACCGGCTCGGCATGGCAGATGTCAAGCGAGCGCTGGGTCTCGGAGTCCGGTCAGCTCCCGCGGCGCGGAGGACCGGGCGGCCGGCGGCGGCGCGAACCGGGTCACCGGGCGCCCAGGGGGTGACGCCAGCGCAGGTCCGGGAACCGGGCGAAGTCGCCGTCGGTGGTCACGAGCTCGCAGCCGCGCTCGATGGCCAGGGCGGCCAGCAGGCCCAGGCGGGCACCACCAGTTCTTAGTCCACTACCGCAAAAAGGGCTTCAGGCACCCTTCCGCACTTTTGTAGTCACGTCTGAGAAGCGGGTGGCACCTTTCCGGCATAGATCGTGAGGAGCACCTCTGCATCATCGAGGACCCGATACTCTGGCTCGCGTTTAGCAAGCCTCAGGCTCTCACACAAGATAATCGGTACGCCATCCCCCCGCTTCTCCATCAGGAACTTCCGCTGGAGCTCTCCCGTGGAATCTTCGATCGGAGACCTTGCTAGCAGAGTTGACAGCAGCTCGTTTCGTGTCGACTGGCGGAGAGCGAGCGAATCGATCGTAACCGTGTTTGGAAGTGGACCGGGCGAGTACAGCTCCAATCGGTCGTCGAACAGGAACAGTCGAATCTTGGACCCATAGATTGAGTAATCGCGGTGAGCTACAGCGTTCACGACGGCTTCGAATACTGCTCGAATGCTGAACTGTGGCGCTTCGACACGAGCGGGACTCTTCTGAGCCGCCACCTTCATGTTCTTACGGATAAAAACCAAAGCTTCGCGAACCTGCTCGTCCACAGGTCCCGTGATCTCCTTCGCGTCGAGTTGATAGTTGGAGTCCTGGCGCGCTCCTCGGTAGTGTACGGCTTGAATGAACGCGCCGGGAAGCCACGTTCTCGGTTCGGACGAGCACATGAGGGTGCCCGCGACGGTTGCACGTACTTCACCTGACTCGTCCAGAGTCAGGATCTTCATCTTTCGTAGGGTAGAGGCAGCGTCTCCTGGAGCGTCCCTGACAAACCTCCGCCATAGGGCCTCGTCCAGGCTTGAAAGCTGCGAATCCGGCACAGCCTGCTCATCGAACCGAATCAAGCGCGCCTGGCTCCTCTGCTGAAAAAGCCTCGCAAGGACGTCCGGAGGCATCCTCCGCTTCGAGCTTCCCTGCCGGTGAAAGTAGCCGCCCGGGCTCTCATGGACGAATAAGCTACGCGGGACCTCGACCTTGAGAACCGGCTTGAGATCGCCGGCGCTATCGGGAAGTTCCATGCGAAAGGACCGGAAGATGACTGGGGGCTTGATGCTTTCGTTACAGATCTCATAGATGAAGCGTTCGACTGTCTCGAGAAACTCGACGGGGATCCCGAGGACTTCTCGGCTCCTGTCATCAACGCCTAGTACCAGAACCCCATCGTGCGTGTTGGCGATAGCTGCTATCTCATCTGCTAGATCGTCTCGCCTGGGCTCGGAGACTCGCTCGCCCCGAAGCAGGACCGCCTTCAGCTCCAGGGACGTGTCTTCTCCCAGACGGATCTGCCGGAGAAGCTCCTCCGGACTGTCATACATGGCGCCCCTCCAGTGCGATGCGGCGATAGCGCTCCTCGAACGCATCCCGCCCGCCCTCCATTACCTCACAGATCGTGTTGCGGACCGCCTTGTCCTGCAGACTCCCTTCGCGCTCCTTGTGCGTCTCTCCATTGCGGGCTGCGAGGGCAACGACCAATTCGGCGTCGCCGTTCACCACGATGTTCGGATTGTGGGTGACCACGATGATCTGCCGGCGTCGTTTGACCTCCCGAAGCTGTGTCACGATCAGCTCGTAGATCAGGTGGTTGTCCAAGTCGTCTTCGGGCTGATCCAGGACGAGTGGTTCGTCTCCGTAGGACAGGAAGAACGCCAGGAGTGCAGCGGTTTTCTGGCCTGGGGAGCCCTCCTGAATGGACCTGAGATTGCCGCCGTCGCCTGTGGGGCTGTACTGGACGTCGAGCGAGTCCTCGGGGAACCAGAGGTCCAGCCGATCGAGCGTCTCGGGTTGAAGCCTACCAACGTGAGTCGCGAAGCGCTGGTCCCCAAGTTTGGCCGGATCGTGCGACCCCGCCGCGATCTGCCGAACCCGCTGCTTGACCGCGGTAAGATTCCTCTCTACTTCCTGTGGGTCGTTACCTTCCCCATAAATCTCCCCGAGCAGACCTCCTTTACCGGGCTTGCCGATGTCCTTATCGAAGGCTCCGCCTTCCCGTTGGAGCAAATGGCGGAACTCTTCCTCGACGGTTTCGCGGGCTCCGTAGGGGACGACTCGGATGCGAACATAGCGGTTATTCTGCAAGACGGACTGGAGGAACGACCGGCGGGATTCGGTCAGTTCCCGCCGAATCTCCAACAGGCGCTGCAAGCGAGCAGCCGCTTGCTTCCGCAAGCGATCAACCTCTTTCTTGCGGTCTTTCAACTCCTCGAGGCGCTGCTCGATGGTCTGCCGACGCTGTACGAGCTCTCCGTAGGCCGAGGGATCTCCGGCGCCTTCGTGCGCCAGGCGGCCTCGAAGCGAGTCATAGGCCTGGATCGCTGCATCGACGGCCTCCTTCCATGCCGACTGGTCCTTGTCTCGGCGCCAGTCGGAGAGGATCTCGTCGGCACTCGCGGCCAACCTCTCAACTGACTCGCGAACCGCTCCCAAGCGCTCTCGCGCCGTGGCGGCACTCGCGCGAAGGGTGCCGTCTTCCTCGGGTTGGGTGTCCAGCGCCGTGGCATCGAGGGGATCCGGGACCAGCTCGCTCGCCGCGTCGCGCAGTCGCTCGCCAGTGCCGGTCCAGCTCTCCTCCCACGTCTCAATCGCCCGCTGTTGCCGCCTGCGTTTCTGAAAGGACTGGAGAACATCGGCATGTCCCGCGTCTTCGAAGATCGCTAGCTTCCGCTCCACGTCGTCCAGCTCGCCCTTGAGACGTGGCTCCTCTGCGAGACCAGTCTCGATCTCGCGGGACTTCGCGCGGAGAGCGAGGAGTCGGCTCTCCTCCTCCCTCCAGCGGTTGCTCCATGCCCGGTGATCCACTTTTTGCGCATCATCGATGACCCGCAGAAGGGCGAGAGGCGTCTTTGCCAGGTGGAAGATCTGCTTCTGGCTGAAAAGCCGAACGGGAAAGCGTTGGGCGACATCCCCCACCGCAAGGCGCCAAACACCGCCGGAGTCCTCCTGAATCGCATCCAGACCGCCGGCTGGGGCCCACTGAAGCCGAAACCTCGATCCGTTTTTGCGATAGACCACACGAATCTCGGTGCGATCCGTCAGCAGACCGCCGTCCTCTCGACTGGGATAAACCCTCGTGTACTTCTCGAACTCGGGCTTCAGCTCTTCTGGTAGCTCGTTCTCCCTCCGCAGGGCGACTCGAGCGAGCTCCACGAGAGTGGACTTGCCTGTCCCGCGGCCACCGACGATGCTGTTGAGCCAGGGGTTGAGCACGAGAGTAAAAGGCTTTGCGCGGCCCATGTAGCGAGCTTGCGAGACCTCGATGGACTCCACCAGAAGCGGCGCGTGCTCGTTGGGGTCGCCCGGCGCCTGGTCGGATCGCAGGATGGAGAGCGGGCCGTCGAGAAGGGCCAGGCGAAGTCCCTGAAGGCTCGGCACGCCCATCTTGATCCAGGTGAAGTGGCTGCCCGGGTACCGCTGACCCGGGTGGCCGGATGGGTGATGGCCGTCCGAACCCACGATCTCGGCCCAGTGTACGTCCCTAGCCGCATACAGTGATGGCTTGGTGGCAGAGGGGTCAACAACTTCCATCGCAAAGATCTCGCGGCAGCGGAGTGCCTGCTCCAGCGTCTGTCCCTGGAGCTTGAAGAGCCCGTTCTCGCCGTCGACGTGAGCGGGGATCGCAATCCCGCCTGCCTTCGCGATCTCGGAGACCACCTCTCCGAACGTCTTCGACGTGACGCCGTCGCTCGAGCCCTTGGTCCCGGAGAACCCGACGGCGCCGCGAAGGGAGTCAACGTCTGATGTAGTCGTATCGCACTCCATGATGGCCAGGACGTGGATGCCACCGTTGACCGAGATTTCCACCCCTGGTAAGAGGTGGATCGGCCTGTAGCCCTCTGGCTTCTCCTCTCTCATCTCGCGGAGAGCCCCGTGCAGCTTGTCGATCCAGGCGCCACTGTTGTGATCGGTGACGGCGACACAATCGATCCCGGCGCGCATGTAGTCGAGCAGCCACTCCCGCGGTGCGCGCTCCTTGAGTTCCTTCTGCTGCGGTCCCTTGCCGTAATCGTCGGATTTCGGGGTGTGGGCATGAAGATCGAACTTCCACCAGCGCGCTCCATTCCAATCCCACGACAGTGTGGTCATCGATCCTCCCCGCTGCGCGTCACTTCCTGATCGAACCATAGGGCGACTCCGAGCCGGCTGGGCTCAATCCTCAATCCCCAGGAACTCCCGGAGCGCCCGGCGGATCACCTCACTCTTGGAGCAGCGGAGCCGGTCCGCTGCCGTCTCCAGACGCTCCGCTTCGTCGCGGTGCAGGTAGGCCACCTCTCGGTACAGCTTCCCCACCGTAGGCTCCCGCTTGAGGCGCTCGTTCTTCGGCATGGGTGAAAGAGTATCGAATCAGCACGGACAGACTAGGACCATAGCAGACATAGTCTATGACTAATGCCACCCTATCCGCACGAAGAGGCGCAGCGCTGCTAATCAAGATGTGGCCGCTGCTTCCAAACTGCAGCCGCCCCGGCCGGTGCGGGAACAACCACCGGAGCTCAACCACCCAGGAGGAAGGCGCCTCATGAGCAGCTTGCAGGATAGTAGCTCGCCCGTCGACTAGGCGAACCCCTCGCTCCGGGTCACCCCGTACACCGCGCTCACGGCGAGCTCCAGCGGACAGACGCCCCGGGAACTGCTGCCCAGGACCAGCGGCAGCACCTCCGCATCCGACAGCACCTCCCCGCCGACCCGGAGGTTCCGCTGGCGCCCAGGTGGCGGGCGCCGTCGTGGATCGGCCGGCCGAGGCGGCTGCGGCGCCCGTGCCGCTGGTCGCGGTTGATGCTCAGGTGGTTCGGCGCGGCGAGGGCCGCGAAGGCCGCGGCCCCCAGGAGCGCGTCCTGGCGCCGGAGGCAGGCGAGGTGGGAGCCGCCCCCTTCGGCAGCTTGCCCTTGAGGTTCGGGTTGTCGCGCTCGACGGCGAGGATGGCGTCATCGATCAACGTGGCGATGTCGGCGCGCGCGGCCTGGTTCTGGAGGTTTTGCCAGCGCGCCTCGGGCGGCACCCAGAAGACTCGCTCGGCGGTGTACTCGTCCCGGTTCTCGAGCAGGCTTTCGACCTGCCGGCCGGTGATGCCGTCGGCCTTCAGCTCCGCCTGGAGCGCCTCACGCCTCGCCTCGAACGAGTCCGAGATGTACTTCAGGAAGAGCAGGCCGAGGACGACGTGCTTGTACTCGGCCGCGTCGACCTGGCCGCGGAGGGCGTCCGCGGCCTTCCAAAGGATGTCGGCGTCGTCGAGATCGGTGTGGGCCGCCGCTTCGTTCGCCATCGAGCCTGGCCTCCTGGAGTCCCGTGCGACCTCCGAGCGGAGAATCGCTTTCCCGCATGGGGACCAAGGTACCATTTCGGTCCCGAACCGAGGCCTCGGATGTGGCGGAGGGGGTGGGATTCGAACCCACGGGCCCCGGAGGGCCAACGGTTTTCAAGACCGCCGCTTTCGACCACTCAGCCACCCCTCCGCGCAGGTGGGGGTGCAGCTTACAGCCTCTCACCCCTGCCGCGGCCCGATCGTTTCCATCCCTCCCAGGTACGGCCGCAGGCGCTCGGGGACGGTGATGGTGCCGTCCGCCTGCTGGTAGTTCTCGAGGACCGCGATCAGGGTGCGGCCGACGGCGAGGCCGGAGCCGTTGAGGGTGTGGGCGTAGCGGGGCTTGCCGCCGCCTTCGGGGCGGTAGCGGATGTCGGCGCGGCGGGCCTGGAAGTCCTCGCAGTTCGAGCACGAGGAGATCTCGCGGTAGGCGCTCTGGCCGGGCAGCCAGACCTCGAGGTCGTAGGTCTTGGCGGCGGAGAAGCCCATGTCGCCGGTCGAGAGCGTCACGACCCGGTAGGGAAGCCCCAGGAGCTGGAGCACCCGCTCGGCGTTGCCGGTCAGCTCCTCCAGGGCGTCGTAGCTCGTCTCGGGCGTCGTGAAGTGGACCAGCTCCACCTTGTTGAACTGGTGCTGGCGGATCAGGCCGCGGACGTCCTTGCCGTAGGAGCCGGCCTCGCTCCGGAAGCAGGGGGTGTAGGCGGCGTAGCGCACGGGCAGCGCCGCCTCCTCCAGGATCTCGCCGCGGTGGAGATTGGTGACCGGCACCTCGGCGGTGGGCACCAGGTAGAACGGGTAGCCCTCGAGGTGGAAGAGGTCCTCGGCGAACTTGGGGAGCTGGCCGGTGCCCACGAGCGAGTCGGCGTTGACGATGAACGGCGGCAGCACCTCGGTGTAGCCGTGCTCGCCGGTGTGGAGATCGAGCATGAAGGAGATGAGCGCCCGCTCGAGCCGGGCGCCAGCGCCGAAGTAGGCGGTGAAGCGCGCGCCGGCCACCTTGGCGCCGCGCTCGAAGTCGAGGATGCCGAGCTCGGGCCCCAGATCCCAGTGGGCCTTGGGCTGGAAGTCGAAGCTCCGGGGCTCGCCCACCACCCGCTCGATCCGGTTGGCGGCCTCGTCCTTGCCCTCGGGCACGCTCTCGTGGGGCAGGTTGGGAATCGAGAGCTCGGCGGCCGCGAGACCCTCGTCGATCTCCGCCAGCCGGCGATCGAGCGTCTCGATCCGCCCCTTGAGCTCGGAGACCGCGGCGATCTCGGCCTCGGCCGAGCCGCCCTGGCGCTTGATCTCGCCGATTGCCTGGCTCGCCTCGTTGCGCCGGCGCTTGCCCTCCTCGACCTCGACCAGGAGGGCGCGCCGCTCTTCGTCGAGCCGGGTCCAGGTGGCGAGCAGGTCGGGGTCGGCGCGGCGGGCGGCGAGACCGCGCCGGACACGCTCGGGGTCGTTTCTCAAGAGCTCACGCGCGAGCATGGGGGCGAAGTCTAGCAGTCCGGGGAGGCGATACAATCCGGCCCGACTGCCGGACGGTTCATGCCCCGATCGCCTCTCGACTCCCCGACGACGGCTCACCTCGCGCTGCGCTTGAGCGCCCCCGTCGCGGGCATCCTCGCGATGGCGGCGCTGGCCGCCTTCCAGGTCGACCGGGTGGCCGCGGCCGAGACGGCGTACCTCGCGCTCGCCACCGGGGCGGTGCTGGTGGCGGCGGCGGGCGCGGCGCCCCGCAGCGGAGCCTACGGCTGGCTGGGGACGGCGCTCGTAGTGGCGGCGGTCTGGGCGCTGCCCGCGGGGCCGGGGCGGGGGGCGGTGGCGCTCGCCCTCGCCGCCGGCACGCTGGCGGTGACCGGCTTCGGGCGCCGGGGCGCCGACCCGGCCCGCGCGCTCCTCGCGCCGGCCCGGGCGGTGGCGCTCGCGATCGGGCTCCAGGCGCTGCTGCGGGGAGGCGACCTCCTCGGCGCGGGCTCGACCCTGCGGACGGCGGTGATCTTCGTCGCCTTTCCGGTGGCGGGCGCCGCCGGCGTGATCGCGCTCGGCCGCCTTCAGGGACCGGTGCGGGCACTCCTCGCCGCCGCGGTCGTCCTCGCGCTCGGCCCCGGCTTCCGGCCCGCCACGCTGAGCGTCGTGGCCGCCCTGGTCGCCGCGCCGGTCGTCCTCGGGCGCGTGGCAGGCTGGGCGGGCCGGCCGGGTCCGCGCCTGGCCGCGCTCGTGCTCGTCGCGGCCCCCTTCGCCTGGGACCCGCGGGCGGCGGGAGCCGCGGCCGCGGCGGGTCTCGCCCTCGCCCTCGCGCCGGGCCCGGAGGCGGGAGCGGCCGCGCCGGGCCTCGTCCGATCTCTCCGCGCGGGGTGGGCGCCCGCCCTGGTCGGCGCCGCGGCCCTCGCCCTGGCCGTGCTCCTGCCGGGCCGGGGGGCCGCCTCGAGCCTCGAGCTCGCCGCCCTCGTTCCCCTGGCGGTGCCCACGCTGGCGCTCGCCGGGAGCCGGCGCTGGGGAGTGGCGGTGGCGGCCCTCGCCCTCGCCCTCGCGAGCGCCCACGCCGTGACGGTGGAAGGCGTTCTGGCCGCGCCCGGTGCCCTGGCCGTCTTCGCCCTGGCGGCCCCGCGCGAGCCCCGGCGCGCAGCGGCACCGGGATCGATCCCGATTCCTATCCCTATACAGATCCAGGCCGCGTGGTCCTGCTCGCTCCTCGCCCTGGCCGGCCTCGTCGCGGCCTACCCCTGGCTCCGGCCGCGCCCCCTGGCCGCCGCCCTCGACCTCCTCGACCTGCCGCGGACCTGGTGGGGCGGCCTGATCGTGATGGCCGGCGCGGCGGCGCTGGCGGCCGCGGCGCACCTGGTGGCGGCGCGTGGGGCGCACGGCCCGACCGGCTCCCCGGAAGCGCGCCGGCCGGGCGCCGCGCTCGCCGGCCTCACCGCAGCGATCGTCTTCGCCCTGGTGATCGCGAGCCTGCCCGCCGCCGGTGAGCCGCTCCTCGCCGGCCAGGCCCTGCTCCTCGACCGGGACCATCCGCGCTGGAGCGTCGAGGTCCCCGCCGCGGGCGGCACGGCGAGCCGAACGGCGGGCGGCGGCGCCTTCACGATGGTGCTCGACTCGGCGCTCGCCAACGCCGCCGGCCTGCCGCGCGGCGCCCCGGTGGCGACGGTCCGCTGGCGGGACGGGCGCGGGCCGGACCGGGTCCGGACCCTGCGGCTCGGCGAGGAGACCGGCGAGTGGGCCGCCGACCGGCCCGACCTCGCCACCGCCCGGGCCGCTTCGCCCGCGCCCTGGCTCTCCTGGGTCGCGGCCGACCGCGGCTTTTTCGGGCACCGCTATCGCACGCTCGAGCACCTGGCGGTGCCGCGCGGACGGCATCGGCTCGAGATCGCCTTGCGGCCCGACCTGCCGCCCGAGGTCACCCTGACCCTCTTCCACCTGGAGGTCCGCCCGTGAGCCGGCGCGACCTCGTGGGCTCGGCATGGCCGGCGCTGGCGCTCGGCGCGCTGGGGGCCGCGGGGTCCTGGCTCGCCGGCCGCTCGCTGCCGCTGGCGCCCGAGCACCCGATGCGCGGGACGCTCGCGGTCCTGCCGCTCGCCCTCGGGGCGCTGGCCGCGATCGACCTCGAGTGCCGACGGCGCGGCGGGCGGCGGCTCGCGCCGCGGCTCCTCGCCTTCGAGGCGGTCGCCCTCGGCCTGCTGGTGGCGGCGAGCCTCGCCTACGAAGGGCTCGGCCTGCCGGAGCTCGGGCCGGTCCTGGCCGCCTTGCTCTTCGGCCTCGCCGGGCTCCACGCGGCGGCGCAGATCGTGGCCCTCCGGCCGCTCCTCGGGCGGCGCGTGCCGCTCCGGCCGCCGGCGGTCTTCTTCGTCCTGCCGCTCGTCCTCTTCCTGGTCTCGCAGCCCTGGGTGGCGTCGCGGCGCCAGCCGGACGGCGACGAGCCCTATTACCTGCTCCTCGCCCACAGCCTGGCCTTCGACCACGACGTCGACCTGGCGAACAACTATGCCGAGGGGGACTGGCGCTACTTCATGGAGCGACCGATCGGCCCGCAGCCGGGAGATCCGCGCGGACCGCACGGCGAGATCTACTCCCGGCACAACGCGCTGCTGCCGCTGGTCCTCGCCCTGCCCTACCGGCTCGCGGGGCGCTCGGGCACCTGCGCCGCGATGGCTCTGCTGGCGGCCGCCCTCGCCTGGCTGACGCTGCGCCTCGCGGGACGCTACGCCCCCGAGCGGCCGGCGGAAGCGCTTCTCGCCTACGGCGTCCTGGCGCTCGCTCCGCCGCTCTTCATCTACGCCCACCAGGTCTGGGTGGAGGTGCCGGCGGCGCTCGCCCTGGCAGCGGCGCTCGACCGCGTCCTGGCGCTCGGCCGGAGTGGGCCGGAGGCGCCGGCGGCGAGGGGACGCCGGGCGCTCGCCTGGCTCGGCCTGGTCCTGCCGCTCGTCCTCCTGCCCGCGCTCAAGTTCCGCTTCGCGCTCCTGGCGGCCCCGCTCGTCGCCCTCGCCTGGTGGCGCAACCGGCGCTCGCGCCTCGCCTTCGCGGTCCTGGCAGGGGCGCTCGGCCTGACCGTGGCCGGGCTCCTCGCGGTCAACGAGGTGCGCTACGGCAACCCGCTCAAGGTCCACGTGTGGGGCGAGCTGGACCTCGCCGCCTTCTCGCCGGCGAGCTACGCGCAGGGGCTCTTCGGCCTGTTCTGGGACGCGGCCTTCGGCCTGTTCGCCGTCGCTCCGGTCTGGCTCCTCACCGTGCCGGCCGCGCTCTACGCGGTCCGCCGCCGGCTGCCGGTGATCGGGCACCTGGCGGTGATCGCCCTGCCCTACCTGGTGCTCACCGCGCCGCGCGCCGAGTGGTACGGCGGCTGGTCGCCGCCATTTCGCTACGGCGTGGTGCTCTTGCCGCTGCTCGCCCTGCTGCTCGCACCGCTGCTCGGGCGCCGGCGCCGGCCCGGAGCGCGGGCGGTGCTCGCGGCCCTCGGGCTCGCCACCGTCGCGCTGTCGCTCGTCTGGCTCGCCGAGCCCGGCCTCGCCTTCGACCTGGCCGACGGCCGTACCCACCTCCTCGACACCCTGAGCGCCGGCTTCGGGGCCGACGTGGCGCGATTCTTCCCGAGCTACGTCCGGCCGCGTCTCGCCTCGTGGCTCTGGCCGCCCCTTTCGGCGGCGCTCGTCTCCCTGGTCTGGTGGCTCCCCTGGCGGCGGCTCGACGGGCGGACGCCGGCGCTCCGGCGGCTCGGGCCGGCCGTGGGAGCGACCGCCCTGCTGCTCTCGCTCGCGGCGTTGCCGGCGCTCGCCGAGCTTCTGCCGACCCGGGTGGCGGAGCTCGAGGACCCCTGGGTGGCGCGCCACGGCGGTCATCTCCACCCCGAGACCTGGGTCATGGCGCGGAGCCGCTATCGCGGCGCCTGGGTGATCCGGCCGGGGGAGGCGGTCGAGGTGCCGCTGGTGGGCCACGGAGACGAGGTTCGCCTGGGGCTCGATCTCCGTGTGCGGCGCAACAACCCCGATCCGCTGACCCTCGAGGTGCTCGAAGGCGACCGCCTGCTGGCGAGCTGGAGCCCTCCGCACGAGCCGCCCGCCCGGGCTCCGGCGAGCGGCGAGGCGCCGGGAGACGGGGTCTGGCAGCGCCTCGAGCTCGGGCCCTTCGCCTGGCGGGGCGGCCCGCTGGTGCTCCGCGCCCGCGGCGCCCCGCGACCGACCGGTCAGAACGGGCTGGTGCTCGACCGCCTGGAGGTCGAGTGGCGGTGAGGCCACCCCCGAGCCACCAGGCCCGTGACGACCCTCGTACCACCGTCGTCGTGCCGACCCTGGGCCGGAGCCCGCTCCTCGCCGAGTGTCTCGCGGCCCTGGCGGGCCAGTCGGACGCTTGCCCGGCGGTCGTGGTGGTGGCCCAGGGCGAACGGGCGCTGGCGGCCGATCTCCCGAGGCTCGCCGGTGGGGTCGAGCGCTGGATCGAGCTTCCCCGGCCCCTGGGCTTCGCCGCCGCCGTCAACCTGGGGATCGCCGTCGCCGCCACCCCGTACGTGGCGGCGGTCAACGACGACGCGGTGGTCGAGCCCGGGTGGCTCGGAGCCCTCGAGGCCGCCCTCGACGCCGCGCCGGACGTGGCGGCGGTCCAGGGCGTCAACCTGCTCGACGATGGCTCGGGCCGGGCCGACGGCTGGGGGCTCGCCTGGAACCGCTGGCTCCAGGCGGTGCAGCTCGGCCGGGGCGAGGCCCCGCCCGCCGCCGGGGCACCTCCGCGCAACGTGTTCGGGGTCTCGGCGACCGCCGCACTCTACCGGCGGGCGGCGCTCGCGGCCGTCGCCGGGCCGCCACGCGGCGGAGATCGGGGCCTGCCGCCCGGGCTCGCCGCGCCCCCGGAGGTCTTCGACTCGCGCCTCGTGACCTACTACGAGGACGCCGACCTCGCCTGGCGCCTGCGCCGCGCCGGCTTCCGGGCCCTCTCGGTGCCCGCGGCCCGGGCCCGCCACCGGGGCGCCACCACCTCGGACCAGATGGGCCCCGGGCGCTGGCGGCTGGTCTACGGCAACCGCTACCTGGTGCTCGCGAGCCTGCTCGGCCGGAGCTTCTGGGGGCGCCTGCCGCGCCTCCTCGCGCGCGACCTCGCGGACCTGACCGGGGCCGCCGGCCACGGCGACCTCGGGCGCTGCCGAGGGGTGCTCGAAGGCTGGGGACGCGCGGCCCTCCGGCTTCCCCGCTGGGCTCGAACCGGGCCGGCGGCGCTCGGCGTCGAGGCGCTCGTAGGCGGCGGAGAGAGCGCGTGACGGCTCCGGAGCTCACCGGCATCGTGGTCCACTGGCGCGACGAGGCGGGCCTGGCGGAGCTCGTGGCCGCCTGGCCGGCCGACCCGCGGTTCGAGCTCCTGGTGGTGGACAACGGCCGGAGCGAGGAGGCGGGAGAGAGCCCCGCCTCGCCGGTCCCGGAGCCCGGGGCGGCGGCGCCGCGCCGGATCGTTCCGGGGGGCAACCTCGGCTTCGCGGGCGGCGCGAACCGGGGGGCCGCCGAAGCGCGCGGCGAGATCCTCCTGCTGCTCAACCCGGACGCCCGCCCCGAGCCCGGGGCGCTCGAGGCGCTCCTCGCGGGGTTTTCCGCCCATCCGGAGGCGGCGGGGCTCGCCCCGCGGCTCGAGGATCCGGACGGCCGCGGGCAGTGGCGCTGGCAGCTCAAGCCGCTTCCCTCCCCCCTGCGGCTGACGCTCGAGGGCTTCTTCCTGCCGGCCGCCCGGGGTCCGGAGCGGGAGCCGGCGGCCGGCGCCCTCGTCGAGCAGCCGGCGGCGGCGGCGCTCGCGCTCCGCCATGGCGCCTGGCGCTCGGTCGGCGGTCTCGACCCCGGCTTCCACCCGGCCTGGTTCGAGGACGTGGACCTCGCCCGGAGGCTCGCCGCGGCCGGGCTCCGGGTCCTCTACTGGCCGACGGCGCGCTTCCGCCACGGCCTCGGCTCGACTGTGCCGCGGCTGGGGTTCGGCGCCTTCCTGTGGATCTATTACCGGAACCTCGTCCGCTACCTCCGCCGCCACCACGGTCGCGGGTGGGCGGCGGCGGCGCGCGGCGCGATCGCGCTTGGAATGGCCCTGCGGCTCGTGCTCCTGCCGGTCAGGAGGCCGCGCCGGGCGACGAGCCGGGCCGACGCGGCCGCGGGGCTCGTCGCGGCGGCGGTGGGGGCGCTGAGCGACTGGCGCCGCCCCCCGCGGCTGGCCCGGGCCTGGCCGACGGCGCCGGGTGGCGAGGAGGGCCCATGAGCCCGCCCGCCCCGCCTCCCCGGCTGGCGGTCTGCGTGGTGACCCACGACTCGGCCGCGGACCTTCCCGGCTGCCTGGCGGCGGCGGCCGCGCTCGCCACGCGACCGATCGAGCTGGTGGTGGTCGACTGCGCGAGCCGGGACGGCACGCTCGAGGGCGCGGCGGGGTTCGCCGCTCCCGGGATGCGCTTCGAGACCGTGGCGCTGGGCGAGAACCGGGGCTTCGCCGGCGGCATGAACGAGGCGATCGCCCGGACGACGGCCCCCTGGATCCTGTCGCTCAACCCGGACGCCCGGCCGGCGCCCGACTACGCCGAGCGCCTGATCGAGCGGGCCGAGGACGGCGCCGGGCGCGGCCTGGCGGTGGGGGCGGTGACCGGCCGGCTGGTGCGCCTCGGCGGCGAGGGCGGACCCGGTCCGGCGGAGGGTCGTGTGCTCGACGCCTGCGGCATGCGCCTCGCCGTCGCGTGGCGCCACCTGGACCGCGGCTCCGGCCTTCCCGACCGGGGTCAGTACCCGCTGCCCGAGCGGGTCTTCGGCGCCACCGGCGCGGCCTCGCTCTTCGCCCGGCCGGCCCTCGACGACGTCGCGATCGCCGGCCGGGTCTTCGACGCCGACTTCCACTCCTTCCGCGAGGACGCCGAGCTCGCCTTCCGGCTCCGCGAGCGGGGCTGGGAGGTGCTCTACGAACCGGCGGCGCTCTGCCGTCACCGGCGCTTCAACCTGCCGGCGCGGCGCCGCCAGATGCCGGCGGCGGTCAACTTCCACTCCCTCAAGAACCGCTACCTGTTGCGCGCCTACCACCAGACCGGCTGGAACCTCCTCTGGACCCTGCCGTCGACTCTCGCCCGCGATCTCCTGGCGCTGGGATACGTGGCGTTTCGCGAGCGCTCGTCGGCGAGCGCGTATCGCTGGCTGTGGGCTCACCGCCGCGAGATCCTCGCCCGCCGGCGCACGATCCAGGCCCGGCGGACGGCCCCGGCGCGGTGCATCGACCGGTGGTTCCTCAGCCAGGCGCTGCCGCTGCCCGAGGTCGGCCCCGGCGAGCACGGGGCCCTCTGACACAATCCGCCCCCATGGGGCATCCTCCCCGGATCGCGTTGCTCGGCAGCCGGGGCATCCCGGCGCGCTACGGCGGCTACGAGACCCTGATGGAGGAGCTCGCGCCGCGGCTCGCGCGGGCGGGCTTCGACGTCACCGTCTACTGCCGCTCGCACTACACGCCGCGGAGCCTCACCGAGTACCGGGGCGTCTCCCTGCGGGTGCTGCCGACGCTCCGCACCCGCCACCTGGACACGCCGGTCCATACGTTTCTCTCCTGCTTCGACGCCCTCGGGCGGGGCGCCGAGCGGTTCGACGCGGCGCTGCTGGTCAACGGGGCGAACGGCCTGTTCGTGCCGCTGTTGACCCTCGGCGGCACCGCCGTCGCCCTCCACGTCGACGGGATCGAGCGGCAACGGGCGAAGTGGGGGCTCTTGGGGCGGGCGGTCTACGCCCTCTCCGAACGCCTGGCCTGCGTGCTGCCGGCGGCGCTCGTCACCGACGCCGAGGTCATCCGCGCCTATTACCTCGAGCGTTACGGCGCGGACTCGACGGTGATCACCTACGGAGTCGAGGCGCGGCCGGTCGCGGCGGGCGAGACCCTGGCGCGGCTCGGGCTCGCGAGCCGGCGCTACTTCCTCTACGTCAGCCGGTTCGAACCCGAGAACAACCCTCATCGGGTGGTCGAGGCCTACCGCCGGGTGGGCGGAGAGCTGCCGCTGGTGATGGTCGGCGACGCGCCGTACGCCGCCGAGTTCATCGCCGGCCTCCGCGCCCGGGCCGACCGGCGGGTGCTCTTTCCCGGCGCGATCTACGGCGAGGGCTACCGCGAGCTCCTGTCGCACGCCCTGGCCTACGTCCACGCCACCGAGGTCGGCGGCACCCACCCGGCGCTGGTCGAGGCGATGGGCTATGGCAACTGCGTGCTGGTCAACGAGACGCCGGAGAACCGGGAGGTCGCGGGCGACGCCGGCCGCTACTTCCGGGCGCTCGAGCCGGAGAGCCTGGCGCGCCGGCTCGAAGAGGTGCGCGAGTCGCCCGAAGCGGCCCGCGAGGCGGGCGAGCGCGCGGCCGGGCGGGCGCGGCGACGCTACTCCTGGGACGCGGTCGCGGAGCGCTACGCGGAGCTCTTCCGGCGGCTCGCCGGCTCCGCCTAGCGGCCGATCGGCGCTCGGCGAAGGCCCTGCGGGGCCGGGCTCGTTTCTCGTGACTGGACGCGAAGGCTCCGACTCGCGTAATAATGGCGCTCGGAGGCCATGCCTCCATTTTTCTGGATGCGCTTTCGCCGTCGGTTGCCGAATCGGCGGAAAAGCGTGTACAATGCCGCAGCGCCATATCCAGCCCGGGCGCGCGAGAGAGAGGGAGCCGGCCGTCGATGCTGAAAGAACGCGCGAGGATCGTCGCGGTCACCGTATTCCTGCTCGATCTATCGCTCGTCGCCCTCGCGTTCTTCTCCGCCTACTGGCTGCGTAGCGCCGCGCTCCCCTGGATCCTTCCGGGGCAGTTCCCCCAGCCGCTCTACCCGCTCGCCGAGTACCTGCCGTTCCTGCCCGTGGCGCTCCTGATCTGGGGCGTCCTGCTCCTGCGCACCGGCCGCTACCGCTCCCACCGGACGGTGCCGATCGTCGAAGAGGGCTGGGCGATCATCCAGGTATGTGCCACCGGCATCGTGGTCTTCGCGCTCCTGCTCTACGCGCTGCGGATCGACGAGCTGGTGCTCGAGGACGACCGCATCAGCCGCCTCTGGATCGCCCTGTTCGCGATCATGGCCTGCCTGCTGCTGCTCACCGAGAAGCTGGCGCTCCGGATCACGTCGCGCTACGTGCGCGCCCGCGGCTTCAACTACCGCACGGTGCTGGTCGTGGGCACCAACCCGATGGCCCGGGAGATGGCGCGCTCCTTCGACCAGCACACTTTCTGGGGCTACCGCTTCCTGGGCTTCGTGGTCAACGGCGACTCCGACCCGGTGCTCGATCCGGCGATCCTCGGCCACCCGATCCTCGGCACGGTGGACGAGATGCCCCGGATCGTTTCCGAGCGGGCGGTCGACGAGGTGGTCTTCTGCATCGGCCGGCGCGACCTCGACCGGCTCGAGGACCTCTTCCTCGGGCTCTCGGAGCAGGGCATCCACACCCGCTTCGCCCTGAACTTCTTCCCGCACACCAAGGCGAAGGTGGAGCTCGAGGAGCTGGGCGGCACGCCGGTCCTCTCCTTCTCGACCGCTCCCAGCAGCCAGCTCCAGCTGCTGGTCAAGCGCGCCCTGGACGTGGCGATCTCCTCGCTCCTGCTGCTCCTGGCTCTGCCGGTCGTGGGCATGATCGCCCTGGTGATCAAGATCACCTCGGGCAGCGGGCCGGTGCTCTTCCGCCAGACCCGCTGCGGTCTCAACGGCCGCTCGTTCACGCTCTACAAGTTCCGCACCATGGTCGAGGACGCCGAGGACCGCCGCCGTGAGCTGCTTCACCTCAACGAGATGAAAGGCCCGGTCTTCAAGCTGCGAAGCGACCCCCGCGTGACCCTGATCGGCCGCTTCCTGCGCAAGTTCAGCCTCGACGAGCTGCCGCAGCTCTGGAACGTGCTGCGCGGCGACATGAGCCTGGTCGGGCCGCGCCCGCCGATCCCCGAGGAGGTGGCGAAGTACCAGCGTTGGCAGCGCCGGCGCCTGGCGATGAAGCCGGGGCTCACCTGCCTGTGGCAGATCAGCGGGCGCAACGAGATCGACTTCGACCGCTGGATGGAGCTCGACCTCGAGTACATCGACTCCTGGACGCCCTCGCTCGACATCAAGATCCTGCTCAAGACGATCCCGGTCGTGCTCTCCGGCAAGGGCGCGTCGTAGGCCTCGCCCGGCCTCTCGGGCCCCTGCTAGCATCCGGGCCGTGAGCGACACCTCCGACGAAGCCAGCCCCAAGCCCCTGACCTACGCCAGCTACCTGGCGATCGACGAGCTCCTCGCCCTCCAGCGGCCCCGCTCCGGCGGGCCCGGCCGGGAACCGGAGCACGACGAGACGCTGTTCATCGTCATCCACCAGGTCTACGAGCTCTGGTTCAAGCAGATCCGCCACGAGCTGGGGCTCCTGCAGCGCTCGCTCGAGGGCGACGACGCGCCGACCGCGCTCGACACCTTCAAGCGGATCCTCACCATCCTCAAGACGCTGGTCCAGCAGGTCGACGTGCTCGAGACCATGACGCCGGTCTCGTTCAACTCCTTTCGCGCCCGGCTCGACTCGGCGAGCGGCTTCCAGTCGGCGCAGTTCCGGGAGGTCGAGTTCATCCTGGGAAAGAAACGCCGCGGGATGGTGAGCCACCACCCGGAGGGAAGCCCCGGCCGCGAGCACCTGGAGGAGCTGCTCGCCCGCCCGGCGCTCTGGGACTCCTTCCTGCGCTTCCTCGCGGCGCGCGGGCACGCGGTGCCCCGGGAGGCGCTCGAGCGCGACGTGCGCGAGCCGGTCGCGCCCTCGGCCGGGGTGCAGGAGGTGCTGCTCGAGGTCTACGGCGGAGACCACCTGGTGCGGCAGGTCTGCGAGCGGATGGTGGACCTGGACGAAGGGATCCAGGAGTGGCGCTACCGGCACGTCAAGATGGTGGAGCGCACGATCGGCGCCAAGACCGGCACCGGCGGCTCCGCCGGCACGGCCTACCTGCGCTCGACCCTGTTCGAGCCCCTCTTTCCCGACCTCTGGGAGATCCGGTCGCGGCTCTGAGCCGCCCCCGCCCCGCCGGCGCGCCCCAGCCCCACCCGCCGGGCCAGGAGCTCGAGCGTCGTCCCGACCACCGCGCCGAGGGGGCCGGCGTCGGCCTCGCCCCGGCCGGCGACGGCGTAGGCCGTGCCGTGGTCGACCGAGGTCCGCAGGTAGGGCAGGCCGAGGGTCCAGTTGGTCGCCAGGCCGAAGGCGGCGGTCTTGACCGCGATCAGGCCCTGGTCGTGGTAGAGCGCGAGCACCCAGTCGAACTCCCCGCGGCGGGCGCGAGCGAAGAGGGAATCCGGGCTTTCGGGGCCGTGGGCGTCGATCCCCCGGCTCCGCGCCGCCTCGACCGCCGGGGCGACGACCGCCCTGTCCTCGGAGCCCAGCAGCCCGCCCTCGCCGGCGTGCGGGTTCAAGCCCGCGACCGCGATCCGCCGGCGGCCGGAGGCGGTCGCCGGGGCGTGGCGGTCGAGGCAGACGAGCGCCTCGACCAGCGCCTCCCCGGTCACGCGGTCGAGGGCCCGGGAGAGCGGCAAGTGGGTCGAGAGCAGGGCCACCCGGAGGTCCGGGGCGAGGAAGGTCATCAAGTAGTCCCGCCCGTAGCGCTCGAGCCCGGCGCCGTGGGCCAGGTAGTCGGTGTGGCCGACGAAGCCGGGCAGAACGTGGCGGGCGATCGTCTCCTTGGAGACCGGGCAGGTGACGAGCGCCGCGGCGAGCCCCGAGGCGGCGAGCGCCGCGCCCGCGTCGAGGGCGAGCAGCGCGCCGGTGGCGTCGGCCGGTCCCGGCCGGCCGGGCAGGACCCGCCGAGCCGAGCCCACCGGGTCGAGCACCGGGATGCGTCCGTCGTCGCCGGCGAGGACGGCGCGCGAGATCGGTCCCGAGAGGTAGGCGAGGCGGTCCCAGGGCGCCTCGGGAACGGTCTCCCGGCGCGCCTCGAGCGCCGCGCGCTCGGCGACCAGCAGCGGACGCCAGCGGGCGCGATCGGCCTCGGGGCCGGCGAGCAGGCGCAGCAGGATCTCGGGGCCCACTCCCGCCGAATCGCCCTGGGTCAGGGCGAGGACGGGCGGGGCGCCGGAGCTCTCAATCCTGGTCGTCGGAGGAGTCCTGGTCTTCGGAGGTTTCGGGCGCTTCGGAGTCGTCGGTGGCTTCGGAAGCATCGGAGCCGTCCCGGCCGGCGGCGGCGAAGCGCCGTCCGCGGCGGCCCCTGAGCTCGGCTTCCTTGAACAGGTAGCGGATGCTGTGCTTGGGGATGAGCAGGTTCGGACCGTCGTTGCGGTTGAGCTTGATCATCGCCTTGTCGTACCACTCGATCCAGCCGCGGAGCTCTTCGTCGTTGGTGAGCATCACCACCATCGACGTCTTGTTCGCCATCTGCTTGAGGTAGTAGTACTCCTCGGCGTTGGTCTGCTCTGGAGGCACCTGCTTGCGCCGCGCACCGCGGGGACCGGCCTCCTTGCGGAGGTCCTGGACGTCGGGGCGGATGAGCTTTCGGTTGGGCATGATCTCCGGTCTTACTTTCGGGGTCGGCGCTTCTTCTCGTACTGGTCGTTCTCGTAGGCCAGGCAGCACAGCAGGCGACCGCACTGACCCGAGATCTTCGACGGGTTGAGCGACAGGTTCTGGCGCTTCGCCATCTGGATCGAGATCGGCTGGAAGTCGGTGAGCCAGGTCGAGCAGCACAGGGTCCGGCCGCAGACGCCGATGCCACCGAGCAGCTTCGCCTCGTCGCGGGCGCCGATCTGGACCATCTTCACCCGGACCGCGAACCGCTTCGACAGGTCCCGGACGAGCTGCCGGAAGTCGACCCGGCCGTTGGCCGTGAAGTAAAAGGTCGCGCGCTTGCCGTAGAGGGAGAAGTCGACCCGCGAGACCTTCATCTCGAGGTCCAGCTCCAGGGCGCGCTGCTGGCAGTAGCGCCTGGCCGTCTCCTCGTTGGCGAGCTGCTGGTCGTAGGCTTCCGAATCCTCCTCGGTCGCGCGGCGGACGACGGTGCGCGCTCCCGACTTCTGGCACGGCTTGAAGGCCGGCATCGGGGACTTCTCGACCCGGCCGAAGGCCGGCCCGTGGTCGAGCTCGACGACCAGCCTCTCACCCGTCGAATAGAGCTCGCCACCGGTGCGGCACAGGGTCAGGTTGGTCTCCTCCCCGAACCGGACGCCGATGAAGGTGTCCTCGACGGCCGTCGACAGGCCTTTGTATGAGCAACCGGAGCATCCCATGGGATCGCAATCCTCGACTGGCGTCCGTCCGGCACGGGCTCGGTCACGCCGCTCGATCGCGCGACCCGACCCTCTCCGATGACCAAGAGTTTGCGGAACGGCTCAAGAGGTGTGGCTCGCGCCATTATGGCAATGGCCCGGAGCCCCTGTCAATGAAGAACAAGGCGGGGCCGTTACCCCGTTATTCCCAGCCGCGCGGCGGCGCGGGCGGGCGCCGTTCAGCCCCGCTCGAGCACCCGGCGGCCGATGTCGCGGCGCAGGACCTTGCTCGGCCAGGTGATCTCCGCGGCGGCCGCGTAGGCGCGCTTCAGGGCGTCGACCAGGGTCTCGCCGCGGGCGCAGACGTCGAGCACCCGGCCGCCGGCGGCGACCACGCTCTCGCCGTCGGCGCCGCGGGCCGTGCCGGCGTGGAAGACTTCGACGTCGGGGTGCGCGCGGGCCTCCTCGAGCCCCTCGATCGTCTCCCCCTTGACCGGCTTGCCCGGGTAGCCGGCGCTCGCCAGCACCACGCAGGCGGCGGCCTCGCGGGAGAAGCGCAGGCGCGCCGAGCCGAAGTCGCCCTCGGCGGCCGCGGCGAGCACCGGCAGGAGGTCGTCTTCCATCCGCAGCAGGAGGGCCTGGGCCTCGGGGTCGCCGAGCCGGACGTTGTACTCGAGCACCCGCGGGCCGTCGGCGGTAAGGATGAGGCCGGCGTAGAGGACGCCGGTGAACGGCCGGTTCTCCTCCGCCATGCCGTCGACGGTCGGCCGGATCACTCGCTCGACGACCTCGCCGGCGAGCGCCGAGTCGACCAGGCCCGACGGGGTGTGGGCGCCCATGCCGCCGGTGTTCGGGCCGGTGTCTCCCTCGCCGATCCGCTTGTAGTCCTTGGAGGTCGCGAGCGGCAGCACGCGGCTGCCGTCGGCGAGCGCCATGAACGAGACCTCCTCGCCCTCGAGGTGCTCCTCGACCAGCACGCGGTCGGCGCTCGCTCCGAACCGGCGTTCCTCGAAGAACACTTCGACGGCCTCGTCGAGCTCGCGCTGGGTGGCGGGGATGATCACGCCCTTGCCCGCGGCCAGGCCGTCCGCCTTGAGGACCACCGGCAGGCCGAAGCTCCGGGCCACCCGGCGCGCCTCGGCGGCGTCGTGGGCCACCTCGGCGCGGGCGGTCGGGATCCCGTGGCGGACCATGAACTCCTTGGCGAAGACCTTGCTCCCTTCGAGCTCGGCCGCCCGCCGCGACGGGCCGAAGACCTTGAGGCCGCGGCGGGCGAGCTCGTCGGCGAGGCCGAGGGTGAGGGGCAGCTCGGGCCCGACCACGGTCAGGTCGATCTTCAGGTCGGCGGCGAACCCCACCAGGTCCTGGAGCTGGTCGACGCCGGCGGCCACCGGGTGGGCGACTTGGGCGATGCCCGGATTGCCGGGGGCGCAGTAGAGCTCTTCGATCTCGGGGCTGCGGGCGAGCTTCCAGCACAGGGCGTGCTCCCGCCCTCCCGAGCCGACGACCAGGACCCTCATCCTCGTACCTCCTGGGCCTCGACGGCGGTGATCGCCAGGGCGTCGAGGACGTCTTCGACCGAGCAGCCGCGCGACAGGTCGTTGATCGGCAGGGCCAGGCCCTGGAGCACCGGGCCGACCGCCCGCGCCCCGGCCAGGCGCTCGGTCAGCTTGTAGGCGATGTTGCCGGCGTCGAGGTCCGGGAACACGAGCACGTTGGCGCGGCCGGCGACCGGGCTGCCCGGGGCCTTGCGCCGCGCGATCGGCTCGACCAGGGCGGCGTCGGCCTGGAGCTCGCCGTCGAAGGCGAAGGCGACGCCCCGGCGCGCGAGCTCACCGACCGCGGCGCGGACCTTGTCGACTCGCGCATGCTCGGCGCTCCCCCGGGTCGAGAACGAGAGCAGAGCGACGCGCGGCTCCTCGCCGAGCAGGGTCCGGCAGCTCGCGGCCGCGGCCTCGGCGATGTCGGCAAGCTGCGAAGGGGTGGGGTCGGGCATCACGGCGCAGTCGCTGTAGATCAGGTTCCGGTCCGCGAGGACCATCACGAAGCAGGACGAGACCACCTTCAGGCCCGCCCGGGGCCCGACCGCCCGCAGCGCCACCCGGAGCACCGCGGCGGTGGTGGCGACCGCTCCCATGACCGCGCCCGCCGAGCGTCCGGTGGCCACTCGCAGCGCCGCGTAGTAGAGCGGCTCGCGGGCGAGGGCCTCGGGCTCGCCGGGCGCCACTCCCGGCCGGCCGGCCAGGCGCTCCGCGAGGTGCGCGGCGAGCTCCGGCAGCTCCGGATCGTCGTGCGGGTCGAGGACCGGCACGGTGACCCGGACGCCGGCCTCGCCGGCCGCCGCGGCCACCTCGTCCCGGGTCCCGACCAGGGCCGGACGGCAGATCCCTTCAGCGGCGGCTCGCTCCGCCGCGGCCACCACCCGCGGGTCCCCTCCCTCTCCGAGCACGAGATCCACGGGCGAGCGCTTGGCGCGCTCTCGGAGGGAAGCAAGCGGATCGGGCACGGTGACGGGCGCCGCGGAAGTTGCGGCGCGAGTCTAGCAGTTCCCGATCAGGTGCCCGGGCCGCTCTGGGCGCCCTCCTGGGCCATCTCGCCCTCAGGCTCGCCCATCTGTCCGGCCATCGACTGGTCGCCCGAGAGCGTGATCACGCCGCAGGCGAGGCGCGCGCCCGCGTCGCCGCTCGGCTGCGAGGTGCAGTCGTCCTTGCCGGCGTGCAGGATCACCGCCTTGCCGACCACCGAGGTGTCGCCGGGGGTCACGGTGACGAGGTCGCTCGTCTGGTCGAGGTGCCCCGAGCCGTCGCCGGAGACGTCGACGTTGCCGAAGTCGCCGGCGTGGCGCGGCGTCGTCGGCGGGCAGGCGTGGTCGGTGCCCTTCGGGTTGAAGTGGCCGCCGGCGGACTTGAAGTCCGGCGCCGAGCACTCGCCGGTCTCGTGGACGTGGATGCCGTGGGAGCCCGCGCCCTCGACGCCGTGCAGCTCGGCGACCATCCGGGTACCGTCGGCGCCCTCGGTGAAGGTGACCGTGCCGACCTCGGTGCCGTCCGCGGTCTTCAGGGTGGCGGAGGCGACCATCGCGTCGCCGGCCGGCGCCTCCTGGGGCTGGGTGACCTCCTGGACGTCGCTCGCTGCCGGCGCCTCCTCGGAATCCGGCTTCGGGCCGCAGCCCGCCGCCGCGAGGAGCAGGACGGCGCTCGTGACGATCAACGCTCTCGAGTGACTCATGGTGGGTTCCTCCTTGACCAGGGATTTGATGGGATGAATCCCGAGTCTAGCAAGGACCCTGCCAGCCGGGCCGTGGACCGCCGGCCTTCAATTCTCGTCGGAGAGCCGCAGCCGGACGCCCAAGAGGCTGCGGTCGTACTGGATCTCGACCGGCGTCGAGACGTCGTCCTCGGCCAGCCAGAGCTCGAGCTGCCCCTTCCAATGGCGCTCGCCCGCGAGGTCGAGGCCGTGGATCACGTAGTGCCGTGTCTCGACTTTCCGGCCTCCCGGCAGCTTGCGCGTCTCCTCCCCCAGCGGCTGTACCTCCACGGGATAGGTCTTGCCGTCGGACCAGATCCGCATCTGCCGGGTCTCGAGGGGTGGGTCGCGCCGGATCTGGTAGATCCCGGAGGCGATGTCGATCACTCCGGCATCGTCGATCTCGGCGCTCTCGGAGCTCGTCTTGCCCCGCCAGAGGTAGGAGCTCCAGGCCCTCACGGTGCGCCCGAGGCGCGGATCGATCTCGGCGCCGTAGCGCCAGAACTCGCCCTCGGCGCTGTGTTTCGAGGTGATCAGCAGCTCGCTCGTCAGGTTGCCGTTCGGGCGCTCCTCGTAGGTGAGGCGCCCGGTGCCCTGGCCCGGGACCAGGATGCCGCCGAGCAGCGAGGCGAGCTTGCGCAGCTCCCAGTGGTAGACGAAGGTCTCCGGCCCCACGGCGTTGCCCGCCGCGGGCAGGGCGGGCGCGAGGAAGAGCGCCGCCGCGAGGATCAAGGCGACACTCCCGGTCTTGCGAAGCTTCATGGGTACAGCGCCATAACCGGGAAGGGCGGCCGAACCTTCCAGCTACTCGACCGTGACGCTCTTGGCCAGGTTCCGCGGCTGGTCGACGTCGGCGCCGCGGCGCACGCCGACGAAGTACGCGAGGAGCTGGAGCGGAATGACGTTGATCACCGGCTGGAGCCAGGGGGAGACCCGCGGCACCCGCACCACTTCGTCGGCCAGCCCTTCGAAGTCGTCCGGGTCGTGGTCGGTGACCACGATCACCTCGCCGTCGCGGGCCTTGACCTCCTGCAGGTTGCTGCGCATCTTCTCGAACATCGAGCCTTCGCCGGTGGCGAGGGCGACGACGGGCATCTCCGGGTCGATCAGGGCGATCGGGCCGTGCTTCATCTCGCCGGCGGGGTATCCCTCGGCGTGGATGTAGGAGATCTCCTTGAGCTTGAGCGCCCCCTCGAGGGCGATCGGGTAGTTGATCCCGCGCCCGAGGTAGAGGACGTCGTGCGAGCGGTAGTAGAGGCGGGCGAGCTCGGCGATGCGCGCCTCGCCGGCGAGCGTCTGGTCGACCGCCGCGGGCAGCCGCGCGAGAGCGTCGAGGTGCGCCTCGTCGACGCCGCCCCGGCGGACCTGGCGCAGGTAGAGCGCGAGCAGGTAGAGGGCGATGAGCTGGGTGGTGAAGGCCTTGGTGGAAGCGACCCCGATCTCCGGGCCGGCATGGGTGTAGACGGTGCCTTCGCTGATCCGGGTGGCCTGGCTGCCGAGGACGTTCGAGACCGCCACCAGGTGGGCGCCCCGCTCCTTGGCCGCCTCCATCGCCGAGAGGGTGTCCGCGGTCTCGCCCGACTGCGAGATGCCTATCGCCAGCAGGTGCTCGTCGGCGATCGGGTCGCGGTAGCGGTACTCCGAGCCGTAGTCGACCTCGACCGGGATCCGCGCCAGCTCCTCGATCAGGAACTTCCCCACCAGGGCGGCGTGCCAGGAGGTGCCGCAGGCGAGCAGGTGGACCCGGTCGAGCCCGGCGACGACCTCGTCGGCGAGACCCAGGCCCTCGAGCTCGATCGTCCGGTTCTCGAAGCTCACCCGCCCGCCGAAGGTGTCCTGGACGGCCTGGGGTTGCTCGTGGATCTCCTTGAGCATGAAGTGCTTGTAGCCGCCCTTCTCGACCTGGAGCGGGTCCCAGTCGAGGCGCTGCGGGCGCCGCTCGACGCGCGCGCCCGAGGCGTCCCGGATCTCGACGCCGTCCGCCGTCAGGCGCGCCAGCTCGCCGTTCTCCAGGAACAGGACCGAGCGGGTGTGGGCGACCAGGGCGGTCGGGTCGGACGCAAGGAACTGCTCGCCGTCCGAGAGCCCGAGCACCAGGGGCGGGCCGTGGCGAGTGGCGACGATCTCGCCGTCGCCGGCGGCGATCACCGCGAAGGCGTAGAGGCCCTCGATCTCGGCCGCCGTGGCGGCCACGGCGGCGACCAGGTCGGGCGTCGTCTCCAGGTGCGAGGAGATCAGGTTGGCCACGACCTCGGTGTCGGTCTCGGTCTTGAACTCCCAGCCCTCCTTCTGGAGCCGTCGCTTGAGGGTCAGGAAGTTCTCGATGATGCCGTTGTGGATGACCGCCACCCGCTCGCGGGCGTCGACGTGGGGATGGGCGTTGTTCTCGTTGGGGGCGCCGTGGGTGGCCCAGCGGGTGTGGCCGAGGCCCGGGCTGCCCGAGACCGGGTGCATTTCGAGCCGGGCGACGAGGTTGCCGAGCTTGCCCGGCGCCCGCACCCGCTCCAGGTGGCCGTCGGTGACCACCACCACGCCGGCCGAGTCATAGCCCCGGTACTCGAGCGCCTTCAGCCCGTCGAGAAGGATCGGGGTCGCCTCCCGGGGCCCTACGTATCCGATGATGCCGCACATGTCGAGTCCCTCCGTTGCCTGCGCCGGTGACGCCCGGTCGGGTTCCGCGCCGGGGCCCCGGCCGGGCCCGGCAGCCGCTCGCTACTCGTCGCGAGCCGGTGCAGGATGCGCGCCAGAGCCGTCGCGGCGGCCGGCGAGCACCCGGTCGGCCCGTTCGAGCTCGGCCGGGGTGTTGACGCCCAGGGCCTCGGAGGGGTCGCCCAGCTCCACCAGGCGCACCGGACGGCCGTCCGCGGCCGCGGCCACCAGCGCGTCGGTCAGGTAGATCTCGCCCTGGGCGTTGTCCGGCTCGAGGAGCCCGAGGTAACGGAGGACGTCGCCTGCGGGCAGGGCGTAGAGGCCGGCGTTGACCGTGGTGAGGGCGAGCTCTGCCGGCGTGGCGTCGCTCGCCTCGACGATCCGCTCGAGCCGCTCCGGCTCGCCCGGCCGCCGCACCACCCGGCCCAGCGAGCCGGGGTCGGCGACGTCGGCCACCGCCATGGCGCCCCAGCCACCCGCGACGGCCGCCTCGAGCACCCGCTCGAGGCTCGCCGCCGTGACCAACGGCGCGTCCCCGGACAGTACCAGCAGCAGGTCGTCGTCCGCCACCCGGCCCCTCACCTGCGCCAGGGCGTGGCCGGTGCCGAGCTGGTGCTCCTGGAGCACCCAGCCGAGGTCGGGGGCGGGCGGGACGGCGCGGCGCACGCGCTCGGCCTGGTGACCGATGATCACCAGCACCCGGTCGCAGCCGGCCGCGCGGGCGGCGTCGAGCACCCAGGCGAGGAGCGGCCGGCCCGCCGCCTCGTGGAGCACCTTGGGCCGGTCCGAGCGCATCCGGGTGCCCTGGCCGGCGGCGAGGATGACGGCGGTGCGGTGCGCGGGCATCGGGATCGGCGGCCGGGTCGGGCTCACGCGCGGGCCGAGGCGCACGCCGGGGAGGGGTCGGCCAGCAGGTCGAGCACCAGGCGCCGCCCCGTGCCGCCGCCGATGGCGGTCACGGTCCGGCCGGCGGTGACGGCGGGCTCAGGCGCGGAAGAGGCCGGCGTGGTCTCGGCTCTTGCGAAGCGCAGCGAAGTCGGGATCGTGGTAGGCGTGGACACGGTTGCCGCCGTTCATCTCGATCGCCTTGGCGAGGGCCTCGGCGGCCTCGCCCAGGCGGTCGTCGAGGGAGTGGATCGACGCCTCGAGATAGGCGAAGCGCTCGTCCTTGCCGTTGCGCCCGCCGCGCTTCGAGATCTCGAGGGCCCGCTGGTAGTTGCCCCGGTTCTTCTCGAACACGGCGAGCAGGAACTCGTCCTCGCTCTCGGCCTCCCGGCCGGCCGCGCCCTCGCTCCGGCAGATCTCGAGGTACTGCCGGGCGCGCGCGGCGAGCTCGGGCTGATCGCATTCCTCGACGATCCGCGCGAAGAGCTTCTCGGCCTCCTTGCGCTTGCCGCCGTGGAAGGCCTGAAGCGCCTCCTCGTAGGTCGCGAGCATCGGCTCGTTGCCGAGCCGCGACTCCTGCGGCGGGCTGTCCTTCGCCCGCAGGCGGAGCTCGTCGAGCTTGGCCTGGAGGGTCTCGGCGTCGGTCTCGAGGCGCTGCGCGAGCTCGTCGAGCCGCTTGCTGGCCGCGTACCGCTTGAGGTAGGTGATCTCTTTGCTGGTCCAGTCTCTTGCCATGATGGTCTAGCGCTTTCGTAGCTCGATGAGGATCTGCTTGGCCACGGACTTCAGGGTGTCGAACACGCCCACGCCGGTGGTGGCGACCGCTTCGAAGGTCGGTTCACGCTTGTAGTTCAAGGTGCGATAGAGCTCTTCGACGGCCAGCACGTTGGACAGGTCTCGCTTGTTGAACTGCAGGGCGTAGGGGATGGTCCTCAGGTCGAAGCCGTGCTCCTCGAGGTTCTCCTCGAGGTTGCGGATCGATTCGATGTTGGCTTCCATCCGCTCGCGCTGGCTGTCGGCCACGAACACCACGCCGTCGACCCCCTTGAGGATCAGCTTGCGGCTGGCGTCGTAGAACACCTGGCCCGGCACCGTGTAGAGGTGGAAGCGGGTGGTGAACCCGCGGATGGTGCCGAGGTCGAGGGGGAGGAAGTCGAAGAAAAGGGTGCGGTCGGCCTCCGTGGCGAGAGAGATCATCTTGCCCTTCGCCTCGGGGGCGGTCTTGTTGTAGATGTACTGCAGGTTCGTCGTCTTGCCTCCGAGCCCGGGGCCGTAGTAGACGATCTTGCAGTTGATCTCCTTGCTTGCGTAGTTGATGAACGTCATCGTCGTCGCCTGGATGGCCTGCTGGAACGGGCGCGCAAGAGCGCTCTCTACTCGCTGAACAGCGCGTCGATGTCGTCGTCGGTGATCTCGGAGAACGGGCTCGCGGTGGCCGTGGTACCGGTCGCCTGCCCCTTCTGGAGCATGGTCTCGAAGATCTTCTCCAGGTCCGAGCTGGCGCGCTTGACCCGCAGCCGGACGAGGCCCAGGGAGGAGCGCTCGTCGAAGATCACCACCAGGATCGCGCGCTTGGCGACGATCGAGATGTGGATGTGATCCTGCTTGCCCTCGTGGAAGAGGACCGAGAACTCCCGCTCGCCGATGAGCTTGGCCAGGCCGTCGGTGGCGGCGACGTTGCCCGCGGTCAGGGAGGCGAGCGAGGTGGTGTCGAACTGCGCCACGTCGCCGGCGCTGGCGATCTGCTGGCCGTTCTTGTCGATCAGGAACACCGCTCGGGCATTGGCTTCCTGGCGCAGCCGGCGGAGCGCGTCCTCCAGCAGACGAAACTCCTCCTCGTAGAGCACGAAATCAACGGAACTGGCCATGGTCTTCCTTTCCCGAGCCGCGAGACGATAGCACACGCGCGTACGCCGGAGTGTACAGCTCCGGCCCCCACGGCGCCCAGGCCGCGACGGATAGAAGGGTATTGTAGACCGATGTCGGCGCCGCCCCTGACTGCCGTCTCCGGACGGCTCACGCTCCCCGGCATCCGGCTGGGTCACGGCTCGGACGAGCGGGGCAAGACGGGGGTGACGGTGATCCTTTGCCCCGCGGGCGCCGCCGCTGCGGCCGAGGTCCGCGGCTCGGCGACCGGCACCCGCCAGTTCGACTCCCTGACCAACCCGCGCCACATCGCCACCCGCGTCCACGCCGTCGTGCTGGCGGGAGGGAGCGGCTTCGGCCTGGCCGCCGCCGACCCCGTGGTCGAGCACCTGGCCGCCCGCGGCCACGGCTTCCGGACCGGCTTCGGCACGGTCCCGCTGGTGCCGACGGCGATCCTCTTCGACCTCGCCTTCGGCGCCGAGCCGGCGCGCTCGTACCGCGAGCTGGCGACGGCGGCCCTCGCCGCCGCCCTGGCCGCGGGCGAGGGGACCGAAGACGAGGGAGCCGAGGTCGCGGTGGGCAGCGTCGGTGCGGGGACCGGCGCGACGGTGGGCAAGGCGCTGGGTCCGGCGCAGGGCATGAAGGGGGGCTTCGGCTTCGCCTCCCTCGCCGTCCACGACGGGCCGACGGTGGCGGCGGCGGTCGCGGTCAACGCCTTCGGCGACGTGCGCGACCCGGAGACCGGCCGGCTCCTCGCCGGCTGCCGGCGCTCGCCCGAGAGCCTGGAGCTCGCCGCGGCCGAGCGCGAGCTGGCGGCGCTGCCGCCGGGTGTCGACCACGTCTGGGAAGGCAACACCACCCTGGCGGTGGTGATGACCGACGCGGCGCTCTCGCGCCAGGCCGCCTCGGTGGTCAGCCGGATGGCCTTCGGCGGCCTCTACCGGGCCCTCTCGCCCGCGCTCTCGCTCTTCGACGGCGACCTGGTGGTGACCCTCTCGGTCGGCCAGCGGCCGGCCCACGTCAACCAGGTCGGCGTGCTCGCCCAGCACGCGGTGGGCCGCGCGATCGTCCGCGCCGTCTCCGCGGCCGACGGCTTCGGCATCCTGCCGGCGCTCAGGGACCTCCCGGCGCCCTGAGAACCAGGCTCCAGCGGAAGGGGAAGCGGCGCCGGAGCTCCTCGACCGGCAGCCCCGCCACCAGCCGGGCGACCTCGTCCGTCGTCCAGCTCTGGGCAATCGAGAGGTAGCCGTCGTGGCGTGCCACCCGCCCGACTCCCAGGAGCGGGAAGAGCATCCGGGCGAGGAGGACGGCGAGCCGGCTCCGCCGGAGGTCGACCACCGCCACGCCGCGGCGCGCCGCGCGCCGCATCTCGGCGAGGACGGCCAGGTTCTCGCGGCCGCCGAAGTGGTGGAAGAGGAGGGTCGAGAACGTCCACTCGAAGGCGCCGTCGCGAAACGGCAGGGCCTCGGCCGAGGCCACCACCCGGAGCTGGAGGTAACCGAGGGCTCGCCCGATCACCAGGTGCGCGAGCCGCCGGTCGACTCCCACGAGCCGCAGGCGGGCGCCGCGCCGGCGGGCGGCGCGGGCCAGGAGCCGGGCCGAGCGGCCGGTTCCGGTGCCCAGGTCGAGGACGGCGGCCGGCCGCTCTCGCGACCCGGCCGCCGCGAGGCGCGGCACCAGGCAGCGGACCAGCGCCCCGCTTCCCAGTAGCAGCCGGGTCACCCGGTCGAGGTCGGTCAGCGCCCGCCGGGCCTCGAGGTGGACCAGGGCGCCGTCCATGATCTCGGGGGCGAGCTCGCGCCGCGCCCTCTCGCGGGCCCGGAGCGGTGGCGCGTCGCCGGGGCCGGGAGTGGAGGGCGGTGCGGGCATGGGCGGTGCGGGATCTTACCGCCGGCCCGCGGGGGGCCCGCCGGCCTCCGGGCTACAATACGAAGGAATCTCCTCGATCCCATGACGATCGATCTTCGAGCCTGGCGCCAGGGCGCGGTCTCGGCCACGCCCGCCGTCCTCGCCGCGGCGGCCCTGGCCCTTGCCGCCCTCGCGCCGTGGGCGGGACCGCCGGGCGGCTCTCCGTCCGGAGCGGCCGCCGCCGGCCTCGCCCTCACCTGCCTCGCCGTCCTGGCGCTCGGCTCTCTCCATCGCCCGCTCGGCGGCTCGGCGCTCGGGCTGGGCGCGCTCGCCCTGCCGGCGGCGATCGCTCTCTTCGGCCCGTCGTGGGCGGCTGCGCTCGCCGCCGCCGGGTACGCCCTCGGCGGGGCGGGACGTCGGCTCCTGGTGCGGATGTCGCCGACCCCTCCGGACGAACGGCGCGCCCTGACCCGGCTGGTCGAGGGCGCGGGCCGCTCGGCGCTCGCCACCCTCGCCGCCGGGCTGGTCCTCCACCTCGCCGCCTCCGGGGCCGCCGCGCCGCGGCCCCGGGTCTCGGAGCCGGCCGCGATCGCAGCGGGCGCCGTCTACCTGGCCGTCTTCTACGCCCTGGTGCTGGCCGGGGCCAAGATCCGGCGCCCGGGCCAGACCCTCCATCCCTTGCGCCGCGCCGTGCCGTTCGCTCTCGACGGCGCCGGCTGGGCGCTCGGGATGCTGCTCGCGGCGGTCGGAAGGGCTCAGGGCTGGGGGATTGCCGCGGGCCTCCTCTGGGCCTTCGCTCTCCTCGCCCTCGAGGCGGCGCGGCTCGGCGTCCTCCAGGGCGCCTTCGAGCGCCGGGCGATGGACCTCGAGCGGGTCACCCGGGCGAGCCGCCGGATGGGAGCGGCCGGCTTCGGCCTCGGCGGCCTCGCGGCCCAGATCCGGGCCGAGTGCCTGCGGGTGCTCGACGCCCGGTGGTTCCAGCTCACCCTCGCCGAGGAGGGCGGCAACGCGCGGAGCTGGTGGTCGGGACCGGACGGGGTGATCCACGGCGGGGCGCCCGAGCCCGGGCCCTGGGCACCGGCTCTGCCGGGCATCCACCGCCGCCGGCCGTGGCGCCTGGTCGAGCGCGACCTCGAGGCCGGCGACCGCGTGCTGGGCCGGATCCGCCTGTGGTGCGATCCGCGGCGCGCCCGGCCGGCCGACGTCGAGCTGCTCGAGAGCCTGCTGCCGCAGCTCGCCGGCTGGACCCATCGCGCGTTCCTCGACCGCGAGGCGCGGGAGGACCCACTGACCGGCGTGCCGGTGCGACGCCTGCTCGAGCGGACGCTCGCCGAGCTCTTCGCCCGCTCGTGCGAGCAGGGGGGCGCGGTGAGCGTGGTGATGTGCGACCTCGACCGGTTCAAGGAGATCAACGACGCCTTCGGCCACCCGATCGGCGACCGGGCGCTGATCGCGGTAGCGCGGGCGCTCGAAGGCCACCGGCGGGCCGCCGACACCTGCGCGCGCTACGGCGGAGAGGAGTTCGCGCTGGTGCTCGAGGAGACCGACGGGGAGGGAGCGCTGGCGGTGGCCGAGCGACTGCGCGAGGCGGTCGCGGCGCTCGAGCTGGAGGAGCGGGGGCGGGCGATCGAGCTGACGGTCAGCCTGGGAGTGGCGTCGTTCCCCGAGCTCTGGGCGGCGGCGCCGGGGGAGTTGCTGGCGCTGGCGGACGAGGCGTTGTACGAGGCGAAGCGGCGGGGGCGGAATCGGTGTCTCTTGAATCTGGGGCGGGGGAGGTTTTTGGGGGTCGATGGGGAGGTCGTCGGGGGGGAGGGGGAGGGGCCGGTGGAGGTGCCGCGGATCTTTGCTTGAGGTAGAGGTGATGGGACCGTTGGGTGGAGTGGCGACGGGGCCGTGAGTGGCAAGAGCTCGGCGGCACACTGCGCCGGCGAGCTCTCGCCAGCTCCCGGCCCCTGCGTACGACCGGCAGCTGTGACGTTTGGCCCCGCGGCCTGGGGTGTGGGGTGGGTGGATCGGCGGGGTCGACGGTTGGGACGAGCGCTTCGCTACAATGCGGCTTCCTGTATGGTTTTCGGCTCTATGGGAGGAGAAAGATCTTGAGCTCTGACAATCGCGGCTGGGCGCTCGTCTTGGGGGCTTCTTCGGGGTTCGGGGAGGCTTGTTGCCGGGGGTTTGCGGCGGCGGGGTACGACGTGTTCGGGGTGCATCTCGACCGCCGGTCGGGGCTGGCGCACGTGGGGGAGATCGTCGAGGCGATCCAGGGGGCCGGGCGCTCGGCGCACTTCTTCAACGTCAACGCCGCCGACCCGGACAAGCGCGCCGAGGTGATCGCGTCGATGGTCGAGCACGCCGAGGGTGCGCCGGTTCGGGTGCTGCTCCACTCGCTCGCCTTCGGCACCCTGAAGCCGTTCATCGCCGACGACGAGGCCGGCGCTCTCAATCGCCCGCAGATGGACATGACCTTGGACGTCATGGCCCACTCCCTCGTCTACTGGGCTCAGGACGTCCATCGCGCGGGCCTCTTCGCGCCGGGGTCGAAGATCTACGCCATGACCTCGGCCGGCGACCACGTGGTGTGGAAGGCCTACGGCGCGGTCTCCGCGGCCAAGGCGGCGCTCGAGTCCCACGTTCGGCAGCTCGCGGTCGAGCTCGCTCCGGAAGGGGTCGCCGCCAACGCCATCAAGGCCGGGGTCACCGACACGCCGGCGCTGCGCAAGATCCCGGGCAACGAGGCGATCATCGAGGGGGCCGCGGCGCGCAACCCGTCCGGCCGGCTGACCACGCCCGAGGACGTGGCCCGCTGCCTGGTCGCCCTCTCCGAGCCGGGCACCGAGTGGCTGACCGGCAACGTGATCAACGTCGACGGCGGCGAGGACGTGGCGGGGTGAGCCCCGGCGGCGGCGCGTCCGGGCGCCCCGCTCGGAGCCGCCGGTTCTCCCGTGCCGCCGGGGCCTTCGCCCGGCCGCTCGGAGCGCTCGCCCTGGCGCTCGCGATCCTCGCCGCGCTGCGCTTCGCCTCGGTCCACGACCTCGCCTCTCCCGAGCTTCTCCGGGGCGGGTTCGCACCGCTCGGCGGCTGGGCGCCGTTCGCCTTCGCGGCGATCTACGCCGCGGGCACCGTCCTCGCCCTGCCCGGGACGGTCTTCACGGTGGCCGCGGTGGTGCTCTTCGGGCCCTGGTGGGGCTTCGCCGTCGCCCTCGCCGGCGCCACCCTCGGCGCGTCCGGGGCGTTCGCCGTCGCCCGGGGGCTCGGCCGCCGCTCGGTGGTGCGGCGGCTCGGCCACCTCGAGCGCTGGCGGGCCTTCGACGGGGTGCTCGAGCGCCACGGAGCGGTGGCCGTCCTGCTCCTGCGCCTGCTGCCGGTGCTCCCCTTCAACGTCCTCAACTACGTCTGCGGACTGACCGGGGCGCGCTTCGCGCCGTTCGCGGTGGCGACCCTGGTGGGGATGGCGCCGGCGACGGCGGTCGTCTGCTACTCGACGGCGGCGCTCACCGCGCCGGGAACCGGCTGGGCGAGCCCTCGGGCACTCCTGGCCCTCGGTCTGCTGGCCGCTCTCCTGGTCGGGCTGCCGCTCGCCTGGAGATGGCGCAGCCGCCGGGGCGGCGAGCGGCTGATCGAGCGGCTCGCCCGCCGCCTGGAACGACGCCCCTGAAACCCACCCCCGGACCCACGACCTCCGGGCGGGGGCGTCCCCTTCCCCCCCTTCGGGGGTGGGAAGGGGAATGAGGGGATGCGGGGGGGATCCGGTCGATCGTCCCCTTCCCCCCTTCGGGGGTGGGAAGGGGAATGAGGGGATGCGGGGGGGATCCGGTCGATCGTCCCCTTCCCCCCTTCGGGGGTGGGAAGGGGAATGAGGGGATGCGGGGGGGACCCGGTCGATCGTCCCCTTCCCCCCCTTCGGGGGTGGGAAGGGGAATGAGGGGATGCGGGGGGACCCGCTAGAGCTTCTTCATGCGGAGCAGGTCCTGGTTGCGGCCCAGGATCACCAGCGAGTCCGAGTCCTTGATCCGGAACTCGGGTCCCGGGTTCAGGTTGACGTCGTCCTGGAGCACGTCGCGTACCCCGATCACCTGGACGTTGAACCGGTTGCGCAGCCGCAGCTCCTCGAGGGTGCGGCCGACCATCTCGTCGCTGGGCGCGATCTCCTGGATGCTGTAGGACTCGCCGAGCGGGATGAAGTCGAGCAGGTTCTGGGTCGACAGCCGCTGGGCGAGCCGCTCGGCGGCCTCCTGCTCGGGGAAGACGATCTCGTCGACCCCGATCAGGGTCAGGAGCTTCGCGTGGTCCTCGGACCCGGCCTTGGTGATCAGGCGGGGCACGCCGATCTCGCGCAAGTGGAGGGCGACCAGGGCGGAGGCGTCGATCCGCTCGCCCAGGCTGACCACCACGACGTCGAAATCGGCGATCCCCAGGGCCGCGAGGCGCTCCTTGTGGCGGGCGTCCATGCACACCGCCCGCGAGACGAGGTCCTTGATCCGCTGGACGTTGCCCTGGTCGATGTCGATGGCGAGCACCTCGTGCCCCGCCGCCTGGAGGTGCCGGGCGGCGTGGAAGCCGAAGCGCCCGAGTCCGATCACCGCGATCTGCGCCATGGCGGCCTCATCATACGGTCAGCCCACCATCACGTCCTCTTCGGGGTAGCTCCAGTCGTCGAGGGGCTCGGTCGAGGCGACCGCGGAGGCGACGGTGAGCGGCCCGAGGCGACCGAGGAACATGAGGAACGAGACGAGCCAGCGCGAGGGGCCGAGAAGCGAGCTGGTCACCCCCGTCGACAACCCGACCGTGCCCAGCGCCGAGACCGTCTCGAACAAGTAGCCGAGGAACACGCCCTGGTCCTCGCGCACCATGCGGTCGGGCGACTCGACGAGGAGCAGGGCGAAGAGCCCCGCCACCACCACCAGGGCGCCGGCCAGGGCGATCGACAGGGTGTCGCGCACGGTCCCGGCCGAGAGGGTGCGGCGGAAGACGTTGACGCGCTCGCGGCCGCGCACTCGCGACCAGGAGGCGAGCGCCAGGACCGCCAGGGTGGTCGTCTTGATCCCGCCGGCGCACGAGCCGGGAGAGCCGCCGATGAACATCAGCAGGGTCATCAGGAACAGCGTGCCGGGCGACAGGGTGGCGATCGGCACCGTGTTGAAGCCGGCCGTGCGGGTGGTGACGCTCTGGAAGAAGCTCGCCCAAAGCTGCTCGCCCGGCGGCACGCCCGCCAGGCTGCCGTTCCACTCGAGGAGCCAGAAGCCGAGGGCCCCGCCCAGGATCAGCAGGCCGCTCACCACCAGGGCGAGCTTGGTGTGGATCGAGATCCGGCCGCCCTTCTTCGGCGCCTGCCAGACGTCGTAGACCACCAGGAACCCGAGCCCGCCGAGGACGATCAGCGCCATCATCACCAGGTTGACCAGGGGGTCCGCCCGGTAGCGGATGAGGCTGTCCGGCCAGAGGCCGAAGCCCGCGTTGCAGAAGCCGGAGATCGAGTGGAAGACCGCGTACCACGCCGCGCGTCCCGGCCCCAGGTCGCCCCACCAGCGCAGCCACAGTAGCAGGGCGCCCGCCGCCTCCGAGATCAGGGTGAAGCGGAAGACCAGCCGGATGAGCGGCAGGAGCTCGTCGCCGGCTCGCCCGGCGAGCGTCTGCTCGATGATCGAGCGGTGGGCGAGCGAGACCTTGCCCCGAAGCAGGAAGAAGAAGAACAGGGAGAAGGTCATGATCCCGAGCCCGCCGAGCTGGATCAGCAGAGCGATCACCGCCTGGCCGAACCAGGTGAACCCGGTGCCGGTGTCGCGCACCACCAGACCGGTCACGCAGGTCGCGCTGGTCGCCGTGAAGAAGGCGTCGGTCACGCTGATCGGCTGGTCGGCGGGGGTGGCGAGCGGCAGCTCGAGGAGCAGCGTACCGCCGAGGATCAGGGCCAGGAAGCTGCCCACCAGGAGTCGCAGGGGGCTGGCGCCGCTGGCTCGGATCCTGGCCACGGGGACAGGAGTCTATACCGCCGCCAGCGCCCGCCGGGCGCCGATTGACAGGCTCTCGACGGCTGCCTTAGACTGGCGTGCGCGTTTGCGGCCGGGGCGTGGCGCAGCCTGGTAGCGCATCTGCTTTGGGAGCAGAGGGTCCCCAGTTCAAATCTGGGCGCCCCGACATCCCGTCGGTCCGGAGGCGCTCCGCGCCGGCAGTGAGCCGACGAACACGCACCCGGCTGCCTGTAGCTCAGTTGGACAGAGCGACGGACTTCTAATCCGTGGGTCGGGGGTTCGAATCCCTCCAGGCAGACCAGTCGTACGACACCGGGGGTTGCGACGCCCGGTTTCTTTGAAGCCCGCTCTTCGGGCACCCATGCGCCCTTAGCTCAGCTGGATAGAGCGACAGCCTCCGGAGCTGTAGGTCAGAGGTTCGAATCCTCTAGGGCGCACCATTTTCCAGCCATTCATAGCCGGCGTGGTATGATGCCTCGAATTTTCGACTTTCGAGGTGTCGCCATGACCCGGACTCCCAGCCGCCGGACGCTCGTCGCCGCCAGCATCCTCGCCTTGGGCCTCTTCGGCCTGCCCGCGATGGCGGAGACCTACCACGTCAACCTGGTCAACGGCGCCAAGTTCGACTCCCGGTACCCACCGGAGGAGGCGAGCTGGGACGCCAACACCCTGCTCTTCATCACCGCGACCGGCAACTGGATCGGCGTCACCCGTGACCAGATCGAGTTGATCCAGGCCGAGGTCGAGAACCGCGGCCACGGCCAGCGGCTGAACGCCACGACCATCTACATGGGCCGGGCGCCGAATGCCAACCAGAGCCCGGAGGAGCTTGCCGCGGGCCAGAACCCGCAGCTCCAGCTCCTTCAGCGCCTGCTCGACCAACAGGCCCCGCAGCGCGACTACACGGTCGACCAGTTCGTCGACCCGAGCGAGGCGGGCAAGGGCGGCCTGCCCGCCGGGTACGGTGGCGCGGTGACGCCGCCCCTCTCCGGGACCGGCCTGCCGGTGACCCTGCCGGTCCAGGTGCCGACCTCGGTCCAGCCGGTCCAGCCACCGGGCTGAGCCAGCCGCCGGGCTCCCTTCGTCACGCGAAGCCCGGTCTGCCGTACCCCCGCCTTGGCGGCGTTCGCCGAGCCGGGGTTTGACAACCCAGACGGAGCGGTGACCCGGAGCGCGACGCGTACCCGGGTCGGCAAGAGGGAAGTCGGTGCGAAGCCGACGCGGCCCCCGCCACTGTAACCGGAAGCGAAACCGGACGATGCCACTGCGCGGCCGGATCGCCCGCGGCCTGCCAGCCCGAATCGGGTTGGGAGAGTCGCCGGCGGTCACCCGCGTGGGAAGGCCCGGGAGTAGGTGACGCCGGAAGCCAGGAGACCTGCCGCACCGTCCGACGCCGAGATCCCGCGGGGAGCGGGAGGAGGTGCCTGGACGGCCTACGGCCAGGGCGCCGTCCCCCCCTTTCGAGAGCTTCGAGCCCGTGCCGGTCGCCGGCGTCGCTACCTTGTACAAGGAGCACGCCATGCGCATCATCCTGTTGCTGGCGGCCGGCGTCCTCGGGGGCGTGACGCCGGTGCTCGCCGCCGCACCGCCCGTCCCCTCTCCGACCGCCGCCGCTACCCGGGCCACGAGCCGGACCGACACCGGGGCGAAGGACCCCGACGAGACCCCGAAGAAGACCGACGAGACCGATCGGAAGAAGGCCGCTCCGACCTACCGGTCCTCGATCGAGGTCACCGCCACCCTCGACCCCGAGGACCCGGCCGACGTCCCGGCCTCGGTCACCGTCATCGGGCGCCAGGAGATCCGCGACCGCCGGGCGACCGGCCTCGCGGACCTGCTGCGCACCGTGCCGGGCTTGACCGTCGCCCGGTCGGGTTCGCCGGGCAAGGCGACCTCCGTGTTCGTGCGCGGCGCGAACTCCAACCAGACGCTCGTCCTGTGGAACGGCGTGCGGCTCAACGA
Source organism: uncultured Acidobacteriota bacterium (assembly GCA_963837945.1). Classification (GTDB taxonomy): domain Bacteria; phylum Acidobacteriota; class Thermoanaerobaculia; order Multivoradales; family DATKCC01; genus CAVUBL01. The sequence continues at coordinate 329,927 of CAWIQD010000001.1, forward strand.
CCCCTACTTCGGAGGCTTCGACTGGTCGTTCCTGCCCACCGAGGGCGTCGACCGGGTGGAGGTCGTCCGCGGCCCGTTCAGCGCCCTCTACGGCAGCGATGCGATCGGCGGCGTGGTCCAGGTGCTTACCGGCGCCACCTCCGGAACGCGCGTGGCCTTCGAAGGCGGGAGCCGCTCCTTCCTGCGCGGAGCGCTCGAGGGGGGCTACGACGCCGGTCCGGTCCGCTTCGACGTCTCGGGCCACGTGCGCCGCGGCGACGGCACGCTCGCGAACGACTTCTTCGACGGCGAGGAGGGCACGGCGGAGGCCCGCTGGTCGCCGCTGCCGAGCACGGTGGTGGGGCTCGTGACCCGCTCGAGCCACGCCGAGAGCGGCCTGCCCTACGACTTCCTGGGCAATCCCGCGACCGACCGGCGGCAGGTGCGCGACAGCACCCAGCTCGCGGTGCCGGTCACCTGGAGCTCGGGGCCCTGGTCGCTCGACGCCCAGCTCGGGCGGAGCGCCGTCGACCTGGCGCTGCGCGACCCGAACGCCCCGTTCGACGAGAGCGACACGCAGGCGTCGCGCCGGAGCGCCCGGCTGCTCGTCTCCCGCCACTTCGGCGAGCACTCCTGGGCGGCCGGCGGCGGCGAGTGGCAGCGCGACGCGGTCACCGACGAGAGCGCCTTCGGCACCAACCTCGACGACCGCACCCAGCAGAACCGGGCCGCCTTCGGCGAGCTCTTCCTGGCCGGTGACCGCTGGAGCGGCGACCTGGGGGTGCGCCATGACGAGAACCAGGCCTTCGGCGGCGAGACCACCCTCAAAGCGGGGACCGCGGTCCGCCTCCGCCCGGACCTGCGCCTCAGGGCGAGCTACGGCGAAGGGTTCCGCGCACCCTCGCTCGGCGACCTCTACTACCCCGGCTTCGGCAACCCGGACCTGCGCCCCGAGACGAGCGCCAGCTACGAGCTGGGCGGCGACTGGACCCCGGGCCGCTGGCGGCTGGGCGTCGCCGGCTTCGACACCGAGCAGAAGGACCTGATCGCCTTCGACTTCGTCCGCTCGCTGCCGCTCAACATCGGGCGCGCCCGGACCCGCGGGGTCGAAGGCCAGCTCGCCTACTCGGGGCAGGCCGTCTCGGGCCACCTCGAGGCCACCTACCAGGACCCCGAGGACCGGACGACCGGCGAGCAGCTCCTCCGGCGGCCGAAGCGGAGCGCCTCGGCGGTGCTCACCTGGCGGCCGGCCGCGGACTGGACCCTGGCCACGGTGGCGCGCTTCGTCGGTGCCCGGCCCGACTTCGGGGCCGACCTGCCCTCCTACGCCACGCTCGACCTGGCCGCCTCCTGGCAGGCCGGCGCCCACCTCGCTCCCTACCTGCGGCTCGAGAACGTGCTCGGCCGCGACTACCAGGAGGTGGCGGGCTTCCCGGCGCCGGGCAGCACGGTGGCCGCGGGGCTGGAGCTGCGGGTCGCACCGTGAGAGGCACGGGCAACCCGGGGCGGCTCGGGGTGGCGGCGGTGCTCGCCGCCGCCCTGGCGCTCCTCGCCGGCTGCTCGGGCCCGGCGCCCGCTCCCCGGCCGAGCGCGCTCGACGGCTCGCCCCACCGGCTCCTCGCGCTCGCGCCCAACCTGGCCGAGATCGCCTTCGCCCTGGGTCTCGGTCCCCGGGTGGTCGGGGTGAGCGACTACACGAGCTGGCCGCCGGAGGCCGCGAAGCTCCCCCACCTGGGCGGTCTCTTCGACCCGAACGTCGAGCGGATGGTGGCCCTCGAGCCCGACCTCGCCCTGCTCCTGCCGAGCCAGGCGGACGTCGCCGAGCGCCTCCGGGCGGTGGGCGTCGACACCCTCACCGTGCCGATGGAGAGCCTGGAGGATCTCGGTCGCGGGATCGTGAGCGTCGCCGAGCGCTCGGGTGTCCGGGCGGCGGGCGAGGAGCTCGCCGCGCGCCTCGACCGGCAGCTCGCCCCCCGGCCGGTCGCCGGCGCCCCGCTCACCGTCCTCTCGATCGACCGGCCGCCCGGGCGCACCGAGAACCTGCTGGTCGCGGGCCCCGGCACCTACCTCCAGGAGCTCCTCGCACGCCTGGGTGCGACGAACGCCTTCGCCGACGCGCCGAACCGCTATCCGCAGGTGGGGATGGAGGAGGTCCTGGGGCGCGCGCCGGGACTGATCGTGGAGCTCCAGCCGCACCCGCCGGGGGCGACCGGCCGCGCGCGGCTGCTCGCCGACTGGCAGCGCTTCCCCACCCTACCGGCGGTCGCGGCCGGCCACCTGGCGGTGATCTCCGGCGCCGAGACGATGCTGATCGGCCCGCGCCTGCCGGAGCTCTACCGCCGGCTGGAAGCGGCCGTCCGCGAGGCGGCGCGGCCGTGACAGCGCCCGCGGCCGGAGCCGCCCCGCCGCTGCTCGAGGCCCGCGGCCTCACCTGGCGGGCCGGCGACCGGACGATCCTCGGTCCGGTCGATCTCGCCGTCGAGCGCGGCGAGTCGCTGGTGGTGGTCGGGCCGAACGGCGCCGGCAAGACGACGCTCCTGCGCCTCCTGGCCGGGCTGCTCGCGCCGTCGGCCGGCGAGCGCCGGTACTCGGGAAGACCGTTCGCCGCCTACAGCCGCAAGGGGCTAGCGCGGCAGATCGCCTACGTGCCGCAGCTCCGGCCGGTCCGGGTGCCGCTCTCGGTCGAGGAGGTGGTGCTCCTCGGGCGCTACCCCCACCTCGGCGCCTTCCAGGTGGCCCCCTCGCGGCGGGACTTCGAGGCCGTCGCCGAGGCCCTGGCGATGGTGCGGATCGAGGCGCTTCGCGAGCGGCCGGTCGACGAGCTCTCGGGCGGCGAGCGCCAGGCGGTCTACATCGCCGCGGCCCTCGCCCAGGAGGCCGAGCTCCTGGTGCTCGACGAGCCGACGACCCACCTCGATCCGCGCCACCAGCGGGAGATCGCGACCCTGGTGCCCCGCCTCCGGCGCGAGGCCGGGCGCACCGTCGTCACCGCCACCCACGACTTGAACCTGGCGTCGCTCATCGCGAGCCGCGTCGTGGCGCTGCGCGAAGGCCGAATCCTCGCCGCCGGGCGGCCGGCCGAGCTGATGGTGCCCGCGACCCTCGCCGCCCTGTTCGACGCGCCGTTCGAGGTCGTGCGCGCCGGCGAGCGGCCGGTGACGCTGCTGCGCCTCGACGCGGGCGAGGACCGGGGGGAGGGGAGGTGAGCCGCCCGGGAGGAGGATGGGGCCCCGGCTGGACGCTCGCCCTCCTGGCCCTCGCCTGGCTCGCCACGCTGGTCGCCGCGCCGCTCCTCGGAAGCCAGGCCCTGGACCTCGGCCGCGCCTTCCACCCCGGCACCACCGAGTGGACGATCCTCTTCGACCTCAGGCTCCCCCGCGTGCTCCTGGCGCTCCTCGCCGGGGCGGCGCTCGCGGTCTCCGGTCTCGGCTTCCAGACCCTGTTCCGCAACGCCCTCGCCGAGCCCTACACCCTGGGGGTCGCCGGCGGCGCCGCCCTGGGCGCGGTCCTCGCCTTCCACCTGGCGCCGGCCGGAAGCCTCCTCGGCTTCACCCTGGTCGCCGCCGCGAGCTTCGCCGGAGCGCTGGGGGCGACCGGGCTGGTCGTGGGGCTGGCGCTGCGGCCCCGCGGGCTCGAGACCAGCACGCTGCTCCTTGCCGGCATCGCGGTCTCGTTCTCCTGCTCGGCGCTCATCCTCTTCATCCAGTACCTCTCGGACTCGGCCCAGACGTTCCGCATGGTGCGCTGGATGATGGGCGGGCTGGCGGTGGTCGGCTACCGGGACGTCGCCTGGTTGGCACCGTGGGTGGCGGCCGGCGGGATGCTGATGCTGGCGCTGCGCTGGGACTTGAACCTGCTCCTGACCGGCGAGGAGCTCGCCGCGAGCCGGGGCGTCGACCTCGGGCGCGTGCGCCTGCTGGTGCTCCTGGCGGCCTCGCTGATGGTGGGCGCCCTGGTGGCGGTCACCGGCCCGATCGGCTTCGTGGGCCTGATGGTGCCCCACATGCTGCGGCGCTGGACCGGCTCGGACCACCTGGTGCTGATCCCGGCCTGCCTGCTGGGCGGCGGCGCCTTCCTGGCGCTCTCGGACCTCGTCGCCCGCACCGTCATGGCGCCGGCCGAGCTGCCGGTGGGGGTCCTGACCGCTCTCTTGGGCGGGCCGTTCTTCCTCTGGCTGCTGCTGGCGCGGCGGCGGTAGGGATGGTTCTCGCCGGTCCTTGGCTCAAGCCTCGGTCTGATTGGCGTGGCGGGCGATCATCCGCCAGGACCCGCCCTCGGCGCGCCAGACGTTGGTGAAGCGCCGGTGGACGGGCGGCGAGCCCGGGGCGCCGACCACCACGTCCCGGCCCATGACGACGACGACGTCCTCGTGGCGCTGCAGGACCTCGATCTCCTCCTCGTAGGAGGTGTGCGCGATGACCCCGCGGGCCAGGTGATCGAGAGCCTGGCGCTTGTCGATGACGAAGTCGCGCGGGGTGTTGATCACCAGGTCGTCGGACCAGAGGACGCGCAGCGTGTCGAGGTCCTGGGCCAGGAAGGCGAGGCGCGCCTGGTCCTCGAGCGCTCGGACCCGAGCCTGCCAGTCGGCGTGGAAAGTCTCCGGGGCGATCGGAGGGATCATCGGGACTCCTCTACTCGTACGGGGTCACGCCGGCCGGATCGAGAGCGCGTGGCGGAAGACGTTGCGCGGGTTCCAGCGCGCCTTGACCCGCTGCAGGCGCGGGTAGCCGGCCTGGTAGTAAAGCGTGGGCCAGGCGACGTCCGAGGTGTTCCAGGCTGGATCGGCCAGGTCGGTGTCGGGATGATTGATGAGCACGCCGTCGTAGGCCACGCCGATCTGACGATCCGTGAAGCGCTTCTTGAGGAGCGCGTCCTTCACCTGACGCTCACCCCGCCGGGCGGCGCGGCGAAGAGTTCCGGAAACGGGTCGAGGGCGAAGTCGAGCCAGGACATCCGGGCGAGCTCCGGAGCGGAGGGCGCGACGATGCCTTCGGCGAGCGCCGCCAGGTGCTCGGCGATCTGCCGCTCGGCGGCGGCACCGGCCGTGCTCACCCCGCGGACGACGATCGTTCCGAGCTGCTTGCGGTGGATCTCGAGGAGGGCCCAGAGCGAAGCGAAGGGGGAGTCCTCGCCGCTGTGCCGCTCGCACCAGGCGCCGTGGTTGCCGAGCAGCCCCAAGAAGGTCGCACGGTCGATGTCGCGCCAGCTCCACTGGGCCCTGAACGTCGTGATCGACTCCGGCGCTCGGGGCAGGAGGCCGGCGGGATCGTCGCCGGCGGCGCCGGGCGAGCGGAACCAGTAGCGGGTGACGACGCCGAAGTTGCCGCCGCCGCCGCCGCCCGTGTGCGCCCACCAGAGCTCGCGGTTGGGGTCGGTCGGCTCGCGGGTCGCGACCACCGGGCGCGCCCCACCCCTCTCGTCGACGGTCACCACCTCGACGGCGTGGAGGTAGTCCGCCGCGAGCCCGAGCTGGCGGCAGAGGAAGCCGAAGGCGCCGCCCACGACGTGTCCGCCCATGCCGATCGCCGGGTGCTCGCCGAGCGGCACGACGACACCCCAGCTCGCGGAGAGCTTCCGGAACACCTGGCCCACCGTGGCGCCCGCCTCGACCATGACGGCGCCCATCTCGGGGTCGTGCTCGATCCGCTTCATCGGCGAAACGTCGAGGATCACCCGCGCCTCGGGGTCGGAGACGAACCCCTCGAGGCAGTGCCCGCCGCTCGTCACGACGAGCCGCCGCCCCTCCGCGACCGCCTCGCCGACCGCCGCGACCACGTCCTCGGTCGAGCCCGCCAGCGTGACGTAGTCCGGCCGCGCCCGCGAACCGCTTGTTGAAGCGCTTGTCGAGGACGGCCTGGAAGCGGGGATCGTCGGGGCCGATGCGGGTGGAGTCCATGAGGTGAGGCGCCCGGAGGCTGCTAGCCCAGCTCGAAGGTCGTGACGCCGAAGATCTCGGCGTCCGGCAGCTCCGGGACCGGGCCCAGGACCATGCGCGCGCAGCCGAAGACCTCCGTCATCCCGTGGCGCGCAGAGAGCGCCATCGCCTCGCGGTTGATCTCCGGCACGTCCAGGAAGATCGGCTCGCCCGGCACCCGGGAGGCCAGGGCCACGAACAGCCGCTCGGCCACCGCGGCGTCCGCCGCGAACAAGGGGCCGATCTTGTGGCCGGTCCGGCAAGGCCTGAGGACCGCGTAGCCTCGCACCTCCTCGCCCTCGACGGCGGCCAGGGCGTGGCCGCCGGGGCGCCGGAGCCAGCTACGCAGAAACCTGCTGCGCGGCGCGGGGAAGTGCCGGCGATCGTACGCGTCGAGGCGCTCGAAGGCAAGGGAGCTCGCCTCGACGACGCCGGTGGGCTCGGGCGCCTCGCTGCCGAGCTCCAGGCCCCGTCCCGCGAAGCGCAGGTCGCGGCAGACGAAGCGGAAGCCGCCGCGGGAGTAGTACCCCTGCATGTCGAACACGCCGTCCATGCCGATCGCGGCGCCGGGGTCGAGGCGCGCGAGGAGAAGCCGCTTGCGCTCGTTCCACAGGCGATCGCCCAGGCCGCGCCCGCGAAAGTCGGGCCGCATGATGAAGAAGCCCATGAAGCCGTAGCGCCGCCCGTAGGCGACGATCGAGCCGCCTCCGACCAGCTCGCCGCCGATCTCGGCGGCGATGAAGCCCTCCGGGTCGGTGGCCCAGAACACCTCGGCGTCGTCCAGCCCGGGGTTCCAGCCCTCGCGCGCCGCCCACTCGACCAACGTGTCCAGCTCGTCGCGGCTCATGCGACGGATGGTCATGTCGTCAGAGGTCATCGGTCCGTGCTCCTACCCGTCGGGGCCCAAGAGTATCGCGGGATCGAGCAGCCGATCCGGCGTCGGAGCTCGGTCCACCCTCGCCGGGAGATGGTGGATCCGATTCGCGTCCTGAGGAGGTGAAGGTCTCGAATCGGCCGGGGCCTCGATCATCTCTTCACGATTCGAAGGAGGACCCGAGTTGCACGACCAGCTCTTCAAGGAGCTCCTCCAGGCCTTTTTCGCCGACTTCGTCCGCCTCGTCCTGCCGGCCGTGGCGAATCGGCTTCGCCTGGAGCAGCCGCGTTTCCGCGACAAGGAGCGCTTCACCGACACGACGGAGGGTGAGCACCGCTACCTCGACCTCGTGGCGGAGGTCGAAACCACCGAGGGCGAGGGGGAGATCGTCCTCGTTCACGTGGAGATCGAGGCGGAGGCCCGTGGAGCCAACACCATGGGCGAACGCATGTTGCGCTATGCGATGCAGCTCAGGCTCCGGGACGGAAAGCCCGTCCTGCCCATCGTCCTCTACCTCCGGGGAGGCGAGGCCGACGTCACCAGGCTCACCGTGGAGGACCGTGTCCTCGGCCTCCGGCTCGTCGCCTTCACCTACTGGACCTTCGGTCTCTCCCGGAGCTTGGCGACTCGATACCTCGACCGTCCGGAGGCTCTCGCGTCGGCGCTCGCCGCCCTCATGGATCCCGGCGAGCTCTCGGCTCCGGAGCTCCGGATCGAGTGCCTGCGGCGTGTCGGCCATGCCCGAGTGGACGACGCCAGGAGGTTCCTGCTGGCCAACATCGTCGAGACCTACATACAATTGAATGACGCGGCACAGGCGGAGTACCAGGCTCTGCTGGCCGAGGAGGGGAACGAGGAGGTGGCGACCATGGAGATGAGTTGGGCGGACAGGCTGGAAGCGAAGGGTCTGGAGAAGGGGCTCGAGAAGGGCCGTTTGGAGGGCCGGCTCGAGGGGATGCGTACGCTGGTGGCTGATCTCCTCGAAGGCCGGTTCGGCCCGCTCTCGGGCGAGACGAGGCGGCGCCTCGGTGCCGTCGCGTCCGCCGACGAGCTCTCCCGCCTCTTCCAGCGCGCCCTCGAGGCGCGGAGCCTCGACGAGCTGGGCCTCTAGATGTCTGACCAGGCCAGAATCGTGACGAACGAGCCGAGTTCCTCGAGAAACCGCCCGAGAGGGTGGGGGCGTCCCCTTCCCCCCCGTGGGGTGGGAAGGGGATCGAGGGGATGCGTGGGGCATCCGATGAATCTGGCGGTCTGGAGTAGCCGTTCCGAGGAGCGCAGCCGCGATCGGTCGGCGTGGGCGGGGGACCAGCGGCCCGTGGCGCCGGAGACGCTCCTGGCGCCTCGTAGGTTTGAGGCGGAGCTTCACTAGTGATCTTCGGTTCCGGGCGCGGGTTGGGCCGGCCGACCCGTTCGACTCGCTTCGCTCGCTCAGGGCGGAGGACGGAGCTCGGCCGCTTCATGTGGGCTCGGGCTCCGCGCCGTTTCCTGCCCTTGTAGAATCTCCTCCGTGCTCCTCTACCGGCTCGCACCCGAAGGCTTCTTCGCCGCCACCGCTCCCGACGGGGCGGTGCGGATCCTGCTCTCCGACCCGTTCGAGGCGCCGCCCGCGGAGTGGCGCTTCGGGGCCGCGGCCGACCCCGAAGCCTCCGGGCTGCTGGTGCCGGTCCTGCCGGGCAAGATCGTCGGCATCGGCAGGAACTACCGCGACCACGCGGCCGAGCTCGGCAACCCGATGCCGCCCGAGCCGCTGATCTTCTTGAAGGCGATCTCGTCGCTGATCGGCCCCGGCGCACCGGTCGTGCTGCCGCCCGAGAGCGAGCGGGTCGAGTACGAGGGGGAGATCGCGGTGGTCGTCGGGCGCCGGCTCACCCGGGCCGGGCGCGACGAAGCCGCGGCCGGGATTCTGGGGGTAACCTGCGCTTCGGACGTCACCGCCCGCGACCTCCAGAAGAGAGACGCCACCTTCGCCCGCGGCAAGGGCTTCGACACTTTCTGCCCGCTGGGGCCGGCGATCCTCGTCGGCGCCGATCTCGACGACCTCGAGGTCACGACGCGCGTCAACGGCACCGAACGCCAGCGGGGCTCGACCAGCGACATGGAGTGGGGGCTGGTCGACCTGGTCGTCTACGTCTCGCGCCACATGACCCTGGAGCCGGGCGACGTGATCCTGACCGGCACCCCGGCGGGTGTCGGGCCGCTCGCCGACGGCGACCGGCTGGAGGTCGAGGTGGCGGGCGTCGGGGTGCTCACCAACCCGGTCGAGGCGCGGAGGCCGGCGTGAGCGTGCGGCTGAAGGGGCTCGCCGGCTTCGCAGCGGCGCTCGCGACCTTCGCCGCCCTCTTCTACGGCCGCCACTTCTTCCCGCAGCACGCGGCGCTCGTGGGCATCGCGGTCGGCGCCCTGGTCTTCACCACGCTCGGCACCGCCGAGCGCCTGGGGAGGACCTACCGGAGGAAGGGCCCGCGCTCGATCCAACCGTCCGAGGAGCGCGGGCCGGACGAGCCGGCCGGTTGACAGCGGACCCCTTCGCCCCGGAGCCTACTTCTTGCTGCCGAAGAGCAGCAGGCCGCCCCCCACCACGATGCCCGCCACTCCGGCCCAGGCCGGCACGTTGACGTGCTGCTTCTCCTTGTACTCGAGCTGGAGCGGCCCGAGCTTCGCCTGGTGGGTATCCTTCGTGTAGGTGAAGCCGCCGTAGGCCAGCGCCAGGATGCCGAGGGCCAGCAGGATGATGCCGAGGATCTTCATGCCGCTCATGAGTCGTCTTCCTCCACGTCGTCGGTAGGTTCCCGACCCGGACCGCCCGCCGAGCCGCCCAGGCTTCGCCAGGGAAACAGGACGAGGGCGGCCACGAACAGCAGGTGGACAGCCCCGCCGCCGGTCCAGCCGGAAAAGAGAAACAGCAACCAGGCTGAGAGGCACGCAAGGGACAGGCCAGCCCGGCCGAGGGGATGGGCTGGAAGGAGCACAGGCGGAGATTCTATCAGTGCGGACCGGCCCGCCTGCCGTCTCTCCCCGCCACCTCCCCCCCCCCGGACCGGTGGGGTATTCTGGGCGCCATGAGAGGCTGGCGCACGGCGGCGAAGGAGACGGTCTTCGAGCACCCCCTGCTGCGGGTCCAGCGCCGCCGGATCGAGCGCGACGGCGAGAGCCGGCAGATCGTCGCCGTCGACTCCGACGACTGGGTCCACGTGATCCCGCTCCTCCCGGACGACCGCCTGGTCATGGTCCGCCAGTGGCGCTACGCCACCGAGGGCTTCCAGCTCGAGCTGCCCGGCGGGATCGTCGACGAGCCCGGCGAGGACCGGGCGGCCGCCGAGCAGGAGCTCGCCGAGGAGGCCGGCTACCGGGCCTCCACCTGGCAACGGCTGGGGACGATCGAGCCCAACCCGGCGATCCTCGACAACCGGCTCACCGTGTGGCTCGCCACCGGGCTCGAGCGCCTCGCGCCGGAGGACAGGCCGCCGCTCGACGAGCACGAGGAGGTCGAGGTGGTGGAGGTGCCGCTCGCGCGGGTCCCCGAGCTGGTGGCCGCGGGCGAGATCCGCCACGCCCTCATGCTCTCCTCCTTCTACCTGCTCGAGCTCCACCGGCGCGACGCCGGCGCGCCCGCCCCGTGAGGCCGCGGCGGGTCGAGAGCCTGGCGCGCGAGCCGGTCGGCGCGGTCACCTTCGACGCCACCGGCACCCTGATCCGCGCCCCCCGCCTGGGCGAGGTCTACGCCGAGGTCTTCGGGCGCCACGGGCTCGACGCCGAGGCGGCCGCGATCGAGCCGGTGATCCGTGAGGTCTGGCAGGAGCTCGCCTGCTTGACCGACGGCAGCACCGATCGCTTCTCGAGCCACCCCGACGGCCCTCGGGGCTGGTGGCAGCGCTTCGCCGAGCGGGTCGCCGAGCGCCTCGAGCTTCCCCCGCCCAGCCGCTTCGCCACCGCCGAGCTCTTCGACCGCTTCGCCCGGAGCGAGGCCTGGCAGGCGTACCCCGACGCCGCGGGCGCCCTCGCCGCGCTCCGCCGGCGGGGGCTCGGCCTCGCGGTGGTCAGCAACTGGGACGATCGCCTGGCGGGAGTGCTCGAGGGCTTGGGGCTGGCCGCGCACCTCGATGCGGTCGTCGTCTCGGCGGAGGTGGGCTACGAGAAGCCGGACCCGCGCATCTTCCTCGAGGCCGCCCGGCGCCTCGGGCTCGATCCGGAGCGCATCGCCCACGTCGGCGACCGCCGCCGGGAGGACGTCGAAGGCGCTCTGGCCCTCGGGATGCGCGCCATCCTCCTCGACCGGCGCGGACCGAGCCGGAGGCAGGGGGGCTCAGGAGCGGGGCGCGCTTCCGGCTCCGGGCAGCGCCGGGGCGCCGCCGAGCCCGCCGCCGACGCCGTGATCGCCTCGCTCGCCGAGCTTCCGGATCGCCTTTCCGGGTAGCCTCGCCGCCTACCCCAAGCGGCGGTGTATCGCGTATTTCAGCGTGCTAGCGTGGCGCGGACTGGAGGCGACCGATGAAAATCTCCACCAAAGGGGAGTACGGCATCCGGGCGATGCTCTTCCTCGCCCTGCACGAGCAGGACGGCACGATCACGAGCCACGAGATCGCCCGTCACCAGGGGATTCCCGAGCCGTACCTGCGCCAGATCTTGGCGCTGCTCTCGAAGAGCCGCCTCATCCACTCGAACCGCGGGCCCCAGGGAGGGCACGTGCTCGCGCGGCCGGCTTCGGAGATCTCGGTGCGGGACGTGCTGGTGACGCTCGAGGGCCAGACGACGTCGGTGGAGCAGATCTTCGCCCTGCCCTGCTGCCTCGAGGCGGGCCCGGAGCGCTGCGCGATCGGAGAGCTCCTGCTCGGCGTCAAGCAGACGGTGGACGAGATCCTGGCGGCCACCAGCTTCGAGACCCTGGCCCAGCGCCAGGTCGAGCTCTCGCGCGGCCAGGCGCTCTTCGCCTGCTCGCCGGCAAGCTCCCGCCGCGAAGACGAGCTCCTGCACGTCATCTGACCGGCCCTTTCGAGCTCCCGCCTCGAGTCCGGCTACAATGCCCGGCGATGCGGGACGCCGGGAGACGACTCCTTTCGACCGACGGCACGGCCGGAGACCGCGCGCGGTGACTCGCCGCGCGTTGGTCACGGGCGCCGGAGGGTTCATCGGCAGCCACCTGGTCGAGCGCCTCCTCGACGAGGACTGGCGGGTCCGCGCGCTGGTGCACTACGACAGCTCGTCGAGATGGGGGCACCTGGAGGCGCTCCGAGCCGACCCGCCCCGCGGCCTCGAAGTCGTCGCGGGCGACGTCACCGACCCCGAGCAGGCTCGGCGCGCCGTCGACGGCCGCGAGGTCGTCTTCCACCTCGCGGCGCACATCAGCATTCCGTACTCGTACGAGGCGGCCCGAGCGTTCTTCGAGACCAACGCCCTGGGGACCCTCAACCTGGCCCAGGCGGCGCTCGACTGCGGCGTCGGACGCTTCGTCTTGACCTCCACCAGCGAGGTCTACGGCACGGCGCGCTACACCCCCATCGACGAGGAACATCCCCTCCAGGCGCAGAGCCCGTACGCCGCCTCCAAGATCGCAGCGGAGAAGGTCGTCGAGAGCTTCGTCCGCTCCTTCGAGCTCCCGGCGATCACCCTGCGGCCGTTCAACACCTTCGGTCCCCGGCAGTCGACCCGGGCGATCGTCCCGACCATCATCACCCAGGCCCTGGCGCAGCCCGAGATCCAGCTCGGCTCCCTCGATCCGGTCCGGGACATGACCTTCGTGGCCGACACCGTCGCGGGCTTCCTCGCCGCGGCCGACGCGCCCGCCGAGGCCCTCGGCGGAGTGTTCAACCTGGGCTCGGGCGAGGGCGTGTCGATCGGCGAGCTGGTGGAGAGGGTGGGCGCGCTCCTCGGGCGACAGCCGGCCGTGCGCACGGATCCGCGGCGGGTCCGGCCGACCGCCAGCGAGGTGCTCCGTCTGGTCAGCGACAACTCACGGGCCCGCGAGGTCCTCGGATGGTCTCCTCGGGTGTCTCTGGACGACGGCCTCGACCGCACGATCCGGTGGATCCGCGACCATCCGGGCGAAGCGGGCTCCCTCGACTACGCGATCTGAGGCCGAGAATGAAAGCCGTCGTGCTCGCCGGTGGACGTGGACGCCGCCTCCACCCCTACACCATGGTCTTCCCGAAGCCGCTCGCGCCGGTGGGAGAGGTGCCGATCTTGGAGATCGTGCTCCGCCAGCTCGCCGCCGCCGGCTTCCACGAGATCACCCTCACCCTCGGCTACCTGGGCGAGCTGATCGAGGCTTACCTGGCGGCGCGCAGCCAGGTGGCGGCGGGCCTCGACCTGCGCACGGTCACCGAGCCCGCGCCCACCGGGACCGCGGGGTCCCTCACGGGGGTTCCCGGCCTCGACGAGACCTTCCTGGTGATGAACGGCGACGTGCTGACCTCTCTCGATTTCCGCGCGCTCGTCGACCACCACCGTGCGTGCGGCGCGACCCTGACGATCGCCTGCCACAGGAAGCACCTGCCGCTCGGCGTCGGCGTGCTGGAGCTCGCCGAGGGCGACGGCCGGGTGATCGGCTACCGGGAGAAGCCGGATCTCACGTTCCCGGTGAGCATGGGCGTCTACGTCTACGAGCCGGAGGCCCTCGACTACATTCCGCGCGGCGCGCCCTTCGACCTGCCCGAGCTCGTGGAGCGCCTCCTGGAGGCCGGCCGGCCGGTGGCTAGCTACACGAGCGACTGCGTCTGGCTCGACATCGGGGAGCCGGCGGACTTCGCCCGCGCCGGCGAGGTGCTCGAGGCCCATCGCGAGGAGCTCGGGCTCGCTTGACCCGCGCCCGGGCTACCGGAGAGCGCGGAAGAGCCGGTGGTAGATGCGCCGGCGACGGCTGCCCTCGGGCGCCAGCCGCTCCACCCAGGACCAGTAGCGCTCGAGCAGCCGGACTCCGCCGCTCGACCTCAGCGCCTCGAGCCGGCGGCGCGCTCCGGCGAGCTCGCGCCGGCGGAGCTCGAGCTCCTCGCCCAGACGCCCCGCGGCGGCCTCGCACCGCAGCGCCCGGGCCGCGAGCGCGGCCGCCGCTTCGGCCCCCTCCGCCAGGCGCTTCCGCTGGTTCCGACCGGCCCGCACCAGGAGGTCCGCCAGGCCGGCCGGAAGCGACCGCCGGCGGCGCGCCCCGGGGTTCGCGGCAAGCCGGCTCAGGCGTGAGTGGATCTCGCCGCCGAAGGCTTCGGCCGTGAACCGGCGCTCCGCCTCCCGGCGCCCGGCGCGGGCCAGCTCCCGGGCGCGCTCCGGATCGCGCGCGAGGGCTTCGATCCGGTCGGCGAGCTCGACCGGCCGCTCCGGGGCGACGGCGAAGCCGTTGAGCCCCGGGCGGACGAACTCGACGATGCCTCCGACCTCGCTCGCGACGAGCGGCTTCTCGAGGAGCATCGCCTCGAGGCTCACCAGGCTGAAGGTCTCGATCCGGGAGGGGACCAGGACCACGTCGACCGCCCGCATGTAAGCGTACTGGTCGTCCACCGGGCCCGTGACGACGACGTCGTCCTCCAGACCCAGGTCCCGGACCAAGCCTTCGAAGCCGGGCCGGTAGCCCTGGTCGAAGGTCCCCACGACCAGGAGCTCGGCGTCGAGCCCCCGCCTCCGGAGCCGGGCGAGGGCGCGGACGGCGGTCGCCTGTCCCTTCTCGTCGCGGATGGACCCGAAGACGCCCAGCTTGAGCGAGCCCGTTCGGCGGAAGGGCGACGCGGTCCTCCCCGCACCGTCGGACGGCACCTGGAGATGGGGGTAGACGATCGCGACCCGGTCGGGAGCGTTCTCGTCGGTCCGTTGCGGGAACAGGCGGTCGCGGACCGCGCGGCTCACCACCAGGACCTCGTCGGAGGCCTCGGTGAGCGCCTCGAGGGCCGAGTCGAAGGGGAGGAAGTAGTGGAGCCCGCCGCCGCGGGCGCCGAAGTCGGTGACGTACCACGCGTGGGGCCGCCCCGAGAGCGCGGCGGCCAGCGCTCCCCAGGGAGCGACGCTCGTGAAGCTGAGAACGACCGAAGGGTTCACCGTGGCCAGAGCGTCGAGGACCGGCCCGGTGGTCGCGGCCACGCCCGCGGCCAGCCGCCGGCCGGCCTCGTCCCGGGGCACCGGCTCCGCGGCACACCACCAGGGCAGGCCCGGAATCCGGATCGGCTCCCCTCCGGCGGCGGCGAGCCGGGCTCCCAGCGGTCCGTCGCCGGGGACGACGACCGAGATTTCGGCGCCGTAGTCGCCGACCAGCTCACGGACCAGCTCCACCAGGAGCTGCTCGCTCCCGCCGAGCTGGTCGGAATGGGAAAAGAGTGTGGCCTTGAGCGGCGTCGGGACCCCTCCCGCCCGGGGTCAGTCCCTGGGATGGACCTCGCGCAGCCCCACCTTCTGCGCCACGTTGATCCTGGAGAGCGCCCGCTCGAGGCGCACCTGCGCCTGGACCCAGTCCTCGTCCACCGCCGCGTTGAGCTCCTGCTCGGCCTCGGTGGCGGCGTGGCGCGCCGCTTCGAGGTCGATCTCCTCGGGGAGCTCGGCCGACTCGGTGAGCACGGTCACCAGGTCGTCGGCGATCTCGACGAACCCCTCCGCCAGGGCCACGTAGTGCTCGATCCGGCCCTGGCGGTAGATCACCTCGCCCACCTTCAGGGTCGCGATGAGCGGCGTGTGCCCGGGCAGGAACCCGAGGGCGCCTTCCGAGCCCGGCACCTGGACCTCGTCGCACTCCGTGTCGAGGAGCTTGCGGTCGTGGGTGACCAGGACCAGGCGGAGCTTGCCATGCGTGGCTTCGTCGGCCATGGCGCTACGCGGCCTCTTCGAGGAGCTTCTTGCCGTGCTCGATGACCTCGTCGATCGTGCCCTTGTAGAGGAAGGCGCGCTCCGGGTACTCGTCGAGCTCGCCGGCGATGATCCGCTGGAAGCCCTCGACGGTGTCGGGGACCTTGACGTAGCGCCCTTCGAGGCCGGTGAACTGCTGGGCGACGAAGAAGGGCTGCGAGAGGAAGCGCTGGATCTTGCGGGCGCGGGCGACGGTGAGCTTGTCGTCCTCCGAGAGCTCGTCGATCCCGAGGATGGCGATGATGTCCTGGAGGTCCTTGTAGCGCTGGAGAATGGTCTGGACCTGGCGCGCCACGTCGTAGTGCTCCTCGCCGACGATCCGCGGGTCGAGGATCTTCGAGGTCGAGCCGAGCGGGTCGACCGCCGGGTAGATGCCGAGCTCCGAGATCTGCCGCGAGAGCACGGTGGTTGCGTCCAGGTGGGCGAAGGCGGTGGCCGGCGCCGGGTCGGTGAGGTCGTCGGCCGGCACGTAGACCGCCTGCACCGAGGTGATCGAGCCCTTGTGGGTCGAGGTGATCCGCTCCTGGAGGGCGCCCATCTCGGACGCCAGGTTGGGCTGGTAGCCGACGGCCGACGGCATGCGCCCGAGGAGCGCCGAGACCTCCGAGCCCGCCTGGGTGAAGCGGAAGATGTTGTCGATGAACAGCAGCACGTCCTGGCCCTGGGTGTCGCGGAAGTACTCGGCGACGGTGACCCCGGTCAGGCCGACCCGCAGGCGGGCGCCCGGCGGCTCGGTCATCTGGCCGTAGATGAGCGCGACCTTGCTCTTGTCGAGCGTGCTCCGGTCGACGCGGGTCATGTCGAACTCGCCGGTCGCCTCCAGGTGCTCGTAGAAGCTCTCGCCGAAGTTGATGATCTTGGCCTCGACCATCTCGCGCAGCAGGTCGTTGCCCTCGCGGGTCCGCTCGCCGACGCCGGCGAACACCGAGTAGCCGCCATGCTGGAGGGCGACGTTGTTGATCAGCTCCTGGATCAGCACCGTCTTGCCCACGCCGGCGCCGCCGAAGAGGCCGGTCTTGCCGCCCCGGGTGTAGGGCTCGAGCAGGTCGACGACCTTGATCCCGGTCTCGAACATCTCGGTCTCGGTCGACTGCTCGTCGAAGGCCGGCGCCGGCCGGTGGATCGGCCAGTGCTCGTCGCTCTCGACCGGTCCCAGCCCGTCGACCGGCTCGCCGATCACCGAGAGGATCCGGCCGAGGGTCGGGGTGCCGACCGGGGTCGTGATCGGCTGGCCGGTGTCGACCACCTCGATGCCGCGCACCACGCCGTCGGTGGGCTTCATGGCGACACAGCGCACCCGGTTCTCGCCCAGGTGCTGGGCCACCTCGGCCACGAGGTCGATGGGCACGCCGGTCTCCTCCCCCGGATCCTTCACCACCACGGCGTTCAAGATCTCGGGCATCTGGTCGGGCGGGAATTCGACGTCGAGCACCGGGCCGATGACCTGGACCACCCGGCCCACCTTGCGCTTCTGGGAATCGTTCACGGCTCTTTCCTCGTCGTTGTCGGGTCTCGCGCGGGCGCGGCTTCAGCCTTCGAGGGCGTTGGCGCCGGAGACCACCTCGATCAGCTCCTTGGTGATCGCGGCCTGGCGCGCCCGGTTGTAGTTCAGGGTCAGCTTCTCGATCATCTCGCCGGCGTTGTTGGTCGCCGCGTCCATGGCGGTCATCCGTGCGGCGTGCTCGGCGGCCTGCGACTCGAGCAGCGCGCGGTAGACCTGGAAGGTCACGTAGCGCGGCAGGATGCGCTCGAGGATGGCGTCGGGCGAGGGCTCGTAGAGGTAGTCGGTGCCCGGCGCGGGCTCGTTCGGGCCACCGGCCGCGGCCGCCTCCTCCGTCTCGGCCACCGGGATCGGCAGCAGGCGCTCCTCGGTCAGCTCCTGGGTCGCGATCGACTTGAACTGGTTGTAGATCACGTAGACCGCGTCGTAGTCGCCCTCGGAGTAGGCGCCGGCCACGTCCTCGGCGATGGCGCGGGCCCGCTCGTAGGTCACCTGGGTGAAGAGATCCCGGAAGGAGCGCCGGATCGGGATCGAGCGCCGGCCGTAGAAGTCCGCGCCCTTCTTGCCCAGGAGCAGGAGCTCGACCGTCTCCCACTGCTTGACCCGCTTCTGGGCCTGGCGCAGGACGCCGGCGTTGAACGAGCCGGCCAGCCCCCGGTCACCGGTCACCACCACCAGCAGCACCCGGTTTTCGGGCCTCACCTCGAGGAGCGGATGGCCGCCGGGCGTCTCGATCTCGCCCTCCGCCTCGTCGAGCTCCTCGGGCTCGGCGTCGAGGGCCGCGGCGCGGGCGCCCTGGGCGAGCTTGGCCGTCACCTTGGCGAGCTCGAGGGCGTAGGGCCGGGTCGCCAGGATCTGCTCCTGGCTCCGGCGGAGCTTCACCGCCGAGATCATCTTCATCGCCTTGGTCAGCTGCTGCGTGTTCTTGACCGAGCGGATCCGGCGCTTGATGTCGAGGAGGTTCGCCATCGCCAGATCCCGCTCAGGCCGCCTTGACGACCTTGGCGTCGGGCGTGCGGCCCAGGTAGTCCTCGCACACCGTGGTCATGACCTCGAGGATCTTCTCCTCGAGCTCGCTCGAGATCTGCTTTTTCTCGCGGATCTCCTCCAGGACCTCCGGGTGCTCGTCCCGGAAGACGCGGTGCATCTCGCGCTCGTAGTGGCGCACGTGCGCGACCTCGATCGCGTCGAGCATCCCCTTGGTGCCGGCGAAGATCGACAGCACCTGGAGCTCGACCGGCACCGGCTCGTACTGGCCCTGCTTCAAGATCTCCACCAGCCGGCGGCCACGGGCGAGCTGGGCCTGGGTCGACTTGTCGAGGTCGGAGCCGAACTGGGCGAAGGCCTCGAGCTCGCGGAACTGGGCGAGCTCGAGCCGCAGGGTGCCGGCGATCTTCTTCATCGCCTTGATCTGGGCCGAGCCACCGACCCGGGAGACCGAGATGCCGACGTTGATCGCCGGGCGGACGCCCGAGTAGAAGAGGTCGCTCTCGAGGAAGATCTGACCGTCGGTGATCGAGATGACGTTGGTCGGGATGTAGGCCGAGACGTCGCCCGCCTGGGTCTCGATGATCGGCAGGGCGGTGAGCGATCCGCCGCCGTTGGCCTGCGACAGCTTGGCCGCCCGTTCGAGCAGGCGCGAGTGGAGATAGAAGACGTCGCCCGGATAGGCCTCGCGCCCCGGCGGGCGGCGCAGCAGGAGCGACATCTCGCGATAGGCCGCGGCCTGCTTCGAGAGGTCGTCGTAGATCACCAGCGCGTGACCGCCCTGGAGCATGAAGTACTCGCCGATGGCGCAACCGGCGTAGGGCGCGAGGTACTGGAGCGGGGCCGGCTCCGAGGCCGAGGCCGACACCACCACGGTGTGCTCCATCGCGCCCTGGTCCTCCAGGGTCTTGACCACCTGGGCGACGGTCGAGCGCTTCTGGCCGATGGCGACGTAGATGCAGAGGACGTCGGTGCCCTTCTGGTTGATGATCGCGTCGAGGGCGACCGCGGTCTTGCCGGTCTGGCGGTCGCCGATGATCAGCTCGCGCTGGCCGCGGCCGATCGGGATCATCGCGTCGATCGCCTTCAAACCGGTCTGCATCGGCTCGCGCACCGGCTGGCGGCCGACCACGCCGGGGGCGATGCGCTCGACCGGATAGTGATCGGCGGCCTCGATCGGGCCCTTGGCGTCGAGCGGGCGCCCGAGCGGGTCGACCACCCGACCGATCAGAGCCGGACCGACCGGCACCTCGATGATCCGGCCGGTGCGGCGCACCTCGTCGCCCTCCTCGACCAGGCGCGTGTCGCCCATCAGCACCGCGCCGATCTGATCTTCCTCGAGGTTCAGGGCGAGGCCGTAGACCTCGTTGGGAAAGGCCAGCAGCTCGTTCGCCATGGCCTTCTCGAGGCCGTAGATGCGGGCGATGCCGTCGCCGACGCTGAGCACGGTGCCCACCTCGGCCACGTCGACGTCCGCCTGGTAGCCGGAGAGCTCACGCTCCAGGATCGCGGTGATCTCGTCTGCCTTGATCTGCATAGAAACGCCACTCCTTGAGACGGGGCTAGCAGCCCGTGGTGGTCTCGATTCTCGTTGCCGGCCGCCGACCGTGCCTCGGTTGCGGGTTGCGAGCGGCTAGGCTTCGGCCAGCTTCTGAGCGAGGCGGTCGAGCTGCCCCCCGAGGCTGGCGTCGTACAGGGTGCTTCCGACGCGGGCCTTGAACCCCGCGATCAGAGCCTCGTCGACGGCGAGCGTGAGCTCGACCTTCCGGTCGAGCGCCTGGCCCAGGACCTCGCGCAGGCGCTCGACCTCCGCCTCGTCGAGCGGCCGGGCCGTCGTCACCGCGGCCCGCGCCACTCCGAGGCGGCGGTCGATCTCGGCCTCGAGGACCTCGAGCATCGCGCCCAGGTGCTGGAGGCGGTAGTTGTCGAGGAGCAACCGCACGAAGCGCGCGGCGAGCTCGCCCAGCCCGAGCGTCTTCCCGATCTCGCCGAGGATCCGGCGCTTGGCCTCGAGCGGAACGGCCGGATTGGCCGCCATCCTGGCGACGCCGGGGACGCGGTCCATGGCCTCGGCCAGGGCCCGAAGCTCGTCGCGCACCGCGACCGCCCGCTCGGTCGTCCCGGCGGTCTTGAGCAGAGCCGCGGCGTACGGGCGCGCGAAGCGGCGGATCACGACGCCTCCCGCTCGAGCCGCGTCAGGTTGCGCCGGAAGATCCGCCGGTGCTCCTCGGGCCCGATCTCGCGCTCCAGCTGCTCTCTGGCCAACCGGGCGGCGAGGGTGGCGGTGAAGTCCTTGAGCTCCTGGCGGGCCTGGACCAGCCGGCGCTCGATCTCGTGGTCGGCCTGGGCGACGAGCCGCTTGCGCTCGCGCTCGGCCTGCTCGAGGATCCGGTCGTGCTCGAGGTTGCCGTCGGCCTCCGCCCGTTCGGCGAGCGCGGCCACCTGGCTCTCGAGCTCGGCGATCCGGTCTCCCAGGGTCGCCTGGAGCTCGGCCGCCAGGGCGCGGCGCTCGCGGGCCTCATCGAGCTCCTCGCGGACGCGGCGCTCGCGGGATTCCAGGAAGCGGGCGAGCGGCGGCCCCAGGTAGTAGCCGAGGACGCCGAAGAACAGGATCAGGTTGGCGAGCATCCAGATCCACGCCGGCAGCCCGAGGAAGGTCGCAAACGGGTCCTCGGCCGCGGCCGCCGGCCGTGCGACGACGAGGCCGGCGACGATCGCGGCGCCCCACGCGCTCCGCTTCGCGAGCCGGCTCATGCGCTCTTCTCCAGCAGCCGGTCGGTGATGTGGTCGGCGAGGGTGCGCGCGCGGACCTCGAGCTCGCCGCGCCGGCTCTCCACCTCGTCCTCGAGCCGGGCGCCCGCCTCGCCGAGGCGCGCTTCGATCTCCTCGCGGGTCTCGGCCAGCACCGCCTGGCGGCGCTCCTCCGCCGAGCGCCGCAGCTCGTCGCGGCGCGCCGCCGCCCGGGCCCGAGCCTCGTTCAGCCGCGCCCGCTCGGCCTCGATCTTCTGCTCGGTCTGCTCGACCGCGGCCTCGTGCTCGGCACGGGCCGTCTCCACCGTCTCCCGGCGCTCGCGGAGGATCTCCATCAGCGGGCCGAACAGGCAGAGGCGCAGGATCAGGTACGTGATCCAGAAAATCCCCATGATCACCAGGAGACTGGCGTCAGGAATGAGGTTCATCGGGCAGGTCTCGAGTCGTCGGAAGACTTCGGAAAAACTACGGTCGGACACGCGGATAGGGCAATCCCGACCCATCGGGCGGGCGCCCGAGACCGCGGGGAATCTAGCATGGCCCCCCCACCGGGTCAAGGCCGGGGCGAGGCCGGGTCGAAGCGGCGGCAGCGCCGCGTCGAGGCCGGCACGGGGGCGCGCGGAGCGGTTGCCGCGGCGGCGGTGCGGCCGCTATCATGGCGTCCGGCACCGCCGGTTCCCGAGCACCCGAGCCCGGGGTCTCTGCCGCCGCCCACCCCTCCTTGGCCTCCGAGTACGAGCCTCTCTTCGGCGCCGGCGACGAGGGGGACGATCCGGCGGACGCCGAAGCCCTGGAGACGGTCCGGCGACAGTTTTCGCTCGCGAGCCGGCCCTTCCTCTCCTCGCCGATCGTCTGGCTCGCCTGGGCGGTGGTCCTTCCCGCGGCGGCGCTCGCCACCGGGCCGGTCGGAGGGCGCTTCGGCCCGTCCGGGATCTTGCTCCTCTGGTCGCTCGCGATCCTGGCCGGCGGCGCGGTCGAGATGCTCGCCATCCGCCGCCGGCGCGGGACCGGCCGGCGCTCGCCGCTCGCCACCTGGGCCCTCCGGGTGCAGGGGAACCTGTCGTTCGTCGGGCTGGTGCTCTCGGCCGCCCTGCTGTGGGCGGGCGCGAGCGGCGAGCTTCCCGGCCTCTGGCTCCTCCTCCTGGGCCACTCCTTCTACACCCTGGGCGGCCTCTCGTTCCGCCCCATGCGGAGCGCCGGGGTGATCTTCCAGGCCGGCGGCCTGGTCGCCCTGTGGCCGGGCGTCGCGGCGCTGCCCGCCTTCGCCGCGGCGGCCGGGGCCGGCTGCCTGTGGCTCGCCTGGGGGATCTGGCGGAGGTAGCCGCCCCGGGGCTCTCAGCTCGCCTGGAAGGTCTCGGACCGGCTCACGCGGTCGGTGAGAGAGCGGCCACCGGCCAGGGCGAGGAGGGCGGGGAGCCCCACCAGCGCCATGGTGACCAGGGCGCCCAGCCACCGTCTCGCGGTCTGGGCGAAGGTCAGGCTCTCGCCGTCGCCGGTCCGCGCCGCGAGCCCCGCCCAGGCCATGCCGGGGGTCTGCCCCCAGAAGGCGAGCGGCAGGACGTGGTAGAGGAAGGAGAAGACCAGCAGAAAGACCACGAGCGCCGGCCAGTCGCCGAGGCCGGCGCGGACACCGAGGAGGCGCGAGCCGAAGAGGAGCGCCACCGCCAGAGCGAGGTGGACCGCCAGGTCCGCGAGGCCGGCGAACCAGCGCGCCGAGATGGGCGCGCGGCGAAGCGCCCGGCGCGGAGCTTCCGAGCCGACCTGGAGCACTTCGACCGGCAACACTCGCTCGGTGCCGGCCGCCTCGGCTTCCGGCACGAAGGCCTCCTCCGCCGGCTCGTCGCCGGCGTCGAAGAGCGGTGCCTGGGAGACCCCGGGGGGCGCCTCGAGCGCCGGCGCGGGGCGACCGGCGGCCCTGGGGCCGGCGAGGTCGTCCCGCACGCGCTGCGGTGGATCGAGCGGCAGGTCGAACAGCCGGGGCTCGTCCTCGAGGTCCCTTCGACGCGACATGTCAGCGAAACGGCAGGTACTTCACGTAGATGCGGAAGAGCAGGTCCTTCGGACGCCGCTCGTAGGTCTGCGCGAACAGGTAGAGCCGCTGGAGGGGGCGGTCGTCCGGGACGACGTCCAGCGCCTCCTTGAACTCCTTCGCCGCGGCCGTGGTGTCGCCGCGCTGGAGGTCCCGGACCCCGCGGTTGTAGTAGCTGTCGACGATCAGGCGCCGGACGTCGCGGTTGGAGGGGTCGGCCTGGTAGAGCTTCCACAGCTTGGGGAGCACGAACTCGTACTCCCCCTGGTGGAAGAGATCGATCTCCTGGCTCAGGGGCTCGAGCTTCTGGTTCGCCGCCTGGAACCGCTCGAGGTCCTGGCCGTCGAGCTGCGAGATCTTGCCCGCCCGGTCGAAGAGCTCCTGGGCCCGGAGGTATTCCTGCTGGTCGAACGCACCGTTGGCCGCCTCGAGCAGCCGGTTACGGCGCGCGGCGGCCTCGGGCGCGATCGTCTCGGCCGCCTGGGCCGGCTTCTTCGCCGGCTCCTCCCACTGGGCGATCAGCTTTTGGGCCTCCGCATAGCGCGGGCTGTCGGGCGGCATGCGCTTGAGCTGGCCGAGCGCCATGGCGGTCTGTCCCCGATCGTGGAGGCTCTTGGCCCGTTCGATCGGGTCCGGGACGGGCTGGACCGGTCCCGCCGTCTCCTGCTCGGCGTTCGAGTTGGGGAAGAAGCGCTCCTTGTTCTGGAACACGAACCAGGCCGCGACCAGCACCAGCACCAGGACCGCCCCGCCGATGATCAGGAAGGAGCGGCGGCCCCGGTCGCGCTTGACCGCCGAGCCGCGCACGCCGGCGGGCGCCTCGGCGGCGCCACCGGCCGCTCGCTCGCGGGCCGCTCCCGGCGGCGGCGGCACGAGGATCTCCTCCTTGAGCTCCTCGCCCTCGCCCCCCGGCCGGGCCGGAGTCGCCAGGTCCGAGAGATCGAACGATCCGAGCTGCCCGAGGGAGGCGGTGTCGTCGAGCGAGGTCTTCGTGACCTCGACCGGAGCGCCGCTGTCCATCCGCTGCAGGTACTCGCGCGCCGCCAGGTGGTTCGGCTGGGCCTCGACGACGCGCTCGAACCGCTCGCGCGCGGTCTCCTGGTCGCCGGCCTCCAGGGCGTCGATCCCCTCGTGGAAGATCTCTTCGACCTCGCGCTCGTGCTCGGCCTTGCGCCGGCGCGCCTCCTCGATGCGCCGCGCCGCCTCCTCGTGGTCGACGTCGATCAGGAAGATCCGGGACCAGGCGTCGATCGCCCCCTGGTAGTCCCCCGCGTCCGAAGCCCGCTGGCCCTCGGCCAGAAGCTCGGCGATCCGGTCGTCGCCCTGGGCCTCGCCGCCTCCCGGAGACGGGCCGGCCGCGGGCGTCGGAGCGACGGGCGGCGCGGGAGCGCGCGCGGACACTCCGGGGGCCGCGCCCGGCGGCGCCGGGCCGCCGGCGCTCCGCGCCCGCCGCTCGAGCTCCGCGAGGGCGGGGTTCTCCGGGTCGAGCGAGCGAGCCTTGTCGAGGGCCGCCCGGGCCCTCGCGGCCTCTCCCGTGTCGAGCGCGCTCCCGGCGTCGCGCAGGAAGCTCTCGACGTAGGGCCGGGCCTCCATGCGCGCCTGGGCGGTCTCGACGATGCGCCCGAGCTCGGGGTCGGCCATGACCTGGTCGCGGGCCTCGGCCGCGCGCGCCAGGACGCCCTCGAAATCTCGCTCCGCCAGGCGCCGGGCGAGCTCCGGGCCGAGCCCGGCGGCCGGGGCGTCCGGCGCCGCGGCGGACGGCGAGCCCTGGCCGAGCCCGTCGCCGGTCGAAAGCTCCATCTCGTCGAGATCGAAGAGGTCCTCGACCGGCCGCCCGCCGGCGAGGGCCGGGAAGGGCTCGGAGTCCGCCTCCTGCTCCGGCAGCAGCTCGGGCAGCGGCCGGGAGTGGGGGGCGCCAGCCGCCTCCCCGCCGCCCGCGGCGGGCCGCAGGTCCGTGAGGTCGCCCACCTCGCCCCCGGAGGCGAGGCGCTCCTTGAGCCGCTTGGCCGGGGCGAACTGGGCGTCGAGCTCGAGGATGAAGTCGCAGCCGAGCGCCGCCTCCTCGAGCCTCCCTCGCTCGGCCAGGCCGAGGCTCTGTTCGAAGGTGGCCAGAATCCGCTGCTTCACCTCGTCGCCGAGGGCGGAGTTGCCGGGATAGCTCATCGTGGTCGCGAACGCGGCGGAGATCGAAAGATTCGACGCATCGTAACAGAGGGCCGGGAACCGCGACAACCGGCGGCGCGGCCGCGCTGCCCCGGCACCGGAGCCGGCTCAGGCGCCGGCTGAGCGCTCGCGGAGGGCCGCGAGGAGCCGGTGGGGCAGGCCCGCGAAGCTGCCCGAGGACATGGTCACGAGCAGGTCGCCGGCGGCGGCTTGCTCGAGCGCCCGCTCGAACAGCCGGTCGACGCTCGGGCAGGCCTCGGCTTCGACCCCCGCGCCGGTGAGCTCGCGCGCGAGAGCCGCGAAGTCGATCCGCTCCTCGGGCAAGAGCCGCTCGGCGTAGTAGAGCGGCGCGAAGAGCACCCGGTCGGCCTGCCGGAAGGCGCCCGCGTAGGCCTCGCGCAGGAACGCCCGGCCCGCGGTCAGGCTGCGCGGCTCGAAGAGGGCGACGAGCCGCCGGTCCGGGTAGCGCCGGGCGAGCGCCGCCAGGGACTCGGCCACCGCCGTCGGATGATGGGCGAAGTCGTCGACCACGGTGACGCCGGCCGCGGTGCCGAGCTCGTCGAGGCGCCGGGCGACCCCGTGGAAGCCGGCGAGCGCCGCGGCCAGCTCCTCCGGCGCGAAGCCGCGGTCGCGGGCCGCGGCCCAGACGCCGAGGGCGTTGGCGACGTTGTGCCGGCCGGGGACGGCGAGGCGCAGGGAGAAGCACCCGGCCTCGTCGCCCACCGAGCCCGAGCGGTCGACGACCGTCATCCGCGTCCCGTCCGGCCCGGCCTCGATCCCGGCGAGCCCGCCCGCGACCGTGACGTTGGCGCCGCTCTCCGAGCGGACGCCGTAGGTCACCACCCGGCAGCGGGCGCCGCGGGCGAGGGCAAGGACCTCCGGGGCGTCGGCGCAGGCGACGAGCAGGGCGTCCTCGCCCATGCCGGCGACCAGCGTGCCGTAGGCGTCGAGCAGGGCCTGGTGGGTCGGGTAGAGGTCGGCGTGATCGTGCTCGGCGCTGGTCAGGATCAGGGTGTCCGGACGGTAGTGGAGGAACTTCGGACCGCGGTCGAAGTAGGCGGCGTTGTACTCGTCGCCCTCGACGACGAAGTCGGTGCCGGCGCCTTCGTGGAAGCTCTCCGCCAGGTCCTTGGGCAGGCCCCCCACCAGGTAGCCCGGATCCGCACCGCAGGCGGTCCAGACCCAGGCGCACATCGACGTGGTGGTGGTCTTGCCGTGGGTGCCCGCCACCACCACCCGGTGGCGCTCGGCGAGGAAGAAGCGCCAGAGCGCCTGGGGCATCGAGATCCGCTCGAGGCGGCCCTCCTCGTGAAGCCGCTCGGCGGCGGCCGCCTCCGGGTTGTCCCGGGGCACCGCGTTGCCCACGACCACCAGGTCGGGCGGGGGGTCGAGACGGCCCGGGTCGAAGCCGACCATCGGCCGGATTCCGGCGCGCTCGAGCAGGGTGCTCATCGGCGGGTAGAGGGGGTTGTCCGAGCCGGTCACACGGTGGCCCCGGCCTTGCAGGAGGCACGCGAGCGGCGCCATCCCCGTACCGCCGACGGCGATCAGGTGGATGCGCAGCGAGGCTGGTTCTCGGGAATTCTTCACGGGCCCGCCTGTTGAGTAGACAGCCGCACGAGAGGGCTCACCGCGGCCGGCGGCCGGGGTCGAGCCGGGGACCTGCACCGTTGACGAGGAGATCGAAGGTATGAGACGTCTTGCGCACCCAGCCATTCTGACACTTCTGGCGGCCACCCTGCCCCTGTGGTCGGCCTCGCCGGCGCGCGCCGACGACGCGCCGGGGCCGAAGGCGGTGGCCTCGGAGACCGTGCTCGACGTCGGCAAGGTAGCGGTGGGCCAGCCCATCGAGGCGACCTTCGAGATCGCGAACCAGGGCACCGCGCCCCTCTCGATCACCCAGGTCCACCCCGCGTGCGGCTGTACCGTCGCCGACTTCGACAAGTCGATCGCCCCGGGGGCGACCGGCAAGGTCCACGCGAAGGTCGACACCACGTCGATGGCGGGACCGATCGCCAAGGCGGTCACGGTCTTCACCGACGATCCGGCGAACCCACGGATCGTGCTCACCGTCAAGGCGACGGTCCAGCCGTTCCTGGGACTCAACCCGGGCTACGCCCGCTTCACCTCGTCGGTGCATGGCGACGACAAACAGACCAGCTCGCAGATCCTCTGGGCGGACGACTTCAAGGACCTCGCGATCGCCAAGGTCGAGAGCCCCAAGCCCTGGATCGAGGTGAGCTACCGCCCCGCCAAGGAGACCGAGCGCCAGAAGGAGATCGAGGGCAAGCAGTGGCGCATCGACGTCACCCTGGCCAAGGACGCCCCCGTCGGACCGGTCGCCGACCGGGTCGTGGTGACGACCAACGATCCCAAGCAGAAGGTGATCGAGATCCCGGTCTCCGGCTTCGTTCGTCCGATGGTGGCGGTGACCCCGCCGGACGTGGACTTCGGCAAGGTCGACCCGGCCCAGGAGCAGAAGTGGGGCCTGCTGGTGCGCAACTTCGGCTCGCAGCCGATGGAGATCGAGCAGGTCCAGTCGAGCGTCCCCGGGATGAAGGTGGACGTCGAATCGATCGAGGCGGGCAAGCGGTTCAAGCTGGTCTTCACGCCGACCGCGCAGATGGCCAAGGGTCCGTTCGACGGCCAGGTGGAGCTGACGACGAACCTGCCGCAGGAGAAGACGATCCGGGTGGCGGTGAAGGGCGAAGTGATGTAACCCTCCAGGGGGGAAGGGGACGCCCCCGGCCGATCGGGTCACCCCCGCATCCCCTCGATCCCCTTCCCACCCTCCAGGGGGGAAGGGGACGCCCCCGGCCGATCGAGTCAGCCCCGCGTCTATCCCTTTTCCTCTTCTATGGTTTGCCCCACAGGTCGGCTTCGTCCTTGGGCTCGGCGGGCTTGCGGTCGTCCTTGGCGAGGACCGCGTCGACCTCCCGGAGGGTGCCGGCGAGCGCCTCGGCCTGGAGCTCGCCGAGACGGCCGATGCCGGCCAGCGCCAGGTCGATGAGCCGATCCATCTCGTCGCGCGAGAAGCTGCGGCGCTCGCCGGTGCCCTGGAGCTCGATCAGCGTTCCGTCGACCGTGGCGACCACGTTCATGTCGACCTCGGCCTCCGAGTCCTCGACGTACTCGAGGTCGAGCACCGGCGTCCCCCCGACCACCCCCACCGACACGGCGGCCATCGGCCTGCCCAGTGGCCAGCGTGCGATGTCGCCGGTCAGGAGCATCCCCGCGACGGCCTGCGCGAGCGCCACGTAGGCGCCGGTGATCGCCGCCGTCCGGGTGCCGCCGTCGGCCTGGAGCACGTCGCAGTCGATCGTGACGGTGTGCTCGCCGAGAGCCCGGAGGTCGGCGACCGAGCGCAGGCTCCGGCCGATCAGCCTCTGGATTTCGGCGGTGCGCCCGGACGGGCGGCCCTTCGTCACCTCGCGCGTCGAGCGCGTGTGGGTCGCCCGCGGGAGCATCGAGTACTCTCCGGTGACCCATCCCTGGCCGGAGTCCTTGAGGAACGGCGGCACCCGCCGCTCGACGCTCGCCGCCACGAGGACCCGCGTGTCGCCCATCTCGATCAGCGCCGAGCCCTCGGCGTACTTGAGCGCCCCGGCCTCGATCCGCACCGGCCGGAGGGCGTCCGCGGCGCGGCCGCCCGGGCGGGTGGAAGGGATTGCGGAGCCGGAAGCCTCGTGAGCCGTCATGGCGGCGATTGTACCGGTCGCCCGGCCGGCGCCTCCGTCGCCGCGCCCGCGACGTCCACCAGCTCGAAGCTCAACTCGACACCGAGGATCATCCGCGCGAGGCGCG
>CAWIQD010000002.1:0-571593 GCA_963837945.1 uncultured Acidobacteriota bacterium
ACCGCCCGCGCCGACGACCCTTCGGCCCTGACCTACAACCCGGCGGGCATCGTCCGCCTCCCGGGGCTCCAGCTCCAGGCCGGGCTCGACTTCTCGAACGCCACCGACGAGTACGAGAGCCCCACCGCCGGCAAGCACGAGGCGAACCACACCATCCAGTTCCCGCCGGCGCTCTACCTCACCTACCACCTGCCGGGCGGCGAGTCGCCCTGGGCGGTCGGAGTGGGCATCGACACGCCGGTCTGGTACTCGGTCGACTGGAAGACCGTCTTCTTCCCGGGCCGCTTCCTCACCCGCGAGGCGAAGCTCCGGCTCTGGGAGGTCCACCCGGTCGTCGCCTACGAGCTCGACGACCACTGGAGCGTCGGCGGCGGCCTGCGCTACGTCACCGGCGAGCTCGACCTCGGCCAGAACTACGCCGGCCAGCTCGGGGCGGTCCCCGGCGTCCATCCGGACGTGCCCTACGAGGTGAAGCTCACCGCCAACGGCACGGTCGACGCCCTCACCTTCGACGCCGGGGTCCAGTACACGACCAACGTCTGGGGCTGGGGCGCGGTCTACCGCCACAGCGCCGACCTCACGAGCCACGACGACTACGAGGTCGAGGTGCGCGACATCACCGACCCGAGCCTCTCGCCGACGGTCGTCGCCGGCCTCGGCGGCCTGCGGGTCGACCAGTCGTTCGAGCTGCCCTGGGAGCTGCGCAGCGGCTTCTGGATCGCGCCCTACCCGGAGCTGCGGGTCGAGCTCGACGTCGCCTACGACGCCTGGTCGCGGAGCGAGACGCGGATCATCGACCCCCGCCAGCAGGGACCGGTGCTGGGCAGCGTCCTCCAGACCCGGGTGAGGGACTGGAGCCCGACTACCAGCGTGCGCCTCGGGGTCGAGGGAGACCTCACCGACCACTGGACGGTCTACGGCGGGGCCGCCCTCGAGCCCTCGCCGGTGCCCGACTCGAACCTCGAGCCCGCCTGGCCGCGCGGCGACGCG
Source organism: uncultured Acidobacteriota bacterium (assembly GCA_963837945.1). Taxonomy (GTDB): domain Bacteria; phylum Acidobacteriota; class Thermoanaerobaculia; order Multivoradales; family DATKCC01; genus CAVUBL01. The sequence continues at coordinate 991 of CAWIQD010000002.1, forward strand.
ACCGTGCTCGGCGGCGGCTTCTCCTACAACCTGCCCTGGATCTCGTTCGACCTCTCCTACTCGTACTGGAGCCACAGCGACCGCTCGGCGACCGGCCAGGAGCTCCTCACCCCGACCGTGCGAGGGACCTACAGCGCCTACGAGCAGGTGTGGGCCGGCTCGGTGCGCTGGCGGTGGTAGGCGTCCACGAAGAAGCGCTACCGACCTCCTGAGTCCAGCCCCCATGGCCGAACCGGGGGCGGATCGGGGGTCGGGTGGGAAGGGGATCGAGGCGTTGCGGGGGGCATCCGGTCAGACGGCGACGGGCTCCGGCGTGTGGGCGAACATGCCGGGCGTGTAGGCGGTGATCCGGCCGGTGAAGGCGGAGGCCGCCACCGTCAGCGGTGAGGCGAGGTAGAGGCGTCCGGGGCCGGAACGGCCCTTGTAGTTGCGGTTGATCGCCGAGATGGTGACCTCGTCCGACCGCTCGGAGACCCCGGGTCCACAGCCGATGCAGGCGCCGCAGCCGGGCTGGATCAGGCGCACGCCGGCGCGCTCGAAGGTCTCGATCATCCCCTTGCTCCGGCAGTAGCGCTCCACCGCCTCCGAGCCGAACTGGATCAGGAAGCGCACCCGCGGGTGGACCGCGAGGCCCGCCTCGACCGCCTCGGCCACCACCCGGTGGTAGAACTCGAGGTCGTCGATCTTGCCCGCCGTGCAGCTGCCACCGTAGGCGATGTCGATCTCCACCTCACCCACCTCGTCGACGAAGGCGCCGTTGGTCGGGTCCGACGGCACCCCGTGATCCGGATCGCCGGGATGGGCGACCATCGGGCGGATCGCCGAGAGGTCGATGGCGTAGACGCCGCCGGCGTACTCGGCGCCCGGGTCGGGAGCCACCGCCCGGCGCCGCATCGCCTCGATGTCGGCGCCCGGCCGCCACTCGGCGAGCCAGCGAAAGGTCTCCTCGTCGGCCTCGACGATCGCGGTCCGGGCCGCGCACTCGGTCGCCATGTTGGTGAGCGTCGCGCGCTCGTCCATCGACAGGCTGGCGAGCCCCGGGCCGGTGAACTCCATCACCCGGTTGAGCGTCGCCTGGGGCTTGGCGTACTCGAGCAGGATGTGGAGCATCACGTCCTTGGCCGTCACGCCCTCGGCCAGCTCCCCCACCAGGTCGAAGCGGATCGACTCCGGCACCTCCACCTGCGTGAAGCCGGAGTGGAGCAGGTTGGCGTACTCGGTCGCCCCGACCCCCCAGGCGAGCGCGTTGTTGACCCCGCCCATGCAGGTGTGGCTGTCGGTCGCCTGGATCAGCTCGCCGGGCTCGACGAGCTGCTCGCGGGCGACCTCGTGGCAGATGCCGGGCGAGACCCGGTCCTTGGCCGAGAAGTCGCGCACTCCGGTGTGGTGCTGGAGCTCGCGCTGGAGGTCGCGCAGGATGTCGATCTTGCCGATGAAGCCGCGCATCTTGGGCACGTCGTCGGCGTAGATCAGGTGGTCCTCGAAGACCGCGAACTTCGCCGGATCCTGCACCCGGTAGTCGGGCCCGTACTCCTGCTCCAGGAAGTGGTGGACCTGGGCGGTCGTGAACTCGTGGCTGTAGCCGCCGTCGACCGACACCACGACCGCGTCCCCCGGCTTGACGTGGCGGCCTTCGGGCGGTGCGTCTCCCAGCAGGTGGCGGGCGAGGATCTTCTCGGCCATGGTCATCGGCCGCGGGCCGGTCTCGAGCGGGGGCAGCTCGATCTCACCGGCCGCGAGCGCCTTGGCGAAGGGGAAGAGGCCGCCCTGGCGGATCACGATCCGGCTGATCGGGTCGTGGCCGCGGCAGAACTCCTCGAGCGGCACGCCCTCGCCCCGCTGCAGGCGGACGAGCATCTCGTGGTCGGCCATCAGCACGCCCTGGTTGACGTTGTTGCCGGCGTGGATCGGAGCGAAGGAGGCGGCGACCGCGATCCGGATGCCGCTCCACTTCTCGGCCTGGACCGCCGTCTCGCGCGAGCTGCCCACCCCCTTGCGGTAGCCCGACACGATCACCTCGAAGTCGCCGTCGCGGAGCGCGTCGCGCGGGAACAGGCGCTCGCCGTCGACGATCAGCCCGGCGTAGGCGTCGCGGGCGATGTCCTCGGGCCGGTGGCTGAAGCAGACCCAGGCCGGAGTCATCGCGTCGGTGTTGATGTCGTCGAGCAGGTCCTCCACCGCGAGATCGTCCATCGTCAGGTCGAGCTCGCCGGCGAGCTGGCGCTTGATCAGGTCCGGGTCCTTGGTCAGGAACAGGACCCGTTTGCCGGGGGTGAGCTCGACGATCTCCGGTGGTTTCATCCTGCGGCTCCTTCCTGCGCGTCCAAGGGCCCGGGCCGGCGGCACCGGCCGGGGGCGCGAGCTCGATCCTACCACCGGGTGTCACTGGCACAGAACCTGCAGATCTCGGTGCGGTGACTGATCGAGGCGACCTCCGGGCGAGACCCGCAAGGCCCTCGATCCGGGTCACCGCCCACGGCGGCGGAGCCCGCGGATCCGAAGGACGAGGTCGATCCGAGACATCCGATGAATTGACGGAATCCGGTGTATGGATTGCGAAGGAGGTCCGAAGATGCACCATCCCAGAAAGCTCTTCCACCTGGCCGCCGGGCTGCTCGTGCTCGCGTCGACATTCGGCGCCACCGCCTGCTCGACGACCCAGCCCCCCGGCGAGCAGGTGAACGACGCGGCCCTGACCACCAAGGTCAAGGCGAAGCTCGCCGCCGATCCCGAGATCAACCCGTTCAAGATCGACGTCGACACCGATAACGGCATGGTCACTCTGCGCGGGCGGGTGGACGACCAGGGCGATCGCAGCGAGGCCGTGAAGCTCGCGCGCGAGACCTCCGGCGTCCGCGGCGTCCATGACGAGCTGAGCGTCGGCGCCGCGCCGACCGACCAGGCGCCGGGCACCGACGCCGCGATCGCCACGGCGGTCAAGACGAAGCTCGCCGCCGATCCGGACGTGAGCGCGCTCAACGTCGACGTCGACGTGGAGGACGGCGTGGTCACCCTGTCCGGCGTCGTCCGCTCGGAGTATGCCAAGGACCACGCCGAGGAGCTGGCCGAAAAGGTCGGCGGCGTCAAGTCCGTCAACAACGAGATCGAGGTGCGACCGGCGAGGTAGAGGTTCCTCCAGGGCGGTTTCCGCGGCATCTCGCCGCGGTCCGCCAAGCAACGCCGCCCGACCCACCCCGGGTGGTCATGCTTTGATTTGCGCTTCGATCCGGGCCCCGGCGGCACCCCGCCGGGGCCCTCTTTTCGTCCGCGGCGGCGGCTGCGATCGTCCTGGCGGCCCACCTCGGCCGGATCCGGAATCCGGATAAGGTACGGGGCCATGCCCGGCTCCCTGCTGTCCGACGCCGCTCTCCTCGGCCGCCTGGTGGCGTTCGACACCGTCAGCCGGAATCCCAACCGGCCGCTCGCCGAGTTCCTCGCCGACTACCTGGACCGTCCCGGCGCCACGACCGAGCTCTTCCCCTCCCCCGACGGCTCGCGCGCCAACCTCCTGGTCCGCGTCGGCCCGGAGGCCGATCCGCGCACCCGGCGCGGCCTGATCCTCTCCGGCCACATGGACGTGGTGCCCGCCGACGACCTCGAGCTCTGGAGCAGCGATCCCTTCTCGCTCACCGACCGGGGCGATCGCTACGTGGCGCGCGGCGCCTGCGACATGAAGGGCTTCCTGGCCCTGGCGGCGAACCTCGCGGCGGGCGCCGAGGCCGCGCGCTTGCGCTCCCCCCTGGTGCTCCTCTTCACCTACGACGAGGAGGTCGGCTGCCTGGGCGCCGGCCGGCTGGTCGACGACTGGCTCGGCGGGGCGGACGGGGAGGGGCGAGCCGCTCCTCCCCTGCCGCGCTCGGCGCTCATCGGGGAGCCGACCGAGCTCGCGGCGGTTCGCCTCCACAAGGGCCACCTGAAGATCCGGGTGAGCTACCGCGGCCGGAGCGCCCACAGCGCCTACCCCCACCTCGGGGTGAACGCGATCGAGCGGGCGGCCGCCGGAGTCGGCGCCCTCGCCGAGCTCCGCCGCGAGCTCGAGGCGGAGCGGGTGGCCGCCTCCGACCACTTCCCCGAGGCGCCCTACGCCGCGCTCAACGTCGGCACCATCCGGGGCGGCATGGCGGTCAACGTCGTGCCCGACCGGTGCGCGGCGGAGATCGGCGTCCGGCTCCTGCCCGGCATGGAGGCCGACGCCATGGTCGAACGAGTTCGGCGGGCCGTCGCCCCGACCGCCGCCGCCGAGGGCTTCGAGCTCGAGGTCCTCTCCTCGAGCCCGCCGCTCGACGCACCGGCCGGTGCGCCCGTTCACCGCGCGCTCGCCGAGCTCACCGGCCGGCCGGGGGGCGGCGCGGTCTCGTTCGCCACCGACGCCGGCTGGCTCCAGCGGCTGGGGCTCGACTGCGCGATCTTCGGCCCCGGCTCGATCGAGGTGGCCCACAAGCCGGACGAGTGGGTGGCCAAGGACGACCTGACGGCGGCCCGGCGGGTGGTCGAGTCGATGATCGAGCGCTTCTGCGTCGGAGAGGGCTGAGGGCCGTGCCGGTCGAGGCGATCGAGCCCGAGCTCGCCTGGACCGGCGAGCGCTTCGCGCGCGGGCTGCGGGTGAGCGTCGGCGAGGACGGGCGGATCGCTGCCGTCGGTCCAGCCGGCGAGCCGGCGGCGCCCGAGGCCGGCTCCGTCCTCCGCCTGCCCGGGCGGGCGCTCCTGCCGGGGTTCGTCGACGCCCACTCGCACGCCTTCCAGCGCGACCTGCGCGGCCGGGGGGAGAGCTTCCCGGCGGGCGCCGGCAGCTTCTGGAGCTGGCGCGAGGCGATGTACGGCCTGGTCGACGCGCTCGATCCCCAGGCGTTCGGCGCCCTTTGCCGGGCGGCCTTCTCCGAGCTGCGCGCGGCCGGCGTCACCACCGTCGGCGAGTTCCACTACCTGCACCACGCCGACCCTGAGGCGGCCGACTTCCGGCTCGACGAGGTGCTCCTCGAAGCCGCCTCCGTGTCCGGCGTCCGGCTCGTCCTGCTCCAGGCCTACTACGCCTCGGCCGGCCCCGGCCGCCCGGCGGAGGGCGCGCAACGCCGCTTCCGCTCGCCTTCGCTCGCGGCGTACTGGCGCCAGATGGACCGCCTCGCGGACCTCGTCGATCCCGCGCTCCAGAGCCTGGGCGCGGTCGCCCACTCGCTCCGCGCCGCCTCGCCCGACGAGCTGGCGGCGCTCGCCGGCGAGGCCTCCCGCCGGGGCCTGCCGTTCCACCTCCACCTCGAGGAGCAGGTCCGCGAGATCGAGGAGTGCCGGGCGGCCTACGGCCGGCGGCCCATGGAGATCCTGCTCGAACGGGTCGCCGTCTCGCCCCGGGTCACGGCGGTCCACTGCACCCACAGCGACCCGGGCGACATGGCGCGCTTCGGAGCGGCGGGCGGCAACGTCTGCCTCTGCCCGCTGACGGAAGCGAACCTGGGCGACGGCATCGCGGACCTCCCGGGCATCCGCGCCGCCGGCGCCGGCCTGTGTCTGGGAACGGACTCGAACGCCCGCGTCTCGATGCTCGAGGAGGCGCGCTGGCTCGAGCTGGTGCAGCGCCTGGCCCGGGAGCGCCGCGGGGTGCTCCGCGACGAGGCGGAGGGCGCCGGCGGCCGGGTCGCCACCGTCCTCCTCGAGGCGGCCACCGCCGGCGGCGCCAGGGCCCTCGGGATCGACGCCGGCGCGATCCGCCCCGGCGCCTGGGCGGACTTCGTGGCGATCGACCTCGCAAGCCCCGAGCTCGCCGGCTGGAGCGAGGACACCCTTCTCGAGTCCCTCCTCCTGGGCGCCGGCAACCGCGCGCTCGCCGCCACCTGCGTCGGCGGGGCGTGGCGGGAGGCCCGCTCCGGACTCTGAGACCGCCTCCGTCAGGCGCCGAGCGAGCGCACCGGCCCACCCGCTCGGGCGGGCCGAACCCCCCTTGCCGGACGGTGCCCGATCGCGCCGCGCCGGTCACAATCCGGACATTGGTGAGTCGATTGATCGCAAATCTCTCCGCCCGCCGAGGTCCGATCCGCTCATGCCTGCCAGCCACTCCCGCCGCCGCCCGCTCCCCGATCCCGACGCCCCGTTCCTTCGCCGCCTCTGGACGTGGGTCGGCGGCCGCTCGGGCCGCAAGTGGAATCGCTCCTTCCGCCTCCGGATCCTGGTCCAGAGCGGCTTCGCCCTGACCTGCGTCGTCCTCGGCGTCCAGTTCGCCCGCTTCGTCGGCGCCGCGAAGGCGGGCGCCGCCGTGCTCCCGGTGCGGCCGCCGGGGGTCGAGGGGTTCCTGCCGATCGGCGGCCTGCTGGGCGCCGTCGACTGGGTCCGCCAGGGCCGCTTGAACGCCGTCCACCCGGCGGCGACGGTGCTGCTGCTCGTCTTCCTGGCGATCGCTCTCCTCGCCCGCAAGAGCTTCTGCTCCTGGCTCTGCCCGGTGGGCTTCCTCTCGGACAGCCTGGCCCGGCTCGGCCGGGGCCTCTTCGGCCGCAACTTCCGCATCTGGCGCTGGCTGGACGTGCCGCTCCGCGCCCTCAAGTACCTCCTTCTCGGCTTCTTCGTCTGGGCGATCTCCCGGATGTCGGCCGACGCGGTCCGGGCGTTCATCGAGTCGCCCTACTACCGGCTCTCCGACGTCCGGATGGGCCTCTTCTTCGCCGAGATGGGCGGCGTGGCGGTGGGCGTGATGGGGCTGCTCGCCATCGGCTCGCTCCTCTGGCGCGGCTTCTGGTGTCGCTATCTCTGCCCCTACGGAGCGCTCCTGGGCCTCGTCTCCTGGCTCTCGCCGATGAAGGTGCGGCGGAATCCGGTCTCCTGCATCGACTGCAAGCTCTGCGACAAGGCGTGCGGCGCCCGGTTGCCGGTGTCGAGCCGGCTCGCCGTCACCAGCCCCGAGTGCACCGGCTGCCTCGACTGCGTGGCGGCCTGCCCGGTCCAGGACGCGCTGGGGATCGGACTGCCCCGCCGCCCCCGGCTGCCGGTCGCCGCCTACGCCGGCGCCATCCTCGCCCTCTTCTTCGCCGGCTACCTCGGGGCGCGCGCCGCGGGCCTCTGGCGCAACGGGATCTCCGACGCCGAGTACGTCCAGCGGCTGCGCTACGACGCCGTCGAGCTCTATCAGCACCCCGGGCTCGAGGCAGCGGCGCCGGCCCCGGCGCCGACGCCCTGACGCCGCACCTCCTGGCGCGCCACGGGGGTCGGCGTTACCATGGGGACGAGGCGGCCAGGGCCCGACTTCGCCAGCTCGGGTCGAGCCCGATCGCTCCGACCCCGGAAGGAGGGCACGTGAAGAAGTCCATCCGGTTCCAGCTCAACGGCAAGCCCACCACCCTCGAGACCGACGACGGGCGCACCCTCCTCTGGGCGCTGCGCACCGACCTCGGCCTGACCGGCGCGAAGTACGGCTGCGGCGCGGGCTTCTGCGGCGCCTGCACCGTGGTGGTCGGCGGTGAGGCGGTCCGCTCCTGCATCACGCCGCTGGCGGAGGTCGAGGGCAAGGAGGTCACCACCATCGAGGGCCTGGCGAAGGGCGGCGAGCTCCATCCCCTGCAGCGCGCCTTCGTCGAGCACGGCGGCTACCAGTGCGGCTACTGCACGCCGGGCATGATCCTCCACGCCTACGCCCTGCTCCAGGCGAACCCGCACCCCACCCGCCAGCAGATCCTCGCCGGGATGGAGGACAGCCTCTGCCGTTGCGGCGCGCACCAGAGGATCGTCGCCGCCATCGAAGACGCGGCCCGCCGGGGAGGAGGTGGCGCATGACCGTCGCGACCCCCACCGGCCGCGCGCGCGGCGTCGACCGCCGGGCGTTCCTGAAGATGGTGGGCGGCGGCATCGTCGTGCTGGTGACCGCCCGCCCCGCCTCGCTCCTCGCCCAGGACCGGCGGCGCCCGATGTACCCCGACGACATCAACGCCTACCTCCAGATCGGCCAGGACGGCAGGGTAACGATCTTCTCCGGCAAGATCGAGATGGGCCAGGGGGTGCTGACCTCGCAGGCGCAGATGGCCGCCGAAGAGCTCGGCGTGGCCCTCGAGTCGATCGAGATGGTGCTGGGCGACACCGACCGCTGCCCGTGGGACATGGGCACCTTCGGCTCGCTCACCACCCGCATGTTCGGGCCGGCGCTCCGGGCCGCCGCCGCCGAGGCTCGGGCCGTCCTCGTGCGCCTGGCGTCGAAGAAGCTCGGCGTGCCCCGCGAGCGACTCGCGGTGGCCGACGGCGTGGTCTCCGTGGTGGGCGACCCGAGCCGCCGCGTGACCTTCGGCGAGCTCGCCCAGGGGCGCAAGATCGCCCGCCTGGTGGACGAGAAGGCCGTGCTCCGCACGGTCTCGGAGTTCCGGGTGATGGGCCGCTCCGCCGAGCGGATCGACGGCGTGGCGAAGGTGACCGGCGCCGCCCACTACGCCGGCGACGTCCAGCGACCCAGCATGCTCTACGCCCGCGTGCTCCGCCCGCCGGCTCACGGCGCGAAGCTCACCAAGGTCGACGCCTCGGCCGCCCACGGCGAGGGCGTGACCGTGGTCGAGGAGGACGACCTGGTCGCGGTGCTCCACGCCGACCCCGAGGCGGCGGCCACCGCCCTCGGCCGGATCCAGGCGTCCTGGGACGTGCCCGCGCCGCCCTTCGACACCGAGACGGTCTTCGACCACCTGCTCGCGGTGGGCGGCACCCCCGAGATCAAGGACGACCGCGGCGACCGGAAGACCGCCCGCGCGGCCGCGGCCCGGGTCTTCGAGACGACCTTCCGCAAGGGCTACGTGGCTCACGCCCCCATGGAGCCTCACACCGCAGTCGCCGAGATCGAGGACGGCAAGCTCACCGTCTGGGCCTCGACCCAGACCCCCTTCCCCACCCGGGACCGACTCGCCGAGACCCTCGGGCTGGCGAAGGACCGCGTGCGGGTGATCACCCCCTTCGTCGGCGGCGGCTTCGGCGGCAAGAGCGCCGGGCTCCAGGCGATGGAGGCGGCGCGCCTCGCCCTGGCGACGAAGCGCCCGGTGCAGGTGGCCTGGACCCGGGAGGAGGAGTTCTTCTACGACACCTTCGACCCGGCCTGCGTGGTCAAGCTCACCTCGGCGATCGACGGCGACGGCAAGATCACCCTCTGGGACTACGACGTCTACTTCGCCGGCGATCGGGGCGCGGACCTCTTCTACGACGTGCCCAACGCCAGGATCCGGGTGTTCGGGAGCTGGCGGGGCGAGGGCACGAAGGCGCACCTCTTCGGCGTCGGCCCGTGGCGCGCGCCGGGCGCCAACATGAACGTCTTCGCCATCGAGACCCAGATCGACGCCATGGCCTCGGCCGCGGGCATGGATCCCCTGGAGTTCCGCCTCCACAACACGTCGGACCCCAGGATGCGCAAGGTCCTGACTACGGTCGCCGAGGCCTCCGGCTGGAAGCGGGCGCCCGCCGGCAAGGGCGAGCGGACCGGCCGCGGCCGCGGCCTCGCCTGCGGCATCGACGCCGGTAGCTGCGTGGCCCTGGTGGCCGAGGTCACGGTCGACCCGGAGAAGGGCCACGTCCAGGTCGACCGGATCGTCTGCGCCCAGGACATGGGGGTCGTGGTCAACCCCATGGGGGCCGTCATGCAGGCCGAGGGGTGCATGACCCAGGGGCTCGGTTACGTCTTCGCCGAGGAGCTCCGGTTCAAGGGCGGCAAGATCCTGGACCGCAACTTCGGCACCTACCACCTGCCGCGCTTCTCCTGGCTGCCGAAGCTCGAGGTGACCCTGGTCAAGAACGACGACACCCCGCCCCAGGGCGGTGGCGAGCCGGCGATCGTCTCCATGGGCGGGGTGATCGCCAACGCGGTGTTCGACGCCACCGGCGCCCGCGTGACCCGCCTGCCCATGACACCCGAGCGGCTCCGGGCGGCGATGGCGACGGGGGCCGCCGCCTGAAGCCAGGCCGCGAAGTACGGCGACGTGCCGTACGAGGTCCTCGAGCCCGAGAGCGCCACCCACTTCCTCCGCCACTACGACTCCGACCGGCCGCTCTGCCTGATCGTCTCGCTGGTCAACCCCCACGACGTCCTCGGCTTCCCGGGCACCGGCAGCGCCGAGGTCGACGGCAAGCCCCGCTTCATCGCCGCGGGGTACGAGAACGCGGAGTTCGCCGACCTCCCCTACGAGATGTACGACCTGGCGACGCCCCGCGACGAGCGCGAGGTGGTCAACCTCGGGAACCCGGCGACCGACGTGTCGCCCGAGATCGCCGCCGAGCGCGAGCGCCTCCACCAGCGCCTGATCCAGGTGATGGACACGCTGGGGACCCGGCCGGAGAGCGTGGTCTGGCCCGAGCACTGGGGCGAGCAGCGGCCGGGCGAGTCGGAACGCCCGGCGCGGGGGGTGGCGGTGAGGGGAGAGGTGGAGCCGCCGGTCCCGGTGGCACCGATCGTATGACCGGATGCCCCCCGCAAGCCCTCGATCCCCTTCCCCCCACGGGTCGAAAGGGCACGCCCTCGCCCGGACTCGGAGTTTCCGGGCGAGGGTGGTTACTCGCGCGCCGCGGTGGCGCGCTCCCGCGCCAGCAGCTTCTCCTTGCGCTCTCGCCCCCAGCGATAGCCGCTCGACTCGCCGCTCGCCGCCACCACGCGGTGGCAGGGCACGACGACCGCCACCGGGTTGGTGGCGCAGGCCCGCGCCACGGCCCGCACGGCCCGCGGCCGGCCGACGGCGGCGGCCACCTCGCCGTAGGTGCGGACCGCTCCGCGCGGGATCGCGCACAGAGCCTCCCAGACCTGGCGCTGGAAGTCGGTCGCCTGGACGTCGAGGGGCGGGAGCCTGGCGGGCGTCTCGCCCCCGATCCGCGCCAGCGCGTCCTCGACCCAGGGACCGAGCTCGCCCGGCGCGGGCTCGAGGGTGGCGCGCGGAAACTCCCGGCGGAGGGCCTCCTCGACCTCGGCGTCGCTCTCGCCCAGGCACACCGCGCAGAGACCCCGCTCGGTCGCGGCGACCAGGAGGCGGCCGAGGGGCGAGGCGGCGGTGGCCCAGCGGATGGTGACGCCGGCGCCGCCGTCCTTGAATCGCCCGGGGGTCATGCCGAGCCGGGCGCCGGCCTGGCCGTAGAGCTGGCGGCCGTCGACGAAGCCAGCCTCGTAGAGGGCACCGGTGACCGTGTCCTCCTCGCGCACCAGACGCCGAAAGCGCTCGAGGCGGCGGGCGTTGACGTACTGCCTCGGGCTCACGCCGACAACCCGCTTGAAGGTGCGCTGGAGGTGGTGGGGGCTGCCACCGACCTGGGCGGCGAGGTCGGCCAGGGTGACGGTCTCGTCGAGGTGGGCCTCGAGGTAGTCGCGGGCGGCGCGCGCGCGGGCCTCACCGGGGTCGGCCGCCGCCTCGTCGGGGCGGCAGCGCAGGCAGGCCCGGAAGCCGGCGGCGGCGGCCTCTCCGGGCGTCGTGAAGAAGCGGACGTTCTCGCGCTTGGGCCGGCGGGCCGCGCAGGAGGGGCGGCAGTAGACGCCGGTGGTCTCGACGGCGAAGACGAAGCGGCCGTCCTGGGCGCGGTCGCGGGCGGCGACGGCGGCCCAGGCCCGCTCGGCGTCGAGCGGGGGTCGGGCGGCGCTTGGGCGGGTCTCGGTCATGCTCTCGGGAACAGAGTATCGCTCCTGGGTCGGGGTGGCGGTCCGGGTGGTCATGACGCCCTTTCGATGCGGCAGGCGAAGCAGCCGTAGGTCGGGAACCGGGCCTGGACGAAGGCGGTGTCGGGGGAGCCGAGGAAGCGCCGGGCGGTGTCGGCGGCCTGGTCGGGGGCGACGAGGACGGCGTCGCGGATGGCCTGGTCGTGGCCGTAGGCGCGCAGGACGAGCTGGCCGCGGAAGTAGGCGGTGGGCTCGGTGCCGGCCGCGGGGAGGCGGTCATAGGCGACGGGCTCGTCCGAAGGCTGGGCGAGGACGTAGACGGGGCCGTACTCGCGGAAGGGGCCGGCCTGGTCGTAGGGGGAGTAGCTGGCGAGGAGGCTCTTCGCCGGGCCGCGCGCGGCGGAGGACGTCGCGGCAGGGCTCGCCGCCCTCGGCCACGAGGCGCTGGACGGCCTGGCCCTGGTCGTCGATGCCCTCGCCGCGGACGCGGTCGAGGAAGGCCTGGGGAAGGGGGCGGATCTGGAAGCTCACGGGTCGGTCTCCTTTCGGGTTCGGGTCGGCGGGGGGGCTCATGCCCCGCTGCCGACGAGTAGAAGATGCCCGAGCCGCGGCGGAGCCCGCTATGCGGTTCTTGCGGTCGAACTCGGCGCCCCCGATCGGAGAGCACCGAACGGGTGAAGCGGCCGAGCTCTGTCTCGGCCGGCCCGACGCCCCGGAGGGCACCCGACACTCCACGCCGACGCCTTCCAACCGCCGCGACCCTCGGAGCCGTCCCCCCCGAGCTACTTCTGCTCGGCCTTTCGGTCGCGGACGCGCTCGAGCACCCGCGCGTCCTCCCGGTGCCGGGGGTGGTCGATCTCGCTCTTGATGGCGATCAGGCTGTCGAGGTCGATCCAGTTGGCCTTGGCGCTGCCGTAGGTGGCCTCGATCCTGCGAGGCCAAGCGTCCTCGAACTCGACGGCGCCCGCGTCTCGGAGGACGTCGATGCGGTTGGGCTCGATGCCGACCTGGACGATCTCGTGGGGGTCGTCAGGGTCGAGGAGGAAGGGGCTGCCGAACTCGGCCAGGGCGCGGTTGGTGCGTTGGACGTTGTCCGGGTCGGAGGCGACCCAGAGGTCGATGTCCTTGGTGTAGCGGGGCTTGGCGTGGTAGGTGAAGGCGAGGCCGCCGATGATGAGGTAGCGGACGCCGAAGCGGTCGAAGAGCTCGAGGATGTCCTCGAAGTCCTGGATGGTGTCCAAGGGGTCAGCGCTCCTTGGCGTCGGCCTCGCGCCGCGCGGCCTGGGCGAGCTCGACGTCGCGGCGGATGGCGACGAGCGCCGACAGACGCTCCTGTGGGGTCTTGGACTGCCAGTACTCCAGGTCCCACTCCTCGGCCTCGGCGAAGCTCTTCGCGCGGTTCCCCACGATCCGCCGCCGCCGCTCCGCGCTCCGCTCTTCGAGAGTCATCGTGCTCAGTCTACCGCCGCCGCACCGCTCTCCTGCCCCGACGAGGCCGCATGTCACTCTGCCTCGCCGGTCTCCTGGAGGACGCGGGAGCGGAGGGATTCGCTGATCCGAAAGCCGGCGCGGGTCAATAGCTCATCGAGCACCGGTCGGACCGCCGGCAGAAGCTGTCTCCGCTTGGCCTCGACGAGGACGCCGAGCACGCCGATGACGGGGCGTTCCAGGCTGCGTGCCACGGCTCGGGCTTTGCGCTCATCGAGCAGCAGAAGATCGGCCTCGCGCTCCACGGCGAGGGCGATCGCCTCCGCCTCCCCACGATCCAGCCCGAGCTCCAGTGCCGCGATCAGGGCAGATTCCCGTACCTCGACCACCTGAAACCAGTCTGCGCTCTGGAGCTCCCGGAGGGCCGGCGCAGGAGGCTTGACGGCAGTGAGCTCGTCCAGCACCGCGGTCGGCAGGAGAATGGCCCCGTAAAGCTCGTGGAGAAGGTCGAGGTGGCCGACCGCCGCGAGTCCGATGATCGGGGACGTATCGCTGACGACGATCACGCCGGTTTCAGGGAACGCAGCGTCTCCAGGTCTGCTTCGAAGTCCTCGACGTCGTAGTGAATCGGGATGTCTCGACCTGCGAGGAGGTGCTGGAACCGAAGCCGGTCGAGCCCTGCGAGACGGGCCGCCTGGGCCAGCGTGAGGCGGGACTTCTGGAAGAGCAGGACCGCGAGCTCCTGGCGCAGCTCGCTCTCGTCCATATGAGCGGATTCGAGCACTTCGTCTGGGATCGTCACGCTCAAGGTCGTGTCTCCGGCGAGCTGCCGCAGTGTGATTCTAGAAGCCCTCGCTGCAGAAATCCAGGGCCACGTTCCAGTCTCTCGGGTCCCTCTCCCCGGGACCTCTCGAGACCGTGTGGCCGGCTTCCCGCCGCGCCGCCTGGGCGAGCTCGACGTCCCGCCGGACGGCGACGAGCGCCGACAGGCGCTCCTCGGGAGTCTTGGACTGCCAGTACTCCAGGTCCCACGCCTCGGCCTCGGCGAAGCTCTTCGCGCGGTTGCCCACGATCCGCCGCCGTCGCTCCTCGCTCCGCTCTTCGAGAGTCGTCATTCTCTTGATCCTACCGTCTCGGCCCGTTGAAGAGCGCGCGAGCGGGCCTCCGAGAGGCGGGATCGCCCTGAGCCGGCAGCGGGCCGGGGCTCCGCCCGGTCCCGTTCGACTCGCTCCGCTCGCTCAGGGCGGCGCGTCGGCTTCCGAGCCCGCAATGATCGTGATTGCCCTCCGGCCCAGCGTCGGGCTACCAAACCTGGTCGGACACCCACCGCGAGCCCTGGACGTCCTTCTCAGCCTCCGCCGACGAGCACAAACGTATGAAGCGGCCGAGCTCTGTCTCGGCCGGCCCGACGCCCCGGCGGGCACCCGACTCCCAGCGCCAACGCCCGCCCATCACCATCGCCCTCGGACCCGTTCACCCACCCGGGCTCGCCAGGCGGGCGCGTCCACCGCCGCCGGCTCGGAGCCCCGGCCCCCTGCCTATCGTTCGAGGCGGGATAAGCTGGTTGCGGACTGACGATGGGGCTCGGGTAATGAAGGCAGAGGAGTTCGACGAGAGGTTCGACCGGGGTGAAGATCTGACGGCGGCGCTCGATCTGTCGAGCGCGCGGCGACAGCTCAGCGTGCAGCTGCCGGCGTGGATGGTGGATGGACTGGACCGGGAGGCGAGCCGGCTGGGGGTGACTCGCCAAGTGCTCCTCGAGACCCGGATTGCGAAGCGGCTCGCGAAGAGTCCGGCGTAGGCACCTCGACCGCCTCTTCACTCCGCCGGGTCGTGCTCCTCGAGATCCTCCGCGACAGGACAATCAGCCTCGGGAGCGCCGCCTGGGCGAGCTCGACGTCGCACCGGCTGGCGACGAGGGCGGAGAGGCGCGCCAAATCCCACTCCTCGGCCTCGGCGAAGCTCGTCGCCCGGTTCCCCACGATTCGGCGTCGGCTCTCCGCGCTCCGCTCTTCGAGGGTCGTCGTTCCCTTGATTCTACCGTCTCGGCCGGTTATAGACCGGGCCAGCGTGCCTCCGAGAGGCGGGGTTGCCCTGAGCCGGCAGGAGGCTGGGGCTCCGCCCGGTCGGCGGCTTCCGAGCCCGCAATGATCGTGATTGCCCTCCGGCCCAGCGTCGGGCTACCAGACCTGGTCGGACACCCACCGCGAGCCCTGGACGTCCTTCTCAGCCTCCGCCGCACCAGCCTCGACCGCCGACCGGCATTTCCCCCGGACAGGTTCACCTACCCGGGCTCGCCAAGCGGGCACGTCCGCCGCCGCCGGCTCGGAGCCCCGGCCCCCTGCCTGGTGCTCGAGGCTTCGTCTATGCTGGGTGCATGTTGCCGTCCATGAGCTTCTCGGTAAGGCGAGCTGCATCGTCCTTCTCCCACGCAGCCATCACTCAACTCTTTGGCGACCCTTGAAGGCGTGGCCTCTCTGATCCAGGGGCTGGCAGGCCTGATCATTCTGGCTCTCGGTGTCCCTCTGTTCCTCGGAAAGGTGCCGCCGAACTCGCTGTATGGCCTGCGGACCGACAAGACCCTCGAGAACGAGGAGGTCTGGTATCGAGGGAATCGGTTCGCGGGAGCGGCCCTCGTGGTCGCCGGCGCGCTGATCCTTCTCGCCTCGACCGTGCTCGCGAGGAGCATGTTCGAAGGACCGCTGGGCATGGTGATCGTCCTCGGTGTCGTCCTCCTCGCGCTGGTCGCCTCCCTGGCCTATGTCGCGCGCCTCTGAGACAGCGTCTGAGCTCATCCGCCGACCGCTGGAGAAGAACCCGAGCACTGGTGGGGCTGCCACTCGGCGAGAGGCGTGGTGGCCCATGGTCGAGACATCGTGTGTCAGGAGGACTCGCTCCTGGTCGGCGGCCCACTCGAGGAGCACGGGATCCTCAGAGCCGCGAATCGCTTCCATGTCTTGGGCCCGGACTACGTCGAGATGGGGAACCCGCCTCAGGAGCCCGCGGAGAATCCGGCCATTGAAGTTCTCGTCCGCAAGAAAACGAATCACGACTAAGCCATCGTCAGCGGAGCCTGCTCTCCAGCCGCTCCCGAATGCCGGTGGGCGGGAAGCGCTCCTCGATCTCTTTGCGGACCTCCGCGGCCACCTGGCGCCGGCGTTGGAGGTACTCGTCCACGTCATCCCGGTGCCGAAGGTAGTAGGCGATCGCGGCGTAGATGTCCGCCGGCTGGAGCGCGGAGTAGTCCTGGGCGATCTGCTCGGGTGTCGACCCCTTCTGGTACGCAGAGAGAACCGTATCCAGCGTGACCCGGGTCCCACCCACGCGGATCACGCCCTCGGCGTTCTCGCGAAGGGGCACGGGCTCGGTCTTCGCGAGCAGGGCCATCACGAATTTCCTCGGTCAAACAGTATAGGCGTGACCTTGGCGGGCGCGGACCGCCCCGGCTCCCACCGCCCCGAAAGCGTGCGCCGAGGGTGAGGCATCTCGGCAGCGCCGGCATCGCCTTCGCCGCGCGGGGGTGCCCTGAGCCGGCAGTGGGCCGGGGCTCCGCCCGGTCCCGTTCGACTCGCTCCGCTCGCTCAGGGCGGCGCGTCGGCTCCCGAGCCCGCAACCGGCGGGCAGTGACCTCCGGGCCGGCGGCGGGCGACCGGTCCTGCCCGGACTCCAACCGCCAGCCCTGGACCTTCTTCTGAGCCTCCGCCGCACCGGCCTCGACCGCCGGCCGGCGTTGCCCTCGGATCGGCTCACCTACCCGGGCTCGCCAGGCGGGCGCGTCCACCGCCGCCGGCTCGGAGCCCCAGCCCCCCGCCTAACGGTTCGCGCAAATTCTACGCGACCCCTGGGCGCACCTCACGCAACCGAGATCCTGGAAATCCTCGACGCTGGTACAATTAGCCAAACATATGGGAAGCCGGACCTTGAAACTTGCTCCAACCGAGATCACTAGCCGCCAGGCTGTCGTCCGCACCCAGCAGCTCTTCCTTGAGCTTGGCTTCCTGTTCAGGGAGCAGCCCGTTTCTGACTACGGCATTGACGCCCATGTAGAACGCGTTGAAGACCCGAGGCCCACGGGGCAACTCTTGGCCCTCCAGATCAAAGGCGGTGAGAGCTTCGTCCGCGAGAGAACCAGGGTGGGCTATGTCTTCAGGAGTGACGACGCGCCACGGATGCACTATTGGCTACGCGGCACTCTCTTCCGGTCGTCGTGACGATCCACGACCCACAAGACGACAAGGTCGACTGGCAGGCGATAACCGAGGACACCGCCAAGTCTACGGGAACATATGAAATTGGAAGGTCGAGATTCCGGCGGAGACAGACTGTCGATGAATCTTCTCTGGAAAAGCTCAGCCAACTCGCAACCAATGTCGTTCCAGCCCACCGAATAGGGAGGAGCGTTCGATCCTGAAGCAAGGGGACATCAGCTGGGCTAGGCGCCAAGCGGGCTACTCGAGTTTGGACATCTTGATAAATGGAACTTTGACGAAGGCTGGCAGATCGCCCAAGGTCATCCGGCAGGTGGTCATGAGCACATCGGAAGTCCCGGTACTTCGAGACCCATTGATGAATCTCACTTGGGAGACGCCGATGCCCATGTAATCTTCGTTTTCGTCTATCCTGACAGTTGAGGATCGCCGCGATGCGAACTGGATCTGCAGGTCGTTATGGTAGTATGAAAACCTCCCCGAAGAGGATGCACCACCCGGCATAGAGGGCGAGAATATCGGCGCGTCCATCATCACCAGACTGGTCCAAGGAGGATCGACCGTATGCTTCAGCTGCCCTATCCACCTCACTGCATGGCGGCATTCGCGAGTTCTCGGTAAGGAAGGAAGACTACCTGTCCGCCGTCTCAGAAACTCCTGGAAGCCTTGCCCGATTATCGGAACCTGATAGTCGAGGTCTGGCGCACTGTTGTAGAGCGCAGCCCCAACATCTCGCGATTCTCACCCGATAGCGTGCTGGCGAGGCCGACAGCCAGAGAGCCTCGACAGCATGACTCCGGCAAACTTGGCGCTCTGCGCAGAAGAAGAAGTTCTCAAGCTCGCCGCTGAGCATGAGCTTCGCTTCACCCGGTATGTTGATGACTTGGTGCTTTCTGGCTCCGATCCTCGGCCGACCATTCAGCCAGTCATTGGAACGCGCACAATCTAGTGCTGCCTTTCGTTGAAGCAAGATTTGTCACAGACCGGACACGCCAGGATAACAGGCTTACCTTAATGAGAGCAGAACGGTGACAGGCGACTACCGAGAGAAGCTTGCACAGCTGCACTACGAGTTATCCAAGATTCGATAGCAAGGGAGACTCCGCGGATCCGAACGACGCGAACACTTTACCGCCTTCCCGAGTCTTCTGCGTAAGCTCAATGAGCCCAGCCGATCCTCTCAGACTGACTGAACTTCTGCAGCTGCTCCTTTGAAGCAAGGCGAGAAGCGGCGCCGCGGTGTCACGCTCAGGCAGTGGCGAAAGAGCCTTGGAAGCTGAATCGCAACGAACCCAGGGGCTCCCGGGGCGCGGGGTCTCCGGGGAGGTCTGAGGCCAGGCGGCGCGCGGGCTCTACGGAGTCCGAGAGCGGTGACCGCCGGTGCCGAAGTCCAGGCGCGCCATCCGGGCCATAGTTCTATGCAGGCGCGCCGGTCCCCGGAAACCCCGCGCCCCGGGAGCCCCGACCGGAGGGCAACGCCCCCACACCCGTCGCGCACCGAACCCCAGCAGTCGCCCGCTCGAGCACTCCACATCAAGCGATTGCGCCAAGGCTCTTGACAAGGCGGTAGATCGGCGGTAGGCTTTGCCCACAACGTCGCCGAGGCCAAAGAGCGCTGGCCGCTTCCGGCCCCGGGCGACGGAGGATCTTTCCCAGAGCGCCGGGCGGCGTGCCCGGCACCCCGAAACGGCCCGAGCGAGCGGCAACTCGCCCGGGCCCGATCCCGCAAGGAGGATCTAGCTCCATGCAGAATCCCGCGCAGTTTACCAACCCGACCCGTCCCACCGACTCTGCCGACGAGCCCACCCGGCCCACCGGCACCCACGGCCCCGCCGCGGCCCCCTCCACACCCGCGGCTCCGGCTTCCCCGCCGCCGCCTGACCATCCGGCGCCCGACGACGGTCCAACTCCCGGCCCCCGCACCCTCGAAGCTCCCCGGCAGCGCCTTCTCCGCCACCTTCCTCGAGAAGCTCCGCCTCGTCGCCCGCCTCGCGGCCGAGGCCGACGACACCGCCTCCACCGAGCCCCAAGCCCTCGTCGCCGGCCCCCTCGCCGTCGAACGCTTGCCCGACGGCAGCGCGATCGGGGGCCTCCGCTGGGCCGTCGTCCGGCGCGACGAGCCCGTCGCCGCCGGTGGCGAGCCCCTCGCCCTCTTCCACGACCGCGCCGACGCCCTCCGGGCCGCCGCCGTCCTGCCAGCCGTGGCAGCGGCCTCGCCCTACCGCCTCAAGGACAAGGCGACCCGCCTCGGCACCCCCCTCCACTGCCACCGGCGCCACGTCGGCCACGTCTGCCGCCTCTCGCCCGAGCGCCGCGAGACCCTCCTCACCCACCTCCACCTCGCCCGCCACCTTGCCGCCAACCCCGACGCCCTCGCCCTCGTCCTCGAAGCCACCGGCCCCGAGGCCCTCCCCGTCCTCGGCCGGGCCCTGGCAAGACGCATCGAGGCCCTTCTTCCATGAACCAACCGGGCAGGGGGCCCGCGCGGCCCCCTGCCGGTCTTCCAAGAGCGGGGTGAGATACGATCACCCCGGAGAGGAGCCAAAATGGACTGGCGCGAGCTCATTTCCGTCAACCCGCAGATCTGCCACGGGCAGCCTTGCTTCACGGGAACCCGCATCCCGGTGAGCGTGGTCCTCGACAACCTCGCCGCAGAGGTGACGAACGAGGAGATCCTCCAGAGCTATCCGAGCCTCACTGAGCGACATCTTCGCGCCGCAATCGCCTACGCGGCCGCTCTCGCGAAGGAACGCGTCGTTCCGATCCCCGCTTGAGCCGATCTCGTGCGGTTCAAGCTCGACGAGAATCTTCCGCTGGATGCGTTGGAGATCTTCCGAGCATCTGGCTTCAACGTTGCCTCGGTTGTCGACGAGGGACTCCGAGGAAGTGAGGACCCGCGCCTCCAAGCCGCGTGCCGCGAGGAAGACCGCATTCTCGTCACCTTGGACCTGGATTTCGGCGACATCCGAGCCTATCCCCCCGCAGACTCGCCGGGCTTCATCGTCCTGAGACCGCCATCCCAGACCAAAGCCGAGCTGCTACGGCTCCTCCGTGCGACGTGCCGGGCACTCCAGCGCGAGGGTTGCGAGCACCAACTCTGGATCGTCGAGGCCGAGAGAATCCGAATACGTGAGTAGCGGCTCATGGGCCACGGACCCAGGGGCTCCCAGTCGAAGGGCTAAAATCCCATGGCACGTGACCGCTTTGGCTGATCGGCCCGTCACCGCCCGCCACGACAGCGGCAAGATCCGCATCGTGATGGAGAGCGGCCCCGAGATCGTCTTTCCGGTCAAGGGCAACTCGACGAAGACCTCTCCATCCGCGCCATCCTCGCTGGCGACTGGGGCCGAGCCACCCACCCGCCACCAGCAGGCGGCGACTGGCGCAGGTGGCAAGGTGCGCTCGCTGGCTAAAGCGCTGTCGAGGACCACGTCCGGGAGCCTCGCGAGGAAGTCGAGAAGCTGTAGCGTCAGACCTCAGACCGACCGCACATCGTGACCGGCCCGCTCGAGCCAACGAGCGGTCGCGGGGCCGGTGCACTCATCCACCAGGAACCGCACTCAAGCCGTCTGGAGCTGGAGCGGAGCGAAGTCGGTGCTCCCGAGGCAGCGGCTGGCAAAGAGGAGACATGCCTGCACGTCCTCGCGCTCGAGGCCGCGGTACTCCTCCAGAACCTCTTCGACCGTGGCGCCGTGGGCGAGGAGCCCCAGGACGAAATCAACGGTGAGGCGGGTCCCCTTCACGACGGGCTTCCCCGCCATGACCTTCGGAGTCAGGACGATGCGTTCGAGGAGCTGCTGGTCAGTCATGGGCCACCACCTTGCGCCGATTGTACAAGAGCCCCCTCGGATTCTTGCAGCTCGAGCGCTGCAACCACCAGCTCTTGGCCGTGGGAGAAGAGCTCGAGCGCGTGAGTCGTCGAATCGAGACAAGGGTTGCCCGGTCCCCTGCCTGCCCGTGATCGCGCGGGCCGGCGTTCCGGTGGCTCGCCGGCCTGCGATCCTCCGCTGCCACCGGGCCGACGCGCCTTGACGATCCAGGCTCGCGAGTCGAACCAGACGCCGTCTCCGCTCGCGTGCGCTCCGAGGGTCCCTCGCAGGCGCTCGAGCGCGCGGTCCGCCGCTGCGGTGCCCAACCGCGCCAAAACCTCCTTCGTGCACGTGAAGCCGCGGACCCACTCGAGAGCCGCCGCGACATCCGGGCCGAAGTAGATGGGCTGGTGGACGTCCGTGAAGCCGACGTCCGTGAAGCCCGTCGCATCCAGAATCCCCTCGACGATCGCCGGGTCGGCCAGCGAGAACGGATCGGGCCCCCCCGGGGCCGGCCCGTGACCGGAGCCTCCCAGGGCGTCCCCGATCGCCCGCGACCATTCGTTCTGCCCGTGTCCCTGCCAGACCATCATCACCAGGCCACCGGCGGGACGCAGCGCTCGTCCCACATTGGCGAACGCGTCGAGGGGGGCATCGAAGAACATCGTTCCGAACCTGCTGATGGCGAGATCGAAACGCTCCGATGGGAAAGGGTAGACCTCCGCGTCGGCGTGCACGAACGTCACGTTGCGGATCCCCTCCGTCCGCGCGCGCTCGCGGGCCCGCTCGATCGCCTCCGCGGACGAATCGACCCCCAGTGCGCCGCCCTCGCCGGCCCTGCGTGCGGCCTCGCGAGTCGTCTGTCCGGTTCCGCACCCGATGTCGAGGACGCGGTCGTGGGGCTCGATGCCGCAGGCGCGGCGGAACACCTCGCCGAGGAGCCGCAGCTCAGCGTCGTAGTCCATGGCAGATGCGCCCGAGCCCTGATGCCGACCGCCCATCCTGCCATCGTACGCTGCCACCGGGCAACGAACCCAGGGGCCCCGGGCTCCGACCTCGCCTGTGCGACAATCCCCGCCATGTGCGGCCGCTATACCTTGACCACTCCCGGCGAGCTGATCGCCGAGCTCTTCGGCCTGGACGAGGACCCCGATGTCGAAGCCCGCTACAACGTGGCACCGACCCAGGAGGTGGCGGCGGTGCGCCGCGACGAGCCGGGCGCCCCGCGGCGCTTCGTCCGCCTGCGCTGGGGGCTCGTTCCCCACTGGGCCAAGGACCCGGCGATCGGCAACAAGATGATCAACGCCCGGGCCGAGAGCGCCGCCGAGAAGCCGGCCTTCCGCTCGAGCTTCAAGCGCCGGCGCTGCCTGGTCCTGGCCGACGGCTTCTACGAGTGGCAGAAGGCCGAGGGAGGCGCCAAGCAGCCCTGGTACTTCCGGCTCGAAAGCGGCGATCCGTTCGCCTTCGCCGGCCTCTGGGCCTCGTGGGGCAAGGGCGACGAGGAGATCGAGACCTGCACCATCCTCACCACCGAGGCCAACGAGCTGGTGCGCAAGGTCCACCCCCGGATGCCGGTGATCCTGGAGCCGGGCGACTACGACCTCTGGCTCGACCCGGCAGAGGGTGACCGGGAGAGGCTGGAAGCCGTCCTCGACCCGTTCGACCCGGCGGCGATGATCGCCTACCCGGTGTCGACGCGGGTCAACAGCCCGGCCAACGACGAGCCGTCGGTGATCGAGCCGGCGGGCGAGGCCGAGCGAGCGGGTAGGGCGCCGACGCAGGAAGCGCTCTTCTGACGGGCCTCCTCACGAGTCCATCACCGCCGCCACGTCCTCCGCCACCTGGCCGCCGTCCCGCCCGGCCGCCCAGGTCCACGCCAGCAGCACCGTGAACGAGGCCGCGAGCGCCACGGCCGACGGCAGCACCCCGGCCGGCAGCCAGGCCCGGCCCCGGAGCTCGAGGCCCACGTTCAGGACCAGGCCGGTCGCCATCGAGGCGATCGCCGCCCCGGCCGTCACCCGCCGCCAGTTGAGCCCGATCGCCACCGCCGGCGCCAGCGCCGCGGCGAAGGTGCCGAAGGCGAAGGTGCCGAGGAGGGCGATCAGGTCGCCGTAGAGGTAGGCCACCGCGGCGGCCGCGAGCGCCACCCCTACGACCGCCCAGCGGGCCCAGCGGAGCTCGTCGGCGACCGGCCGGCCGAGGGCCCGCGGCAGGTCCCGCACCAGCGCCGCCGCCCCCAGGTTCACGAACGAGTCCGCGGTCGACATGATCGCCGCCAGCACTCCGGCGAAGGCGAGGCCGGCGACCGCCGGCGGCACGAAGCCGAGAAGCAGAGCCGGGGCCGCGCGGTCGGGGTCGGCGAGCGGCGCCAGGTGCCCCTGGGCGACCAGCGCGGGCACCGCCAGCCCGATCCCGAGCCAGATCAGCAGGCAGAGGCTCTGCGAGACCGCGATCACCAGCGGCAGCCAGCGCAGCTTCGCCGGGTCGTCGAGCATGTAGAACTTGTGGAGCATCTGCGGCTGGCCGAGGGTGCCGACCGAGAAGACGAAGAGGAAACCGAAGGCGGTCACGGCCGGCACCGTGCCGAGCGGATCGAGGAAGCGCTCGCCGAAGACCTCGGAGCCGGCGATCGAACGGGTGATCTCGCTCCAGCCGCCGCCCGCGTGGAGCGCGTAGACGAAGACCGCCACCGCGGCGGCGACCATCACCGTCCCCTGGAGCAGGTCGGTGTAGACCCCGGCCACCATGCCGCCGGCGACCGCGTAGGCCAGGATCAGCGCCAGCCCGGCGCCCATCGCGACCGCCAGGCTCCCCGGCCCGACCAGGCGCCGGAGCCCGAAGATCGCCTCGATCAGCACCCCGAGCGCCAGGAGCTGCGCCCCGAGGTAGGCGACGGTGCCCACCAGGACGGCGAGCGCCGAAAGCGCCGTCGCCGCGCGGCTGCCGAAGCGCGCGGCGACCGCATCCGGGACGGTGAAGACCTCGCGCGCCTCGGCCAGCAGGCGCAGTCGTTTGCCGACCACCCAGCAGAGCATCCCGGAGGTGAAGCTCACCGACACCACGATCATGAGCGACGCCACCCCCAGCCGGTAGGTGAGCCCCGGCCCGCCCAGGAAGACGAAGCCGCTGAAGGCTGCCGAGGTGGTCGCGAGGCCGGTCACCAGGAGGCCGACCCCCTGGCCGGCGATGAAGAAGTCGCGCGCCGTCCGGGTGCGCCGCGCCGCCCAGGCGCCGACCGCGAGCACCAGCGCGAAGTAGATTCCGGCGACGAGGGCGATCGCCGGCTGGTCGAGGATCGGCACCGCTCAGCGCTCGGAAGGGGCCTGGGCGCCGGCTGGCCGGCCGAGTTGGGCGAGCCGCTCGCGCAGGCGCCGCAGGTCCTCGGGCGTCGGCCCGGTGCGCCGGAAGGTCAGGGCGTAACCCAGGGCGACGAGCGGCAGCGGCAGGAGCCAGAAACCGGCGATTTCGGCGACCGCTGCCGGCGGCAGCGCGGCGATCCGTGGCGCGAGCGCTCCCGAGAGGCCCAGGACCGCGATCGCCGCGCCCTCGAGAACGACGGCGAGGGCCGCGAGGACCCAGGCGACCGGCGCTGCGACACGCCCGCCCCGCGCCGCCCCCAGGGCGATCAGGGCGACCGGCACGAGCACCGAGAGGAGCGCGAAGAGGCCCGCGGGGGCGGCCACCAGCTGGGCCGCCAGCAGCGCGGGCGCCGTCAGGGTCAGGAAGACGAGGCTCGCCCGCTTCACGAGCGCCTCAGAGCCTGTGAAGAAATCTCCTCCCGTCGCGAGGGCGCGGTCATCCGGGCGCCCCTCGCAAGGCGCGCCGACGCAGGCGTAGCAGGGACTCCGTCGAGGAGGCGCAACGTCGCGAGGGGTGATTCGGGGGCGCCCGCAGCAGGGTCGGAGATTTTTTCACAGGCTCTCAGGCCTCGCCCTGGTCTTCCAAGGCGGGCGCGACCTCGTCGAGGTCCTCGAGCAGCCCGAGGGCCTCCTGCTCCTGACTCCGGGCGACCCGGATCTCGGCGCCGCCCTCCCGGCCGCCCTCCTCCCCGTGGCCCCCCTCCGTCGCCACCCCGCCGCGGATGGCGTAGGCGATCCCGGCCCCCTCGAGGACCGACTCGGCGAAGGCCAGGCGGCTCGGGTCGTCGGTCTCGAGGACGGTGACGAAGCGGGGCGCGCGGTCGGCGTGCTGGCGCGGGGCCGTGCCGTCCTCGATCCAGATCGTCGCCTCGGCGGCGGCGGCGAGCTCGCTCGGCTCCCCGATCTCCCGCGCGTACTCCACCAGCTCGACCTCCATGTCGTCGAGCTCGGAGATCTCCTCGTCGATCGCCCGGAAGCCGCGGCTCTCGAAGAGCCTCCGGCAGCCCTCGTCGGTCGACTCGACGGCCGCCGTCACCTCGCGGGCGCCGGCCGCGGCGAGCTCGGCCAGGCCGCGGGCGAGAAGCGCGCTCGCGATCCCCCGCCGCTGCCACTCGGGCTGCACCGCGACCCGCGCGATCTCGGCGCCGGAGCCTTCCCGGACGAGCTCGGCGAAGCCCACGACCGCATCGCCCAAAGCCGCGACGAGGAACGACGAGCCGTGCTGCCCGATGTCCTCGCCGAGCGAATGGGTCGGGTACAGGTGCTCGAGCATCCGCCGCCGTTCGGCCTCGCCCATCAGGCCCGAGTAGGTGGCGTCCCAGGCCTCGCGGGCGACCTTCTGGATCGCCGGCACGTCGCCGTCGTGGGCCGCGCGGAGGGTCAGGCGGAAGCTCTGGGGCCGCAGTGTCATGGTCACGGACCGCCTCAGGCGGAGACGCGCACGGCGAGGACCGGCGCCAGCCTCCGGGCGACGCTCCGCCAGGTTGCGCCGCCGTCGGCCGAGCCGAACAGCTCGCCGGAGGTGGCGCCGAAGTAGAGCCCGAGCGGCTCGTCGCCGTCGCTGCAGAACGCCAGGCGGAGCACGGTGTTGTAGGCGTCCTCGGCCGGCAGACCCTCCGAACGCGAGCGCCAGGAGGCGCCGCGGTCGGTCGTCTCCCAGACCTCGAGCTTGCCGCCCGGGGCGACGCGGTCGACGTCGGCGATCAGCGGGATCACGAAGGCCCGCGCCGGGTCGTGCGGGTCGACGACCAGCGGGAAGCCGAAGTCGGCGGGCAGGCCCTTGGCGATGTCCTGCCAGGTGGCGCCCTCGTCGTCCGAGCGGTAGACCCCGCCGTGGAACTGGAGGTAGAGGGTCTCGGGGGTGAGGGGCGCGCGCTTCATCGAGTGGACGCAGAGCGTGATGGCGTCCTCCCGCGCGTCCTCGGGCAGGTAGCGGGGGACCAGCCCCTTGCCGCCCCGGCGCCAGCTCGCGCCGGCGTCGTCGGTGATCCAGACCCCGGCGGCCGAGATCGCCAGCGCGAGCCGCTGCCGATCGCCCGGCCAGGTGCAGATCGAGTGCAGGCAGAGGCCGCCCGCCCCGGGGTTCCACTCGGAGCGGGAGGGATGGTCCCAGAGCGGCCGGTTGAGCTCCCAGGAGAGGCCGCCGTCGGTGCTGTGGAAGAGGGCGGCCGGGGCGACCCCGGCCCAGAGCTCGCCGGGGGCCTCGCCGGCCTCGACCACCCAGATGCGCTCGAGCGACGCGCCGGTGTCCTCCGGGAAGACCGGGCCCTCGGCCTGCCGCCAGTCGTCGGTCTCGGCGGTGGGGTCGTCGGAGAGGAAGAGGTGCGGGCCGTACTGGAAGTGGGTCACCGAGGCGATGTAGGTGCCGCTTCGCGGGTCGCGCATCGCGAACTCGACCGGCAGGCCCTTGAACCGGCGGGCGACGATCTCCATCGGGCCGCCGGGCTCGCCGCGCAGCACGAAGAGGCCCTTGCGGGTGCCGACCAGCAGCTCGGTCGCGGCCTCCTCGGGCAGGGGCTCGGCGAGCGCGCCGCCGGAGATCGCCGGCACCACGTCCACCCGGTCGCCGGCCGCGAGCGGGGCGTCGGGCGCCAGGCGCTCACCGGCCCGGAAGAGCGCCACGTGCTGGCGCAGCCGGCCCTGCTCGTCGAGCACCCAGCCGGCCAGCCGCGGGTAGCTCCGCTCGAGCCGGCCGAGCACTTCGGCCGCGGTCCGTCCTTCGGCTTCCAGCAGCTCGCGGCCGTCGACCAGGGCCTGGAGCGAGGAGGGCAGTTGTACCTGGGGCATGGGTCACCTCGGAAGCGTGTGCCCCGACGCCCGAGGACGCCGAGGATCACGGATCTGGGGGTAGGAACCGCGCATCGCGAGCCTCAGCTTACACCTTCCCGCTTGCGGGCTTCGAGCTCTTCCAGCGTCCGGGGCCAGTCCTCCTTCATGAGCCGCGAGAGCACGCGGTCGGCCAGCAGCTTGCCGCCGGTCTGGCAGGTCGGGCAGTAGTTTGCCTCGTTCTCGGCGTAGAGGACGTGCTGGATCGGCGTGCCGCAGACCGGGCAGGGCTGGCGGTAGCGGCCGTGGACCGCCATGCCCTCGCGGAAGGCGGTGACCTTCTCCGGGAAGCCCTCCCCCACCTCCCGGCGGCTGCGCTCGAGCCACTCGGCGAGCACCTCGCGGGTCGCGCGGTGGAGGCGCTCGAGCTCCTCGCCGGAGAGGTCGCCGGTGCGCTTGAAGAGCGACAGGCGGGCGCGGTGCAGGATCTCGTCGGAGTAGGCGTTGCCGATGCCGGAGAAGATCCGCGGGTCGGTCAGCGCCCGCTTGAGGGTGTGGCTCTCGGCGGCGAGCGCGGCCCGGAAGGCGGGCAGACCGGCCTCGAGCACCTCGAGGCCGCCGGGATCGTGCGCGGCGAGCGCCGCTTCGCCCGCCACCAGGTAGAGCGAAGCCCGCTTCTTCGAGCCGGCCTCGGTCAGGAGCAGCGTGCCCGCGGGAAAGTCGAAGGCGGCGAGCCCCTGGCGCCCGGGCGGCTTCGCTCCCCGCGCACGCCAGCGCAGGCGTCCGGCGATCATCAGGTGGAGGACGAGGAAGAGCTCGCCTTCGAGGGCGAGGACGATCCGCTTGCCGAGCCGCCGCACGGCGACCACCCGCCGCCCCTCGGCCGCCGCCAGCGGCGGCTCGACCGAGCGCAGCAGGAACGGGCTCGCGAGGCGCACCCGCTCGAGCGGCTCCCCCACCACCCGCTTCGCCAGGGCCTCGACGTAGACGGTGACGTCCGGGAGCTCGGGCACGTCCTCACCTCGCCCCGGCGGGCCCCCAAGGGGTCGGGTTGGACGACCTCGAGGCTGGGCCGGACGTCACGTCCCGGAACCCATCCGGGCGCCGGCGAGCAGCTCGGCCATCCGCGCGAGTCCCCGCTCGAGCGTCTCGGTCGAGCAGGCGAACGAGATCCGCACGTGGTCGTCGGCGCCGAAGGCCGCGCCCGGCACCAGGGCGACGGCGGCCTCCTCGAGCAGGCGCTCGGCGAAGGCGACCGATCCCCGGCAGCCCTCGGTGTAGGCGCCGGCCACCCGCGGGAAGGCGTAGAACGCGCCGGCCGGCGGACGGCAGGAGAACCCGGGCAGCTCGTTGAGCCGCGGGATCAGGAAGTCCCGGCGCTCGAGGTAGGTGCCGATCATCCGCTCGACGTCCGGTTCGGCCCCGCGCAGGGCAGCGAGCGCGCCGACCATGGCGAAGCTGGTCGGGTTCGAGGTGGCGTGGCTCTGGATGTCGGCGACCGGCGCGAGGACGCCCGGCGGCCCGAAGACGTAGCCGAGCCGCCAGCCGGTCATGGCGTAGGTCTTCGAGAAGGACCCCACGAGCACCACCGTGTCCGGGTACTCGGCGGCGAGCGCTGCCACGCTGGCGTGGGCGCCGTCGTAGACGAAGCGCTCGTAGGTCTCGTCGGAGATCACCAGGATCCCGCGATCGGCACAGGCCGCGACCAGGCGGCGCAGGTCCGCCGCGGCGATCATGCCGCCGGTGGGGTTCGAGGGCGAGTTGACGAGCACCGCGCGGGTGCGCTCCGAGAGGGCCTCGATCAGGGCGTCGGCGTGGATCCGGAAGCCGTCGCCCGGCGCGGTGGGCACCTCGACCGGACGGGCGCCGGCGAGGCGGATCTGCTCCGGGAAGCTGACCCAGCAGGGTGACGGCAGCACCACCTCGCCGCCTTCGTCGAAGAGGGCGAGGGCGAGCTCGAACAACGCCGCCTTGCCGCCCACGGTGACGATGACGTCGCCCCCCTGCCAGGGAGCCCCGTAGTCCCGGCGGAAGCGCTCGGCCAGGGCCTCGCGGAGCTCCGGGATGCCGCTCGAGGGGGTGTACTTGGTGAAGCCGTCGGCGAGGGCCCGGCGCGCCGCCTCGACCGCCACCTCGGGCGAGCGGAAGTCGGGCTCCCCGGCCCCAAAATCGACCACGTCGACGCCCCGCGCGCGCAGCTCCGCGGCACGCCGCGTGACCTTCAGCGTCGCCGATTCGCCGATCCTCGAGACTCGCTCCGCCAGCCGCATTCCGGGGCAGATCGTATCACCCGGCCGGCCGGCCGGCGGCCGGGCGATCGGGGAGGTCCGGCGAGCTCAGTGGTCGCCGTAGACCAGGCAGAGCGCCGCGTGGTCGATCGGGTAGAGGTGGCGCCGGGTGCCGGCGTAGACGGGGTTCATGACGCTCGTCGGCGGCGGGCCGAAGTGGCCGAGGCCCAGGGCATGGCCGAGCTCGTGGAGCGCCGTCGTCTCGACGTCGAACCCGGAGCCGCCGTGCAGGCTCCAGGCGAGGGCGTCGTTGAAGTAGATCTCGTTGTGCGCGGTGTCGAAACGGCCGTCGTGGTCGAGGTCGGTCGGGTTGCCGTCACCGTCGACGAAGATGAAGCTGACCGAGAAGGCGAGCGTGTCGGGATCGAAGACGTCGGCCAGGCCGGGCTGGAAGCCGGCGACCACGACGTCGGCGGCGAACGGGTCGCCCAGGCCGCCGGCACCGGCCACGAAATCGAACACCGTGACGTCGCCCACGGCGTCGCCCCGGTCGACCAGGGGATGCTTGGCGAGGCAGGAGTCCCCGGCCCAGACCGCGACCGCACGGTCGACCGCGGTCTCGACCCCGGCGCGCGGGATGCCTCCGGGGCCGGTCCCGCCCCAGGAGCCGTCGAAGAGGTAGGAGAGCCCGCGGTCCGACGAGCCCCGCCGCGCGTCGCCCGGCACCCAGCGGAACTCCTGCTGGAACAGCCGCGCCGAGGAGCGCGAGCCGTCGCGGCGAAAGAAGTCGATCTGCTGGACGATGTAGTCCATCCCCTGGGCGCGCAGGCCATCGTTGCTCTCGAGCAGGAGGGTCACGGTCCCGGGGTCGCCCTGCTGCGCGAAGGCGGCGAGCGGCGAGAGCAGGACGAGGACGCCCACGAGGGCGAGGACCGGCGGTCTGCGGGGCATGGACATGGAGGAGCTCCTTTTCGTCGCGGCCCACCGAGCTCGGCGGTCGTCTCTCGCCGACCGTGCTCGATGCGACGTGGGCCGACTCCGGGTCGGGCGTTCGCGGGGCGCCCGGCCGGGCGCGCTTGCGGAAGAGCCGGGTAACGCTAGCCGGAACGACCCGTGCTGTCAATCGGCGATCACGGGAGGGACGGATCGGTCCCCCGCCCGCGGGAATCCGCGGTGGCGGCCCCGGGGTTGAACCCCACGAGGCCCGCGGGAGCGCGCCCGGTGCCGCCGCGCGGCCTCGAGCGCCGGACCTCCCACACTCTCAAGGTACGATCGACACCCGAAGGCGAGACCGATGAGCCGAATCCGCCGTCCCATGCAAGCTCCCGGCGCCCCGCTCCGGGTCGCGCTCGCCCTCGCCGGCCTCCTCTGGCCGCTCCTCTCCGCGGCGCCGGCCGCGGCCCAGGGCTTCGGCGGGCCGCCCAAGGCGCACCTCGAGCTGGTCGCGGACCACACCTCGTACGCCCCCGGCTCCCCGGCCCGGATCGCGGCGCGGGTCACGATCGCTCCGGGCTGGCACGTCAACAGCCACACCCCGACCTTCGAGTGGCTGATCCCGACCGAGCTGCGGCTCGAGCTGC
Organism: uncultured Acidobacteriota bacterium; assembly: GCA_963837945.1. Taxonomy (GTDB): domain Bacteria; phylum Acidobacteriota; class Thermoanaerobaculia; order Multivoradales; family DATKCC01; genus CAVUBL01. The sequence continues at coordinate 31,944 of CAWIQD010000002.1, forward strand.
CGGCAGGCTGGACGGCCGCCCGGCTCCGCTATCCGCCGCACGAGCTCAAGACCTTCGCCTTCGAGAAGGAGCCGCTCGCGGTCTACGACGGCCAGGTGGTGATCCTCGCCGACCTGATGGTCCCCGAGAGCGCGGCCCAGGACCAGGTCGCGATCGGAGGGGTGCTCTCCTTCCAGGCCTGCGACCACAAGCAGTGCCTGCCGCCGACCGAGGCGCGGGCCCGCCTGGTCGTGCCCATCGGCACGCTCGGCGAGCCGGTCGAGCCGGCGCTCTTCGAGGCCCCGGCGGGCGGTGGCGGGGACGATCACGCGGCGCTCGCCCCCGCGGCGCCGGCGAGCGGCGGAGCGGGATCGCAACCCGCGGCCGCCGCGCCGGTCCCGGCCGCCGCGCCGGCGGGCCCGAGCCTCGCCGCCATGCTCCTGCTCGCCGTTTTGGGCGGCCTGATCCTCAACGCCATGCCCTGCGTGCTGCCGGTCCTGTCGCTCAAGGTCTTCGGCCTGGTGCGGAGCGCGGGCCTCGGCCGGCGCGCCGTCGTCGGCGGTGCGCTCGGTACCGCCGCCGGCATCCTGCTCTCGTTCTGGGCTCTCGCCGGCGCGGCGGCGATCGCCAAGGCGGCCGGCGCCGCGGTCGGCTGGGGGGTGCAGTTCCAGAACCCGGTCTTCGTGACCTTCCTGCTCGTCGTGGTGGTGCTCTTCTGCCTGAATCTCTGGGGGCTGTTCGAGATCCAGGTGCCGCAGGTGATCGCCCGCGCCGCCGGCTCCGGCCCGCGCGAGGGCGTCGGCGGCCACCTCGCCTCGGGCCTGTTCGCGACCTTGATGGCGACGCCCTGCTCGGCTCCCTTCCTGGGCACCGCCGTCGCCTTCGCCCTCGGCCAGTCGACGGCGACGATCTTCGCCATCTTCACCGCCGTCGGGCTGGGGATGGCGCTGCCCTACCTGGTGCTCGCCGCGGCGCCGGGCGCCGCCCGCTGGCTGCCCAGGCCGGGCGCGTGGATGGACACCCTGCGGCGGGTGATGGGCTTTCTGCTCGCCGCCGCCGCGGTCTGGCTGCTCTACGTGCTCGGGCGCCAGGTGAGCCTGGAGAGCCGGGCGTGGATCGAGCTCCTGCTGCTGGGCCTCGCCCTCTTCGTCTGGCTGCGCCACCGCGCCGGCGGCCCCGCGCTCCGGCGCCTGGCGGTCGCCGGGGCGGCGGTGGTGGCGCTCGCCGCCCTGGGGATCGGATGGCAGGCGCGGGCCGCGTCGGGGCCGGCGGGAGCCCCGGGAGCGCAGAGCGCCGGCCTGATCCGCTGGGTCGCCTTCGACCGCCGGCAGGCCGAGTCCCTGGTCGCCTCCGGCCGCCCGGTGTTCGTCGACGTCACCGCCGACTGGTGCTTCACCTGCAAGTTCAACGAGAAGCTGGTGCTCGACACCCCGGAGGTGGCCGGCGCCTTCGACCGGCTGGGCGTCGTCCCGATGCGGGCCGACTGGACCAACCGGGACGACACGATCGGCGCCTTCCTGGAGGAGCACGGCCGCTACGGCATCCCCTTCTACCTCCTCTACCGCCCGGGCGCCGAGCCGCACGTGTTCAGCGAGCTCCTCACCAAAGAACGACTGCTCGACGCCCTCGACGACCTCCCGGCGGCCGCCGCGACCGGCGGCTGATCCCGGACCGCTCATGGCTCGGGAACCCGCGGCGGGCGGACGGATCGTCGTCACCCGCCGGATCCCCGCTCAGGGTCTCGAACGGCTGCGCGACGCTCGGGTCGCGGTCGAGGTCTGCCAGGAGCGCGACGACGCCGGGATCGGCCGGGACGAGCTCCTGGCCGCGGTCCGGCGGGCCGACGTGCTCCTGTGCCAGCTGACCGAGCCGATCGACCGGGAGGTGCTCGCGGCCAACCCGCACCTCCTGGGCGTCGCCCAGATGGCGGTCGGCTACGACAACGTCGACCTGGCGGCGGCCCGCGAGCTCGGCATCCCGGTCTCGAACACCCCGGGGGTCCTCACCGAGACCACGGCCGATCTCACCTGGGCGCTGCTGCTGGCGGTCGCCCGGCGCATCCCGGAGGCGCAGCGCTACCTGGCCGAGGGCCGCTATTCGCTCTGGGGCCCGAATCTCCTCCTTGGGTACGACGTCGGCCCGGGCGGGAGCGGCCGGCGGAAGGTCCTGGGAATCGTCGGCTACGGGCGGATCGGCCGGGCCGTGGCGCGGCGCGCGGTGGGCTTCGAGATGGACGTCCTCGCCTTCGATCCGTCGGCCCGCGACGCGATCGAGGACGACGCGGTGGCGCGCTGGGCCGAGCTGCCGGAGCTCCTCGCGCGAAGCGACTTCGTCTCGCTCCATCCTGCCCTGACCGAGGAGACCCGCCACCTGATCGGCGAGCCCGAGCTCCGCTCGATGAAGCCCACCGCCTGCCTGGTGAACGCCTCCCGCGGGCCGGTGGTCGACGAGGCGGCGCTGGTCCGGGCGCTTCGCGAAGGCTGGATCGGCGGGGCCGGGCTCGACGTCTACGAGGACGAGCCGACCCTGGCGCCCGGCCTCCTCGAGCTCGCCAGGGACGGCAAGGCGGTCCTCGTCCCTCATGTCGGGAGCGCCAGCCGGGACACCCGGGCGAAGATGGCGAACCTGGCGGCCGAAGGCGCCCTCGCCCACCTGCGCCGGGAGCGCGCCCGCCACTGCGTCAACCCCGAGGTCTACGACTCGGCGGCCTACGCCCGCCGGGTCGGACGACGGCCGAAAGGAGAGTGAAATGCCTCCCAACGACACCCTCCGCCGGGACGTCCGCGCCGTGGTCGCGGCGGGGATCGCGGCGGTGGAGCCGGAGCGCCTGGTCCGGGAGTACCTCGAGGGCCACCCGGATCTGCTGCCCTCCGAAGGGCCGGTCCAGGTGGTGGCGGTGGGCAAAGGGGCGAGCGCCATGGCCCGGGGCGCCGCGGGTTGGCTCGGCGAGAGGGGGCGAGACCGCCTCGCCGGGGGCGTCCTGATCGCCCCCGAGGGGGTGGCGAAGGAGGGGCCGGACGCGCTCCGGCGCTTCGCCGGCGGCCACCCGGTGCCGAACGCCGACGGGGCCGACGGCGCCCGGGCGGTCCTCGAGCTGGCGCGGGAGCTGGGAGAGCGGAGCGAAGAGGGCGAGGAGGGCGTCCTCCTGGTGCTCCTCTCGGGCGGCGGCTCGGCCCTCATGACGCTGCCGCCCGAGGGCGTGCCGCTCGAGGACGTCCAGGCGACGACCGAGGCGCTCCTCGCCTCCGGCGCGCCGATCCGCGAGGTCAACGCCGTCCGCAAGCACCTCGACCGCCTGAAGGGGGGCCGGCTGGCCCGGGCCGCGGCGCCCGCGCCGGTCGTGGCGCTGGTCCTCTCGGACGTCGTGGGCGATCCGCTCGACGTGATCGCCTCCGGCCCGCTGGCACCCGATCCCACCACCTACGAGGACGCCGTGGCGGCGCTCCAGGACCGCGACCTGTGGGAGGGCCTCCCCGAGAGCGTCCGCCGTCACCTGGAGCGGGGCGTCTCGGGCGAGGAGCCGGAGTCGCCGGGACCGGGGGACCCGTGCTTCGAGCGGGTCACGACCCGCATCGTGGGCAACGACGCCCTGGCCGCCGAGGCCGCCTGCCGGGAGGCGGAGCGGCGCGGCTATCGGACCTCGCTCCTCTCGACCCTGATGACCGGCGAGGCCCGCGAGGTGGGTCGGGTGCTCGCCGGGCTCGGTCTCGAGGCGGCGCGGCGCGGGCACCCGGCTCCGGCTTGCCTGGTCGCCGCCGGCGAGACCACGGTCCACGTGAGCGGCGACGGCAAGGGCGGGCGCAACCAGGAGGTCGCCCTGGGGGCGGCCCTGGCCCTGGACGAGCTCTCCCGCGACGACGACCCGTCGCTCCTCGTCGCCTCGGTCGGCACCGACGGGATCGACGGCCCGACGGACGCGGCCGGCGCCATCGCCGACGCCTCGACCGCCGGCCGCGCCCGCGAGCTCGGGCTCGACGCCGCCCGCGCCCTCGCCGAGAACGACGCCTACCCCTTTTTCGACGCTATGGGCGACCTGATCACGACCGGCGCCACCGGCACCAACGTCATGGACCTGATGCTGGTGCTGGTGGGGATCCCCGAGGCTCAGGGCGAGTGACCGTCGGCCACGAAGCGGGCGCCGGAGGCGACCGAGAAGCCGCTCGCCAGCACGATGTGGGGGGCGCGGAAGGTGACGGTGTCGGGCGCCGTCGTCGCGACCTCGAAGCTCGGGCCCGCCGTGATCGTGTCGCAGGCCTCGTAGGTGTCCGGGGCGACGATCGTCTGGCCGGAGAGGTTCTGGGTGGTGGCGGCGAAGCACGCGACGTCGAGGTAGATCGTGTCGCTCGCCTCGTGGACCGTGGAGAGGTGGCGGATCTGGGCGTAGACGGTGTGGATGCCCGCGCCGCCGCTCAAGGTCCAGGTCGCGTCTGGCCCGTAGGCCTCCCAGGCCGACCAGGTCGCCCCGTCGTTCGAGAAGCGCATGTCGTCGGCCCAGCCCGAGCCGTAGACGTAGAGGTCCACGACCTGGGTCGTGGTCGACGGCGCCTCCCGGTCGATCACCACCGGGTAGACGCTGGCGCGGCGGCCGAAGTCCTCGGTCCAGTAGGCGTAGTAGGGGCCCTGGTTGAAGAGGTTCGCCGTGCAGTCGTTGGAGTCCGGGTTGAGCCGGATGTCGGCCTGGTCGGTCGACTGGTAGACGTAGCCGACGCCGGTCTCGTAGGTGGCGGTCGAGATCATGTTGGCGTAGTGCCCCGGGCTCGCCACCCAACCCGCCACCACGCTCTCGGGTGTCCCGTACCCGGCGGCGATGTTCTCGGCGGCGGCGACGAACCCGGTGTAGCCGGCCGCCGTCATCCGGTCCCAGGGCGAGGTCAACGTGTCCAGGTCGCAGTGGGAGAAGAAGTCCCGCGTCGCCATGTTCGAGCTGTGGGTCTCCGAAGCCGCGGCGAGGGTCGAGACGTCCTTGACGGGCGGGAGCTGGCCTGCGTCCCAGCGCTCCTGGTTCACCAGGTCGATGACCTGCGCCTCGAAGCTCGGGGTCGGCGCCGTCCGCGGGGCCAGGCGCTCGCCCCTCTCGCCGGGCGACGGAGCCGGAGGCGGCTCGGCCTGGATCTCGGCCTGGGGAGCGATCAGGGGGGGCGGCAGCGGGTCGGTCTGGACAGCCGGCACCCCGGCGGCGCCCGCCGCGGAGGCCGGGATCGCCAGGACGAGGCCCACCACCGGGCCGGCGAGCACCGCTCGATATGTAGTCATTGCCCTATGCAACAGGGCATAAGCAAGCAGAATGCCCGCGCCGCGTACCGCGGCGGCGCGGGCCTCGCCCCGGCCGCCGGGGGTGCCGCCGGGGTGCCGGGCTCCCTCTGGGTGTCACCCCGGGTGACAGGAAACGGCAGCTCGCCGGCGGCTCACTCCGTCGAGTCCTGGTCGCTCGGCTCTTCCACGATCACCGCCGGCACGCCGGCCTCGGCCGCCAGCCGGTCGACCTCGGCGAGGCCCTCGCTCCACAGGGTGTCGAGCGTCGCGAGCTGGGCGTCGATCGCGGCCTCGAGCTCGTCGCGCACCGCCACCATCGAGTCGGTCGGCCGGAAGTCGCCCAGCCGGGCGAGGCCCAGGACGTTCGCCAGCTTGTCGTTCAGCCGGATCGGGAAGTTGAGCGGGTCCTCGGAGGCGTGGCTCTTCGTCTGGTAGAGGGTCTCTTCGACGTCGGTCAGCTTGGCCGTGAGGTCGTCGATCGCCTTGCGTACGTCCGGCGCCTGGTCCTGCTTCTCCAGGCGCTTCTTCAGGGTCTTCATCTGCTCCTCGGCGCTCCGGATGCGTCGGATCGCCCGGTTCGTCCGGGTCAGCTCGTCGCGCACCTGGCTGACGAACTCGAACTGCGCGCGGTAGTCCTCCGGCGTCGCCGACGAGCGGGGATCGGGCACCACCCGGAACGGCACCTCGCCGCTCCAGTCCCCCACCGTCAGGCGGGCCTGGTAGTCGCCGGGAACCGCCGTCGGGCCGTCGAGGTTCCGGTTCCAGAGGATCATGGCGGGGAAGCTCTCGGCTCCCGGGTAGGAGAGGTCCCAGACCACGCGGTTGAGGCCCGGGTCGGCGGTGAGGACGGCGAGCTCCTTCTTGGCCGCCTCGCCGCCCTCCTCCTCGTCGTCGTCGCCGCCCTTCTTCTCCTTGCCCTTCCCCGCCTCGGCCGGCTTGCGGGTGAAGCTCCGGATGACGTCGCCGTCCGGCTCGAGCAGGTCGATCCGGAGCTTGGCGTCCTTGGCCGGCGCCTCGGGCAGCACGTAGTAGAGGACCAGGCCGGTCGGCGGGTTGGCACCGGCGGCCTGCGGCTCGCCGAACCCGCCGCGGCCCTGCAGGCGGACCGCGGGGCGCGGCGCGAGGAGGACCGGCTCGGCCGGGCTCGGCCCGGCGGCGGAGGCGGCCGAAGAGGCCTTCTTCGCGGCCCGCTTGCCGCCCTTCCCGCTCGGGGCGGCGCCGGCCTTCGGCTTCGCGGCCTCGGGCGGCACGGCCGCCGCCGCGGCGGCGGTCAGGCCACGCAGCGGCGAGAGGTCGTCGAGCACCCAGAAGCCGCGGCCCTGGGTGGCGGCGACCAGGTCGCCGTCCTTGATCGTCAGGTCGGTGACCGGCGTGATCGGCAGGTTGAGCTGGAGCGGCCGCCAGCTCGCGCCGTCGTCGAACGAGACGTACAGCCCGTCCTCGGTGCCGGCGTAGAGGAGGCCCCGGCGCGCCGGGTCGGCGCGGACGACGCGGGTGAAGTGATCGTCCGGGATGCCGCCGGTGATCTTCGTCCAGGTCTTGCCGTAGTCGCTCGTCTTGTAGAGGTAGGGGTGGAAGTCGTCGAGCTTGTAGCGGGTGCCGGCCACGTACAGGGCTCCGGCCTCGAACGGGCTCGCCTCGACGGAGTTGACCTGCATCCACTCGGGCCACTTCGGGGTGACGTCGGTCCAGGTCGCGCCGTCGTCGCGCGAGACGTGCAGCAGGCCGTCGTCCGAGCCGGCCCAGAGCACGCCCTTCTCCACCGGCGACTCGGCGGCGGCGAAGATCGTCGCGTAGTACTCGACGCTGGTGTTGTCCTTGGTGATCGGGCCGCCCGAGGAGCCGAGCGTCGAAGGCTCCGCGCGAGTCAGGTCGGGGCTGATCGTCTCCCAGCTCTGGCCGCCGTCGTGGCTGCGGAAGAGCACCTGGGCCGCGGCGTAGAGCTCGTCCGGGTCGTGGGGCGAGAAGAAGATCGGGAAGTTCCACTGGAAGCGGTACTTGATCGCCCCGGCGGCGGCACCCATCGGGTCGTCGGGCCACGGGTTGACCGCCCGCACCTCGCCGGTCGCGTGGTCGATGCGCAGCAGGAAGTCGCCGTACGAGCCGCCGTAGACGACGTCCGGGTCGTCCGGCTTGGCGACGATGTAGCCGCTCTCGCCGCCCGCCGTGGGCTCCCAGTCCCGCTCCCCGATCGAGCCGCCGTGGGTCGAGCGCGAGCGGATCCGCACCGCCGAGTTGTCCTGCTGCGGCCCGAGGATCCGGTAGGGGAAGGCGTTGTCGGTCGACACGCGGTAGAACTGGGCCGTCGGCTGGTTGTCCTGGCTCGACCAGGTGGTGCCGCCGTCGGTGGTCACGTTGACCCCGCCGTCGTTGGCCTCGATCATCCGCTTCGGGTCGTCCGGGGCGATCCACAGGTCGTGGTTGTCACCGTGGGGCGTGCGGATCCCCTCGAAGGTCTTGCCGCCGTCCTTCGACCGGTGGAAGCGCACGTTGACCACGTAGACCGCTTCCTCGTCGGCCGGGTCGGCGTAGATCCGCGTGTAGTACCAGGCCCGCTGGGTCAGCTTGTGCTCGGAGTTGGTCCGGTGCCAGGTCTTGCCGCCGTCCTCGGAGCGGAAGACGCCGCCCTTTTCGGCCTCGATGATGGCGTAGAGGTTGTCCGGGTTGGAGCGCGAGACGGTGATCCCGGCGCGCCCCCAGGTGCCCTCGGGCAGGCCGTCGGCGTGGGTCAGCTCCTGCCAGGTGTCGCCGCCGTCGGTCGACTTCCAGAGGCCGGAGCCCGCGCCGCCGCTCTCGAAGGTCCAGGGCTTCCTCACCACCTGCCAGAAGCAGGCGTAGAGGATGCGCGGGTTGGTCGGGTCCATCGCGAGGTCGATGGCGCCGGCGTCCTTCGAGACGAAGAGGATCCGCTGCCAGCTCTTGCCGCCGTCCTCGGAGCGGTAGATCCCGCGCTCCTCGCTGGGGCCGAAGAGGTGCCCGAGCACCGCGGCGTAGACCCGGTCCGGATCCTTGGGGTGGATCCGGATGCGCACGATGTGGCGCGAGTCCTCGAGACCGGCGTGCTTCCAGGTGCGGCCGGCGTCGGTCGACTTCCACAGCCCCGACCCCTCCGAGACGTTGCCGCGGACCGTCGACTCGCCGGTCCCGGCGTAGACCACGTTGGGGTCCCAGTCGGAGACCGCGACCGCCCCGATCGAGCCGCCGAAGGCGCCATCCGAGACGTTCGCCCAGCTCCCGCCGCCGTCGGTCGTCTTCCAGACGCCGCCGCCCGCCGAGCCGAAGTAGTAGGTCTGGGGCTGGCCGGCGACCCCGGTGACCGCCGCTGCGCGGCCGCCTCGGAAGGGCCCGACGAGGCGCCACTTCAAGGGCTTGAAGAGGGCGTCGCCCAGGGCCGAGGCCGCGATCGGACCGGGTGCCGCGGCCACGGCGGCGGTCTCCTCGGCGGCCGCGGCCGGACCGACCGGCGCGAGGCCCGCGAGGGCGAGGACGAGCGCCGGGACGAGCGCAGCGTGGACCAGCGAACGGAACCGGGGGCGGAGCGATCGGGGCATGGCAAGACCTCCTGCGAGCTGAATGGCGTCGCGCGGCGTGAGGCACCGCGGTGTCGTGGGTCGAGAGGAGTCTATCCGCCCGCGAAGCTGAGTGCTTCCGCGACCTCGGCAGGGCTGTGGTAGGTTGCCGGCGATCCATGATCGGGTTTCGAGCTCTCGTCGCGGCCCGGCCGGCGCTCGCCGCCGGCCTGGCACTCTGCCTGGGGTCGGCGGCTCCGGTGGCGCGAGCCGCCGGCTCACCGAGCGCCGCCGAGGTCGCCTGCGAAGCGGCCCGGCTCGGGGCCCTGGCGGCGCGCACTCGCCTCGCGGACGAGCACGCCGCCGGCGCCGAAGCCGTGCCCGTGACCGTGCTCTACGCCCCGGGGCACGGGGCCGACCTCGACGGCACCGCCTTCACCAGCCTCTGGCGGCGCGACCTCGCACCCGCGCCGCCCCACTTCCAGGGCGCCGGCGCCGGCCCGGAGGCGCAGCTCGCCTTCACCGTCACCACGCTCCGCGACACCCTCTCGAACCCGGCCCGGCCGCGCCTCTTCCAGGTCGGCTTCCTGGCCGAGCAGTCGAGCACCCGCCGGGTCGGGCCGGGCGATCCGCGGGCCTTCACCTTGCTGGTGAATCCGACTCTCGCGCCCGATCCCGACCCCGTCTCGCTCCTCGCGATCAACGACCTCGTGGCGGAGGCCGCGCAGGCGATCGAGACCGATAGCAAGCCGGGCCGCGGCCTCCAGGTCGACGGCATCACCGAACCCTGCACGGCGGACGGCTACGACGACGCCGACGTCGACTTCATGGGGCCGCTCGCCCAGCGCCTGCTGCGGCCCCTGGCGTGGAACGGCGACGCCGGCGCGCCGCGAGCCTACGACGTGGTGGGCGGGGTGATCCGGGAGAGCGAGGATGGGACGTACCGCCTGCTGCTTCTCGCCCGCGACCCGGCCGACGGCGCGGTGCGCGGCCGGTTCGCCGTGCGCCTGCGGGCGCCGCGGGCCTTCGACGGGGGCCTGACCACCGGCTCGGTCGAGGTCCTGACCGGCTGCGCGGAGGGGGCCTGCACCGAGGGGCCGGCGCGCTGGGAGCTTTTCGTCGTACCGCCGAGCTTTCCCGATTCGGCCGACCCGTCGGCCCAGGTGTGGCACGCGGACGCCCCGGGCGCGGGGCACGTCGCCTGGTCGCCCGCCACCGGCCCGGCGCCGGGCTCGGCGGACGTGAGCTGGGACCTGCTGCTGCGCGGCACCGCCTGGAACCCGCGGAGCTTCGTCAAGGGCCTGGCCCTCTCGCCCCAGGGCTTCCCCGCCGACTACGGCCGGTTGCCCGAATTCTTCGCCGAGGCGGCGAGCCTGCCGGCCCCCGGCGTCGTCTGGAACGGCGGCTGGCGCGACTCGGCGCCGGCCGGCTGGAACGGAGAGACGCCGCTCCCCGTGCCCGCGGGCGCCGACCTGGTGGCGCAGGAGGCGGCGGCGGAGGGCTTCACCCCCCTGGTCGTCCTCGGCTGGCGCCACGACCTGACGCCCGATCTCGCGACCCCGGGCGATCCGGCCAACGACTGGTCGAACGCCACGGCGCGCAAGCGCTACGCCGAGGTCGCCGCCCGCTTCGCCGCCGCGCACCACCCGCCGTACCTCTTCCTGGGCAACGAGAACGACGCCTATTTCGAGGCCCACCCGGACGACTACCCGCGCTGGATCACCGCGTACGATGCCGCCTACGACGCGGTCAAGGCGGCGTCGCCCGAGACCCTCGTCGGGCCGGTCTTCCAGTACGAGAACCTGGCGGGACTGGACGGCCTCGTGGGCGACGACGCGCCGCGATGGGGGGCCCTCGCGGCCCACCACCTGGCGAAGGTCGACGTCGTCGGGGCGAGCCTCTACCCCTGGTTCGGGATCGAGCACGCCGCCGACCTGCCCGGCGACTACCTCGCCCCGCTCTTCGCCCACGACGGCGGCCGGCCCGTGGTCGTCACCGAGACCGGCTGGCCGGCCGACCCGCCGACCCAGGTCCCGGCGCCCTGGGCCGCCTCCCCCGCCGAGCAGGTGACCTACGTCGACCGCCTCTTCCGGGCGATCGCCGGCCGCGACGTGCGCGCCGCGGTCTGGCTCTACCTCTACCCGCCGGTGCCCGACGGCTCCCTCGCCTTCGACCTCTTCGGCAGCCTCGCGCTCCGCGACGCCGCCGGCGCCAAGCGCCCGGTCTACGACGCGTGGGCGGCGCAGTGAGCCACGCCTCAGCGGGCTCTACCCGAGGGCGTCGACATCCGCGAGCACCTGCCGGGCGTGGCCTTGAGCGTGGACCTTGGGGTAGGCCTTGAGCACCTCGCCGTCCGGCGCCACCACCCAGGTCGCCCGCGAGAGGGCCGGGAACCTCTTGCCGTCCCACTCGATCTCGCTCCAGACGCCAAGCTTCTTGGCGTAGGTCCCCTCCGGATCGCTCAAGAGCGGGAAGGTGAGGTCGTACTTGTCGGCGAACTCGCAGTGCGACGGCGCCCGGTCGACCGACAGACCGGCGAGCTCGAAGCCCCGCTCCCGCAGCTCCGGCAGGATGTCCCGGAAGTCCTTGGCCTCGAGGGTGCAGCCGGGCGTGTCGTCCTTGGGATAGGTGTAGAGCACCAGGCCCTTGGGGCCGGCGAGGTCGCCGAGATTGCGGGTGTGGCCGTCCTGGTCGGGCAGGGCGAGCTCGGGGAGGGTCTGGCCTTCGGTCGGGGTCTGCTCCATGGTGTCTCCTGGGGGTCTGCCGAGGTTTGTCGGGGTTCGGGTGCGCGGGGCGTTCAGATCGGGCGGTGGCGGCGGCGGGCGGTCATCGCGCTGGCCCAGGCGAAGGCGGCGAGGATCAGGCCGACCACGACCTTGTCCCATGCCGCCACCGATTGTCGCGCACCCCGAAAGGCGGTTCAACCTTCCGGGAAGACGATCCGGCCCGCAGCGCGGAGCGAGCCGTCCAGGTAGGCTCGGCGCAGCGCGGCGTGCCGGAGCTTACCGTTGGCGGTCAGCGGGATCGAGCGCGGTGCGAGCAGCACCACCCGGCCGGGGCGCAGCCCGAGGCGCTCGTGGCAGGCGATCACCACCCGCCGGGCCATCTCCTCGAGCTCCTCGGCGGGCGGCGGCGCGGCGCGGCGCAGCTCGGCGAAGACCACCGCCTGCTCGCCCTCGGCGCGGCCCCGGTCGACGCCGACGGCGGCCGCCCGCCGGACGAACGGCAACGCCTCGACCGCCTCCTCGATCTCTTGCGGCGCGAGGTTCATCCCCGCCTGGATGATGACGTTCTTGGCCCGCCCGACCAGGAAGACGTTCCCGCCCGCGTCCCGAAAGGCGAGGTCGCCGGTGCGGATCACCCCGGGGCGGGCGAAGAGCGCCGCGGTCGCCGCCGGGTTCCCGAAGTAGCCGGGGGTGTTCGCCGGGCTCTCGACCAGCAGCTCGCCGACCTCGCCGTCCGGCAGGCGCCGGGACGGATCCTCGCGCTCGGCGATCTCGAGCCGCACCCCGGGAAACGGCCGGCCGATCGCCACCAGGCCGCGCTCCGAGACCACCGGCGCCGTGCCGGGCGGCTGCATCGACACCCCGACGGTCGCCTCGGCGAGCCCGTAGCCCGCCACCACGGTCCGGCCGAGGCCGAACGCCGCCTCGAAACGGCGGATCGTCTCCGCGCGCACCGGCTCGGCGGCGTCGAGCGCCACCCGCAGGCTCGACAGGTCGTAGCGCGACGGGTCGCGGACCGAGCGCAGGGCCAGGCGGTAGGCGAAGTCGGGGGCGGCGGTGAAGGTGCCGCGGTGGCGCTCGATCGCCGCCAGCCAGCGGCGGACGTCGGTGAGGCTGGTGGGCAGCAGGACGAGCGGCGCGCCGAGGAAGAAGGGCACCAGAGTCATCAGCACCAGGCCCATGTCGTGGTGGACCGGCAGCCAGCTGACGAAGCGGTCGGCGGAGGTGATCTCCATGCCGGCGATCATCTGGGCGACGTTCCCGAGCGCCATCCGGTGGCTGACGATCACTCCCTTGGGGTCGCCGGTCGACCCCGAGGTGTACTGGAGGAGGGCGGGATCGTCGGGATCGACCGCGGGCCCGACGAGCGGGCCGGCGCCCGGGCCCTCCGGCACCTCGCCGTCCGCCAGCCGCAGGACCCGCGCCCCGGCCGCGGCGGGCCGCGCCCGGAGTCGCCCCGCGAGCTCGTTCGCACGCTCCTCCGGGACGTCCTCGGCGAGCACCACGGCTGCCGCCCCGGAAAGAGCGGCGAGGTCGGCGACCCGGTCGAGGCCCGACTCGGGGTAGATCGGCACCGGCACGCCGCCGGCCCGCTGGGTGCCGTAGAAGGCCGCGAAGAACCCGGGCCCGTTGGGCAGCACCAGGACCGCCCGGTCGCCCCGCTCGATCCCGCCGGCGAGGAGCCACGCCGCGACGCGCTCGCTCGCTCGGGCCAGAGCGCCGAAGGTCACCGCCCGGCCGGCGAAGCGGAAGGCCACCCGCGCCGGCCGCTCGGCCGCCTGGAGGTCGATCATCTCGACGAGGGTGGCGGGCTCTCGCGGTCGCGGCATGGTGGGCTCGGGCACGGCGCCGGGGTCGCCGTGTAGTCTCTCACTCCGGATGCGCCGGCAGCTCGGGAGCTTCGAGACCGCGGCCGCGCTCACCTCGGAGCGCGCGCCGTTCAACGTGGTGGTGGTCGTGCGCCTGGGCGGTCGCCTGGACCCGGAGCGCCTCCGCCGCGGCCTCGACACGCTCCAGCGCCGCCACCCGCTCCTCGGCGTGCGGATCGTGGCCGAGGCGGGCCGCTTCCGCTACCAGCCGGACGGCGTGCCGCCGGTGCCGCTCCGCGTCGTCTCCCGCCCCGGGGAGGAGACCTGGCGGCAGGTCGCCGAGGAGGAGCTGGGCCGCCGGCTCGACGCGGCGCGCGGACCGCTCCTGCGCTCGGTGCTCGTCGCGGAGCCCGCGGCCGGGCCGGCGGCGCCCTGCGAGCTGGTCCTGACCGCGCACCACGCGGTCCTCGACGGCATCTCGGCGGCCGCGCTGGTCCGCCGGCTGCTGGCGCTCTGCGGCGCGGACGGCGACGGCGGCCCCGCCGACACCGCGCCCTTCCCCGCCCTGCCGGCGGTCGAGACCCTCTTCCCCGCCTCGTATCGCGGGCTCCGCGGTCGCCTGCGCTTGGCGGCGTTCGTCGCCCGCCAGGCGGCGGACGAGATCGCCTTCCGGTGGCACACGCGCGGGGCGCCGGAGACGGGATCCCCGAGGCCGGGGCTCAAGGGATCGCCCCCGGTGCCGGATCCTGCCCGTCGGCCTGGACGCGAGCGAGACCTCGGCCCTGGTGCGCGCCACCCGCCGCGAGCGCGTGACGGTGAACGACGCCCTCGCCGCCGCCTTCCTCCTCGCCGCCTGCCGCCACCTGCGAGGCGGCGCGGCCGGTCCGCTGCGCTACATGACCTTCGCCGACCTGCGCCCCTACCTGCGGCCGGCGGTGCCGGAGGACGCCCTCGGCGCCTGCCTGGCGATGCTCCGCCACACCGCCGACGTCGGCCCCGACGACGACCTCTGGGAGCTCGCGCGGGACCTCTCCGGCCAGATCGCCACCGCCTTCCGGCGCGGCGACAAGCTCTGCGCCGCCCTGCTCGCGGAGGTGGTGATGCGCCACGTCCTCGCCCGCGGGTCGGGGCGCATGGCGGCGACTGCGGTCAGCTACTCCGGCCCCGTGCGCCTCGACGCGCCGGCGGGCTCACCCCCGGACCCATTGCCGATTCGGGGCCTCCACGCCTTCGTTTCCAACTTCCAGCTCGGTCCCGAGTACACGGCGCTCGCCCGGATCTTCGCCGGCGAGCTCCGGCTCGATATCCTCTACCTCGAGTCCGACATGGACGAATCCGCGGCCGCCGCGATGGCCGAAGAGATCCTCGACACCTTGCGCTGCGCCGCCACGAGGTCGCCCGCCCCATGACCCCTACCCTCGAAGAGATCCAGAAGCTCGTCGCCCTCCAGCTCGGCAAGCGCCGGGTGGCGCCCGAAGACCGCCTGGTCGAGGATCTGGGCGCCGAGTCGATCGACCTGGTCAACCTGGTGGCGACGGTCGAGGACCGCTACGGGATCGAGGTCGCCGAGGAGGAGCTGGCCGATCTCCTGACCGTCGCCGACGTCCACGCCCTCGCCCGCCGCCTGGCAGGCGGCAGCGGCTGAAGCCCGCTCAGCCGCCGGTCGGGTGGGCGAGCTTCCGCTTGGGCGCCCGCATGTCCCGGCCGTTCTGGTGCAGGACGAGCGACACGACTTTGCCGGCGTCGTCGCGTTCGAAGTCGATCGTCGCCTCGACCACGTCGTACGCGAACCGGTCTCCGCCGGCGCAGTAGACCGGCAGCTCCGGCTGGCCGGTGAGCCGCACCAGGAGCTGCTCGCCTGCGACCCGGACGGTGAACGCGCCGCCCGGCATGAAGAGGCCGAAATCGTACTCGCCGGCGTAGTCGGCAAGCTTCGCGGCAGCGGGGAACTCGACGTGCGGCGGCGCTCCGGGCTCGCGCGTCGCCGGGACGTCGCGGCCGTTCTGGTGAAGCGTCACGCCGTCGACCTTCCCCGCGGCGTCGCGGTGGAAGCTGAGCTGCGCGTCGACCGCCCGGTAGAAGAACTCGTCCGGGGCGCTCGGGTAGATCGGGACGAAGGGCTGGCCGGTGAGCCGGGCGACCAGCCCGCCGCCCCGGCGGAGGATGGTCAGGCGGGCCGAACGGTCGATCGAGTAGACCCCCGGGTACTCCTCGAGGGTCGCGGCCGGTAGCGCGACCTCCGTGCGCGCCACGGGCTCCGCCGCGCCACGCTGCCAGGCGGCGAGCCAGGCCTGCGGCACCGCCCGGGCGTTGCTCGCCAGGACGATCGAGGCGCGGCCGCTCGCCGGGCGCACCTGGAGGAGGCTCCGGTAGCCGCCGGTGCCGCCGTCGTGCCAGTAGGCGTCCTCGCCCTCGACCCGGGCGTGGACCAGCGCCAGCCCGATCTCGCCGCCCTCCATCGGCATCGGCGCGTAGTCGCCGGCCAGCACCGGCCAGGCCGCCCCCAGCGGGCCCTGGGCGCCGGCGAGGAGCGCGTCGGCGAGCTTCGCGAGGTCGGCGAGCGTCGAGCGCAGCGCGCCGGCTCCGGCCATCGCCTGGAAGCTCCACGGATGGGCCGGCTCGGCGCCGTCCCAGGGCAGCGCGAAGCGGGCCTGCTGCTCGGCCGAGAGATCCTGCGCGGTGTCGGTCATGCCGAGCGGGCCGGCGATCTTCTCCGCGACCAGCGCCGACCACGGCTTGCCATAGGCCTCTTCGAGGACCACGCCGAGGATCCCGAAGCCGAGGTTGGAGTAGTCGGCGGTGCAGGGCGGCGTGCCGTCGAGCCGGGCGTCCGCCAGGTACGCGAAGAGCGCCTTGCGGTCGTAGCGGGCATAGGGATCGGCGGTCGTGGCGCCGGCCATGTTGGACGGCAGCCGGGGCAGGCAGGAGGTGTGAGTCGCGAGCTGGCGAAGGGTCAGACCGGCGGTCCCGGGATCCCGCAAGCGGACCGCCGGCAACCGTGCGGCCAGCGTGTCGTCGAGCCCGAGCCGGCCCTCGACCACGGCGTCGGCCAGGAGGAGGCCGGTAAAGACCTTGGAGATCGAGCCGATCTCGAAGAGCACCCGCTCGGCCGGCACGGCGGCGTGTCCGGCGTCGAAGGGCTCGCCGGCGAGGGCGTAGCGCCAGGTCCCGTCCCGCCGCTCGGCGGTCGCCACCGCGCCGTGGCCGAGCTCCGCGGCCCAGTCGGGAGCCCGGTCTCCCAGGGGCGGCGGGGGGGCGGCTTCGGCCGCGACGGCGAGGACCGGAACGAGGAACAGGAGGGGGAGAAGAGATCGCATGGGCCGGTTCTCCGGAGCAGGGCGAGGGGCGTGGCCGGGCTCGAGCGCCAGGCCCGAGCCGCGCGCCCATCGCCGGTCCGGAGCATCCTACGCCCGGCCGCCGGCGTCCATTCCCCAGCGCCGGGCGGTCCCTGCGGCTCCTCGGGCGCGCCGGCCGGTGGCGTAGACTCGACGCCATGAGACCCGTCGCCATCCTCCTCCTGCTCGCCTCGTCCCAGCTCGCGGGCGCCGGGCTCGTCGCCCAGCCACCGGCCGCCGCGCCCGAGGAGTTGCCGGCTGCGGCTTTCGCCGCCCGCCCCGTGGCAATCCCCGGCGGCGAGGGCGGCGTCGGCTTCGACGACCTCGGCTTCTCCGCCGCGCTCGGCAAGGTGCTCGTGCCCGCCGGCCGGACCGGCGACCTCGACCTCGTCGATCCGGCGAGCGGCGAGGTGGTCGCGATCCCGGGCTTCGGCTCCGCGCCCGAGGGGGTCCAGGGCGCCCACGGCCACGGCGAGGGCACCACCTCCGCCGACTTCGGGCGCGGTCTGCTGTTCGCCGTCGACCACGGCTCCCGGAAGCTCGACGTCGTCGACCCGGCCGAGCGCGCGATCGTCGCCTCGGCGCCGCTCGCCGGTGAGCCGGACTACGTCCGCTGGGTCGAGCTCGAGGGCGAGATCTGGGTCACCGAGCCCGGCGCCGAGCAGATCGAGGTCTTCCGCCTGCCCGCGGGCCCCGCCCCCACCCCGGCCCGGGTGGCGACGATCTCCGTCCCCGGGGGCCCCGAGTCGCTGGTGATCGACACCGCCCGCGGCCGCGGCTACACCAACCTCTGGACCGGCACGACGGTCGCGATCGACCTGGGCAAGCGGGAGCCCGCGGCGCGCTGGCCGAACGGCTGCGAGGGCTCCCGCGGTCTCGCCCTCGACGCGCGGCGCGGCTTCCTGTTCGTCGGCTGCGCCGAGGGCAAGGCGAGCGTCCTCGACCTCGGCCACGACGGCGCCGTCCTCGACGCGCTCGCCGACGGCTCCGGGGTCGACATCATCGCCTTCGAC
This sequence comes from uncultured Acidobacteriota bacterium, assembly GCA_963837945.1. GTDB lineage: Bacteria > Acidobacteriota > Thermoanaerobaculia > Multivoradales > DATKCC01 > CAVUBL01. The sequence continues at coordinate 49,567 of CAWIQD010000002.1, forward strand.
GCGGCGCGCTCGCTCCTCTACCTGCCGGGCGGCCGGAGCGCCACGATGGCGGTCCTCCGGGTCTCCGACGCCGGCAAGCTCACGCTCGCCGCCACCGCCGAGACCGCGCCGCGCGCCCACTGCGTGACCGTCGACGACCGCGGCCAGGCCTGGGTCTGCGATCCGGGAGGCGGCCGGCTGCTCCGCTTCCCGAGCCCCGGCTCCTGAGTGCCGCCCACCTCAGGCGCCTCGTCGGCTTGAGGCGGAGCTTCGCCTGAAATCCTGTAGACTAGGAAATACGGCGCCACGCTCACGCACGCGAAGGAGGGAGAACGGCATGGCCGAGCCCGTCCCGCAGCCCGACCCGCGGTTCCTGGGCCCCGAGGGCCTGACGGACGAGGACCGCCGCTACGGCGGCTCCCGCTTCCGGGAGGTCCGCGACGCCCTCTTCGCAAATCCCTACTACGGAGTCTGGGGAGGCCCGGGCGAGCCACCGCTCCCGGTCTACCGGGTGACCCTCGGCTCGGTCCTGACCGGCGTCCTTCCCTTCGGCGGGCGGTTCCGCTTCCTCCAGGCCGCCCGGCGGGCGGTCGGCTCCGAGGCCGACCTGCGCTGGGGCCCCGACGGGCGCGGCTTCCGACGCCTGCTCCACCCCAACGGGGTCTGCCTCACCGGCCGCTGGCAGATCACCGAGCCGACGCCCTACTCCGGCTACTTCCGGCAGGGCAGCGAGGCCCTGGCGATCGGCCGCTACTCGACCTGCTGCACCGAGACGCGCCGCGGCCACGAGCGTTCCCTGGCGCTGGTCGGCAAGCTCTACCCCACCACCGATGCCGATCATCCGGAGCCGCTGCACACCGCGAGCTTCATCACCCAGCAGGACCTGGGCGGCGAACGCACCGAGCACGTCAACGATGCCGAGCTGCGCAACGCCCCCGACACCACGGCCTCGCGCCGCGGCTGGGGCCTGCCGACCTTCCTGGTCACCGGCCTGGTGTTCCAGCGCGCCGACAAGCAGCCCGCGAACCGCCAGCTCTACGAGATCGCCGAGCTCGGCAAGGCCGCCGGCGAGCCGACCCGCACGCCCCGCTACCTGCGCTTCCTGGTCGACGAGGACCAGCCGCGCATCCCGGGCGAGGCGCTCGACTTCCGCGACGAGATCCTGGGCCAGATCTACGACCGTGGCGACCCGCTCCCGAAACGCCGGCTCACCTTCCACGTCGAGGTCGCCGACCGGGGCACGACCCGCGGCCTGCCGATCCGCCAGCGCCGCACCCTGGGGCCCTGGAGCCGGATCGGCCGCCTGGTGTTCGACGAGGCCGTGGCCTCCTACAACGGCGACTTCGTGATCCACTTCCACCACCCGCGCTGGCGCGACGACCTGGACCGCTGAGGCCCCGCCGAGGCCGCCGGCACCCCGAAACGCACGAGGCGGGCCCGGGGAGACCCCGGACCCGCCTCGGGTGCCGACGCCTGCCGGCGGCTCAGTCGAACATCACCATCGCCCGGCGCAGACCGCAACCGTTGCGGCCCGGGCTTCCGACCGACCGGTTGAGGCCGACGTAGATGTCCCGGTTCTCGGGCGCCACCGGGTTGTCGGGCAGGAAGAAGAGGCGCTGGAGGTCGGGCGTCTCGAGAGCCGTCATCGGCTGGCCGAAGGCGACGGACTGATTCGCGATCTCGAACCGAAAGGCGCCGTGCGTGAGGGCGAGGTCCTGGCGGATGATCATGTCGACGTCGGCCGGGTTGTCCGCCGCGCTGTAGCCGCTGAGCTCCTGGTCCAGGATCTGGAGCTCGGCGTTCTGGCCGGCGGGCAGGGTGCCCCCGTCGCCGCCGAAGCCGTTGTCGGTCGCCGAGTCGCCGATGTCCGCCGTCCAGCCGTGGGGCTCGCCGGCGTAGTCCAGCCAGACCACGGCGCCGTGGCATCCGGGCGGCACGGTGACCCTGACGACGGTGGCGTAGGCTGTGGCCGGCGCGCAGTCGGCGTTGCCGTTCGGCTGCAGGGGCACGGGGAAGTGGAAGTAGGGGCTGTTGGTCGGGACCGGCACCGAGACGCCGGCGACGAGGTCCAGGTAGAGCAGGTGCCCCGCGGGGCATTGGGCGTGGGCCGCGACGCCGCTCAACAGGAGCGCGACGCCGAGACAGAACGCCAGGAAGCTTGGAGTGCGATGGGACATGACCTTCTCCTTTGATTCGGTTCGATCGTGGGTATGACTCGAGAGGCCTACGCGGTCGCTCGCCTCCTGACAATCCGAAGGGCGGCGGTTCGGGTGCCATCCGCGGCGATTTCGGGTTTCACTGATAGATTACTCCTATCTGTTCACGAAAAGCTCTTCGTCCACCGTCGGAGACCCGGGGATGAACGACCACGGAGGCCCCTCGCCCAGGGATGCCGGCCCGCCGTCGGGGCCGGATGCCGGGAATTCCGGCGAGGACCGGATCGCCGAGGCGATCCGACGCTTCCAGGCCGGCCGCGACCGGGAGGCGGCGTTCCGCCTGATCTACGAGACCTACTTCCGCGCCCTCCAGCGCTTCTTCGCCCGCCGCGGCCTCTCCCCCGACGACGCTCTCGACCTGACCCAGGAGACGTTTCTCGGGATTTACAAGGCGTTGGAGGCCTACGAGCACCGCGAACGGTTCGCGGCGTGGCTCTACCAGGTCGCCACCACGACCCACTTGAAGTGGCGGCGTCGCTCCGCCACCGGCAAGCGGTCGGGGATCGAGATCTCGCGGGACGCCATGGACCAGCCGGAGACCATCGCCAGCACCCCCGGACGCCAGCTCGGGACGCTCGTCGCCGAGGAGCGGCGCCGCGAGCTCCGCGCCGCGGTCGCGGAGCTTCCCGAGCAGATGCGCGAGTGCCTGACGCTACGCCTCTATCACGACCTCGCCTACCGCGAGATCGCCCGGGTCAAGAAGATCTCGGTCGAGACCGTGAAGGCCCATCTCTTCCGGGCGCGCAAGAAGCTCCAGGTGCGCCTGGCCGATTTCGTGTTCGGAGATTCCGATGCCTAGCTCGAAGAGGACGAAGGACGAGGAGGCCCTGGCCGCCGAGCTGGCGGCCGTCGCCCGCGAGGCCGCGGGAGCCGCTGGAGCCGAGCCCGGAGCCGGGCCCGGGAGCGACGAGCTCCTCGACTACCTGGAGGACCGCCTCTCGCCGGAGGCCGAGGCCGCGCTCCGGCGCCGCCTGGTCGCGAGCCCCGAAGCGACGCGCAGACTCCTCGACCTGGCGGACCTCACCGACGCGCGCGCGGAGGCCGAGGCTGCCGACGAGGACCGGCCGGCCGACCTCGCGGTGCACGCCGCCTGGCGGGACTTCGAACGGCGGCGCGGCGGGCGGCCCGCGGCCCGGCGCCGGGCGCCGGCGTGGCTCTCGGCCCTGGCGGCCGCGCTCCTGGTCGTCCTGGTCGGCCTGGGCGGCTGGGTCTGGCGGCTCGAGAGCCGGGACGGGGGGACGGTGGCCAACCTCCGGAGCCTCGGAGCTCGTGGGCGCCCTCCGCTCCGGGCAAGAGACCACGGTAGCGCTGCCGAAGGGCGACCCCCTGCGACTCGTGCTCGCGCCCGCCGAGCCCTGCCCCGACTACCGCGCCGATCTCGAAGGTCCCGCCGGCCGGCATCGGATCCCGGGGCTCGAGCGGGACGGGCTCGGCCGGTTGACGCTGCTGCTCGACCGCCCCGCGCCGGGCCGCTACGCCCTGCGTCTCGTGGGCTGCGAGCCCGAGCGAGAGATATCGACCTATCGCTTTGAAATCGTCCGGCCGGGGGGTGTCACTTGAGGGAGGCATGACACTCGAGCGCAGACGAAGCGGAACTCGGCCGCGCCCCGCCGCCGTGAAGCGGATCGCGGCGCTCCTGCCGATCCTCCTCGCCGCCGCCTGCGGCCCGGCCCTCGACGAGCGGCCGGCGGGCAGCGACCCGAGCTCGGCGCCTGCGCTTGCCCCGGCCGCCGCGGCGCCCGCTCCACCGACGCCGGCGCCGCTCCCGGAGCCCGAGGCGCGCGAGTGGCCAGCCGCCGATCTCCGCACCGGCGGCCGGCTCTCGGCCGGGCTCGGCCCCGGCGAGACGCACCGCTACCGGCTGCCTCTCGAGCGTGGCGCCTTCCTCCGCCTCCGAGTCGAGCAACACGACGTCGACGTCGAGCTCACCCTCGAAGATCCGGCGGGCCACCCCCTCCTCACGGCCGACCGCCTGATCAACGCCCGGGGACCCGAGCTGGTCATGGCCGTGGCCGAGCGCGCCGGCGCCTACTCGCTCGCGGTCCACGCCTTCCCGGGCCACGGTGCCGGGCGCTACGAGGCGCGGATCGCCGCCCTCCGCCCGGCCTCCGGGCGCGATCGCCTCGCCGCCGCCACCTACCAGCGCTTCCGCGAGACCGAAGGCTACGCTCGCGACGCGCGGCAGCGGGCGCTCGCCGCGTGGACCGACGCCCTCGCCACCTGGCGGCGGCTCGACGAGCCGGTGCTCGAGGCCGAGGTCCTGGCCCGGCTCGGCCAGGATCACTACGACCACGGCGAGTACGAACCGGCCGCGGCGCGGTACCGGGAGGCCGCGGCGCTCCTCGCCCGGGGCTCCGAGCCCTACTGGGAGTCCCTCGTGCGGTTCACCCTCGCCTCCTGCCTCGTGGCGACCGCCGAGGCGGACGAGGCGATCCGTCAGTTCCAGGCGGTGGCGGACCTCGCCGGGACGACCGGCGACCGCCGGCTCGAAGGAGCGGCGCTCTACGGCCTGGGGACCGCCTACATGAACCAGGGGGAGATCCAGCTCGCCCTCGGCCGGTTCCAGGCGGCGCTCGCCGTGCTGCCGCCGGACGACCCCAACACCCGGCCTCTCGCCCTCCACAACCTGGCGCTGCTCTACGCCCGTCACTTCCAGGACCCGGAGCGGGCCCGCCGCCTCTTCGAGGCCGCGCTGCGCCTCTACCGCCCCGCGGAGATCCCCACCCACCCCTACTGGCAGGCCCGGACCCTCAAGCGGCTCGGTCTCCTCGCCGAGGACGAGGGGCGGCCGGCGGAGGCCCGGCGCGACTTCGAGGCGGCGCTCGCCGTGCCCACCGGCTTCGACGCCTGCGGCCGGGCGACCGCGCTCGCGAGCCTGGCCCTCCTCGAGGACCGGACCGCCGGCCGGGCGCCGGCCGACGAGCGCATGGCCGACGCCTTCGCCGCCCTGGCCGGCAACACCTGCCCACTCGAGAAGGTGACGATCCAGAGGATCGCCGGCGCGCTCGCCGAGCGGCGGGGCGAGGCGGGAGAGGCGCTGGCGGCGTACGCGCGGGAACGCGACCTCGCTACTGTCCAGGGCGACCGCGCGGGCCTGGCCGACGCCCTGACCGCCGTCGCCCGCGCCGAGCGCGCCCTCGGCCGCGACCGGGAGGCGCTGGCCTCGAACACCCGAGCGCTCGCGATCCTCGAGGACGTCCGACCGACGGTCCTCCGCGAGGACCTCCGGGCCGCTTTCTTTGCGACCGCCCAGGACAGCTTCGACCTCCAGATCGCCCTGCTCGCCACCCTCGGCTCCGACGAGGCTGCGTGGGCGACCGCCGAGCGCGCCCGCGCCCAGGCGCTGCGCGACCTCGTCCTCGGGTCGGGGGCCGGCCTCCAGGGCCGCGCCGACCCGGCCCTGGTCGAGCGCGAGCGCGGCCTCCAGCGCCAGCTCAACTACCTCGACTCGACCGCCGCCAGCCTGCGCGGCGAGGCGCTCGCCGCCCGGCGGCGCGAGATCGACGCCCGCGTCGCGGCGCTCGAGACGGTGCGCGGCGAGATCCGCCACTCGAGCCCCGCCTACGCCGCCCTGACGGCGCCGGAGCCGCTCTCGCTCGCCGCCGTCCGGCGCGATCTCCTCGACGACGGCACCCTGCTCCTCGAGTACCGTCTGGGCGAAGACGCGAGCTGGCTCTGGGCGATCTCGCGCGACGGCTTCGCCGCCTTGCGCCTGCCGCCGCGGCGCGAGATCGAGGCGGCGGCGGGAGAGACCGGACGCTGGCTGCGGAGCCTGGAGTGGCCGGGGCAAAACCCGCCGGCGCTCTGCGAGCTCTCGCGGCAGGTGCTGGCACCCGCCGCCGAGCTCCTCGGCGACCGGCGCCTGGTGGTGGTCGCCGACGGCGCCCTCGAGACCATCCCCTTCGCCGCCCTCCCCGACCCGACGGGAGCCGGGCCGTGCGCCGGAGCCCCGCCCCTGGTGGCGGGCCACGAGGTCGTCGACCTCCCCTCGGTCGGCGCGCTGGTCGCCGAACGGCGCCTCCGGGCGAAGCGCCGGCCGGCGCCCGGCTGGCTGGCGGTGGTGGCCGACCCGGTCTACGGTCCGGCCGACGAGCGGCTCGCGGGAGCGACGACGGCCGCGGCCGCGCTCCCGGCCCGGAGGACGGCCGCCCTCCGCGGTGCGGGCGCCGCCGGCCGCTTCCGGCGCCTCGCATACTCGGGCGAGGAGGCGGCCGCGGTCCTCGCCGGGCTGCCGCCCGAGCGAGTCCTCTCCGCGACCGGCTTCGCGGCCTCGAAAGCCACCGTCACAGGCGGCGCCCTCGCCGGCTTCCGGGTGCTCCACTTCGCCACCCACGGTGTGCTCGACACCGAGCAGCCGCTCCTCTCACGGCTGGCGCTCTCCGATCGGGATCCCGACGGCCGGCCGATCGACGGCGCCCTCTACGCCCACGAGATCTACGACCTCGACCTGCCCGCCGAGCTGGTGGTGCTCTCGGCCTGCGACACGGCCCTCGGCCGGCCGGTCCGGGGCGAGGGGCTGGTGAGCGGCCTGCCGCGGGCTTTCCTCGCCGCCGGCGCCGCCCGCGTGCTGGTGAGCCTGTGGCAGGTCGAGGACCGGAGCACGCGCGACCTGATGGAGCGCTTCTATCGCGGCCTCCTCGGCGGGGGTCTGCCGCCGGGCCGCGCTCTGCAAGAGGCCCAGCGCTCTTTGTGGCGCGCCGGCCGGCCGCCCCGGCAGTGGGCGGCCTTCGTCCTCCAAGGCGACTGGCGACCCCTTGCCTCCACCTCGCTCTGACCCCTCGCCGCCCGAGAGGAGGCGCGCCGCGCACCCACTCCGGCGGCGACGGGATTTCACTCCAGTGGACGCGCCGAGACGGGCGTCCTTTCCGAGCCGAGACCAACCGACCGACCCCACGAGGTGACCCGATGACGACCCGCAGCCTGCAGATCAACATCTTCGAAGGCGCCGGCAGCCCCCTCCGCGGCGCCGGCCAGTCCTCGCGCCCGGGCGGCCCCGGCTCCGATCCGGGAGACAACTACGTGATGCCGCCGCCCGGCGACCCCGGCGACAACTACGTCATGCCCCCGCCCGGCGACCCGGGGGACAACTACGTCATGCCGCCGCCGGGCGATCCCGGGGACAACTACGTGATGCCGCCTCCGGGCGATCCCGGCGACAACTACGTCATGCCGCCCCCCGGCAGCCCGTCCGCCGGCTTCCCCGGGTACCTCCCCGCCTACGGCACGCCGGCCGGCCTGGTCACCGCCCAGTACCTGGCCCAGCCGGGGCCGGTCCAGGCCTGCTGCTGCTCGAAGCCCTGCCCGGACGACAAGACCGAGCCCGCCAAGTACGGCGTCTCCGAGAGCGACCACAGCGGCTTCGTGATCGTCCGCCTGGCGCCGGGCGTCGGCCCTCTGGACGTCGACAGCCTCTGGCGGCTCGCCTGCATCTCGCACCTCGACGGCCTGCTCGCGGTCCTCGAGCTTCTCCCTCGACAAGTCCGAGCGCAAGGGGCGAGAAGCATGCGAGCCCGCCGAGGGCCGCGACCGCGTGCCGCCACCGCTGGAACCTCCGGGGACGCTCGTCTCCCGGCCGCTGGTCAACGTCCCCGGCTGGAAGCAGAGGGCCACCGTCTCGGCCATCGTCGAGCTCGAGCAGCAGGCGGCCAAGAGCTACCCCCGGCCGCTCCATAGCCTGTCGCAATACTGGCGGGTCGACCTGCGCCCCTATCCCGAGCTGGTGGCGGACGTGGTGGCGGCGTTCAACGCCCTGGCGCAGGTGGACCTGGCCTACCGGGAGCTCGTGGCGATCGACAGCGGCCTCCTGATGGGCGATGTGACCGGCGACACCCTGGCGGAGGACCAGAGCTACTTCGATCCGGCGCCGGTCGGCATCGGCGCTCGCGGTGTCGAGGAACGGCTCCAGCCGACCAAAGAACCCCTCCGGCTGATCGACCTCGAGCAGGGCTGGAACGCCGGGACCGACCTGCGCCTGAAGCAGGACATCAGCCACGAGCAGCTCCACGACCTGCACCAGCCGAACCTCCCGCTCCTGGTCTACGGCGAGAACCGGCAGAGCGACGAGCCGGGAGCCGGCAACCACGGCACCGCCGTCCTCGGCCAGCTCGCGGCGGAGGGCGTGGGCACGTTCCAGGTCCGGGGGGCGATCCGGGGCCACGCCCGGTTCCGGCTCGCCTCGCACTACCGGGCGAACCCCCGCCTCGACGGACAGACCGAGCTCGAGAACCCCTTCCCCGGCACCAACGGTCATGTGGCGGCCGCGATCTTCAACTGCCTCGCGGCCCAGCCGTCCGTCAGCAAGAAGAAGGTCTTCGAGCCGCCCTTGAGGCCGGGCGACGTCTTGCTGCTCGAGGTCCAGCGCGGCCGCCTGCCGACCGAGATCGACGCCGCCGACCTCGACGCCATCCGGCTCGCCACGGCGCTCGGCGTGATCGTGGTCGAGGCCGCCGGCAACGGCAACCTGGACCTCGACCGCTGCGTCGATCCGCGGAGCGGCCGGACGCTACGGCGCGGCTCCGCGGGCTTCGTCGACTCCGGGGCGATCCTGGTCGGAGCCTCCTTCTCGGCCCTGCCTCACGACCGGGCGCCGTTTTCGAACTACGGCTCGAGGGTCGACTGCTACGGCTGGGGCGAGGCGGTGACCTCCTGCGGCTACGGCGACCTCGCCGGCGAGTCGGCCTCGGACTTCTACACCAACACGTTCAACGGCACGTCGAGCGCCTCGCCGATCGTCGCCGCCGCCGCGGCCCTCCTCCAGTGCCTTCACCGGCAGCAGACCGGCGTGGCGCTCCTACCCGCCCCGATGCGCGCGCTCCTCGCCAGCCGCGCGACCGGCACGCCGCAGGGCCCGAACGTCGGCGGCCACATCGGGGTGATGCCCGACCTGGGCGCGATCGTCCGCTCGGCGCTCCAGCTCGTCCCGGACGTCTACTTGCGCCGGAGCCTCGCCGACGACGGCGCGGCGCCGGCGCCCGGCGAGGAGGTCAGCTCGAGCCCGGACGTCGTGGTCTCGGCCCAGCCCGCGCCACCCGCCTCCGGCCTGGGCGAGGCGAGCGGTACCGAGAACGACCCGGCTCCGGGAGAGCCGTGGCCGGTCGGCGACGGGGTCGAGCGCTCGCTCTTCGTGCGCCTGCGAAACCGCGGCGCTTCCGCCGGCGAGAGCTGGGTGCGCCTGTTCGCCAGCCCCGCGGCGACCCTGGTGGCCCCGGAGCGCTGGATGGACCTGGGGGCGGTCAAGGTGGCCCAGGTGCCGATGGGAGACACCTTGAGCGTCTCGGACGGCCTCGCCTGGACCGAGCCCGCAGCGCTCGCCCCGCCGGCGGTCTGGCAGACCGTCTTCAAGGGGCCGCCCGCCCTCCCCCTGAGCTACTGCTTTCTGGCAGTGGTCGAGGACGAGGCCAACGTCGCGGCGTGGTCCGGCACCGGCCCGCCTTCCCCACCCCCTTCGCCTCTCCCGCCGGGCGGCAAGTACTTCGACTGGCGCGCCTGGCGGGCCTTCCTGCGCGGCCCGGGGGTCGCCTGGCGCAACGTCCACCGGGCGCCCGCCGGACCCGGCGCCGACCTCCCGTTCCTCCTCGCCGGCACCCTGGACCAGGAGCGGGAGTTCGACCTGGAGGTGATCCAGCGCCTGCCGGAAAAGGCGACCGCCACCCTGCACCTGCCGGACGCCCTCGCGCACCGGCTCCAGCAGCGCCAGCCCGGCCTGCCGGTACCGCTCGAGCTGCCACGGCGCCGCCTCACCCGGTTCGGCCGGGTGCGCCTGCCCCGCGGCCTCTGCGCGCCGGCGCGCATCGAGGTGACGGCTCTCGGCGCTCCGCTCGCGGCCGGTCACGGCGTAGCCGTGCGCCAGCTCTGGCGGGGCGAGGAGGTCGGGCGGATCACCTGGCATTTCGTCAAGTAGACTCCCGAGGTGCAGGAGCCAGCGCTTCTCCCCTACCTGCCGACTCTCGGGCGGCTGGCGCTGGCGCTCGCCATCGGGCTCTTCGTGGGCCTGGAGCGGGAGCGCCGCCGCAAGGAGGCGGGGCTGCGCACCTTCGCCTTCGCCGCGCTCCTGGGCTGCGTCGGCGGGCTGCTCGGGGCGCCCTACGGCGCGCTGGCGCTGGCGCTGCTCGGGATCCTGGTGGCGCTGCTCAACGTCGACACCATCCGCCGTGGCGACGGCGCCGAGCTGCACCACCTCGGCGGCCCTCCTGGTCACCGCCTTCGCCGGCCTGCTCGCGGGACAGGGCCACACCTTCACGCCGACGACGCTCGGCGTCGCGACCGCCGCGCTGCTCGCCTGGAAGTATCCGCTCGCCGGGTTCAGCCACGCGCTCACCGAGGCCGAGTTGCGCTCGGCGATCCTCCTCGCCATCCTCGCGTTCATCATCTACCCGGTGCTGCCGGGGGGCGCGGTCGATCCCTGGGGACTGGTCGAGCCGCGGCCCGCCTGGGTGACGGTGATCTTGATCGCCGCCCTCGGCTTCGCCAACTACGTGCTGCTCAAGCTGTACGGCCGGCGCGGCGTCGGGGCGACCGGCTTCTTCGGCGGCCTGGTCAACAGCACCGTGACGGTGACCGAGCTCGCCCACCGCACCCGGCGCTCGGAGGGCCGGCTCGCCGAGGCCGCCTATCACGGCGTCGTCTTCGCCCTGGCGGCGATGCTGGTGCGCAACGGCGTGATCCTGGGGTTGCTCTCGCCCCGGTCCCTGCTCGACGCCGCCGTCCCACTCGCCCTGATGCTGGCGGGGCCGGCGGTGACCGTCCTCGCCTGGCGGCGGCGGGAGCATCGTGCGACGGCCGCATCCGAGGACGGCGCGGAGGCGGCGGAAGACCCGGACACGGAAGCCGGGGCGCTCCCGGCCCTGGGCTCGCCGTTCTCGCTCGGCGCGGCGCTCAAGTTCGGCGCCATCCTGGTCGCGCTCCAGGTTGCCGGAGCGCTCGCACAGCGCGCCCTGGGCGATCCGGGGTTCTACGGCGTCTCGATCCTGGGCGGCCTGGTGTCGAGCGCCAGCGCCGTCGCCTCGGCCGCGAACCTGGCCGCCTCGGGTGCTCTGACCCCGGCGGTCGCCGGCACCGGCGCGGTCCTCGCCTCGGTGACCAGCGCCCTGATCAACTGGCCTTTGATCGCGCGCATCGCCCGCGACCGCGGGCTCACCCGGCGCGTCGGCTGGCTGCTCGGCGCGGTGGTGGTGCTGGCCGCGGCCGGGATCCTCGCCCAGGTGGGCCTCGCCGCCTCCGGCCTCTGGCCGCGGCTCGACGCCCTGCCCGCCGGCCTGCCGCTCGGCAAGTCCTGAGCGCCGGTCCCCAGGGCCGTCAGCGCCGGAGCTCGCGCAGCAGGTGCGGCAGCTCCGGGACGATCAGCTCGTCGATCGCCAGGGCGACGGCGGCGACCGAGCCGGGCAGAGCGAAGACGGCCGTGCGGCCGGCGAGGCCGGCGACCGCACGGCTGAGCATGGCCGCCGCGCCGATCTCCCGATGGGAGAGCATCCGAAAGAGCTCGCCGAAGCCGTCGAGGCGCTTGTCGAGCAGGCGCTCGACCACCTCGACCGTCGTGTCGCGGAGCGAGATCCCGGTGCCGCCGGTGGTGACGATCACCTCCACCCGCCCCTCGGCGAGCCAGCGGTGGAGCTGGGCGTCGATCCGGCCGGGCTCGTCCGGGACCAGGGCGCGCTCGGCCACCCGGTGGCCGGCCGCCTTGAGCGCCTGGACGATCCGCCGGCCTCCCTCGTCGCTCGCCTCCGTGCGGGTGTCCGAGACGGTCAGCACCGCGCAGGACGCAGTGAGACCGCGGGCCGTCTCCCGGTGCTCGTCGGTCGACCGGCTCACGGCGAGGAGGCGACGGGGCGGCGGCGGCGAGCGCGCATGGACGGACCTCCGGGCGGGGTTCAGCGGCGGTTCGAGAGCGGGTCGAGTATACCGCCGCCCGCCCCCTCGAGAGCCACGGCCCTTTCCGGGAACCCCGCGCCGGGGCCGTGCCTCTCAAGGGGTGAACGGCGGCCGCGCCGGCCGCCGGCACGACGACTCCGGAGCTCGACCACCGATGACCCTCGAAAACAAGATCCGCGCCTTCGCCGGCAGCTTCGTCCTCGCGAGCCTCGCCCTGGGCTGGTGGGTGCACCCGGGCTTCTACCTGGCGACCGCCTTCGTCGGGGCGAACCTGCTCCAGAGCGCCTTCACCGGCCTCTGCCCGCTGGAGAAGATCCTCCAGCACTTCGCCCGGCGGCGCGAGCAGCCCGCCCGGGAGCTCAGCCAGGTAGGCGGCCGACCCGCAGACCGAGCGGCCAGCGGACCCGGTGGCGCTCGCCGTCGGGCCAGGGCGGCGCGAGCCGGGCGTCGAGATCCGGGAGCGGGTCCTCGCCCACGGCGCGGCGGTAGCGCATGGTCGCCGACCAGGTGCCGAGATAGCCGAGGAGCTCCGCCCGCGTCCAGTCGGCGACGAGCTCGAAGCCCGGGGCCTCGATCTCGGGGAAGGGGAACGGGATCGTCCGGTAGCTGGCGTCGAGGAGGCGCCGCTCGGGCGGCCAGTAGGCGTCCATCCGGTCGCGGTAGTAACCGTCGACCGCGGAGTCGATCTCCGGCGCGATCCGGCAGAGCGTGTAGTAGGAGGCCGCCACCACCGCCCGAGGCCTTGCCACCCGCCGGACCTCGGCCCAGAACGCTTCGTGGTCGAGCCAGTGGAGGGCCTGCGCCACCAGGACGAGGTCCACCGAGCGCCCGGGCAGGCCGCCGGCCTCGGCCCGGGCCACCCAGAAGCGCACCCCCGGGGCCGGCTCGCGCGCCATCACCTGGCGGACGCTGGCGTCCGAGGCCAGGACCTCCCGGAACTCCGCCGCCAGCCCGCGCGCCGCCTGGCCGTTCCCGGTCGCCGGGTCCCAGGCGCGGCCGCGCGCCGGAGCGAGCGATGCGAGGTAGGCGAAGAGCTCCGGCGGGTAGCTCGGCCGGAAGGCGGCGTAGCTCCGCGCCTGCGCCGAGAAGTGGTCCTTGAAGGCGGGTGCCATCAGGAGTCGGGCTCCGGCGCCCGCGCGCCGGCCCGGCCGCGCTCCCGCGACCAGGGCGTGCGGATCACCCGGCCGGTGGCCGTGCGGTAGGCAACCTCGATGGCGAAGGCGAGGCCCAGGAGGCCGGCCAGCACCCAGAGCTTCCCCGGCGCGCCCGTGGCCGTGCGCCAGACGAGTGCCGCCAGGGCCGCCAGGCAGGCCAGGCAGCCGGCGGCCGAGAGCCAGCGGAGGCTCTTCGTTTCCACCGCGACCTTGACGTTCGCCCAGTTCACGGCGGCGAAGATCAAGAGAAAGCCGGCGCTCCCCAGGGTCGAGATGCTCGACAGGTCGAAGACGTTGGTCACCACGAGTGTGGCGCCGGCGGTGATCAAGAGCCCCTCGAGGGGCTGGTGCCAGACCTTCTTCTCCAGAGCCGCAGGCAGCTCGCCGTCCTTGGCGATGACGTAGGAGATCCGGGCCGCACCGTAGAGGGTGGCGTTGATCGCCGAGGCGGTCGAGAGGAGCGCCGCTACCGCGATCAGGCTGAAGCCGGCGCGGCCGAGGAACGGCGCCGCGGCCCGGGCGAGGGCATAGTCGCGGGCGGCGACGATCTCTCCCACCGGCAGCGTGCCCACCGCGACCAGGGCGATCAGCACGTAGAGGCCGAGGACGAAGATCACCGCGGAGAAGAAGGCCCGCGGCAGGGTGCGGGCGCCGTCCCGGACGTCGGCGGCGGTGTTGGCGATGAGCTCGAAACCCTCGTAGGCGAGAAAGATGATCATGCCGCCGGCCACCAAGGCGAGCGGCGGCGCCCAGGTCGCCGGTGCCAGGCGGGCCGGCTGGATCCCCCATACGCCGACGCCCACGAAGAGGGCGAGGATCGCGAGCTTGAGCCCCACGATCCAGTCCTCGGCGCGGCCGATGACGTCGGCCGCGAGGAGGTTCAAGCCGGTGACCGCCAGGATGACGCCGCTTGCCAGCACGTGCTTGCCCAGGCCCGCGACCGAGCGCGGCAGGAAGGTCGCGCCGTAGCTGCCGAAGGCGTAGGCGTAGAGCGCCAGCATCACCACGTAGCTCAGCCAGAGCAGGACGTTGAGCGTGCCGGTCGCGAGCCCCGGGCCGAAGGCGCGGTCGAGGAAGGCCACGGTGCCGCCCTGGCTGGGGAAGGCGACCGAGAGGCGGGCGTAGGAGTACGTGGTGAGGAGCGCCACGCCGCCGGCGATGGCGAAGGCGACCGCCGTGCCGCCCCGCGCCATCTCCACCGCCAGGCCGAGGACGGCGAAGATGCCGCCGCCCACCATCCCCCCCACCCCGATCGACACCGCCTCCCAGTAGCCGATCCCCTGCCGCGAGCGCCGCGCCATGCCCGGAGCTTACCGGAGGCGCCGGATGCGACCCGCCTACCCGCCCGTCGGGCCGTCGCCCCCCTCGGCCGCCACCGGCGGCGGCAGCACCGGGTGGTAGTCCGGGTAGGGCGGCTGCTCGTAGGTCGGCTGCGGGTGCTTCTCGAGCTCCTCGAGCAGCACCTCGACCGCCTTCTCGAGCTGGGGGTCGTGGCCCTCTCGGACGAGCTTCGGGTCCTGCCAGACCTCGACGTCCGGCGCGATGCCGTGGTTCTCGACCTCCCACTCGCCCTCGAGGCCGTAGATCGCCCAGCGCGGCGCGGTCACGCCCCCGCCGTCCATCAGGGGCGGATAGCCGCCGATCCCCACCAGGCCGCCCCAGGTCCGCATCCCAACCAGGGGACCGACGCCCTCCCTCTGGAAGAGCCAGGGCATGGCGTCGCCGCCCGAGCCCGCGAACTGGTTGATGATCATCGCCTTGGGGCCGGGGATGAGCTCGGTGGGCTCCGAGAAGGGCTCTCCCTCGCGGGTCATCACCCACATCCGGATCCGGCGCTCCATCGCGTCGATGACGTAGTCCGCGATCTGCCCGCCGTGGTTGAAGCGCTCGTCGATCACCGCGCCCTCGCGGCCGACCTGCGAGAAGTAGTAGCGGTTGAAGTTGGTGAAGCCGCCGCCGCCGGTGTTCGGCAGGTAGACGTAGGCGAGCCGGCCGCCGGAAAGCTCGTCGACCTTGCGGCGGTTCGACTCCACCCAGTCGAGGTGGCGGAGCTGGTTCTCGTCGTCGACCGGCACCACCGTCACCTGGCGCGAGCCGCTGCCGTCCGGGTTCGGCCCGACCGTGACGACCGTCTGCTTGCCCGCCGTCTCCTGGAAGAAGCTGTAGAGGTTGTCGGCGGTCGTGAGGTCGCGGCCGTCGACGGCGAGCAGGTACTCGCCGGCCTCGACGTTGACGCCCGGCTGGGTGAGCGGCGCCTGGAGATCCGGGTTCCAGTTCTCGCCGTTGTAGACCTTGGCGAAGCGGTAGCGGCCGTGATCCGTCGTGTAGTCGGCCCCGAGCAGGCCCACCTTGACCGGCTCGACGTCGGGCCTGGCGCCGCCGTTGACGAACATGTGACCCACCGAGATGTAGGAGAGCATCCGGCGGAACAGGAAGTTGAGGTCGCCGCGGCTCGCCAGGCCGTCGAGATACGGCGCGAAGCGGGCCTCCGCCGCGGCGATGTCGAGGCCGTGGAAGTGCGGGTCGTAGAAGAAGTCCCGCTCGATACGCCAGACCTCGCGGTACATCTGCCGCCACTCGGCGCGCGGATCGACCTTGACCTCCATCTGGTCGGTGGCCAGCGGCCCGCCGCCGCCCTCCCCGCCGCCCGGACCGCCGGCGGGCGGAGCGTCGGTCTTGGCGATCCACCACTTCGGGCCCTTCTGGTAGAGCATCTTCGAGCCGTCGGCCGAGACCGTGAAGCCGGAGACGCCCTCGACCAGGGTCTTCGTCTCGCGCTCCTCGAGGTCGAAGCGGACGATCGAGAGGGCCGGCGGCTGGCGGCTGGTCGGCAGGAAGACGAGCGGCGCGTCGAGCAGGAAGATCTGCCCCTCCTTGCCCGCCTCGAGACCCTGGTAGTTGCTCGGGTCGATGGGCAGCGCCAGGGTGCGCTGCAGGATGCCGTCGAAGTCGATCGTGACCGGCTCGGGCGCCGGCTTCGCCGCGTCCTCCGGCTCGTCGCCCGCCTTCTCGGCCTTGGCCTTCTTGGCCTCCTTCTTCGCCTTCCCGCCGGCCTGCTGGGTGCCCGGCTCGTCCGGCTTCTCCTCCTGGGTCGCCTCCTCGTCGCTCTCCGGCGGGATCGGCGACGGCAGGTCGCGGCGCAGGACCGCGACGTAGACGCTCCGGCTCTCCGGGCGGGCGTCGCTCGTCATGTCGAGCCAGCCGGTCGCGAGGCCCCGGTCGGTCGAGGCCGTGAAGTAGAGGTACTTGCCGCTCTTGTCGAACGCCGGGTAGAGGCAGTCGCTCAGCCCGTCGGTCACCCGGGTGGCCTTGGCGCTGTCGAGCGAGTAGACGAAGACCGCCCGCAGGTGGTTCGGGAGCTGCTTGGTGTAGGCGAGCCACCGGCTGTCCGGGGACCAGACGGTGTCGAGCTCGTGGAGCGGGGTGTCGAAGAGATCGGTGTCCACCTTGACCGGCGCGGGGTGGTCGAGGTCGACGACCCAGAGGTTGAGGCGCTTGTCGCTGTAGGCGATCCGCCGGCTGTCCGGCGACCAGGTGGGCGAGTAGAAGAACGACGGCGGAGCGCCCAGGCCGATCTTCCGGACCGCCCCCAGGCCGTCCTGCGAGGCGACGTGGAGCGCGTACTCCCCCGACTCGTCGGAGAAGTAGGCGATCCGGCTGCCGTCAGGCGACCAGGCCGGATCGCGCTCCGCGGCCGCCGTGGTGCGCGTGAGGTTGCGGACGTCCCCTTTCTCGGCCGGCACGGTCAGGATCTCGCCGTGCGCCTCGAAGACGGCGCGGACGCCGGTCGGCGAGATCGCCGCGTTCTCGACGTCGTCGCCCACCTTCTCGAAGTGGGGCCGGAGCTGCGGCAGGTCGCCGGCGATCTCGACCGGCACCGGGTGCTCGGTCCCGGTCGCCGGGTCGAAGAGATGGAGCGCGCCCATCTGGGAGTAGACGATCCCGCCCGGCCCGGCCTGCGCCGAGTCGATGTCGACGGGGGAGTCGGGCAGGCGCTGGCTCACGTCACCGGCGTCGGGGCCCTCGCCGAGACCGTAGGAGTAGAGGTTCATCGCCCCGCCGCGGTCGGAGAGGAAGTAGACCGTGTCGCCCATCCACATCGGGTTCTTGTCGTTCGAGTTCTCGCGCGGGACCTTGACCACGCTCGAGTCGGCGAGCCGGGCGATCCAGATCGGCGTCGTCTGGCCGCCGCGGTAGCCCCGCCAGTCGGGCTCCCACTGGAAGTAGGGGCTGTAGGCGAGCTGCGTCCCGTCGGGCGAGTAGACGCCGTCCTCGGCCATCGGCAGCGGCAGCTCCTCGGGCAGCCCGCCTTCCATCCCGACCGTGAAGAGGTGGCTCGAGTCGTTGGCGCTCGCCCGGTCCGAGCGGAAGAGGATGCGCGACCCGTCCGGAGTCCAGGCCACCGCCTGGTCGTCGCCCGGGTGCCAGGTGAGGCGCCGCGGGGTGCCGCCCGTCGTGTCGATCACGTAGACGTCGAGGTTCTCCTCGTAGTCGGCCGAGTAGGCGATCTTGGTGCCGTCGGGCGAAAAGATCGGCCGCTGGGCGCGCTGCGTGCCGCTGACCACCCGGTGGGCCGTGCCGCCGGCGCGCGGCACCATCCAGATCTCGCCCCCGAAGGCGAAGGCGATCCCGTCCGCGGAGAGCGACGGCGTCTGGAGGAGCAGCGGCGGACCGGCGAGAACGGCCGCCGGGGCGAGCAGGGCGGCGGCGAGACAGACGGCGAGCAGGGTTCTACGCATTGGAGGCCTCCGGTGTGGGGGGTTGCGGTCGACGATTATACGGACAGGTAGCGCAGGCTCCGCTCCATCATCTCGACGAAGGCGTCCTCGTCGCCCGCGGCGACCATGGCGTGCAGCCGCTCGGCGCTCGCCTGAAGCGCCGCCAATGCCTGCTCCCCGTGGCGGTTCAGGTGCTGGATCTCGAAGTAGAGGCGCGGGTTCTCGCGCGCGACGCGCGCGGCGACCTCGAGCTGGCGCTGGAAGGTGGAGCTCGAGAACGAGGCCAGCCGGCCGATCGGCAGGGCCTGGGACTCGAGGGCGGCCACGAAGACGAGGTTGACGGCGTGGGAAAGACCGAGGATCCAGGCCATCAGCCGGTCGTGCTCCTCGAGGTCCATCTCCACGACCTCGGCCATGGTCGAGGCGAAGAGCCCGCGGGCGAGCGACGTCGCCCGGGGCCGGCCGAGGTCGACCAGGACCACGTGGCGGCCGGAGAGCATCGCCACGTCGGGGCCGAAGAGCGGGTGGATCGACACCGCGTCGATCCCCGCCGCCGTCAGGGCCGCGAGCGGCTCGGCGAGCGGCGACTTGAGCGAGCCGAGCTCGAGGACGACGCCGCTCGGCCGCCGCTCCGCGAGCGCCCCCAAGATCTCGCGCGCCGGCCGCAGCGGGGTGGCGACGACGATCAGGTCGCAATCGACCGGCGCCTCGCGCCAGTCCGGATAGGTCGGCCGGGGCGCGCCCGTCGCCGGGTCGGCGACCTCGACGGCATACCCCTGGGAGGCGAGGAAGCGGCCGAACCAGGCGCCCATGCGCCCCGCCCCGCCGATCACCAGGGCGCGGCGCCCGTCGCCGCCCGCCGAGCTCGCGACCCGCTGCTGCTCCTGGGCGGCCAGGGAGGACTCGATCAGCCGCCCGAGGAGCTCGCGGGCGAGGCCCGGATCGAGCCCGAGCTCGCGGGCGGTCGCCTCGGCCCGGCCGAGCACCTCCCGCTCGCGCTGGAAGTCGCGGATCGGTCGTCCGGCAGCCGCCTTGACCTCCTCGATCCGGCGGGCGAGGCGCTGGCGCTCCGCGGCCGCCTCGAGGACGACGCGGTCGATCCGCTCGAGCTCCTGGCGCAGGTCTGCGAGGTCCACACGCGAAGCATACGCAACGCGGGCCGAGGGGTTTGCGCGCGGCGCCAGATCGCCGGGGCGCCTTGCGTCCTCTCTGGGTGTAGGCCGCCGTGCGGGCGGCCGCGCAGACCCACTCGCCGCGAGCCGACCCCGCGGCCCGAAGCCAGGAAGGAGCAGTCCGATGAGCCTCCCCGAACCGTCCCCGAGCCCGATCGTCGAGCGCCGCGCCCGCCGCAGGTGCCGGCCCGTGGTCTTCTACCCGGCCGCCCCTCCCGGCGCCGCTCCGGCCGCCGGCGTCCCGGACCCGGAGCCCCGCACCGGCCCCGCCGCCCTGCGCGAGCTGGGCCGGGCCTATCTATGGAGCGGCGAGCCGCAGGCCGCGCTCGAGATCCTCGCGCCGCTGCACCGCGAACGGCCGGCGGACCGCGAGGTGCAGTCGCTGATCCTCGAGTCGCTCTTCGCCCTGGGCAAGCGCGAGGAGGACTACCCGTGGGTGGTGCCGCCGGCGGTGGTGCGGGTGGGAGAGGCGCTCCTCGAGCGGCTGGCCGGCCTCCTTGCCGCCCAGGTGAGCGGCTGCACGCTCCTCGACCTCTGCCTCGCGGCGGCGGAGCGCGGCCACCCGGACTTCTCGGCCGACGAGCTGCTCGACGCGTTGGAGGCCGACGAGCGCTTCGCGGTCCGCCGCTCCGGCTTCGCCCCCGAGTGCGCCCTGGTCTGGCTGCGGCGAGGCTCGCGAGCGCGCGGGTGCCCCCGGGTCACGGTGCGCGTGGTCCCCGAGGACTCTCCGATCGGGTGAGGGCATCCCGCCGGAGGAACCTCCGTCCGGAGGCGGGGCAGGGGCTCTCCCGGTGGAAAGCGGCGTTTGCTCTTGGCTCCTACAGCCCCAGCAGCAGCCGCAGCCGATCTTCGACGGCTCGTACGGTCTCCGGCCTCACCGTCCCGAGACGCTTCTCCATCCTGGCGAGCGAGATCGACCGGACGTCCTCGCACTTGACGTAGCTGGTCCGATCCAGGCCGGCTTCCGGCGCGGGCACCCGCACGTGGGAACGGACGCGCTCGTCCCGGCTGGTGATCGGAAGGACGACGGCGAGCTCGGCCGCGCTCTGGTTGAGCGCGTCGACCGAGATGACGAGGGCCGGCCGTTGGCCCGCCTGCTCGTGTCCGCGGACCGGGTCGAGGTCCACCCGCCAGACGTCACCACGGTTGGGCCTGAGCATGCTCAGCCCTCCTCCAAGTCGTCGCCCAGGGTCGCGTCCCAGGCTTCCCGCGCCTCGAGCTCGTCCCGCCATGCGGCAGGGTCGCTCTTCAACGCTGCGAAGTCCGCCGCCAAGCCCTGCAAGAAGCTCTGGCGACGGAACTCTTCCACCGCCTGGTCGAGGATCTCCGGCATCGAACGGCCGGTGTGGCTGGAGAGCTCGCGGAG
This sequence comes from uncultured Acidobacteriota bacterium, assembly GCA_963837945.1. Classification (GTDB taxonomy): domain Bacteria; phylum Acidobacteriota; class Thermoanaerobaculia; order Multivoradales; family DATKCC01; genus CAVUBL01. The sequence goes on from CAWIQD010000002.1 coordinate 70,039, forward strand.
GGCGTCCCGGGTCTCCTTCCGAACACGGACTGTGACGGTCGACATTTCTTGCACCTCTTCCGTATACGAATCTCGACACAGGAAGGATAGCACCGCATTGCTGACGGTCGCATGAACGCCCCGGCCCTAGCAGGGACGAAGGACCGGGGTCAGGGGCGCAAGGCCTCGACCCGCCGCGCGAGGCCGCGGTCCGCGGGAAGCTCGAGCTCTCGGCCGGTCTGGCGCGCGCCCTACTCGCTCCGCAGCGCCACCACCGGGTCGACGCGGGTGGCGCGGCGGGCCGGGAGCCAGGTGGCGAGGAGGGCGACCGCCAGGAGCGCCAGCGCGACGCCGGCGAAGGTCACCGGGTCGCGGACCGTGATCCCGACCACCAGGCTGCTCAGGAAGCGGCCGGCGGCGAAGGCGCCCGCCAGGCCCAAGGCGATGCCGCCGCCGACCAGCACCATCCCCTGGCGCACCACCATCGCCAGCACCTCCCGGCGCTTGGCGCCGAGGGCGAGGCGCAGGCCCAGCTCGGCGGTGCGCTGGCTCACCGAGTAGCTGATCACGCCGTAGACCCCGACCGAGGCGAGCACCAGGGCGAGCCCCGCGAAGATCGTGAGCAGCGTGGCGTTGAACCGCCGGTCCGAGAGCGAGTCGGCGACCACCGCCTGCATCGTCTGGACCCGGTAGACCGGCAGGTTCGGGTCGACGTCGTGAACCGCCGCGCGCAGCGCCCCGGAGAGCGACGCCGGATCGCCCGAGGTGCGGGCGACCACGGTGGCGACGTCGAGCGGCGTCTGGAAGGCCGAGAGGTAGGTCTCGCCGTTCGGCTCCTCGGCGAGGCTCTGGTCGCGGACCGAGCCCACGACTCCGACGATCTCCACCCACTCGGCGTCGGGGCTCGCGGGGTCGTTGAAGGTGATCCGGTGCCCGATGGGATCCTCGCCGGGGAAGACCGATCTCCGCCAAGGTGCGGCTGACCAGGGCCACCCGTGGCGCGCCGGCGCGGTCGGTCTCGGCGAGCATCCGTCCCCGGACCAGGGGGATGCCCATCGCCTCGAGGTAGCCCGGAGTGACGAAGCGCATCCAGGACTGGGGCGATTGGTTGGGAGCCGGCGCCGGGCGGCCCTCGACCGCGAAGGAGAGCACGTAGTTCGAGCCGCCCAGGGGCAGGGGGAAGCCGGTGCCCGAGGCCTCGACCCCGGGGATCGCCCGCAGGCGCTCGGCGAGGCGCTCGTAGAACGAGATCTGGGACGGGTCGTCCGGATAGCTCGACTCCGGAAGCGAGAGCCTCAGGGTCATGACTCCCGACGGCTCGAAGCCCGGGGAGATCCCCTGGAGCCCGACGAACGTCCGGATCAGCAGCCCCGCGCCCACCAGCAGGACCAGCGCCGCCGCCACCTCGACGAGCACCAGGAGGTCGCGCACCAGCCGGGCTCGGCCGCCCGCCGACTGGCCGCGGCCACCCTCGCGGAGCGAGCTCTGGAGGTCGCCCTTCGACGCATGGAGGGCCGGAAGGAGACCGAAGACCAGGCCGGTGACGAGTGCGAGGCCGAGGGTGAAGCCCAGGACCGTCCAGTCGAGACCGATCTCGCCGGCGCGGGGGATGCCGTCGGAGCTCATGGCCACCAGCACCCGCGTGCCCGCGACCCCGAGGGCGAGCCCCAGCAGGCCGCCGGTGAGGCTGAGCACGAGGCTCTCGGTCAGGAACTGGCGCACCAGGCGGCCGCGCGCGGCGCCCAAGGCTCCGCGGATCGCGATCTCGCGCTCGCGCGCCGCCATGCGGGCGAGCAGGAGATTGGCCACGTTGGCACACGCGATCAGCAGGACCATGCCCACGGTCACCATGAGAACCAGCAGGGCCGGCCGAATGGTCTCGACCACCCGGTCCTGGAGCAGCATGAGGTTCACGCCCCATCCCGTGTTGTTGTCCGGGTACTGCTCCTCGAGCCTCTTGGCGATGCCGGTGATCTCCGCCTGCGCGCTCTTCAGGGTCACCCCGTCCGCGAGCCGGCCGATGACGCCGAGGTAGTGGGCACCCCGCTGCTTGGGATCGATCTCCATGGCGAGCGGCACCCAGGCCTCGGTGTCGCGGTTCGGGAAGTAGAAGCCCTCGGGGGCGACGCCGACCACGGTGTGCGGCTTGCCGTCGAGGGTCAGCCGCCGGCCGACGACCCCGGGGTCGGCGCCGAAGCGGCGCTGCCAGAGGCGGTGGGAGAGCACCACGACGTCCCCGGCACCCGGCCGGTCCTCCTCCGTGCGGAAGCCCCTCCCGAGGGCCGGCGGCCCGCCCAGGACCCCGAAGAACCCGGCCGAGACCTGCGCGCCCTGGATCCGCTCGGGCTCGACGCCGGGCGCGGTCAGGCTCAGGTTGGTGCCGGTGAAGGCGGCCATGCCGGTGAACGAACGGCTCTGCGCCCGCCAGTCCGCGAAGTTGGGCGGCGAGGCGGCGAAGCGCGGGAAGCCGGCCGCGGGGTTGCTGTCGATCAGCAGCGTCAGGCGGTCGGCGTGCGGATAGGGCAGCGGCCGCAACAGGACGCCGTCGACGACGCTGAAGATCGCCGTGTTGGCGCCGATCCCCAGGGCCAGGGCGACGAGGGCGGCGGCGGTCAGCGCCGGGGTGCGGGCGAGGCCCCGGAAGGCGATCCGCAGGTCTTTGAGCAGGGTCTCCATCGACGCGTTTCCTCCTCCCCCCCTAACGCGCGGGCCCGCGCAAGGTTTCAGGAAGGGGCGAACGCCGGACGGCCTACCCGGCCGGCCCGTCTTCCTCGGGCTCGCTCTCTGCCGTGACCTCGGCGAGCAGGGCGCGCGCCTCTTCGAGGTCCTCGCGCCGGACCCTCACGACCGCGCCTAGGCCGCGCTTGCCGAAGAAGCCGGGGGTGGTCAGGGGAAAGAGGCCGAGCGAGCTCTCGCCCTCGACCACGAAGGGCACGTTCGCCGAGGTGAGCACCGACTGGGCGAGGCCCAGCTCGGCCATGTCGTGGGTCTGGAGCAGCTCGACCCAGGCTTCGTCGCCGCCGGTGGCGCTCATGGTCACATCACCCCGTAGGCGAGCATCGCGTCGGCCACCTTGACGAAGCCGGCGACGTTCGCCCCCTTGACGTAGTTGACCCGGCCGTTGTCGCGGCCGTACTCGACGCACTGCTCGTGGATCCGCCGCATGATCCGGCGCAGGCGCTCGTCGACCTGCTCGCGGGTCCAGTTGAGGCGGATCGCGTTCTGGGTCATCTCGAGGCCGGAGATCGCCACGCCGCCGGCGTTGGCCGCCTTGCCGGGTCCGTAGAGGATCCCCGCCTCCTCGAAGCGGTGGGCCGCCTGCCAGGTGGCCGGCATGTTGGCGCCCTCCGAGACCACAGTGCATCCGTTGCGCAGCAGCAGGTCGGCCGCCTCCTCGTCGAGCTCGTTCTGGGTGGCGCACGGAAACGCCATGTCGCAAGGCACCTTCCAGGGCTGCTCGCCGGCGTGAAACTCGCAGCCGAACTCGCGGGAGAAGGCCTCGAGGCTCTCGCGCCGGCCGGTCTTCAAGTCGATCACGTAGTCGAGCATCTCGTCGGTGAACCCGTCGGGGACGTGCACGAACCCGTGGCGATCGGAGAGCGTCACCACGCGGCCGCCCAGCTCCATGAGCTTCTGGGCGGTGTACTGAGAGACGTTTCCCGAGCCCGAGATCACGCAGCGCTTGCCCTCGACGTCCTCGCCGTGCTGGCGCAACATGTTCTCGGCGAAGTAGACGCAGCCGAAGCCGGTCGCCTCGGTGCGCACGAAGCTGCCGCCGTAGGAGACCCCCTTGCCGGTCATCGCGCCGGTCCACTCGTTCTGGAGGCGCCGGTACTGGCCGAAGAGGTAGCCGATCTCCCGGCTGCCGACGTTGATGTCGCCCGCCGGCACGTCGACGTCCTTGCCGATGTGGCGGAAGAGCTCGCTCATGAACGACTGGCAGAAGCGCATCACCTCCATGTCGGAGCGGCCGTGGGGATCGAAGTCCGAGCCGCCCTTGGCGCCGCCCAGGGGCAGGGTGGTGAGGCTGTTCTTGAAGGTCTGCTCGAAGGCCAGGAACTTGAGCACCGACAGGTTGACCGAGCTGTCGAAGCGCAGCCCGCCCTTGTACGGTCCGATCGCGCCGTTGAACTGCACCCGGTAGCCGCGGTGGACCTGGACCTCGCCCTGGTCGTCCTGCCAGCAGACGCGGAACGAGAGGATCCGGTCCGGCTCGGTCATCCGGTCGAAGATCTTCTCCGCCTCGTAGCGCGGGTTCTGGTTGATGAAGGGGATCACCTTCTCGGCGACCTCGCGCACTGCCTGGTGGAACTCGGTCTCACCCGGGTTGCGCCGCACGAGGGACGTCATGAACGCATCGAGGTCCATCGCCATGGGATCGGGGTCCTCCGTCTCGGGGATTGGATCGGACGTGGCAACGGCGGCCGGTGCACCGGCCACCCGTCGGCTGGTCTTTCAGGGATGTTCCGAGTCTGCCACAGATCGATCCACGGGGCGAGGCGTGGGTGCTCGGGCCGTGGCCGGGTCGACGATCCAGCCTTCGTCCGGATCGGCCTCGGGCGGGATGCCGAAGCCCTCGTCCTTGCGCCGCCAACCCCAGGCGGCCTGGATCGCCGCCAGGACCGCGTCGACCAGGTCGCCGCGCGGGTCGTCCACCGCGCCGGCGGCGAGGAAGCGGCCGATCTCGACCGTCACGCCGTAGCCCTCGGCGAGCCGCGGCGAGCGCAGGGCCTCGACGAGCTTGCGGCGGGCTTCGCGGCGGGCACCGCCCGGCAGGTTCTGGCTCCGCTTGCCCTCCTTGTAGGGCCGCTTGGCGATCAGATGCCGCGCGACCAGCGCCGGGTAGACTTCGAGGACCGTCCGCGAGTCGCCGGTGGGACGGCAGGGGCGGAGGTCGAGCGGCGTTCGCAGCAGCCTGGGCGCCCCCTCGTAGAACATCCGGGCGAGCGGCACGCCGGACCACTTCATCGGCGCCTTGGCTCCGGCGCGGCGGTCGGTCGCCCGGAGGTGCTCCTTGTCCCCGCGGGGACGGGCGGCGCGGTACATCTCGAGGAGATCCCCCCACTCGGACCGGGTCATCTCGGCGACCCGCCGGACATGGCCCTCCCAGCTCTCGGGCCATCCGAGATCGCGCACCAGGCGGCGCGGCTGGCCGAACGGGAAGTCCATGCCCGCCACCCAGGGGCCGGGGCGCTCGAGCCCGCGCTCGAGCTGCTCGAAGCTCTTGAGGCGGAGCAGGTCGCGCACCGCCAGCCGGTCGCCGTCGAGCTCGCACTCGGCCACCGCGATCGGCTTGCTGCGGCCGGGCGCGGAGGTGAAATCGACTCCGTAGACGCGCACGGCGGGCAGTGTATCGGAGGCGTCGCCGCGAGCCTGTAGACTCTCGCCCATGCCCGCCGCCCACGAGCCCCTGATCGAAGCCGAAGGGGTGACCTTCGGGTACGGCGACGAGGCGGTGCTGCGCGACGTCGACCTGACCGTCCACCGGGACGACTTCCTCGCCGTTCTGGGACCGAACGGCGGCGGCAAGACCACCCTGGTCAAGGTGCTCCTGGGGCTCCTCGAGCCGTGGGACGGCACCGTGCGCCGGTACACCTCCGGGCGCCGCGGGGCCCTCGGCTACGTGCCGCAGCTCGCCGAGTTCGACCGGCGCTTCCCGATCCGGGTCCTCGACCTGGTGCTCATGGGCCGGCTCGGCCTGCGCGGCGCGCTGCGGCGCTACAACGGCGAGGACCGGGCAGAGGCCGAGAAGGCGATCGCAGCTTTCGGCCTCGGAGCGCTCGCCGGCGCGACGATCGACCGCCTCTCCGGCGGCCAGCTCCAGCGCGCGCTGATCGCCCGGGCGCTCGCCGCCCAGCCCGAGCTCCTGATCCTCGACGAGCCGATGGCCTCGATCGACGCCGAGAGCCGCAACGTCCTCCTCGATGCCCTCGAGCGGCTCGGCCGCGAGATCCCGATCGTCGTCGTCACCCACGACCTGACGCCGCTCGCCGGCGTCGTGCGCCAGATCGCCTGCGTCAACCGGCGCCTCTTCTACCACCCGGGCGCCGAGCTCACCCACGAGATGCTCGAGGAGGTCTACGGCTGCCCGGTCGAGCTGATCGCTCACGGCGTGCCGCACCGGGTGCTGGTGGACCACTGATGCCCAATCGGGAACGCTGCGCGGCGAACGATTCCCGCCTAGCGGCGGAGCGAGGCCGGGCGGCGGCGTCCCTCTCCCACCGCGAGGGTGGGAGAGGGATCGAGGGTGAGGGGGGCGGTCCGATGGCGGCGGCGTCCCTCTCCCCCCGCGAGGGTGGGAGAGGGATCGAGGGTGAGGGGGGCGGTCCGGTCTGATGCTCCATCTCCTCTCCTACGACTTCCTGCGCCACGCGGTCGTGGCCGGCCTGCTGGCCAGCGTGCTCTGCGGTGTCGTCGGCACCTTCGTGGTGGTCAAGCGCCTGGTCTTCCTGGCGGGCGGCGTCGCCCACGCGGCGTTCGGCGGCCTCGGGGTGTGCTACTTCCTGGGGATCGACCCGCGGCTCGGGGCCGCGGCGGTGGCGGTGGTCTCGGCCCTGGCGCTCGCCGGCCCGGGGCGCGAACGCGGCCGCTCCCACGACGCGGTCATCGGCATCCTCTGGGCGGTGGGCATGGCCGTCGGCGTGGTCTTCCTCTACAAGACGCCGGGCTACGCCCCGAACCTGATGGCCTACCTGTTCGGCAACATCCTGACCGTGGACGCGACCGACGTCGCCCTGACCTTCGGCCTGGTGCTCGTGGTGGTGGCGCTCTTCGGGCTCTTCTTCAAGGAGAGCGTGGCGGTCGCCTTCGACGAGGAGTTCGCGGCGGTCCAGGGCGTGCCGGTGCGCTGGGCGATGGTCCTGCTCATGCTGCTCGCCGCCCTGTCGGTCGTCTTCTTGATCCAGCTCGTCGGCATCCTGCTGGTGATCGCGCTGCTCACCATTCCGCCGGTCGTGAGCCTGCGGCTCGCCCGCAGCTTCCCGGCCGTCGTCGGCCTGTCGATCGTGATCGGGGTGGTGATGACCCAGGGCGGTCTCGCGCTGTCCTACCTCTACGACCTGCCCTCCGGCCCGGCGATCGTCCTGCTGGGAGCGGCCCTGCTGGTTCTGGTCGACGTCGTCCAGCGCGCCGGCGCCCGCGGCCGCGCTCGGCGCGAAGCGCCGTAGCCTCCCCCCCGCCGCGCCGTCCCACCCCTCCTCCCCCACCCTGGCGTGCAACGCTTTTTCGGGCGGGCCTGTATACCCCGGTAGCGAGAGGAGAACGGGCTTTGAGTCCAGCAGAGCGGACAGCGCGAGCCGACGGCGGCGCGCAAGAGGAGGCCGGCGCCTTCGAGGACATCGTCCGGCGCCACGAGCGGCAGGTCTTCGGTCTCGCGCGCTGGCTCCTCTCCCGGCCGGAGGATGCCGAGGACGCCGCCCAGGAGGCCTTCCTCCGGCTCTACCGGGCGCTCCATCGGGGAGTCGGCCGCCTCGATCCGGCGCGCCCCCTCGGACCCTACCTCTACCGCCTGACGGTCAACGTCTGCCGCGACCTCGGGCGCCGCCGCGGACGGTCGGCCGCCCTGTCGCTCGACGAAGCGGGCGAGGCCGGGGCGCCGGCCGATCCCCGCCCGAGCCCGGAGAGCGCCGCCGTCCTGGCCGAGGACCGCCGGATCGCCGGCGCCGCGCTCGCGACCCTGCCGGTGCGCCAGCGGGCCGCCCTGGTGCTCCGCGACGTGCACGGCCTCTCGACTCGCGAGGTCGCCCGGGCCCTGGGGATCCGCGAGGTCACGGTGCGCACCCAGATCAGCCGCGCGCGCCTCAAGGTCCGGGCGGTCCGCGACCGCCTGTGGAGCCGAAAGGAGGAGATCCCATGAGCCGACACCCGGACCGCGAGATCGCGCTCCATGTCGCCGGCGACCTGCCCGGCCGCCGGGCGGCCCGGCTGGAGCGCCACCTCGCCGCCTGCCCCGCCTGCCGCGAGCTCGCCGGGCGGCTCGCCGCGGACCGGCGGACGCTCGGCCGCCTCGCCGCGGAGCCGGTCGAGGGGCGCTCGCTCGAGCGGATCCGGGGGGGCGTCCTCGCCCGGATCGAGGAGCTCGAGGAAGCCCGCCGCGGAGCCGGCCGTCGCACGCCCTGGGCCCTGGCGGCGTTGGCCGCGGCCCTGCTCGTCGCGGCGCTCGGCCTGAGCCTCTGGGCCCCGAGCCGGACCCGCCCACGGGAGACCGGGCCGCGGCCGGCGCCGCGCGCCTCGGAGCGGATCGCCGAGCGACCCGCCGCCCCGACAGGGCCGGCCGCTCCCGCGCGGGGGCGCGGAGGACGACGCACCGCTCCCCGCCGCGACGGCCTCCGACGCCCCGGCCCAACCGCCACCCCGCGGCCGTCATCCAACCCTCGGAGCCCCTGGTCATCCAGGTGGTCTCCGATCAACCGGACATCGTCTATTACTGGCTCGCCGAGCCCGAGGAGACTTCGCCATGAGAGCACTTTCGACCCGGACCCCCGCCGTCGTCGCCACCGCCTTCGCCCTGCTGGTCGCCTTCGGCCCGCCGGCGGCCGCCGGCCAGGAGCCTCCGAGCCCCGAGGCCCCGACCCAGGCCGGGACCCCGACCCAGGACGCCGGCCAGCCGCTCGGCCAGGAGATCGTCCGGATCGAGCACGCCAAGGTCGAGGACCTGCCGCCGGTGCTGCGGATCTTCCACGTCCACGCCGAAGCCCACCCCAGCCTGGGCATCCTCACCCTCGACGGGCCGGCGGACCTGGTCGCGGCCGCGGCGGCCGCCGCCCGGCAGCTCGACGTCGCGCCGGCGCCGACCCCGAGCCTGGACGTCACGGTCTACGTCCTCGGGGTGTCGAAGTCCAAAGCGCTCGGCGGGACCGTCCCGGCGGAGCTCGAGGAGGTCGCCCACCAGCTCGAGACCGTCTTCGGCTTCAAGGGGGTCGACCTGATCGACAGCATGGCGGTGCGGGCACTCGACCGCGGCCGAGGCGGCGTCCAGGGAATCCTCGCCGCCGGCGACGGCGTCCCGGCGCTGCCCTACCGGTTCGGATTCAACCGCGCCGAACTGGTGCCGCGCGAGGGCGCCGAACCGTCGATCCGGCTGACCGGCTTCCTGTTCGAGGCCGCCACCCCGCGCCTGCTGGCCGACCTGCGCTCGAGCCTCCTCGACCCGCAGAACCCGCCCGGCGACTTCCGCACCGAGCTCACGACCGATCTCGAGGTGCGCGCCGGGCAGACGGCCGTCGTCGGGAGGGCGGCGACCGCCGGCGGCCGCGACGGGCTGGTCCTCGTCGTGCGGGCCCGGGTCGTCGAGTGAGATCAGGGGAGATCGAGAAGGTCCGAGAGGATCCCGTAGGCCGTGGTGGTGAGGTCGGGGTCCTCTTCGGTCAGGGTGATCGTTCCCAGGAGGTCGGCGGTCAAGGTGAGGGCCGAGCTCGTGCCCTCGAGGCGGGCGAAGGGGTGGCCCTCGGGAAGCTCCCGGGCGGCCACCCAGGCCCCTACGCTGCCACCCTCGCGCACCGCCTCGCACACCATCTTGAGCCGCCGGTCGGAGGCGCGCGCACTCCTTGCCCGCTCGCCCAGGGCGGCGTCGACCGCCTCGCGTGCCACCTCCTCCGGACGGATCTCCGCCTCGCCCTCGCGCACCAGCAGCACGTTGGCGAGCACGGCGAGCTTGACCGCCGCGTCCCAGCCCTCGAGGTCGGCCCCCCCGTCGGGCCGAGCGTCCGCCTCGGCGATCCCCAGCTCCCGCGCCCGGTCGAGGGCCGCCTCGAGGTCGAGGCCCTCCTCCATCGCGCCCAGCACCACGTTGGTGGTCGAGTTGAGGACCCCGGAGAGACGCTCGACCGCCGCCCCCCGCAAGCCGCATCGCGCCAGGTTGAAGACCGGTGCGCCGTCCATGACCGTCGACTCGAAGAGGAACGAGGCGCCGCGGGCGGCGGCGAGGTCGCGGAGGTCGCGATAGGCCCAGGCGACCGGCCCCTTGTTGGCGGTGACCACGTGGCGCCCGCGCTCGAGGGCCGCCCGGACCCGGGCGATCGCGGCGCCGCCGCGGCCGGCGACGTCGAGCGGCGTCATCTCCACCAGCACGTCGTAGTCGAGCGCGGCCACGGCGCGGGCGCCGTCCTGGTCCGCGCCGCCGCGGCCGGCGGCACCGAGCCCACCCCGGGCGTACGCCGCGAGCGCCGCCGCCAGGTCGAGCCCGGCCGGGTCGGCCGCCGAGCCGTGGGCGCCGGTTACGATCCCCACCACGGAGAGGTCGAGAGCGGCGAGCCCCGGGTGCTCGTGGCGCGCGACGAGCAGGCGCGCCACCTCGCGCCCGACGTGGCCGAACCCCAGGAAGAGGGCGCGGAGCGGCCGGGCGGCGTCCGCCGGCGGCCGCGGAAGGGGGCTCATCGCCGGGGCCGCTCCGGCGTCCCGAGGCTGGCGCCGGCCGCGGCGGCGATCTCGGCCACCCCCGCGACCAGCCGCCCCACCTCCTCGCGGGTGTTATAGAGGGAGATCCCGGCGCGCAGCACCCCGCCCCGCCCGGCCAGCCCCAGGACCTCGATCGGCCGCGCGGCGTAGAAGTCGCCGTCCCAGACCAGGACGCCCCGCTCCCCCAGCCCGCGGGCCGCCTCGAACGGCGTCACGCCATCGATCGTGATCGACACGGTGGGCGCCCGGCGAGGCGAGCCGAATCCGGGCCCGCGGACGGTGACCCCCGGGATCCGCCCGACCTCCTCGGCGTAGTGGCGGGCCAGGCCGTGCTCGTAGTCCGCGATCGCCGTCATGGCCGAGACGAGCCGCTCGCGGAGCGACCCGCCCTCGCCCCACGCCGCGAGGTACTCGACCGCCGCCGCGACTCCGGCGAGCGCCGCGTGGTTGAGCGTGCCGGTCTCGATCCGGAACGGGGCCTCCGGCTCCTGGGTGCGCAGGCGGTCGCAGGGCAGCTGCTCCAGGAGCCCCGGACGGCTGTAGAGCACGCCGACGTGCGGGCCGTAGAACTTGTACGCCGAGCACAGGAGGAAGTCCGGATCGAGCTCCGCGACATCGACCGGGAAATGGGGGGCGTAGTGGACGGCGTCGACCAGCAGCCACGCGCCCACCTCGCGGCACAGGGCGGCGACCGACGCCAGGTCGTTGACCGTGCCGAGGGCGTTCGAGGCGAGGCCCGCCGCCACCAGCCGGGTGCGCGGGCCGATCTCGGCGGCGAAGCCCTCGGGGTCGAGCGTGCCGTCGGGCCGGAGCGCCACCTCGCGCACCGCGACACCGCGCTCCTCGAGGCCGAGCCAGGGCCCGCGGTTGGCCTCGTGGTCGAGCTGGGTGACGACGACCTCGTCCCCCGGCGCCATCAACCGTCCGAGGGCGTGGGCCAGCGAGTAGGCGAGGGTGGTCATGTTCTGGCCGAACGAGATCTCGCGCCAGGAGGGCGCTCCGAGGAAAGCGGCCATCGCCCGGCGCGCCTCGAGGATCCGCTCGTCGGACTCCCGCGAGGTCGCGAACTGGCCGTGGGTGTTGGCGTTCGAGGTCCGGTAGTAGGCCGAGACCGCCTCGATCACCGCGGTGGGCACCTGGGTGCCGGCGGGGCCGTCGAGAAAGGCCAGCGGCCGGCCGGCGAGGGTGCGCGAGAGGGCCGGGAAGTCCTCCCGGGCGCGGCGGGCGTCGCGTTCGGTGAAGGGCATCGCGAGCGGATTCTACCGGCGCCGCCGCGCCGGTCAGTCGCCGGCCCGCAGGGAGAGCGCCCGCAACCAGCGGCCGAAGCCGGCGTCGAGATCGTGCCAGTCGCGGCCTAGGCTCTCCCGCAGGCGCTCCGGGGCGCCGTCGCCGCCCGCGGCGATCGAGCCCAGGTAGCGCCGGAACCCTCGGGCGAGCGCCTCGTCGCCGCCGTCGAGAAGATAGCGGACGAAGAACGCGCTCTCGGCGTAGTGGTCCTCGCGCCGGACGGGATCGACGATCTCCCGCCAGGAGAGGCCGGTGAGCGTCGCGAGCGGCGGGAGCCGGCCGCGGTCCAGCCGCCGGAGCAAGCGGCCGAGGGCGGCGTAGGCCCCCTCCGTGGTCACGGTGATCTCGATCCGGTCCCGCCCCGCGGCGCTCGAGACCTTGCGCTCGCTCACCGACTCCTCGCCCCCCAGGCTCCCCGGGACCAGCCGCCCCGCGTCGTCCACCCGCGAGTCCCCCAGGTCGTCGGCCAGGCCCTCCTCGAGCCAGGGCGGCGTTCGCGGGCCCAGGGCTCGGCCGTTGGCGAGGTGGGTGAGCTCGTGGACGAGCAGCGCCGTCACCTGCCAGTCCTTCGCCCCCTCGGCGTAGAGCGCCGCCAGCCCGAAGCCCGCGTGGCCGCCCTCCTCGATCCCGGCGTAGGCGAAGTCGCCGGAGGCGAAGGCGCGGTAGTCGGCCTCGCGCGCGAAGAGGACGACCGCCTGCCCGGCCGCCGCGCCCGGGTCGAGCCCGTAGCGGTCGCGGTAGGTCCGGTCGAGGCCGGCGGCGACCCGGCCCAGCCGCTCGAGCAGGCGGGAATCGTCGACGTCGGTGTAGAGGGCGTACGAGCCGAGCGCGCGGCGGGCGTCCTCGCCCGGCAGGGCGGCGAGCGCCCGGGCCAGGATCTCGGGGTCCGCCGGGCGCGCCGGCAGCGCACCGGCGACGCCCTCACCCTGGTCCGCGCCCGGCAGCGGCACCCAGCCCTTGAAGGCGCCGTAGCGGACCAGCGCCCACCCCCCGCGCCGCTCGACGAGGGGCAGCTCGCAAGGGGCGTCGACCACCGCCAGGGCTTCCGCGCGCGGATCCGGGAGCACGTGGAGGGCGGTGCCCTCCGGAACTGCGACCCGCGGGCCCGCGAGATCGGCGGCGCCGAAGGCCGCCGGGGCGCCCAGAATTTCCGGCGGGGTGTCGGTCGAGCTCTCGATCGAGCTCCGGGGCGGCTTGCCGGGCGCCGGCCGGGCGGGCGGGACGGCGAGCGCTGGCGACGCCGAGAGCGAGGCCGCCAGCATCCCGAGCGCGACCAGGCGGTTCACCGCACCATCCGGACGTCGCCGGCCGAGGGCCCGGCCTCGATCGTCTGCGGCAGGTGCAGGCCCCGGAACCAGACGATGCGCTGGCGCTCGAGGCCATGGCGCAGCGCCTCGACCGCGTCCGCTGAAGGCCCGCCGGCGAGTAGACACTCGCGACGTCGCCCCAGGCGGCCTCGACCTGCGGGCTCACCGACTTCTCCACCGACCAGACGAAGAGGGGCACCCCGAGGTCGGTCAGGTAACGCCGGACCGCCTGCGGGGTGATGCGGCTCGCGTCCGCGGGCTCTGCGCTCAGCACCAGGACCACGGCCCGGCGGCGGTCCCGGGCCGCCGCGCTCAGGCCGGCCACGGCCACGGCGTCCGCCAGGCGTTGGCGCCGGAGATCGAACGGCGGCTGCCGGGCCGCCGCGAGCAGGTAGTAGACGCCACCGTCCGACGGCAGATGCTCCTCGGAGCGGGCGAAGAGATCGTAGCCGACATGGCCGTTCTCGCGGTGCAGCGAGAACGGCCAGAGGAACCGCAGGCTCTGATCCCGGTCCAGGCGCATGGCGGAGCGGAGCAGCTCGCGGGCCCGCGGGCCGGTTCCCGCCGACCCGAAGACCCGGCCGTTGGCAGGCACCCAGCGCTGGGCGAGGCCCCACAGGCCTTTCTGGGCCGCGCGGTCCATCACCACCACGACCTCGGCCGGCCCCGTCTCCGCCGCCACCGGCTCGAGCGGCTGGCCCAGGGCGCGGAACCACCCGGCGAGCTGGTCCGGCGCCGGCAGCTCCTTGCGCTCCCCGAGCTCGACGGCGGCGGCGCTCAGCTCGGTGTCCGTGTGCTGGGAGTACGCGCCGCCGAAGGCGGTCTCGACGACCGCGGAGAGGTGGGAGGGAAAGTCGAGCTCCGCGTGCAGGAAGTGCAGCTGGTCCGGGTCGTGGGGCGGCAGCTCGATCCGGTGCGGATCGGAGACCGCGAGCGGCCGGCCGTCGAAGGTCACCGTCGCCTCGCTCGGCCGGTCGCCGGAGACGCTCTCCCAGGTGAGGTGGGCGACGACGCCCCGGCCGGCCTCGCCGCCCTCGAAGACGACGTGGCCCTCGGCCTCGGGCCGGGGCAGGTTGATCCATTGGAGCGCCCGGCCGAGCTCCCGCCCGTCGGCGTTCCGGGCGATCGCCTCGAGCCGGTGCGGCTCGAGCGCGGCGCCGAAGTCGCACGAGAGGGTCCAGGGAGCTCCGCCTGCCTGGCCCACGCTCCGGCCGTCGAGCACCAGCTCGACGGAGGCGACGCCCTGCCCCACGGCCAGCTCGACAGGTTGGACCCCCAGGACCAGGCCGAGAAAAAGGCTGGCGAAGGCGACGATCATCGATGTCTCCCCCGGTCTCCCCGATCTTACCGGCTCGCGCCGAAAACGCTCACAGGACGAGGCGGTCGATCAGCCGAAGCACGGCACCGGCGAAAAGGGCCGAGACGCCGGCGGCGAAGAGGAGGATGACGCCCAGGACCATGGCCATCAGGTAGGCCGCGACCAGCAGGATCGGCCCGAGCACCGCCGTCCAGAGCACCATCGCGCCGATGCCGCGGGCGCCGCTGCGGCGCAGGGTCTCGCGGAAGCTCGGCCGGCGGGCGGCGGCGGCCGCGAGCACCGGGTCGGAAGGATCCGCACCGAGGGCGACCAGGCGCCGGAGCCGCCGCTCGGGGTCGGGGTGGCCGCCGATCGGGGCGGGGTGCTCGGAGTCCTCCGCGGCGCGCGCCGGCACCACCAGGAAGAGGTGCTCGAGCCACGGGCCCCCGGGGGGCGCCGATCGGCCGGCGGCCAGGGCGGCGAGGCCGCGGGCGACCTCGGTCGGCGCGCGGGTCAGCTGGACCGCCGTCGCGTCCGCCAGGTAACGCCGGGCGCGCAGCATGGCTCCGAGGAGCGGGCCGACGACCACGAGGCGCAGCATCTGGACCTCCAGGCGGACGAGGAGCACGACGAGGTAGACGAGGAGCAGCGGGAAGATGGCCACCCAGAGGACCGGCAGCCGCTTGAGCAGGCGCCCGCCGCGGCTCCGGGGCGCGCTCTCGCCGGCGTCGCTCGCGAGCCCCTGGAGCCCGTCGTAGCGCTCGGGGGCGAGCCGACCTTCGAGGCTCTCGGCCACCGCCTCCGCGGTCGCGGCCGAGCGCCGGCCGCGAACCATCCAGCCGAGGGTCCGGACCAGCTCGCGCCAGGCGCTCGGGCTCCAGCCCATGAAGGCGTCGAGGACGGTGAAGACGAAGCCGATCGCCTGGAAGATCGCGGTGACCGCGAGGGCGAGGCGCGGATCGCCGTTGGCCGCGGAGGCGACGAGGAGGGCGGCGACGCCCTGGGTCTCGCCGCGATCGCAGCGCTCGAGCACCCCGCGGGTCACGACCGCCACCACCCGCCCGGCCGACGGGCCGACCAGCGCGGCGTTGGGCGCCGGGTCGTCGATCAGCAGCACCCGCGGTGCCGGCACCCCGGCGGCGAGCGCCATCTCCTGGACCACGTCGACGAGCTGGAGCTCCTCGAGATCTCCCGGCCGGGGCTCGCGCGCACCGAGGCGCTCCAGGACGGCGTCCGGCACGACCTCGCGGGCGAGGCGCCGGAAGCCCGCCCAGACCGCGATCATGGCGCCGACCCCAGGCACCAGCAGGACCGCGAGCGCCGCCGCCAGGTCGAGCCGGCCGAGCGAGCCTGCGGGCGCGTTGCCGACCCACAGGTCGACCGCGGCCGGCACCAGCCCCGCCGCCCGGTGGAGGCTCGCCCAGACCCCCGCGGGCAGCGGGACGACGAGGCTCGCGAGGCGCACGCCGACGGCCGCGGCGCCGAAGACCAGAGGGGTGAGGACCACGGTGAGCGGCAACCCCATCACCAGGATCGCAACGCCGCAGAGGGCAGCCCACCACCGCGCGTGGCGCCGCCGGCTCGCCTGTTCGTCGTAGAAGCTGCGGCGGCGCCGCCCGGCCGGCTCGGCCACCGCGATCGTCACCAGGTCACCACCCGGTCGGCCTCGGCGATCATGCGGGTGAACCGCGCCCAGCCGCAGATCAGGTCGACCCTCTCCTGCACCCGCTCGGGCTCGAGGTCGAGCAGGCGCACCGAGGCGCTGCACGCGAAGAGGCGCAGGTGACCGCTCTCGCGGGCGCCCGCGATCAGGCCGGAGAGAGGGGGGAAGCCGAGCGAGGCGATGCGCCCGGCCTCGAGCGGCGGCGCGGGATCCAGGCGGTCCCAGTCGTCCCGGACCCAGGCGTCGAGGGCGGCGAAGAAGAGGGCCAGGTCCACCCGGTCGCCCTGGGCGGCGGCGCTCGCCGCGAGCGAGCTCACCTGGTAGCGCCGGTCCCAGGTGCCGTCGTGGGCCAGGACGAGGAGGTTCACGGTCCTACGAGACCGTCCAGGTGTCTCCGCTGTAGAGCAGGTCCTCGAGGCGGGTCTGGCCGGCGCGCTCCACCTCGTGCTCGACCTGGGCGACGACCTCGGCGTCGTAGGCCGGCTCGTCGACCGCCCGGAGGACGCCGAGCGGGGTCGGAAACTCGGGCGGCAGGAGCTGCGCGGCCATGAAGGCGAGGGCCGGGTTCGGCCGCCGCTCGTCCCAGACCAGGCAGTCGTCCTCCGTGACTCCGTCGCCCAAGGTGACGATCTCGGGCTCGATCCCGGCGAGGCGCAGGCCGCGCTTCGTCTCGCCGCCCCAGACCACGGGCTTGCCGTGCTCGAGGTATAGGGTGCGCTCGACCCGGCCCTCCTTGTCGGTCATGTACTCGAAGGCCTTGTCGTTGAAGATGTTGCAGTTCTGGTAGATCTCGACGAAGGCCGAGCCCCGGTGCTCGGCGGCGCGCTTCAGCACCGCCTTGAGGTGCGGCTGGAAGATGTCGACCGTCCGGGCGACGAAGGTGGCGCCGGCGCCGAGCGCCAGGGCCGCGGGGTTGAAGGGGCGGTCGATCGAGCCGAAGGGCGTCGACTTGGTGCGCTTGCCGACCTCGCTGGTCGGCGAGTACTGCCCCTTGGTGAGCCCGTAGATGCGGTTGTTGAACATCAGGATCTTCACCCCGACGTTTCTCCGCAGGACGTGGATCAGGTGATTGCCGCCGATCGACATCGCGTCGCCGTCGCCGGTCGCGATCCAGACCTCGAGGTCCGGCCGGGTGACCTTCAGCCCCGTGGCGATCGCCGGCGCCCGGCCGTGGATCGAGTGGAAGCCGTAGGTGTTCATGTAGTAGGGGAAACGGCTCGAGCAGCCGATCCCCGAGACCACCACCAGCTTCTCCTTCGGGATCCCGAGCTCCGGGAAGACCGACTGCACGGCGGCCAGGATGGCGTAGTCCCCGCAGCCGGGGCACCAGCGCACCTCCTGGTCGCTCTGGAAGTCCTTCTTGGTGAGGGTGGGGGCTTCGATCTCCGGCATCGCTCGTCTACCTCCCGGTCTCCAGGACCTCGAGGATCCGCTGCTCGACCTCGGCGCGGAAGAACGGGCGTCCCTGGACCTTGTTGAAGGAGATCACGTCCTTCAGGTACTTCGCGCGCAGCAGCAGGCTGAGCTGCCCCAAGTTCATCTCCGGCACCAGCACCCGTTCGAAGCGGCCGAGGACCTCGCCCAGGTTCCGCGGGAAGGGGTTGAGCCAGCGCAGGTGGGCGCGGGAGACGGCGACGCCGCGCTCGCGGAGGCTGCGCACCGCGCCCTTGAGCGCCCCTTCGGTCGAACCCCATCCGAGCACCAGGAGCTTGCCCTCGGCCGGGCCGTCGACCGCCAGCGCCGGCAGCTCGCGGGCGATCCGCTCCACCTTCTCGGCGCGCTGGCGGGTCATCCGCTCGTGGTTCTCCGGGTCGTAGGAGACGTTGCCGGTCACGTCCTCCTTCTCGAGCCCGCCGATCCGGTGCTCGAGCCCGGGCGTTCCGGGGAGCGCCCAGGGGCGGGCGAGGGTCTCGGGATCGCGGACGTACGGGCCGAAGCCCTCGGGGTCGGTCCGGATCTCCGGGGCGAAGTCCGGCAGGTCTTCGACCCGCGGCAGCTTCCAGGGCTCCGAGCCGTTGGCGATGTAGCCGTCCGAGAGCAGGACCACCGGCACCATGTAGGAGACCGCGACACGGCAGGCCTCGAGGGCCGCCCAGAAGCAGTCGTGGGGCGAGGCGGCGGCGACCACCGGCAGCGGCGACTCGCTGTTCCTGCCGAACATCACCTGCAGCAGGTCGGCCTGCTCGGTCTTGGTGGGCAGCCCCGTCGACGGGCCGCCGCGCTGGATGTCGCACACCACCATCGGCAGCTCGACCATCACCGCCAGGTTCATGGCCTCGGCCTTGAGCGCGATCCCGGGGCCGCTCGAGCCGGTCACGGCGAGGGCGCCGCCGAAGGCCGCACCGATCGCGGCGCACACGGCGGCGATCTCGTCCTCGGCCTGGAAGGTGGTCACGCCGTAGCTCTTGCGCGAGGCGAGGGCGTGCAGCAGCTCCGAGGCCGGGGTGATCGGGTAGGCGCCCAGGAAGAGCGGCAGGCCGGACTTGCGGCTCGCCGCGACGAACCCGAGCGCCAGGGCCTCCGAGCCGTTGATGTTGCGGTAGGTGCCCGGCTCCATCCGGGCCGGCTCGACCTCGTAGCGGGTCTGGAAGAGCTGGTGGATGTCGGCGTAGTTCCAGCCCGCCTTGAGCACCCGGACGTTGGCCTCGGCGAGGTCCGGGCGACGCGCGAACTTGCGCTCGAGCCACCGGACGGTGTTGTCCAACGAGCGGCTGAAGAGCCAGTAGACCATCCCGAGGGCGAAGAAGTTCTTGCACCGGTCCCTGGTCTTGACGTCGAGCTCGGTATCCTCGAGGGTCCGCCGGGTGAGCGTGGTGAGCTCGACCGCGTAGGTGCGGAAGGCGTCGAGCGAGCCGTCTTCGAGCGGGTTCGCCGCCAGGCCCGCCTTGTTGAGGTTGCGCTCCTTGAACTCGTCGCTGTTGACGATCACCACGCCGTTCGGCTTCAGCTCGCCGACGTTCTTGACCAGCGCCGCCGGGTTCATCGCCACCAGCACGTCCGGGGCGTCGCCGGGGGTGTGGATGTCGTAGTCGGCGATCCGCACCTGGAAGGCGGAGACGCCGGGCAGGGTGCCGGCGGGCGCCCGGATCTCGGCCGGGAAGTCGGGCAGCGTCGCCAGGTCGTTGCCGAAGAGCGCCGAGGTGGTGGTGAACTGGCTGCCCGTCAGCTGCATGCCGTCGCCCGAGTCGCCCGCGAAGCGGACGACCACGTCGTCGACCTTCCTGCGCTCACTCGGCTCGGGTGGATGGGCTTCGGTGGTGTCGTCGGCGATCGCCATCGGTACGGTCTCGGCTCCGGTCGGATCGGGAGGGTCGATCACGCGCTCCCGCCGGAGCGGGCCTGGTGGCTCGCGCCGGCGCGTCCCTCGATTGGAAGGGCCATCCGAGGGATCATAGCAAGAGGGGAAACGTTCTTCCCGAAACCGCCATTCCATCGCGCGGGGGCCGGAAATCGAAGCCTCCGCATGGTAGATTCGGCCGCGATCCGAGGTGTCCGCACCGCTCCCACCCACCCACCACCGATGAACGTCCGGACCTTCGACGAGCTCCTGCTCCTGCCGGAGCGTGCCGCCGTCGAACGATACTTCGACGGCATCAACTGGCTGCGTGCGCGCTGGCTTCTCGGCGGGTACCTGATCGCGTGCCTGGTGACGGTGGCGGTCTTCCTCTCGTCGCAGGACTTCCCGCGAACGTGGGTGTCGGTCGCCGACCTGGCGATCCTGGCCGCCCTCTTCGTCGTCCGCAACAGCGAGGTGATCGGGCGAAGCTTCCGGCCCGTGCTCATGGCCCTGGTCGTCCTGCAGCTCGGCGTGACCGCCCTGTGGGCGACCGAGCTGCCGCTCGTCATGGTCTTCGCGGCCGGGGCCTTCCCGGTCGTCCTGGTGCTGCTCCGCTTCCGCGCCGCCGACCTGGCGCTGCTCGCCGGCTGCTTCGTGGCGACCGCGGCGGCGTGGGAGATCCTCCAGGGGATGGACACCGCGACGGTCCTGCGCCACGCCGCGGCGGTCGCGGTGCCCAACGCTCTGGCGGCCTTCGCCGGCGCGCGCCTGACCCGGGCCGCGCGCAGCGAGTTCCTCGATCGCTGGCGTCGGGCCGTGAGCCGCGAGCGCGACCGCCAGCGGATGCGGGTCGAGCTCGCCGACGCGCGTAAGATCCAGCTCAGCATGCTGCCGGCCGGCGATCCCGTCTTCGACTGGATCGAGGTCTCGGGGGCCTGCATCCCGGCGGCGGAGGTGGGCGGGGACTACTACGACTACATCCCGCTCGGCGACGACGCCTTCGCCATCGTGGTGGCCGACGTGGCGGGTCACGGAGTGGCGAGCGGCCTGCTGATCGCGGGGCTCAGGAGCTCGCTCTACGTGCTCCAGGAGGAGCTCCTGGCGCCGGCGGCGGTGCTCGAGAAGCTGAACCTCATGGTGCGCGCCTCGATCCGCGCCCGGACCTTCGTCACCGTGACCATCGCCGTGGTCGAGCGCGCCGGCCGGCGGCTGCGGGTGGCCTCCGCCGGCCACCCGCCGGTCTTCCTGCGCCGGGGGGACGGCTCGGTGATCGAGCTCGGCGCGCCGGCGCCGCCGCTCGGCACCCGCCTGCCGAGCCGCTACTCGGAGGAGAGCGCGGTCCTCGAGCCGGGCGACCTGTTCCTCCTCTACACCGACGGCCTGGTCGAGGCGATCGACTTCCGGACCGACTGCTACGGCTTCGACCGGCTGCGCGAGGCGCTCTCCCGCTCCGTCGCCACCGGCCCCGCCCGCGACGTGCGCAACGGCCTGCTGGACGACATCTCGCGCTTCAAGGGCCAGGCCCTCCAGACCGACGACCTCAGCCTGGTCGTCGGCAGGTGGCGGGCGGCGCCGGGATGAGCTTCGACTCCCCCGCCCTCGAAGGTGGGTCAGGCAGGCCAAGTGTCCTTCGCCAATGCTTGCCCTCCAGATTCTAACATCTGTGATATACTACGTCTCGAATTTTCGCTGTTGCGCCTCGTTGACCGACGGGCACTAGTCGCCTGGCGGCCTGGAGCTCTCAGCCGACCCACTGCCGGGGCCTGAGGAGGTGAAGAGTGAAACGAGTCGAGCCTGGCCAGATGGTCCTCGCTGCCTTGATCTGCATCGCCCTGGGAATCATAGGGGCCGACGTCTGGCGGCTCTTCTTCTCCGGCATCCAAGAGCGCTGGACGATCCACGAGCTCACAGGTGGCCTCTTCGCCACTCTGCCCTTCATCGCTGCGACGCTCATGCTGCCACTCGCCCTATTGAAGCGCGTAGCCGAGGCCCGAAGGGCTACGGTGGGTATGTTTGTGGCGATCTTAGTCGTGAGCCTTCTCTGGTGGGCTCTCGGAGCCTCATCTCCGTCCGGCTTCTCCCTGGGTCAAGTCGTATTCGTAAGACTGTGCCGCTTCGTCCTGATGCCGGCTTTCTACGCGGTGGCGCTCTACGTGCCGAGCGTCACGCGTTATCTCGATCCAGCCGACCGAAGGTCAACGATGGAACAGTGAGGAGGTGTCTAAGTGAATACTCGTGGCTTCCTGGCTTTCAGAGTTTCCTTCACGTTGCTCACTATTGTCCTTCTTGGAACGCTGGCGTCGAGTGCCCAAGTCCAGTCGAGACTCGAAGAGCCATCAGCTGTATCTCCGCAGTTTCTGGGACGACCAGGCGTACTGGGCGGACCAGAGCCCGAGCAAGGCTATCGAGGCCACTTCCCAGGTGGGACGTTGGGAAACGCTGGTGAAGTTCCGCGAGGAAGAAGCATGGCATCACCAGGGTTTTCTCACTGAAATCTCTCGCTCGCCGCTGGTCCCAGGCGATGAGCTGACCGAACTGCTGAGAGCCAGCTTCGAGGCGTTCCGTCCCAGCCTTTTCCTCGGCGTATCGCGGGACTCGCATGGTCGGCCGGTCTACGTAGTCGCCGCACTCCTAGCGCAAGAAGCGGGATTGCCAGGCCCGTCCGGGGATACTTTGACGCCATTGATTCCCTTGTACGTTTCCGACGACTATCTTGAAGCCGAGGAATTTGCTGCAGGCTATGGAGCACATGTGGCCGGCTCCGCCAATCCGCAAGGGGATCCGGGTTCCGGGTCCTCGGACGGGGGACCTCTTCCCAATCTATCTGCTTGTCAAAACGTTTGCTTTAACCTGTACAACTCCAATATAAATCAATGCAACCTCGCGTACGTGGCATGTGCCAGCACAGTGAACGCGGCGTTTCTGATATGCGCCGAGGGTTGCCTCGGGGTACCGCTCTGCGAAGCGGGATGCTTGACGGTCAGCTTGATAGCATTGGCGAGCTGTGTCTTGAGCATGAATAGTTGCGATAGCACGGCCGGACAACTTCGGGATCTTTGCCTCGCCAACTGTGACAACCCTGGCCCGGGCTGCGGCGCGGTGGTCACTCAAACCTCCACGGTCGCCATGTCACTCGGGGACGGCACAGCCGGAGGTCTCGACCTCGCGCCTCCACCAGTGACCTTCCCGCTAGCCCGCTCCGAGACCAGCGGAGACGAGAGCTTCCTGGTGGATGAGTGGGCCATCGCAAGGGACGGCGGAGTGACGGCAAGCTCCAATCCGGCGTTCGCTCAGGCGGCCGCCGAGCAAGGCGGCGTGCCGCCCGTTGGGCCTCATCTCTTGATCCAGGAGCCGGTCCATGCGAATAATAGTCGCGAAATTCCGAAACCCGAGGTCAGGATCTCGAGCACCGGCCTCTCCCCGGCCGACCAGGGTACCGGACAGATCGTCGCGGCCCGGTTGGAGATCTCGAAGACCGAAGCCGTCGACCAGGTACAGATCCTCTACACCTCGACTCCTCTGGACGAAGCCCGTCTGGAAAATCTCCTCAGCCACCGGATCGGGCTCGTGTTCGCGTCGGAAAAGCGTCATCGGACGGTCCTCTTCATCGTGTTCAGGCTCACCGATCGCTTCGAGCTCTTGGGTACGTACACCGTGCTCCCGCAGTGCTGCTGCGGGGAGCACTTCTGTGTCTGAGATCGGAAGAGGACTCCCACTCAGGGCTCGTCTGGTGGCGAGGTCGTCAGGAGAGAGTCCAGACCTCCTGACCTACCCCGGTTCCAAAATGTCCGGTTGAGCTCCGCCCGAGGGGTCCCGTGGGCCCGGGAAGGCGAGACTTCTGGGCGGCTCGGGCTTAAGGACGAAGCGCATGCGGAGGTGGGTGCCGGGGAAGCGGGTGGCGGTGGCGTTGAGGGCATCGCAGACGGTGGCGAGGGCCTGAGTCTTGTGGGGCGAGCTCAAGGGGTCGAGGGCGACGGTGAGCTCGGTGGCGGTGACCTGGAGATCGCCGCCGGCAGCCAGGGCGCTCTGGATCAGAGTGCGGCCCTCCTGCTCGCTGCGGCGGTAGTGGGGGGCGAGGAGGCGCAGCAGGTCGCCCTCGGCCTGGTAGGCGAGCATCTTGAGCAGGTCGGTCAAGTGCTTGCGCTCGACGGCGAGCTTGACGACATCGGCTGCGACGACCTCCTGGACCGGGACGCGGGCGGGGATGGCGGCGCGCTGGCTCTCGAGTTTCTGGATACGCCGCATGGCCTGGCGCACGCGGGCGGAGAGCTCGGCGTTGGCGATCTTGAAGCCGCGCATGGTGGGGCGCCGGCGCTCGGGGTTTTCGAGGGCGGCGAGGCCGTAGTGGGCCTGGAGCTGCTCGAGGTGAGCGCGGGCCTGGCGGATCTCGGCGTCGAGCTTCTTGCGCTCGGGATTGGGCACGTGGCGCTCGGCGTCGGCGGGCTCGGTGGCGTAGTCGACCAGCGCGTCGAGCGCATACTCCTCCCGCAGGTACTTGAAGAAGTTCTCCTGTCCCCAGCGCTCGAACATGCGGTAGGCGACCTCCAAGGCCGAGAGGTCCCGGCGTGAGGTGAGGATCGGCGTCTGGTGGCCGCTGTCGCCGAGACGGGTGACCTGGCGCAGGGGGAGCCGCCTGCGTCGGCCTCTGGGGCCGTACTCGAGGCGTACGCTCTGGTCGGCGAGCCAGTAGTCGAGCTTGCGGCCGTCGATCGTCTCTCGGTGGCGCCGGAACCGACTGAGCGGCACGGGGTGGTACGGCGCCTTGCGATAGGTGAGCAGGTCGAAGCCGTCGGCGAGGATCCGGGCGAAGAGCTTCGGGCTCCAGCCGCCGCGATCGAAGACGACGGTGACCCGGCGCTCGCCGACGAGCTCACGCACCTCGGCGAGCACCGTGGGGAGGACCTTCACGAGCCCCCGGTTGGCCTCGGTGGGCACGACGAAGAGCGGCTCGCTCTGCGCGTCGTTGACCCAGTAGTCGGTGGTGGCCGGCATGGAGATCCGCATGCGGGTTACGTGGGCCTTCGGGATCTCCCGGTCCCCGTGGTAGGCGCGCACGTGGCCGTCGACGTAGAGGAAGCCCACGGCGTGGCCTCGGGTGGCGACGCGGTGGCGCGCCAGGGCGCGGCCGAGCTCGGCGGCCTGGCCATGGGCGGCGAGCCGGGCGAGCTTGCGGCGCAGGGTCTTGACCTCCGGAGCGCGGTCGAGACCGAGCACGCGGCCGAGCTGGCGCGGCGAGCGCTCCTTGAGCCCCTCGGGCCGCTTGACCCGTAAGAGCGCCATCAGCAGCAGGGTCACCAGGGTGGTCCGCAACCCGTAGAAGGCCGGCCCGAGGCCGCCGTAGATCTCCCGGGCGATCGAGAGCACACCGCTGGCCACCAGGGCGGGCATCGCCAGGAGAGCTCCGAGGCCCGGCACCTCGGTGCTGGCGCCGAAGAGCGGCCCCGCGTCCTCGAGCAGCCCCAGCCGCGCCAGCAGACGGTCGCCCGAGCGATCCGCCGGATCGCGATCCAGCGAGAGCGCCACCGGCTCCGGGTCCGGCTCGCCGGCAAAAGCGGACAGGTTTGGGTCCGCAGGCGTGCCGACGGTGTCGGGAGTCTCGGCTCCCACTGGACGGTCGGTAGCGCCGCCCGCATCGGCAAAAGAGGACAGGTTTGGGTCCGCATCCTCGAAGGCCAGCGCCGCCTGCTCCGCCGTGGGCTCCGGCCAGCCCAGGCGCCGGACAAGCTTGCGCACAGCCTTCTCGTCGACGGCCAACCGCCGGGCAATCTCCCGGTTCGACACCCCCTCGGCCTTCCATCGATCGACGGCCGCCCGGCGGCTCTGCGGCACCCGAGACTGGCCCAGCGGGAACCCCGGCGGCCGCCCCAGGGCCGCCAGACCGCCCTCCTCGAACCGGCGCTGATGCCGCCGCACGGTGCGCACGGCGCAGCCGAAGGCCGCCGCCACCTCCCCCTGCCGCGCCCAGCCCAGGTCCACCAGGCTCACCATCGCGTAGGCTTCGCCCACCCGGTCCCCGGCCGCGAAGTGCGCCAGCGGCAAGCCGCAGGCGCTCACCACCCGGTACCCCTCGCGCTCCTGCACCCGGCAGCGGGCATTGATGACCACCATGCCCGCCGAAGGCCCAGCGGGGGCGGGAAACAGGACACCCTCGTCGCTCGTCGGCGCCATGGCCCAATCCTGACCCAGCGCCGGAAAAAACCGGACACGTTTGGGTCCGCACCCTCCAAGAAGGGCGACCCTGTAGTTTCAGCGAGTTACGACAGGTAGGTCAGGAGGTCTGGAATCGGGCTCTTGGAGCCTGGACTTGGCCCCGGGCCTCGCGTCCCGGGGCGACCTCTTCTTGGTTCTTGGCAGCGCTGGGAGCACTCCGGTTCGCAACGCAGGACCGCCCGGGGTCGACGTCGACATACTCGTCGACGGCGACGTTCCGGAATCCCGCCATCCGGCGGAGCTGATCCGCCAGGTCCGGGGAGATCAAGCCCTGCCGCTCCAGCAAGGTGAAATTCTCGGCGAGCTTGGCGGGCAGGCCCAGCTCCTCGGTCGCGACCACGTGGCCGGCGAGGTCGACGGCGGCCTGGACGGCGCGTAGCAAGTCGAGCTCGACGATGTCCTCCGCGTCTCGGGGATCGAGGCCGCGCCCGGGGTCCCGAACCTCCTCGATCCGGCGGAGACAGCGGTCGATGGTGGCGACCTTCGCCAGCACCACGTCCCGCTCAACCACCGGCGGCTCTCCCCATTACTCGCTGGATCAGGCGTTCCTCGATGGGGCGTCGCATGATGAGGACGTCCTCGCGCCGGCCCGGGAGGGTCGCCGTGAAGCGGTAGCGGTGGGAGGGGTTTCGATCGGTTACCAGGCGCCCGTGCTTGAGGACCTGGTAGGCGAGGATCGGCGAGACCTGGTCCAGGTCGACCAGGTCCACGGTGCGGCCCAGGAGTGCCTCGGCGTCGGCCCGGAGGTCGGCGAGCTTCGCCGCCGACAGCCGCTCCCGCGCCAGCACCCCGACGTCGAGGTCCGAGTCGGGGCGGGCACGTCCGGAAGCCTCGGAGCCGTAAACCCACAGGCAGTCCACGCCGAGGCGCTGGTCGAGGAGGTCGAGCAGCTCGCGGGGAAAGGCGTCCATGGCGGATCGATTGTACTTCCAGGGCCAGCCGGGCTCTTCCGCCCGCCCGGGTGCCTCCACCGCGGCGCACTCTTCGCGCGGGCCCTGGTCGGAACGACAAGAGGAGCAGAAGGAGACGGGCGGAGCGCGATCGGCCTCAGCCCGCCGGCGGGACCGGCTGGGCGGCCTTCTGCTTGGCGGCGCCGACCAGGTCGAAGGCCTCGCGGCGCATCTTGGCGCGCACCAGGTCTTCCTCCGGGAAGCGCGGCCGGTAACCCAGGCGGTCCTCGTCGAAGGTGAAGGGCTTCATCAGGTCGACCTTACCCACCACCGACTGCTCGCGCGTGAAGTAGGCCATGTCGTAGTTGTTCGACATGATGATCGCCTCCTCCGGGCAGGCGTCCACGCAGTAGCCGCAGAAGACGCAGCGCAGCATGTCGATCTCGTAGACCTCGGGGAACTTCTCGATGTTCTCGTCCGGGTGCTCGGCGGCCTCGATGTGGATGCACTCGGCCGGGCAGTTGGTCGCGCACAGGAAGCACGCGACGCAGCGCACCGAGCCGTCGGGCCTCGTCGTGAGGATGTGGTGGCCGCGGTAGCGGTGCGAGTACTGGCGCCGCTCCTCCGGGTAGCTGATCGTGTACTCGGGCCCGTGGAACAGGTTCCGGAAGAAGTGGCGCAGGGTCACCCACATCCCGGCGAAAAGCGGCAGGTAGAGCCGCTCGCCGAGGCTCGGCCGGTAGGGCTCGACCTCGGTCGGGTGGTAGGACGGAGGCGCGGCCGGCCGGCCCGTCGCGCCGCCTTCCGGCCGGGCGTGGGGCTCTCGGGAGGGTTGGCTCATCGTTCGAGCTCTCCGGCGATGACGTTCAGCCCGCCGAGGGTCACGATGACGTCGGAGACGCTCGCGCCCTCGATCAGGTCGGAGAAGGTGGAGAAGATCGGGAAGCAGGGCGGCCGGACCTTGATCCGGTAGGGGTGCGACGAGCCGTCCGAGACGATGTAGAAGCCGAGCTCGCCGTTCGCCCCCTCCACCATGTCGTAGCGCTCGCCGGGCGGCACCTGGATGCCGTCCATGATCAGCTTGAAGTGGTAGATCATGGACTCCATCTGGTTGTAGCAGGCCTCCTTGGACGGCAGCGCCACGTGCGGGTCGTCGACGATGTGGCCGCCCTCCGGGATGCCGCGGTCGAGGAGCTGGCGGATGATCGAGAGGCTCTGGCGGATCTCGGCGTTTCGCACCCGGTAGCGGTCGTAGACGTCGCCGCCCTGGAAGACCGGCACCTCCCACTCGACCGTGTCGTAGAGGTCGTAGGGGGCGGCCTTGCGCACGTCGTAGCCCACGCCCGAGGCCCTGAGGCAGGGCCCGGTCCAGCCCCAGTTGACCGCGTCCTCGGCCGAGATCGCCGCCGTGCCGACCGCGCGCTTCTGCCAGATGCCGTTCTTGTCGACCAGCTTCTCCACGTCGTCGATGAAGGGCGGGATGATCTCGAGCAGCTTGCGAGCCCGCGCCATGAAGTCGGGCGGCAGGTCCTGGGCGAGGCCGCCGATCCGGCCGTAGGAGACCGTCAGGCGCGCCCCGGAGCAGGCCTCGAGCAGGCCGTAGATCTCCTCGCGCGGCTGGAAGTAGTACCAGAAGTTGGTCAGGGCCCCGGCGTCGACCAGGGTCGACCCGTTGCACACGCAGTGGTCCATGATCCGCGAGAACTCGGAGAGGATCGTGCGCGCCCAGACCGCCTTGGGCGGCGGCTCGATGCCGAGCATCTTCTCCACCGTCCGGCAGTAGCCGACGTTGTTGATGAACGAGGAGCAGTAGTTCAGGCGGTCGGTGTACGGGATGACGTGCTGCCAGGTGTGCGTCTCGCACATCTTCTCGAAGCAGCGGTGCAGATAGCCGATCTCGACCTCGCTCGCGACGATCGTCTCGCCGTCGAGCTCGGCCACCACCCGGAAGGTGCCGTGCATCGCCGGGTGCGAGGGGCCGATGTTGATCGTCATCCGCTCGAACATGTCGTCGGCGACGCCCTCGGGCACCTTGAGCTTCGGGCGGTAGATCTTGTCCTCGGTCAGGATCCAGCGCCGCGTGGCGTCGTAGTCCTTGCGCAGCGGATGCCCCTGGAAGCCGTCGTGGGTGAGGATGCGGCGCAGGTTCGGGTGGCCCTCGAAGCGGAACCCGAACATGTCGTAGGCCTCGCGCTCGAACCAGTCGGCGGCTCTCCAGACCGGGATCAGCGAGGGCAGCGTCGGATCCGCCTCGGTGAGCGGCACCTTGAGGCGCAGGCGCTCATTGCGCGGCAGCGAGTAGAGGTGGTAGACCGCCTCGAAGCGCTCCTCGCGGTCCGGGTAGTCGGCACCGCAGACGTCGAGCAGCAGGTCGAGCTGGGTCGAGGGATCGTCGCGCAGGTCGCGCGCGAGCTCGGCCAGCACGTCCCGGCTCACCACCCAGGTCGGCTGGTCCCTGATCTGATCAGGGTCCTCCTGGGGCAGGATGCTCCCCGCCGGATACTTGTCGAGCAAGGAGGGCGTTTCGACGGTGGTCGTCATCCTGGCCCCTGGCCGGCGGCGGCCGCCGGCTCCTCCTGGACGCGGGTCTGGGATTCGCGGGCGAACTTCTTGCGGTCCCGAAGCACCTTTTCCTTGAGCTGCAGGATGCCGTACATGAGGCCTTCCGGGTTCGGCGGGCAGCCGGGCACGTAGACGTCGACCGGGATGATCTCGTCGATCCCCTGCATCACGTGGTAGGCGCGGTAGAAGCCGCCGGAGCAGGCGCAGGCGCCCATCGAGACCACCCACTTGGGCTCGGCCATCTGGTCGTAGATCTTCTTGAGCACCGGGGCCATCTTGTCGTTGATCGTGCCGGCGACGATCAGCAGGTCGCTCTGGCGCGGCGAGAAGCGCACCACCTCGGAGCCGAACCGCGACATGTCGTAGTGGCTCGAGACCGTCGACATGAACTCGATCGCGCAGCAGGCGGTACCGAACGGGAAAGGCCAGAAGGAGTGGCGCTGGGCCCAGTCTTCGACCTTGTCGAAGGTCGTGGTCAACCAGCTCTCGCCGGTGTGGCCGACCGCGCTCGAGCGCTTCTCTTCCTGATCCAGGACTTTGAGGCTCATGGTTCCTCCACGCCGTGGAGTCTAACGAATGTGACTGGCGGTCACAAGCTCACGAGAGCCCCGGCGGGACCAAGCTCGGTGGGCATTTCGGCGGCCGGGCGCCCCACCGCAGGGCGGTCGCGCCCGCCGGACGCCGTACTATCATCAACCTCCGGCCGGGTGCGGCGATTCCGTTCCGGAGGCGCGCCGACCCACCCGAGCGCCCGCCAAACCGGTCGAGCGCCGCGATCCGGAGCCACCGATGGAGATGACGCTCACCCCCGCCGCCCGCCGTGCCGCCCGCCGCGACCTCGGGCCCGAGGAGCACCTGCGCATCGCCTTCGCCGGCGGCTGCGGCGCCATGGGCTTCCGTCTGGGCGCCACCCGCCGCGTCGCCGAGGGCGATCTGCGCCTGGAGATCGACGGCGTGGCCGTGGTCCTCGACCGCATGGCCGTCCGCGAGCTCGACGGCGCGGTGCTCGATCACGACGAGGAGGGCGGGTTCGCCCTCGACCACCCGAGCTGGGGGCGAAGCTGCTGAGGCGTGCAGGCCGCGCCTGGTGCCCTCCGCACCGATCGCCCGGCCGAGTCAGAGCTCGGCCGCTTCAACCGTTCGCGTCAGCCCACCGCCACCGGCTCTTCCATCACGGCCGGCGCCGGCACGTCGCCCTCGGACGCCTCGAGCGCCCGGCGTAGCTCCTCGAGCCGGCGTAGGTGGTCCTTCTGGACCTCGATCACCGTCTGGAAGAGGCCGACCACGTCGTCCGGGCCGGACTGGCCGATCAGCTTCGGGTAGAGCACGTCGTTCTCGTAGCGCTCCTCGGCGATCTCCGCCCGGATGTCGAGCAGATGGCCGCGGACCTTGCCCGCCGCCTCGAGCTGCAGGCGCGCCAGCTCGTCCTTGCCCTCGGCCAGCCGGAGCCAGTGCTCGGCCAGGTGCGGCAGCCGGTCCTGGCGCGCGCGGTGGGCGTAGGCGCGAAACTTGGCGGCCGAGGCCGCTTCGGAGGTGAAGCCGGTTTTCAGGTGCTCCTGGATGCGGGGAATCCTCGACACGATCGCTCCTCGTCGTGGCGGCCAAGCGCTGCCGCACTAAGATGGTCCTCCGAGCCCTCCGGCCGGAGGACGCGGGGCGGCCTGATTGTACGTCAGCCGGCCGCGCGGTCAACCGCCGGCGCGAGTGCCGCGGCCCCGTGGAACATCCGGCCGCCGGCTGCGTAGTGAACCACCAGACCTCTTCGAGGGCGCCCTTCGTGACTCGCGAGTCAACCTCTTCCCCCGAAACCAGGCCGCGGGGACGAGGCGTCCCCTCGGGGTGGGAAGGGGATCGAGGGGATGCGGGGGGGATCCGATGAGCCCCCGTCCCCCCGAGCCCGAGCGCCGCAGGAAGCGCGCCGCGCGCCTGGTCTTCCTGGCCCTGGCGCTCGCCGTCACCGGCGCCCTCGGGTACCTGGTGGCGATCCCGGTGGCCGGAGTGGTCGCCAGAATCGCCTTCTGGCTGATCCTCTGCCTGACCGCGCTCTTCCTCCTCTTCCGCGCCTACCAGCGCCTCCTCTGGCGGGTGAGCGGCCGGCTCGCCTTCTCCTACTTCCTGATCGGGGCAGTGCCGATCCCGCTGGCGGCGGGCCTGCTGCTGCTCCTCTGCTACTTCGTCTCCGGCTTCTTCCTCGGCCACCTGTACCGCGACACGCTCCAGGACCTCGAGCGCCGGGTCGAGGCCGCCGCCGCCCACGCCGGGTCGGGGGGCGTCGGCGAGGCCGCGACCTCGCGAGACGTCGCCTGGGCGGTCTACCGCGAGGGCCACCGGGTGGCCGGCGATCCGCGGGCGCCCGAGGAGTGGCCGACCTGGCTCGGTGAGCTTCCCGAGGACGCCTCGCGGCCCTTCGTCCTGCTGCCCGACGGCACCCTGACGCTCGCCTCGGGGGCCGCGGAGGGCGGCGGCGGGCGGACCCTGGCCTTCGTCGCGCGCGACCTGGCCGAGGTGCTGCGCGAGCGCTCGGGCGTGTGGGTCAGCCTCGTGCGCGGCTCGGAGGGGCCGCAGAGCGTCCAGATCTCGGTCGGCAGCGCCGGCCTCCACGTCCGTCTCGACCACGCGACCGGGGCCGAGAAGGCCGAGATCGACGCGACCAAGGCGCGCTTCTTCGAGCAGCACGAGGTGTCGGGCGGCTGGCGCGACCGGCCGATTCTCAACTGGGTCGAGCTCGGCGAGCCCGCCCGGGACCTGGCGAGCGGCGACGCGGCGGCCGGGGAGACCGCCGTCGTCCTCACCGCGACGCCGCGCATCCTCGCCGAGCGCCTGTTTTCCCCCAGCGCCGAGGTGGGCAAGGCCTTTTGGCTCTCCCTGCTCGTCGTCTCGCTCCTGCTGCTCGCGATCTACGCCATCGCAGAGCTGCTGGCGGTGACCCTGATCGTGGGCCTCTCGCGCGCGGTCTCGCGCCTCTACGAGGCCACCACGCGAGTCGCCGGCGGCGACTTCTCGGTGCGCATCCCGGTGCGCCGGCAGGACCAGGTGGGCGCTCTCCAACGCTCGTTCAACACCATGGCGGAGAACCTGGAGGACCTGGTAGCCACCGCCGCCCAGGCCGAGCTCCTCGAGAAGGAGCTCACCATCGCCCGCCAGGTCCAGCAGAGCCTGATCCCCAAGAACCTGCCCGAGGGCGAGGCGGTGGAGTTCTCGACGCTCTTCGAGCCGAGCGCCGCGATCGGAGGCGACTACTTCGACGTCCTGCGCCTGTCGGACCACGAGCTCGCGGTGGTGGTCGCCGACGTCTCGGGGCACGGCCTGCCGACCGGCCTGCGCATGGCGATGGTGAAGGCCGCCCTGGGGATCCTGGTGGTGGAGACCCAGGAAGCGGACGAGATCCTCCGCCGGCTCGACGGCACGGTCCGCTCCGGCGACCAGGGGGGCGACGAGTCGCGCTTCTTCGTGACCGCCACCTTCGCCAAAGTCGACTTCCGGGCCGGCCGGGTGGAGCTGACCAACGCCGGCCACCCCCCGACCTACCACCTGCGCGACGGGCAGGTCGAGGAGATCCTGCTGCCGGGCTCGCCGCTCGGCGGGCTCGGGACCAGCTACGGCCACCGGACCCTGGAGATCACGGCCGGCGACGCGGTCGTCTGGCTCTCGGACGGGCTGATCGAGGCCGCAGACGGGGACGACGAGCCGTTCGGCTACGACGCGGTGCGCACGGCCCTCGCCGGGCCGTGCGAGTCGGCGGTCCAGGTGCGCGACCGGCTGCTGGCCGCGGTCGAGGCCCACACGGGCGGCCGCCCGGCCCTCGACGACCGGACTCTGGTGGTGATGCGGTGGGTGGGCGGCGGGGGGGAAGGCGACGCCCCCGCCCGACCCTGAAGGCCGGCCGGGCGGGGGCGTTGCGAAGCGCTAGTGCTGCACCTGCGGGGTCGCGGCGGTCCAGACCGTGACCGGCTCGGCGCCGAGGTTGACCACCTGCACCAGGTAGAGGCCGGGCAGGGCGACCGGCACCTCGAGGCTGGCGATGCCGTCGGGCGAGGACTCGACCGAGTCGAGCGTCTGGCCCCCCGGGTCGACCACCAGCACCCGGAACGGCACGCCGTCGTCCGACTCGGCCACCACCGCGACGCTCGTGGCGCCCGTGGGCACCGTCAGGCCCGAGGCCAGCTGCTGGCCGGCGGGCACCGTCCGGGTGTCCGACGTGGTCTTGCCCGGGCCGGCCGCGGCCTCGCTCTCCGAGCCGCCGCTCGCGGTCAGGCAGAGCCCGTCGACGTAGGCCCCGCCGTCGACGTTGCGCAGCTCGAACGTGTGGCTGCCCTCGCCGGTGACGTGGAAGGTCGCCTTGCCGCCGGGCTCCGGGGCGCGGAGCGAGCCCGAGGCGCCCTGGTAGCTGACCGTGCCGGCGGGCTCGCCGTCGAGGTAGACGTCGGCACTGCCTCCCTTGGTGCTGGTCGCGAAGGCGTACTCGAGATCGCCTTCGGCGGCCTGCGAGTCGAAGGTGAAGCTCATGCCGTGCTCGCCGCCCTGGGCGCTCAGCAGCCGGAAATGCCCGGCGGAGGCGGAGGCGTCGTTGACCGTGTGCCAGCCGCCGGCGTACGCCAGGTGCGGATCGTCGTCCTCGAAGCAGACGGGCGGAGCGGCCTCGACGGTGATCGTCGCCGTGGCGGAGTTCTCGCTCGTCCGCGCCGCGGGAGTCGGTGACCGTCAGGCGGGCCCGGAACGTTCCCGGCTCCCGGTAGGTGTGGGAGACGGTGGGCGTCGACTGGGTCACCGCGGCGCTCTCGTCGCCGAAGTCGAAGCGGTAGCTGGCGATCGAGTCGCCGGCGTCCGAATCGCTCGAGGCCGAGGCGTCGAAGGCGACCGTCAGGGGTCCGGGACCGGTCGTGGGCGACGCGGCGAGCGACGCCAGCGGCGGCGTGTTCGGGGCGCAGCTCGAGTTGTCCTGGACCGTGAGGCTCCCCTGGTAGGAGAGGCCGTCCGGCATCTCGTCGACGGTCTGGGCGAGCCCGCCGACCGGCGTCGAGACCTCCTGCACCGAGGCCGCGTTGAAGCCGGCGATCGTGCCGCCGGGCTGGAGGCCGAGGTCGCCGAGCGGCGCCACGATCACGATCGCCCCGTGGGCCGCGTCGTAGAAGCTCGTGGGGTCGGCCGGCTTCTGGCTGCCGGCGACGGCGAATCGCCCGTCGACGCCGCCCGAGGAGTTCGCCGAGGCGACGTAGGACTCGAAGACCGGCGTCAGCGGCGAGGTCGCCGGGAACGCCATGCGCACGCCGTGGACCTTGCCGTCCGGGGCGTGGAACGAGACGTACCAGGACGAGCCCGGCAGCTGCTGCGCCTGGCCCGGATCGGTGTTGAGCTGGAAGCGCAGGCTCACCCGGCCGTCGGCGGAGTACGGCTGCGCCACCTGGAGCGACTTGACGTCGGTGCCCGCCGTGCCGGTCAGGCTGTCGCCGGCGTCGTCGGTCAGGAGCGTCAGCCCCGGCGCCTCGCAGGCGGTCTCCGACGAGCCGTCGGCGACCTCGAGGACCGCCTCGTTGCTCGGCTCGCCCTCGCCCAGCTCGTTGACCGCCACCACCCGGTAGTAGTAGGCGGGCACCGAGGGGTCGACGGCGGCGTCCTGGTAGGCGGTCTTCTCGCCGCCGACGGTGGCGAGCAGGGTCTCGGCCCCGGAGCTGGTGGCGCGGTAGATCGCGTAGGCGCCGATGTCGGAGCCGCCGTTGTCGGGCGCGTACCAGGAGAGGTCGACCCGGGCGCCGGAGCGCGTGCCGGCGAGGTAGGGCGCCTCGGGCACCGCCGGCTCGGTCGGATCGAAGCGGGCGAAGAGCGGCTTGCCGCCGGTCTGGCGGGCGACCCGCTCGTAGGCGACGAAGTCGTTCGCCGCGCCGCCGCTCGCGATGCAGGCGTCGCTCACGCAGCCGTCGTCGTAGCCGAAGAGCACCCGGCCGCGATCGTCGATCGTCACCTCGTTGAAGTCGAGCAGGTTGCGGTTGGGGTTGCCGCCGCCGCTGTTCCAGATGCCGCCCGCGCCCTGTACCGGGTCGCCCGGCGTGGCGTTGACGGTGGTCCAGGTGTGGCCGCCGTCGTAGGTCGTGGCGATGAACAGGTACCAGCTGCCGGGGAAGTCGAGCGACTCGTGGTTGCCGGCCGCGTCGGTGCCCAAGAAGCCGCAGGCGGCGCGTCCGGCGTCGCCGGCGACCGCCTCCGGGAACATGCCGTTGAGCGACGCCGACCGCGGCGCCCAGGTCGGCGTCCTCGCCCCAGGTGGCGCCGTCGTCGTGGCTCACGGCCACGTGCACGTGGTGCTCCGCGCCCTCACCGTCGACGTAGCACTCGTAGACGGTGTTGCCGGCGTCGATGGCGATCGACGGATCGGTCGAGCCGCCGGCGAAGGAGTGGCTCCCGGGGATCAGGAACTGGGTCCAGGTCAAGCCGGCGTCGCGGCTGACGACGCCGCCCTGCTGGTCGCCGCACTGCGGGACCGGCACGTAGGCCGCTCCGTCCGGACCGACCTTGACGTGGCCGTGCAGCCCGCCGCACGCGGTGACGGCGACGCCGTCGTAGATCGGCACGCCGGGCTCGAAGCTGGCTCCGCCGTCGTCGCTGCGCTGGCAGAAGGCGGGTCCGACGGCGTCTTGCGAGCAGTAGTAGAGCGCGTTCGGGTAGAGCGGGTTGGGCACCGGGACGAGCGCGGGGTACGGGCCGGTGCCGAGGGTCTGGTGATCCGCGCCGCCGTTGGGCGGCGCCGCCGAGGCCTGGATCCAGCTCGCGCCGTCGTCGTCGCTGTAGGCGAAGAGCGCCTCGGCGCCGGTCGTCTGCATCGATTCGTAGGTGCGGCCGGTCGCCTGGTCGGTGTGGAGGATCGGGTCGAGGGTGGTGAGGCCGACGAGTGAGGGCGAGACGTTGGTCCACTCGGCGGGACCGGCCTCCGGCAGCGGCGGATCGCGCCGCTCGGGCGGCGTCACGCGGAAGGTGTCGAGCTCCGAGAGGGTCAGGATGTTGCCGGTGGCGGGATTGAAGCCGATGTTGAACTCGCCGGACCCGGCGTTGGCGGCCGAGCCCTCGGGCGGGTAGAAGTTCTGGTAGCGCGGCACGCCGGGAGCGGTGGGGGTCGCCTGGCCGAAGGAAGAGCTTCCGCCTCCTCCGCCGCCGCCGGTCGGGCCGGCGACGAGATCGACGGTGACGGTCACCGTCTCGCCGGTGGGCGTGTAGGGCACGGCCTTGACCGTGAAGGTCCGGGTGCCGTCGAAGGCGCGCAAGGTGGTCTGCTCCGGATTGGCCGAGCTGGCGCTCTGGCTGCGGGCGGTCTCGGAGCCGTCGGTGCCGCCGACCGCTCCGTCGTAGATGTAGAGGTCGTAGTCCGCGGCGCCGGTGGCGGTGTCGGTCCAGCTCATCGTGAAGCGGATGAGCTCGCCCGGATGGGTGCTCGTGAAGTCGCCCGGCAAGGCGACGGTCAAGGCGAAGTCGTCACACGGCTGGACCGGGTTGGCGCACTCGGGGCCGGAGTCGAGCAGGGGCACCGGGGTCGGGTTGGCGAGCGGAAACGGTCCGGCGGTGTAGGTGACCGGGCCGGAGGTGGCGGTCAGGGTGCCGCTCGCCGGCGTCGCCGCGTGGGCGGCCGGGGCGAGGAGCGAAAGAAGGATGAGCGTCGAGGCGGCGATCCAGAGGGACCGGCGCCTCGCGGGGACGGCCGCGTGCGGGCGGGCCGCTCGGCGCGGCCGGGCCCGGCGTGTCGAGGTGTGCGTCATGGTCGAATCTCCTCCTGGGAATTGAGAGCTGCATCGGCTTCGCCCCGAACGGGCGAGCGTCGTCTCTCCCAGGATGGGGCCTCCCCTGGGCAGAGGCCATCCGGGACTCTCCTCAAAATGAGTGGAGAGATTCCCTCAGCGGGGTGCAGGGGATCGGAGGGGGGCGGCCGGGCTACAGGGCGGCGGCGACCTGAGTGGTCGCGGGAACCCCGAGGGTGGTGAGGATGCGGCGGATGTAGGTGCGGGTCTCGCGGAACGGGGGCACGCCGCGGTAGCGCTCGACCGTGCCCTCGCCGGCGTTGTAGGCGGCGAGCGCCTTGGGCAGGTCGCCCGCGAAGCGGTCGAGGAGCGAGACCAGGTACTGCGCCCCGGCGTCGACGTTGGCCGCGGGGTCGAAGACGTCGCCACCGGCGAGGCCGAAGCGGCGAGCGGTGGCGGGCATGAGCTGCATCAGGCCGCGCGCGCCCTTGGCCGAGACCGCCCGGACGTCGAACGCGGACTCGGCCCGCACCACCGCCGCCACCAGCTCGGGGTCGAGCCCGTGGCGGCGCGCGGCGTCGTAGATCTCCTGGCCGTAGGGCACCTGCGGCACCGGCAGGCCGTCGGAGAAGCGCCAGCTGCGGCCGGTCGCGGTGACGACCTCCGCCGGCGGGTCGGGGGGCACCCACTCGTCGTCGACCACGTTGGCGACCCGCTCGAGCGGCAGGGTGATCCGGCCGCCCTCGCGCAGGGTGAGGCGGGCCGCGTCACCGCGCGTCTCGTAGCCGGTGACCTTGAAGAAGCGGCCGTCGTCGAGCACCACGAGCTCCGCCCGCAGCGCCGGGGCGAACAGGCACAGGGCGAGGCCCACCGTCAGCACGCGGCTCCCCTTCCCTGCTCCTCGCCTCTTCGCTTCGATCATCGCCAGCAGCTGGTAACTCGGTTTGGCCTCGCGGTTATTCTACGGTACCGCGCCCCGATTCGCCGCACGGTTCCTCAAGAGCAGCACGTCGCGCCCGCCGAGGTGGCTCTCGTCGATGATCTCGGCGCGGCCGCGCGCGCCGGCCGGCAGCTCGTCGAAACCGGCGCGGCTGGAGACCGCCCAGACCTCGGCCGGCTGGGCGAGGTGCTCGGCGAGCCGCGCGGGGTCCTCGGTCTCGACCGTGTAGACGCCGTCGCTGTAGAAGGCGAAGGCCTCGGGCAGGTTGCTCAGGTCGAGGGCCACCACCCGGTGGCCGGCGGCCCGCGAGGGGGCGCTCGCGGCCTTCATCCGGACGGCGAACGAGCGCGCGGACTTGATCGGCTCGAGGGCGGGATAGAGGAAGGTCGCGGCGACGAGGTAGCCGACCGCCAGGCCGGTGGCCGGAGCGAGGGCGGCGCGGAGGGGCCGCGTGCCGAGGCAGGCCCAGAGGGTGGCGGCGCCCGTCGCCAGGAGCACGGCCGCGAGCACGAGCGCCATCCAGTAGGGCGCCTCGTCGCGCCCGCGGGCGACGAACGGCAGGGCGAGCCCGACGAGGGCGAGAAGCGAGCCGACCGTCGCCTGGCCGGCGAAGAGCCAGCGCCGGTCGAGCGGCACGCCGGCACGGGTCGCCGCCCGGGCGCCGGGCCGCAGCGAGGCGAAGGCCTCGACCAGCGTCGCCACCAGGAGAGCGAAGGCCGGCACGGCGGGCAGGGCGTAGAGCTCGCGTTTCTCGGGCGAGATCGAGAAGAAGACCACCACGAAGAGCGAGGCCACGAGCAGGAAGCGGTCGCTCGGCCGCCGCCGGCGCCAGGCGAGGACCAGGGCGCCCGGCACCAGGCCGGACCAGGGCAGGAGCTGCACCGGCAGGACCTCGAGGAAGTACCAGGGCGGCTGCTTGTGGTGCATGCCGTGGAGCGCCCGGCCGATGAAGTGCTCCTTGAGCGCGCCCCACACCGAGTACTCGCCGCCGCCGCCCACCGTCGCCGCCACCATCCAGGCCGCGACCACGGCGAGGAACAGGAGCGGCCCGGCGACCGGGGCGAAGCGCTTCCAGTCCCGGAGGCGGCGGTCGAAGGCGAGGGTGACGAGGGCGATGCCCAAGGGCAGGAGGAAGCCGACCGGCCCCTTGGCGAGCACCGCGAGGGCCGCGGCGAGCCAGAAGAGCAGGCCCGCTCGGCGACCGCGGACGTCGCCGGCGCGCCACGCCTCGAAGGCCGAGAGCGAGACCCAGATCAGGAAGCAGAGGAGCGAGTCGATCTGGCTCCAGCGCGCCTTGTCCCAGAACATGAGGGTGGTGGCGAGGGTCACGCCGGTGAGCCAGGCGAGGCGCTCGCCCCCGAAGCGCCGCGCCAGGCGCATCGCGAGGAGGATCGTCCCCAGGGCCGCGAGCGCCGAGGGCAGCCGCGCGGTCCAGGGAGTCACCCGGCCGAGCGGCAGCGAGCCCAGCGCGATCAGCCAGAAGAAGAGCGGCGGCTTGTCGGTGGTCACGACGCCGTTGACGTGCGGCACCCACCACTGGCCGTCGACCACCATCTCCCGCGCCCCTTCGCCGAAGTAGGGCTCGTCCGGCGCCCAGAGGTCGTGCCCTCCGAGGTTCCAGAGGAAGAGGAGCGCCGCGAAGGCGAGGGCGAGGCGGCGGGCGGAGCGCCCGGTCATGAGGCCGCGGCCCGGACGGGTAAGGCGGCCTCCCGCTGCACCTCGGCCTCGCCGTAGGGCACCGCGGCGCCCTCACCGAAGGTCCGGTCGCACCAGAGGTCGAGCGCGAGAAGGGTGAAGAGCGGCTTCCTGTGATCCGCCACCCGCGCCTGGTGCTCGCCGATCAGGCGGTCGACCGCCTCGAACGAGAGCAGGCCCCGGCCCGCCACCCGCTCCGGCGAGAAGCGGCGCCTGAGGGTCTCGCCCAGGCCGTGGAGGACCCAGCGGGAGAACGGAATGTTGAAGCCGCGCTTGCGCCGCCCGAGGACCTCCGCCGGCAGCCGGCCGCGGACCGTGCGGCGCAGAATCGCCTTGGTCGTCAGGCGCCGGACCTTCCAGCGCGACGGCATCCCCGCCACGAGCTGCGCGAGCTCGTGATCGAGAAACGGCGCCCGCGCCTCGAGCGAGGCGAGCATGCTGGCGCGGTCGACCTTGGTCAGGAGGTCGTCCTGGAGGTAGAGGGTGAAGTCGGTGTACAGGAGCTCGGCCAGCGGGTCGGCGAACGGCCGCGGCGCGCCGCCCACCTCGAACGGCAGGGCGAGCTCCGCCTCCCCCACCGCCGCGGCGAGCTCGGGCGCCAGCAGGGTCCGCAGGCGGTCCGGGTGGATGCTCCCGAACCAGGTCTGGTGGCGCTCGAGCCGGGGGCGGTCGAGGCCGGCCGCGAAGCACTGGACCAGGTAGTCCATCGCCACGTTGCCCATCGAGACCCGGGTCATGCGGCGGAGGGCCCGGACGGCGCCGTGCCGAAGGCCGGCCGGCACCCGGGCGAGGACGTCGGCCAGGCGATGGCCGAGGTAGGTCGGGTAGCCGCCGAAGAGCTCGTCGGCGCCCTCGCCGGAGAGCACCACCTTGACTCGCTCGCGGGCGAAGCGCGACAGCAGATACGTGGGGATCGTCGAGGCGTCGCCCAGCGGCTCGTCCATCTCGGCCCCGATGTGGCGCAGGCCCTCCTCGAGGTCGGCCTCGCCGAGCACCAGCTCGTGGAAGTCGGCGCCGAACGCACGGGCGGTCCGGCGGGCGAAGCCGGACTCGTCGAAGGCGGTGTCGTCGTGGCCGATCGAGAATGCCGGCACGCCCGGACCGTGGATCTCGGCCAGGTAGGCGAGGACCGTCGAGGAGTCGAGGCCGCCGGAGAGGAACACGCCGTAGGGTACGTCGCTTCGCGAGCGCCGCCGGACGGCGCGCACCAGGTGGGCGTCGAGCTCCGAGACCAGCTCGTCGGCCGAGCGCCGGTCGGGGACGCCCGGTGCCGCGTACCAGTCGGCGAGGTCCCAGTAGCGCGAGACCTCGACCTTCCCCTCGCGGGCGAGCAGGACGTGGCCGGCCGGCAGCTTGTGGACTCCCTGGAGCGGGGAGCGGGGCGCCGGGACGTAGCCGTGCGAGAGGTAGCGCACGAGGGCCACGGGATCGAGGCGCGCCGGCACCCGCGGATGGGCGAGGAGCGCGCGGATCTCCGAGGCGAAGAGCAGGTGGCTGCCGTCGCGCCAGTAGAAGAGCGGCTTCTCGCCGGCCCGGTCGCGGCCGAGCATCAGGGTGCGGCGCTCGGAGTCCCAGACCGCGAAGGCGAACATGCCGTTGAGGCGCTCGACCAGCGCCGGGCCGTGCTCCTCCCAGAGGTGGAGCACGACCTCGGTGTCGACCGCGGTCCGGAAGCGGTGGCCCTTGGCCTCGAGCTCGCGGCGCAGCTCGTCGCTGTTGTAGATCTGGCCGTTACAGACGCACAGGACCGTGCCGGTCTCGTTCTTGAACGGCCCGGACGCCGCCGGCAGGTCGATGATCGCCAGGCGCGCCAAGCCGAGCACGCAGTCGCCCTCCGCCGCAACCCCGCCGCCGTCCGGGCCGCGGTGGGCCAGGGTCTCGAGCATCCGCTGGGCGGGCTCGGTACCGCGGGCCCGGACCTCCGGGCCGAGGATGCCGATGATGCCGCACATGGTGGGGTCGTCGAGGTCTCGGGAGATTCGCCGGAAGGAGGATGCGGGCGCGGTGTCTACTATATGCGATCTCCCCCGCATCCCGACGATCCCCTTCGCACCCTCCGGGGGGGAAGGGGGCGCCACCTCCAGCCCCTTGCCGCAACGGGGCTGCGAGCCGCGTACCGTCAGGCGCGGGGATGGTAGCGCTGGTAGAGGCTCTTCAGGCGGTGCTGGTGGATGTGGGTGTAGATCTGGGTGGTCGAGATGTCGGCGTGGCCGAGCATCATCTGGACCGCGCGGAGATCCGCCCCGTGCTCGAGCAGGTGGGTCGCGAAGCTGTGGCGGAGCACGTGGGGCGAGACCTGCCGCACGCCGGCCTCGCGAGCGTAGCGCTTGAGGGTCCCCCAGAAGGCCTGGCGGGTCATGGCGCGGCCGAGGCGCGACACGAACACGGCGTCGCTCCGGTGCCCGCGCTCGAGGCCCGGCCGGGCCTCCCGGAAGTAGCGCCCGAGCCAGCCCTCGGCACTCTCCCCCACCGGCACGATCCGCTCCTTCGAGCCCTTCCCGAACGCCACCAGGAAGCCCTGGTCGAGGCGGAGCTGGGCGAGCTCGAGGCCGACCAGCTCGCTCACCCTGAGGCCGGCCGCGTAGAGCAGCTCGATCATCGCGCGGTCGCGCAGGCCGAGTGGGGTCGCGACGTCCGGCGCCTGGAGGAGCGCCTCGACCTGCTCCTCGGAGAGCACCTTGGGCAGCCTCTGGAGGAGCTTCGGCGAGTCGAGCTCGGCCGCCGGGTCGTCCGCCCGCTCGCCCTCGGCCACGAGATACGCGTAGAACCCCCGAGCCGCCGAGACCGCGCGCGAGATCGAGCGCGGCGAGAGCCCCTCGTGGCGCATCCGCCGCACCTGCGCGGCGAGGTCGGTCGGCCCGGCGCGGACCAGGTCGGCCCCCTCCTCGGCCAGCCCCTCCCCCAGCCGCACCAGGTCCCGGCGGTACGAGGAGACCGTGTTCCCCGCCAGCCCCCGCTCGACCGCCAGGTGGTCGAGGTAGAGCTCCACCAGGCGGAGCCAGGGCGGCGAAGCCTGAGGCGCGGGAGGCAAGGAGCTGCGGGCGGCGGCCACTTCGGGATTCTGGCACGCAGCATCTAGCGACCGGCAACCCCGGCCCTCTTCGCGATTACCGGGTCACTCTTGACCGGAGCCGGGATCGAGCACGAGACAACCGGCGACGCCCTCCAGGACTTCTTCGCCCGTCAGGCGCCGGTGGCCTGCTCCGCGTTTGCCATCTCCCGCCACCTCGAGACGTTTACGCCCTTGACCAGGAGCCAGACCATGAGCACGATCTCGGCGAGGGCGCCGGCGGGCAGGATGTAGGCCGAGAGCGCCGTCGCGAGCGGCGGCCACAGAAAAGCGAGCCAGCCGATGCCGGCGACCATCAGCAGCACGCCGAGGGCCCGAGGCAGGAAGGTCGACTCGAAGATGAGATATCCGAGGACCAGGTCGTAGAGCGCAAAGAGGACCAGCGAGATGTGGAACGACTGGCCATACAGCCCGAGACTCAGGAGCGCCGTGGCCTGCAACTGATCCGGCGTGAACACGCTCGACCACGGGCCGCTTCCGAGAAGGAGAAAGGGAGCGAGCTGCAGAAGGCCGGCGAAGATCTGGATGGTACAGCCGGCGAGGCTGAAGAAGGCGGCGAGCAGGGAGAGGCTCCAGCTCACCGGGCCGAGCAATCGATACAAGAGCGCCGTCACGGCGATGTAGAGCGCGTTGGCGGCGAATCCGACGGCGAAGGCCGCCCGGAACTGGGCCTCGTGCGCCAGCAGGCCGCTCGCAGTCGCGGCGGCGTCGCCAGGAACCACGAGCCCCCTCGTGAAGAGGGGCGCGACGAAGGCGGTCACGAAGTACAGCAGGTAGACGACTCCGATGGTCCTCGCCGTAGGGTGCGGGGACCCGTCCCAGGTTCGTTTCATCGCTGACCTCCCGGCAGAAGGCTGCCCGACACCGTCGTGAGTCGCACCCATCTCTCGCCGGCCGGACCCCGGAGCGCTCTACCTACCGAATCTCCGTCTTCCATTTCACCGAGAACTTCCTGGGCGCCTACCAGGCGAAAGATAACATGATCAAGGCAGTGCCCACCGACGAGCAAACCGATGAGTCCTTCTATCGGGACGTGGTGGCCGTCCGAACGCAAACGGAGTCCTCCAGCTACACGCTCAAGACGGGGGAGCGGCTCGAACAGGCCAAAACCTTCTCTCTCACCGTCTCTAGCGGGGAAGCATCTCTCTGGTCATCAACGACCCCAAGATCAACTCCGCGCCCGACCTCGAGTCCCTTGGAAGACTGCCCGCGGGCCGTCCGGATCGACCGCCGAGGCGGCCCAAAGCACCGCCCCGCGGTCGCCGGAGCTCGACCGCGAGCGTGGGCCTCAGCTCACCGCCTGCTTGACCAGCGCTTCGATCCGCTTTTCTTCGGCGGCGGTCAACTCCTTCAACGCGAAGTAGGTCGGCCACATGGCGCCTTCGTCGAGGTTCGCCTTGTCGCTGAAGCCGAGCGTCGCGTACCTCGCCTTGAACTTCCCGGCGCTCTGGAAGAAGCAGACGACCTTGTCATCCTTGGCGTAGGCGGGCATCCCGTACCAGGTCCTCGGCGCGAGGGCCGGCGCGCTGGCCTTGATGAGGGCATGGAGCCGCTCGGCCATCGAGCGATCCGGTTCCGACATCTCGGCGATCTTCGCGAGCACGTCGCTCTCCCCGTCGGCCTTCTTCGCGCCCGGACCGCGGCGCGCGGCCGTCTTCAGCTCCTGGGCGCGCTCCTTCATCGCGGCTCGTTCTTCCTCCGTGAATCCCCCGGACGCCTCGCCGGGGCTGCTCTTGGGCGACTTCTGCTTGTTCCTCTTCGGGCTCATGGAAACCTCCTCGTACTTTTCGGGCTGGTGCCATCACCAGGGCCCGTCTCAGGACGTTGATCGCGCCCTCGGAGGCGACCGCCGGACGGCGGGCCACCCGGGGGGGGTCGCCGGCACGATGACGGGTTACGTCTTGCCGGCCGTGGTCACGGCGGCGACCTGGGTGGTCCCGGCCGGTTCAAGCCGCTCCCGCCTTGCGTCGCGGGCGCTGCTTGGCCGAAACCGATCGCACCGCCAGCACCACCCGCCCCGTGGTCCGGAACGGTGCTTTCGACTGCGCTTGTGCCGCTGCCAGCAAGGTCTCCACCGCCGGACGATCGAGGACGTCGGCGGTCTCGAGCCGGAGGAAGCGCGTCTGGTTGCCGGAGCCGGAGAGCAACCGAGCGGGATCCGGGAGTCGGGCTCCCTGGATGAAGCAGAGGCTCACGCCGTTGGCCCCCGCGGCCATCGAGACGATCAGTCCGAGGGCCGCTCCGTGGGACC
This sequence comes from uncultured Acidobacteriota bacterium, assembly GCA_963837945.1. Taxonomy (GTDB): domain Bacteria; phylum Acidobacteriota; class Thermoanaerobaculia; order Multivoradales; family DATKCC01; genus CAVUBL01. Next base: position 114,583 of record CAWIQD010000002.1, read on the forward strand.
GTAGCCGAGCACGAAGAAGTTGTAGTTGTCATAGGCGAGCTCGTAGGCGGTGGGAAACCTCTTCCGCAAAGCTCGCCGCACGGCACGGATCAAGGTCTGGTGCCCCGGCTCGAACTTGGAGATGAAGCCGCGGACCTGCTGCTCGGGGCTCTCGGCCGGTTCACCGGCAGGATCGGCTCGCTTCATGTCGTCTCCTCACGCGACGGGGTAGACGATCTCGATCATTCGGGCTGGCCCTGTTTCCGCATCGCCTTCGGCGCCCCGCATGACCTGGGCCGGCAGTCGGTCAGCCCCGAAGGCTCGTCAGGACGCGGGAAGCGCACTGATCGTGACGTAGTATCCGTCCGGATCCCGGAGCGAGAACTCCTTGGTTCGAGTGTTCGGGTTCACATGGGGCTCCTCTTCGAGCCGAGTGACGAGAGCGCGTGCCCTTGCGAGCGCCAGGTCGAAATCATCGACACGGAAGAACAGCAGGAGGCCGTTGCCGGGTGTCCCGTGATCGGGGCTCGTCAACGAGGGATGCTCGTGGGCGCCCCACTCGTGCAGGCAGAGCAGGACCGTACCATCCGAATCGAGGATCTGCCCGAAGTAGTCATGAGCAGGGAACGTGGCCGGCTGACCGAACAGCGCCTGGTACCACTTGAAGCTGCCCGGCACGTCGCCCACCCCTATGATCGTCCATGTGCGTTTCATCGCGTCCCCCGACTCCCCCTCTCGAACCACTTCAACCGCGGCGCGCCGCCTCGATTGCGGCGATGTCGATCTTTTTCATCTCCATCATCGCATCGAACGCGCGCTTGGCGGCGGCGGGATCGGGATCGGTGACCGCTCGGGTCAGTGCGATCGGCGTAATCTGCCAGGACAAGCCCCATTTGTCCTTGCACCACCCACAGGCACTCTCTTCGCCGCCGTTGCCGACGATCGCGTTCCAGTAACGATCGGTTTCGTCCTGATCGACGGTTGCGACCTGAAACGAAAATGCCTCGCTGTGTTTGAACGCAGGTCCGCCATTGAGCCCGAGGCAGGGAATCCCCAGTACCGTGAACTCGACCGTCAACACATTTCCCTTTTCCCCGGACGGATAGTCTCCCGGCGCGAGGTGCACCGCGTCGACGGAGGAGTCGGGAAAGGTCTGGGCATAGAATCGCGCAGCCTCCTCGGCGTCGCGGTCGTACCAAAGGCAAATCGTATTCTTCGCTGGCTTGTCCATTTCACCTCTCCATCGTTCGGAATGTCGAGCAACTCCGTGCGACATGAAGCTCGAGCTGAGCGGCCCGCCGCGGCATGCCACCGGCCGATGACTCGGCCTTTCATTGACCGGGCAGCGGCTCCCAGAGCTCGACCTTGTTTCCCTCTGGATCGATGACCCAAGCGAACTTCCCGTACTCGGACTCGTCGACCTTGTCGAGCACGTTGCAGCCTTCCGCTCTCAGGGCTGCGACGAGCGAGTGGAGGTCTGCGACTCGATAGTTGATCATGAAGGGCGCTGTGCTCGGAGCAAATTGATTGCTCGATGCGTCGCCGATCGTCCAGGCGGTCGTCCCGGCCAGGGGCTTGCCTTCTGCGTCGGTCCAGGTGAACGCCGCACCGCCCCATTCCTGAACGTCGATGCCCAGGTGCGACTTGTACCAGGCCCGAAGTGTGACGGGATCGCGCGCGTTGAAGAAGACTCCGCCGATGCCAGTGACTCTCTTCATCTCCGCCTCCGTAGCGTGGGTATGGGTGAAAGTGGACGGTTCCGCGGCCCGACGGGCCGATGAGTGGCGCTAAAGCGCGCTGCGCGGAAGCGTCCACTCGATCGGCTAGCTCGCCGTGAGGGACACTACGATCACGGCTCTGGGCTTCCAGTGTCTTTCGTTCCATGGGCCAGGTCTTCGCGCGCAGTTGCAGCGAGGCCTTGGTATTTTTTCCGAAAATCGTCGAGCGTGTCTTCTTCTATTTCCTCCAGATCGAGAAGCGCGTTATGAGCCCCTTCCGTCGCGCGGATCAATTCATCCAGCTTTATTTGTATCGCTTCGGTGTCTCGGTTTTGAGTGTTTTGGATCAAAAAGACCATCAAGAAGGTGATGATCGTCGTCCCGGTGTTTATGACCAATTGCCACGTGTCACTGAATCTGAAGAGTGGACCAGTCACGATCCAGACCACGATTACCCCGACCGCAAGCATGAATGTTCGGGGGCGTCCACAGAAGCGGGATGCGGATTTGGCGAACCGAGAATAGACACTGGGGGAGGCCATGGTGTGATTCCTGTCTTTGACGCACAACGGGGTTTGAGGTAAGCGGCGCGGCCCGCAGGGCCGTGACCGCTTCACCGATGGAATACTGATTCGAGGCCCCCTTGGAGCGCACGCACCTTGTCACCACGTAATAGAGGGGGTAGGGAAATCGCCTCATCACGGCCCGGCGCACACGCCCAGGAACAGCAGCCCGGCCTCGGCGATGAGTTCCGCATTACCGTAGACAGGCTCGAACCTCTCCCCAGGAGCGGCCGGCAGTTGGTTCGGCCTCGAGGTCCGCCAGGCGGCGGTCCAGTTCCGAGCGGTGGGCAGCAGAGACTGGCAAAGCGTCGGGGCCGGCGTCTTCCGCGACGGTATCCCAGATCGCCCCGGCCGACTCGATCCGCTCCTCAACCGGGAGCCGCTGGGCTTCCCCTAACAGGTTCGTCTTCATGGCTTCAAGCCTACCACGGCTGCCTGAGGAAGCTAACGCTCTTGCGCCACAGCGGCGCGCGAAGCACGTCCGTCTGGAGGCGCTTGGTCGAGCGCTCTTCTCTTCATCACCTTCTCCCTTGACCGCCGCCGAACGTACGCAGACCAAGAGCGTCGGTTTCTGGGAGACCGAGATCGGGGGGTTCCCCGGCGTTCCCGGGGCCGGGGCGTACTTCCTGCAACTTTGCAGGTCAAGGGCGCCACCAATCCGGGGCTCATGCCAATAGGAGACCTCGGTGGCCCCGTGACCACCGAAGGTGGGCGTGGTGTAGAATGAGCCGATGACCGAGAAGGAGAGACTGCACAGCCTCGTGGAAGACCTTCCGGAGCCCGAGGTCCATGCGGCGCTGCGGTTTGTTGAGTACCTGCGGCGAGGGACGCCTGATCCCGTGGCTCGAGCACTCCAGGAGGCTTCGTTCGACGACGAACCCGTGACAGCCGAGGACCTGGCGGAGCTTGAGGCCGCCGAGCGTGACTGGCAAGAGGGCCGCGTGGTGTCTCACAACGCGGCACGACGCGAGCTGCTCCGAGAGTCGTGAGCAGGGAGGTCCAGTGGAGTCTTCTTCTCCAAAGAAGGAAGCCAGCTTCTCATCCGTGCGATTCGACCCCGCGGCGACGCCTATTAAGGCGCTGTCAATAAACAAGCTTGACATTCAGACGTTTCTGGTGTAGATTGAATGGGAGATGGCTGATCTCGCTGCGCTCCAGGAGAAAATCGCTCTTCTTTGGCCTCATCTTGATGAGCGAGCGCGGCGACTCTTCGCAGCGAGCGAGGCTCGTCAGCTCGGCCACGGCGGCGTGTCGGCCGTCAGCAGGGCGTGTGGTTTGTCTCGAGTGACGATTACGAAGGGGCTTCACGAGCTGGGTAGCCCCCCTCTGGCAGCGGGCCGGGTTCGACGCCCAGGCGGCGGGCGGCCGGCACTTGAAGTCCGCGATCCCGATCTGCCGAGATGGCTGGAGACGCTTGTCGAGCCGCTGACGAGCGGCGACCCAGAGTCGCCGCTGCGCTGGACGAGCAAGAGCACCCGCGCTCTGGCCGCAGAGCTGGTAGCCCAGCACCACCCGGTGAGCCATGAGAAAGTGGCCCAGTTGCTGCGGCAGATGGGCTACAGCCTTCAGGGGAACCGAAAGGCCGAGGGCGGGAGCGGTCATCCAGACCGCGACGCTCAGTTCCGGTACATCAACGAACAGGTGAGTCAGGCGCTGGCCGCGGGGCGCCCTGTCATCTCGGTCGACACGAAGAAGAAAGAGATCCTCGGCAACTACCTGAACGAAGGGAAGCAGTGGCGCAAGGCGAAATCCCCTCAGCGCGTCAACGTCCACGATTTTCCTGATCCATCGGTCCCGCGTGCGTATCCGTACGGCGTCTACGACTTGGGTCGCAACACTGGCTTCGTGAACGTAGGCACCGATCATGACACCGGTGCCTTCGCGGTGGCCTCGATTCGAGGATGGTGGCGCGCGGAGGGGCGGCGGCTGTATCCGACCGCCAAGACTCTCTTGATCACGGCGGATGGTGGCGGCAGCAACGGATACCGCCTTCGCCAGTGGAAGATAGAGCTCCAAGGGTTCGCGGACTGGGCCCGCCTCTCCATCAGGGTGTGCCACTTCCCTCCAGGGACCAGCAAGTGGAACAAGGTCGAGCATCGCCTGTTCTCCTTCATCTCCTCCAACCGGCGTGGAGAGCCACTTCGCGACTACGAAACCATCGTGCGCCTGATCGCCAGGACAACCACTGCCAAGGGGCTCAAGGTGACCTGCCGGTTGGACCGGCGCTCCTATCCCGTCGGCCGCAAGGTATCGGATCAGGAGATCGCCACGTTAAACCTCACTCGTCACTCCTTTCACGGCGAATGGAACTACCTCATCCGACCGCACAAGATGTAAATATTGTTTATTGACACTGCCTTACTGCCGTCGTCCTCGGCATCACCAACGCCCGGGCCGAAGGCCTCAACGCCAAGATCCAGTGGATCAAGGCAACCGCCCACGGCTTCCGCAACCGTGACCCATCTTCAACACCACCAAATCGTAACTCTCTGACACCGCGCCACTTATGGAGGCGCACTTCGGCGTTGGCACTATGAAATCGAGGTTCGGGGGCGGGCGGCCTCGCTCAGCTCACCTTCCGAATCGTAGGAGGCAGGGCGACGCCGGCAGCCTGGAAGACCTTGCCGGCCGCGCCCGGGGCCTCGGAGCGGAGGACAAAGCGGGTGCCGTGCTTGTCGACCTCGATCTCCTCGACCCGGTCGAGGTCGCGGAGGATCGAGGCCCACTCGAAGGAGTCGCCGCGCTCGGCGAGGCGGCTCTCGAGCTCGAAGCGCAGGCGCAGGGCCAGAAACGAGCAGAAGACGTGGCCGCGGATCGTTTCGTCGAGGTGGTGCCAGATCGGGCGGGTCTCGAGCAGCGACTTCATGGTTCGGAAGATCTCCTCGACGGTCCAGAGCTGCTTGTAGGCCCAGGCGACGTCGGCCGCGTCGAGATCGGTCGTCGTGCGCAGGACCCACTTGCCGTCGTAGCGGCGGTCGCGCTCGATCTTGGCCGGGTCGATCTGGAAGCCTTCGCCTGCGGCCGAGAGGTAGCGTCGGAAGCCGCGGTTGCCGACCAGCGAGGTCGCCCCGCCGTGGAGCTGGTCTTCGAGGGCGGCGAGGATCGCCTCGCGGTCGGCGGCGTCCTTCCTCGCCTGCTCTTCGTTGCGGCAGACGATGTAGCGCCGCTCGTCCACCCAGACTTCCTTGACCTCGAGAGGCGAGGGGTCCTTGGCATTCTTGCGGGGCCCGACGACCTGGCGGAAGCGCCCACCCCGGCCCAGGACCTCGTCGCGCACTTCCTTCTGGCTCCGCATCCGGGCGCCGACGATGTAGTCCCAGCCCTCCTTCTCCAACGCCTCCAGGGTCTTCGCCTGGATCATCCCCCGGTCGGCGATCAGGCAGACCCGGCCGATGCCGAAGCGCGTCCGGAGGCGGCGGGCCACCGGCACCCAGGTCGTGACGTCGCTCGTGTTGCCGGGCCAGAGCTCGCACGAGATCGGCCGGCCCTCCTGATCGAGGACCATGCCCACGACCATCTGCTTGAGATCGGGCCGGTGGTCCTTGCTGTAGCCACGCCGGCCGAGAGTCGGGCCGCCCTCGCCCTCGAAGTAGATCGAGGTCGTGTCGAAGAAGACGAGCTGGAGCGAGGAGAACAGATCCCGGTCCCGGGCGAACAGGGCCTCCTCGATCAAGTCCTTGGTACAGCGGGGAGCGAGCGCCCCGGCGGGGGACTCCTCGGCGAGCGGCTCGCCGAGCCAGGCCATGGCCCGGTAGGCGTGGTGGAGCTCCAGGCCCTCGACGCCTTCGATCCCGTAGGCCCGGCGCCACTCGACGCCCGCGCGGTCCGAACCGGGGGTGACCAGGCGGTGGAGCACCTCGAGGAAGATCGCCCGCTCGACGGGAAACTCGAAGGCCCGTCCGGCGAGGAGCTTGCGGATCACCTCGGCGCAGCCCGTCTCGTGCCAGAGCCGGTCGAAGACCCTCGCCGGGCCGATCCGCCGCGCGGGGCTCGTGGCGAGCTCACCCCGGCGGACCTCGGAGAGCACCAGCATCGATTCGGCGTAAGCGTCCGGTGAACCCACCCCCTGGCGCTGAGCCCCGCGGCGGGAGCCCGCGGGTGTCCAGCCAGCCGCTCAGGCGGCGGCCCGGGCTTGCGGCTCGAGGGCCTGTGCCCAGGCGGCGGGGGTGAGCTCGGCGACGGCGTTGCGCGGGTGGGTGGGCAGGCGCTCGAAGAGATCGCGGAGGTAGGCGAAGGGGTCGAGGTCGTGGAGGCGAGCCGAGGCGATCAGGCTGTAGAGGATGGCGGCGCGGCGACCGCCCTCGTCGCTGCCGGCGAAGAGCCAGTTCTTGCGGCCGACGGCGACGCGGCGTAGTGCCTGCTCGGCGTTGTTGTTATCGATGGCGAGATCGCCGTCGGTGGTGTAGCGGCGAAGCGCCTGCCACTGGAGCTGGGCGTAGGTGAAGGCTCCGCCCATCGGGCTCTTGGGGATCACCCGCGGGGCCTCCTCCTGGAGCCAGAGGGCGAAGACGTCGAGGACCGGCACCGAGTGAGCGCGGCGCATCTCCAGGCGCTTCTCGGGCGCAAGCTCCCGCGCTTGCTTCTCGACCTGGTAGAGCTGGCGCACGAAGGCGAGCGCGGTCAATCCCCGCTCGGGGTCCGTCGTCCGGGCGTCGTAGAACTTCCTTCGGGCGTGGGCCCAGCAGGCGACCTCGGTGACCGTGCCACCGGCATAGATTCCGTCATAGCCGCCATAGGCATCGGCCTGGAGAAACCCCGAATAGCCTTCCAAGAAGCGCGCCGGTCCGTCGCGCTTGCGATCCGGGGTGTAGTCGAAGACCGCGTGGCGGTGGTCTCGGTCTCCGAGGTAGACCCAGAGCCGAGCCGTCCGGGTCTGCTCCGCGGCTCCTGTCGAGCACCGGCACCAGCGTGTCGTCGGTGTGGAGGACCTTCGAGGCCAGGACGTCGCGCTTCATGGCCTCGACCACCGGTGCAGCCAGCGCCGCCGCCGCGCCCATCCAGTCGCACAGCGTCGAGCGCGAGAAGCTCGACGCCGTGGCGGGCGAAGATCCCCGCCTGGCGGGCGAGCGGCAGGTGGTCGGCATACTTGCTTACCACGACGTGGGCCAGAAGGCCCGGGCCGGGCAGGCCCTTGGCGATCGGCTGGGCCGGCGCGGACGCCGTCACCACCCCCTCCTCGCAGTGCCGGCAGGCGTACTTGCCGCACACGGTCTCGAGGACGAAGAAGGAGGCCGGGACGTACTCGAGCTGCTCCTTGACCTCCTCGCCGATGCGCACCATCGGGGCACCGCAGCCGCGGCACTGGCGCTCGTCTTCAGAGGGCTCGTGCTCGACCCGCTGGCGTGGCAGATCCTCCGGCAGCCGCCGGCGGCCGTGGCCCCGACGCCGGGGTCCAGACGGCGGCGGCTCCTCGGAGTCGTCGGGCTCTTCCGGGAGCGCCGCGGCGGCCAGGCCCTGGATCTCTCCCAGCGCCAGGGCGAGCTGATTCGGATCGATCCGCTCCGAGCTCCGGCCGAAGACCCGCCGGGCGAGAGCGTCGATCTGATGTTGCAATTGCTCCTGGCGACGATAGCTTTCCTGGAGCTCTTGATGGAGCTCCGCGATCAATTGCTTGAGCAGGCCCGGGTCGTCCGGGAGCGTCGCGGGAGGGCTCATTCGATGGACGGATTCTACCTCGGAACCCGTCCGAAGGAAAGGTTTTTGTCAGCTCGCGGCGAGCCGAAATCTCTTGTGCCGGCGGGCTCCGGCGAGGTCGATGCCCTCGAGCAGCAACATCAGCTCCGAAGCCTCCAGCTCGACGCAACCGGAGGCCCCCACGGGGAAGTGAAACACCCCGCGCTCGAGGCGCTTGTACCAGAGACAGAACCCCGTGCGGTCCCAGTACAAGATCTTCACCCGGTCGCCTCGACGATTGCGAAAGACGTAGAGGTGTCCCGAGAGTGGCTCCTCGCCGAGGCTGCGCACCGTCGCCGCCAGCCCGTCGAAGGAGCGCCGGAGGTCCACCACCTCCGTCGCCACGAAGATCTGGACCGCCGGCGGCAAGCTCAACATGAGCCATGCTCCTCGATCACCGCCAGCAGGCGCGCGAGCGACTCCGCCTCGAAGTCCGCCGGCACCCAGAGGACCCAGCCGCCCGGCAGCTCGATCGCGAAGCCGCCGCCCGTCGGGTCCGGTCCAGGCCGGGGCGAACGCTCCACGATCCGCACCGGGACGAACGCCGGGAGCGCCCCCGCCGGCCGGTCCTGCACTCGACCCTCAGCCGGCGGCCGGCCCGGCAGGCCCAGCTTCCACTTCCACCAACGAAACGACGCCAGCGCCACACCCCGCTTCCGACAGAACGCCTCCTGCGTCAGCCCGCTCTCGCGCCACCCGCCCACCAACCGCCGCCAAGCTTCGTCCCGCGCTCCGACGACTCGACTCGCTTCTGCGCCATGGGTCACCTCCTGGCGCTGATCCTGTCGAGCCGGCCCGGCTGGCGGAAGGTGGGTTGGCCGGACGCTTACGAACTGTCGTGTCCGGATTGAGCTCAACCCAAGATTCATGCCGCGGCTCCGCGCGGCATGAATCTCTTTTTCGTTAGGCGCACCTCCTGCCCACTACCCAAAACGCGATTGCGCAACAACCCCATACAAATTATCGGCATGCGGCAGAACAAATTCGCGCGCTCACGCGCGACCCTCCAAGATCTGCTTCAGTCGCGCTTGGTCACGCGGAATCTGAGCCCTAGCGGACCGGCGCGCGAAGAGCGCAAAGATCTTCCCAATCCCATAACCCCTCACCTCAAGTTGCAGAGTGAATCGCGATCGGGAGCTGTTATCCAGAGGTTCGATCGTGACCGTTACCTTCGGCCGCACCGGCCCGTTCAGGCTCTGTGCGACGATGCGCCGGGGTGGATCGTGTTCGATCACCTCAGATACGAACTCACGCGGTCCACCAGGAATGCGACGTGTCTCGACGTTGCGCGTGCCGAGGCGGGTAGGGCCGCTCGGTTCTTTGCGCGCCTTGATAATGGCGTCCTGCCACTCGCTATGACGATCGAGTTCGTCGACATAGGCGAAGACCTCGTGGGGAGGTCGATCAATTTCGATGCTGTACGTAATCATGATCTACTCTCGGATTCGATGTGCGCCTAACGTTGTTGCTGCTGACCGGCGGCGCCAGCCGCCCGCACCAGCGATGGGTTCTACGCTCCTCCCCAAAGGATTCGACTGAGATATGGGGTCTGTTTGTTTGCGATGACAGGAATCCAATCAGGTGTGTCTCGATGGAAAATGAAGCGCGTAGCTTTAGACGCCACACGCCTATTCACCTCCCGGGCGTATCTCGCAGATAACTCAACGTACTCCGGAGAGCGCCGCTGGCGACTCTGCCGATCACCGAAGAGCACAACTTCGCTAGATATCGAAAACGTGAGCTCAGACTCTGGACGTCCTACCCCATAGGCCGTGAAGAAGAACACCGGATTGTCGCTCGTTATAAGGAAGGAAGGGCCGGAAGTCACTCCAAACCGCCATCTCATGGAGTACAGAGCATTGACCATATTCTTTGTAGGCCAAGGCATGCGAATGCTCTCGATAACACTCTGAGGAGGCTGATCCTTGAACTTGCGCCGACAACTTTCCATTTCAGCTAGTCGGCGATCTATCAGCTGATCCTCGACCTCGTCATCCCCCCGGAACGCCTCGATCTCGCGACATACTTCTGTGACGGTCTCGTCCAGAACCCCAGGAAGTATATCGAGTGCCTTTCGCCTCCTCTCCGGCACCCTCATCATCAGGACGCCAATGTAGTAAGCCAATCGTGCCTTCTGTTGGGGAGTGATGGCCTCTCGGTCACGTATCGCTTGGATGACAGCATTGCCCGGTGCCTCGACATTCCGATTCAGCTCTTCTTCAACGTCATCGTCGTAGAAGCCATGAACGGCGCCCACCTTGCCAACCCCTGCCCGGAAGAACTTCTGAGCAGCTTTGTCGAAGACCCAGACTTGATCCCCAGAGTCTTCGCAGCAGAAACCCTTGAGGTAGAACCTCGGAACGTAGTGATTTAGCATTCCCCACTGTCTCTAATGCGTAGAACGGGTTGGAGCTGTGCGGCGGCGCCAGCCGCCCGCACCAGCGAGGGGTTAGCTACCATCGGTTCGATCACTCCCGTCCCGGCAGGCGAGGAACGACCACGCAGCCCGGATAGCTGATGTGGCATGCTCGCCCCAGTGTACCGGGAACCAAAAGCGCCAGTGGTCAGCTGCTTCCTGGCGCCGTCCATTTCGGTAAAGCACAAGGCCCGGAGCAAGATCGGAGTAAATATCTCCAAGGTCATCTGCAAGATCGCCAACGACAGGTTCCTCCGCTGGCACAGCAAGGTTGTTGAATACCTCCGAATAATATTGCAGAGGAAGGTTTGCTGCTCGTGCTCTGACTTGCGCCACCTCCGATCGATCTACCTCCAGCGACGACGGCTCCCCCTCGGACCATCCCAAGGCGCAGCCGGCCGAGATGAGATCCGCCAGCAGCTGACACACCGTAACCAAGTCCTTCTCTGGTGCCGGCGCCTCGGAGAAGGCCCAACTACTCAGGCGTTCAGCCACAGAGGCGAAGTGGTCAACAGGGCTGGATGTTTGGTCACGCACGGTAGCTAACGATGAGGCGTTTCAGCGGCGTCGGGTGAAGGCGTCGGCCACGGCATCGGTGTTGATCCTTCCTTGCGCTGCCACCTGGCGAAGCCTCGGGCGGTCTCGACGCCCGCTGGAGACGCTGGGTTGAACAGCCGGGCTCGTCGTTGGCAGTCTCTCGGTTTCAGCTATGGGGATTGTACCAGAGATCGGAGGTTCCTGGAACGCTCTCGGAGCGGCGTGAGGGGCCCGACGGCAGGTGGGCCGTGCGGGAAGATGGCGCCGAGGGGTACGCCGTGGGTCCCGCGACCGGCTCCCAGGGGCTGATGACGGTTTCCGGCTTCGCGAAGAGCGCACCCCGCCCGGCGGCGCCTCCCTGGCGAGTTGTCGGCGGAGGCCCTCTCATGCCAGCGATCGTCCCACGGCGAGGCCGGGAGGGGGGATCCCAGACCGCTCACTTCCGGCGACGACGACCAGGGCCAGCCCGCAGACCGGGCAGCGCGGGCCTCGATCGGCTTGGGGCCCACGGTGCCGGCTCCCGATCCTCCGGCGCGCCTCGGCCCACTCGGGACCGGGCTCGATCGCGCCCCGGGCCTGCTCGAGCAGCTCCCGGCTCCTCGGGGCGTAGAGCCCGTAGGAGCGCACCATCTTCATGCCCGGCGGTGGGACGTGCTGGAGGAGGCGGCCGAGAAACTCGCCGACCGCGAGGCGCATCACCTTCGCCTTCGGCCGGCCGCCGGCGTCGGCCTCACGGAAGTCCCCGTAGCGGAAGGCGACCTCCCGGCCGTCGAAGCCCACGAGGCGGCTGTTCTTCAAGGGGCCGCCCTTCAAGTAGCGAGCCAGGTAAACGGCCACCCCCTCACCGTGGCGGTAGGGGGCTTCGAGGCGCACATTCCACTTGCGCCGCCGCGCCTTGGTGACGATGCGCAGAGCCTCGGCGAGCGAGAGATCGCCGGGCAGCTCGATCTCCCCACTGCGGAGAAGAGCCTCCAACGCGTCGCAAAACCGTTGTCGGAAGTCGTGTCGCACCTGGCGGTAGGGCAAGAGATACCCGTTGCGGATCGCCCGCCACGTCCCGTTTGCAGCGAGCCCACCTCCGACCACCAGGCAGTGGACATGCGGATGGGCCACCAGGGTCCGGCCCCAGGTGTGGAGCGCCGCGATCCAGCCCGGCCGAGCCTGCCCGAGACGCCGCTCCTCGCCCAGCAAGCTCCGCAGCGTCTCGGCCGAGACCTCGAAGAGCAGATCTCCGATCTTGCGCGGGTTCCACCGCCAGAGGCGCCGGAACTGCCAGGGGATCGTGAAGATGACGTGGTAGTGATCCGTCGGCAGCAGGAGCTCACGCTTCGCCGCCAGCCACGACTCGATCTTGCCCCAGGAGCACTGCGGGCACATCCGGTGCCGGCACGAGTTGTACCAGACACCCTGGACGTGGCCCGCCGGGCAGCGCTTCGTGTGGCCCCCGAGAGCTGCCGTGCGGCAGTGCAACAGAGCCTTGGCCGCCCGAGCCACGTACCCCGGTAGCTTCCGCTCTTCGAGCAGTCGCGCCAGCCCGGAGCGCAGGATCTCCTGGATCGTCCATCCCATACCCTCCTATGACGGAATCCGGCGCTACGATCTCGCAGCAAACTCCAGGATCGGCCGCCATCATCCCACCCCGGCCTTGCCTCAGGAAGGGTTTCTCAGTACGATCAGAAAGGCTTTTGGAGGGCAACAATCCGCGAAGCGGTCTGTTCAACGGCCCGAGCATGAGCGGCGGGGCGACAGACGCTCAATCCTGCGAGGCAGACTCATCCGCCCGCTCGATGCTCTTGTTAGCCGTCTTCTCAAGCCACGCACGGTTCCAAGCAACACGATACCTTCCGCGCTGCTCAACCGTAGAGCCGAGTATATCTGGTGCCTTGATGCGAGAGATCCTCGAGATCTGAACAGTGCAGACAAGATCCTCGTGAAGGCCGAACGCCTTGAGTCGCCGAACCCGGTAGTCGCGCTGGACAACACCAATTCGGACCCAACCAAGCGGCAGCCACCTGAGGCCCCTCGTTCTCCTCCGAGCCGAGCGAGTGGCCTGTCGCAGGATGTTTCGCAGATTCTGGAGAATCTCCTCTGGTTCCGGTGATCCGGTTTGGGTCTCGAACAGCACAGTGCCATTCAGAACAGTCCGAAGACCATTGCGGTGCAACTGTGCCCGCCGAACCTTCAGCTCCGGATGCCCCGCAGTCAGCCGAGCGGAGCGTAGAGCCGCACGGCCCACGGAGAGGAAGATCCTAAAGAGAGAATCGACCTTGCCAAACAAGCGAGGAAGTTGAACGTGCGGCGCAAAGAAGAGCCCATCCTCTTCAAGAACGCCCTGGTAGTCGGATTCGGACGTGGGCCCCGCCTCTCGGACGGCCGCCAATCTTCGCCCATCGAAAGCCGCGAATCCGGGCAACGCCACTTGCGACCTGAGCGAAAAGAAGTATCGGTCGTAGCCCGGAGCAAGGTACTCGCATAAGACCGCTGTCAGGAAGCAATAGTACTGAACCTTGAGGGAATCTCGGGTGCTTGGGCGAGCGTAGAGGATGAGCTGGCTGCCTTGAGGCACCGTAGATTGCACGGCGCCCTCGACTCGCCACCATGGCGACTCCGTCTCCGCGCACAGCTCCTCAAGCAGGACCGCGCGAGGCGGCTCCCGGCTTGAAGCCGGACGCGAAAGGAAGAAGATGCGCGACGCGAGTGCGATGCCATTGCAGATATCGACAAGATCATCTAACAACCGGATTACCTCTGTTGTTGCCAGTGTCTCGGAGTTTCCCTTCTTGTCTGTGTACTCCACTTCGTTGCGACCAAATGCGACACCGCCATGCGCTATTCCGTTTCGCACGATGTGGCGATAGGCGCCGACCAGAGGCTCGTAAGCAGTACCGCTCAGCTCCTGCACGGCATTAAAAAGATCCAGACCATCGGTTCCGGCGCCACGCGAGGTGCGTTGAAACCAAGCAACGTTGTGAATAAACGGGTAGAGGACACCCTCGACGAGGCGAAGATACGCCGGATGCACTTGGCGGTCGAGGAATCTCAAGGTGTCATAGTCGTCGAAGCCCTCGGACGTCTCGTGCCAATCTTCGACGTTGATCTCACTCAGAAATAAATGGGCTGAGCTGATGCGCGCCAGATGCTCATCCAGATAGGCCTTCAGCTCAAGAGGTCTGCTTGATGTGAGGTCAAAAAGAAAGCCTAGGTAGCCTCGTTGCGCCTCTCTTGAATAGTATCGCTGAGGGCTCTCCGAGAGGTATTGAAACAGCGAAAGAACTTGGCCATCGGCACAACTCGCCGTTTCCGGCAACCGGCGTAGCAACTCCGACCGTTGCCAGTCGTGCTCATGCTGTAGCGGTATGTTTCGCCAAACACTACGAAGAGACATATGGGAAGGCTCGGTCAAGACGGCTAACGGCTCTGCGCCTCAGCGGCGCGCGAAGCGCGACCGTTGCAGGCGCGGGTTAGCTGCCAATTCAACGCTTCCTCCGCAACGGAACGAATCTAGACCGAACCCAACTGATCAATTTCTTGAGATTGACACCGAATCCGAAGAAGTTCGGGCTTAGTTCCAACGCGTCTCCCAGTCCCCTCACGCTTCGATCGCCGTCGGATCCGACATACGTCTTCAGCCGCGGAACGACATTTGACAGGTCCCGGTAGTCCTCAAGCTGAGCCTCCGCCTCGGCATACAACCGATCGAGGAATGGACGAATCTCCTCATGCTGCAACGGGCGATTGATCTGGCGATTCGAAAAGGCGATGCAGAGATCCACCGCCGGCTCGATCCCTCGGACTAGTTGAACTAGAATCTCAACGTGGGCTTCCCTCACACCACGTGGCAACTCTTCGAGAAGGCGGTCAAAATCTGCAAGGTAGCGCTGGAACAGATCGAGACTAAGCGCGGCGAATTGCCTGGCGTCTCTCTCCATCTCAAGCTTGGTGGCAATGTCGTCGACCTTCGCCGGCGCGTCCCGATAGTAATCAACTACCTCGGCGGTATGCTTTCGCCACTGTCGGAGGTGCCCAAGGATGTCTTCTAGAGCAACACCGGTATAGTCGGTCATCCCTGCCAACATTGAGCGCCTCAGATTCATTGGCACTGTACCCAGTATGCTCCCCCGAAGCAGCTAACGTTGCTGCCGGTGAGCGGCGGCGCAAGCCGTCCGTTCCACCGGCGGGTTCGACGCCCGCTTCAGTACGGCAATGCAGGCCCTTTGGAGAGCCCGTCCGAAGGGCACGCCCAGCTCTCGAAGCAGGGAAGCGCGACCACCAGTGGGACTCCCTGGGCCTCTATGAAAGCAACGGGAGCAGACTCTACGTAGACCACGTACGGCTGCAGGGCATCGGCGATCTTCGAAGGGAGCCGCCATCTTAACTACTACGGAGCGGTTCCGGACTTGACGAAGTTCCCTCAATCGAGACCCCTCACGACCTACCAGCGAAGCCGATGGGCGGGGGCCTTCCGGCGAGCCGAGCCTCGACTGCTTCGATAGGCCCAGTCCACTCGAAAGCGCCCCGTGGTTGATGCCAATAATCAATTCTCTTCCCTCATCTTCGCAAGGCTGGCGAACCATTGTGTGAGCAGCGGCTCACTTCTGCCAACCTGGCCACTCGGGCCGTTTAGTCGCGGCTCCGTTCACCTTTCGGTCCTCGGCGTATGCTTCGCTGGAGTAGGAGCTTAGCTTCTCGTCGCTCGCAGGTCAAGGTCCCGTGATTAGGCTGCCGGCGGCGCGGGATAGCAGCCGGGCGCAAGGACGGGCTCCTCGGGAATGAAGATTTGGCGCGCAGCCTATCTGCGCACCCGCTGATCTCTGCCGGTGAGCTGCGGCCCTGAGTCCAGCCCACATGGCGAGCGCGCGTGGGAAGGGGCCATCTGTGCCAAAGAAGCCCGGGATGGCGGCCTATCCAGCGGTCTGGTCCACGGCCGCGTGCCACCAACGGGTTTACAGAGAGTCGGCGGGGCTCCGCAGATCGCGAGCGTGGATTCTACGAACGGACTCCAGGTGCCGAAGAAGAGGGATCTTGAGCCGCTCCGGAAGCATGGACACCCGGCTCTTGCCCCCTTTCCCGTCGCACACGATGACCTGCCGATACTGGAAGTCGAGGTCCTTGACGCGCAGCTGCAATCCCTCCCTCAGCCGTAGCCCAGAGCTATAGATAATGAGCACGACGAGCCGAGCCGGGCCCTGGAGGTGTTCAAGCACCTGCTGCACCTCGGTTCGAGTCAGCACCACCGGAACCTTCCGGTGCCGCTTCGCCCGGACGGCGTCGAGGTCGCCGAGCTCGCGGTCGAGGACATGCCGGTAGAGGAACAGGAGAGCGCTCAGGGCCTGGTTCTGGGTGGAGGTGCTGACGTGGCGCTTGGTGGCCAGGTGCGTGAGGAAGGCGGTGACCTCGTGCTCGGCCGGGAGTGGCCGGGCTCTGTAGAGAAGGACGCGATCCGCGAGCGAGATCTCCCGCCGGAGTGTTTGAAGGGCCTCTTGACTTCTGCTCGCTCTTGGCGTAAGGTGGGCGGTAGATCGAAGGAGCTGGAGAGAGGAGGACGACGACAGGAAGCGAGCTGAACCGCAGCGCCACGACTCGGACATCTACGAAGCCCGCGATCCGGCAGCGCCTTTACCAGGTGCTGGTCGAGCCGCCGCCGGACGCCACGAGGAACCAGGCCACGAAGCGGGCACGGCGGGGGATGACGCCCACCGCCGCGCCCTGGCCGACACATGGAGACCAGATCCATGAGCCAGCGTGATCCGAAGTGTAGCAACCCTTCGTTCGTCTCGTCCCCGGAAGTCGAAACCGTCGGGCGCGACGGGTCTTCCCTCCGCCACTCCCCCAACGCCTTTTCGGCGAGCTTCCTCGCCGAGCTCGCCCGGCGCGATCCGGCGCCGGCGACGCCCGAGGCCGACCTTGCCGGCCCGTGGCGGGTGACGGCGCTCTACAAAAGCGGCGGCGAGCCCCGGTGGGGCTGCATCGCCGCCGGCGAGCGCGCGCCGCGGCTCGTGCTCCAGGCGCCGGACCTCGCCTACCTCGCGGCGGCCGCCCTCGCGGTCGCCGAGCGGCCGTCCGGCTTTCGGTTCCAGGAGGACGCCGAACGCCGGCTCCATCTCCTCTGGCACGGCCGGCCGGTGGGCACCTCGACCGGCCTGATCCCGGTGGGGGGCGACACGCTCCCGCTCCAGCTCTCCGGCCTGGCCGACCTCCGGGTCCAGCCGCTCGCCTTCGCCCACTACCTGCTCTCGGTGCCGGACGAAACGCTCCGGCGCAGCGGGCGGATCTTGATGGAGCTGCTCCGGGAGGCGGGACGATGAGCGGGTGCGATGCGAGCTCCGCCGCGCCGTCCGCCCGGCCCAACCTCGAAACGGCCTTCCGGGAGACCTTCCTGTGGTGCTTCACCGAGCCCGCGCACGTGGAGCTGCTGCGGCGCCTGGGCCGGGTGCTCTACGAGGTCGCCATGGAGGGGCCGTACTGGGACTGGGGCGCGAGTCACGGGCTGCCCGCGCCGCGCGGCGACGCGACCGCCGCGGCGGCCGACCTCGAAGACCTCGCCTGCTACCTCGAGCAGGTCGCCGAGCAGCCGGCGGAGGTCGGGGTCAACCGCGAGGACCTCACGATGTGCCGGGCCGCCGCCGGGTGGGCCGGGCGGGTGCGGCGGTTGGTGGCGGAGATCCGGGAGGCGGTCGGAGAGGGCGGGGACGGCACGAGCGAGTAGTGCGGGGGGCCCGGCTCCGCCTCGGGAGCCGGGCCCGTCGTCCAGGCGTTCGGAGCCCGTTGACGGGTCGGGCCGGCCGAGGCAGAGCTCGGCCGCTTCATGCGGGGTCGGGCTCCGGGGTCTTGGCCGAGGCGGAGCTCGGCCGCTTCATGCGGGGTCGGGCTCCGGGGCGGCTACGGCAGGCGGACGGTGGCGTTCTTGCCGAAGATTGGACTCCCCGGGCGGTCGCACGTTCGACCTCGCTGCCGAGACCTGCGGAGCGGGACGGTAGAGCGGCCGATGGCTTTCTCGCTCACCGGAGTGCTCCTGCGGTCGGGACGGCTGGTGCTGCGCGTGGGTGCCCAGGCCGTGCCCGTGGGCGGCGTTTTCGTCCTCTCCTGGCCAGCGGCCGGCGGGCTGATCCTCTACTGGATCGAGAGCGTGCTGGTGCTCGGCGCGACCACGCTGCTGCTCTCGCTCTTCGTGCGTCGCACGCGCGCGCCCGAGAATGCCGCGGATCTCGCCGGCCTCGCGGCCGCCGGCATCCGCCCGCGCGACGTGCTGCTCGCCCAGGGCGGCGCGCTGTCGGCTTCTTCGGTGTGCTGGGCGCGGTGTTCCTCGGCAAGCTGCTCTTGCTCTTCGGCCTGTTCGCCGGCGTCAAGACGTTCTTCGAGATCGGTGCCGTTCTCGAACGCCAGCCGGTGAAGCTCTGACCGCCAGGAGAACGCTCAGCGCCGGCGCCGCGACCTCTCTCGAACCGATTTAACCGCGGCGCGCCGCCTCGATGGCGGCGATGTCGATCTTTCCCATCTCCATCATCGCATCGAATGCGCGCTTGGCGGCGGCGGGATCGGGATCGGTGACCGCTCGGGTCAGAGCGATCGGCGTAATCTGCCAGGACAAGCCCCATTTGTCCTTGCACCACCCACAGGCACTCTCTTCGCCGCCGTTGCCGACGATCGCGTTCCAGTAACGATCGGTTTCGTCCTGATCGACGGTTGCGACCTGAAACGAGAAGGCCTCGGTGTGCTTGAACGCAGGTCCGCCATTGAGCCCGAGGCAGGGAATTCCCAGTACCGTAAACTCGACCGTCAACACATTTCCCTTTTCCCCGGACGGATAGTCTCCCGGTGCGAGGTGCACCGCGTCGACGGAGGAGTCGGGAAAGGTCTTGGCATAGAACCGCGCCGCCTCCTCGGCGTCGCGGTCGTACCAAAGGCAAATCGTATTCTTCGCAGGCTTGTCCATTTCACCTCTCCATCGTTCGGAATGTCGCGCGACTCCGTGCGCCATGAAGCTCGAGCTGAGCGGCCCGCCGCGGCATGCCACCGGCCGACGGCTCGGCCTTTCATTGACCGGGCAGCGGCTCCCAGAGCTCGACCTTGTTTCCCTCTGGATCTATCACCCAAGCGAACTTCCCGTACTCGGACTCGTCGACCTTGTCGAGCACGTTGCAGCCTTCCGCTCTCAGGGCTGCGACGAGCGCGTGGAGGTCTGCGACTCGATAGTTGATCATGAAGGGCGCGGTGCTCGGAGCAAATTGATTGCTCGAGGCGTCGCCAATCGTCCAGGCGGTCGTGCCGGCCATGGGCTTGCCTTCTGCGTCGGTCCAGGTGAAGGCCGCACCTCCCCATTCCTGAACGTCGATGCCCAGGTGCGACTTGTACCAGGCCCGAAGCATGACGGGATCGCGCGCGTTGAAGAAGACTCCGCCGATGCCAGTGACTCTTTTCATCTCGGCCTCCGTTGATCGTCGTGGCGCTACCGCAGCCGCACGGTCGCGTGCTTGCCGAAGAAGGGGTTGTCCTCGCGCTCTTCGGCGAGGGTTGTCTCGGGGCCGTGGCCGGGGTAGAGGGTGTAGTCGCCTTCGAGGGCGAAGAGGCGGTCCTGGATCGAGTGGCGGAGCGTCTCGGTGTCGCCGCCCGGCAGGTCGGTGCGGCCCACGCCGCGCTGGAAGATCACGTCGCCCACCAGGATCTGGCGGCTCGCCTCGTCGATCAGGACCACGTGGCCGGGGGTGTGGCCCGGGCAGTGGAGGACGCGGAGCGTGAGGCCGGCCACCTCGAGAGTCTGGCCGTCCTCGAGGAGGGCTTCGGGCTCGGGCGGCGGCCGGTAGCCGATCATCGCGGCGTAGTCAGGCATCTGCGGGTGGTGCAAATAGGGCAGATCGCCAGCGTGGATGCGCAGGCCGATGCCGTACATCTCGGCGACGTGGGCGGCGTGGGCGATGTGATCCAGGTGCCCGTGGGTGAGGAGGATGACCTCGGGCTTCCAGCCCTGGCGCTCGATCGCCTCGAACAGCCGCTCGCTCTCCGCCCCCGGGTCGACCACCGCCACCCGCGGCGGCTCGCCGACCAGGTAGGTGTTCTCGGCGAAGGGGCCGACGGTGAAGCGATCTAAGATCATGGCGGGATCATGCGGGCATCCGGTCCGCCACGCCGCAGGCGCGGCAGACCTCGTAGACCTCGGCCTCCTCGAGCACCTTGGGCGCTTCCTTGGCGCGCTCGAAGATCGCCCGCACGAGCTCCGGCTCGGGCTCGATCCCGCGCTCCCGGAGCCAGAAGATGACGTTCGACTCGCCCGACATGGGGCCCACCTCGATCTCCTGCTCGCGGCCCACCAGGCTCGCCGGCACCGAGCTGTAGACCAGGTCGGCCAGCCAGTGGTCGCCCTTGGCCCGCGCCTTGATGATCGCCGCCGCGTGGACGCCGGTACCGGTGCGGAAGGCGTCGCGTCCGACGACCGGGTAGTTGTCGGGCAGCGGCACGCCGGTCACCCGCGAGACGAGGCGGCAGTACTCGGCGAGCCCGGTCAGGTCCCGGTCGATCCAGCCGAGCAGGCGCATGTTGACCAGGAGCTGGTCGATCGGGCAGTTGCCCACCCGCTCGCCGATCCCCACCGCCGTGCCGTGCAGCCGGTCGGCGCCGGCCGCGGCCGCCGAGAGCGCGTTCGCCACCGAGAGGCCGCGGTCCTTGTGGCCGTGCCAGTCCACCCTGACGTCCTCGCCGGTCGCGTCGACCACCTCGCGGATGAAGCGGATGACGGCCTCGGCGCCGCGCGGCGTCGCGTGGCCCACGGTGTCGGCCACGCACACCCGCCGGGCGCCCGCCTCGATGGCCGTGGTGTAGAGCCGGCGCAGGTCCTCGGGTGCCGCCCGGGTCGTGTCCTCGGTCACGAACATCACCGGCAGCCCCTCGCCGACCGCGAAGGCGACCGCCTCCTCGGAGAGCCGGAGCATCTTGTCCATGTCCCAGCCCTCGGCATACTGGCGCACCGGCGAGGAGCCGATGAAGCAGGCCGCCTCGATCGGCAGGCCCACCCTCTGCGAGATCCGGGCGATCGGCTCGATGTCGGCGCGCACGGTGCGGGCCGCGCAGTTCGGGGCGACCGCCAGGCCGCCGTCGACGATCTCGCGCGCCAGCCGCTCGACGTCGGCCACCACGTGCGGCCCGGCGCCGGGCAGGCCGATGTTCGCCGCTTCGATCCCGAGGCCGGCGATCCGGTGGAGGATCTCGACCTTCTCCTCGATCGTCGGGTTCGCCACCGAGGGCGACTGGAGCCCGTCGCGCAGCGTCTCGTCGTCGAGCTCGACCCGGCCGCGGGCGGGCTGGAGGTCGGGCCCCGAGGCGGTGTTCCAGTCGTAGATGAGGTCGGATTCCTTGGGCTGCATGGGCTCCTCCCGGAGGCGACGGTGCGTGGCGCCGCGACCTCCGATTATAGAGGCCGGGCGGCGTGGGCCCGGAGGCGGGCCTCAGCCGCCCGCGACGGCGCGGGCGATCTGGTCGCCGACGGCGCCGGTGGTCAGGTCGCCGCCCAGGTCGGCGGTGGTCTGGCCGGTCTTCAAGGCGTCGGCGACCGCGGTCTCGACTCGCAGCGCCGCCTCCCGGTGGCCGAGGTTGTCGAGCATCAGCGACGCCGAGAGGATCGCGGCCAGCGGGTTCGCGCGCCCGGTGCCGGCGTACTTGGGCGCCGAGCCGTGGACCGGCTCGAACATGGAGGTGCGCCCCGGGTGGAGGTTGGCCGAGGCGGCGAGGCCGAGGCCGCCCTGGAGGGCCGCGCCCAGGTCGGAGAGGATGTCGCCGAACATGTTGTTGGTCACGATCACGTCGAGCTCGTCGGGCTTCCTGACCATCTGCATGGCGAGAGCGTCGGCGAACATGTGGCGGTGCTCGATGTCGGGATACTCCGCCGCCACCTCGGCGAAGCAGCGCTGCCACAGGCCGTGCGCGTGCTGCATGACGTTCGACTTGTCGGCCATCAGGACCTCGCGGCGGCCGTTGTCCCGGGCCCACTCGAAGGCCGCGCGGAGGATCCGCTCGACGCCCTTCCTGGTGTGGATCTCCTCCTGGATCGCCACCTCGTCGGGGGTGCCGAGCTTCAGGTTCCCGCCGGCGCCGACGTACGCCCCCTCGGTGTTCTCGCGGAAGACGACGAAGTCGACGTCCTTCTCGTCGCGGTCCTTCAGGGGGCAGAGCCGCTTGTCGTAGAGCTTGATCGGCCGGAAGTTGATGTAGAGGTCGAGCCCGAAGCGGGTGCCGAGAAGGATGTCCGCGGCGTGCTTCATGTCGGGCACGCGCGGGTCGCCGTAGGCGCCGATGAAGATCGCCGAGTAGTTGTCCCGGAAGTCCTCGAGCGCCCCTTCGGGGAGGGTCTCGCCGGTGGCGAGGTAGCGGTCGGCGTCCCAGTCGAGATGGACCAGCTCGAGGGGCAGGCCGAAGGCGGAAGCGGCGGCCTCGATCACCTTGACGGCCTCGGCCGCGACGTCCTTGCCGATGCCGTCGCCGGGCAGAACGGCGATCCGCTGGGGGCGGCGGTTGCGCGGATCGGTGGTGTTCATCGCGGCCGGGATCGTAACACGCCCTCCGGGCCGCTCCGGGGCCGACCAACGCTCCCGGCACCTCGCGCGTCGGACCGGTTGTGAGCGACACTTCCACCACGACGCTGGACCTGGCGAGGGCGCGGATGAGACCGACCGAGCACACCGAGAGCCTCGCCGACCGGGCCGCGCTCGAGCGCCTGGGGACCCTCTTCGACAGCCACCAGGCGCAGCTCTATCGCCTCGCGCGGCGGCTGGTCGCGGACGGCGAAGAAGCGCGCGACCTGGTGCAGGAGGCGTTCATCCGCGCCGCCCGCCGGCCGGCCGCGGTCCCGCCCGGGGACGACGAGGCCGCCGCCTGGCTGACGCGGGTGCTGGTGAACCTCTGTCGCGACCGCCACCGCCGCCTGGCGGTGCGCCGCCGGGAGGCGTCCCAGGTCGAGCACGCGCTCGGCGATCCCGGCGCGGCCCGGGAGCCCTCCGTCGAGCGCCGGCTCGTCGCCCGCTCGGCGGTCCAGTACGCCCTCGCCCGCCTCGCCCCCCGCCGGCGCGCCGTCGTGGTGCTCCACGAGCTCGAGGAGCGGAGCGTCGCCGAGATCGCGCGACATCTCGGGCTCGCCCGGGTCACGGTCCGCTGGCACCTCTCCGTGGCCCGCAAGGAGCTCGCCACCGCGCTGCTCGCCGGAGATCGACCATGAAGAGAGACGACGCCGAAGCGCTCCGTGCGATCCTCCGCCGGGGCGACCCCGCCGCCGACGGCTCCGAGCCCGACGCGGCCGAGCTCGCCCGGGTGCGCGAGCGCATCCTCCGGACCCGGCCGGCCGCGGGCCCGCGCCGGAGGCCGAGCCCTGGCACCGCTCCCCGCGAAGAACGCTCGCCGTCGCCATCGCCGCGACCCTGGTCCTCCTCGCCCTGGGCGCCGAGATCTGGCTGCGCCGGACCGCGGTCGACGACGGGCCGCCGGGGCCGGCAACCCTCGCGGCGCGCTCCGGCCCGGTCGAGCCGTCCGCTCCGGCCGGTCGCCAGGTCCACTTCACCACCCCGGGAGGGACCCGGATCGTCTGGGTCCTCTACTCGGAACCCAGCTCCAACGAGCCCGACAACGAACCGGACCGCGCTCGCCGCGGCCGAGGAGAGATCCGATGAACACCACGCCCCGCCGGCCCGTCGCCACCCTCGCCCTCGCCGCCGCGCTCGCGGCCGCCCTCGCCGCCACGCCAGCCCTTCACGCGCAGCGGCCGCCGGCCGCCGCTCCCGAGCTCGCCGGCGCCACGCCGCGGCCGGAGGCCGGCCCGGCCGTCAGCCAGCTCTTCCACATCACTCTGGTCGCCGCTTCCAGGAAGCCGGGCGGCGGCAACGACGAAGCCCTGCCCAAGGCGGTCGCCAAGGCCCTCGACGACATCCGCGACTTCCTGCCCTACAAGAGCTACCGGGTAATCGACGCGGCGCTGGTGCGCGCGAGCAACGAGGCCCACGCCGAGCTCACCGGCCCCGCCGGCGCGCGCTACGAGGCGGCGATGCTCTTCCACCCGGAGGTCTCCGGCACGCACGGCGGCGGCGCTCCGACGGCCTACATGATCGAGCACTTCGAGCTGCGCCAGGAGCCCGACATGGCGCGGGCCCTCGAGGAGGCCCAGCGCCGCGGGCCGCACGTCGCCCCCATGGCCCCCGAGTCCAGTCTCACGGCCTCCTTCCGCATCGCCCGTGGCGAGACCGTGGTCGTCGGCTCCTCGCGCCTCGCCGGCGTCGACGACGCCATGATCGTCCTCCTCACCGCCGTGCCCTGAGCCGCGAGGCTCGACCGGGTGAGCGCCCTGCGCACCGAGCCGAGAAGGAGGAGTGGTAGCCTCTGCGCGATGAGTGAAGCGGCGCACGACGTGCTCCTGGCGGTCGAGGACCTCCCTGGCCTGCCCGACGACGATTACCGCTACGAGCTGGTCGCCGGGCACCTGGTGCGTGAGCCGCCGCCCGGAAGGGAGCACGGAAGCGTCGCCGCCGTCCTCGTGGCCCATCTCTACCCCTTCGTCCACGAGCGCCGGCTGGGACGGGTGTTCGGGGAGGCGGGCTACGTCCTGGCGAGCGATCCGGACACGGTGCGCGGACCGGACGTCTCCTTCGTCTCCGCGAGCCGCCTCGCCGCCCTCCCGCGGCGCGGCCCCTACCTGGCAGCCGCGCCGGACCTGGCGATCGAGGTGGCCTCGCCCGGCAACGCGAGGTCCGAGATCCTGGCGAAGGTCGGTGAGTATCTCGCCGCCGGCGGCCGCGCCGTCTGGGTGGTCGACCCCCGGCGCCGCACCGTCACCGTCCACTCGCCCCGCCGCGAGGCGGAGACGCTCTCCTCCACCGGCGTCCTCGAGGGCGGGAGCTGCCTTCCCGCCTTCCGCCTGCCGGTCGCCGAGCTCTTCGAGCCGTAGGTGGCCTCCTTCGGGCGCCGCCTTCGCCTCGAGGCTCCGGCTCTCCGCCTGCGCCTGTCTTGACACCGAGGTTCCGCGGTGTTAGGAAGTTTCGTAGATTCTCTGCTTTAGAGCGTTCCTGGTCAGGTGGGCTCGCCTCGCTCCCCTGGCCACCCGGGCCACTCCCCGAGAGCGGCGAGGCTGGGTGTGGCGCGCTCGGGCAGGGCCCTACGCGAGGAGAACGCCGTGGACGAACGGAAGAACCGTGAAGGTGAGGGGCGCGATGCCGACCGTGACTCGAACCGCGCAGGCGGCCTCAGCCGCCGCGACCTCCTCAAGTCCCTGGGGATCGCCGGGGGCGCGACGCTCTTCCTCCAGGCGCCGATCGGTCTCGGCGCCGCGACCTCCTGGGCCGCCGAGCTGCCGCCGGCCGCCGAGGGAGGCGGCGGCGCGAAGGGGCACGTGGTCGTCCTGGGCGCCGGCGTCGGCGGCCTCGTGGCGGCGTACGAGCTTCAGATGCGCGGGTACCGCGCCACGGTGGTGGAGGCCCGAGCGAGGATCGGCGGCCGCTCTCTGACCCTGCGCCCCGGCGACGAGCTGGTCGAGAACCCGCTTGCGCCCTACCGCGACACCGGCCAGACCGGCTCCAAGCAGACCTGCGTCTTCCGGCCGGCCGACGCGCGAGGCTACGACCAGCCCTACCTGAACGCCGGCCCGGGCCGCATCCCGTCGGCCCACACCCACGTCCTCGACCTGTGCAAGGAGCTGAAGGTCCCCCTCGAGGTCTACATCATGGAGAGCCGGTCGAACCGCGTGCGGTCCGAGGCCCCGGCACGAGTGAACCGCCACGTGGTGAACGACGCCCGGGGCTGGATCGCCCAGGCGCTCTTCGGACTCGCGAGCCAGGTGCCCGGATTGAACCGCGACCAGCAGGTCGCGCTCCAGCAGCTCCTGATCCAGTTCGGCTCCCTGGGCAACGGCATGCAGGGCGGCGGAACGCGGGGCGTCTACGCCGACAACGGCAGGTACGAGCGCTCCACCCGCAGCGGGTACCAGAAGCTGCCCGAGGTCGCACCCGGCGTGCCGGTCAAGCCGCTCACGCTCCAGGAGGTGCTCGCGACGAAGTTCTGGGAGACCCAGGTCTACCAGCCGGAGGACTTCCTCTGGCAGCCCACCCTGTTCCAGCCGGTGGGTGGCATGGATCGCATCGAGAATGCTCTCGCCACCCGGGTCGGCCCCGCGAACATCCGGAGCAACGCCCCGGTCCGGGCGATCCGCTATGACTCGGGGTCCAAGAAGTGGCACCTCGAGCTCGAGGGGGGCGCCTCGGTCGAGCCGGCCGACGCGTGCGTCAGCAACGTCCCGATCCCGCTCCTGCGCGCACCGCTGGGAGACCTCGACCGGCAGCCCTTCCCTCCTGCGTTCAAGGCCGCCCTGAAGAAGGTCTTCGCGATCCCTGCAACCGGGACCGATGGCTTCCTCGCCCCCACCTGCAAGGTGGGCTGGCAGGCGCCCCGCGCCCTCTGGCAGACGCCCGATCCGAAGGCCGACCGCGTGGTGCCGATCTTTGGAGGCATCTCCTGGACCACCCACCCCATGACCCAGCTCTGGTACCCCTCGGACCGGATCTTCGACGACCTCGGCGTGCTCACCGGCGCCTACAACTATTCCCAGAACGCCGCCACCTGGGGCGAGTACTCGCCGGCCTGGCGCCTCCAGCAGGCCCGCGCCGGCGCCCGGGAGCTGGCCGGCGACGCCTTCGCCGACGGCCTCGGCGCCGGCCTGTCGATCGCCTGGCAGAACATCGAGCACATCCGTGGCGGCTGGGCGCAGTGGCAGAACGTCGACCCCGACGAGAGGGTCCGGGTCCAGGTCTACAACGACCTGGTCGAGGGAGCTGCCGAGGGTCGCTTCTTCCTTTGCGGGGATCAGCTCTCCCAGCTCCCGGGCTGGAAGGAAGGCGCCGTGGTGTCGGGCCTCCTGGCCGCGGCCGAGGTGGCGAATCGCTCCTTCCATCCGCCGGCGGCGAAGAGCGTCCCGGACAGCCGAATCCTGGTCGAGGGTCGGGTGCCGGTCGAGATCGAGGAGTAGACACCAGCCCACCCGTTGGTCCTCTGCGCCCCACCCGTTCGGGTCGCGCGACCGCCCCTGCCTCGCGTCTAGAGTCGTTGGGAAACGTGAGGGAGAAGATCATGAAAGAGCTGCTGCCGGAGCGGGCGAGGGACTACCAGGAACGCGCGCGGCACGTGGCGGAGAGCGCCGTGCGGCCGGTCGCCGCCGAGCTCGACCGCACCCGCGCCTACCCGTGGAGCGTCGTCCAGGCGCTGCGCGACGCCGACCTGATGGGGATCTGGATCCCGATCGAGTACGGCGGCCAGGGAGCGGGCGTGCTCGACCTGTGCGTGGTGGTCGAGCAGCTCTCCCGAGCCTGCGGCGGGGTCGGCGTCGCCTACGCCGTCAATGCGCTCGGCAGCTTCCCGATCATCCTCGGAGGCAGCGAGGAGCAGAAGCTCCGCTGGCTGCCGCCGGTCGCCTCCGGCGAGAAGCTGATCGCCTTCGGGCTCTCCGAGATGGCGTCGGGCTCCGACGCCGGGAGCCTCCGGACCCGGGCCGTGCCCGACGGCGACTCCTACGTCGTCGACGGCGACAAGAAGTGGAACACCAACGCCGACGCGGCCTCGATCTACACCGTCTACTGCTCCACCCGGCCGGACCGCGGCAGCCGCGGGATCTCGCCGATCGTCGTCGAGAAGGGCACGCCGGGGTTCACGATCGGCAAGCGCGAGGACTTGATGGGCATCCGCTGCGTGCCGGTCCACGAGCTCCACTTCCGCGGCTGCCGGGTGCCGGCGGAGAACCTGCTGGGAAACGTCGAGGGCCAGGGCTTCAAGAACGCGATGCGGACCCTCGACCGGGCGCGGCCCGGGGTCGCGGCGCAGGCGGTGGGGCTCGCCCAGGGCGCCCTCGAGTGGGCGATGCGCTACACCTCCGAGCGCCAGCAGTTCGGCCAGTCGGTGATGAGCTTCCAGGGCATCCAGTTCATGATCGCCGACATGGCGACCCAGGTCGAGGCGGCCCGCCAGCTCGTCTACTCCGCGGCGCGCGCCATCGACGAGGGCCACCCCGGAGCGTCGAAGTACGCCGCCATGTCGAAGGTCTTCGCGAGCGACGTCGCGATGCGGGTGACGACCGACGCCGTGCAGCTCTTCGGCGGCTACGGCTACTGCCGCGACTACCCCATCGAGAAGTACATGCGCGACGCGAAGATCACCCAGATCTACGAAGGCGCCAACCAGATCCAGCGCATGGTGATCGGCCGGGCGCTGACCAAGGAGGCGACGGCGCTTCCGTCGCTCCTCGACGTCCGGGTCGAGCACTTCCCGCCGCCCGAGGTCGAGACCGAGGCGGCCGAGCTCGTCCTGACCGAAGCCTGACCTCTCGATCGCAACCGAACCAGGAGCCGACCATGCCCACGACCATCACCGACGTCGAGCTCGATTGCACCGGCGAGGTGCAGTTGGGCCCCCTCTCCCCGGCGACCCGCGACCTCCTCATGCTGCTCGGCGGCGAGTGGCTCGAGCTCGGCCCTCAGGGCCGCAAGCTCCTGCCCTGCCACGTCCAGCCCGGCGGCCCGCCGACCCTCGCCGCGCTCCCGGCCGAGCTCATCGCCTTCCTCGACGCGATGACCCCCGAGGAGCGCGAGGCCATGCCGGGCGGCGCCCTCGTGGTGCGCGACCACGCCGGCTCCGTGGTGCGCCTGGTGGTCGCCCAGGGCGAGATCCACGTCCAGTGGCCGCGGGAGGACTGGTCGCAGGTCGAGCCGGTCGACCTCGACAAGGTCCTGGCCGAGATCGACGCCGCCTCGGCGCGGATCTCCGGCCGGGTGAGCTTCGAGGCCGAGCCGGGCGCCGAGGACCGGCTGGTGGAGCTCGTCGCCCGCTTCGACGGCCTCTACCCCGAGGGCGACCTGCGCGTCGAGCGCAAGGGCCCGACCCTCGAGGCCGAGCTCGCCGACGTCAACGTCGGCCCCGGGCAGCTCGTGGCCCTGCTGCACTGCCTGGCCGAGCCCTCCGAGTCGCTCGAGGGTGACCTCGAGGTCGGCTCGTTCCTGCCCCACGCCCAGGACCGCGACTTCCGCCTTACCCTCCACCGCGGCACCACGCGGGCCGTCCGCCCAGCCCTCTGGCCGGCGGCGTAGGCAGGGTCGCCGGCCGGACCGGCGGACCGGTCCGGGCCGGTTCGAGCTCGCTTGCTGGAGGGCGCATCGATGCGCCCTCCAGCAAGCGCCGAAGCGACGGCCAGAGTCACTCTTCGACATGTTCAGAGCGAGGTAAGGGCGCAAACTATCGCTCAACGAGTAGACAAAGCGCCCCTCTCCGTGAGAGTGTCATTGCGAAATAACGGCCGCACAGCAATCCGACGACCGGTTCCGCATGGCGCGCACCACGAGCGAGACTTCCATCCTCTCCCGCCCCTCGGGCGCCGGCACCGGGCGGGCGATTTCGCGAGGCCTCTGGCGGCCGCTCGCCCTGGCGCTTCGCCCCCACCGCTCCCGGCCGCTCGTCAGCCTGGTCATCGTCGCCTCGCTGGTCCTGGGGATCGGGGTCGACACGGCGGTCTTCTCGCTGATCGACGCGATCTTCGTCCGCCCGCTGCCGGTCCGTGACCTCGGCCGGCTGGTCGCGCTCTACCGCACGGTGCGCTCGGACTCGGGCGAGTACACCGGCATGGGCCGCTTCTCCTACCCGACCTACGCCGACCTGCGCGAGCGCAACCGAACGTTCGACCGGATGGGCCTCTACACCTGGGGGCCGGTCAACTTCTCCGGCGACGGCGTCGAGCCGCTCCGGGCGATCGCGATGTTCGCCGACGCCGGCTACTTCGAGACCCTGGGGATCGAGGCGGCGCTCGGCCGCCTCTTCCGGCCCGAGGAGACCGAGCCCACCTCGGCCGCCCGGGTGGCCGTCTTGAGCCACGCCACCTGGGTGCGGCGCTTCGGCTCGGACCCCGGCGTGATCGGCCGGACCGTGCGGATCGACGCCCTGCCGTTCGAGGTGGTGGGCGTCGGCCCCCCCGGCTTCCGGGGAACCCAGCTTCACGTGGGCGTGGACGTCTGGGTGCCGCCGCAGTCCTACCGCGACCTGGGCGTGCTCGGCGCGTCCTTCGACGAGCGCGACGTCGCCATCTTTTCGCTGATCGGGCGCCTCGCGCCCGGGGTCCGGCCCGAGCAAGCCCACCGCGACCTGATGGCCCTCGGCCGCCAGCTCGAGAGCGAGTACCCGGTCGCCGAGGAGGGGCTCGGCACCTCTCTCGAACCCCTCCTCGACGGCGTGCTCCTGCCCCGGGAGAGGCCCGGCTACGTGGGCTACGCCCGGGTGCTCTCGCTGGCGGCCGGCCTGGTGCTGCTGCTGAGCTGCCTCAACGTGGCGGTGCTCCTGCTCCTGCGCGGCCTGGAGCGGAGCCACGAGCTCGCGGTCCGCCAGGTCCTCGGCGCGGGCCGCTCGCGGCTGGTGCGCCAGCTGGTGGGCGAAAACCTCCTCCTCTTCGCCGCCGGCGGCCTGCTGGCGATCCCGGCCGCCGCCTGGACCCAGCATCTCCTGTGGACGTTCCGCCCGCCCCGGCTCGCGGAGGGGGTCCTGGAGGGCGGGCTCGCGGACCAGCGCCTCCTCTGGGGCCTCGCGCTCCTCGCCCTGACCACGGCCCTGGTGGGAATCCTGCCCGCCTGGCGGAGCGCCCGCCTCGACCCCGCGCGGCAAGTCGGCGGCCATCCGGCGCCGGGCGGTGCCTGCCGCTCCGGCGACCTCCTCGTGATGGCCCAGGTGGGGCTGGCGGTGGTCGCCCTGGTCGGCGGCGGGCTCTTCGTCCGGCATCTCGAGGAGGCCCGGGAGATCGACCTCGGGTTCGCGCCAGACCACCTCGTGGTCCTGACCGTGGCTCCCGGAGACCAGGGCTACGGCGACGCGCAGGTCGCACAGTTCTACGACGAGCTCGAGGCACGGGTGCGGGCCCTGCCCGGCGTCGAGGCGGCGAGCTGGTCGGAGAACCGGCTGCTGCGCGGCGCGGTGGTCCAGCACCAGGTCTTCCTGCCCGGCGCCACCGAACCGGCGAGCGGGGGCGGCCGCCTCTACCACCGCACCGACGCCGTCACCCCCGGGTTCCTGGCGACGGCGGCGATCACTCTGCTCCAGGGCCGGGACTTCGACGACTCGGACCGGGCGGACGGGCGGCCGGTGGCGATCGTCAACCGGACCATGGCCGAGCTCGCCTGGCCGGGCGAGAACCCGATCGGCCGCCGCTTCCACTTCGACTACCCGAGCGATCCGGAGGTCGAGGTGGTCGGCGTCGCCGAGGACGCCAAGTACCGCTACATCCACGAAGACCCGCAGTTCTTCCTCTACGTGCCCTTCGCGCAGGCCCCTCCGGCCGCGGCGACCCTCCACGTGCGGACCGCCGGGGACCCGCGGGCGATTCTCCCGGCCCTGCGCGACCAGGCCCACGCGCTCGATCCCGCGATGCCGGTGGCCGACCTCGCTACCCTTTCGAGCTTCGTCGACGACGAGCTCTGGCTGGAGCGCGCGGCGGCGAGCTTCCTCGCCGTCATGGGGCTCCTCGCCCTCGTCCTGGTGGCGATCGGGGTCCACGCCGTGATGGCCTTCACGGTCCAGCGCCGGGCGCGGGAATTCGGGATCCGGTTGTCGCTCGGCGCCGCCCGCTCGCAGATCCTGGGCCGGGTGCTGCGGACCGTGGCCGTGCGGGTGGTCGCCGGCGTCGCCCTGGGGGCGGTGGGCGTGGTCGCGGTCCTCCGGCCGGCCGCGGCGGGCTTCCTCCACGGCGTCGACCCGCTCTGGACCGCCGGCCTGGCCCTCGGGGCCGCGGTCCTGATCGCCGCCGTCGCGCTGACCGGCACCTTCCGCCTGGCGAGAAGCGCCGCGCAGACGAGCCCCTCGGCACTCCTGCGCGACGAGTGAGGGGCCGCCTACGCACCGGCCGGCGGCGGTAGACTCCGCCTTCCGAAGAGGGTAGCTCGACCGGCCGAGGAGGGGCGATGCGCAGGAGCCGCATGGAAGCGTTCAGCGACGGGGTGATCGCGATCCTCATCACGATCATGGTGCTCGAGCTGCGCCCGCCCGAGGGCACCTCCCCCGCCGCCTTGCGCCCCCTCCTGCCGCTGTTCTCGAGCTACGTCCTGAGCTTCGTCTACCTGGCGATCTACTGGAACAACCACCACCACCTGTTTCAGGCGGTCGAGCGGGTCGACGGCCCGGTGC
Organism: uncultured Acidobacteriota bacterium; assembly: GCA_963837945.1. Taxonomy (GTDB): domain Bacteria; phylum Acidobacteriota; class Thermoanaerobaculia; order Multivoradales; family DATKCC01; genus CAVUBL01. The sequence continues at coordinate 146,631 of CAWIQD010000002.1, forward strand.
TGTGGGCCAACCTGCACCTGCTCTTCTGGCTGTCGCTGGTGCCCTTCGTCACGGCCTGGATGGGCGAGAGCTTCGCGCCCTGGCCGGTGGCCCTCTACGGAACGGTCCTGCTGGCCGCCGGCATCGCCTACTTCCTCCTCACCCGCAGGCTTCTCGCCTGCCACGACCGGAGCTCGCCGCTGGCGCGGGCCTTGGGGAACGACGTCAAGGGCAAGCTCTCGGTGGTCGTCTACGCGGCGGCGCTCCCGCTCGCCTTCGTCCGTCCCTGGCTCGCCTGCTCCCTCTATGTCGCGGTCGCCGCCTGGTGGCTGGTTCCCGACCGGCGGATCGAGCGGGTGCTCCGAGGCGCACCGGCCGGCGAGGAGTGAGACCGGCGACGACGGACGGCTCCCGCGCCCCGCGGTAGAGTCCGGGCACCTTGGACCGCGGGCCGGAGAGCTTCTGGGACCTCTGCTACCGGGACGGCTCGTACCTCGAGCACTGGGAGCCGATCGAGGTTCCGGAGGAGCTCGCCCGCCTCGCCGCCTCGGGTCGGGTGCCGGCCGGAGGGACCTGCCTCGACGTCGGCTGCGGGGCCGGCCTCGAGGCGCTTTACCTCGCCTGGGAGGGATTCCGGGTGATTGGCGTCGATTCGAGCGAGCCGGCCCTCGAGCGGGCTCGCGAGCGGGCGGCGTCGGCCGGTGTCGAGGTCGACTTCCGCGCGGGCAGCGTCTTCGCCCTGCCGGTCGTCTCCGGCACGGTCGACCTCGCCCTCGACCGCGGGTGCTTTCACTGTATCGACCGCGAGGACCGGCCGGACTACGCTCGGGAGATCGTCCGCGTGCTCCGCCCCGGCGGCCTCTTCCTCCTGCGCGGCGCCCGGCGCGACGACGAGGAGCAAGGGGTCCTCGGCTTCGACGCCGCCGAGCTCGACGCCCTCTTCCCCGCCCCAATCTTCACGCGGGGCGAGATCGAGCCGATCGAGCTGGCGGCCCGTGCCGGCAGCCTCGCGGCGAACCGGGTGCTGCTCGACAAACGCGCCTGAAGCGAGCGAGGCGTCCGGATCCTCGGGTGCCAGAGTGCCGAGCACAGCTCGGCCGCGTCGGGGGGTCCGGACCCGGCGGGGCCGAGGCTCGTGGCCGGCGGTGGCCTGGGGCGGCAGCGGCCTCTGGCGAGCCGCTCGGTGCCCGCCCGAGACGGAGCTCGGCCGCTTCATGCGGGATTGCCTTCGGCCGGTGCTACCGACGGATGATAGGGGTAGGGAGGGCAGGTTGGATTCCCTGCCCCCCCTCCCTCCGAACCGGACGTGCGGATCTCCCGCATCCGGCTCTCCGGTTGGTGGTTCACCTACGAGAGGACTGCGAGTCCGAGGCATAGGCGGCTTCGAGGCTGAACAGCCCATGCTCGGCGAAGAAGGCGTTGGGCCAGCGCTGGTGGTCGCTACCGCGGCCCCGGCCTCGGCCTCGGCGACGCTTGCGTAAGATGCTGCGCAGGCGCATGCGGATCCACCGGTCGAGCGGCCGGAAGGTCGTCGGGTGGCTGTAGCGGTAGTACTCGTACCAGCCACGCAACGTCCGGCTGATGTCCCAGGTGATCCGATCGAGGCTGTGACCGTTGGTGCGCCGGGTCTTGCGGCGCAGGGTGTCCTTGAGCTTCCGGAGGCTCTTGTCGCGAGGCCATTGGTATCCCCGTTCGAAGTGGTACCCCAGGAAGTCGAAGCCACCCCGCTCGGTGGCATCCACCACCGCCGTCTTGTCCGGGTGAAGGCTCAGGCCCTCCTGGGCCGTCCACACCTCCACCAGGGCAAGCGCCCGGCGGGCCTCGGTCTCGCTCCGACACAGGATCACGAAGTCGTCGGCGTAGCGCACCATCTCGAAGCCCTCGCGGGCCAGAAGATGGTCCAGCGGGTCGAGGTAGATGTTGGCCAGTAGGGGGCTGATCACCGCGCCTTGCGGGGTTCCCCGCTCGGGCGTCCAGCTCTCCAGTCCGTCCAGTACCTCTTGCTCGAGAAAGGACTCGATCAGGGCGAGCACTCGCCCGTCCGATACCCTCTCACGCACCCGCGCCAGCAGGCGCTCCGGATCGATCGTGTCGAAGTACCGGCGCAGGTCGGCGTCCACCACCCAGGTGTGGCCCGAGTCGAGGAGCTCCTCGACCCGCTCCAGCGCTTCCCGGCACCCGCGCCCCGGGCGGAAGCCGTAGCTGTGCTCGGCGAAATCCCGCTCGAAGATCGGCTCCAGGACCAGGCGCAACGCGCCCTGCACCACCCGGTCGCGCACCGTCGGAATCCCCAGGGGCCGCTTCTCGCGGCTCCCCGGCTTGGGAATCCACCGCCGGCGAACCGCCTGCGGGCGGTAGCTACCGTCCCGCAAGGACGCCGACAGCGTCTCCACCTCCTCCTCCAGGCGCGATCCGTAGTGATCCACGGTGACGTGATCTACCCCCGCGGCGCCCCCGTTGCGCTCGACTCTCTCGAACGCGCGCAGGAGCGTCTGCTTCCGGTAGACCTTGTCGATCAGGCTGAACCACGTCCCTCCTCGGACCCCGGTCTCCAGGGCCCGCAGCATGCGCTCCGTCCAGACCGAGGGTTCGGCCCAGCCCCATCGGGACCGGGCCTCTCCGGCGGGATTAGGGGCTCGCCCCACTCGCGCCGGGGTCTCGTCTCTCGTCCTGTCCGTCACACATCCACCTTCCTGCTTCCCTTCGCTCCACGCCCATTACGGCGTTTCCTCGCTACTATGGAAGCTCTGACTCCTGCCGCCCTGCTTCTCCTCGTGGACGACAGGTCTCCCCGCTTACGGTGCCTGGCCCTCGCGGTCATTCCGTCCCCAACCACCTGTAGACCCCCCGCACACGCTTTCGCACGCTACCCCTCAGCGCGACGGGCACCCCGGCTCTCCCGGGTCCGGGCTTCGCCATTCGCTTGCAGGCTCGCCGAGTCCTACCGGCCGAATCGGGTTCGTTGCCTACGGACTGATCGCTCATCTCCTCCTACTCCCCACCCCGCCTCACGGCGACGCAGTCAGAGTCAATTACAGGCCGGAGAGCGTATGCCTGGAGAGGACTCGCACCTCTCTGACCATGCACCCTCGCGGGCGTACAAGCGGCCGAGCTCTGCCTCGGCACGGCCTACTCCCGCCGGATCGCCTCGGTCGGATCGAGGCGCGCGGCGCGGCGGGCCGGCAGCCAGGCGGCGAGCAGGACCGAGGCGAGGAGCACCGCCGCCGCCCCGGCGAGCGCCAGTGGGTCGGTCGGCGCCACCCCCACCAGCTGGCTCCGGAGCACGCGCCCGAAGGCGAACGCCGCGGCGAGCCCCAGCGCCAGGCCGACCGCGGCGAGCACCAGGCCGTCGCCCAGGACCATGCGCGCGATGTCCACTGGCCGGGCGCCGAGGCTCATCCGCACGCCCATCTCGGCGGTCCGCTCGGAGACCGAGTAGGCCATCACGCCGTAGACCCCGAGCGCCGCCAGAAGCAGCGCCGCGAGCCCGAAAGCGGCCAGGCAGGAGGCGCTGAACCGGAGCTCGGAGTAAGCCCGGGCGACCCGTTCGCCGAGGCCCATGACATCGAAGACCGGCAGCGCGGGGTCGACCTCCCGGACCCGCTCGCGGAGGCTCGGCGCGAGGGCGAGCGGGTCGCCGGAGGTCCGGACCAGGAGGTAGGCGGAGTCGAGCCCGGGGAGCTGCGCGAAGGGCACGTAGACATCGCCGACGACCTCCGGCCCGGCCCCGCCGCCGGGCACGCCGCCGGCCTCGGCCTCGATCCCGGTGTAGCGCACCTCCCCCACCACGCCCACGACCTCGGCCCAGTCGTCCTCCTCCCAGCCGATACTCAGCCAGAGCCGCCGGCCGATCGGATCCTCGCCCGGCCACAGGGCCTCGGCCGCGTCCCGGCTGACCACCGCGACCCGGTGGGCGCCCGCGGCGTCCGAGCGCTCGACGCCCCGGCCGCGGAGCACCGGCACCCCGAGCACCCGGAAGTGCCCGGGCGCCGCGGCGTGGACCCGGGCGGCCGGCCGCGGCGCCTCGCCCTCGCCGCCGCCCGCCGCTTGCCCGGGGGTGCGGACGGCGCCGATCATCGAGTCGTCGGCGAGCGGCAGGCCCGAGTCGAGGCTCGCCGCTTCGACCCCGGGCAGCGAACCGATCCGGTCGAGAAGCGCCTGCCAGGCCGCCGTCTGCGCCGCCTCGCCGGAGTAGTCGGCGCGCGGCAGCCGGAGCTGGGCGGTGAGGACACCCTCCGGATCGAAGCCCGGATCGCGCCCGAGCACCGCGCCGAAGCTCCGGAGCATCAAACCGGCGGAGGCGAGGAGCACCACCGCGAGCAGGACCTGCACCACGACGAGCGCGCTGCGGGCGGACAGCCGGCGCAGGCCGGGAGCTCCGCCGCGCCGCCGCGCGCGCCCAAGCCCGCTCCCCGGCTCTCGCGGCGGGCCTGGATCGCCGGCACCAGCGCCACGAGGAGGGCGCCGCCCAGCGCGGCGCCGAGGCCGAAGAGGAGCACCGGCAGGTCGAGGCGCACGTCGCCGAGCGCCGACCGGCTGGCGAAGAGCGTCCCCTCCCCGGCGGCCGAGGCCGGTCGCAGAACCGCGAGCGCGCGCACGCCCGCCCAGGCGAGAGCCCAGCCGCCGAGCGCGCCCGCCGTCCCGAGGGTGAGCGTCTCGACCAGGAGCTGGCGGGCGAGGCGGCCGCCGTCGGCGCCCAGGGCGGTCCGCACGCAGAGCTCGCGGCGCCGGCCGACGCCGCGCGAGAGGAGGAGATTGGCGACGTTCGCGCACGCGACCAGGAGCACCAGCACCACGGTCGCGAGCAGCAGCAGCAGGCGCGACTCGAGGCCCTCGCTCACCCGCAGGTCCCGGGTCGGCACGGCGGCGAGCGCCAGGTGCGCGTCGGGCGCCCAGTCGGGGGCCGGGGCGGCGGCCGCCACCCGCGCCGCCGTCGTCTCGAGGCCGGCCGAGACGCTCTCCGGTGCCACGCCGGGCGCGAGGCGGCCCACCACCTGGTGCCAGAAGGAGAACGGCAGGGCGAGCTTGCGCGCGAACAGAAGGCGCGGCACCGCCGACATCGGTAGCCAGACGTCCGCGCGGTCGGAGACGCCGGCGAAGCCGGCCGGCATGACCCCGACGACTCGGACGGCGAGCCCGTCGACCACCACCTCCCGGCCGAGCGCTGATGCCTCGGCGCCGAAGCGCCGGCGCCAGATTTCGTGGGCGAGGACCGCGACGGGCGGCGATCCCGCGACGCGGTCCTCGGCCTCGGTGAAGGTGCGGCCGAGCTCCGGCGCGACGCCCAGAACGGAAAAGTACTCGGCCGAAACGTACTCCCCGTGCACCCGTTCCGGCGGCACCTCCGCCGCCCCGGGCGCGCCGGCCAGGTTGAAGGCGGCGGGGGCGTAGGCGGCGACCGCCGAGAAGCTCTCCTGGGCGTCGCGGAACGACTCGAAGTAGGGGTAGGACCAGCCGCCCGGCGCGAATCCGTCGGAGCCTTCGAAGCGCGGCGTCACGGTCATCAGCCGGTCCGGCCGCTCGAACGGGAGAGGCCGGAGGAGCACGCCGTAGACCACCGCGAAGATCGCCGTGCTGGCGCCGATCCCGAGGGCCAGCGAGGCGACCGCGGCGGCGGTGAACCCGGGCCGGCGGCGGAAGCCGCGCAGGGCGAGGCGCAGGTCGTGGAGGATCGAGGTCACGGGAGGATCTCCTTTCTGCCCCGGTCCAGGAGTACCGTCGAATCCGCGCGCCGTTACAGCCGACGGATTCTGCTCGCCGGCGCCGGCAGCTCGAGCGGCGCCAGCGCGGCCTCGATCACGGCGCGGTCCGGCTCGAGCCAGGGCGGGAGGATCAGCGTCTCGCCCAGGCGCTCCGGATCCTCGTCGCGGCCGAAGCCGGGCCCGGCGGTCGCCAGCTCGAAGAGCACGCCGCCAGGCTCCCTGAAGTAGACCGAGCGGAACCAGAAGCGGTCGATCTGCGGGGTCGGGTGCAGGCCGGCCGCTTCGATCTCGCGCCGCAGGGCCATCTCCTCCGCCGTGTCCTCGACCCGCCAGGCGACGTGGTGGATGCCGCCGGTGCCCCAGGCGCCGCGCCGCTCGCCGGGAAGCTCCTCGACGTCGACGATCCGCCCCGAGCCGCCCCCCTCGACGACGAAGCGGTGCCAGCCGCCCTCGGTCCCGCCACGCTCGAACCCGAGGACCTCGGTGAGGAGCCGTTCGGTCGCCGGCAAATCCTGCTCCCAGAGGCGCACCGAGTGCATCCCGCGGAGCTGGCGCTCGACCGGCACCGGGCTCCCCTCCCACGGGACCCACGGGCGCTCGGCCCCGGTCTCGACGAGCGCGAGAGGCAGACCGTGTGGGTCGCGCAGCCGCAGCGTCGCCTCGCCGAAGCGCTCCGACTCCGCCTCGACCAGGACGCCGTTCGCTGCCAGCCGCTCGCGCCAGAAGCCGAGGCTGCCCGGGGGCACGCCGAAGGCCACCTCGACGGCGAGCCCCACGCCGCGGCGCGAGCGCGCCATCCGCGGCCACGGGAAGAACGTGAGATCGGTGCCGGGCGTCCCGGCGCCGTCGGCGTAGAACAGGTGGTAGGTGTCCGGGGCGTCCTGGTTGACGCTCCGCTTGACCAGCCGCAGACCCATCACGCCGACGTAGAAGTCGAGGTTCTCCTGTGGATCGCCGGCGATCGCGGTGACGTGATGGAGACCGTGGACCGAGTGCGGCATGTCGGGGGCTCCTCCGGACGGCGAGCTTACTGCAAGGGTACCGGGCACGGCGCTTCCCGACCTCCGGGGAGGTGGCACCCGCATTGCACCCCGTCCCGGGCGACGGGGTACCGGCGAAGCCTCCGGCGGGGCGCGATCAACTTCTTGTGAGGAGGTTTCACCATGACGCAGATGACTTGGATGTGGCTCGCCATCGCGGTCCTCGCGGTGGTCCTGATCGTGCTCGCCGCGTGGGTGGTCTCGCGCACCCGGCGTCGCACCCACCTGAAGAAGACGTTCGGCCCGGAGTACGACCGCGCGGTCGAGGAGGTCGGCGACCAGAGCGCCGCCGAAGCGGAGCTCGCGAAGCGCGAGAAGCGGGTCGAGGCGTACGAGATCCGGGAGCTCTCGAGCGCCGAGCGCACTCGCTTCGCCGAGCGCTGGCACGAGGTCCAGGCCCGGTTCGTCGAGGCACCGGCCGAGGCGGTCGGCGAGGCGGACGGCCTGGTGATCGAGGTCTTGGAGACCCGCGGCTTCCCCGTCGGCGACTTCGATCGCCGCCAGGCGGACCTCTCCGTGCGCTACCCCCAGGTGGTGCACCACTACCGCGAGGCGCGCGAGCTCGCGCGTCACAACCGGGAGGGCGACGCGAGCACCGAGCAGCGCCGCCAGGCGATGCAGCACTACCGGGTGCTCTTCGACCGTCTACTCGGCCACGCACATCCCGAAAGCGAGGTGGCCTGATGAGCGTCGTCACGCACGAGCAGCACCCGGAGAGGGCCATCGAGGAACCCCGGAGCGACGGCCGCGAGCCCGCAGCCGACCGGCTCATCCCGCGCGCCGAGACCGAGGAGCTCCGGCAGCGATGGGACGCGATTCAGGCGTCCTTCATCGACGAGCCGCGCCAGTCGGTGCAGGAAGCGGATCACCTGGTGGAAGAGCTGACCGGCCGCATCGTCGACCGCTTCGCCGCGGAGAGACGCTCGCTCGAGGAGCAATGGAGCCAGGGCGACGAGGTCTCGACCGAGGCACTCCGGCAGAGCCTGCAGCGCTACCGCGGGTTCTTCGACCGCCTGCTCCACCTGTGACGCCGGGTCCGAGCAGGCCGGCCCGCCCCGCCATTCCCGCCGGCTCGAACCGTCGGTGAGCTCGAGCCCGGCCTCGGTATCTGGGCTACCAACCCGGGCTCCGCTCTCTGGCCGGCTGCCGTTGTACCGCTGGGACTCGGCGTGGTGGGTCAGCGTAGAGGCTCGGGGGCGCCGGCGTACTTCCGGTAGCGGCCGAGGAGCGTGCCGAGGGCGACCTGGACCGGGAAGACGAGCCGCTGCACGACGGCGGGGATCTCCGCGATCCCGAACTCGTTCCGGTAGCGCCTCAGCAGGTAGGCGGCGTCGAGCGGATGGGGTCGCCGGCCGCGGTTGCCCTTCGTCGAGGCGAAGAGGGCGCCCAAGAAGTACTCGACGTTGTCCGCCGGCTGGACGAAGCCCGAGCACACGAGATCGTCGTCGCCGGCGTTCCAGAAGCGGTGCGCCTCGCCGGCCTCGAAGACCAGGGTGTCGCCCGCCACGCCGAAGCGCGGCTCGCCGCCCAGGCGCCGGTAGCCGATCTTGCCCTGGCGGACGGTCAGCGACTCCCGCTGCCGGTGGTGCACGTGCATCGGCGGACCGGCGCCGGGCCGGACCCGGTTCTCGACCTCCAGGCGGTCACCGGCAGGGTCGGAAACGAGCCGGAGGAAGGTGAGCTCTTCCCCTCCCCCGTTGTCGATCGTGTAGGGGTAGGTCGTCATGATCGGGAGGTCTCCAGTTCGTCCGATCCTAACAGCCGGGTCGGGCGAGGGTGCGCCGGTAGGCGGTGGTCGCCGCCATGGCCTCGACGAGAGGCGTCGGGGCGCAAACGAAGGCGAGCCCGCAGTCGTACGGGACGTTCAGCCACTCGTGCTACCGCCCGGCGGCCTGCGTGGTAGCCTCCCGAGATCGCTGAGACCCCTGAGCCGGCGCCCGGCCGGCGCGCGCCCGAGGTCGCCTTCTTCCTCGACGATCCGCGGCCCCTGGCGGAGCTCGAGCGCCTCGACCCGGACCGGGACTGGCGCGAGCTGGTGCGGGGCGAGCGGGTCTGGATCCTCAAGACCTTCCTCCACCTGCGCTCCGCGGGCCATCCAGTGCGCCTGGTGGGCACCGCGCCTCGGGCGGGCCTCGTCGTCTTCCACGCCAAGCAGCGCCGGGCCCTCGGGCGCTCCCTGGCCGTCGCCGGCCGGCGGCCCCCCGGGTGCGTCCTGGTCGGCGTCCGGGCCGACCTCCGGCAACCCCTGATCGCCGACTTCGAGATCCTCCAGAACGGCCGCTGGGCCGGAGCGTACCGCTTCGCCCTCCCGCACTGGCCCCAGGGCGGCCTGGTGCCTCGCGACCCGGGGCGAGGCGCGCGGATCGAAACCGTAGCCTTCAAGGGGTACGCGGCGAACCTGGCGGCGCCGTTCCGGGACGCCTCCTGGGCCGAGGCGCTCGCCCGGCGCGGCCTCGCCTGGCACGCCGACTCGGTCGAGTTCGCCGGCCTCGCGACCGACGAAGCAGCCCTCGCCTGGAACGACTACCGGCAGGTCGACCTGGTGGTCGCCGTCCGTCCGCCCGACCGCCGCCTCTGGACCTCGAAGCCGGCGACCAAGCTCGCCAACGCCTGGCGCGCCGGCGTGCCCGCCCTGCTCGGCCCGGAGTGGGCCTACCGCGAGCTCCGGCGCGATCCCCTCGACTACCTGGAGGTCGAGTCGGTCGAGGAGACCCTGGCGGCGATCGACCGCCTGCGGGCGAGCCCGGAGCTCTACCGGGCGATGGTCGCGCGCGGGGCCGAGCGCGCGGCGGAGATGACGGTCGACGCCATCACGGCGCGCTGGGCCGAGGTCCTCTTCACGCGCATCCCGGCCCGGCTCGCCGCCGACTCCGGCCTCGCCCGGCTTCGCCGGTGGCCCCTGCCGGTCCGGGCCTTCGTCCGCCGCGCCCGCCGCCTCGCCGAGGGCCGCCCGGCGCGCTGAACGACCGCGGTGCTAGGATTCGAGGCCTTACTGTCGTCAACGCAGGAAGGACTCGCCATGCACGCCACGCTCGCCCGATCTCCGCTCGCCCATTGCCTCGCGGTGCTCGGCTTTCTCCTTCCCGCCGTCGCGGCCCACGCCGAGACGAGCCGACCGGCTCCGCGCCCGGCCGTTTCGCGGGCCCTGGGCGAGGTCTCGCGGCTCGCCGGCGCGCCGGTCCAAGCCACGATCTCCCGGCGCTCCGGCACGGTGAGCTTCCTCTCCGCGCGGCGCGATGCACCGATTCCGGTGCTCGCCACCGGTGGACCCGACGCGCGAGCCCGCTCCTTCCTCGCCGACCACGGCTCCCTCTTCGGGCTCGCAGGCGGCGGCCGGGACCTGGTGCTCGAGCGGACGACGGGCACCGACCGCGTCGGCATGGAGCACGCGCGCTACCGGCAGACCTGGAAGGGCGTGCCGATCGCCGGCGGTGAGATCTCGGTGCACTTGGTGGACGGCGGCGTGGCGGCGGTCGCCGCGCGGACCGTGACCGGGCTCGACGGCGTCGACGTCGTGCCCGCCCTGCCGGCCGAAGCCGCTCGGCGAGCGGCGCTCGAGTCGCTGGCCCGGGGCACGGAAGTCCGCGACGTCTTCCTCTCCACGCCGCGCCTCGAAATTCTCGACCGGGGCCACCTCGGCGGCCCGGCCTTCCCGGCACGCCTCGCCTGGTTCGTCGAGGCCCGCCGAATCGATCTGCGCGAATACCTCTGGATCGACGCCAAGACCGGCGTCGTGCTCCTACGCTTCAGCCAGCTCACCAACGTCAAGGACCGCGAGATCCACGACGCCGACGACCCGACCGACGGCAACCTCGGCGACCTGGTGGGAACGATCGTCCGCACCGAGGGGGCGGCGGCCACAGGGGATGCCGACGCCGACACCGCCTACGACTACGCTGGCGACACCTACGACTACTACTCGACCGAGCACGGCCGCGACAGCTTCGACGACGCCGGCGGCAAGCTGATCTCGACCGTCCACTTCTGCCCGCCCACCGGCCAGGGCGCCTGCCCGTATTCGAACGCCTTCTGGAACGGCTCGCAAATGGTCTACGGCACGGGCTTCCCGGTAGGCGACGACGTCGACGCCCACGAGCTCACCCACGCGGTGACCGAGCGCACCGCCGGGCTCTTCTACTACATGCAGTCCGGCGCCTTGAACGAGTCGTTCTCCGACATCTTCGGCGAGACGGTGGACCTGACGAACGGCTCCGGCACCGATACCGCGGGCGTGCGCTGGCTCCTCGGCGAGGACCTGTCCATCGGAGCGATCCGCGACATGGCCGACCCGACGGTCTATGGCGACCCCGGCAAGATCGGTGACGCGCAGTTCAAGTGCTACGACTCGGGCAGCGTCGACGGCGGCGGCGTCCACAGCAACAGCGGCGTGCCCAACCACGCCTACGCTCTGATGGTCGACGGCGGCAGCTACAACGGGCACTCGATCTCCGGTCTCGGCCTGACCAAGGCCGGGGACATCGAGTACCGGGCGCTCACCGTCTACCTCCTCTCCTCGTCCGGCTTCCAGGACGATTACGACGCCCTCCTCCAGGCCTGCTCCGACCTCGAGGGCCTCGACGGCATCACCGCGAGCGATTGCCTGTCGGTCGAAGAGGCGCTCGCCGCGGTCGCCATGACTTCGACCTGGCCCTGCAGCGGAGCGGCCGGCGCCTCGCCCGACCTCTGCGCCAACGCCTGGGACGGCCCCACCTACCTCTTCTTCGACGACTTCGAGGAGTACCCGGGCGACGGCGACGGCGACCCCGGCTACCTGACCGACTGGAGCCAGCACATCCTGACCTCGGTCGCTGGAGTCGGCGGCCAGGGGCACTGGAACGTCTGCTGCCTGGGGCCCTATGCGACCAGTGGCCATGGCAACCTCTTCGGGTACGACTGGCAGTACCGCGGCGACTCGGCGGTGGAGATGACCTCGAGCGTGGCGATCCCCGCGGGCGGCGCGTTCGTCCACTTCGACCACGCCTACGGCTTCGAGAACTCCGGCGCGACCCACTACGACGGCGGCGTCGTCGAGTACAGCACCAACAACGGCTCCTCCTGGACCGACGCGGGGAGCCTGATCGACGCCGGACGGACCTACGACGGCCTCCTGACGACGGCGAGCGACAACCCGATCGAAGGCCGGAGCGCCTTCTGCGGCGACAGCTTCGGCTACACCGGCACCCGGCTCGACCTCGCGAGCCTCGCCAGCCAGTCGGTCCGATTCCGGTTCCGGATCGGGACCGACTCGTTTGTAAGCGACTACGGCTGGTACCTCGACGACTTCGGGATCTACACCTGCGCGCCGGCCTGCACGGTCGCCGACCTGGTGCTCTCGAGCGGCACCGTCGCCGGCAAGGACAAGCAGCTCGCCTGCAACTCGATCGAGGCCGGCACCAGCTACGGCGTGGCGACGGGCGGCGACCTCACCCTGGTGGCGCCCCACGTGCGCTTCACCAGCGGCTTCTCGGTGGCCGCCGGCGGCAAGCTCGCGGTCGTGATCCACTGACCGCCGGTCACGCGGTCTCGAGCGGCCCGGCCATCGTGTCGAGGAGGGGCTCGCCGACCGCCTTGCCGAGGGCCTCGCGGGCCCGGTCGCGCAGGACTGCCAGGGCGCGGAAGCCTTCGGTCTCCGCGGGCGGCGCGAGGGGCTCGAGCACGCGGACGTCGATCCTGCCGGGGCGCGGCAGGCGGGCCTCGCCGGGGAGCACCCGGCGCGTGCCTGCGAGGGCGATCGGCACGACCGGAAGGCGGTGCTCGGCCGCCAGCCGGAAGGCCCCGAGGTGGAAGGGCAGGAGGCCCGCTCCGGCGACGAAGGTGCTCTCCGGGAAGACGTGGAGCGGGTCGCCGCCGCCGGCGAGCACCTCGGAGGCCGCCTCCATGGCCCCCAGCCGGGAGCCGGCGCTGGCGCGGTCGACGGCGACGCCGCCCAGGCGGCGGACCACGGCGCCGACCAGCGGCCAGGCGAAGAGCTCTCGCTTGGGGGTGAAGACGAGCGGGCGGCCGAAGGCGGCGAGGAGCACCAGGGCGTCGAGGTAGCTCGCGTGGTTGCTCACCGCCACGAACGGTCCCGGCGGCAGGCTGCCCGTGACGCGCGGCATGAGACCGGTCAACCGTCCGGCCAGGCGGAGGGCGCGGTGGAGGATCGCCCAGGCGGAGCGCCGCGTGCGACCGGCCGCGACGACCAGGGCGACCGCCGGCACGAGGACCGCGACCGCGAGCACCAGCGCATAGATCCCGTAGGCCCGTCGGACGATCGCGGCGCCGGCCCGCCCGGCCCGCCCCGCCAGCTCGCGGGCGGCGAGCCCGGCGACCACGCGCCGCGTGCCCTGGCGCTCGGGAGGCGTCAGCGTCCCCGCGAGGAGCCGTTCCCGGCTCTCGCGGCGGCGGAGCTTGCCGCTCGAGGTCTTGGGCAGCGTCCCGGGAGCCACCAGCTCCACCCGGTCGGCGGGCGTGCCGACCACGGCGGCGACCGCCTCGGTGATGCGGCGGGCGAGCTCGGCGTGGCCCGCCGCCGGCTCGCGGGTCTCGGCCACCACCACGATCGCCTCGCCACGCGACGGATCGCGGACGTCGAAGGCGACCACGCACCCCTTCCTGACCCCCGCGACGCCGGCCGCGGCCCGCTCGATGTCCTGGGGGTGGTACTTCCTTCCCCCCTTGATCACCAGGTCCTTGCTCCGGCCGGTCAGGTAGAGCTCGCCGTCGGCGACGTAGCCGAGGTCCCCGGTGTCGATCCAGCCGTCGTGGCGGACGGCCGCGGTCGCCTCGGGGTTGCCGAAGTACCCCTGCATGGCGCTCGGGCCGCGGAACAGGACCCGCCCCTCGTGGCGCTCGGGCACCTCGCGCCGCGCCGCGCCTTCCGCCTCGACCACCCGGACCTCGCAGTTGTCGAGGGGCACGCCGCACGAGACGAAGGTGAGCGACGGCGTCTCGCCCGCCGGGCTCGCCGGCACCGCGTGGCGCTCGCGCTGGAAGGCGTCGCGCTCCACCCGGTCGTAGCGCGGGCCGCGGCCGACCGGCGGCAGGGTGAGGGCGACCGAGTTCTCGGCCAGGCCGTAGGCCACGTGCATCGCCTCGCGGCGGAAGCCGTAGCGGCCGAAGCGGCCCGCGAACCGCTCGATCGTCTCCGGCCAGACCGGCTCGGAGCCGTTCATGGCGTAGCGCCAGGAGGACAGATCCAGGCCCTCCACGTCCTCGTCGCGCACCTTCCGGCAGCAGAGCTCGAAGCCGAAGTTCGGGCAGGCGGAGAGCGTGCCCCGGTAGTGGTGGAACGCCCACAGCCAGCGCGCCGGGCGGGACAGGAACTGGAGCGGCGAGAGCACGACCATGGGCAAGCCGTAGACGAAGGGCGTCAGCCAGGCGCCGATCAACCCCATGTCGTGGTAGAGGGGTAGCCAGGAGACCACGACGTCGTCGGGCACCAACTCCACCGCCCGGCCAATGGCGCCGATGTTGGCGAGCAGGTTGGCGTGGGCAAGGGCGACGCCCTTGGGATCGGCGGTCGAGCCCGAGGTGTACTGGATGAGGGCGAGGTCCTCCGGCTCGACCCGGGCGGCCCCCGCCGCCACGCCGGCGCCCGCGGCCTCGAGACGCGCGACGGAGCCCACCCGGATCCGGCCCACCCCCGAGGCCCGGCCCGCGCGGTCCGCCAGTCCCGCCAGCCGCCGGGCGACCGGCAGCAGGCGCTCGTCGGTCACCAGCGCGGTGGTGCCGGCGTCGGTCAGGATCCGGGCGTGACGCTCGAGGTAGGCGGCGAGCTGATCGAGCCGCGCCGGCGGGTAGATGGGCACCGGCACCCCGCCCGCCGCGAGAACGCCCAGGAAGGCCGGGAAGAAGTCGAGGCCGGTGGGCAGGACGAGGCAGACGCGGTCGCCCGGCGCGACGGGCCGGCCGGCCGCACCGCCGGCCGCAGCCACCAGGGCGGCGGCCACCGCTCGCGCGCGGCGCCAGAGGTCACCGAAGGTGAGCGTCGTCGCCGAGAGGTCGTCCGCCAGGAGGTGGATGCCGACCTCTTGCGCATTCTGCTCGGCCCGCAAGCGCGCCAGGTCGAGGAGCGTCCGCGCGCCTTCCGGCGGCCCCCAGGAGGCGGCCGCCGCCTGCGGGCCCTCGCGGACTCTCTCCGGAGAGAACCCGGGGCGCACCGCGGCGCGCTCCCTGCCGCCGGAGAGGACCGCCGCGACCGCCGCGGCCAGATCGCCCGGCGTGTGGCCCTCGGCGACCAGATCGTCGGGCAGGACGATCCCGAAGGCCTCCTCCAGCCGCGTCAGGAGCTCGACCCGCTCGAGGCTCCCCAGGCCGAGGTCGCGCTCGAGGTCCGAGCCGCGCCGGACCGGCACCGCGCGCCCGCCCGTCTCGGCCAGCAGCGTCTCGACGGCGGCGAGCACCGCCGGAGCCGGGTCGGGAACGATCGCTGCGGGATCCGGAGGCGGCGTCATCACGGTCTGTCGGGGCCTCCTTCGAAGCCCGGTCGGCTCGAGCCGGGAGGTGGACCCGGACCGGTCAGAGTGGCGGGTTCGCCAGCTCCTCGTCCGCCTCGAGGCCCATCCGACGCAACAGGTTCTGGAGGATCCGCGCGGTCAGCCCCCAGATCCGGCGCCGGCCGACGTGGTAGATCCGGAGCGTCCGCTGGACCCCGTTCAAGGTCACCGCGCGGTCCTCGACCAGCTGCGGATTGACCAGGGCGGACAGGGGCAGGCGGAAGACGTCGGCGATCTCGGCCTCGTTGACCCGGGGCTCGAAGCCCTGGGGGATCGCCCCGACGCAGGGCACGATCCGGAAGCCGGTCGGCGTGTCGGCCTGGTCGAGCTCGCCCAGCCGGAGCACCTCGGCCGGCTCGAGACCGACCTCCTCCTGCGCTTCGCGCAGCGCCGCCTCCCACATGTCCTCGCCGAGCTCGCGGCCACCGCCCGGGAAGGCGATCTGGCTCTTGTGGTGAGGCAGGTCGGGGGAGCGCTCGGTGAGCAGGGTCCAGATCTCTCGCGCCTCGACGAAGAGCGGCACGAGGACCGCGGCCTCCCGCCCCTCCCCCGCCGGCAGCCGAACGGGCGGCGGGCTGCCGAGCCGGCGCCGGATCTCCTCGATCCAGCTCTCGGACGGCTCGCTCACGGGGTCACCGGGCCGTTGTAGAGCGGCACGAGATCGAAATCGAGCGGCTTGCCGCTCGAGGTCTCCGGGGCCGTCACCACCAGATGGTAGAGGTACTCGTCGCCCCGGGTCCACCACATCGGGTGGCGCCGGTCGGGCTCCCCGAGCTCGAGAACGAAGCGCACGCCGCCGTCGGGGGTGAGCACGGTCGGCCCCGGCTCGGCACCGGTCATCGCGATCTGGGTCGGGGCGCCGGGACCGAAGTCGAGGCGGAGGGAAGGCAGGGGTACGGCGCTTGCGAGGAGGAGCTCTCCGGGCTCGCCGGGGTCGACCCGCAGCCGGCCGCGCGTGCCCTCGGTCACCCCCGCGGAGAGGAGGCGGACCCAGAGGACCCCCTGTTGCGCGTCGCGCACGCCGGGCAGGGTCTGTTGGGTCGACTCCTCGGGCAGGATCCTCCGCGCCACTTCGGAGACCGGCACCCGGTCGGCCGGCTCCGCGGCGACCAGGCTGCGCGGGGCGAGCCAGAGCGGGTAGAGGTAGAGGCCCGAGAGGGCGACGACCACGAGCACCCAGGCCGGCCGGACCGGCCGCGCGGCGAGGAACCAGAGCGCCGGGTAGAGGGGCAGGAAGAAGGCGTTGCCCAGCGTGCGGCCGCCCGCGTCGAGCCCGGCGCCGGCGAGGTCGAACGGCCACACCAGGACGACCGCCACGAGCGCCAGAAGTATCGCTGCCACCGCCGCGCCGCGGCCCCGTTCTGCGCGGAAGGCGACGAACCCGAGGACCAGCGGCAGGAAGTAGGGCAGCAGACCGAGGTGGCGGCCGACGGCGAGGAAGAGAACGTCCCAGGCCCAGAGGCGCCAGGAGACGGCCGCGTGGAGCTCACCCCCGGGCAGCCAGGCGGCGAGGCCCCGCGGCGCCTCGTCCGCCGGCCAGCCGGAGACCGGGATGTCCACCGCCGGGAACCCCGTGGCGGGGGTGAAGAGGCGCCCCCCGCGGTCCCACGGCACCCAGGAGCCGCCGGCCTGGTGGCCGAGGAGGCCGAAGATGGCCAGCACGGCGACGGCTGCGACGATCACCGCCACGCCGCTTTGCCGACGCCGCCCGCGGGGCGCCGCGGCGACGAGGGGCACGGCGAGCAGGAGGTAGAGCGGGTGGAATGCCGCCGCCACCGCCAGCAGCCCGCCCACCACCACCCAGCGCAGCGGCGAGCGGCCGCTCTCCTCGCCCGGGAGCGTGCCCGCGAAGATCTCGGTGAACCGGCGCGCCGGCGGCCCTTCCCCGCGGTAGGCGAGGGCGAAGGCGGCGACCACCGCCGCCAGGGCGAAGAGGGACGGCTGGACCCAGAAGGTGAAGGCGAAGGCGACCGACGCGAACACGAAGGCCGCGACCCAGAGCGGAGCCGTCGGGCCCATGCGGCGCTCGAGGGTCGAAGCGGCGGCGATCGCGGCCAGGGCCAGGAAGAGGGCGTTGGCGGTCACCGGCCCGTGCACCGGCGCCAGCCGCACGAAGGGAGCGAGGGCGAGGGCGTAGGGAACCGGCGTGCCGAAGGCGATGTGCGCGCCCCGGTCGAGGCTCCGCAGCACCAGCTCGGGCGGCGAGCCCTGCCAGGCGGTGGCGAAGCGGTCGTAGTCCTCCCGGGAGTAGGAGAGGTCGAGGTCGTGGGCCACGCTCGCGGCCTGCATGACGTAGGTGGCGCCGTCGCCCAGGAGCGCCCGCCGGGCGGCGGGCGGACCGAGGGTCACGGCCCCCGCCACGAGCGCCGCGAGCAAGAGCAGGAGCACGGCCCACGACCCACGGCGCGCCCCCAGGCTGCCCACGCCGGCGCTCGGCAGCCGGACCCCTCGGCGCTCCGGGCTCAGGGCCATCCGAGCTCCCCCTGCCACCGGAGGACCGCGCCGTCCAGGAAGGGATCGCCCAGGGGAAAGCCACCGAGGACCTGGGGCACCAGGCGGAGGGTCGCCGGCCCCGGAGGCCGCCGCAGCTCGAGCCCGACGGTCCAGCTCTCGCCGGGCTCCAAGTCCCGGGGCAGGGCCGACCAGGGCCGGCCGGCGAGGAGATCCCCCGCGGGCGTCAGGAGCTCGGCCTGGAGGGCGACCCCGCCCGGGCCCCGGTGCGCCGCCAGCCAGCGCGCCGCGCCGGTGTTCGTCAGGGTCACGTCGAGCCGCCGGCGCTCGCCCGCGGCCCACGGCGTCCCAGCCTCCAGGCCGGCGACCTCGATCCTCCCCGGCAGCTCCTCCCAGACGCGGCTGGTCGGAGGGGGCGGCTCTGGTGGGCGTTCCGCGGGCGGCGGCGCCTCGGCCCACTCCCGGCAGGCCCGGGCGACGGCGGCGGCGGCGGCGGCGGGATCGTGGTTGCGGCGGACGTGCTCGCGCGCCGCGCACCCCATGGCGGCCAGGCGCTCTGGAGCGGCGAGCAGCTCGGCCAGCCGGGCGGCCAGGGCCGGCACCTCGTCGTCGCCGAGCGGCACCTTGATCACTCCGTCGTCGGGAAGCTCCGCGAACTGCGCGAAGTCCGAGACGATCGCCGGCCGGCCGGCCGCGAGCACCCGCAGGAGCGAGGCCGAGGTCTCCCCCGCGGTCGGATAGCGCAGGTTGAGCGCCAGGTCCGAGGCGGCGATCGCGGCGCCGAGCTCGTCGAAGGGCACGAAGCCGGTCTCGTGGACCCGCTCGGCCACCCCGAGCTCGCGGGCCAGGGCCCCGACCTCGCCGCCGGCGCCGACCGCGGACCCCTCGCCCACCACCAGGAGGTGGACCCCGGAGAGCCCCTGCCCTGCCAGCCGGGCGAGCGCTTCGACCACCCGGGCGGTGCGTTTGATCGGGGTCTGGAAGCCGAAGGTGCCGAGCACCAGCGCGTCCTCGGGCAGACCGCGGCGACGGCGGAACGCGAGGCCCGCGGCGCGGTCGGCGGCGGCCGGGAGGGGCACTCCCATCGGCACCACCGCGACCCGCACGTCGGGCTCCTCCCGGCCGAGCCGCTCGGCCGCCCAGCGGTTGTGGACCAGGATGCCGCGCTGGCGCCGGACGAGCCGCCGGTGGACGGGGAGCTCGAAGAGGGCGGCCCCCATCTCGGCCCCCCACTCGGTGGGTGCCGCCACCGCCTCGCCGATCCACCCGTGGTCGGCCGCCAGTCGGGCCCGGTAGGCCGCGAAGTCGCGCTCGCCCAGCGTCTCCTCGGACACCAGGTGGTGGAGCACCAGGTCGTGGAGAGTGAGCACTCCCGGGCGCTCGAGGGCCATCGCCTCGACCGCCGAGTGGAAGCGGTTGTTGCCCATCTGGTAGAGGGCCAGGCGGCCGCTTCTCCGCCAGCCGCCGGCGGGGCGGGCCTCGGCCGCCGGGACGACGGCGAAGCGACGGGCGACCTCCGGGTCCACCGGCTGGCCGGGCAGGCCGAGGACCCGCAGGTCGGCCCGGTCGGCCAGGTGGGGCAGCAGGTCGAGAGCGTAGTCCGCGATGCCCGAGCGCACCGGCGGCAGGGGCGAGACGAAGTCGAGAGCCAGCTCCGACCCGGGGGCCACGAGGCAGGGCTACGCGGGCTGCGCGGCGCCGGCGGCGGCCCGGGCGCCTTCGCCCATCCGCGTCCGCAGCCAGGCTTCGATGAACGGTTGCAGCTCGCCGTCGAGCACGCTGTCGGCGTCGCCGCGTTCGAACCCGGTGCGGTGGTCCTTGACCATGCGGTAGGGGTGGAGGACGTAGCTCCGGATCTGGCTGCCCCAGGCGCTGTCCGCCTTCTCGCCTTCGCGGATCGCCTGTTCCTCCTCGCGCTTCCTCATCTCGCGGTCGTAGAGCCGGGCCCGCAGCAGCTTCATGGCGGTCGAGCGGTTCTTGATCTGGCTCCGCTCGTTCTGGCAGGAGACCACGATGTTGGTCGGCAGGTGGGTGATCCGCACCGCCGACTCGGTCTTGTTGACGTGCTGGCCGCCGGCGCCCGAGGAGCGGTAGGTGTCGATGCGCAGGTCCTTGTCGTCGATCTCGATCTGGATGTCGTCGTCGACCTCGGGGTAGACGTCGACCGACGCGAACGAGGTGTGGCGCCGGCTCTGGGCGTCGTAGGGGCTGATCCGGACCAGGCGGTGGACGCCGGCCTCGGACTTGAGATAGCCGTAGGCATAGGCTCCGCGCACCGCCAGGGTGGCGCTCTTGAGCCCCGCCTCCTCACCTTCCTGGCGATCGAGGAGCTCGACGTCGAAGCCCTGTTGCTCGGCGTAGCGCAGGTACATGCGCAGGAGCATCTCCGCCCAGTCCTGGGACTCGGTGCCGCCGGCGCCGGGATGGATCGCCATCAGGGCGTTCTTGTCGTCGTCGGCGCCCGAGAGCATGAGCTGAAGCTCGAGCCGGTCGAGGTCCTTCTCGAGGGAGTCGAGGAACTGGTGGACCTCGGCGTCGGCCTCGCCTTCGCTCACCAGGTCGCGCCAGGCCTCGAGATCGCCCGCCTGCTCGCGCAGGCGATCGAGCACCGCGACCTGGCGCTCCAAGCCGCGGCGCCGCTGCAGGATCGGCGCGCTCGCGGCCGGCTCGTCCCAGAAACCGGGCGCCGCCATCTCGCGGTCGATCGCCGCGAGGTCCGCCTCCAGGCCGGCCTCCTCAAAGATACCTCCGGAGGTGGGCGAGCTGTTCTTCGAGACGGTCGATTCTCTGGTGGATCTCTGGGCCGATCATAGGGTTCTCCTGCGGGCGAAGACTATAGCAAAGCCGGCCAGCAGAGCGGCCCCCACCGGCACCGCCCAGGGCCGGCGCACGAAGGGCGAGAGGTCGCGCCGCCCGCCGATCCGGGCGGCGAGGACGCCCTCCTCGCCGACCCCGAGGAGCCGCCGCACGGAGCCGTCCGGAGCGATCACTCCCGAGACCCCGGTGATCGCCGCTCGCACGAGCGGGCGCCGGGTCTCCGCGGCCCGCCAGCGCGCCGCCCGGAAGTGCTGCCAGGGGGCCGACGTGTCCCCGTACCAGGCGTCGTTGGTGATCGTGACCAGAGCGGTCGCGCCCGCCCGGACGAGCTCGGCGACCTCGCCCGGGAAGGTGACCTCGAAGCAGATCGCCATCCCCAGCCGGTTGCCCGCCCACGGCAGGAGCGTGACGCGGTCGGCCGCCGAGTAGTCGCCGGCGCTCCGCGCCAGCCGGTCGAGGAAGGAGAAGACGCCCTTGAGCGGCACGTACTCCCCGAACGGCACCAGGTGGCGCTTGTCGTAGCGCGCCACGACGCCTTCCGGGCCGACCAGGTAGGCGGAGTTGAAGTAGCGCCCGTCGGCCGCCCGGCTGGTCGAGTTGAGCAGCACCGGGCAGCCGCGCGCCGCGAGCTCCTCGACGTCCCGGCGGAAGAGCGGATCGCGCTCGAGCTCGTACGGCCAGGCGGCGCTCTCGGGCCAGACGAGGAGCGCTCCCGGCCGGTCGCAGGCCCGGCGAGAGAGCGCGAACAGGCGCTCGGTGTCGTCGCTCGTCACCTGCGGGTCGTAGGTCACCTGGTTGTAGATCGCCGGCTGGACCACCCTGACCGGCACGCCCGGCGCGGCTTCGGCTCCGGCGCGCGGCACCGCCCAGCGGCCGGCGAGCGGCAGCAGGAGGAGCGGCACCAGGAGCCAGCCCGCCGGTCGCCAGCTGCGCACCGCGACCGCCCGCGCCACCGCGCCGTTGGCGAGCACCACGAGAAAGGAGACGCCCCACGCCCCGATCCACGCCGCGAGCGGCAGGGCGCCGGCGACCTCGGTCCAGGCGTAGCCCGCGAGGTTCCAGGGAAAGCCGGAGAAGAGCCACCCCCGGAGCCACTCGAGGGCCACCCAGAGGGCCGGCAGGCCCGCCAGGGCGACGAGCCCGGCGCGGCGCCAGAGCGGCGCCCCGAGAGCCGCGAAGAGCGCGGTGTAGAGGCCCAGGTAGAGGGCCAGGGCCAGGAGCAGGACCCCCGCCAGCCAGGGGGCGAGGCCGCCGTAGGTGCCGAGCGTCGGCACGATCCACGGGATCGAGATCAGCCAGAAGGCGGTGCCGTGGAGCCAGCCGAGGCCGAAGGCGGAGCGGCTCCGGCGGCCGGAGAGGAGGAGCAGGAGCGGCGCGAGCGAGACCCAGGGCGCGAGCAGCTGCGGATGGACGCCGAAGGCCGTCGCCCAGAGCGCTCCGGCGGCCGGCGCCAGCACCCAGGGCAGCGCCCGGGCCACCCTGGTGTCGGTCACTGGGTGATCCAGGTTTCCAGGTTGAGCGACTTGTGCAGCTTCTCGGCGACCGTCTGGGCCTCGGTCTTGTGCTCGAAGGGGCCGACCCGCACGCGGTAGAGCGTCCGCCCGCCGTCGGTCACCGGCGAGAGGAAGGCGCGGAACCCGTTCTTCTCGAGCAGGCCGAGCACCTCGCGCGCCTTGGCCTCCTCGGCCGAGGAGAAGACCTGGATGACCACGTCGCCGGTGGCGAGCGAGCCGCCCGGGCTCGTCTCGGCGGGCGCGGTGGCCTTGCGGCCGGCGGCGGCTCGCCGGGCGGCGCGCTCGGCGCGGCGCGTGTCGGCCGTCTCGTCGCGGGCCACGTCGTCCGCGCCCGTCGCGGCCGGCGGCGGGGTCGCCGGAGCCACGGAAGGCGCGGTCGGCCGTTCCGGCGCGGAAGCCTCGGGAACCGCGGGCGGCTGCGGGCTCGTCGCGCGGTCCTCGCGGGCGGGCTCCGCCGAGGTGCCGGTCCGGTCCGCCGCCTTGTCGTCGAAGAACGAGAGCTCCCGGCCCCGGGGCTCGCCGGCCGGCGCCTCCTGGGTGACCGTCTGGGCCATCTGCTGCTCGTCGCCCCGGCCGCCCCGGCCTACCCAGACGCCGGAGAAGAAGGCCGCCACCAGGCAGACGAGCAAGATCACGAAGGCGACCAGGACCTGCCGCCCCGTGAGCGCGATCTCGTAGTAGCTCGGCTCGTACTGTTCGCTCACGGCGTCTCGATCACTCCCGGTCGGCGCGCTTGCCCATGGAGTCCAGCGCGCGGATGAACTCGATGGGGATGGGGAAGAAGATGGTCGAGTTCTGCTCCGAGGAGATGTCGACCAGCGTCTGGAGATAACGCAGCTGCAGGGTCACCGGATTCCGCGACACGATCTCGGCCGCCTCGGCGAGCTGCTTCGAGGCCTGGAACTCGCCCTCGGCGTTGATGATCTTGGCCCGCTTCTCGCGCTCGGCCTCGGCCTGGCGCGCCATCGCGCGCTGCATCTCGGAGGGCAGGTCGACGTGCTTGACCTCGACCATCGAGACCTTGATCCCCCAGGGGTCGGTCTGGGCGTCGATGATCTCCTGGAGCTGCTCGTTGAGCTTTTCGCGCTCCGAGAGGAGCTCGTCGAGCTCCGCCTGGCCGAGCACCGAGCGCAGCGTCGTCTGCGCGAGCTGGCTGGTGGCGTAGAGGTAGTTCTCGACCTCGACCACCGCCTTGGCCGGCTCGACGACCCGGAAGTAGACGACGGCGTTGACCTTGACCGACACGTTGTCCTTGGTGATCACGTCCTGGGGCGGCACGTCGTGGACGACGGTCCGCAGCGAGATCTTGACCACCTGGTCGATGGGCCAGAAGACGAAGATCACTCCCGGCCCCTTGGCGGCGGCGAGCAGCCGCCCGAGGCGGAAAACGACGGCCCGCTCGTACTCGTTGAGCACCCGGACCCACCGGGTGAGCAGGAAGAGACCGATGACGACGACGATGAAGATGCTGAACAGACCCTCCGGCATGACGTTTTCCCCTTTTGCCCTTGCCGATCTACCCGTGGATTCCCTGGGCCAGGACCTCGGCAGGTGCCGCCAGCCCCCGGACGCGAAGCACCATTCCCTCGACCGCCACCACCTCGACCGCCTCCCCCGCCGCCACCGGCGCGTCGGCCACAGCCTCCCAGATCTCGCCGTGGACGAACACCTTGCCCGCCGGATCGAGGGCGCTCCGGGCCCGGCCGTGCTCGTGGACCATCCCCTCGAGCCCGGTGCGCACCTGGCGGCGATGGGCGCGGAGCACCTGGAACATCAGGAACATGACGACCACCATCGCACTGCCCGCCGACGCCACGATCACCTGCGCGCTCACCCGTAGCGCCGGATCCGCGCTCTTGAAGAGCATCAGCGAGCCGAGGACCAGGCTGACCACGCCGGCCACGGTGAGGAGGCCATAGCTGGTCACCTTGATCTCGGCGATGAAGAAGATCAGCGCCAGCCCGATGAGCGCCAGGCCGGCGGCGTTGACCGGCAGGACCGACAGGGCGAAGAAACCCAGGATCAGGCAGATGCCACCGATCACCCCGGGGAAGACCGCACCCGGGTGGTAGAGCTCGAGGAGCAGGCCGAGCGAGCCCATCGAGAGCAGCAGGAAGGCGATGTCCGGGGTCGCCAGCACACCGAGGAAGCGCTGGGCCGCGGACGGCTCGAGGCGGCGGACCGTGGCGTGCCGGGTCGCGAGGACCACCGGCTCGCCGCCGGGCGTGCGCACCGTGCGGCCGTCGAGCGCCTCGAGCAGCTTGGGAAGCGTCGGCGCGACCAGGTCGACCAGGTGGTCGTCGAGCGCCTCCTCGGCGTCGAACGAGCGGGCCTTCGTGACCGCCTCCTCGGCGAGCTCGACGTTCCGGCCGTTGCGCTTGGCGAGCGAGCGGATCTGCGCCGCGGCGTCCTGCTCGACCTTCTTGCCCAGCGTACCCTCGATGTCCTTGCCCTCGGGACCCACCGGCGAGGCGGCGCCGGCGTTGGTGCCCGGCGCCATCGCGGCGACGTCGGCCGACATCAGGATGAAGAAGCCGGCCGAGGCGGCCTGGGCGCCGGCCGGAGCCACGTAGACCACCACCGGCACGGACGAGGCGAGGATCGTCCGGGTCATGTCGCGCATCGAGGTCATCAGGCCGCCGGGGGTGTCGATCTCGATCACCAGGGCGGCGGCCCGCGAGCTCTCGGCCTCGGCGACGGCGTCGGAGAGGACCTGCGCGGAGACGGCGTGGATCGGCGAGCGGATCTCGACCACCAGGACCTCGGGCTCGGCCGCGGCGGGAGATCCGGCGCCTGTGCGGGCGCCGTCGTGGGCCTCGGTCCGGGCGCCGTCCCCGCCCCCGGCTGGGCCCCCGGTCTGGGCCAGCAGCGGCAGCGCGAGGACCAGGCAGGCGCAGGCGAGCCAGGCGAACGGGATGCGGCGTGGGGAGGTGGGGCGGAAGGTGGGCATGGCGCTCGATTGCAAAGTATACCGTTTGTTAGGGTTGCCGGCATGATCGAGACCCTGCTGCTCGCCGCCGCTCTCACCTCCGCGCTCGCCCCCACTCCGCCGACTCCGCCCGCCGCGCCGGCGCCGGCGCTCGGGGCGGACCAGATCCAGACCTACCTCGACCGCTACTTCGAGATGTACCCGTCCCGGGCCACCGAGGCGGGGCTCCACGAGCGCGACCGCGAGCTCGAGGATCCGAGCCCCGAGCGGATCGCCGGCTGGGTCGCGTTCAACCGGCAGGCCGTCGAGCGCCTGAAGACGCTGCTGGCAGGAAGCGGCGGCTCCCTCGACGACCGGATGGACCGCGAGCTTCCTGCTGCGCCACGCCGAGCGCGAGCTCTTCGACTACGAGACGGTCCGCTCCCCCGCCACCGACCCCCTCTGGTGGACCGGCGTCGCGGGCAACGCGACGGTCTTCTTGCTGGTGCGCGACGACCTGCCGGAGACCGAGCGCATCTCGCGGGCCGCGGCGCGCGCCGCCCTGCTGCCGCGGCTCGCCGCCCAGGCGGAACGGGCCCTGGGCGCTTCCAGCCCGGCGGACGTCGCGCCCGAGATCGCGAGGATCGCCGCCGGCCAGGCGGCCGCCACCGCCACCTTCTACCGCCAGGGCTTCCCACAGCTCGCCGAGGGCCGTTCCCCGAGCTCGCCAAGGCCGTCACCGCGGCCTCGGCGGCCGCGGCCGAGGCCCTCGACCACCTCTCGGCCTTTCTCACCGACCTGGCGGGCAAGGCGACCGGCTCGCCGCGCCTGGGCGCCGAGCGCTACGCCACCCTCTTCCGCCTCTACACCGGGATCGAGGAGCCCGTCGGCAAGGTGCTCGAGGAGGCCCGAAGCGATCTCGCCGCCAAGCGCTCCGAGGCGGCGGCCTACGGCCGGGAGGTGTGGAGCCGGTACTTTCCCGGGGAGCAGGCGCCGGCCGACGACCAGGTGCTTCTCGCCCGGCTCTTCGCCCGGGTCGCCGAGGACCGGGCGAAGTCGACCGACGAGCTGGTGGCCGACTTCCACGACCTGGTCGACCGGGCCTTCGCCTTCACCCGCGAGCACCACGTGGTCACCCTTCCCGATCCGGTCACCCTGAAGGCCGGGCGGTCGCCCTCCTACTTCGTCGGCCAGAGCGTCGGCGGCGTCTACCCGGCCGGTCCGTACGCCCCCGAGGCCGACACGCTGTTCTATCTACCGACCCCGCCCGACTCGGCGAGCGCCGAGGAGAAGGACGCCTTCTTCCGCGACTTCAACCATCACTTCAACGTCATGATCACGCCGCACGAGATCGTGCCCGGCCACTACGTCGAGCTCAAGGTCGCGGCGCACGGGGGCCACAAGGTCCGGCCGCTCTTCGGCGACGGCGTCTACACCGAGGGCTGGGGAACCTTCTGCGAGCGCCTGATGCTCGACCTCGGCTGGGGCGGTCCGCTCGACCGCCTGGCGCACTTGAAGAAGCAGCTCGAGAACATCGCGCGCACGATCGTCGACATCCGGGTGCACACCGGCACGATGAGCCGGGACGAGGTGATCCGCTTCGTCCGCGACGAGGCGCTCCAGGACCAGCAGTTCGCGGGCAACATGTGGACGCGCTCGATCACCAGCGCGCCGCAGATCACCTCGTACTACCTCGGCTATCGCCAGATCCGGAGCCTCTACGACGACGTCCGGAAGGCCCGCGGCAAGGACTTCCGGCTCCAGGACTTCATGGACCGCATGATCGCCATGGGCCCGGTCCCGGTGGCGCGTTACCGGGAGTCCCTTCTGGGCGGATCGTAGGCGGGGCGGGCCACCCGGCGATAGCGGCCGTTCGATGCCGGCCGAGAAGGTCGCCCGGCCGAGGCGGGCTCGGCACCGAGCCGTTCGATGCCGGCCGAAGGGGTCGCCCGGCCGAGGCGGAGCTCGGCACCGAGCCGTTCGATGCTGGCCGAAGGGATCGCCCGGCCGAGGCGGAGCTCGGCACCGGACCGTTGGGCGCCAGCCGAGGGGATCGCCCGGCCGAGGCAGAGCTCGGCCGCTTCAGGCGGGATTGCCTTTGCCCGGCGCACCGAACGGATGAAGCGGCCGAGCTCTGCCTCGGCCGGGGCGGGCGGGGGGCGCCTACAAAAACGTGCTCGCCAAATTCGCCAGCTCGCTGCGCTCCCCCTTCTCCAGATTGATGTGCGCGTAGAGCGGGTTGCCGCGCAGGCGGTCGATCAGGTAGGAGAGTCCGTTCGAGTGGGCGTCGAGGTAGGGCGTGTCGATCTGGTAGACGTCGCCGGTCAGGACGATCTTCGTCCCCTGGCCGGCGCGCGTGATGATCGTCTTGATCTCGTGCGGGGTCAGGTTCTGCGCTTCGTCGACGATGAAGATGATGTTGGCGAAGCTCCGGCCGCGGATGTACGCGAGCGGCACGATGTGGAGCTTCTCGTGCTCGATCATCTCGTCGATCCGCTTGAACTCCTTGGAGGTCTCGCTGAACTGGTTCTTGATCACCGACAGGTTGTCCCACAGCGGCTGCATGTAGGGATTGACCTTCGAGTGGATGTCGCCGGGCAGGTAGCCCAGGTCCTTGTTCGACAGCGGCACCACCGGGCGGGCGAGGTAGATCTGCCGATACTGCCGCCGCTGCTCGAGCGCGCCGGCGAGGGCGAGCAGCGTCTTGCCGGTGCCCGCCGCACCGCTGATCGAGACCAGCGGGACGTCCCGGTCGAGGATGGCCGAGAGGGCGAAGGTCTGCTCGGCGTTGCGCGGCGAGATGCCGTAGGCCGAGGACTTGGTCACCCGCTCGAGCCGCCGGCTCGCCGGGTCGTAGTGGGCGAGCGCGGACTTCGACGTGCCGTTGCGCAGGATGAAGAAGTGGTGGGCCACCGGCGGCTCGTCCAGCACCTCGGAGGCCGGCAGCCCGCCCTCGGCGTGGAGACGGTCGATCAGGCCGTGGTCGGCGACTTCCAGGTTGCTGGTGCCGCGGTAGAGGTGGTCGACGTCCTTGATCCGGACGGTCTCGTAGTCCTCCGCCGTCAGCGAGACCGCGCGCGCCTTGACCCGCAGGTTGATGTCCTTCGACACCAAAATCACCCGGCGGGGAGCTTCCCGGCGCGCGAGCGCCAGCGCCGCGTTCAAGATCCGGTGGTCGTTCTTGCGCGAGCCGAAGACCTCGGAGGCGTCGATCTCGCCGGTCTCCTCGGTGATCACCCGCAAGCGCCCCTTGCCGGCGCCGTTGATCGGGATCCAGTGGCGCAGGTCGTGGTTCTGCGACAGCCGGTCGAGCTGCCGCATGAACTCCCGCGCGTGCAGGTTGATGACGTTGTTGCCCTTCTTGAACTGGTCGAGCTCCTCGAGGACGGTCAGGGGCACGGCGACGTCGTGCTCCTCGAAGTTGCTCAGGGCCTGGAAGTCGTAGAGGACGACCGAGGTGTCGAGGACGAAGATCTTCGGGAACTGTTCGTCAGGCATCGAAATAGGGTCGTCGGCTAGTTCGCCTTGTCGTCCTCGCCCTTCTCGGCGAGGCGCGCCTGGGCGATCTCGTAGGCCTCGCGGAGCACCTCGGTGTCGACGCTCTCGATGAACAGCTCGGCGGCGCGGGGGTTGGAGACCAGCGCCCGCAGGACCCGGGCGACCGACTCCTTCTGGCGCGCGATCCGCGCTTCGGGGTCCTCCGCCTCGGCGATCTCGGGCGCGGAGCCCAGGCCGCCCGGGCCGAGGATCTCGGGGGCCGCGGCGGTGAGGAGCGCGGCCATCAGCAACGCCGACTGGCGATCGTGAAAGGTCACCTCCGCCACGTCGCCCGCTTCGCTGCGCACCCGGAAGGTGCCTTCCTCCTCCGCCTCCTCGACGGACCACGCCGGACCGGCGGGCGGCGGCGAGTCCCCGGAGGGGACCCCGACCTCCGCGATCTGGCGCAGGTAGGTCTGGACGAAGTCGGACAGGTCCTCGGCGGAACCAGGGGAATCGTCGTCGTCGCGGTCGTCGAAGTCCATGCTCGGGCTCTCCGGAGAAGTTGCGGCCACCGGGATCATCCCACATCGCGGGCGGCGGTGGCGCCGCCGCCTCGGGTACCCCAAAAAACGAAACGGCCCTCGCGGATCGCTCCGGAGGGCCGCTCGCTCGCGCCGGTGTCTGGGTTCAGGCCGTCTTCGAGACGTTCTCCGCCGCCGGGCCCTTCTGGCCCTGCACGACGTCGAACTCGACCCGATCACCTTCGGCCAGGGTTCGGAACCCGTTGCCCTGAATCGCCGAGTAGTGGACGAAACAGTCCTTCGAACCGTCCTCGGGGGTGATGAAGCCGAATCCCTTGGCCTCGTTGAACCACTTGACTCTTCCGGTGGTACGCATCTGGCACTCCCTCAATAGCTCGCCGTAGTCGGGGACCAAAATGCGATACCGACCGACTACCTGCTCACGATCCGCGGATTCAAGCCCCGCGTCGGCTCGCCCCGGGCCACCCGGACCTCCCGGGAGACACCTGCGGGCCCCAAGCCCCCTTTACACGAAAGCGGGACCGACCGTCGGGTCGCTCCCGCCCAGTGCTCGAGGGTCCTGCGGCACGTCCCTCGACGCGCCTGTTCTTCAGATCGATGTTATTAGATCCGGGCCCGAAAAGTCAAGCCTTGGTCGCGTCGGAATGGAAGCGCGCCGTCGCCAGCGCCAGCATCCGCGCCGCTTCCGGCGCCTGCTCGACCACCGGCGCGTACGCGGCGAGAGCGTGCTCGGCGGATCGGGCGAAGCTTGCGTCGCCGGTCCGTCGGGCGAGCTCCAGGAGGTTGAGCGCGGCGACTCCGTTGGCCGCCGGCGTCGCGCCGTCGAAGATCTCCTGACTGCGGAAGAGCAGGTCGGGGGCTTGGGCGGCGTTGTAGAAGCCGCCGTCGGGATGGGCGAGCCGCTCCCGCTGCTCGCCGGCGAGCGTCACCGCCCGGTCGAGGAAGCGGGCCTCGCCGCTCACCTCGTGGAGCCCGAGGAGGCCGCGCACCAGGAACGCGTAGTCGGAGAGAAAGGCCGGAACGTGCCCTCTCGCCGCGCCGGAGTCGCCGGAGCGGACGCGAACCGCGTGGAGGAGCGTGCCGCCGGGTCGCATCGCCTCCCAGATCCAATCGGCGGCGCGCGCCGCCCGGGCCACCATGGCCGGCTCCCCGAGCGCCCGGCCGGCCACCGCCAGGCCGCGGATCGCCATGCCGTTCCAGTCCGCCAGGACCTTGTCGTCGGTCGCCGGCCGCGGCCGCTCGGCACGGGCGGTGAAGAGGCGCCGGCCGAGCGGCTCGATCTCGGCCAGCAGCTCCTCGCGGCTCACCTTGCGGCGGGCGGCCTGCTCGTCGAGGGGCGCCGGCAGATGGAGGACGTAGGCCTCGTCTTCGAAGAAGGGGGGGCCGTCGAAGCCGTAGATCGGCGCCAGGAACTGGTAGTCCTCCGCGCCCAGGTGGTCATGGAGCTCGGCGGCGGTCCAGACGTAGAAGGCCCCTTCGCGGCCACCCGTCTCGGCGTCGACGGCGCTCCAGAACGCGCCCTGGCCAGGATCGGGCGAGGCGAGCTCGCGCTCCAGGAAGGCCGCCGTCTCGCGCGCGACCCGCGCCGGCTCCGGCGCTCCGGTGCGCTCGTGCTCGAGGGCGTAGAGCTCGAGCAGCGAGCCGTTGTCGTAGAGCATCTTCTCGAAGTGCGGCACCCGCCAGGCGCCGTCGGTCGCGTAGCGGTGAAAGCCGCCGCCGAGCTGATCGTAGATCCCGCCCCGGGCCATCGCGTCGAGGGTGCGCGTGAGCATCGCCGCCGCCTGCTCCGCCTCGGGCGCGCCGGCGAGCTCGGCGAGGAGGTAGAGGTTCGCCGGGGTCGGAAACTTGGGCGCGCTCCCGAAGCCGCCCTGGATCGGGTCGTAGGTCCGCAGCAGCGCCTGGTAGGCCCGCTCGGCGACGTCGGCGCCGGCCGGCTCGGGGCCCGGGGCGAAGCGCTCCTCGAGGATCCGCTTCATCGCCTGGGCGACCTCGCCGGCCTGGGCGTGGACGTCGCTCCTGCGCCTCTCCCAGGCGTCGGCGAGGCCGGTCAGGACCGCGCGGAACCCGGGCCGGCCGTAGCGCTCGTCCGGCGGGAAGTAGGTGCCGGCGTAGAACGGCTCGAGCGCGGGCGTCAGGAAGACCGAGTTGGGCCAGCCCCCCTGCCCGGCGAGGATCTGGGTGGCGGTCATGTAGACCTCGTCGACGTCGGGCCGCTCCTCGCGGTCGACCTTGACGCTGACGAAGCGCTCGTTCATCAGCCGGGCGGTCTCCGGGTCGGAGAACGACTCGCGCTCCATGACGTGGCACCAGTAGCAGGTCGAGTAGCCGATCGAAAGGAAGATCGGCCGATCCTCCCGGCGGGCGCGCTCCAGGGCCTCCTCGCCCCAGGGGTACCAGTCGACCGGGTTGTGGGCGTGGAGCAGCAGGTAGGGGCTCGCCTCCGCGGCCAAGCGGTTGGCGGCGGAGGTCTCCCGGAGCTGCTCCTCGTCACTCATCGCCGGCAAGTCTAACGCGGACGCAATGGAGCCAGGAGGATCCGGCCGGCGGCTGTGAGCGGTAGAATTCTTGCGGTTACGTCATTCCGGACAAAAGAGGCAACTGCAATAGCTCTGGCAGCCACCCGTGCTGTTCGCGTTACAGGTAAATCTCCGGATCCCACACCGACAGATTATCGTTGAACAAGTCTCGAGGTGACGCGCGCAGCAGTCATCCCCCGGGCCGATGAGGGCGCACGATCCATATGACTTCACGCGAGCACTGGTGCTCGCCGCGCTTGACCTCTCCCACTGACCGTCGGAGTGTTCGCTCCTCCAGGCCTCCTCTCCAGGTGCTCACGGTACAGGTAACGAAGTCAGGGCCAGGACTTCGGCTTGGGTCCCGGCTTCCACGTCAACCTCCTCTGTCATTGTTCGATAGCCTTCACGACTCACCTGGACTCTCCACCGGCCGGTCCCGAGGCCGGGCACAGCAAAGGTGCCGCTGGTCGACGTCGTCACGGATCGCACGGCCATGCCCGTCCCTCCCTCGGCAGAAGGGCTCAGGACGACCTCAGCGCCGGCGAGAGGCATTCGCGAGATTCCGTCGACGACAGTTCCTTCGAGAGACCCCAGCGTGACGTCGATCTGGATCGTGGCGTCGGCCTCCAGCTCGACCTGTTCTCGGTGCTGGATCTTGCCGGTGGCATCCGAGACTTGGAGGACGACCCCGCCGCTCGAGAGGCCGGAGACCGCGAACTTGCCCGATTCGTCGGTTTCGGCCCATCCCGCGATGCCGTGCGTGTCGAGCACCGTGACGGCGGCTCCGGGCCAGGTTCGTCCTTGGAGGGTGACCAGGCCTTCCAGCGACAGGCCGGCGCCGAAGTCGAGGTCGAGCATGGCCTCAGGATCGGCTGGATCGATCGAGACCCGTCCCGCAGCCCGGCGACCGGTCGCCGGCAGCTCCGCCATGATCGTCCAGTCGCCGGGTGTCAGGTGGTCGATCTCGTAGTGGCCGTCGTAGCGAACCCGGCCCACGCCCACCAAGTCGCCGGCTTGCAGGCGGACCTTCGCGAGGTCCTCTGCGCTCAGGCCATAGATCGTCCCGGTCACGAGGGCCTCCGGTGCCAGCTCGACCACGAGATCCGGCACCGAATCGCTGGACAGGTCGACGCTCGTGGGTGCCGCGGAACGGCCGACACCCGGCTTGCTCGCGCCCACCTCGAAATGCCCCGGCACCATCCCGGCGAAGCGGAACCAGCCTGACGCGTCGGTTCGGACGGCCGGCGGGCTGTGGCTCACCTGCCCCGACCTCGCGACGACCAGGGCCCCATCGACCGGGAGCTCGTCGGCGTCGACCACGACTCCCGCCAGGCTTCGCGCCGCCTCGAGCTGGAAATCCAGGTGGTTCTCACCCGGAAGCGCCTGGATCTCGCCGACCGCGGTGCCCAGCTCGCGATGCCGCGCCTCGAGGCGCAGCCGGCCGGGTGTCTCGCCGTCGAGGCGGTAGCGTCCGTCGCCGTCGGTCGTCGCCAGGGGAGCCCGGAAGCTCAAGGCGCCGGGTGGGGGATCTGGCTCCACCTCCCGGATCTCCGCCCCGACCACCGGTTCACCCTCGGTATCCCGGACCAGGCCCGTCACGGAAGCGGCCCTTTCGAGCACGATCTCGAGCTCGTCGGCCGGCTCAGCGCCGGCTTTGGGAACCGTGACTCCGAGGTTCCGGGCCTGCCAGCCTGCAGCCGTGACGTGGAGCCGGAGCTCTCCTGGGTCCACGCGATGGACGATGAACCGCCCGTCCTCCCCCGTTTGGACCGAGGCCCCGGAGGGCCGCGTCGCGTTCATGAACTGGGCGCCGGCGACCCGCATCGCCTCCAGCGTGTCCACCTGGACCCGAGCTCCGGGGATCGGCGAGCCCTCCGGGTCGGCGACCCACCCGACGACATCGCGAGTCCGTTCCAAGGTGGCGACTACCGGAGGGCCTCCCCCAGCGACCGCCGGCAAAACCAGCAGTGCGAACCCGCTACGGTCCACCCTCAGCTTGACCCTCTCCCCCCGCGCGAGACCTCCGATCTCGAACCGGCCGCTGCCGTCGCTGAGAGCGTCCGGCTCAGTGGGTCCTCGCTCTCCGTCCGACTGGGCGAGAGCCAGGACAGGATCGTTCGGGACGATGGTCAGCGCCGCTCCTGCGACGGGGGCGCCGTCGGTGTCCTCGACCCGGCCCACGATCGTTGCCTCGGGCCGGAGGACTACGGTGCCGAGGTCGGCGATTCCCTCGTGGCGCTCCGGAGTGATCCCGTGGACCTCGGCCTTCGCCCAGCCCTTCGCCTCGACGGTGAGGTCCACGAGGCCGTCGGGAAGGTCCCGGACTTCGAAGCGACCCGTCGAGTCGGTCCAGGCGCTCGGCTCCTCCAGGTCATCCCGCAGGCGCTGCATCATTTCCATGTCGTCGGCCGGTTGCGCGGGGCCGACGGTCACCAGGGCGCCGGCGATGGGCTGATGCGCCGGATCGAGCACCCGGCCGGCCGCACGAGTGCCCGGAGCCAGGACGAGCTTCAGATCGGGAGCCGGTGCGCCGTCTCGAGCCGGCGCCGCGACGACCTTCTCGTACGACGCGAACCCCGCGGCCTCGATCCGCAGGCGATAGTCCAGGCCGGGCACCAGGTTGCCGAGCCGGAAGCGGCCGTCCCTCCGGGTCCTGGCGACACCGCCGCTGCGCCGCTTCCAGAGCGGAGGATTCAGCTCGTCGAGGCTCCGGACACGTCCATCGAACCGGGTCTCGACCTCCAGATCGGCAAGGGGACGCCCCTCCGGATCGGTGACCATTCCGGTGAGAGCGCTCGACGGATGGAGGGCGAAAGTCGGGCCGTCACGGCTATCCTCCCCCACCTCCCCGAGGTCCCGGCCCTCGGCGAAAAACCCTGCCGCCCCAGCCCGTAAGCGGCCCGTCGCCCAGGGAGCAACCAACAAGACGTAGGCGCCGTGGTCGTCGATCCGCGCCACCTCCGCGGGACCGTTCCCAAGCCATACCCAGGCGCTCCCGAGCCCGGTCCTCTCGGGCAGGGAGATCACCCGGCCCACAAGGGCTCGGGGCTTCGAGAGCGTAACCCTCTCCGGAGTCGAGCTCCCGTCCCGGGAGTCTGAAGGCCGGAACCTCTCGACCCGGAGGGCGGCGCCGTCGGCAGCGAGCAAGCGCAGCTCGTGAGACGGCTCTTCGGTGTCCCACGGCACGGTAACCCGCCCCAGTTGGTCCGTCCGGGCGACCGGCAGCTCGCCGTCACCGGTCCAGACAAGGACGCTCGCTGCAGGCTCGTGGTCCGGGCTTCGGACGAGGAGCCTCCGCTCCGCCGCGGCGGGTAGGTGGATCGTCTCGTGGTCGGCACGGCTCTCCTCCACCACGGCGGGCTCGTGCCCAGGCGCCGTCGCCTCGATCCGCACCGGAGATCCGGGCAAAGTCAGCGTCGCCTGCCCCGAGCCGTCTAACTCCACGACCTGCCGCGCAGCGCGCCACGCGAGGTGGAAGTAGTCGTGCGCCACGAACCCTCGCGCCGGCCCGGCGAGGAGCCGTGCACCGGGTAACGGCTTGCCCTCCGGCGAGAGCACGCGGACCTCGGCGCGGCGATCCGCTGCCAGGTCCAGCGTGGGAAGATCGATGGGCTCGGAAAGCGGCAGGAGGGACAGCTCCATCGGCGCCAGCCCGTCGTGCTCGGCGCGTACGATCCAGAGGCCCGCCTCCGGCGCCTCGAGATCGAACTGTCCGTCCGCCCTCGTCTCGGTGGTCGCGGCCACCTTCGGACGCGACTCTCCGGACCAGGCGAGCGCGCCGGCCAGGTACTCCGGGACGGCAGGCCGCAGCGTGACGGTGACTCCGCCGAGGGGCCTGACGTGGTCGACGACCCGCCCGCGGATCGAAAGCGAGGAGGCTGCTGCTGGGAAGGCAGTCAAGAGAAGAAGGAGGGCGGGCGCCGGCAAGCGGGAGATCCTCGCGCGCCACTCCCTCTCACTGGAGAGGGCCCTCCCCCAGGACCAAGACGCCGGGTCCACAAATAGTTTCACAACAACCGTAGATTAACCTCTACTGGGCGACGTGTCAACGAGCAAGCGCCCAGAGCTCGCCGTGTCCCCCTACTTCCAGGGCCGCTTGCCGGGGCGGCGCTCTTGGCGGCGGCGGTTCTCGCTCATCGCACAGGAGCAGATCGGGCAGGCGTCGAAGTCATGGCGTAGCGCCGGGCAGCGCTCGCGGCCGAAGTAGATCATCTCGAGGTGGGCCCGCCCCCAGCTCTCTTCGGGGAAGGCCTTCTTGAGATCGCGCTCGGTCCGCTCGACGCTCGTGCCGTTCGACAGGCCCCAGCGCCAGGCGAGGCGGTGGATGTGGGTGTCGACCGGGAAGGCGGGCTCACCGAACGCCTGGACCTTCACCACCGACGCGGTCTTGTGGCCGACGCCGGGCAGGGCTTCGAGCGCCTCGAAGTCGTGCGGCACCCGGCCGCCGTGCTCCGCGACCAGGATCTCGGAGAGGCGCTGCAGGTTCTTCGCCTTGGTGTTGGCCAGCCCGATCTCGCGGATGAGCCGGTGGATCTCCTCGACCGGCATGCCGGCGAGCGCCTCCGGGGTCGCCGCCCGCTCGAAGAGGGCCGGAGTGACCTCGTTGACCTTCTTGTCGGTCGTCTGGGCCGAGAGCACCACCGCCACCAGCAGCGTGAAGGGGTCCCGGTGAGCGAGCGGGATCTCGGCCTCGGGGTAGAGGCGGTCGAGGATCTCGAGGATCCGCTCCGCCTTCTCGCGGCGGGTCACAGGTCGCCGAACAGGGCGTCGAAGGCTTTCTTGGCGTCACCCACCGACGGGCCCTGGCCTTCGGAGGCGAACTCCTTGGTCTCCTTGGGCAGGAACACCGGGCAGGTGTTCGCCTTGGCCTTGCGGGTCACCTTCTCCGGGATGTTCTCGTGCTGGCGGCACTCGAGCGGCGCCGAGGGATCGAAGTGGGCGCAGTTGGTGCAGGAATGCAGCGGCGCTTTGCAGTGGGGGCAGTCGGCGTCGAGCGGCATCTCGCCGATCACCTCCACCCGCCCGCCGCAGGCCGCGCAACGGAAGACGCTCGCCGTCGGGGCGCCCAGGCCGCGGCCCCGGGGGCCCTCGCGGCGCTCGGGCGGAGGACCCTGCCGGCCCGAGCGGCCGGAGCGGGAGCGATCGTCCCCGCCCGAGTCCTGATAGCCCCGCTGTCGATATTTTCTCTCGTCCATGTGGCTCCTTTATAGCACGGTCGTTGCGTTCGCGAGGTCAGCCGGCGCGCTCGCCGAGCGGGCGCTCCACGCCGCAGGCCGGTGCCTCCAGCACGGTCGACCAGGGCTCCGAGTCGGGCGCCGTCTCGGGACGCAGGCTGCACGCGAGGCGGCGGCCCACGGTCCGGGTAGGGCCGCGCAGGTTGGTCAGGAGAGGCACGGCGCTTGCTTGGGCACGGGGAGACGTGCCGCCACCAGGCGGCCTCGAACGAATACGGAGGGATTTGATCATGTCACGAGCTCGACTGGCTCTCGCAGCCTTTGCCGTTTTCGCCCTCGCCGCGGCCGCGGCCGCGGCGCCCCGTCCCGCCCAGGCCCAGGTCGACCTCGACCTGCGCGGCGGCGTCTACACGGACGCCGACTCCGGCTTCATCGGCGGCGGCATCCTGACCGGCTTGACCGCCGGCTGGTACTTCAATCCCAATCTCGAGTACGTCTTCGTCGACCCGGGCTCGCTGTGGACGGTCAACGCCGATTTCCACTACGACTTCACCCGTGCCGGCGACTGGTCGATCTGGGCCGGCGGTGGCCCCGCCCTGGTGGTGCGCGACTACGGCAATGGCGGCCGGCGTCACAACAGCGACACGACCACCGACTTCGGGGTGAACGCCCTGGCCGGGATCGGCCTGGTGAGGGGACCGGTGCGGCCGTTCGCCCAGGCGAAGATCCTACTCTCCGACAACACGGAGGGGGTGCTCGCCATCGGCTTGCGGTTCTGACCGGACGCCCCCCGCATCCCCTCGTTCCCCTTCCCTCCCCACGGGGGGGGAAGGGGACGCCCATCTACCGGATCACCCCCCTCACCCTCGATCCCTCTCCCTCCCTCGCGGGGGGAGAGGGACGCCCCCTCCCGGGAAAGTGGTTCAGGGGCGAGGGGGCGAGTCAGCGGGGGCGGGTGCTCTCGCCGAAGGTGACGGGGAGCTCGAGGCGCTCGCCGTCGCGCACCACGACCGCGCGGGTGGTCTGGCCGGGCTTCGCCTGGCGCAGCACGAAGACCAGGTCGTAGACGTCCCGGATCTCGTGGCCGGCGAGCTCGACCAGGAGGTCGTCCCGGCGCATGCCGGCGGCTTCGGCCGGTCCGCCCGGGCGCACCCCGGCGAGCAGCATCCCGCTCACCCCCTCGCCCGGTCCGGCGTAGTCCGGCACCACGCCGAGCGACGCGCCGTACGAGCGCACGTCGCCGGCAGGCATTGGCGCCGCCACGCGCTCGTAGGTCAGCGGCGTCTCCCGCTTCCCGAGGTCCAGCGCCACGTCGGCCGCCAGGCGGGCCACCCGGGCGCCGCCCGCGGCATTGATCTTCTGCCAGTCGTCCGACGGCTTGTGGTAGTCGTCGTGGGCGCCCGTGAACAGGTAGAGCACCGGCACCCCGGCGGCGTAGAACGGCGTGTGGTCGGAGGGGCCGTAGGCGTCGCCGCCCAGAGCGCAGGGGAGCTCCAGCTCCCGGCACCGGGGAAGGACGATCCCCTGCCACTCGTCCGCCGAGTCGATGCCCAGGACGGTGAGCTTCTCGCGCAGGCGGCCCACCATGTCGAGGTTGATCATCGCCCGGGCCCGGGAGAGGTCGAGACCGCCCGGCGGCTTGCGGGTGAAGGCGGTCGAGCCGAGGACCCCCGACTCTTCGCCCGAGAAGGCGACGAAGACGACGTCGCGGCCGAGCTCGGCGCGGCGGGCGGCGAGGGCGCGGGCCACCTCGAGAACGGCGGCCACGCCCGAGGCGTTGTCGTCGGCGCCGTTGTGGGGGGCCACGATCCCCGGCGCCATCGAGTCCGGACCGCCGAAGCCCAGGTGGTCGTAGTGGGCACCGACGATGACCGCCCCCGGCCGCGGGGTCCCCTCGGGCGACCCGGCCGCGGCGGGTCCGCCGGCCGGAAGGCGCCCGACCACGTTCCAGGCCGTCTCGAAGCGGTGCGCGAGCGCCACGCTGAGCGTGGCCATGGGCGCCGGCTCCCCCGCCGCCGGCGGGTCGAAGAGGGCGCCGGCGGCCTCCCGGGTGGCGACGACCACCGGGATCCCCGCGTCGCTCCCGGAGTCCACCCTGAGCCCCGGCAGCGGCGCCTCCTCCACTCCTTCGCCCGGCACGTCGACCACGATCAGGGCGGTCGCCCCGCGCTCGCGGGCGGTGAACGCCTTGGAGCGCAGGTCGCTCAGCCGGCGCTTGGCGGTGTCGTCGGTTACCGCGTCGGGGGTGAAACGCTTCACCGCCACCACCTTGCCGGCGACGTCCAGGCCCGCGTAGTCGTCGATCCCCAGGTCGGGATCGACCAGGCCGTAGCCGGCCGCGACCACCGGCCCGGCCGCCGAGCCCGAGGCCGAGAACCCGGCGGGCACGAACGCGTCGGCGGCCACCGCCGCGCCGCCGATCGCCAGGGCGGTGCCCTCCTCGACCTCCACCGCCACCGGCACCTCGAAGGCTTGGAGGTAGCTGCCCTCCTCGCCCGCCGGCTCGAGGCCGAGGGCGCGGAAGCGCTCGACCAGCCAGTCGCGGGCGGCGACGATCCCCGGGGTCCCGACGCCGCGGCCGTCGCGCGCGTCGTCGGCCAGCCAGGCGACGTCGGCCAGGTAGCGATCCGGGGCGAGCAGCTCGTCGGGCAGGTCCGGAGCCGAAGGCGCCACCGGCCCGTCGGCGGCGGCGGCGGGCGCCCCACCGCCGGCGGCCCCGTCGACCCAGCGGGCGACGAAGATGTTGGTCTCGCCCGGCTTCTGGTGGTGGCGGTTCGAGGCGAAGACCAGGCGCCCTCCGTCGGGCGAGAAGAGCGGGAAGCCGTCGAACTCCGGGGTGTAGGTGAGCCGCTCGAGATGGGCGCCGCTCACGTCGACCGCCCAGAGGTCGAACTCGCGGCCCCCGGGGTCGCCGTAGTTGGACGAGAAGATCAGCCGGTCGCCGGACGGGAACCAGGCCGGCGCGAAGGAGGCGACTCCCAGGTAGGTGACCCGGTGGGCCTCGGAGCCGTCGGCGTTGGCCACCCAGAGGTCGAGCCGCTTGGGCCGGATGAGGGCCTGCGCCAGCAGGCGGCGGTAGTCCTCGAGGTCCTCGCCCTCGGGGCGCGAGGCGCGCCAGACGATCTTCGAGCAGTCGGGTGAGAAGAAGGCACCGCCGTCGTAGCCGGGCGTGTCCGTGATGCGGGTGAC
Source organism: uncultured Acidobacteriota bacterium (assembly GCA_963837945.1). Taxonomy (GTDB): domain Bacteria; phylum Acidobacteriota; class Thermoanaerobaculia; order Multivoradales; family DATKCC01; genus CAVUBL01. The sequence goes on from CAWIQD010000002.1 coordinate 186,420, forward strand.
GTTCGAGCCGTCCGGGTCCATGCGGTAGAGGTCGAGGTCGCCGTCGCGCACCGAGGTGAAGATCACCGAGCCGTCGCGCGGGCAGATCGTGGCTTCGGCGTCGTAGCCGGGTGAGTCGGTGAGGCGCACCAGGTCGGAGCCGTCCGGGCGCACCGAGACGATGTCGTAGTCCGGGTAGAGGGCCCAGACGTAGCCCTGAGACCGGTCGGGAGGCGCCGGGCAGTCGGGCGAGGCGAGATGGGTCGTGGCGTAGAGGATTCGCTCGCCGGCGGGATAGGTGAAGTAGGAGCAGGTGGTCCGGCCCTTGCCGGTCGAGACGAGGCGCATCGACCCGGAGCCGTCGGCCGGCACCCGGTAGATCTGATCGCAGGGATAGTCCCCGTGGGTCGACTGGAGGACCAGCTCGGTGCCGTCGGGCGACCAGTAGGCCTCGGCGTTTTCGCCGCCGTCGGTGATCTGGACCAGGTCGGCGAGGTGCACCTCCCGGGGGTCGGTAAGGGCGCCCGGGGGCGCGGCGTCCGCGGCGGAGAGCGCAGGCGGCACGAGGATCGAGGCGGCCAGGGCGGCCGCGGCGAGCAGATGGGATCGCATGGTCCCTCCCGTCAAGTGGCTGGTCGGTCTGGACGGGAGACTACTTCACCAGGAGCACCGGGCAGTGGGCGAGCACCGCGACGCGGTGGCTCAAGGTCGCCCAGCGCTTGACCGGCTCGTTCGGCTCGACGGTGTGGGAGCGCAGCAGGATCAGGTCAGCCTCCTGCTCGGAGGCGAAGGAGAGGATCTCTTCGAGCCGGTGGCCGAAGAGCACCTGCCGGCCGGCCCGGTAACCCTCGCGCTCGAGCTCCTCGACCCAGCCGTCGAGGACCTCCACGGCCCGGTCCTCGAGGCGGCGGTAGAACTCCTCCATCTCCTCGAAGGGCACGTCCTCGATCGTCTCGACCACGTGGAGCAGGGTCACGTCGGCGCCGGCCCCCCCGAGCTGCGCCACGGTGTCGAGGGCCTGGTGGCCCCGCTCGGACAGGTCGACGGGAACCAGGATCTTCTGGAACATCAGGGCCTCCTTGGTGCCGGCTGCCGGCCGTGCGCTCCCCGGCGGGCCGATTCTACCGTCCGGCGCCGCGCCTCGGCCCCGCCCGGCGGGAGGGGGCCCGATGGATGCGCCTCCGTGCCGAGCTCGGGAGGCGGCGTCCCCCCCGTGGGAAGGGAAGGGGATCGAGGCGATGCGGGGGCATCCGGTCAGCCGTCCCGGAATGCAAACGCGCCGTAGCCGACGACGGCGCCGTGGTCGCCGGCGGTGTCGCCGGAGCTCCGGAGATCGAGGAGCGAGGGCTCGAGGCGACGGCGCCGGGCGGCGACCAGAAGGCCGTTGGCCGGCGCCGCGCCGCAGGCGTCGTGAGGGCCGAGCGTCGGGATCCAGGGCGAGAACACGGCCGGCCGTCGCCCGGTCGCGGCGGCGGGCCTCGTCGTAGGGCAGGTAGTGGGAGAGGTCGGAGCTCACGACGATCGCGGTCTCGTCACCGCCCCAGACGGCGTCGAGGACGGCGGCCACCTCGTCGGGGGAGGCGTCGCCGACGACGAGGGGGAGGAGAGTGAAGTCGGGCGACCGCCGAGAAGCTCCTGGAGGAACGGGAGCTCGACCTCCAGGGAGTGCTCGGGGGCGTGGGCGCGGGGGTTGGGGGCGACCTCGGGCAGGGCTTCGGCGGCGGCGACCAGCTCGGGGTCGACGGCCACCTCGCCCAGGGGGGTCTCGAAGGCGTCGGCGCCGGGAGTGGCGAGGCCGCGGAGCGGGACGCGGTGGGAGGGGCCGAGGAGGACGATGCGGCGGAGGGTCGCGGCGGCCGGAGCGAGGGCGCGGAAGGCGGTGCCGGCGATGGGGCCGGAGTAGGGGTAGCCGGCGTGGGGGGCGATGACGGCCTTGGGCGCAGGAAGGCCGGCCGCGGGCACCTCGGCCTCGTCCAGGTAGCGGCACACGTCGGCGGCGAGCCGGCGGGGGTCGCCGGGGTAGAACGTGCCGGCCACGGCAGGCCGGCGGACACGGTGCGCGGGGCTGGGAGCCACCGATCCTCCCTCCATGGAGAGTGTACCGCGGGGTTCGGAGAGCTGGCTCGGGTGGGCGGGGGCGTCCCTCGCCCACCTTGAGGGTGGGAGAGGGATCGAGGGTGAGGGGGGTGATCCGGTAGGCCCCGGGTTGGAGGCGGCGGGGCGCCCGCTCTGAGGAACGGCGCGCGCTACTCGTGGGCGATGGGGCGTCGGCGCGCGCCTCGGCTTCACCTCGCCTCGGGAGGGTGTGGGCTGCCCATCGGGGTTGCGTCGGCTCGGCTCAGACGTCCTCTGAGCGGGAGCCCCGCCGCCTCCAACCCTCCGTTCGGTGCTGGTTGGAGGGGTGGGCCTCCAGGACCTCGAGGGGGTGAGCGCGGTCCAGGACGCTCCGCCTCTCTCCTCATGGTCGATGCAACCGAAGCGGAGACGCCCTCCCCTTGTCATCTCGACCGGGGCGGATGCCCCCTTCCCCGTCCTTTCGACCGGAGCGAATGCCGCTTTCCTTGTCATTTCGACCGGAGCGAATGCCGCTTTCCTCGTCATCTCGACCGGAGCGAATGCCGCCTTCCTCGTCCTCTCGACCGGAGCGAATGCCCCCTTCCTTGTCCTTTCGACCGGAGCGAAGCGGAGTGGAGAAATCTGGGAGGGGGAGTCAGCCACCCGGCGACGCCATCAGCTCCAGCACCCGCTTCCGCCCCGCCTCGTCCAGGTGCTGCCCCAGGATCTCGCCGAACCGCTCCTCGCCCAGGAGCTCCCGCTGGCGGCGCAGCCAGCGGAGGTCGATCCGTACCTCGGGGACGCCGATCTCGAGGCGGGTCGCGAGGCTCCGGAGGTTGAGGGCCACGCCCTGCGCCGGCTCACCCCGCTTCGTGGCCAGGACCCCGAGCTAACTGATCGAGCTCGCCATCCCCGACCGGTCCCCCAGCTCCTCCTTGATCTCCAGGGACTTGCGATACCAGGAGAGCGCCTCCTCGTACGAGCCCCGCTTGTGGGCCACGATCCCGAGCTGGTGGTACGAGCTCGCCATCCCCGCCCGGTTCCCCAGCTCCTCCTCGATCTCCAGGGACTTGCGGTACCAGGAGAGCGCCTCCTGGTACGAGCCTTGGTCCTGGGCCACCATCCCGAGCTGGTGGGAGTACACGGCCTCGTTCCTCGAGCCCTTCGGCACCCACGAGAGGGTCTCCCGGTAGAGCTGCTCGGCCCGCCGGTAGGCTCCCTGGAGATCGAGGCGCCGGCCGATGGCGTCGGTCGTGCCCAGCGCCTCGTCGAGCTCCCCGCCCTGGTGATAGTGAAACCGCGCCTCGTAGAGCTGCTCGAGGTCGGCCTCCGGGCTCTGGGGGACCCGCTCGACCCGGAAGCGCCAGTACCGGGCGGCCCGGCGGTGCGCCTCCCGGAGGGCTTCCTCCTCCGCGAGCTCCGCCAGCGCCCGGGCGGTCCAGCGGTGGACGGCCCACAGGGATCCCTCCCCGTCCCGGTCCAGCGGGGAGAGGAGACCCAGCTCCAGGAGGGCTCCGACCGCCTCGTTCAGGCCCTCCGGCGCCTCGACCGGGGGTCTCTGCCAGGCTTCGAGATCGGCCTGGAGCTCGCGCCGGCCGGCCTCGTCGTAGCCCAGGGCCTCCGGCGAGGGGTCCTTCTTCGCCCGCACCGCTTCCTGTCGCCGCTCGAAGTAGGCCCCGACCCGTTCCCGGAGCTTCCGGATCGGCCTCCTGCACGTCTCCGACCTGCCACACGAGCCCCAGGTCGTCCACCGGTAGCCGGAAGACCGAAGCGCCCAGGAGGAGCTTCCGTGCCAGGGGCCGGGCCTCCAGCCTCTCCAGGAGCTTGCCGAGAAGCACGTCGTCGACCGCCAGGGTGACCGTCTCGGCCAGGGCCCGGTCCAGGTCCCCCGCCACCCCGGTGAGCCACTCGGCGGGGCGCTCGATCCCCTCGCGGGCCAGGAGGTGCTTCTCCAGGCTCTCGGCCACGTCCGGGAAGCGGGCTCCGTCAGGTCCGCCGCCCCGGAGGAGGGCGTCCAGGTACTCCAGGGCCCGGGGGTGACCGCCCACGTCGGTGTAGGCCCGGAGCTGCTCCTCCGCCTCCAGGGCATCGAGGGCCGGGAGGCGCCAGAGGAGCTTCCGGGTCTCGGCGAAGGAGAGGGGTCCCAGGTGAAAGGCGGCGAGGCGGCGGTGGGCGTCGTCGGGCAGGGGGAAGGGGTAGCGGCAGGTCACCAGGAGGCGGCTCTCGCCCGGGTTCCTCGCCCAGCGGGCGAGGAGCGCCCCGAGGTCGGCGTCCTTGAGCTCGAAGCCCTCCTCGGCCGCGATCAGCGGAATCAGGTTGTCCTCGAAGTTGTCCAGGAGGACGAGGAGGGGGGTGCTCGCCAGCACGCTCCGGGAGAGGACCTCGAAGCGGTCTTCCCAGTCGAGGTCCGAGCGGCGCAGCACCGCCGCGAGCCGGCGCCGGGGGTGTTTCTCGTCGCAGCCCCGCGCGACGGCCTCGGCGAAGAGCTCCCTCCCGAGGGCCTCGAGGATGCCGTCGGGGGAGGTCTCGCCGGCCACCGAGATTCGCGGCCAGCCGGACTCGGCCAGGCGGTGGACGAGCTGGGCCGCCAGGGTGCTCTTGCCCACCCCGCCCAGGCCGTGGAGCAGCACGCCTCCCGAGTCCGGGTCCCGGAAGGCCCGGAGCGCCAGGCGCTCCTCGCGCCGCCGCCCCACGAACTCCCCCACCCGGCGGACCACGACGCCGTCGGCGAGGCGGGGCTCCGGCGGCTCCGCGAGCGCCTCGGCGACTCCCCGGGGATCGTAGAGGGGCAGGGGCGGGCCCCGGAGGTAGAGCGAGGGCGTGGCCCACTCGGCGAGCCGGCGGAGGGCCTCCTTCTCCTCCTCGCGCCGCTCCGCCTCCAGGCGCCGCCGGGCCTCGGCCAGGGCGCGGAGCGGGACCGGCTCCTCCGAGGTGGCCAGGGCGCCGAAGAGCGCCGCCCCGAGTCGCCGGGCGTAGACGTCCGTCACCGGCGCCTGCATGGCGAGGACCGCCGGCACCCCCTGGCGGAGGAGCCCCTCGGCCAGGCCCGGCAAGTGGCTCGCCGGAGCCCCGGGTGCCGGAGCCTCTTCGGCCTCGCCTCCGGCCTCGGGCCTCGCCGCCTCGCCGACTCCCCCCGGAGCGCCCGGCACCCCGAGCGCCGGAGCGCCCGGCACGCCCAGAGGCACCCCGAGCGCCGTGGCGCAGCCGGCGAGCACCACCAGGGGCGGCTGGCGGTCCTTGGGCAGGGCCTCCTCCCAGAGGCGGGCGCTGTCCACCCGGTCGGCGCGTCCCTCCTCGTCTTCCAGCACGAGCACCCGGGGCCGGCGTGGCAGGAGACGTAGAGCACGTGGTACCGGCGCTCGGCGAGGGCCGCCCGGATCGCGGCGACGGTGCCCCGGTGGAGGATCTTGACGTACGCCTTGCCCGCCCGGCGGGCCGGCTCCACCGCCTCGAGGATCCGGCCGAGCTCGGCCTCGTAATCCAGGAGCTCGCCGCCCCTCTGGGTCTCCGGGCTGCCGATCGCCACCAGGATCCGGAGCGGCCCGGGAACCTGGATCGCCGGGGAGGGCCCGAGGCCGGAGACGGCGCGATAGAGCTCGACGTTGGGGTGGAGGACGAGGGGTGGCCCCATCCCCGCCGCGCCGCCCTCCCCGTCTCCCGCCGGCACGCGGAGCGTCTCCCAGGGGAGCGAGGCCAGCACGCCGTCGTCCTTCTCCGCCTTGATCTCTTCCTGGACCTGCACGGCGATCTCGAGCGACGCGCCTTGCCCCGTCGCCTCCTCGACCGCCGCCCGCAGGGCGGCGCCCACCGCCCCGGGCAGAAACGCCCGGGTGAGCGACGTGCCGACCTCCAGGAGGCTGGCGTGGAGCTCGACGACCTCGGGCGCCGTCGCCGCGTTTGCCGCCTCGCGGGCCGGAGCGCCCGAGGACGCGCGGCGCCGGGCGCGGGCGAGGAGCCAGAGGTCTTCTTCCTCGGCGCCTCCGAGCTTCCGCGCCTCGGCCCGCACCTCCTCCGGCCCACCGGCCCAGAGCACCTCCCGCCACCCCAGCCGGAGGATCCTCCGGATCGGGCCGGCGGCCCGGAAGCCGGTTCCGGGCGGGGCCGCGAGGGCCTCGCCCCGTGGCGGCCGGGCGCCCTTCTCGCCCCGGAGCGCCGCCGCCAGCTCCTGGACCCGCCGGAGGTACTCGGGGCCGTCCGCCCCCCGGAAGTCGACCCAGACGCGGGCGGCGAGGAGCGGCGGCATCTCGGCGTCGAGGAAGAGCGCCGGGATCAGGCGCTGCTCCCCGGCCACGGCCCGGGTCATCATGGCTGCGTACTCCTGCTGGACCCAGGCGCTCGCGAGCGCCGCCGGCGTCACGACGAGCACCCCGGCGGCGGAGTTCAGGAGGCCCCGGTCGAGCTCGTGGACCAGCACGTCGCCGGGCGCGATCTCCCACCGGTCGAAGAAGACGCGGAAGCCGAGCCGCTCGAGGTTCCCGGCCAGCACCTCGGCCCACTCGCCGGCGTCGGCGCGAGCGTAGGAGAGGAAGGCGTCGAAACGGTCGTCGGGCATGGCGGTCCGGGTCGGTCGCAGTCCCTCAAGTGGCGAAGAAATACGATACCACCGGTCCAGGGTGACGAGGTCGAGGGCCCGGGCGAGGGCGAGGTAGCTGGCGTCGTAGGCGGTCAAGCCTTCCTTCTCCGCCAGGTCCACCACCTCCACGAACTCGACGTCCACTTCCAGGATCTCGAGGTCCTCGGCGAGGGCGTGCGCGGCGAGGAGCGCCTCGCGCTGCCCGAGATGGCGCTGGATCTTCTGCCAGCAGACGTTCGCCAGCTCGAAGCGCAGCAGCGCCGGCGCGACCAGGAGGCGGCCCCCGAGCCGCTCGCCCACCTCGCCGCCCTCCGGCTCACCGAACAGCACCGCGGCGAGCGCCGAGGCGTCGACCACCCGCGCCCAGACCTGATGGGCCCGCCCGTCAGCGCTCATCCCGGTCCTCGCGGACCAGGCTCTCCCCCACCCACCGCTCGCCGCTCGTCGGAACCTCGGAATGTCTGCGGCCGAAGAGCCGCGCGCGCTTCTGCGCGGTCCGCAACGGCCCCGGGAGCGACCGTCTCCCCCCCCCTTGTCATTTCGACCGGAGCGAAGCGGAGTGGAGACATCTCGACGGGCAGCCCGGGAGGCGCACTCGGTTGTTGACACCCGCAAGACGAGCCTCGCGCAATCCGTCCTCCAAGTCGAGGACACACCATGCGACGACGATTCTGGGTCTACATCCTGGCCAGTCGCTCCCGAGTCCTGTACGTCGGCGTGACCGGCAACCTGGACCGACGCATCGACGAGCACAGGAGCGGTCGGTCGAGGTTCACCCGCCGATACCAGGCGAAGGTGCTGGTCGACTTCGAGGTCTTCGAGTGGGTCTGGGAGGCGATCGCCCGGGAGAAACAGATCAAGCGCTGGCGACGGGAGACGAAGAAGGCGCTGATCGAACGGTTCAACCCGGAATGGCGTGACCTGTCGGATCAGCTCGACGAGATTCGCTGGGGGATGCTCGGGCGGTGAGGCGACCGAGTCGAGGTTTCTCCACTCCAGCCCGGGCTCCGCCCGGGCCTCCGGTCGAAACGACAAGGAAACCAAGAGCGACCGCCGGGCGAGCTCACGGACCGCGCGCGCTTCTGCGCGGTCCGCAACGGCCCCGGGAGCGACCGTCTCCCCCCCACTTGTCATTTCGACCGGAGCGAAGCGGAGTGGAGAAATCTCGACGGGCAGCCCCGGAGGCGCACTCGCGGCGGTGGACACCCGCAAGACGAGCCTCGCGCAATCCGTCCTCCAAGTCGAGGACACACCATGCGACGACGATTCTGGGTCTACATCCTGGCCAGTCGCTCCCGCGTCCTGTACGTCGGCGTGACCGGCAACCTGGACCGACGCATCGAGGAGCACAAGAGCGGCCGGTCGAGGTTCACCCGCCGATACCAGGCGAAGGTGCTGGTCTACTTCGAGGTCTTCGAGTGGGTCTGGGAGGCGATCGCCCGGGAGAAACAGATCAAGCGCTGGCGACGGGAGAAGAAGAAGGCGCTGATCGAACGGTTCAACCCGGAATGGCGTGACCTGTCGGATCAGCTCGACGAGATTCGCTGGGGGATGCTCGGGCGGTGAGGCGACCGAGTCGAGGTTTCTCCACTCCGGCCCGGGCTCCGCCCGGGCCTCCGGTCGAAACGACAAGGAAACAAAAGGCACCGAGCTCCGATCCCACCACCAACCACCTCCCGACGGAGGGGTGAGCGAGGGCGGGGCGCCAAGCGGCGTCCGACCCCGGAGGCCCGAGGACCGCGCGCACCCCGGCAACCACCGAACCCAGACTCCTCCGCACCACCTCCCGACGGAGGGGCGAGCGAGGGCGGGGCGCCAAGCGGCGTCCGACCCCGGAGGCCCGAGGACCGCGCGCACCCCGGCAACCACCGAACCCAGACTCCCCCGCACCACCTCCCGACGGAGGGGTGAGCGAGGGCGGGGCGCCAAGCGGCGTCCGACCCCGTTCAGCAACCACCGAACCCGGACTCCCCCCCAACTACCTCACGACGGAAGGGTGAGCGAGGACGGGGCGCCAAGCAGCGTCCGACCCCGGGGGCCGAGGACCGCGCGCACCCCGGCAACCACCGAACCCAGACTCCCCCCCAACCACCTCCCGACGGAGGGTGAGCGGGGGCGGGGGCTCCCGACCGGCGACGTCTGAGCCGAGCGGGCTCAACCCCGATGGAGAGCCCATGCCTCTCCGGAGCGAGGCGAAGCCGAGGCGCGCGTCTACGCTCCATCCTTCACGACCAACGCGCGCCGCTCGCAAGGGCGGGAGCCCCCGCCCCCGCTCACCCGGCTCCCGCTCCCCGCCCGGCCGTCCCCGCCCCTTCAACGCCTCCCGGCACTGCCGCTCCGCCCGCGCCCTCCCGGGCAGCGGCAGATCCTCCAGGAGCACCAGCTCCCGGGCGCCGCCCCGGTCCAGCCCGGCCAGCACCTGGCGGAACTCGTGCTCCGCCCGCGTCCGGTTGCCCAGCCGGGCCAGGCAGTCCGCCAGCAGCAGCCGCGGCTGGTAGAGCCCCGGATCGAGATAGAGCGCCGCGCGGTACGCCGCCACCGCCTGCTCCTTGCGGTCCGCCAGGTCGTGCAGGAACCCCTCGAGCGCGTAGACCGCGGGCTCCGAGGGGTCCGCCTCCCGCGCCTCCCCGACCAACCGCTCGGCCGCCTCCACCCGGTTCTCCGCCAGCTCCCGCGAGGCCCGGACCAGGAGGTCCTGCGCGCTGCCGCCGTCCCGGCTCGGCCGCGGGGGTTGCGGCTCGGGCGGCACCTCGTCCGCCACCACCGGCTCGCCGAGCCCCGGCGGCGGCTCCGCGGGGGGCGCGGCGCTCCTCCCACGCCTCCGGGCCGCGGCCGCCGGCGGCTCGCTCTTCGGCGAGGAGGGCCGCCGCCGCGCGGGCTCGCTCTCCGTCCCGAGCTCGATCTTCGGCTCGATCCGGAAGGGCGGCGCGCGTCGGCCGTGCGAGAGCCTCCGGCTCCGGCGGGTGGCGGTAGGCGAAGCACTCGCCCAGATCGACCGCGCTCAGCCGGTCGAAGATCTGCCAGAGCGTCTCCGAGGCGCCGAGGAACAGGTAACCGTCCGGCGCCAGGCGCCGCACCACCTCCGAGACCACCCGCCGCTGCAGGACGCGGCGGAAGTAGATCAGGACGTTCCTCAGCAGCACCAGGTCGAAGGGCCCTTCCGGCAGCTCGCGGTAGGGCGGGTGCGACAGGTTGACGTGCCGCAGCTCGATCCGCGAGCGGATCGCCGGATCGAGCTCGAACAGGCTTCCTCGCCGGGTGAACCACTTCTCGCGCAGCCGCTCCGGCACCTGGGCCACCGCCCGGTCGCCGTAGAGCCCCCGCTCGGCCGCGGCCAGCGCGTCGCCGTCGAGGTCGGTGGCGACCACGCGCCAGTCCCAGGAGGCCAGGGCCTCGTGCTCGGCGAGGATCAGGGCGAGGGTGGCCGGCTCCTCGCCGCGGGCGGCGGCCGCCGACCAGATGCGCAGGCTCCGCCGGTTGCCGCGCGCGGCGAGGAGCCGGGGCAGCACGTACCGCTCGATGGCGGCGAACTGCTGGGGCGCGCGGAAGAAGTAGGACTCCTTGATCGTCACCAGGGGGACGAGCTGGTCCCACTCCCCGTCGAGCTCGCCGCCCGCCAGCGCCGCGACGTACGCCGCCCCGTCGAGGAAGCCGCGGGCCCGCGCCCGCCGCGAGGCGATCTCCTCGAGGAACGAGAAGCGGGCGCGCGGGATGACGTTGCCGGTCTCCTCGCGCACCAGCGCGACGAGCTGGGCGAGCGCCGCCTCGGCGACCGGCGGCCCCGGGGTCACGACGTCACCGGGCGGCCGGAGTGGTCAGCTCGACCCGACCGGGGGCCCGCCAGGTAGCGCGCGATCTGGCGCGGCGAGAGCTCGAGGTCGGCGGCCCCGCGCTCCACCGCCACCCGCGGCATGCCGTAGACCACGCAGCTCGCCTGGTCCTGGACCAGCGTCAGCCCGCCCGCCTGCTTGAGCTCGTAGAGGCCCTCGACCCCGTCGCTCCCCATGCCGGTCAGCAGCACGCCCGCGGTCGTCGCCGGCGAGCACCGCGCGAGCGAGGAGAACAGCACGTCGACCGAGGGCCGGTGGCCGCCATGGGGCGGGGTACGCCGGTCGATCCGCAGGACCCCTCCGGGGTCGAGGCACAGGTGCGCGTCCCCTGGCGCGAGGCGGACGGTGCCGGGCTCCGCCTGCTCGCCGTCGGCGGCCAGGCGCACGTCGGGCACGAACTCCCGGTTCAGCCAGTCGGCGAGGCCGGCCTCGAAGCCGGTGGTGATGTGCTGGACGATCAGGAGGGTCATCGCGAAGCGCTCGGGCATCCCCTCCAGGAACTCGCGCAGCGCCGCCGGCCCGCCGGTCGAGGCCCCGATCCCCACCCAGCGCAAGCTCCGCGGTGCCGTCTCGAGCTCGGCCGGCCGGCGGACCGCGGGCCGCGGCGGCCGGGCGCGGGCGGCCGCGGCGGTGCGCACCATCTCGGGCAGGGTCTCGGCGAGCGCCCGCCAGCGGCCGGTGTCCTCGGGCTTGCCCAGGACCTCCACGGCGCCCCGCCGCATGGCCTCGAAGGCGATCCGCATCTGGTTGCGGTTGGCGCGCGAGGAAAGGACGACGATCGGCGTCGGGCGGATCTCCATGATCCGCTCGGTGGCGGCGTAGCCGTCCATGCCCGGCATCATCAGGTCCATCAGGACCACGTCGGGCTCGAGGGCCACCACCTGCTCGACCGCGGCGGCGCCGTCGGCCGCCTCGCCCACCACCACGATGTCCTCGGTCCAGGAGAAGAACCGGCGCAGCACGGCCCGCACCGACGGCGAGTCGTCGACGATCAGGACGCGCAGGGGGCCCGGGCTGTCGCTCACCGCGTACCGCTCAGACGGCGAACCAGGTCGACGAGCTCTCCGGCGTCGAGGCCCTGCTTGGTGAGATAGGCGTCCGCCCCCGCCTGGAGACCTTCGAGCCGGTCCTCGGCGCGGTCGCGCGTCGAGACCACGATGATCGGGAGCTGGTTGAACTGCGGGATCTCGCGCAGGTGGCGGGTGAACTGGTAGCCGTCCATGCCCGGCATCTCGATGTCGGTCACCAGGCAGTCGAACTCGCCCTCGCCCAGGTAGTTGAGCCCTTCGCCCGCATCCGCCGCGGCCCGCACCTCGAAGCCGGCGTCCTCGAGCAGGCGCCGCTCCATCTCGCGGGTGACCAGCGAGTCGTCCACCAGGAGCACCTTGACGCGCGCCGCCGGCGCCTCGGTGGCGGCCACGCTCCTCGAGCCCCGGAGGAACTCGTGCTTGGCGATCACCGCCGGCGAGAGCACGCCGATCGGGTCGCCCGAGGCGAGCAGCGCCATGCCGTCGATCACGTGCTCGACGGCCACGGCGCGGGTCATCGGGCGAACCAGGACCTCCTCCTCGCCCAGGACCTCGTCGACCGCGAGCGCCAGCGGCTGGCCGGAGACCCGGCCGCGGAGCAGGAGCTGACTCTCGCCCGGTACCTGGCCGAAGAGGCGCGAGAGCGGCACGAAGGGCACCAGCCGGTCGTCCAGGGTGACGAAGCTGCGCCCATCGCGCTCGCGGACCTCCTTGGTCTCGATCCGCACCACCTCGCGGATCGGCGCCGAGGGCAGCGCCAGGCGGGCGTTGCCGACCCGCACCAGGAGCACGTCCTCGCCGCGCCGGGCGACCGGCACCTGGACGATCACCGTGGTCCCCCGGCCGGCCTCCGCCGACAGGAAGACCTCGCCCCCCACCCGGTTGACCGCCGCGGCGACCACGTCGAGCCCCACCCCTCGCCCGGAGATCTCGGAGACCGTGCGCCGGGTCGAGAAGCCCGGCGCGAAGAGCAGCCGGAAGATCTCGTCGCGCGACAGCGAGGCGGCGGTCGCGGCTTCGACCAGCCCGGCGCGCACCGCCTGCTTGGCGACCGTCTCCGGATCGATGCCGGCGCCGTCGTCCGAGATCGTCAGGCGCACGCGGCCGGCCTCGGCCTCGGCCGCCAGCCGGATCTGGCCGACCGGCGGCTTGCTCCGCCGCCGGCGCACCGCCGGCGGCTCGATGCCGTGGTCGACGGCGTTGCGCACCAGGTGGAGCAGCGACTCTTCGAGCTCGCGGGCGATCCGGCGGTCGAGACGGGTCTCCTCGCCTTCGATCTTCACCTCGACCTCGCGCCCCAGCGAACGGGCGAGCTCGCGGGTGTAGCGGCCGAGGTGGAGCAGGTAGGCGCGGAGCGGCTGGAGCTGCAGGGTCAGGAGCTGGTCGAGGCCGTCCTCGGCGGAGCGCACGAGGCGCCGCTGGCTCGACTCGACGTCGACCGCCAGGCGCCGGAGCATCGCCCCCATCACCGCCAGCACCTGGCGCGGCTGGTCCTCGCGGAGCCCGTCCTCGGCGAGCTTTGCGAGCTCGTAGAGCCGCTGCACCGAGGTGCGGGTGGCGAGCGCCAGGATGCGCACCTGGGTCGCCGAATCGGCGACCGAGTCGAGGGCGGCGGCGTCCACCCGCACGTCGCCGGTGCCGGGGCGCCGGCTCCCGGGCTCGGCGGCGGCCGCGTGCCCCTCGCCGGCCTGCGGGCTGCCCGGCTCGGGCGCCGGCCCCCCGGAGACCTCCGAGACGCCCACCCGTACCAGCTCGTCGCCGTCCGGTCCCGAAGGCTGGTCCGGCTCCGGGGCCTCCTCGGCCGCTCCGCCCTCCGCCACTCCCCGCGCAGAGGCGACCACGGCGAGGAGCTCCGGATCGGGCTCGGGCAGCTCCCCGCCCGCCACCGAGTCGATCATCGCGGAGAGCCGGTCGACGACGCGGGTGAGGATCGCCGCCACCCCTGCCGGCGCGGCCTCGACCAGCTCCTCCGAGGCGTGGCAGAGCTCGGCGATCTCGCCCAGCTGAAGCATCCGCGCCGCCCCCTTGACCGTGTGCAGCTCGCGCCGGACCTCGGCCTGCGACTCCCGGTCCTCCGGCAGCTGAGGAGCCAGGGTGGCGAGCCGCTCGATCCGGTCCCGCGCCTCGTCGACGAAGAGCGGGATCAGGTCGCGCAGCTCGGGGTCGAGCGGTCGTTTCTTGGCCATCCGGGAGCCTGCCGCGCTCGGTCCGCGGTCAGATGCGGGTCCAGCTGTCGACGTTCACGTCCACCCCCAGGACGCCGATGATCCGGTGGCCGTCGTCCTTGACCGGCGCGGCGACGGTGAAGCACGGCTCGCCGGAGACGAGCGACTCGTACACCGGGGTGATGATCGTCCGTCCCTCGCGCATCACGCCCCGGAACCAGGGCCGCTCGGTGAGCCCCTCGCCGGTGCGCACCGCGCTCGGGATCTCCCGCCCCCCGGCCACCTCGGAGTTGAGCGAGATGGCGAGCTGGGTGCCGCCCGAGTCCATGACGTAGGCGAGCTCGACGAAGCGGTTGTCCTGGAGCAGCTCGTTCAAGAGGGACTCGATCGCCTCCCAGCTCCCGAAGCGCTTGCGCACCTCGCCGGCCCAGCGGCCGGCCAGCCGCTTGAGGCTGTGGGGCGAGTCGAGGTGGAAGGACTGCGCGACGAGCTGGATCGCGAGCCCCAGGTCGTTGAGCTGGTCGGCGGTCGAGGAGAACTGCTTCAGGCTGTCGGCCATCCGCTGGACGACCTGGCTGACCTCCTTCAGGGTCAGCACCACCTGGTCGGAGGCGGCGTTCTGCTGCTGGGTGGCGAGCGAGATCTCCCGCGCCACCCGCGCCGTGTCGCCGGAGGCCGAGCGCAGCTCGTCGATCGCGGCGGCCGCGGCGCGCGCCCGTTCGAGCACCCGAGTGGCCTCTTTCGAGCCCTCCTCGGTCGCCACCACGGTGGCCCGGATCGAGCCCGAGAACTCGTCGAGCAGGTTGCGCACCGAGTCGACCGACTCCTGCGAACGCTGGGCGAGGCGGCGGACCTCCTCGGCGACCACCGAGAAGCGGCGCCCGTGCTCGCCGGCGGCGGCGGCTTCGATGGCGGCGTTGAGCGACAGGATGTGGGTCTCCTGGGCGATGTCGGTGATCAGGTCGAGGACCCGGTAGATCTCCTTCGAGCGGGTGCCGAGCGTGTCGGCGCGGGTGGCGATGCCGCTGATCCGCTTCTTGACCTCCTCGACGCCCTCGACCGCCTCGTCGACCGCGTCCGAGCCGACGTTGCCGCTGGCCTCGGCCTGGGCGGTGAGGTCGGCCTGGGTCGAGGCGTTGTCGGCGATCTGGGCGGCGGTCCGGGCGAGCTCCTCCATCGCCGCCGTGATCTCGACCACCGACGCCGCCTGCTCGGAGGATCCGGAGGCGAGCTCGGAGGCGATCTGGTTGACCGAGTTGGCCGCCGAGGCGACCTCGATCGAGCTGTTCTGGATCTGCTGCGCCAGGGCGTTGATCGCGTCGGAGGCGCTGACGAACGCCTCTTGCAGCGCGGCCGGGAGGTCCTTGGCGCGGGCGCCGCAGGTCACCAGGTCGCCCGCGCGCAGCTCGTCGAGCGCGGCGATCAGCGAGGCTTCGACGGCCTGCCCGCCGTCGCGGGCGCTCTCGAGACCGCGCGCGCAGCGCCGGTGGTCGCGGAAGGCGTACCCGAAGTAGATCAGCAAGCCGATGACCGCGATGACCAGGTAAAGGCCGAAGGGCCAGCTCGGTCCGCCGGCGGCGTTGGCCGTCACCAGCAGGAGCAGGCCCGCGAGCGCCAGGCCGACGGCGACCGCCAGGCCGGTCAGGGCCGGTCCCCAGGTCTCACTCGGACGGTTGTCTGTCGTTTGCATCCGCAGTCTCCGTTCGTTCCCCCGGCTCCGCCGGGTCCGCGTCGAGCATCGGCGGCGGCCGGTCCGGGTCGATGACCACCAAGGGCTCGTCGCCGTGGACCGCCAGCCCGCCGGTGGGCTGGCTCCAGTAGCGGGCCATGACGGCGCCCGCCGGGTACACCTCGACGGCCTCGAACACGCCGAGGACCGTCTCGGCCGCGAGGGCGCGCTTCCCCACGTGCACGCGGTAGCCCCGCCGCAGCCGGGTCACCGTCCGCACCGCGGCGTGCGAGACCCCCCACAGGGCTCCGGCGCCGCGCATCACGAGGAGCCGCTCGACGCTCACGAGGATCGCCCCAGGGCCGCCAGGCTGACCACGCGCACGTCGCTTTCGCCGAGCACCGCGTCGCCGCGGACCACCCCGTCGCCGCCCGCCACCACCGCATCCGCGGCGAGCTCGACGACCTCGATCACCGAGTCCACGGCCAGCCCGACCAGCTCGCGGCCCGCCTCCGGCCCCGCCCAGCCGATCACCGTGACCGGGTAGAGCGGCGTCGGCCCGGGCGTGGCGCCCACCAGCCGGGCGAGGTCGAGCACCGGCAGCGGCTCGCCGCCGAACTCGGCCAGCCCCTTGAGCTCGGGCGAGGCGCCGGCGAGCGGCGTCACCTGCAGCTCGCGGACGATCCGGCGCACCCGTGCCAGGGGCAGGGCGCAACGGTCCACGCCCGCCTGGACCAGCAGGTACCGGTCGCCGGAGCCGGCGGGCTCCGCGCTCGGGCCGGCCCCTCCCGGGCTCTGTGTCATCGCGACTCCATACCTTCAGGGACTCCGCGGCGAGAATAGGGAATTCGCCGGGGGAGAGCAAGCGGATCCGAGCTTCATCGTGTGCGAATTCGCGACGGCGGGACAGCAACTGTCCCGATCGGACGCTCGGGCCTACCGAGGCAAAGGGGAAACCAACACCGACAACCTCCGGAGGAGAGCCTGATGGTCGTCAAGCGTAGGATCGTGGTCTGTCTGCTCGTCGTACTGGTCGCCGGCACCGCGCCGGCGTGGTCCCTGGACGGCCACTTCGTCCACGGGGTCGGGGCGCGCAACGAGGCGATGGGCGGAGCGGGCGCCGGCCTGCCCACCGACGCGCTCAGCGCGCTCGCCTGGAACCCGGCGCTGCTCACCCGGCTCGGGGACTACCAGTTTCAGTTCGGCATCGAGCTGCTCAAGGGCTCCCCCGAGGTCGAGTCGACCGTCGAGACCCCGTTCGGCCCGTTCTCCGGCCGCACCGAGGACGACACCGACACTCTCCCGATCCCGCAGTTCGGCTGGAGCCACCACGCTCAGGGCTCGCGGGTGGCCTACGGCATGGGGGCGCTGGCGCTGGCCGGCTTCTTCACCGACTATCCGCAGGACTCGACCAATCCGCTGCTCGCGCCGCAGCCGCAGGGCTTCGGGCGCGTCAACTCCGAGTACCAGTACCTGCGGATCCCGCTCGCCGTCGCCTACCAGGCGACCGCCAAGCTCTCGGTGGGCGGCGCCCTGACCCTGGGCTACGCCCGGCTCGGCGCCACCGCCGCCGCCTTCGCGGCACCGGACTGCGCGCCCGACGGCTCGTGCTACTACCCCGCCGCCAACCAGGAGGGCTCCTACGGCTGGGGAGCGCAGGTCGGCCTCTTCTACCAGGCGACGCCCGCCTGGTCGATCGGCGCCTCCTACAACACCGAGGAGCGCTTCCAGGACTTCGAGTACAACTCGGAGCACGCCAACCCCGCCCTGCCGACCTTCGGCACCGCGCGGCGCTTTTCCTTCGGCGTCGACGCTCCGGCCCAGGCGGTGGTCGGCCTCGGGTGGCAGCCGGCTCCGAGCCTCTCCTTCGCCCTCGACGGCCGGTGGTACGGCTACTCCGGCACCGACGGCCTGGGAACCTACGGGTTCAATCCCGACGGCTCGATCCGCGGCTTCGGCTGGGACGACATCTACGTCCTCGCCTTCGGCGCCGAGTGGCGGCCGAGCCCGGCCTGGAGCCTGCGCGGCGGCTGGAACCACGCCGACAGCCCGATCGTGCCCGAGCGGGCCTTCTTCTCGACCGCGGCGCCGGCGACCTTCCAGGACCACCTGACCCTCGGGCTCGGCCTCCGGCTGACCGGCGCCCTCACCCTCGACGTCACCGGGTATCGCGGCTTCGAGCAGGACGTCACGGGGCCGTTCGTGAGCCCCGCCGGGCCGGTGCCGGGGACCTCCGTGACCCAGCGCAACTCGGCCGACTCGCTGGTGACGACCCTGAGCTTCAGCTTTTGAGGACCGTCGCGATTCGGCGTTCACGCGCTGTCCCGATCCGGGTGGGCGCGGCACTTTGGGACGTTGTAGGGCTTGCAACTCGATCGAGGTCATGACCGCTCGCGCGGCGGGACGCCGGCGTGCGCTCCGTGCGGGCGGATCTTCAGGGAGGAGCCAGAGCCATGAGCAAGTACAGCGTGGAGAGCACGGAGTACGGGCTGCACCTGGTGTTCAACGGGTTCGTCAGCCCGGCCGAGGTGGCCGAGATGAACCGCGAGATCGAGCGCTCGGTCTCCGGATTTCACGAGGGCTTCGGGGTGCTCGTGGACATGCGGGCGAACCGGGCGTTTTCGAACGAGGTCGCCGAGCTGCTCAAGACCCAGGTGGGAATCGTCAAGCAGAAGGGCATGGCCCGCGCCGCGGTGGTGCTCCAGAGCGCCATCATGACGCTCCAGGCCCGGCGCATCACCACCGAGTCGGAGGCGACGCAGATGATCCGCTTCATCGACTCCTCGGCCACCGCCGACTGGGAGAAGATCGCTCTCGACTGGATCAAGCGCGGCACCGAGCCGCCCGTCAAGTCGATGGGTGGGGATCTCTAGCCGACCAGTAGCTCGCGGAGAGGGATCGCGTAGAAAGGGCGGGACCGGCTCGGGCCGGTCCCGCCCTTCGTCTTGCGGAGGAAATTGGTCGGGGCGAGAGGATTTGAACCTCCGGCCTCACGGTCCCGAACCGTGCGCTCTACCAGGCTGAGCTACGCCCCGTACCGGACCGCACCGGGGCCGGACGGCCCCGGCGCGGAGGCGAAAGGTTACCCTTCCGGCCGGCCCCGGTCAAGCAAGCCAAGCGAAGCCGAAACAGCGGGCCTCACGGCTGCCGCGGCGGCGACCAGCGCGGTACCCGTCCCGGGGTCCAGGGACCGCCCAGGTCCTCGACCTTGCCCTCCAGGCCCGCCAGGTCGGTCTCGATCAGCGTCCGCAGCTTGGCGAGAACCTCGGAGAACTGCTGGCCCGCGATCTCGAAGCCTCGGCGGTGGGTCTCGGTCGGAGCCGAGGTCGAGCCCCAGCTACCGTAGACCACCTGCTGCACCCGGTCGACGATCGAGGGCGGCGTCGGCTCGTTGTGCTCGGCGACGACCGAATCCCCCTCGAGGTCGATCTCGAGGTCCTTGAGCCGCATCTCGAGGTCGCGGGCCTCGCCGAGCAACGAGGCGTCGGCCCCCGGCGTGTCGAGCAGCGCCCGGTGGAGCGCGTCGAGCCGCTCCTGGGCCTCGTCGGCCGCCCGCACCGCGCCGAGGACTGCGCGCTGCAGGTCCGCGGTCTGGCGCTGGAAGGCCTCGAGCGCCTGGCGGTCCGCCGCGGGCAGGGTCGCGCGCTCGATCGGCCGGGTGGTGAAGCTGCGCTCCTCGCCGACCGGCGTGATCTGGCCGTCGACCATCTCGGCCATCTGGACGGTGAAGGTCCCGGGCGCCGTCATCGGGCCCGTCGGCGCCTCGGAGAAGGGGTTGTCGGGATCTCCTTCACCGCCCTCGGCGCGCACCGGCGTCGCGGGCGGGAGGTGGAGGTCCCAGGCTACGCGGTGGACCCCGGCCTGGGCCGGGGCGGTGAGCCGCCGCACCACGTTGCCGTCCTGGTCGCGGACCGTGAACAGCACGGCCGGCGGCGCCTCCCGCTCCTCCGTGCGCAGCTCCTCCCAGGTCGGCATCGCCACCGGCTTGCCGGCCTTGACCAGGTCGGACTCGAGCTTCTCGCGCTGGCTCTGCCGGCTCTCGAGGGTCTCCTTCAGGTAGTAGGTGAAGACGGCGCCGTAGGGCGGGTTCTCGGCGGTGAAGTACGACGCGCCCTGGAATCCGTGGCCGCGCAGCCCGATCGCCGAGTAGCCCGGGTTGTAGACCTGCGGGTCGGGGACCGGGAACAGGACGGCGTCCTGCTCCAGGGTCTGCTTGCTCAGGCCGCGCAGCGGAGTCAGGTCGTCGAGCACCCAGAAGCCGCGGCCGAAGGTGGCGAGGACGAGGTCGTTCTCCCGCTCCTGGATCGCCAGGTCGCGCACCGCGATCGTCGGCAGGCCGCCGGTGAGCTGGATCCAGTGACCGCCACCGTCGAGGGTGAAGTAGGCGCCGAACTCGGTGCCGGCGAACAGCAGCCCCGGGGCGACCGGGTCCTGGATCACGGCGTAGACCGTGCCCCGCTCCGGCAGGTCGCCGGCGATCGAGGTCCAGGTACGGCCGCGGTCGGAGCTCTCGAGGAGGTAGGGCTTGAAGTCGCCCATCTTGTGGTTGTCGAAGGCGGCGAACACCGTGTCGGGATCGTGGTTCGAGGCCTGGAGGTACGACACGTAG
The DNA here is from genome assembly GCA_963837945.1 of uncultured Acidobacteriota bacterium. Lineage (GTDB taxonomy): Bacteria > Acidobacteriota > Thermoanaerobaculia > Multivoradales > DATKCC01 > CAVUBL01. The sequence goes on from CAWIQD010000002.1 coordinate 206,328, forward strand.
GAGTGGGCCGGGACGCCGGCGAAGGTGTCGTCCTTGCGCCAGCTCCCGCCGCCGTCCTCGGAGACCTGCACCAGCCCGTCGTCGGTGCCGACGTAGAGGAGACCCTCGACCTCGGGCGACTCCGAGAGGGCGACGATGTTGCCGTAGAACGAGGTCGAGGCGTTCTTGGCCACCGCGCTGACCGGCCAGACCCGGCCCATCACCTCGAGCTCGTTGCGGTTGACCTGGCGGGTCAGGTCCGGGCTCACGGCGGTCCAGGAGTCGCCCCGGTCGTCGGTGCGGAACAGGCGGTTGGCCCCGAAGTAGAGGCGGGTCGCCGAGTGCGGGCTGACGATCAGGGGCGAGTCCCAGTTCCAGCGCAGGGCGGGCTCGCCGAGGCCGGGCTGGGGCTGGATGTCGACCAGCTCGCCGCTCGCGCGGTCGAAGCGGACCAGGCCGCCGTACTGCGACTCGCCGTAGACGATGTCCGGGTTCTCGGGGTCGACCCGCGGCTGGAAACCGTCGCCGCCGACGGTGACGAACCAGTCGTCGTTGGTGATGCCGCTGGCGCTCGTGGTCTGGGCCGGACCGCCGAGGCTGAAGTTGTCCTGGGTGCCGCCGTAGACGTGGTAGAAGGGCTTGGCGTCGTCCAAGGCGAGCTTGTAGAACTGGGTCACCGGCAGGTTGGGCACGAAGCGCCAGGAGGCGGCGCGGTCCCAGCTCTCGTAGAGGCCGCCGTCGTTGCCCGAGACCAGGTGATCGGTGTTTCGGGGATCGATCCACAGCACGTGGTTGTCGACGTGCTTCTGGCGCTCGCCGGCCGGCTGGAAGGTCTTGCCGCCGTCGGTCGTCACCTGCATGAAGGTGTCCATCGAGTAGACGCGGTCGACGTCCCGGGGGTCGGCGACCAGCTCCTGGTAGTACTGCGGGCTCCCCGAGACGTAGCCGGAGCGCTTCTCCCAGCTCTCGCCCCGGTCGCTCGAGCGGTAGAAGCCGCCCTTGTCGCCGGTCGCCTCGATGATCGCGTAGACCACGTCGGGGTCGGCCGGCGAGACGACGAGGCCGATCCTGCCCAGGTCCCCCTTGGGCAGCCCCTTCTCGAGCTTGCGCCAGGTCGCCCCGGCGTCCTCGGACTTGTAGAGGGCCGACTCCGGGCCACCGTCGATCAGCGTCCAGACGTGGCGCCGGCGCTGGTAGGAGGCGGCGTAGAGGACGTCCGGGTCGCGCGGGTCGAAGGCGACGGCCGTCACGCCGGTGTCCTTGCTGATCTCGAGCGACTTCGTCCAGCTCTTGCCGCCGTCGGTCGTCTTGTAGAGGCCGCGGTCGCCACCGGCGTTCCAGAGCGGCCCCTGGGAGGCGACGTAGACGGTGTCGGAGTCGCGCGGATCGACCAGCACGCCGGCGATGTGCTGCGAGTCCCCGAGCCCCATGTTCTTCCAGCTCTGGCCGCCGTCGGTCGACTTGTAGACGCCGTCGCCGTACGAGACGCTGCGCTGGCTGTTGTTCTCGCCCGTGCCCACCCAGACGACGTTCGGGTTGTTCGGATCGACGGTCACGCAGCCGATCGAGTACGAGCCCTGGTCGCCGAACACGGGATCCCAGGTGACGCCCGCGTTGTCGCTCTTCCAGACGCCTCCGGAGGCCGAGGCCACCCACCAGGTGTCGGGCGCGCCGGGGGAGATCGCGACGTCGGCGATCCGGCCCGAGGTCACGGCGGGCCCGATCGAGCGCAGGGTCAGGCCGGCAAACGTCCCGGGAGCGAGGAGCTCGGGCGGCTTGGCGGCTGTCTCGTCCGCCCCTTTCGCGGTCTTGTCGCGAGCCGCGGACACGCCGACCGGTGCCAGGAGCAGGAGAAGCACGAGGGTGGAGAGCGATCGGGTCACCAGGATCCTCCTTTGTTTCGATTGTTTGGTGATTGCGCGGCAGCCCGCGCGGCCGAGGCCGGCCGCGGCCCAAGGATGCCACAAACGCCCGGCGGCGAGGCCCACCCCGGCGCGCGGGGCCCGTCCGGGGCGTAGAATGAAGAGGCTCGACGCGCTCCCGCAACCAGCCCCAGCCACGAGAGGATCTCCTGAGGAGGCATCGCACCATGGCCGTGACTACCCTCGCCGAGCTGTTCCTGCACGTCGCCGGGCACCGCAAGCCGGACGCCGTGCTCCACAAGGTCGGCGCCACCTTCCAGCCGGTCTCGACCGCCGAGCTGGTCGACCGCGTCCGGCGCCTGGCACGCGGTCTCGAGAAGCGGGGCGTCGACAAGGGCGACCGGGTCGCCCTGATGGCCGAGAACGGGCCGCACTGGCCGATCATCGACTTCGCCACCCTCTGCCGCGGCGCGGTGACGGTGACCATCTACCCCACCTTGCTGCCCGAGCAGGCGGCCTACATCGCCCGCGACAGCGGCTCGAAGGTGCTCTTCGTCCAGACCGCCCAGCAGCTCCGAGGGCTGGTGGACGTGGCCGAGGACATGCCGGAGGCGGAGCTCTTCGTGCTCATCCAGGGCGACCCGGAGGAGGCGCTGGGGCGCGCCGCCGACAACGTGGTGACGCTCGCCCAGCTCGACCGCGAGGGCGGCGACCTCGACGGCGAGGCGTTCGGCGACCGGATCCACGAGATCGCACCCGAGGACCTCGCCACCCTGGTCTACACCAGCGGCACCACCGGCGAGCCCAAGGGGGTGATGCTCACCCACCACAACCTGGTCTCGAACGTCGAGGCGGCCCTCGAAGTCTTCCCGATCAAGCCCGAGCACCGGGCGCTCTGCTTCCTGCCTCTCGCCCACGCCTACGAGCGGATGGTCGACTACCTCTACTTCTACCTCGGCTGCACCATCGCCTACGCCGAGTCGGTGCAGACCCTGGCCGAGGACCTGGCGCTGGTCCAGCCGAACGTCTTCGTCTCGGTGCCGCGGGTGTACGAGAAGGTGCTGGCCAAGATCCAGGAGAAGGTCGCCCGGGGCTCGGGCGGCAAGCAGAAGATCTTCGCCTGGGCCCAGGGCGTGGCGCACGAGGCGCTGCCGTACCGGCTGCGCCACCGCAGCCCGCCGGGCTTCGCCGGGTGGAAGCTCGCGCTCGCCGACAAGCTGGTCTTCGGCAAGATCAAGGAGCGCCTGGGCGGGAAGTTCGTCTTCGCCCTCTCCGGCGGCGCGCCGCTGGCGCCGGAGCTCGCCGAGTTCTTCTGGGGCGCGGGGATCGAGATCTACGAGGGCTACGGCCTGACCGAGACCTCGCCGGTGATCTCGGTCAACACGCCGGACGCGGTCAAGCTCGGCACGGTCGGCAAGACGATCCCGCAGGTCGAGGTCCACATCGCCGAGGACGGCGAGATCCTCTCGCGCGGCCCGAACACCATGCAGGGCTACTGGCGCAAGCCCGAGGCCACGGCGGAGGCGATCGACGCCGAGGGCTGGTTCCACACCGGCGACATCGGCGAGGTGGACGCCGAAGGGTTCCTGAAGATCACCGACCGCAAGAAGGAGATCATCGTCAACGCCTACGGCAAGAACATCGCCCCGGCGCCGATCGAGAACGTGCTCAAGACCAGCCGCTTCATCAACCAGGTGGTGGTGATCGGCGACCGGCGCAAGTTCCTGTCGGCGCTGATCGTGCCCGACTTCGACGCCCTCGGCGTGTGGGCCGGCGACCACGGCGTCGACGCCTCGGACCCCGAGGCCCTGATCGGGAACCCGAAGGTGCGCGAGCTGATCGCCGGCGAGGTCGACGAGGTCAACCGCCGCCTCGCCCACTACGAGCGGATCGTCGCCTGGGACCTCCTCGGCGAGGAGCTCTCGATCGAGAACGGTGAGCTGACGCCCACCCAGAAGGTCAAGCGCCGGGTGGTCGACAAGCGCTACGCGGAACGGATCGACGAGATGTACGAAGACGCCAGAGCGCCCCAGGGATAGGAGGGTCGCGTGGAATCCGTCTTTCGCCTCGACGTCGGCACCGACCGGTTGGCGACCGTCACCTTCGATTGTCCCGACCGCAAGGTCAACGTCTTCTCTCGCGAGGCCCTCGCCGAGCTCGAAGCGCTCGTCGACCGGCTCGCCGAGCGCGACGACGTCGCCGTCCTGGTGCTGCTTTCCGGCAAGGAGGGCAGCTTCATCGCCGGCGCCGACGTCGCCCTGATCGCCGAGGTGGCGGACCCGCTCGCGGCCGAGGCCGGCGCGCGCTTCGGACAGCGGGTGTTCGCCGCCTGGGAGAGCCTGCCCTTCCCCACCGTGGCCGCGATTCGCGGCATCTGCCTGGGCGGCGGCACCGAGCTCTCCCTGGCGTCGACCTACCGGGTGGCGAGCGATCGCGAGGACACCCGGATCGGCTTTCCCGAGATCAAGCTGGGCATTCTCCCGGCCTGGGGCGGCTCGACCCGCCTGCCGCGCCTGGTGGGGGCCGAGAAGGCGCTCGACATGATCCTGACCGGCAGGAACGTCCGCGCCAAGAAGGCACTCGGAATCGGCCTGGTCGACGCCCTCCTGCCCGACGCCAGGTTCCTCGACCTGGTGCGCGACTTCGCTCTCGAGCGGCGCGGAGCTCGGCCCCCGAAGCGGGGCGGCGGCGGCCTCAAGGGCCTCCTGCTCGAGAAGAACCCGCTCGGCCGCCGCCTCCTCTTCGACCAGGCCGCGAAGCAGGCCCGGTCGCGCACCGGCGGCAACTACCCCGCCCCCCCGGAGGCGATCCGCGTGATCCGCACGGGGCTCGAGGAGGGCCTCCAGGCCGGGTTCAACGCCGAGGCCCGCGCGGCGGCGGCCCTCGCCACCTCGCGCGAGGCCAAGAACCTCATCCACGTCTTCCGCCTGACCGAGGAGGCCAAGAAGGAGACGGGCCTCGCCGGCGGCGAGGCCCGGCAGGTCGCCGAGATCGCGGTGGTCGGGGCCGGCGTGATGGGCGGCGGCATCGGCCAGCTGGTCGCCGGCCACGCCGGCATCCCGGTGCGCTTGAAGGACATCGCCCGAGAGGCGCTGGCGAGCGGCATGGAGCACGCCGCCAAGGTCTTCGCCAAGCAGGTCGGCAGGCGGCGCCTGACGCCGGAGGGGATGCGCCGCAAGATGGCGCTCCTGCGCCCCACCCTCGACTACTCCGGCTTCCGCCGGGCGGACGTGGTGATCGAGGCGGTGGTCGAGAAGCTCGAGGTCAAGCGCTCGGTGTTCGCCGAGATCGCCGAAGAGGTGCGCGACGAGGCCGTGCTCGCCACCAACACCTCCTCGCTCTCGGTCGACGCCATCGCCGCCGACACCCCGCATCCGGAGCGGGTCGTCGGGATGCACTTCTTCAACCCGGTCGACAAGATGCCCCTGGTCGAGGTGGTGGCCGGCGAGCGCTCCGCGCCGTGGGCGGTCAACACGGTCTTCGAGCTCTCGCGCCGCCTGGGCAAGACCCCGGTGCTGGTGCGCGACGCGCCGGGCTTCCTGGTCAACCGGCTGCTGGTGGTCTCGCTCTCGGAGGCCCTGTGGCTCCTCGAGGAGGGGCACCGCATCGAGGCGCTCGACCGGGTGATGAAGCGATGGGGCATGCCGATGGGCCCGCTCGCCCTGACCGACGAGGTCGGGATCGACGTCGCGGTGAAGGTCGCCCACATCCTGCACGAGGCCTTCGGCGACCGCCTGCCGCTGCCGGCCTGGATCGACCGCTTGCAGGAGGACGGCCGCCTCGGGGCCAAGAACGGCCGCGGTTTCTACCGCTACGACGACGGCGAGCGCACGGGGCCCGACGCCGAGGTCTACCGCCTGCTGGGGCTCGAGCCGTCGATCGACGCGCCCGATCCGCAGCGGGTGGTGGACCGCACCGTCCTGCGCATGGTCGACGAGGCGGCCCGCTGCCTGGACGAGCGGGTGGTCCGATCGCCGGGGCAGCTCGATCTGGCGATGATCTACGGAACCGGCTTTCCACCCTTCCGCGGCGGGCTCGCCCGCTGGGCGGACCAGCGTGGTCTCGACGAGATCGTCGCCAGACTCGAAGGCTTCGCGACCTCGGTCGGCGCGCGCTACGCGCCGAGCGACGCGCTGCGCGCCGCGGCCGCGAGCGGCGGCTTCTACGCTTACGGCTGGGGTGCTGGAGCCTGAGTGCTCCGTGGCAGCAAGGGCCGTGGCTCCAACACGGCGTTCCGAGAACCCCCAGGGCCGGGAAGGGGACCGACGAGTCGAGGGAGGAGCCCATGGCCCGCCGCTTGCAGAAACTACATGCGGGTGCAACGAAAGCGAGGGGGAGCGAGGCTCGCCCGCAGGCACAGCGACCTCGGGAGTCGACACCACTGACCACAGAAAGGGGCAACCGGTACATGAAGACACATGTCGTGACCATCCTCACCCTGGCTCTGCTGGCGGCGATGCCGCTGGCCGCGGCGGCGGCCCCGCAGACCCAGGCCCAGGACCAGTCCCAGGCCGCGGACCAGTCCCGGCCTCAGGGTCGATTCGGCGAGCAGATGGAGGTCTCCGAGGTCCTGATGGACGTGCTGGTCACCGACCAGCAAGGCAACGTGATCATCGGCTTGGGACCGGACGACTTCGTCGTCGAAGAAAACGGCGACAACGTGCCGGTCAACAGCGTGAGCTTCTACAGCAACCGGCTCCTGGCGAGCCCGGCGCCGCAGGAGCTCGCCAGCACGCTGCACATCGACACCCTGCCCGAAGATCGCTACTTCATCCTGTTCTTCGACGACCAGCGCCAGCACAACGCCGACACCTCGATCGACCTGGTCAGCCGCCAGATGGACGCCGCGCGCTGGGCCGAGCAGTGGGTCCAGAATGCGCTGCTGCCCCACGACTGGGTGGCGGTCGCGAGCTACGACCTGAAGCTCAAGGTCCAGACCGACTTCACCCACGACAAGAAGCAGATCGTCGACGCGATCAAGGACGCGGTCCGGGGCAAGGACGCGGGCGCCAACTGGCCCTCGCGCGTACGGGACGACGGCGGGCCCTCCCTGGTCCAGGGGCTGCCCCGCGGCAACGACCTGCGCAAGGAGACCCCGCGCATCTACCCGGCCCTCCAGCTCGTCGGCGAGAGCGTCGGCTCGATCCGGGCGCGCAAGAACCTGATCCTGTTCACCACCGGCTTCGGCCAGGTCAACTCCTGGGGCCAGTACCTCAAGGACCCGCGCTACTACCCGCCGATGATGCAGACGCTCAACGACAACAACGTGGCGGTCTACACCATCGACCTGACGCCGAACACCGTCGATCACGTGATGTCCGACGCCATGAACCAGCTCGCGGACGAGACCGGCGGCCGGTACTTCTTCAACTTCACGAGCTTCCTGACCCCGCTCACCCAGCTGGCCGACGAGAACAACGGCTACTACCTGCTCGCCTACACGAGCCGGCACCCCGCGGGTGAGGAGGGCTACCAGAAGGTCACGGTGCGGACCAAGAACCCGCAGTTCCAGGTCAAGGCCCGCGAGGGGTACCACTTCGGCGACGAGCCGGCCCAGCTCACCGGCACCCAGCCGGCCGGCAGATAAACGACCAGGCCGGGCGGGGGCCTCCCCTTCCCCCCGCGAGGGTGGGAAGGGGACCGAGGGGATGGGGGGCGATCCGAGACGCGGCCGGGCGGGGGCCTCCCCTTCCCCCCGCGAGGGTGGGAAGGGGACCGAGGGGATGGGGGGCGATCCGAGACGCGGCCGGGCGGGGGCCTCCCCTTCCCCCCGTGAGGGTGGGAAGGGGACCGAGGGGATGGGGGGCGATCCGATACTTCATCCGCTTTTCGCACTCCTGTGCGGCCGGTGCGCAGGCCCGTACCCGGCGACGGGCCTGCCGCCGTTCTGCCCCCGGTGCGGCGGCTTCTGGATCTACGGCGACGAGCCGGGCGGCTTCGCCTGGCGCCCGCCCGCCGGGCCGCCCTACGTCGCGGGTCTCGCCGCCTGGAGCGCCGCCTTCGGGCTCGAGCCCGGCGAGCTGCCGGCACGGGCGGCGGGGCGCCCCCCCGAGGCCCTGAGCGACGTCCTGGTGGCCCACGAGGGGTCCGAGCCGGGCGCCTCCTTCAAGGAGCGGGGAGCCGAGGTGCTGGCCGCGGCCTGTGCCCGGCGTGGGCTCCGCGAGGTCTTCCTCGACTCCTCGGGCAACGCCGGTCTCGCCCTGGCCCGCGCCGCGCGGGCGCGCGACATCACCTGCCGCGTGCTGGTGCCCGAGACGACCCCGGCCGACAAGCTCGCGCGCATCGAGGCCGCCGGCGCCCGCCTCGAGGTGGTGCCCGGCGACCGGCGCGCCGCGGCCGAGGCGGCCCGGGCCCTGGTGCCCTCCCTGCCCTACGCCAGCCACGTCGTCCAGCCGTTCTTCCAGGCGGGCGTCGCCACCCTCGCTTGGGACCTGGCGGAGGCCCTCGGGCCGCGGGCGATCGAGCGGGTGCTGCTGCCGGCGGGAAACGGCTCCCTGCTCCTCGGTCTCGCCCTGGGATTCGACCGCCTGCACGCCGCCGGCCGGCTCGCCCGGCGCCCCGCGCTCCACGCCGTCCAGCTCTCCGGGTACGCCAGCCTGGCGGCCGGCGGCCCCGGCGTCCGGATGCCCGGTCCGCCCACGGCCGCGGGGATCGCGATCGAGCAGCCGGCGCGGCGCGACGAGATGGCGGCCGCCGTCGCGGCCGGTGGCGACGTGACCGTGGTGGACGAAGCGGAGATCGCCCGGGCCCGCGCCGAGCTCGCGGCGGCGGGCCACCCGACGGACGCGACCGGCGCCACCGCCTGGGCCGGCCTCGCGAAACGCCCGGACCTCGACCGGGCCGGGACGGTGGTGATCCTCACCTCCCGCGGGGATCGAGGGTGAGGGGGGAGAGCCGGCGAATCCAGCGGTATGGAGTAGCCGATCCGGCGAGCGTAGGCTCCGGCGCTGGACGTGGGCGAGGGCGACGACGGGTGGAGACGCCAGACCTCAATCGCAGGCTTCAGCGATCAATAAGACGACCGTGACGTTGTCGTGCCCGCCGCGGGCGTTGGCCTCGGTCACCAGACCCTGGCAGGCGTCCTCGAGCCCGCCGTCCGCCGTCCTGCGCAGGCAGGCTTCGATCGCCCGGTCGTCGAGCATCGTGGTCAAGCCGTCCGAGCACAGGAGGATCGCGTCGCCCGGCTCGAGCGTCACCTCGGTCAGGTCCACGCTCACCTCGCTGTCACCCCCCAGCGCCCGGGTGACGACGTTTTTCAGCGGATGGTCCCGCGCCTGCTCCTGCGACAGGAAGCCGGCGACCACCTGCTCGTTGACCCAGGTGTGGTCCTGGGTGAGGAGCTCGAGGTGACCGTCGTGCAGGCGGTAGGCCCGGCTGTCTCCGACGTGGGCGACCGCCGCCTCGCCGTCCCGGACCAGGCAGCCGACCACCGTGGTGCCCATGCCGTAGAGCGTGCCGTCGTGCTGGATCGCCGAGAGCACCCGATCGTGGGCGAGCCGCACGGCGGTCTTGAGGACGTTGGCGCTCCGGCCGAGATGGGCGTCGTAGGCGTAGGGCCAGGTCTCGTCCGGCTCCTCGCTCCTGCGCACGAAGGCGCGGATGGCGTCGACCGCCATGCGCGCGGCGACCTCCCCGTGGCTGTGGCCGCCCATGCCGTCGGCAACCACGTAGAGCTGGTGCTCGGGGTCGATCTCGAAGCAGTCCTCGTTGTGGCTGCGGACCCTCCCGGCGTCGGAGCGCCCGCAGGCGCTCAGCCGTAGCGTCACGTCGCCTTCCCGAAGAACCCTCGGCGGCCCTTCCTGCTGCCTCGGAGTCCCTCCAGGGCGCTCTCGACCTCGGCGTCGGTACCGCCCCAGGTCAGGGCCTCCTGGAAGAACCGCTCCGCCTGGTCGGGCTTGCCGGCGCGGACGAAGAGCCGGCCGGCGAGCTTCAGGTAGGACGGCTTCATCGGCTCGAGCTCGCAGGCCCGCTCGACGGCCTCGACCGCACGGGTCAGCCAGCGCGCCTCGCGGCTGCAGGTCAGCGCCAGGTTGAACCAGGCCTGGGGGTTCTTCGGCTCGACCTGGGTCGCCCGGTCGAAGCTCTCGGCCGCCGCGCTGTAGTTGCCCTCCTTGTAGGCCTGCACGCCGCGCGCGAGGTAGGACCTGACCAGCTCGCCCCGGTCCTCGCCCGGCTGGGCGCGGGGGCGGGCCCGCAAGGTGCCGTGCCGCGACAGGTCGAGGTCGTGGGTCCGTCGCCGGTCGGGATCGGTGAGCACGTTGAAGGCCTCGGTGAGCACCTGGAACTCCTCCTCCGCGGCCTCCTTCGCGGCACCCTGGAAGCGGTCGGGGTGTTTCTCGCGGGCCAGCTGCTTGAACCGGCTGCGGATCTCCTCGTCGGTGGCGCCCTGCGGAACTCCGAGAACGCCGTAGTAATTCTTCGCCATGGAGGGCTACCTGCGCTTCATTTTATACAAGCGATCGGCCTGCGACCGCACGGCGCTCGAGATGTTGTGGTCGCGCACCAGCAGGGCGAGCTCGCGCACCGAGAGCCTGGGCAGTAGCCGGACCGCGACCCCCGGCGGCGTCCGCGGGTTGTGGACCAGGGCATGGGCGACCTTGTACTTGGTGATCCACTCGCGGTGGCGGCCGATCTCTTCGAGCACCTCGCCGAGCACCGAGCGGCTGCCGGCGACCTGCTCGATGTCGCCGTCGGTCAGGCCACCGTCGCTGATCGAGGCGACGGCCACCTGCGGATTGCGGTCCCGGACCAGGATCAGGCGCAGCGAGCGCGAGGCGCCGCGCGAGAGCTTGCGCCGCACCGGCAGCGGTAGCGAGCGGATCTGGGCGTCGGTCAGGCCGGTCTGGACGTCGACCTCGCCGGCGGCAGGCAGGTAGCGCGCGTCCTCGATCGCGTCCTGCACCTCTTCGTCGGTGGCCTCCAGCTCCTCCTTGGCCGTGCGCGGCTCCTCGCGCGGCAGCAGGTGCTCCCGGTACTCGCCGATGCGCCGCCGGGAGTACGTGGAGAGACCGGGGTTCTCCTCCAGGGCCTTCAAGATCTGCGGCCGCGCCAGGATCGCGTCCTGGCGCTGGAGGAGGATCTCCTGGAGGCTCGGCGACAGGCGCCGGCCCATCTCCGCCAGGAGGTGCAGGGGCGCGTCGCGCCGCCGCAGGATCGCTTCCAGGATCGCCGGCTCCTCGCTCGCGCGGCCGTAGTGCTCGAGCACCTCGCGCGGAGCCCCGTGCCGGATCAGGGAGCTGACCCGGGAGGCCGAAAGGGCCCCCAGGTTGGTGCTCGCGGCGGCGGCCACCACCGAGTCCCGGCCGTGGGCGAGGGTGACCTGGAGGGGCACCAGGTCCTCGGGCGGCAACGGCAACAGGCCCTCGGCGGCCAGGCGGGCGAGATCGGGATGCTCGCCGGACAGGACGCGTTCGACCAGGAGCTGCCGGCTCTCGAACACGGGTCAGGCGGACGGTGTGGGCTGGGGAGCGGTGGGCCGAGGCGCCGTGGGCCCGGACCGGGCAGCCCCGGGCTCCGGGGCGGCCGCGGCGGCGGGGGCGTCGATCTCGAGGCGCCGGACCTGCCCGGCCTGGGCATCGAAGTCGTAGGGCTCGCCGTTGACCTCGATCTCGACCGCCCCGGCGTCGCCCAGCCGCAGCTCGACCTTCTTCTGGGCCTGGAGCTGGAGAGACTCGCCCTGGACCCGCATCTCGGCGACCCGCGGCTCCCCGTCGACGCTCGCCTCGACCCAGCAATCCTGGCGGAAATCGAGGGTGACGGTGAGCGGCGCCTCGGGGCCCGCGGCCGGCCGCGGGGCCGGGGGCGCGGGTACCGGCGGCCGCCGGACCTCGGGCGGCGCGACGCCCGGCGGCGGCGCCTGCGAGCCGGAGCTGCCCGGTCCGCCGTTCATCAGGCGCGGCACCAGGAAGACCAGCGCCAGCAGGACGGCCGCGACCAGCGCCACCAGCAAGACGTGCTTCCAGCCGCTCCAGGCGCCAGACCGGCGGGGCGACGAGGAGGTCCGCTCCTCGTCGCCGTCCTCGGACTCCGGCTCGTCGCCGCGCCGCGCGACCAGAAAGCGGTTCACGGCCTCGTCGGGATCGAGCCCCACGTACTTGGCGTACTGGCGCAGGAAGCCCTTGGCGAAGACGATCGCCGGCAGGAGGTCGAAGCGTTCGTCCTCGAACGCCTCGAGGTAGCGGAGGCTGATCTTGGTGGCGTCCGAGATCTCGCGCAGGGTGATCTCGCGCATCTCGCGCTGCTGGCGCAGCCAGACCCCGAAGGGGATCGACTCGGAGTCCGCTTCGCGCTCCCAGGGAGGCGGCAGTCGGTTCCCGGTTCGTTGCGGCTCGTCGGTCATCGCCAGGAAGGGCCCGATCGGCGACCGCGCTCCGGCACCGGATGCGCCGACCCTTCGGCGCTCCGCGAGGGAGTGCCCAGGAGTTCGTGATCGGCGGATTCGGTCGGCGCGAGCGGCCTGCCCTCGGCTCTCAACTCTATGTCCCGCGGACGCTTGGGTCAAATCGCTCGGGCCCCGCCGGCCGCGCCGAGCAGCGTCTCGACGCGCCGCCGGACCACCGGCGCTACGTGCGGCCGGCGCATCACGGCGCGCAGGTCCGCCTGGCGCAGGCGGGCGAGGGCCGCGAGCGCGATCGCCACCGGCGTTCGCGGGTTGAGGCAGAGGGCCAGGCGAATCTCGTAGCGCACGCCCCAGCGGCGGTGGCGAGCGACCAGCTCCAGGATCTCGGGCCGGGCGGCCTCGCTCGCGACCAGAGGCAGGAGGACGCCCTCGGTCAGGCGCGGGTTCTCGAGCAGGGCCGCCACCACCCGGACGCTCGGATCGTGGCGCAGGTGGCCGAGGACCCGCGTCGGCGCCCGCCTTGCCAGCGACGCCTTCTCCCCCACGGCGAAGGCCGGCAGGCGACCGATCAACCGGCGGTCCGCCGCCCGGCGCACCGCCGGCGGCACGCGGGTGTCGAGCCCGAGCTCGACCAGGTCGCGCCAGTAGAGCGCCGGCACGAAGCGCAGAGCGAGCGCCTCGGGCGCCCGCGGGTGCACCGCGATCAGGCGCTTGATCTCGTAGGCCGCCAGCAGCCGGCCCTGGGCGGCGACGATCTCGATGCCCTCGCGCCCCAGGAACGGGTTGCGCAGCGCCTGCTCGGCGGCGGCGAGGTCGAGCTCCGCGGCGTGACGCCGCAGCAGCGCGATCAGCTCGTCGCCGTCGACCCGCCGGAGGCGGTTGGCGAGGTCCCGAGGCGCCGGAGCCGACATGGCGCCAATCTACAAGATCGCTTCCCCCGGTTCGATCGAAACGAGGCACGTCCCCTCACCCGGCGGCTTCCGACCTGTTAGTCTCTTCAGCCCGATGACGATCTCTCGCGACATCAAGCACTACCTCGACACCGGGGACTTCGACGCCGTCGAGGACGAGTGGCTCGGCCGGATGGCCGAGGGCTCGGCGGACCTCGGTTACTTCGTGGGCATCGCCCGCGCCCTGGTCGGCGCCGGCGAGGAGGGCCGCTCCCATTTCCTCCTGGAGATGCTCGATGACCACCTGAAGGAGCATGGCAAGTGGGAGGCGCGGCTCGCCCTGCTGCGCCGGGCCGGCGGCCTGCTGCTCGACCCGGACGCCGCCCACGCCGAGATCCTGGCGACCCTCGAGAAGCTCCACGGCGACGCCCCGAGCTTCGCGGGCCTGGTCAAGGCGGTCCGGCTGGACAAGGCTCCGCACGACGTGGAGAAGACCTGGGAGAAGGTCGACCGGCTGCGCCATCTCGTCCCCTTCGCGGTCGGGATCGTCGTCTGGATGGAGGGCAAGGGTGCCGGCCGCGTGATCGACGTGAACCTGGAGCTCGAGAGCCTGAAGGTCGACTTCGAGCGGGCCCGCGGGCTGACGGTAGGCTTCCGTGCCGCTCCCAAGCTGCTCGAGATCCTCGACACCGAGCACGTGCTGCGACGCAAGATCGAGGAGCCGCAGGTGCTCGCCGGGCTCGTCGAGTCGGACCCGCCGCAGCTGTTGCGGGTGGTGTTGACCAGCTTCGACCGCCCCTTGACGGCGAACGAGATCCGCACCCACCTGGCCGGGATCGTGAGCGAGGGACGCTGGACCGCTTGGTGGAACGCGGCGCGCAAGCATCCCCAGGTCGTGGCCCACGGCTCCGGGCGCCACACCTACACCTGGCTCGGGTCGGAGGAGGACGCGGTCGAGGCGGTCTGGAACCGCTTCGAGGCGGCCGACCCCGCGACGCAGCTCAATCTGCTCAAGAAGGAGGGCGCACGGGACCCCGAGCTCGCCGGCCGTATGGTCCGGGAGCTGGCGACCACCGCCCGCGGCGCCGTCGAGGACGACCCGGGGCTGGTCTTCGAGATCGCCTGTGCCCTCGAGCGCGACGGCGACGCCGCGCCTCCCGAGGAGCTGCCGGCGCCCGCCGACCTGGTGCGCGAGTCCGACGCCAAGCTCCTGCTGCGCGGCATCTCCGAGCGCGGCTGGAAGGAGCGGGCCTACGGCCTGGTCCGCGAGCTGCGCGACGACTGGCGGGAGGTCTACGCCAACCAGCTCGCCGAGGAGGAGGACGCACGCCTCCTCGACCTCCTGGCCGACGCCCTGGCCGCCGAGCGCCCGCAGGCCCTCTGGCGCTTCACCGACGCCATCGCCGGCCAGCCGCACAAGAACCCCTCCGCCTTCACCTGGCTCGCCGAGCGGGCCGCGGTGGACAAGAGCCTGCGCGAGCGCAGCCCGCTGCGCCTGCTGCAACAGCTCTTCGCCGCGCTGGTCGACAAGCGCTTCGTCCCCTACCGCCAGCGCCTGGTCAAGCTGGTCGAGTCGGGCGGCACGGCGCCGCGCCTGCTCGACCACCTCGAGCCCCGCCACGCCGCCCAGGCGGAGGAGGTGATCCACAAGGCGGCCGGCCTCGAGTCCTACCAGCGCGACGCCCTGACCAACGCCCTCCACCTGCGCTTCCCGGTGCTGCGCGGAGAGGACGCCCAGCAGGTGATCTACTCGACTCCCGAGGCGATCGCGGCGCGGCGCAAGGAGCTCGAGAACCTGGTCAAGCGCGACCTGCCGGCCAACCGCAAGGCGATCGAGGAAGCCCGCGCCCTGGGCGACCTGCGCGAGAACTTCGAGTACAAGTCGGCGCGCCAGCGCCACGAGTACCTCTCGTCGCGCCAGGCGAAGCTCGAGCACGACCTGTCGCTGGCCCGTCCGATCGACGTCGCCAACATCGATCTCTCGCAGGTGCGGATCGGCAGCAAGGTGGAGCTCTCGAGCGACGGCGAGCGGCGCACGATCACGATCCTCGGGCCCTGGGACTCGAAGCCCGAGGAGGACGTGCTGGCCTACGAGTCCGACCTGGCACAGAGCCTCCTGGGCAAGAAGGTGGGCGACCGGGTCGAGGCGGGCGGCGCCGCCTGGGAAGTGGCCTCGATCGACCGCTACACCGACGGCTGATCAGGTACCCGAGGGGGCGGGTGGGGGCGTCGTTCTTCCCCCCTCCGGGAGGGAATGGGGTCGAGGGGGGGGCGGTCCCGTAGATCAAGACCGTCCGCCCGTCCGCGTCCACCAGCACCACGCCCTCCGAGTGCGCCAGCAGGTCGCCGAGCCGCGGCGTCGCGGCGAGGATCGCCCGCGCCTCCGGCGAGTCCGCCGCCAGCCGGACCTCCGGCTCGCCGCTCCCCACCTCGCGCCAGAGCCCCCCGTCCCGGTCGAACCGGTGATCGCCCACGACCGCCGTGACCAGGTGGAGACCGGACCACTCGCGCTCCATCGCTCCCCGCCGCCGGCCGGCCTCCTCCAGGCTCGAGCCGAGCAGGGCGAGCATCGCCGCGAGCGCGATCACGACCCCGAAGGTCACCAGCGTCCCGGGCTCGACGTTCCAGCGCTGGAGCGCCGCCTCGATCCGGGCGATCAGGTCCGCCCGCCGCCCCTCGACCGCGACCCGGCGGGTCACCCGCTGGGCCAGGACCTGCGGCGGCGCCTCCCGCTCCAGGCGCCGGAGGGTGCCGACCACGGCGGCCAGGCCGTCGAGCTCGGCCCGGCACCCCGGGCAGCCGGCGACGTGCTCCTCGATCTCGCGCGCCTCCTCGGCGGCCAGCTCGCCGTCGAGGTAGGCCGAGAGCCGGTCGGGTTCCGCGTGGACCAGGCGCAAGGCTCGGGCTCGGGTCATCGGTTCTCCTCCTCGAGCGCCGCGCGCAGCATCCCTCGGCCCCGGGCGATCCGCGACCGGACGGTCCCCAGCCGGGTGCCGAGGACCTCGGCGATCTCGTCGTAGGCGAGACCCTCGAGGTCGCGCAGCACCACCGCCTCGCGGAACGGCCGCGGCAACCCGGTCAAGGCCCGCTCCACCCGCCGGGCCCGGTCGCTCGCCACGACCCGCTCCTCCGGGCTCCGGCGCGGATCGGCGAGGCGCGCCAACCGCTCCTCGTCGTCGCGGCCCGGCTGCGACGGGGGGCGGCGCCGGGCGAGCCGGCTGCGGCAGTGGTTGATCGCCACGCGGTAGATCCAGGTCTTGAGCGACGAGTGGCCCCGGAAGCTCCCCAGGTGCCGGTAGACGCGCAGGAAGATCTCCTGCGAGAGGTCCGCCGCGCGCTCGCGATCCCCCGACAGGCGCAGGGCCAGGTTGAAGACCATCTCCTCGTAGGCGCGGTAGATCTCCTCGAACGCCGCCGGATCGCCGACCCGGTGCCGCTCGGCGAGCGACGTGCCGGCGACCGGAGAAGCGGCGAGGTGTGCGGCTCGCAGGGCGCTCACATCGCAATAGACCGCGGGCAGGCCGAATTTGTTCCCGCCCGGGGAGGCTCACTTCGCGGCGACCACCGCCTCGCCGTCGTCGAAGATCTCGCCCTGACCGTAGTAGCGCAGGATCGCCTCGACCACCGCCTCGGCGACGGTCTCCCGGAAGGCGCGGGTCTGGAGCAGCTCGCGGTCGTCGGTGTTCGCGAGGTTGCAGACCTCGAGCAGCATCTTGGCCGGCACCTCGTTGTAGCGCAGCACGGCGGGCACGTACTCGCTGTGGCTGCGGACGATCTTCTCGCGCACCGGCTTGTAGGGGTGGATCGCGACGTTGCGCCGGCCGAGCGCTCCGATCACCTCCTCGGCGAACTGGCGCGACAGGCCCTCGCTCTCGACCCGTTGCTGCCACGAGAAGGAGACGGCCGGGTGCTCGCGCCACTCGCGGCGGCTCTGGTAGTCGCCACCGCTCTTGCGGAAGGTCCCCTTGCGCATCGAGGCGGCCGGGATGTAGGCCATGGCGCCGCGCAGCGAGGGGTGCAGGGAGTCGGCGTGGATCGAGAGGAAGATCACCTTCTGGGGATCCCCGTCGCCGTCGGTCGCCTTGGCGTAGACGCTGTTGGCCAGGTACCAGCGCAGGTTGACGCCGATCGTGCTGTTGCTGATCGGGTACGGCGGGTGGGTGAGCACCACGTGGTCGCGCGAGA
This sequence comes from uncultured Acidobacteriota bacterium, assembly GCA_963837945.1. Taxonomy (GTDB): domain Bacteria; phylum Acidobacteriota; class Thermoanaerobaculia; order Multivoradales; family DATKCC01; genus CAVUBL01. The sequence continues at coordinate 223,583 of CAWIQD010000002.1, forward strand.
AGGGCAGCACGTCCGCCTCCGGGATCCGGTGCTGATCGCCGTCGCGGGTCGTCGAGACCACGCGGGCCGCGGTGTGGAGCTCGAGCAGCCGCTCGATGCGGGCCTTGATGTCGTAGACGTAGAGGCTCTCCCACACCCCCGCGAACGAGGCGCCGACGTCGATCCCGCCGTGGCCGGCGTCGAGGATCACGGTGATCCCCGCCAGGTCGGTGGTGCGCACCCGGTTGGTGAACCGGCCGCTCTCGCGCAGCGAGGCCTCGTACTCCTCGCGCCGCGGGTTGCCGGGCGGCAGGTACTCGGGGAGCATGAGGTCGAAGGGCACCTTGACCGGGTAGCCCACCGGGATGTCGGTGACGTCGGCGATGCCGCTGCGCCGGGCGATCTCGGAGGCCAGGGAGTTGACGTCGGCGGCGTAGACCGCGCCGGTGAAGCGCACGACGACGCTCGAGTAGAGGGCCTCGCCCGGCTGGAGCCGGTAGATCGCGTACTCGCCCTTCGCGTCCCGGCCGTACTCGAGGCGGTAGGGGGCCGAGCCCTCCTCGATCCCGGGCGGCGCGCTCGCCGCGACCGGCGCCGAGGCCGGGGTGACGAGCGGCGGAGCGGTTCGCGCCGCGACGGTCGCCGGCTGCGAGCGGGCGGGGAGCGAGGCGGCGGCCGATCGGAACGCCGGACGCAGCAGACGGGTCGGGATCACCACCTCCTGGCCGGCCTCGAGATCGTCCTCGACCAGGCCGTTCTGTTCCCGGATGACGCGGAAGTTTTCGCCGTCGCCGGTGAACCACTCGGCGACCTGCCAGAGGCTCCCGCGGCCGAGGGGCCCGGCTCCCCGCACGCGATGGCGCCAGCCGGCCGGGTCGCTCCGGTCGTCGTCGAACAGGGCGCGCACCACCGCGACCTGGAGCTCGGAGCGCAGGGCCGCGTACGGCACCCGGTAGCGCACCCCGGCGAGGAGGCGCTCGGCGCCGCCGTTGGCTCGCGCGATCTCGGCGATGCCGTCCGCGCCACCGCACAGGCGCCGGGCGAAGGCGAACATTCCCTCGCCCGGGAGCGGGCGGGCCTCGAGGAAGAGCTCGTTGCGGTCGGTCAGGAGCGCCACCAGGTCGTCCCGCGCCCCCGGGCTCGCCGTCCCGGCGGTGGCCGCCGGCAAGGCACGGCGCAGCGGCGCGGCAACGAGCGCCGGGGCCAGCAGCGCCGCCACCGCGAGGGTGCCGGCGAGCACAATTCTCCTTAACTCATCCCGGTTTACGGCCATCTTCCTGAGGCGGAAGTTTAACTTCTCCGCCCGTCCGCCGCAACGCGGCCCCTCGCACCCCCGTCCGCGGCGCGCTCCCGGCCCGCCGCCCGACCCGTTTGGCGGCCCGCCGGTGGGCTGCTACGCTCGCCCGGCACGACGTAGCCACCGGCCCCCTCGAGACCATGACCACCGGACGCGACCCGGCACGGGTCTTCCACGTTCTCCTCCACCACCCGGCGGTCCAGACGCTGGTCGCCGTCGCCCGCGAGGCGGGGCACGTCGAGTGTCACCTGGTCGGGGGCGTGCTGCGCGACCGTTTCCTGGGCTTGCCCGGCCGCGACCTCGACGCCGTGGTCGCCGGGCGGGGCGCGGAGATCGCGAGCCGGCTGGCCTCCCGGCTGCCCGCCCGGCTCGTCCATCTCGGCGGCAAGGCGTTCGGGGCTTACCGCCTGCTCGGCGAGACGGCCGCCGGCCCCTACGTGCTCGATCTCTGGGACCGCGAGGACACGACCCTCGCGGAGGACCTGGCGCGCCGCGACTTCACGGTCGACTCGCTCGCCCTGTCGGCTCCGGGCGGCGAGCTGATCGACCCCCACGGCGGCCTCGCGGACCTGCGCGCCCGCCGGCTCCGCGCGACCGGGCCGGAGAGCTTCACCGGCGATCCGCTCCGGGTGCTGCGCTTGCCCCGCCTGCTGGTCCAGCTCCCCGGCTTCACCGCCGATCCCGTGACCCTCGCGCTGGCCCGCTCGGCGGCCCCCCGCCTGACCACCGTCGCCTCCGAGCGGGTGCGCGACGAGCTCGCGCTGCTCTTCTCCCAACCCGACGCGGCGCGGGGGATGGCGGTGGCGGGCGCGCTCGAGGTCTATCCGGGCCTCTGGCTGGGCCGGCCCGGCGAAGCGTCGCCCGAGCCCGCCGAGACCGGCCGCCTGTGCCACGAGCTCGGGCGCCTGGGGTGGGCGGCCCAGCGGCTCCGGGAGCTCGCCGGGGGCGCCCCCGCCCTGGCGGTCGACCACCGGCTGGCGCGGGTCTCCCTGACCTTCGTCAACCTGCCGGCGGACGCCGACCGGGGCGCCACGCTCGAGCGGGTGGCCGAGGCGGGCTACTTGACCGGGCGCGACCGCCGGTCGGTGGCGCGGCTCCTGCCCTGGACCCGGCTCCCCGCCGAAGCGCCCGAGCAGCGGCGCTTCCTCCACCGCCTGGGCACCCTCTGGCCGACCGTCGCCTGCTTCGCCGGCGTGCGCTCCGAGTCGCGGGGCGAGGCCGAGGAGTGGGAGCGCGCGGCCCGCGAGCTGGTGGGCCTCGTCCGCCGCCAGGGCGAGGCGATCTTCGACCCGCCGCAACTGCTCGACGGCCGGGAGGTGGGCGAGATCCTCGGGGCGCCGCCCGGGCCGGAGATCGGCAAGGCCCTCGACGCCCTGCGCTGGGCCCAGGTGGACGGCAAGATCGAAACGAAGGCCGAGGCCCGAGACCTCGTCGCGGCCCTCCGGGCGGGGGCGTCCCCGCCTACCTGAAGATCCCCTTCTTCTCTTCGCCCATCAGGCGCTGGTTGAGCTCCTTGATCCGCTCCATGAGCTTGTCGATCTTCTCCTGGGCCTCCTGGCGCAGGCGGGCGTAGTCCCCCTTCATGTGCTCCCGCTCTTCGGCGGCCTGCTTGAGCTGCGCCTGGAGCTCGTGGAGCTTGCCGTCGCGATCGTGGATCTGCCCCTCGAGCGCCGCGATCTCCTCCTCCTTCTGCCCCAGGCGCGACTTCACCTTCTCCTCCTGCTCCTCGTACAGGCGCCGGAACTCCTGGAGCTCGAGGATCTGGGAGAAATCGGATGTGGACGGGCTCATGTCGCCTCCTCGTTCCTCGATCTTGGGGAACATCTTGCGCAGCTTCAAGGAGAGGTCCTCCGGGTCGGAGGACTGGGTCATCGCCTCCTGGTAGGTGATCGTGCCGTGCGCCAGGAGGGCCAGCAGCGACTGGTTCATCGACTGCATGCGGTAGTAGCGCACCGAGCTCTCCACCTCTTCGAGCAGGCCGGCGGTCTCGCCCGCCTCGACCATCTTGGAGATCTTCGGCGAAGCCTTGAGGATCTCGAGCGCCGCCACCCGGCCGCCCTCCGCGCGCTCGACCAGCTGCATCGAGACCACCCCCTTGAGGACCTGGCCGAGCTGCGCCCGGACCTGGGCCTGCTGTTCGGAGGGGAAGCTGTCGAGGATCCGGTCGATGGTCTGGGTCGAGCTGTTGGTGTGCAGCGTGGAGAACACCAGGTGGCCGGTCTCGGCCGCGGTGATCACGGTCGAGATCGTCTCGCGGTCGCGCATCTCGCCCACCATGATCACGTCCGGGTCCTGGCGCACGGCGTTGCGCAGCGCCTCGGTGAAGTCGATCGTGTCCGTGCCCACCTCGCGCTGGGAGATCGACGCCACGTTGTCCGTGAACAGGAACTCCATCGGGTCCTCGATGGTGATCACGTGGACCGGACGGGTCATCGAGATGTGCCGGATGAGGGCGGCCAGGCTGGTCGACTTGCCGCTCCCGGTCGGTCCTGTGACCAGCACCAGCCCCTGGTTGACCTTGCAGAAGTCGAGGAGCGACTCCGGCAGGTCGAGCTCTTCGACCGATTGGATCTCGTACGGGATCCGCCGGAACGACGCCGCCATCGTGCCGCGCTGCATGTAGATGTTGCCGCGGAAGCGGGCCAGCCCCGAGACGCCGTAGCCGATGTCGACCGCCAGGCGCTCCTCGAGCCGGGCCTTCTGCGCCGGGGTCAGGATGGCGAGGAGCATGCGCTCGATCTCGTCCGGGCGCACCGCCTCGGCCTCGACCGGCATCAGCCGGCCGTCGATGCGCAGCAAGGGCGGTCGGGTCGGCTTCAGATGAAGGTCCGACGCACCCTTGGCGGTCATGAGCTTGAGCAGACTGTCGAGCTCCAAAGCGCCTCCCGGAAAAGCTCGGCTATTCTACATGCCCGTGCTCCAACCGGCCCCGGCCGCTCTCGGCCCCAGCGGAGGTCCCCATGCGTCGCGCCCACGTCCTCGTCCTGCTCGCCCTGCTCGCCCCGGCCGCCCGTGCCGCGGCGCCTTCCAACCCGCTGACCTTCGACGACCTGTTCGAGAAGGAGCACTACGGAAGCCGGCCCGAGCAGGTCGCCTGGCGGCCGGACGGCGGCGCTCTCACCTACCTCTGGGACGCCGGCGACGGCGAGGCCTTCTGGAGCCTCGACCCGACGAGCGGCAAGGCCGAGCGGCTGTTCGCGGTCTCCGAGCTCGAGGGCCTGGGCGGCAGCCTCGACGGGTACCAGGGCTTCCCCAGCGGCGCCGCCGAAATCCTCGAGTCGGGCGGCGACCTCTTCCTCTGGCGGCCGGGCGCGGGGCTCGAGCGGCTGACCCGGACGGAGGCGGACGAGGAGGCGCCGACCCTCTCGCCCGACGGCACCAAGCTCGCCTACGTCCGCGAGGGCGACCTCTACCTGCTCGACCTCTCGGCGCCGGCCGGCCGGCGCGCCGAGCGCGCGCTGACCAGCGACGGCGAGCCGGGCAAGACGCTCAACGGCACCAACGACTGGGTCTACGAGGAGGAGATCTGGAACCGCTCGCCGGAGGGCTTCTGGTGGTCGCCGGACAGCCGCCGGATCGCCTACTACCACTTCGACGACACGCCGGTCGGCCGCTACACCCTGCTGCCCGACTACAAGCCGTCCTACCCCGAGCCGCGCTACCAGCGCTACCCGAAGGCCGGCACCGCCAACCCCGAGGTCCGCTTCGGGGTGCTCGACGTCGCCTCCGGCAAGACCACCTGGCTCGCGACCGAGGGCAAGGAGGAGGCCTACCTCGCCCGCCTTCACTGGCTCCCGGACGGCGAGAGCGTCGCCGTCGAGCGGCTGAACCGGGAGCAGACCGACCTCGACCTGCTCCTCTGCTCGCCCACGACCGGCGCCTGCCGGACGGCGCTTGCCGAGACCCACCCGACCTGGGTGAACCTGGGCACCGAGACCACCTTCCTGCCCGGCGGCCGCTTCCTGTGGGCGTCGGCCCGCGACGGCTGGCGCCACCTCTACCTCTACTCGCTACGCGCCGGCGCCCGCGCCGGAGCCGGCGCCACCGCCACGCTGGTGCGCCAGCTCACCGCGGGTGATTGGGCGGTCGCCGGGGTGGCGACGGCGGGGGACGACGCGCTCCTGGTCACCGCCTACGGCACCGGGCCGCTGGGCGCCGCGCGCCGCCGGCTGCTGTGGGTACCGCTCGACGGCTCGCCGCCCCGCGAGCTCGCCGCCGGACCCGGCTGGCACGAGGCGGACGTCGCCCCCGGCGGCCGCTACCTGGTCCACGGCTGGTCGAGCGCCGACGAGCCGGGCTGGCAGCGGATCGAGTCGATCGGTGACGGCGGCGCGCTCGAGCGGGTCGCGGACCTGCCCGCGACGCCGCCCTCCTTCGACCCGGCGGCGCTTCCCAAGTGGCGCTTCTTCCAGATCCCGGCCGGCGACTCGGCGCCCGAGGGGACGATGCTGCCCGCCGCCGAGCTCCTGCCGGCGGGCGTCGACGGCGGGGCGGGAGACGGCGAGCGGCACCCGGTCGTCATGTACCACTACGGGGGCCCCGGATCGCAGGTGATCGTGGACCGCTGGGCGAGCCGCGGGCGCGGCCTCTGGCACAAGATGATGGCCGAGCGCGGCTTCGGCGTGCTCTCCGTCGACAACCTGGCCTCGGTCTTCTTCGGCAAGGCCGGCGAGGACCGGGTGCACCGCCGCTTCGGCGAGGTGAACCTGGCGGCCCAGAAGGCGGGGGTCGACTACCTGAAGACCCAGGCCTGGGCCGATCCCGCCCGGGTCGGCCTCTGGGGCTGGTCGGGCGGCGGCTCGAACACCCTCTACTGCCTGCTCAACAGCCCGGGGACCTGGCACGCGGCGGTGGCCGGCGCCCCGGTGACCGACTGGCGCTACTACGACACGATCTGGACCGAGCGCTACCTCGACTCACCCCGGGACAACGCCGACGGCTACGACGCCTCCTCGGCGATCAGCTACGCCGACCAGCTGGCCGACGCCCTGCTCATCGTCCACGGCACCGCCGACGACAACGTCCACCCGCAGAACACGATGGCGATGGTCGACGCCTGGGTGAAAGCGGACATCCCGTTCGAGATGGCGATCTACCCGGGCGAGAAGCACGGCTTCCGGGACGCGGCGAACCGCCATTTCTACGAGCGGATGACGGAGTTCTTCGAGCGCAAGCTCGGAACGAGTGAATGAAGCGGCCGAGCTCTGTCTCGGCCGTGTCGATGGGTCCGGCCCCTCCGCGCAGGAGGCTCGCGTCCCGGACCGGCATCGGCTACGGGGAGCCGCTCGGTGCCGACCGCACCGTTCGCCCGGCCGACGCGGAGGTCGGCCGCTTCATGCGGGATTGCCTTCGGCCAGCGCTACAGAGGTCGGCCGCTTCACGCGGGATTGCCTTCGGCCAGCGCTACAGACCTATGAAGCGGCCGAGCTCTGTCTCGGCCGGGCGAACGGTGCGGAGGGCTGCGAACGGTCCGGCGCTCACTCGTCCCAGCGCCGCAGGATCAGGGCGCCGTTGGTGCCGCCGAAGCCGAAGGAGTTGGTCAGCCCGTACTCGAAATCGGTCGGCCGCGGCGTGCCCGGCACGAAGTCCAGGTCGCACCCCTCGCCCGGCTGGTCGTGGTTGAGGGTGGCGGGCAGCACCTGGTGCTTGAGCGCCAGGGCCAGGATTCCGCACTCGAGGCCGCCCGCGGCGCCCAGCAGGTGGCCGGTCGAGGACTTGGTCGAGGAGACCGCCAGCCGGTCGGCGTGCTCGCCGAAGACGCGGCGGATCGCCTTGACCTCGCCCAGGTCCCCGAGGTCGGTCGAAGTGCCGTGGGCGTTGATGTAGGCGATCGCTTCGGGCTCGAGGTCGGCGTCCTTGAGCGCCTCGACCATCACCCGCGCGGCGCCCTCGCCCTCCGGGTGCGGCGCGGAGATGTGGTATGCGTCGGCGCTCATGCCGTAGCCCACCATTTCGGCGTAGATCGGCGCGCCCCGCCGGCGCGCGCCCTCGAGCTCCTCGAGCACCACCACGCCGGCGCCCTCGCCGATCACGAAGCCGTCTCGGTCCTTGTCCCAGGGCCGGGAGGCCCGCTGCGGCTCGTCGTTGCGCGTCGACAGGGCCCTCATCGCCGAGAACCCACCGACCGCCAGCGGCGTGATGACCGCCTCGGTGCCGCCCGCGATCATGGCGTCGGCGTAGCCGTGCTGGATCTTGCGGAAGGCGTCACCGACCGCGTGGAGGCCGGTGGTGCAGGCCGTGCACGGCGACTCGTTCGGGCCCTTCGCGCCGTAGCGGATCGACACCTGGCCGGCCGCCATGTTGACGATCAGGCCGGGGATGAAGAAGGGCGAGATCCGCCCGGGGCCGCGCTCGAGCAGGATCGTGTGGGTGATCTCGATGAGCGGCAACCCGCCGATGCCCGAGCCGATGATCACCCCGACCCGCTCGGCGTTCTCGGCGGTGACCTCGAGGCCGCAGTCGGCCATCGCGAAGTCGGCCGCGGCGAGCGCGTAGAGGATGAAGGTGTCGCTCTTCTTGACGTCCTTCTTGTCGACGTAGTCGAGAGGGTCGAAGCCCGGCACCTCGCCGGCGATCCGGCACGGGTAGGCGGAGGCGTCGAACCGGGTGATCGGTCCGATGCCGCAGGCGCCCGACATGAGGCCGTCCCAGGTGGGCCCGGTCCCCACGCCCAGAGGGGAGACCAGGCCGACCCCGGTCAGGACGACGCGCCGGCGGGAGTTTTCGGTCGCGGGCATCGTCTCGCCCCCGCGCGGGCTCAGTTGCCCTCGCCCGAATGCTTTTCGATGTAGTCGACGGCCTCGCGGACCCGGCTGATGTTCTCGGCCTCTTCGTCCGGAATCTCGATGGAGAACTCCTCCTCGAGCGCCATCACCAGCTCGACGATGTCCAGCGAGTCGGCGCCGAGGTCGTCGGTGAAGCTGGCGTTGAGCGTCACCTCGTCCTCGTCGACGCCGAGCTGCTCGACGATGATGCTCTTGACCCTGTCTTCGATTGCAGACATGCGCAGTACCCTCCTTGGATTGGCCGTTCGGCCGAACCCCCCGGTTCTAGCACATCGGCTTCGGGGGAGTCCATGGACGTTGATCGGGTTTCGGTGGCGGTCCTCAGATGTAGAGCCCGCCGGAGACGTTCAGCGTGTGGCCGGTAATATACCCGGCTTCCTCGCTGGCGAGAAACAGCACGCACCAGGCCACGTCGTCGACGCTCCCCAGCCGGCGCAGCGCGATCGACGCCTGGAGCGCCTTGCGTGACTCGTCGGGGAGCTTCTCCGTCATGGCGGTTTCGATGTAGCCGGGCGCCACCACGTTGACCGTGATGTTGCGGCTGCCGAGCTCCCGGGCGAGGGATTTCGAGAAGCCGACCAGGCCCGCCTTCGAGGCGGCGTAGTTCGCCTGGCCGGGGTTGCCCATCAGCCCGACGACCGAGGAGATCGAGACGATCCGGCCCCAACGGCGCCGCATCATGCCACGGATCACCTCCTTGGTCACCGCGAAGGCGCCGGTCAGGTTGGTGGTGAGGACGCGGTCCCAATCCTCGAGCGACAGGCGCGCGAGCAGGTTGTCGGCGGTGACGCCGGCGTTGTTGACCAGGACGTCGATCTCGCGCCAGGCCTCCGGCAGCGAGGCGATCGCCTCGGGAACCGCCTCCGGCCGCGAGAGGTCGAGCGCCAGCACCTCGGCCTCGCCGCCGGCCGCGCCGATCTCGCCGGCGAGCTCCCGCAGCCGGTCCTCGGTGCGGGCCGCCAGGACCACGCGCGCGCCCTGCGCCGCGAGCCGCCGCGCCACCGCCTCGCCGATCCCCCGGGAGGCGCCGGTCACCAGGGCGGTTCTGCCTTCGAGCTGGAACATGCCTCGTCTCCTTCGTCTCGTTGCGGTCGTCGCGGGCCGGGGTCAGGTGCCGGCCAGGGCGTCGAGGCCGGCGGGCTCGGCCAGGCCGACGCGGGCGGCTTCCGGCCGGATGCGCCGGATGGTACCCGAGAGCACCGCCCCGGGGCCCACCTCGACGAAGGTCATCACGCCCGCCTCGTCGGCCATCCAGGCGACCGACTCGACCCAGCGCACCGGCGAGTCGACCTGCCGGACGAGGGCGTCGCGCGCCCCCTCGCCGGTGACCACCGGAGTCGCGTCGACGTTGCTCACCACCGGCACCGACGGGTCGCGGAAAGCGGTCGCGGCGAGGATCGGCTCGAGCCCCTCGCGGGCGGGCGCCATGAGCGCGCAGTGGAAGGGCGCCGAGACGGGCAGGATCCGCGGCTTGCCGCCCCGCTCGCGCGCCATCGTCACCGCCCGCTCCACCGCGTCGCGGTGGCCCGCGATCACCAGCTGGCCGGGCGCGTTCCGGTTGGCGACGGCGAGCACCCGGCCGCCGGCGGCGTCGGCGACCAGGGCCTCGACCGCGGCGTCGTCCAGGGCCAGGATCGCGGCCATCGCCCCCTCCCCCACCGGCACCGCTTCCTGCATCAGCTCGCCGCGCCGCCGCACCAGGCGCAGGGCGTCGGCGAGATCCAGGGTGCCGGCGGCCACCAGGGCGGAGTACTCCCCCAGGCTGTGGCCGGCGACCGCCGACGGCACCGGCAGGCGCGAGGCGGCGGCTCGGAGGATCGCCACCGAGGTGGCGAGCAGCGCGGGCTGGAGGTTGGCGGTCAGGGCGAGCTCTTCCTCCGGGCCCTCCCAGCACAGGCGGGTGAGGGGGAAGCCCAGCACGCGGTCGGCCTCGTCGAAGACCGCCCGGGCCTCCGGGCAGGCCTCGGCCCACGCCCGGCCCATGCCCACGCTCTGGGAGCCCTGGCCGGGGAAGACGAAGGCGAAACGGTGGCTCGGGGTGTCGGTCATGGTCGTCCCTTCGGGGTCGCTCGCCGGCGCGTCCGCAGGCGCGGAGCCCGACCCGGATTCCGGTCCGGAGTCCGGTCCGGATCCGGGCCCTGAGTGGGCGCCGCGCGCCGGGCGAGCCGCAAGATCAGGTGGGGCCGGACACCCCCGAGGGCGCCCCGACCGCCGCCGGCTCGGCGCGGCCCGCCAGGCGCTCCTCCTGGCTGTGGAGCTCGGCCAGACGGTCGCGGATCTTGTCATGGACCCGCGCCTCGGCGAACTCGGAGGCGCGCCGAACGGCGCTCCGGATCGCTCGCGGGTTGGAGCGCCCGTGGGCGATGAAGCAGCCGCCGTCGAGACCGAGGAGGGGCGCGGCGCCGTACTCGGCGTAGTCGGTCCGCTCGCGCAGCCGCTCGACGGCGGGGCGCGCCAGCAGGTAGCCGATCCGGGTGCGCCAGCTCGCCGCCGCCACCTCCTGGCGCAGCATCCGGGCCGCCTGGTCGACCAGCGCCTCGGCGCTCTTCAGGACCACGTTGCCGACGAACCCGTCGCACACCACGACGTCCGCCCGGCCGCTGAAGATGTCGCCGCCCTCGACGTTGCCCACGAACTCGAGCCCGGTCGTCTGGAGGGCCTTGAACACCTCGCGGGTCAGGTCCGAGCCCTTGCTCTCCTCCTCGCCGATCGACAACAGGCCGACCCGCGGATGGGCGGTGCCCAGCACCTCGCGGGCGTAACAGTGCCCCATCACCGCGAACTCGCGCAGATGGGCCGGCCGGGTATCGACGTTGGCGCCGACGTCCAGGAGGACGGTCCTGCCGGTGGCGTTGGGCAGCACCGCCGCCAGCGCCGGCCGGTCGACTCCGGGCACGGTGCCGAGCAAGACCTTGGCGGCGATCACCGCGGCCCCGGTGTTGCCCGCCGTGACCAGCGCCTGGGCGCCGCCGGAGCGCACCAGCTCGACGCAGATACGGATCGACGAGCGGGGCTTGCGGCGCAGCGGCGTGACCGCGGGCTCGTCCATGCCCACGGTGTCTTCGGCGTCGACCACCTCCACGGCGCCGTCCGCCGCACCGCCGCCGAGGCGGGCGAGCTCACGCTCGACCGGCTCGCGCCGGCCGACCAGGGTGACCGGGATGCCGTCCTCGACCGCCGCCCGGTAGGCGCCCTCGACCACGCTCGCGGGCGCCTGGTCTCCGCCCATGGCGTCGACGGCGATGCGCATGCGGGAAGGGCTCACGGGCTCGAGGGGAAGGACCTACAAGGTCTCCTCGACCTCCATCACTTCGCGGCCGCGGTAGTGACCGCAATGGCGGCACACGCGGTGGGGGATCTTGGGCTCTCCGCAGTGCTCGCAGGTGGAGGCGGCGGGGCGGTCGAGGGCGTCGTGGGCGCGCCGCTTGTCGCGGCGGGCCTTCGAATGACGTCGCTTCGGATTGGCCATGGCTGAGCTGAACCTCGCTTCAGGAATCGTTCGTGTCTTCGGTCGCTTCCGGATGTGCCGGATCTACTGATCTCCGGCCCGATCTCCGGCCGGTGTCCGGCCCCGCGCCGCGGAACCCTCCGCCGCTCCCGGGCACTTCTCTCTCTCCGCCTAGTCCTCGCGCAGGCTGTCGCGCAACGCGGCGAGACCGGCCCATCGCGGGTCGGCCGCCGGCGGTGCGCAGTCGCAGGCTCCCTCGTTGAGGTCGGCGCCGCAGGTCGGGCACAGGCCCGCGCACTCCTCGCGGCACAGCAACCGCATCGGCACGTCGAGCTGGATCTGCTCCACGAGCAGCGGCGAGAGGTCCAGCTCCTCGCCGGCGACGACCAGCACCCCGAGATCCTTCTCTTCGAGCTCGCGCTCCTCCGCGTCGGCACCGCGCTCGTGGCGCACGATCATCAGCTCGAGCTCTTCTTCGACCGGCTCGGTGACCCCGCGCAGACAGCGCTGACACGCGAGCGTCTGCTGGTAGGCGAGCCGCGCACGAAGCAGAAACCCCTCGTCGAGGCGCGAGATCTCGCCCGACCAGGTGACCGGGCTGATCGCCAGGAGCTCGGGCCGATCGAGGGCCTCCGGGGAGACGGTCTCCTCCGTATGCCATCGGTACGGCTCGTCGCCGATCTGGTCCAGACGGATTTTCATAGAGCACGTCCCGTCGAGCAGACAGAATGATGAGATTAGCGAAGCGGCGCGCAGGGTGTCAACTCGGGCTCCGCTGCCGGAACGACCACGGGACCCGCGGCGTGCGGGCCTGCCGCGAGTCACAACAGCCGGCAGCGAAGAGCGATTCCGCTCAGCGGACCTCGACCGGGACCTCGGTCGTGGGCGAGCCCTTCTCGGCGAACCAGGTGACCCCCTCGGCCACCAGGTCGAGGACCAGCCGGTAGCGGCCCGGCCGCTCGAAGGGTGGGAGCTCGACCTCGAGCGTGCGCTCGCCGCCCGGATCGAGGTCGGCGCCGAGCGCGACCCGCAGCCAGTCGAAGTCGAGGAGCTCGCCGCGAGCGCCGCCCCAGAGGTGGCCGCCGAGCCGGGTCCAGCCGGGACGCTCGACGGTCGTGGCGAGCCAGCGCGTGTCCCCGAGGTTGCGGATCCGCACGCGCAGGCGGCCGCTCTCGCCGGGCGCCAAGGAGAGCGGCGGCGCGGGGTCGAGCGGCTCGATCGCCGCCCGGAGCTCCCCGGGCCGGCGGGTGGTCGGGTACCAGCGGCCCTTGTGGAGCACCAGGTAGCGGGTGCCGCGGCCGGCGGCGGCCCACATCTCGAGCAACGCCTCCGTGCCCGCCACCCCGCGCACCTCGGCCGCCGGCACCGGCCGCATCCCTTCGAGGCTGACCGGCACCAGCCCGACCTCGGTGAAGCCGGCCTCGCGCGCCATGGCGTCGAGCTCCTCGACCACGATCTCGTTCTCGAGCACGCCGGTCGTCTCGACCTCCCGCCGGCTGTCCTCGGTCACCGCGTGGCCCGGGCCGGGCTCGCACATCGCGACCAGGCCGCCGTCCGGCAGCAGGCGGGCCATCTCCCGGAGGACCTCCGCCGGGTTGGGCAGGTGGTGGAAGGCGTCGTTGAGGACGATCTTGTCGACCGCCCCGTCGGGCAGCGGGATCCGGCGGCCGTCGTAGGGCAGGAACTCCGGCTCGGCCTCCCAGCGCGTCCGCGGGTCGCGCCGGAAGAGCTCGCGGCCGAGGTCGAGGGCGGTCTTCGAGACGTCGACCGAGATCGTCTTGCAGCCGTAGCGGTTGAGGAAATGGGACAGCCAGCAGGTCCCGGCGCCCAGGTCCAGCACCACGTCGTGCGGCGAGAGGTGGAGGAAGTGGAAGAGCACGCCCAGGTCGAAGAGGCGGCGGGGGAACTCGATCTCCTCGGTGAACGGCTTGCCGAGGATGAACTCGGGGTCGGCATAGCCCGCGTAGTACCCCTCGGCGGCCTCGTTGAGCTCGTCGGTGCGGCCCAGGATCTCCGCCGGGTCGAGGTGGTCCGGCCGGCCGGGCGCCACGGTCTCGCGCGGCAGCGCCGCCACGCCGACGAGCCAGGCGAGGACCCGCTTGCCGAGACGCTTGATCGCCGGGCTGCGGGTCAGGGCGCGGCGCATCGAGAGGAGGGAGCGCCGCAAGCGCTGGGGCGCGGTCGGCATGAGGGGCGCGATTGTACAGCGCGGCCCCGCCCGAGACCGCCCCCGGCCCAGCGGATACACTTCCCGCCGCGATGGCCGGTAAGCCCCTCTGGAAACGGCTCTTCGGGCCACCCTTCCGGAGAGCCCGGGCGTACGCTCTGCGCCTCCACCCGCGGCGCTTCGCGGCGCTCGCCGCCTGGCTGGCCGGGGCGGCTCGGGCGATCGGCGCGCGGCGGCGCGAGGAGCGCCTGACGGTGGCGGTCGACGTGGCCGCCTACTGGGAGCCCCTGACCGGGGTCGGCTGGTACCTCGACCGGGTGCTCCACGAGCTCGCGGTGCGCGACGACCTGCGGCTCCGCCTCTACGGCGAGGACCTGGTCGCCACCGCCGACCTCCCCGGCCCGGTCCATCCGCTGCCGGTCGGGCCGGCGGTCGAGGCGGTGCGCTACGCGGTGCCCTCCGACACGATCCTGCCCGCGGGGTGGATCGCCCGCCTCCTCCGGCGCCTGCGGCCGCTGCTGATCGCCGCCGACCGCAACCGGGTGGTGTTCGCGCCCAACTTCTACCCCGCGCGGCGCTTCGAGCCGGCGATCGACCTCGGCGGCGCCCGCCTGGTCGCCACGGTCCACGACCTCGCCTTCCGGCGCCTGCCCTGGACGGTGGACGAGGCGACCCTGGACCTCCTCTCGCGCCATCTCCCGAGGGTGCTCGAGGACGCGGCCTGCCTGGTCACGCCTTCGGAGGCGGTGCGCCGCGAGATCTGCCGCGCGGGCCTGGCGCCGGCTGCGCGGGTGCGCGCCATCCACCACGGCCCCGGCCAGCTCGCCGCCGCCGGCCCGGGGCGCCGTCCCGCCTGGGCGCCGGAGCGCTACGCCCTGTTCGTCGGGACGCTCGAGCCGCGCAAGAACCTCGAGACCCTGCTCGCGGCCTGGCGCCTCCTGCGGCGCCGGCTCCCCGACCCTCCGGACCTGGTCGTCTGCGGCCGCTCCGGGTGGAAGGACGAGGCCCTCAGGCGGGCGGTCGCGGCCGGGCGGAGCGAGGGCTGGCTCCACCAGCCCGGGTACGCGACCAACGAGGAGCTCGCGGCGCTCTTCCGCGGCGCCCTCCTCCTCGCCTTCCCATCGCTCTACGAGGGCTTCGGGCTGCCGGTCGTCGAGGCGCTGGCCGCCGGCACCCCGGTGGTCGCGAGCGACCTGCCGGTGCTCCGCGAGGTGGCAGGCGACGCGGCGCTCTACGTCGCCGCCGGCGATCCCGAGGCCTGGGCCCGCGAGGTGGCGGGCCTGCTCGCCGACCCGGCGCTCGCCCGGCGGCTCGCCGAGGCGGGGCTCGAGCGGGCCCGGCGCTTCACCTGGGCCGAGTCCGCCCGCCACCACCTGGAGGCGTTTCGCGCCGCGGGGACCGTGGGCTGACCACCGCCCCGGCCCGCCTGGCCCCGGGAGAGCCCGGCGGACCGGATCAGGCGCCCGCGATCGCCTCGAGCAGCACCTCTTCCATCGCCGCCGCCGCGGTCTCCCAGCGAAAGGCGCGGACGCGCTCGAGGCCGCGCAGGGCGAGCTCGCGCCGCCGCGAGGGATCCTCGAGCAGGTGACGCAGAGCGCCGGCCAGGAGCGACGGATCCTCTGGGCGCACCAGCAGGCCGGCGTCGCCCACCACCTCGGGCAGGCTCGAGCGGTCGGAGGTTACGACCGGCACCCCGGAGGCCATCGCCTCGGCGACCGGCAGCCCGAAGCCCTCGTAGAAGGAGGGGTAGACGAAAAGCGTGGCGCCCCGGTAGAGGCGTGCGAGGAGGGCGTCGTCCACCCGCCCCAGGAGCCGGAGGCCGGGGAGCGAAGCGGCCTCCCCCGCTCCGACCTCGGTCGCGGCGATCCGGCCGATCCGCCGCAGCAGGGCCTTCGAGCGCCAGCCGTAGCCGCCGGCCAAGACCAGCGGCGGGGTCGTCGAGGGGTCGTCGCGGCGCAGGGCGAGCCAGGCGTCGAGCACCGCCGAGACGTTCTTGCGCGGCTCGAGGGTGCCGACGTAGAGGAGATAGCCGTCCGGGCAGCCGAGCTCGCGGCGGATCGCGTCGCGCTCGGCCTCCGCGGCCGGCCGGAACGCGGGCGAGACCCCGTGCGGGATGACCCGCAGCTTGCCGGGTCGGCCGAAGAAGGCGCCGGGAAACTGGTCCTCGAGGTCGCGCGCGGTCGCCTCGGAGACGGCGACCACCCGGCGGGCGCGGGCCAGGGAGCGCTCGAGGAACGGCAGCTGGCTCCAGCGCACCTTGGCGCGGTGGGTGTCGGGCAGGAGGAGGACCGTCAGGTCGTGGACGCTCACCACCGCCGGCACCGGGCAACGCACCGGCAGGGTCTGGAGCGGCGACCAGAAGAGATCGACCTCGCCGCGCGAGCGGAGCCGGGCGAGGTGGCGCGGCAGGACGAGCTGCTGCCAGACGACGCCGAGCGGTGCCCCCTGGTGCTCGATCCTGAGACCGCGCGCCACCAGCTCCGCCGCTCCCCGGGGCTCGCGGTGGGCGAGGCCGAGGAAGTCGATCCGGCCACGCTCGAGGAGCGCCGCCAGGAGCTCCCGGGTGTAGACGCCGATGCCGGTGGACTCGGGCACCAGGGCACGCAGGTCGACGGCGACGACGGGACGGCGGGGCACGGGGACGATGATAGATCGATCGGATCGATCGGATCGCCCCCCTCTCCCTCGATCCCTCTCCCTCCCTCACGGGGGGAGAGGGACGCCCACGCCCGCGAGCCCACCGGCCGCATGATCGATCGATCGCTCCCCTCCCCCCTGCCCGGTTCCGGCGGAGCGGCCGCCCCAACCACCCGGGGGGCAGGCCACGGGGATCGCGTGGTTTCTCGCGGGCGCAGTCCGCCGCCGAGAAGGCCACCGTCCCCGCGGCCGTGTCGATGGCCGGATGGTAGAGTCCCAGCCGTCTCCCCCGCGGGTCATGCGCCGGTCCACTCTCAGCCTCCTCGCGGCCTCGGTCCTGCTCGTCGGCCTGGCCTTCGCCCTCGAACCGGTCGGCCGGCCGGCCGTGGGCGACGAGACGACCTACCTGCTCGCCACCGAGAGCCTGTGGCACGACGGCGACCTGCGCTACGACCAGGGCGATCTCGACCGCGCCTACCGGCAGTGGCCCGGCGGCCCGCAGGGCCTCGCCCTGACGCCGGCGGCCGCCGGCGAGACCCCGGCCTTCGCCCGGCCCCTCCTCTACCCGGTCCTCGCCGCTCCGTTCTACGGCCTGCTCGGCCCGCGCGGCCTGCCGGTCCTCGACATGCTGGTCTTCCTGGCCATGGTGTGGACCGCCGGCCTGCGTTCCAGGCCCTCCGCACCGCGGCCGGCCGAGCGGCGGCGGCACGCCGGCAGCTGGCTCCTGGTCGCCGGCTTCTTCTTCGCGTCGGCCGCCTTCGCCTGGGCCTTCCGCCTGCAGCCCGAGGTGCTGGTCATGGGCTGCGGCTTCTTCGCCCTCGCCCTGTGGTGCCGGGTGCGCTCCCACGCGATCTGGCGGTGGCGCGAGCTCGTGCCCCTGGCCGCGGCGGGCGCGCTGGTGGCGGCCGCGGCCTCGAACCGGCCTTCGCTCGCGCTGCTCGCCCTGCCGGTGGCGATCGATCTCGCGTGGGCGCGCCGGCTCAAGGGCGCGGCGGTCTTCCTGGCGGCGCTGCTCGCGGCAGGCTTCCTGCTCGCCGGGGCGCAACGGCATCTCACCGGGGCCTGGGCGCCGGCGCTCGAGCGCTCCGCCGCGAGCGGTGCGGGCGAGGCCGCACCGGCGGAGGCGGCAGAGGCCGCGGCCGCTCCGGGCGCCGAGGCGGGCGCGAGGCTCGCCGCGACGGCCCTTCTCCGCGATACCGGGTACTTCCTCGCCGGGCGCCACGTCGGCCTCCTCCCCTACTTCCCGTTCGCCTTCTACGTCGTGTTCCTCTACCTGAGCGACCTCCGGGGACCCGGCGGCCGCTCCCGGCACCTGCTGGCGGCCGCCCTGGCGGTCTACTGCGCCCTCGTGATCCTCGATCTGCCGGCCGCCGCGGTCCCCGGCGCGGCCGGCCCGGCGGCGCCGGGGGACCGCGCCTTCGCCCTCGTGTACCCGGCCCTCCTCTTCCTCCCCCGCCGGCTCCGGGCCGGCCGGCCGGTGCTCCTGTGGTTCGCCGCCGCCGGGCTCTGGACGGCCCCCGCCCTGCTCGCGTCGATCGGCGGCGCCGGGACCGACTCCATCCTGGAGCACCACGCCCGGGGCGCGACCTTCCGCCCCCTGCCGGTCGAGCTCACCCTGCTCGCCGACGGCCATCTCCCGGGCTACGCCCAGGACGACCGCCGGCTCGCGCGGGACGGCGAGACCTGGCTGCTCCCGCGCGAGAGCTTCTTCCTCGCCGAGCCGAACCCGGAGGGCGTCTGGGTCCGCGGCGCCAGCCGCTCGGAGCTGTTCATCGCCTCGCCCCGGCCGCTCGACACGATCCGCCTCGAGGTCGGCTCGGTGGCCGCCGACGACGTGCTGACCCTGCGCGGCGCGCGCGGGACGGTCCGCGTGCGCTTCGACTCGGCGGCCAAGCGCCGGGGCACGCCGGTCGACCTTCGCCCCGAGCCGCTCGGCGAAGCCCGAGGGCTGTTCCTCGCGGGCGGCGCCACCGCGTACCTCTACCGGGTCACCGTGCATGTCTCGGGCGGTGCGGTGCCGGCCCTTCTCGACCCCGCGAGCTCCGACAGCCGCTACCTCGGAGTGTTCCTCCGCCGGCGCTAGCCGCGGCCGCCGCACCCTCCTGTACAATCCGCCTCGGGCACCGCGCCGCGCTTGCGGTCCCGGCCGCGCCGGTGCCTCCACCCCCGGCTCGCGCTCCGCGGCCCCTGGAGACTCCCGCCTTGCCCTACACCATCGGCATCGACGCGCGAAAGGTCCAGGACTTCGGCATCGGCACCTACATCCGCAACCTGGTGCGCTCGCTCGCCGAGATCGACCGGGACAACGGCTACGTCCTGCTCACCGGGCCGCAGGGCCGGGAGGTGCTGGGCGAGCTGCCCGAGAACTTCCGGGTCGTCATCGAGCGCTCGCCGGTCTACTCGATGCGCGAGCTCGCGGCGCTCTCCTGGCGGCTCTGGCGCCTGCGGCTCGACCTCTACCACGCCACCCACTACGTGCTCCCCGTCACCACGCCCTCGCGGGTGGTGGTGACCATCCACGACATCATCCACCTGCTCTACCCGCAGTTCCTGCCCAACCGCCTGGCCTTCATCTACGCCCAGCGGATGATGCGCCGCAGCCTCGGCCGGGCCGACCGGGTGATCGCGGTCTCGGAGAGCACCAAGAGCGACCTGATGGACTACTTCGAGGTCGACGGCTCGACCATCGAGGTGATCCACAACGGCGTCGACGAGACCTTCCGGCACCGCCTGGCGGAGCTGGACCTCGATCGCTGGCTGCGGCAGCTCGGCATCCGGCGGCCGTACCTGCTGTTCGTCGGCAACCCCAAGCCGCACAAGAACCTCGATCGGGTGATCCAGGCGTACGCCCGGGCGGTCGAGCTGGCGGACTTCGACGCTCCGCTGGTGTGCGTGGGCGACCGCACCGCCGCCCAGTTCAAGCTGCGCCAGCGCGCCGAGCAGCTGGGGATCTCCGACCGCCTGCACCTGCTCGGCCACGTCGCCCAGGAGGCCCTGCCCGCCCTCTACCAGGGCGCGACCCTGTTCCTCTACCCGACCCTCTACGAGGGCTTCGGCCTGCCGGTGGTCGAGGCGATGGCCTCGGGGACGCCGGTCCTGACCTCGAACACCTCGGCCTTGAAGGAGGTGGCCGGCGGTCACGCCCACCTGGTCGACCCCCTCGACTGCGAGCGCATGGCCAAGGCGATCGCGCGGCTGATGACCGACGACGACTACCGGGCGACGCTGGCCGAGAAGGGCACGGCCCGGGCCGCCGAGTTCCGCTGGGAGCTGTGCGCCCGCCACACCCTGGAGGTCTACCGCGGCGTGCTGGGGCCCAAGGGGCCCTCCGGGCTGCGGCGCCGGCTCGCGGCCACGCGCCCGGAGGACGGCGGGCGATGAGCGGCCCGGCCGCCGGGCGCGACGGCCTCCGCGTGGCCCTGGTCCACGACTGGTTGACCGGCATGCGGGGCGGCGAGAAGGTGCTCGAGGCGATCGCCGGCCTCTTCCCGGGCGCGCCGATCCATACGCTGCTCCACGTGCCGGGGAGCGTCAGCCCCGCTCTCGAGGAGCACCCGGTGGTGACCAGCTTCCTGCAGCGGGCGCCGGGGATCGGGCGGCACTACCGGCGCTATCTGCCTCTCTTCCCGTCGGCGATCGAGGACTTCGACCTCTCGGGGTTCGACCTGGTCGTCTCGAGCAGCCACTGCGTCGCGAAAGGGGCGGTGCCGGGGCCCGGCGCGCTCCACCTGTGCTACTGCCACACTCCCATGCGCTACGCCTGGGACCAGGAGCACGCCTACTTCCCGAAGCGGCGCGGCACCGGGGCGCGCCTGCGGGGGCTCGCGCTGTCCGCCCTCAGGAGCTGGGACGCGGCCTCGGCGCCCCGGGTCGACCGCTTCGTCGCCAACTCCCGGTTCGTCGCCGAGCGGATCCGCCGCTACTACGGCCGCGAGGCCGAGGTGCTGGCGCCGCCGGTCGACACCCTCTTCTTCACCCCGCCCGCGGAGCCGCCGACGGGCGACGAGCCGCCGTTCTGCCTGGTGGTCTCGGCGCTCGCTCCCTACAAGCGGGTCGATCTCGCCGTCGCCGCCTGCCGGCGGGCCGGCGTCGAGCTGGCGGTGGTCGGCGACGGGCCCGGCCGCCGCCAGCTCGCCCGCCGCCGCGACCCGGGCGTGCGCTATCTCGGCCGGGTGGAGGGAGAGGCCCTGCGGCGCCTCTACCGCCGCGCCCTGTGCCTCCTCCAGCCGGGGGTCGAGGACTTCGGAATCGCGCCGGTCGAGGCCCTGGCCTGCGGCACCCCGGTCGTCGCCCTGGGTCGCGGCGGAGTGCTCGACATCGTCGAGGACGGCGTCCACGGCGTGCTCTGCCCGCCACCCGCCGGCGACGAGGACCGGGTGCGGGAGCTGGCGGCGGCGATTGACAAAGCGCGCGGATTCCGATTCAATTCCTTGGAACTACGGAACCGGGCCGAGCAGTTCTCGGTAGAGCGCTTTCAACAGGGCTTCCGTTCTCTGGTCGACAGGCTCCTGCCCGGAGCTCGCCGATCGGGAGAGTTCACTCCTTGATCCGCCAACGCCGCCAATCGATCGCGCTCCTCTACCTCCTCGGCGATCTCACCGCCACCGTCGCCGCGTTCTTCACCGCCTGGGTCCTCCGCTTCGAGCTGCGGGTCGTCCCGCTGACCAAGGACGTCCCCGAGCTCGGCCGCTACGTCGAGCTGCTGCCCTTCGTCCTGGCGCTGTGGCCGGTGGTCTTCTACTTCCACGGCCTCTACCAGAACCGGCGCGGCCGCAGCCGGGTGGACGAGGCGCTCACCGTGCTGGTGGCGGTGATCCTGGCCTCGGTGCTGCTGTCGGTGGTGGTGGCGTGGTACCGGCCACCGCTCGAGCCCGGCAGCCGCGAGTACTTCACCTACAGCCGCGCCTTCCTGGCGCTCTTCGGGGTCGCCGACCTCGGCCTGGTCGTGGTGGCGCGCAACGCCTTGCGCGAGGTCCTCAACCACCTGCGCCGGGCCGGACACAACCTGCAGCACATCCTGGTGGTGGGCGCCGGCGCCCTCGGCCGGGAGATCACCCAGAAGCTCCTCGGCCACCGCGAGCTGGGGATCGAGGTGGTCGGGTTCCTGGACGACGACCCGGGCAAGCAGGGCGCGAGCTTCTCCGGCGTGCCGGTGCTCGGCTCGACCCGCGACATCGAGCAGATCCTCGCCGCGCGGCCGGTCGACCAGGTGTTCGTGGCCCTGCCGCTCGAGGCGCACCGCAAGATGCTGCGCATCCTGCAGACGGTGAGCCGCGAATGCGTCGAGGTCAAGCTGGTGCCCGACATCCTCCAGTACGCCACCCTCAAGGCGTCGCTCGAGGACGTCGACGGCACTCCGGTGATCAACCTCTCCCAGGTGCCGCTCCAGGGCTGGAGCAGCCTGGTCAAGCGGGCGATGGACCTCGCCCTCTCGCTCGTCGCCCTGGCCTGCCTGCTGCCGCTGTTCCCGCCGATCGCGCTGCTCATCTGGCTCGGAGACCGCGGGCCGATCTTCTACCGCCAGGAGCGCATGGGCCTCGACGGCAAGTCGTTCCTGATCTTGAAGTTCCGCTCCATGCGGGTGAACGCCGAGTCCTCGACCGGCCCGGTCTGGGCGGTCAAGGACGATCCGCGGCGCACTCGGGTCGGGCGCTTCTTGCGCCGCTGGTCGCTCGACGAGCTGCCGCAGCTCTGGAACGTGCTCAAGGGCGAGATGTCGTTGATCGGCCCGCGCCCGGAGCGCCCCGCCTTCGTCCAGGAGTTCAAGCACAAGATCCCGCAGTACATGCTGCGCCATCGGGTGAAGTCGGGCATCACGGGCTGGGCCCAGGTGCACGGCTGGCGCGGCAACACGTCGGTCAAGAAGCGCATCCAGTACGATCTCTACTACATCGAGAACTGGTCGCTGAAGCTCGACATGAAGATCCTCTGGATGACGGTGCGCAAGGGAATCCGGCACAACGCGTACTGACGAGATCCCCCCCGCATCCCCTCGATCCCCTTCCCACCCCCGGGGGGGGAAGGGGATGCCCCCTCCCATCGTCTTCCGTGGCTGCGGAATCACTCCGAACCCATGAAGCGGCCGAGCTCTGTCTCGGCCGGGCGAACGGCCCGTGGGGCACCCGGCGGTGACGGGATCCCGCCCGCATCCCCTCGGACCCCTTCGTCGGGTGTAGCGTTGCGCGATGGAGAGCTCGCCGGCCGCCGCCCCTCGCCCCGGGAGGCGCCGGCGGTGGCTGCGGTGGGGCGGTCTGGCACTGGCCGTGCCGCTGGCGGCCGAGGTGCTCTACCTGCTCGCCGCCAACGTCTTCCTCGCGACCGGGCTCGCCGACCGCGCGCTCGACCGCCGGCCCGAGAAGCTCCTCGTCACCTACGACTCCGCCTGGTCGCCGTGGCCGGGCGAGCTGCGGGTGCGCGGGCTGGCGATCCGCGTGCAGTCGCACCGGGAGCAATGGCTGGCGACCGCGGAGCGCGCCTCCGGCCAGATCTCCCTGCCGGCGCTCCTGGGCAAGCGCTTCGAGGTCTCGGGCCTCGAGGCCCGCTCCGTCGCCTTCCGCCTGCGGCTTCGCGCCGACCGCCCGCTGCCGCCCGGCGAGACGCCCGAGACGACCCCGGGGGCGCCGCCGATTCCCGGGCTCGACAACCCGCCCCATCCCGCTCCCGAGGAGGTCTACCGGCCGCCCCGGCCCGCTCGCCGCCACTGGCGGGTGACCGTCACCGGCCTCGATCTCGAAGAGGTCTCCGAGATCTGGATCGAGCGCTATCGCCTCGAGGGCACGATGGCGGCGGCCGGCGGCTTCGACCTGCGCCTGCGCGAGGCGACCCGCATCCTGCCCAGCCGCCTCGCGCTCGACGGCGCGCGCCTGACGCTGGGAGGCCGGCCGGCCCTCCGAGAGGCCCAGGGCGAGCTCCGTCTCTCGTCCGAGCCGTTCGACCCGACCGAGCACCACGGCTGGGCCTCGCTTCCCTTCCTCCGGGTCGACGCGGCGCTCGAGGCTCGGGTCGCGGGCCTCGGGTTCCTCGACGAGTACCTCGGCCCGAGGTCCGGCGTCCGGTTCTCCGAGGGCAGCGGATCGCTGCACCTCGAGGCGCGGCTCCGCGACGGGCGCCTGGCGCCGGGGAGCCGCGTCTCCGTGGCGTCGCCCGCGGTCGCCGTCGGCTTTCTCGACTACTCCGCCCGCGGCCAGGGCGAGGTCAGCGTCCAGGCCGGCGAGCACCACGCCCGGCTGGCGGCCCGCCTCGACTCCTACCGCCTCACCCGCGACGGCTACGACCGGGCCCACGTGCGCGGCCACGACCTCCGGATGACGGTCGGCGGCCTCGGCGTCGGGCTGCCGACCTCGCTCGAGGACGCGACGGTCGCGATCGAGATCCCGCCCGCCCAGGTCCCCGACCTGACCTTCTACAACGCCTACCTGCCGGCCGCCGCCGGGCTCGAGATCGAGGCCGGGAGCGGCACGGTCGAGGGGCACTTCGAGGCGCGTCCGGCCGCCGGCACCGGCAAGGGCCGGGTGACCCTGTCGACCGAGGGGCTCCGCGCGCGCCTGCGGGACGCTCGGCTCTCCGGCCACCTGGAGGTCGCGGCCGAGCTGCCCGCCGCGGATCTCGGCGCCCGGAGCTTCCGCCTCGACGGCACGCGGGTGACGGTGACCGGCGCACGGGTCCTCGGGGCGTCGGGGAGCAAGCCGTGGGCCGGCCGGGTGACGCTCCGGCGCGGGCTCCTCTCCCCCGGCCGGCCGGTCCTCCTCCGGGCCGACGCCGCCGGCACGATCACCGACGTGCGGCCGCTCCTCGCCCTCGCGCTGGCGGGCCGCGTGCTCCCCGGCTGGGTGGTCGACGCCCTGGGGATCGACGACGTCCAGGCGCGGGCCGAGGTGGAGGCCGGCGAGCGCGTGCGGCTGAAGAACCTGCTCGCCCGGGCGGACGACCTCCGGCTCGCCGGCGACCTCGACCTCGGCGGCGGCGAGAAGCGGGGGCGCCTGCTGCTCAGCTACAAGGGATTCGACCTGGGCCTCGACCTGCGCGGCCGCGCCACCGCCTTGAAGCTCTTCGGCGCCCGCGAGTGGTTCGCCAAGGGCCGCTGAGGCCCCCGGCCTCAACCGGCCTTGCGCAGGACCGTCAGGGCCTCGCTCAGGGCCTCGCCCAGGCGGTCCCGTTCGAGCTCGCCCAGCTCGCGCTCGGCGAAGCTCTCCTCGACGTACAGGCGCACCACGTCGCTGCCCGCGCCCGCCGCGTCCGGGAAGCGCCTGCCGAAGGTCTCGCCGAACCCGAGCGGCGGGTCGGCGCTCCCGATCGCGAGCCCCGCCCGCTCGGCGCTCCGGCGCAGCCGCCGGTAGGCGTCGATCCCCGTGAGCGGCCGCCGCCGGCGCCGGTAGAGAGCGAGCGCCAGGCCGGCCAGGGCGAGCGCCGCCACGGTCATGACCGCCAGCCACCAGCCCCAGGACCTCGCGGCCTCCTGCGGGGTGGGCGCCACCCCCGGCGCGTCCGGCGCCGGGCCGGCGCTCGCCGAAGACTCCGGGTCGTGGCCCCGGAACAGGGCCACGAGCTGCTCCCACAGGCCGCGGGCGACGTACAGCACCTGGACCTGGTCGGCGAGGCCGTAGGTGAGCACGTAGCGGTCCCAGCGAAAGAGCATGTAGTCCCAGGCCTCGGAGAAGACGGCGCTCGCTCCGGCATCGGCGACCGCCGGCCGGCCGGCGGCCGGAGTCGGGTCGAAGGTGGTCCAGCCCGACCCGGGGAGGTAGGCCTCCACCCAGGCGTGGGCGTTCGACTCGCGCACCACGTAGTAGCCCTCGAGCCGGTTGTAGTCGGCTCCGAGGTAGCCGGTGGCCAGGCGGGCCGGGATGCCGACGCTTCGGAGCATCAGCACCATCGAGCTCGCGAAGTACTCGCAGTGGCCCTTCCGGCGATCGAAGAGGAACGCCTCGATGGGATCTCGGCCGGCTTTCCCCAGGAAGTCGAGGGAGTACTGGTAGTTCTCCATCAGGTACCGCTCGAGATTGCGGGCCTGCCGGTACGGCGAGCCGTCTCCGGCCTCGCGCGCCGCGAGCGCCGCCACCCGCGGGCTCACCCCCGACGTGTCGAGGAGCGCCCGCCGCCGGCCCTCGGCGTCGGCGACGGCGTAGGGCCGGGCGAGGTCCGAGTCCCGCTCGGACAGGTCGAGGGGGAGCGCCTTCGAGACCGGACGGCGGGCCATGCCCACGCGGTACTGCTCCGGCTCGCCGCGGAAGCCGAAGCGGTGGAGCACCCCGGCGTCGTCGAGGGCCAGGCCGGAGACGTCGCCTTCGATCGTCACCCCCTCGACCGGCACCAGCAGCCGGCCTTGCGTCACCGGCCGCAGGTAGACGTC
This sequence comes from uncultured Acidobacteriota bacterium, assembly GCA_963837945.1. Lineage (GTDB taxonomy): Bacteria > Acidobacteriota > Thermoanaerobaculia > Multivoradales > DATKCC01 > CAVUBL01. The sequence goes on from CAWIQD010000002.1 coordinate 249,245, forward strand.
GACCCAGCGCTCCGGGCGCCCGGGCACGAGCTGGACGCGGTCGGCCAGGCGCCGGATCTGGCGCGGGTAGAAGGGCTGGTCCCCGTGGCGCTTCCAGACGCCGCCCTGGTAGAGCTCGAAGGCGCCGCCCTTGTAGCGCATCTCGTGGCCGGGCGGCACGCCGTCCTCGTAGCGCAGGCGCATCGCCACCTCGCGACTGGTCCGGATCCGGCCGATCGTGTCGAGGGTCACCTCGTCGGCGAACCCGGTGGTCGCCCCGAGGGTGCCCAGGCCCTGGCCGTGCCCGCCGACGAAGGGGCTCCGCACGCGCGGCAGGAGGACGAACAGGGGAATCGCGAAGAGCAGCGTGGCGCCGGTGGCCGCCAGCAGGAAGCGGCGCACCGGCACCGCGAGCAGGGCCCGCTGGTCCTCCTCGGTCGCCGCGAAGCCGGCCATCAGGTGGAGCTGCGCGAAGCGGGCGAAGAGCAGCAGCGAGAGCAGCAGGAACACGACCAGGAAGAGCACCACCGAGGGGTGGACGCTGGTCGCCATCGAGGTCACGAAGAGGAAGAAGACGGCGATCGCGGTCTGCCACTTGTCGCGCTCCCGGCGCATGGCGAAGAGCTTGACCAGCACCGTGAACAAGAGCAGGTGGGTGACCGGAGCGACCAGCCGGCCGCGCGAGAGCACGGCCAGGTCGACCGCGAAGTAGGGCAGGTAGGCGACCGCCAGCACGTTCATCGCCCAGGTCGGCAGCCACCCGCCGGGGTCGCGCGCGGCGCGGCGCAGGAAGAGCGCCACCACCAGCAGGTAGGCGACGAGGTGGGGCCACTCCAGGATGTCGTTGAACGCCAGCGGCACCGGCGCCAGCAGGGCGAGCCAGCCGACCAGCAGACGCTTCTGGCGCGCGAAGGTCATCCGCCGGCCTCCAGCGCTCCACGCGCGCCGGCGCGGGGGACGGCACCGCCCGCCGGCTCGAGCGCCAGGCGCACCTGCGGCGCTCCGGGATCGCGCGAGCGCAGCGGATCGCGCGAGCGCGCCACCGGCTCGACGACCGCCAGCAGCTCGAGGATCGCCGTGCGCTGTCGCCGGCCGCGGGCGAAGGGCAGAGCGCGCTCCCGGGTGACCAGCTCCACCTCGAAGTCGCGGCCCAGGTAGTCGACGGCGGTGGTGGCCGCCTCGCTGACCAGCCGCTCGAAGCGCTCTCTGTCCTCGCCCTCGGCGAGTCGGCCGATCCCGTTGTCGAAGAGGATCGACAGGCGCCGGGTCTCCTCGGACTCGCGCTCCATGTAGACCATCGACCCGGTCTTCGCGGTCTGCTTCCAGTGGATGCCGCGGGGGTCGTCCCCCTGGCGGAAGCCGCGCAGGGCGTAGAGGTCGTGCCCCCAGCCCGCCCGCCCCGCGGTCACGTCCCCGAACCGGCCCGTGCGCTCGGCCTCGACGTTCGCCGCCGAGTAGATCTCGGGGAACACCAGCAGCTCCTCGTCGAGGGCGTAGCGCACGCCCTTGCGGAAGAAACCGAAGGGAAAGAGGCTCGAGACGTGGAGCGAGGGGACCTTGCGCAGCCCCCGCTGGCGCAGGAGGATCTCCAGGCGTCCGCGGCTCACTCCCTTGCGCGGCAGGTAGGGCACCAGCCGGGGGGCGCCGCTCTTCGAGGCCGCGACCAGCAGGAACCAGTGCGAGAACAGCCGGCTCCGGTTGGCGAGGGAGAAGTCGACCGAGAACGGCTCGTTGGCGTAGACGTCACCACGGACCTCGACCGCCGCTTCCAGGCGGTCGACGTTGTAGCGCGAGACGACGCCCGAGACCACCAGCACCCCGAGCATGATCGCCACCACCAGGTAGAGGCCGTTGTTGCCGGTGTTGGTGGCGGCGATCGCCACCAGCACGGCGAACAGCACGTACCACAGCCCGACCTTGGTGATCCGGATGCCTTCGGGAGATCTCGAGCCGCGTCGGCGGCGGAGGCGCGCACGCTTCATCGTCGTGTCCTGGAGAACAGGTCGGGGTCGCAGCCCCTTCCCCGGCACCGCGCCCCGAGGAGCTCGCCGGGTTACACCGGCACCGGCACCGCCTCGAGGATCCGGCCGAGCGCCGAGCGGGTGGCCTCGAGGTCGCTCGCGCCACGCCGCAGGATCACCCGGTGGGCGAGCACCGGACCGGCGAGCCGCTGGACGTCGTCGGGCACCGCGTAGTCGCGTCCCTCGCACACGGCCATCGCCTGGCTCGCCCGGTAGAGGCCCTGGGCGCCCCGGGTCGAGACGCCGAGCAGGAACTCCCGGCTCTCGCGGGTCGCCGTGGCGATCGCCAGGATGTAGCCGGCGAGCTTCTCGGCCACCCGTACCTGGCGGGTCCGGCGCTGCAGGTCGAGGAGCTCGGCCTTGGAGACCACCGGCTGGAGCCCGGCGAGGATCTCCTCGACGCCGCCCGAGAGCAGCAGCGCCCGCTCCTCGTCGGGTGGCGGATACCCCAGGCGCACCGAGAGGAAGAAGCGGTCGAGCTGGGACTCGGGAAGCGGGAACGTGCCGTGGTACTCGAGGGGGTTCTGGGTGGCGAGGACCACGAAGGGCTCGGGCAGCGCGTAGCGCTTGCGCTCGACCGACACCTTGTGCTCGCTCATCGCCTCGAGCAGGGCCGACTGGGTCTTGGGCGTCGCGCGGTTGATCTCGTCGGCGAGCACGACGTTGGCGAACAGCGGCCCGGGGACGAACTCGAACGCCTGCTCCTTCTGGTTGAAGATCGAGACGCCGATGATGTCCGACGGCAGCAGGTCGCTGGTGAACTGGACCCGCTGGAAGGCGAGCCCGACCGAGCGCGCCAGGGTCTGGGCGAGGGTCGTCTTGCCGACCCCCGGCACGTCCTCGATCAGCATGTGACCCTGGGCGACGAGCGAGATCACGGCCAGCCGGATGACCTCCGGCTTGCCCCGGATCACGCGGGCGATCGAGCGCTCCAGCCGCTCGAGGCTGGCGGCGGCGGCGGAGGCGTCGAAGCCGGGCTCGGCGCTGGTTGCGATGGGGGCGGTGATCTCCAACCTACGCGCCCTTGTCCGTGGGGCCGGACTCCTGGAACTCCCGGTACTCGCCCCGTTCGGCCGCCGGCACCGGCTCGCGCACCTCGACGTAGAAGCCGTCGCCCTCCTGGTACTGGACGTCGTCCAGGGTGTAGGAGATCTGGGTCCCGGAGCCGGGCAGGACGCTCGAGACGTCGAGATAGGCCTGCCAGTGGCCCTTCTCGTGCCCCTGGGGGTCGGCCTGGGTGATGTCGACCGTCAGGCCGGGCAAGCCCACGCGGCCCTTGCGGCTCACCAGGATGTCGAGGATCGCGCTCTGGTGGACCGGGGTCGGGGCCGGCGGCACCGCCAGGTCGCCGCTCTGGACCTCCTCGCCGCCCTGGGGCGGCGGGGCGCTGGGCGCCGGGGCGGCGGGCTGGGCGCCCTCACTGCCGGGCATGCCCTCCTGCGCCCCCATCTGGCCCATGTCGCCCATCGCGCCCGCGGTCGGCTGCTCCTTGACGGCGAAACCGTTGAGCTTGGCCGTGTACTGGGAGCGCAGCTCGGCGACCTGCTCGTCGTGGCTCTTCGGATGACCGCAGCCGGAAACGGCGGCCAGCAGCAGGACGGCGAAGGCGAGGGCGGGCGATCGACGATGCACGGAGGGCCTCCTTGGCGTGGACGAGGGCTTGGACGAGGGCTGGGACGAGTCGTTTCGGAGTCGGGACGCAGCCCGTGGTGAGTATACCGGAGCGCCCCGCGCACCCGCCTTGACCCACCGCGCGCGGTGGGCTACAGTGAATTCGCCTTGCCCGTCATCGCGCCCGGCCCGCCTCGGCTCGAGACCTCCTCGACGAACGGCCCGGCGCCCGGCGTCTCTTCCGCGCCGAGGATCCCCCGCCCGCTCGCCGCGGGCGAAGGTTCCCGGGCGGCCCACGCTGCAGCAGGACGGGACGCGCGTTCCCCCATCTGTTAGATTGCCCGACCGGGCCAACCGGACGACCGAGCCGCCGGGCCGGCCGATTCCGGTGGGCCCGTGCCGCAAAGGAGTCAAGGACCCATGGCAGACGAAAAGACCGAGAAGCGGAAGGCCCTGGACGGCGCCCTTACCCAGATCGAGCGCCAGTTCGGCAAGGGCGCGATCATGCGCCTGGGCGAGCAGCCGCTCATGGAGGTGCCCTTCATCCCCTCCGGCTCGCTGGCCGTCGACTACGCGATCGGGATCGGCGGCGTGCCCCGCGCCCGGGTGGTGGAGATCTACGGACCCGAGTCGTCGGGCAAGACCACCCTGGCGCTGTCGATCATCGCCCAGGCCCAGCGCCGGGGCGGTACGGCGGCGTTCATCGACGCCGAGCACGCGCTCGACGCCGAGTACGCGAGGAAGATCGGCGTCGACATCGACGACCTGCTGGTCTCGCAGCCCGACAGCGGCGAGCAGGCCCTGGAGATCGCCGAGATGCTGGTGCGCTCGAACGCGGTCGACGTGATCGTGGTCGACTCGGTGGCGGCGCTGGTGCCCAAGGCCGAGCTCGAGGGCGAGATGGGCGACTCGCACGTCGGCCTGCAGGCGCGGCTGATGAGCCAGGCGCTGCGCAAGCTGACGTCGATCGTGTCGAAGTCGCGCACCACCCTCATCTTCATCAACCAGATCCGCGAGAAGATCGGCGTCATGTTCGGCAACCCGGAGACGACGACCGGCGGCCGGGCGCTGAAGTTCTACTCCTCGGTGCGGATCGACATCCGCCGGATCGGCTCGCTCAAGGACGGCGACACGGTGGTCGGCAGCCGGGCCAAGGTGCGGGTGGTCAAGAACAAGGTGGCCGCGCCGTTCCGCCAGGCCGAGTTCGACATCGACTACGGCGAGGGCATCTCGCGGGTCGGCGAGCTGATCGACCTCGGCGTCGACTACAAGCAGGTCCAGAAGAGCGGTGCCTGGTACAGCTACGGCGACCTGCGCCTCGGCCAGGGACGCGAGAACGCCAAGCAGTTCCTGCGCGAGAACCCGGAGCTCGCCGCGGAGATCGAGGGCGACCTGCGGCTCGAGATGGGCTTGCCGGTGAGCAAGCCCGTGGCCGCCGCGGGCGGCGGCCGCGGAGAAGCCCGAGGAGACCGTGGCGGCGCAGAAGGAAGCCTCGTAGGTTCGTAGGTCGGCCGACGGGCGGGGCGCCGGGCCTTCCGCGCCGGCGGCCCGCCCCGCCGCGCCGGTTCTGGTAAGGTCGCGCGGTTTCCCGACCAACGGAGCCTGCCCATGGGACGTCCAGCCGCCCTCGCCTTCCTGCTGATCGCGTCCGTCGCCCTCCCCGCCGGCTTGGCGGCGCAGTCGCCGCCGGCCGGGCCGAGCCTGGCCGTCACGGCGGACGGCGCGAGCCTCCACGGCGGCGAGGTGCATCTCGACGTCACGATCGGGGGCGTCCCGGCCGAGCAGCCGCTCGACCTCCACGTGCTGGTCGACGGCCGCGAGGTCGACCGCATGTCCCTCGCCGAGGGCCAGCACGCGGTCGAGGTGAGCGATCCCTCGCTCGGCTTCGGCGGCCACTCGGTGGCACTCCAGGCCGGCGCTCTCCACGCCGAGACCAGCGTGCGGGTGATCCCGGGCTGGCTCTCGGTGGTGCCGCCGATCATCGCGATCGGCCTGGCGCTCGCCTTCCGGGACGTCCTGCTGTCGCTGTTCATCGGCGTCTTCAGCGGCGCCTTCATCCTCGCCGGCTGGAACCCGGTCACCGCCTTCGCGCGGTCGATCGACAGCTACATCGCCCCGGCGCTCGCCGAGCCGAGCCACGCCAGGATCCTGATCTTCTCCTCGCTGCTCGGCGGGATGGTCGGGGTGATCTCGAAGAGCGGCGGCACCCGCGGCGTCGTCGAGCGGCTGATCGGCTTCGCCTCGAACCCCCGGCGCGGCCAGCTCGCGACCTGGATCATGGGGGTGGCGATCTTCTTCGACGACTACGCCAACACCCTGATCGTCGGCTCGACCATGCGGCCGATCACCGACCGCCTGCGGGTGAGCCGCGAGAAGCTCGCCTACATGGTGGACTCGACCGCGGCGCCGGTCGCGAGCCTGTTTCCGATCTCGACCTGGATCGGCTTCGAGGTCGGCCTGATCGGCGGCTCCTTCTCCGACCTCGGGCTGCACTTCAACCCGTACACCACCTTCATCGCCACCATCCCCTACCGCTTCTACCCGATCTTCGCCCTCGTCCTGGGCTTCGCCATCGCCGCGACCGGGCGTGACTTCGGCCCCATGTACCGGGCCGAGCACCGGGCGCGGATCCACGGCGAGCTGCTCGCCTCGGGCGACAAGGCGCTCGCGGACTACACCAAGGACGTGCTCGAGCCGCCGCCGGGCGTGCCCCACCGGGCGATCAACGCCGTCGCCCCCATCCTGGTGGTGGTCGGCGTGACGCTGGCCGGCCTCTACACCAGCGGGTCGGCGGGGCTGGCGCGCCCCCCGGGAGGGGGCACGGTCGCCTGGCTGCGCGACGTGTTCGCCGCCTCGGACCCGTACAACAGCCTGCTCTGGGCGAGCCTCGCGGGCGTGGTGACGGCGGTGGTGCTGCCGCTCGTCCAGCGGCTGGTCAAGGTGAGCGAGATCATGGAGGCGATGGTCGAGGGCTTCAAGTCGATGATCCTCGCCCTGGTGGTGCTGATCCTCGCCTGGTCGATCTCCGGGGTGTGCACCAATCTGCACACCGCCGAGTACCTGGTCGGGGTCACCCAGGCGGTGCTCTCGCCGCACTGGTTGCCGGTGCTGGTGTTCGTGCTCTCGGCCGCGACCTCGTTCGCGACCGGCACGTCGTGGGGGACGATGGGGATCCTGATGCCGCTGGTGATCCCGATCGCCAACGGCCTCTCGACCGCCGGCGGGCATCCGGTCGAGGACCCGATGTACTACGTCCTGATGCTGGGGACGATCTCCTCGGTGCTCGCCGGGAGCGTCTGGGGGGATCACTGCTCGCCGATCTCGGACACGACGATCATGTCGTCGATGGCGTCCGGCTGCGACCACATCGCCCACGTGCGCACGCAGATCCCCTACGCGGTCGCGATCGGGGTGGTGGGGATGCTGGTCGGCGACATCCCGACGGCCTACGGGCTGTCGCCGTGGGTGTCGCTGGCGGTGGGGACGGTGGTGATCGTGGGCGGCTTGCTGTGGATAGGCAAGAGGGTGGACGCGCCGGATCCGGCCGAGGCCGAGTAAGACGGGCCGGGGGCTCGGCCGAGGCGGAGGTCGGGTCGGGCCACCGCCCGGTGCCGGGGGCCGGGTTCGCCCGGCCGACGCAGAGGTCGGCCGCTTCACCCGCCCGAGCCCTTCCGGTACGGCGATCCCACATGAAGCGGCCGAGCTCTGTCTCGGCCGGGCGAACCGGCCGGCCCGCACCGATTGCCACGACGAAGGCGACCTCGCCAACTCCACGCACCCCACGCCGCGGGCCGAGCTCTGTCTCGGCCGGGCGAACGCTGGGAAGCCGCCGAACGGCGCCGCGGACCGACCCTGTCGTGACAAGGGTCCCGCCGGCTCGTTATGCTTGGCGGCCATGGCACGCCGCGCGCTCTCGGCCCTCGCTCCCCTCCTTCTCCTCGCCACCCTCGCCGCCGCCCTGGCCCCTCCGGCCGGGGCCCAGGGGCCGCCTTGCCGGCCGTGCGCCGGACTGGTCGCGGCGACCCCGGCACAGGTCGACGCCATCGCCTCCGAGCTCGCCTCGAGCGCCGGCTTCGAGGAGCGCCAGCCGCTCTACGTGGCCTGGAGCTTCGCCCTCGATCCGGGCCCGAGCGCCGAGGCCGGGGCCACGCCGGTCGGCGTCGAGGCCGCCGTCGCCGCCACCCGGGCCGTCCGCCGAGCGGGCGCCACGCCCTGGGTCCGGCTCGTCTTCTCCACCCCGCCGCCCCTGGTCGAGAACACGCCGCACCTCGACCTCGAGCTGGCGGCGGCCGCCGCGCTCGCCCGCGACGCCGCCGACGCGACCCATTTCGAGGTCGTCTGGCAGCCCCGCGGCCCAGCCTCGCAGGCCGCGGCCTCCGACACCGCCGACCCGGAGGGCTACGCCTTCTTGATCAAGCGCGCGTCGGTGGCGATCACCGGCGCCCAGCCCGGCGCCCGCGTGATCGCCGGCACCTTCGCCGCCCGTCCGGACGTCCTCGAGGCGCTCTACGACCAGGACGTGGCGGCCTACCTCGACGGCATCGCCCTCGCGCCGCCGGCCGAGGGCGCGGGCGGGGACGCCCTGGCCGCGGCGCTCGCCGCCCTCGCCGAGCTCGATCCCGGCCGGCCGGTGGTGGTCGACGGCGAGCCGCTGCCCGACCCGGCCTCCGGCGCGCTCGCCACCGCCGCCCGGCAGGCCGCCGCCGGCGTCGCCGTGACCCTCTTCGACCTGCCGGAGACGGCCGAGGTCACCCCGGCGACGGTCTCGCCCTTCGTGGTCCTCGCCCGCGAGTTCCAGGGCGACCTCTCGTACGACGCCTCCTACGGTCCGAAGGGCTCGCCGGACGGCGCCTGGAGCTTCGTCCGGGGCAAGGACCTGGCGCTGCGGGTGATCGCGACCACCGGCGGGACGGGCGCCGTGCCGGAGGCCGCCCCGGGCGCTCCGATCGCGGAAACCCCGGAGGTCACCCTCACCTTCCCGGATCCCCAGCTCATCTCGCCCGACGAGGTGGACCCCGCGACCGGCGAGGTGCGGGCGCTCTTCGGCGTGCGCCGGACGGTCGAGGGGATCAGCGTGCCGGTGCCGGCCGACTGGCCGGTGGCGGTGCTGCGCGTCGAGCGCAGCGAGGCGACCGACCTCGCCTCGACGGTCAAGGAGCGGGTCAACGTGGCCGGCGAGCGCCAGATCCCGGTCGAGGAGATCCTGCGCCGGTTGCAAGCCAACGAGGACGCCCAGGCCCGGCGCCTCGACCACTTCAGTGCCACCAACACCACCCACCTGCGCTTCGGCGCCGGCGCCGGGCAGCAGAACGTCGAGGCGACCCTCGAAGGGGCCTTCTTCTTCCGCCAGGGCAAGGGCTTCGACTGGGCCTGGCAGCGCTTCTACCTCAACGGCGTGCGCTGGCGCGGCAAGTCGATCCCCGAGATCCCGCTCGTCCAGCCGGAGAAGGCCGCCACCCTGCCGATCGAGATCTCCTTCACCCGCCAGTACACCTATCAGCTCGCGGGCAGCGACACGGTCGACGGCCGCGACTGCTGGGTGGTCGAGTTCCGGCCGGCGGTGGCGCCGGAGGAGGGAAAGCTCTACCGCGGCCGGGTCTGGATCGACAAGCAGCTCTACCTCAGGGTCCGGAGCCGCGCCGTCCAGCTCGGCCTCGAGGGCGAAGTGCTCTCGAACGAGGAGACCCTCGACTACACGCCGGTCGACGCCGCCGGCCAGACGGCGGCCTGGGGCGCCGCCGAGAGCTTCGTGCTGCCGCTGCGCCTGACCGGCCAGCAGCTGCTCTCGGTGGTCAACTCGACGACCCTGGTCGAGCGCGAGACCGACCTCGCCGACGTCACGATCAACGGCCCGGGCTTCGAGGAGCGGCGCCAGGCGGTCATGTCCTCGGACGCGACCATGGTGCGCGACACCGACCAGGGCCTGCGCTACCTGGTCAAGCAGGAGGGCTCGGACGAGCGCGTGGTCAAGGAGGGCTTCGACACCGGACGCCTCTTCGCCGTCGGCGGCGTCTTCTACGACGACGCCCTCGACTATCCGCTGCCGCTCGCCGGCGCGAACTACCTCGACTTCGACTTCCGCAAGACCGGCAACCAGCTCAATCTGTTCTTCGCCGGCGCCCTGACCACGATCAGCTACGCCGACCCGCGGGTCGGCGACAGCCGGTTCGACCTCGGCGGCGACCTCTTCGCCCTCGTCGTGCCGTTCACCGACACCGTCTACCGCGACGGCCGCGAGCGGACCGACGAGGAGGTGAAGGCCCGGACCAGCAACCTGTCCCTGAAGGCGGGCCACCCGCTGGGCAACTTCGTCAAGCTCGGCGCCGAGTACGACCTCACCTGGCTCGACTACACGACGACCGGCAACACCGCCGACGGATTCAGCGCCCCGTCGAGCCACCTGCGCCACACCTTCTCGCTCAACGGCCGCTTCGCGCGGGCCGGCTACAGCCTCGGCCTCTCGGGCGGCTACCACCGCCGCTCGAAGTGGGAGCCCTGGGGCTTCGCCGACAACCCCGAGCTCAGCGCGGACAGCCAGAGCTACCTGACCTGGGAGGGCTCGGTGGCCAAGACCTGGTCGCTGCCGGCCTTCCAGAAGGTCGGCGCCGAGATCCACTACGCCGGCGGCCGGGACCTCGACCGCTTCAGCAAGTACCAGTTCGGCTTCTTCGGCAGCAACCGGGTGCAGGGCTACCAGTCGAACCGGGTGCGGGCCGAGAAGCTCTGGGCGACCCACCTCTCCTACGGCTTCGAGATCGGCAAGGTCGTGCGGATCGACGCCGTGGGCGACGTGGCCTGGGCCACCGACCGGCTCTCCGGCCTCGACAACGAAGTGCTCGCCGGGGTGGGGATCCAGGGAACCTTCATGGGACCGTGGCAGACGATCGTCAACCTCGACGTCGGCACTCCGGTGGCCGGCCCGGACCACGGCTTCGGCCTCTACCTGGCGTTCTTGAAGCTCTTCGACTGGCCGCGCCTCGAGCACTGGCTCGATCCGACCGACCAATGACCGGACGTGCCGCCCCACCGCCGTAGCGCGGCACGCCGCGGCGTGATCGATTCCGCAGTGCGGCAAGAATCGAGGTAGGATCGCTCCATGACCACCAAGGCAGGCAAGACGGCCCGCCGTCCCACGCTCGAGACCATCCCCGTCTTCAACCCGGCGACCGGCGAGGAGGTGGGTGCGGTCCCGGCGACCGCCGCGGGCGAGGTCGCCGAGATCGTCGAGCGGGCGCGCCGGGCGCAGCGAGCGTGGGCGGCGGCCGGCTTCGAGGCCCGGGCGGCGGTCCTGCGCCGCTTCCACGACACCGTCCTCGACGAGTCCGACCGGGTGCTCGACACCCTCCAGCGCGAGACCGGCAAGGCCCGCCGCGACGCGCTCTCGGAGCTGGTCACGGTCGCCGGCACCGCGCGCTACTACCTGGCCCACGGCAAGGGCCACCTGCGCGACCGGCGCCACCAGCCGGCGGTCGCCGGGCTCACCTCGGCGCGCGTGATCTACAAGCCGATCGGCGTGGTCGGCCTGATCACCCCCTGGAACTTCCCTCTGCTCCTCGCGATCGGGGACGCCCTGGCCGCGCTGCTGGCGGGCAACGCGGTCGTGATCAAGCCGTCCGAGATCACGCCGCTCGCCGCCGAGCTCGGCCGCGAGCTGCTGATCGCCTGCGGCCTCCATCCGGATCTCTTGCAGCTGGTCCACGGCGACGGCGCGGTGGTCGGGCAGGAGCTCATCCGGCACGTCGACTACATCGGCTTCACCGGCTCGACCGAGATCGGCCGCCGGGTGGCCGAGGCCGCCGGCCGCCACCTGATCCCGTTCTCCTTGGAGCTCGGCGGCAAGAACCCGATGGTGGTGCTCGCCGACGCGCCGGTCGCCGACGCGGTCACCGGCTTCATCTCCGGCGCCTTCGCCAACAGCGGCCAGACCTGCATCTGCACCGAGAAGATCTACGTCGAGCGGCCGGTCTACGACCGGTTCCTGGCCGAGCTCGTCGAGCGGGTCGAGGCCCTCGAGGTCGGCTGGTCCCTCGACTTCGACAAGGACATGGGCAGCCTGATCAGCGCCGAGCACACCGCCAAGGTCTGGGGCCACGTGGAGGATGCCCTCGCCAAGGGCGCGACGGTCGTCACCGGCGCCCGGCTGCGTCCCGACCTCGGCCCCTGTTTCATCCAGCCGACGGTGCTCGCCGACACCACTCCGGAGATGGAGCTCTACGAGGAGGAGACCTTCGGGCCGGTGGTCTCGGTCGAGGCGGTCGCGAGCGCCGAGGAGGCGGTCGAGCGGGCCAACGCCTCGCCCTACGGCCTGAACGCCTCGGTCTGGGGCGGCGACGGCGACCGCGCGCTCCGGATCGCGCGGCGGCTCGAGACCGGCACCGCGGGCGTCAACTCGACCCTGATGATCTACAACAGCTTCGACGTGCCGATGGGCGGCGTCAAGGCGAGCGGCATCGGCCGCCGTCACGGCGAGCACGGCATCCGGCGCTACACCCAGGAGCAGTCCCTCGTCGGGAGCTTCTCGACCGGCGGCGGCTACGACTCGATCCCGGTGCGCATGGACAGCGCGGCCAAGGCGAAGGGGCTGATCGCCGCCTTCCGCCTCTGGCGCAAGATCCCGTTCGTGAGATAGGAGCCCCGGCGCTCGTGATCCCCGACGATCCGCTGCGGCAGGGCCTGAGACGCCTGACGTGGCGGGTCGCCCAGCTCGTGGGGATGGGCCCGGTCACCGAGCTGATCTATAGCGGCCGCTACGTCCTCGACCTGGCGAGGAGCCTCGCCGACCCGCACCGCGGGGACCACATCCTCACCTTCCTCGCCTCGGAGGGCCTGGTGCGCCGCGGTAGCCTCCACTGGCCCCACGCCGCGAGCTTCGAGCAGCTCTGCCGGGTCCATACGGCGGCCTATCTCGAGGGCCTGCGCGAGCCCGGGGCGCTCACTCGGATCGTCGGGACGCGCCTCGCCGCGGCCGACGAGGATCGGATCGTCGACCTCCAGCGCTACATGGTGGGCGGCACGCTGCTCGCGACCCGCACGGCGCTCGCGACCGGCCGGATCGCGATCAACCTGGGCGGCGGCCTGCACCACGCGCACGCCGACCGGGGCGGCGGCTTCTGCGTGCTCAACGACGTGGCGGTGGCGATCACCACCTTCCGCCGCCACGGCTTCGCGGACCCCGTGCTGGTGATCGACCTCGACCTGCACGACGGCGACGGCACGCGCGCCCTCTTCGCCGCCGATCCGACGGTCCACACCTTCTCGGTCCACAACCACCCGTGGGCCGACCCCGAGGCGGTCGAGTCGACCAGCCTGGCGCTCGGCGACGACATCGGCGACGACGTCTACCTGGCCGCGCTCGCCGAGCACCTGCCGCCGCTTCTCGAGCGCTTCCGCCCGGCCCTGGTCTTCTACCTCGCGGGCTGCGACCCGGCGGCCGACGACGCGCTGGGCAACTGGCGCATCTCGCCGGCCGGGATGCTCGACCGCGACCGCCTGGTCGTCGAGCAGATCCGCCGCGCCGGCAGCCCGCCGACGGTGGTCACCCTGGCCGGCGGCTACGGCAGCGAGGCCTGGCGCTACAGCGCCCGTTTCTTCGGCTGGCTGCTCTCGGCCGACCGCGAGATCCCGGTGCCCTCGACCGACGACGTCACCCTCCGGCGCTACCGGGTGCTCTCGGCCCTCACCTCCCCCGCCGACCTGACCGGCCGCCCGGACGGCGACGACTTCGGCATCACCGAGCAGGACCTCCTCGGAGCGCTCGGCACGACTCCGCGCGAAACCCGGTTCCTCGGCTACTACTCGCGCCACGGCCTGGAGCTCGCTCTCGAGCGACTGGGCCTGCTGGCACGGCTGCGCGCCCGCGGCTTCGCGCTGCCGACCGTCGACCTGGGCGATCTCGACAACCCGGCCGGCCAGACCATCCGGATCTTCGGCGACCCGGAGAAGACCGAGCTCCTGGCCGAGCTGCGCGCCCGCCGGGATCAGCGGACGGTCCCCGGCATGGCGATGCTGCGGATCGAGTGGCTGCTGCTCCAGAACCCCCGCGAGCGCTTCGGCCCCGGCCGCCGGCCGCTACCGGGCCAGAAGCACCCGGGCCTGGGGATGCTCCGGGACGCCGCGGCGATGCTGATCCTGGTCTGCGACCGCCTCGGCCTCGACGGCGTGCTCTTCGTCCCCTCGCACTACCACCTCGCCGCCCAGGCCGGCGAGGTGCTCGCCTTCCTCGACCCGGTGGACGCCGCCCGCTTCGACGCCTTCCGGGCCGCGGTCGAGGGCCTGCCGCTGCCCGAGGCCACCCGGGCGGTGGCCGAGGGCCGGGTGATCGACCGGTCGACCGGCGAGACCGCGCCCTGGGTGCCCGCCCCGATGGCCCTGCCGGTCTCCGAACGGCTCGCGGAGCAGATGGCCGCCCCCGACCGGCAGGCGCGGCGCGAGGAGGCGAGGAAGCGCTTCGACTACCGGCTCAAGAGCCGATCCGGTAGCGCAGGGTGACGTTCGCCGAGACCGTGACCTGGCCGGCGGAGACCGGGGTCTCGGCACTGCGGGCCTCCATCGCGAGCATCCGGGGAGCCCCGTACTTCGGTGTCTGGATCGAGACGCCGCCCTCCTGCACGTCCAGCACCGCGCCCAGCTTGACGTCGAGCGCCGCGGCGATCGCCCGGGCCTTGCCGCGGGCTTCGGCCACCGCCTGCTGGAGGGCGCTCTCGCGGGCCTCCCGGTCGTCCTTGAGCTGGAAGTCGACGCCCTCGACGCGGTTGGCGCCCGCGCCGATCGCGGCGTCGATCACCGGCCCGACCTTGGCGAGGTCATCGAGGCGGACCGAGACCACGTTCGACGCCCGGTAGCCGACGACGTGGGGCGCCTGCGGGGCCTGGCGCTGCGGGCTCGGCTGATCGTAGACCGGGGTCAGGACGAGCTGCGCGGTCTGGATCGCCTCCTTCGGCACACCCAGAGCCGAGACGCCCTGGAGGATGGCCTGGCCGATCCGGTTCGCCTCCTGCTGCGCCTGGCGCGCGCTGTCGGTCTGGGCGACGACGCCGAGCTGGACGACCGCCTCGTCGGGCTCGGCCCGGACCTCGCCGGAGCCGTTGACGGTGATCGAGGGGATCGGCTGGTCGTCGGAGTCGTTCCTCTGGGCTCCCGCGGGAAGGGTCGCGGCGACGAGCAGGGCGCCGAGGCAGAGGATCGTGAGGGCGGGGATCTTCGACATTGGGCCACCTCCTGGGAGTGGGGTCGATGGGAGAGCAAAAAGAATACCAGCGGGGCGGGGCAAGCCCCGCGTCAGCGCCGGGAGAGGAGCCAGCGGCGGAGAGCGCGGCGCAGGCTGGGGCGACGCCCGACGCCCGCGCGCCGGCGGCGCGCCGGAGACAGGGCGGCCGCCTCGCCGCCCACCTCGTCGAGCACCCGCCCGGTCGCCTCCCCGAGCTCCGGCACGCGCTCGCCCGAGCGCGGGCGCACGCCGTCGAAGCGCGCCGGAAACCCGAGACGGTAGAGGCCGTCCGCCGCACGGCGGAGGAGCTCGCGCGCCACCGCCTGCGGGTGCTCCGCGGCCTCGGCGGCCGAGAGCACCGGCTCGACCGGCAGGTCGAGGCCGGCGAGCGCCTCGCGCCACTCGGCGACCGTCCGGCCGGCCACGGCCTCCGCCACCCGCTCCCGCGCCTCGGGCGTGGCCTGGTACTGGAGGCCGACCAGGTCCGGGCGGCCGGCCGCCACGCAGAAGCGCTGCCAGAACGGCGCTTCGAGCGCCGCGACCGCCAGGCGCCCGCCGTCGGCGGTCGGGTAGAGGTTGTAGCAGGGCAGGGCCCCGGAGAGGCCGTGCGGCTCGCCGACCGCGCGCGGGCTCCCCGGCGCGGCCGCCCCCTCCTCGGCCCCTTCGTGGGCCCAGGCGGCCAGGTTGGCGTGGAGCGCGGCGTCGAACAGCGAGGCGTCGATCCAGGCGCCCCGGCCCGGCGGGTCGGCCGCGCCCTCGTCCTCCGGCGCCCGCTCGCGCTCGAGGAGCGCCGCCAGGATCGAAGCGAGCGCGCTCCAGGCGCCGACCAGGTCGGCGGCCGGGTAGGGCGGCATGGCGCCGGCGGCCAGGGTCCCGGCCTGCGCCTGGTAGGTCAGGTCGTGGCCGCTGCGAGCGGCCCAGGGGCCCTCCTGCCCCCAGCCCGAGAGCGAGCAGACGACCAGCCGGGGGAAGCGCTCGCGGAGCGCCTCCGGAGCGAAGCCGAGGCGGGCGAGGGTCCCCGGACGGAAGCTCTCGAGCAGGACGTCGGCGCTCTCGAGGAGGAAGGCGAGGACCTCCTGGCCGAGCGGCTGCTTGAGGTCGAGGGCCACGCTCTCCACCCCCGAGAGGAGGAGCGCCGCCAGGGCGCTGGTACCGCCCACGAGAGGCGGCGCCAGGCGCACCGGATCGCCCTGGCGCGGTTCCTCCACCTTCACCACCCGGGCGCCGAGGTCGGCCAGCAGGTGACCGACCAGCGGCCCCGGCAGGTGGCGCGAGAGGTCGACGACCCGGAGGCCGGCCAGCGGCGAGGCGGACATGGCGGGTGCGGGGTGGGGAGCGGTCGGCCCCGGCGGGCCTACTCCCGCTCGACCACCATCGCGTGGCCCATGCCGCCGGCGGCGCAGACGGTCAGGAGGCCGAGGTTCTCGCCCCGGCGCCGGAGCTCGTAGAGGAGCTGGGTGACGATGCGGGCACCGGTGGCGCCGAAGGGGTGGCCGATGGCGATCGAGCCGCCGGTGACGTTGAAGCGCTCGAGGTCGATCTCGCCCACCGGCTTCGAGCGCCCGAGCTCGGTCTCGGCGAAGCGCTTCGAGGCGAAGGCCTTCATGTTCGAGAGGATCTGGGCGGCGAACGCCTCGTGCATCTCCACCAGGCCCATGTCGGAGAGCTCCACCCCGGCTCGCTCGAGGGCGAGCGGCGCCGCATAGGCCGGCCCCTGGAGGAGCTGGCCGCCCGGATCGAGGGCGGTGAAGGCGTAGGAGCGGATGTACCCGAGCGGCTCGAAGCCGAGCGACCTCGCCTTCTCCTCGCTCATCAGGAGCACCGCCGAGCCGCCGTCGGTCAGCGGGCTCGAGTTGCCCGCGGTGAGCGTGCCGTAGCGCTTGTCGAAGACCGGCTTGAGTGCGCCCAGGGCCTCCATCGAGCTGTCGGAGCGCACGCCGTTGTCGGCCGCGACCGCCCGGTCGTAGCGCGGCGGCGGGAAGGTGGTGGCGATCATCTCGGCCATCCGGCCGTCCTCGGTGGCGGCGGCGGCGCGCTGGTGGGACAGGAGCGCGATCTCGTCCTGGGCGCGGCGCGAGACGTCGTTCTCCTTGGCCATCTTCTCGGCCGACTCGCCCATCGTCATGCCGGTCGTGTACTCGGCGATCGCCGGCGCCACCGGGGCGAGGTCGGCCGGCCGGAGCTGGGCCAGGGTCGAGATCTTGGCCGGCAGGCTCTTGGCGCGCGCGAGCTCCATGAAGCGGCGCGAGGCCCGCTTCGAGAACAGGATCGGGACGTTCGACAGCGACTCGGCGCCGCCGGCCAGGACCACCTCGGCCTCGCCGGTCAGGATCGCCTCGGCGCCGAAGCAGATCGCCCGGTTCGACGAGGCGCAGGCCAGGTTGACGGTGGTGCCCGGAACGTCCATCGGCAAGCCGGTGCGGAAGACCACCTCGCGGCCCAGGTTCGGGGCGTTGACCTGGGGGATGACGGTGCCGAAGACCGAGAGGTCGACCTCCGCCGGATCGATGCCGGTGCGCGCCACGAGCTCGCCCGCCGCCACCCCGGCGAGGTCGATCGCGTCCATGTCCCGGAAGAGCGTGCCCGCCTTGACGAACGGCGTGCGGCAGCCGTCGACGATCGCGATCCGCCCGCCCGGCCCCTTGAGGTTCTGCTTGCCGGTGCGCCGGAGCGAAACCGCCAGCCCGGTCTTGACCGTGTCCGCCCGCTCCCGGATCTCCTCCAGCGCCGAGGCGTCGTTCGGCGGCCGGAGCGGCGCCGGCAGACCGGCGTGCCCGTTGCCTCCCGCGGCCGCGGCGCCCTCTGGTTTCGTCTTGCTCGCCATGGAAGCCCTCCTTTTCGCCGTCCCTACCCTCCCTTATACCATGCCGCATCGCGGCGGGAGGCGGCGAAACGTGGCCGCCCGATCGGCACCTTTACCGGTTCAAGGACGCTCGACGAACCCGACCTTCACGAAGTCGCTGTCGAAGGTGAAGACCTCGGTCAGTCCGCGCTCGCGGAGGAGGGCAAAGGACGTGCAGTCGGTGAAGGAGAGGACCTTGTCGTCGTAGCGGGTGAAGAGGTCCCAGGCGCGATCCCGCCGCTCACCGTCGGTCTCGGCGATCTCTGGAGCTCCCGGTGCTGGTCTCGAGGAAGGTAGATCTGGGTTCGGGCTTCGGCGAGCTTGGCCATGGTCGGGCCTCCAGTGCTGTAGATTTATACAGCACATGACCTGGCCGCCGGCGCCAGCCTCCCCCCTCGAGCGACGCCCGGACCTCGCCCTCGCCCGGGAGCTGGTCCTCGCCCACGGGCGCAACGCCACCTGCTACCAGATCTTGAACCCCGGGTTTGCGCGCTGGTTCTCGGCCGCGGGCGACGCGGTGGTGGGCTACGTCACCGCCGCCGGGGTGCGGGTGGTGGGGGGCGCGCCGGTCTGCGCGCCCGGGCGGCTCGCCGAGGTCGTCGCCGCGTTCGAGGAGGACGCGCGGCGGCGCCGCTGCCGGGTCTGCTACTTCGGCGCCGAGGAGCCGCTCGCCGAGGTGCTCCGCGGGCGCGGCCCGTGCGACCGCCTGGTGCTCGGCGCCCAGCCCCTCTGGACGCCGGCCTCGCTGGTCGGCGCCTTCGCCGGGAAGCCGTCGCTGCGGGCCCAGGTCAACCGGGCGCGCAACAAGGGCGTCACCGCCCGCCGCTGGCCCTCGGAGGAGGCGGCCGGGCACCCGGGGCTCGAGCGCTGTCTCGCCGAGTGGCTCGCCAGCCGCGGCCTGCCGCCGATGCACTTCCTGGTCGAGCCCGAGACCCTCGAGCGGCTCGAGGACCGCCGGGTCTTCGTCGCCTCCCGCGGCGCCGAGCCGGTCGCCTTCCTGGTCGCCTCGCCGGTGCCCGCCCGGGAGGGCTGGCTGATCGAGCAGATCGTGCGCGGCCGCGCGGCGCCCAACGGCGCCTCCGAGCTCCTCCTCCAGGCCGCGGCGCTCGAGCTCGCGGCCCACGAGGCCCGCTTCCTGACCCTCGGCCTCGCCCCCCTCTCCGAGCGCGCCGGCGACGCCGGCAGCCGCCCACCCCGGCCGGTCCGCTTCCTCCTCGATCGGATCCGTGCCCACGGCCGGCGCTTCTACGACTTCCGGGGCCTCGAGGCCTTCAAGTCGAAGTTCCGCCCCGACGCCTGGGAGCCGATCTTCGCCATCTCCGCCGAGCGCCGCTTCAGCCTGCGCAGCCTCTACGCCGTCGCCGGCGCCTTCAGCGGCGCCTCGCCGCTCGGCTTCGTCGCCCGCGGCCTCGTCCGAAGCCTCGTGCGCCACCGCTGAAACGGGCCGGGCTCGGCACGCACTTCCAGGCAGCGAGGAATTACCTCCGGGCGGGGGCGTCTTCCCTCGGGGGTGGGAGGACGGCAAAGGATTGCAGGCGGTACAGCTTACGCATTGACCGAGACTATGCTTTGACGTATTCTAAATAACGTCGTCGGTCGTATCTTCCGAAGTGGGTCCTAAAAACGAGACCCATCGCCCCTCGATAGGATGAGGAGAATGAGGCCGCATCTGCATGTTCACTCGACGCTCCAGGTGCTGGGGGCCTTTCTCTGGCTACCGCTCGCTCTCGGAGCCTGCGCGCTTCCTGTGCGACCAGGCTGTAGTCCGGTGGAGGGCTTGCCCAAGCAGGACGAGGTGTTCCTCACAGTCGGGATCGCGGCGACAAACGTCGCCAGTAGCCTCTCCATCGACCGATCTGGCAGGTCAATCTTCAACGCGGACTATACCGTATGGATGCTGAGCCCACCGGCCTTCTGTAGGGCACTTCCAGACGACGAGCTCGACGAGATCGAGTACGCTCTCGCGCCACTTCTCGACGAGCCTTGTCAGGACTGCTCACAACCCCCTGCCATGCCGTATCTCGTCCTTATCTACACGACAAATAATCGAGAGCGAAGCTTCTTCTACGACACGGTTAGAAAGCAGTCGCCAGAGCGTGAACGAGCGCTCGAAGTCATCCTCGCCGCACTCCACCGCACCTATGGCAGCCGTTTTGCCCGGGAGCTTCGCGGCGCCGGGCTGCTGTCACTCCTCCCCGATTCGCCGAAGTCCGACTAACCAGAATCATCTTTTGAGGAGGTCAGCCATGCTGCGGTTCCAACGTTTTGTGGGTGCAGTTCTCGTCATTGCTCTGATCAGTCCTGCACCTTCGTTCTCACAGGGATCTTGGGATGCTCGGTCGTTCCCGAGAGCTGGGCTCTCGTCCAACAGGGATTGGACCAAATCTTCTTCGGAGCGTGTGCGCGGCACGACCTGTGCTATAGGGCATGTAATCCGATCGGCGGTCCGTACTTAGGCTTCGGCTACAAGGCCGGTTGCGACACCACTCTGTACAGTGAAATGCTCTTGGCCTGCGAGACATGGACGTTCATCTTGAGTTTCCCCAACAGCGAGTGGACCAGCGCCGAGGACTTCTTCGATGAATGCACGACTGTCGCAACTTATGGCTATGGACTGGTGCTCAGCGTCGGTACGATAGCCTTTCTCCAACAACAGTGCCTGCACTGCAATCAATGGGCGTGTAGTCAGGGAGGACTGCCTTATAGCGAGAGCCTGTGTACGCAGCTTTGCGGCGGAAGTACTACCGACGACTGCGAGCTTAGACCGTGGGGTTATGACTGTCCGCCGTGCCCCGTTGCCCTCGATTTGCAGGGCAACGGCCTGAAGTTGAGCGGCCCATTGCCACCGGTCTACTTCGACCTAGATGCGGACGGCGTGGCTGACCACACGAGCTGGACCCGCGTCGAGACTCACGATGGCTTCCTCGTTCTCGACAGGAACGCGAACGGAAAGATCGACGACGGCAGAGAGCTCTTCGGCATCGCCACGCCTCTGCTCCTCTCGAACGGATGGCCACACCATGGATACGAAGTGCTGGCGGAGTTTGACGATCCCACACTCGGTGGCAACGATGATGGCGTGATCGACGACCGGGACAGGATCTTCGGGCACCTCCAGGTCTGGCTGGACACGAACCGGGACGGAGTTACGCAAGCGGGGGAGCTTCACTCCCTTAGCGCTCTCGGAATCAAGGCGATGAGCCTGGCGTACTATCGCAACCAACAGGTCGATCAGTGGGGCAACCAATTCCGATGGTGGAGCACCATCTACTTTCAGGACGGCAGTACCTCGGAGTCAGCTGACGTCTTCTTCAACCGGAAGTCTCCATAGAGGAGGTTCTCCTCCCACCGGCTGAGCGGTCCGGTTCCTGGCCTGATCCGACGACTCCCCGCAGAGGCGGGCTCGAGCGCTGTATCGCGGAATGACTCACCGACCGGGACTTGCCACCGAAGCACTTCCTGGTCGAGCCGGAGACCCTGGAGCGGCTCGAGGACCGGCAGGTCTTGGTCGCCGCGCGCGGCGCCGAGGCGGTGGCCTTACTGGTCGCCTCGCCGTCGCCGGCGCGTTCAGCGGCGCCTCGCCGCTCGGCTTCGTCGCCCGCGGCCTCGTGGCCACCGCTGAAACGGTCCGGGCCGGGCACGCACTTCCAGGCAGCCAGGAAGTACCTCCC
Source organism: uncultured Acidobacteriota bacterium (assembly GCA_963837945.1). Taxonomy (GTDB): domain Bacteria; phylum Acidobacteriota; class Thermoanaerobaculia; order Multivoradales; family DATKCC01; genus CAVUBL01. Next base: position 270,575 of record CAWIQD010000002.1, read on the forward strand.
GGCGGGGCGTCGCTTCCCCCCTGCGGGGAGGGAAGGGGATCGGGGGAGGATCCGGCCTGGAGCGGCGCGGAAGATAGACTCCCGCCGACGCGTAGTCAGCTGCTGAACGCCTTCACCGAGGAGGCCCATCATGGTCGTGTTGTCCACCTTCTCCTGGCTGCTCCTGGCGGCCGTCGTCCTGTTCTTCTTCTACCTGTTCGTCAAGCTCCGCTACAAGAAGGCGGGGCCGGACGAAGCCCTGATCATCTACGGCCGCAGGAAGCTCTTCGGCGCCAAGGTGCGCGACGAGAAGGGCAAGGTCGAGGGCTTCCGCATCGTGCGCGGCGGCGGTGCCTTCGTGGTGCCGGCCTGGGAGCAGGCGGCCGTGCTGTCGCTCAAGATGATGACCCTGGAGATCGATCTGCAGCACGTCTACACGATCCAGGGCATCCCGATCAACGTCAAGGCCGTGGCCCAGGTCAAGATCGGCGGCGACGTCCAGGAGATCCGCAAGGCCGCCGAGGGCTTCCTGGGCATGGACCACGAGCAGATCAAGGGCACCTTGAAGGAGACGGTGGCCGGCCACCTCCGAGGCATCGTCGGTACCCTCACGGTCGAGGAGCTCTACCGCGACCAGAAGCGCTTCCAGGAGCGCGTGCGCGAGGAGGCCCACGTCGACCTCGAGGGCATGGGCTTCGAGTTCAAGTCATTCGTCTTCCAGGAGATCCAGGACGCCGAGGGGTACTTGAACGCGCTCGGCCAGCCGAAGATCCAGGAGGCGCTCAAGAATGCCCGCATCGCCACCGCCAACGCCGACCGCGACGCCGCCATCGAGGAGGAGCAGGCACGCCAGCAGAAGGAGCAGAAGCGCCTCGACGTCGACACCAAGATCGCCGAGTCGAACAAGGCCCTGTCGCTCAAGAAGGCGACCATCAAAGAAGAGGTGGACGTCGCCGACGCCAAGGCGACCAAGGCCGGCGAGATGGAGACCAAGGTCCAGAACATCTCGATCGCCGAGAAAGAGGTCGAGCGGCGCAAGCTCGAGCTCAACGCGGTGATCCGCGAGCAGGCCGACGCCAAGAAGTACGAGGCCGAGCGCGGCGCCGACGCCGAGCAGTACACGGTGGTCCGCGCCGCCGAGGCGGACCGCAAGCGCCGCGAGGAGCAGGCGCAAGCGGTCATCGCCGAGGGCAAGGCCAAGGCCGAGGCCGAGTCGGTGATGCGCCGCCAGATCGGCACCGCCGAGGCCGACGCCATCCTCGCCAAGGGGCGCGCCGAAGCCGAGTCCCGGCTGAGGCTCGCCGAGGCGCTGAAGACCTACAACGAGGCCGGCCTGTCGATCGAGGCCCTCAAAGTCCTCCCGGAGATCGCCGCGGCGATCTCCGAGCCGCTCGCCCGTGCCGGCCAGACGACGATCATCAGCTCCGGCAACGGCCACTCGGGCACCGGCGCCGCCAAGCTCACCGAGGACGTGGTGCAGGTGCTCTCCGAGCTCAGCCCGATCATGGAGCAGCTGGCGGGGGTCGATCTCAAGAGGTTCCTGCGGGACATCGCCCGGCTGCCCGCGCGGACCGGCCCGGAACCGGCGGCCGCCGAGAGCTCCGAGCGGACCGAGACGACCCCACCGGCTCGGACCGATCCCCCGAAGGCGGGCTGACCGGTGGCCGGAGGAGGCGACCTCAAGGACCTCCTGCGGGAGCTCCGCGCCGCCGGGCCGGTGGAGCGGGTGCGGCTCCTCGCCCGCAGCCTGAGCGCGCTGCGCCACCTCTCTCCCTTCGACCGCAAGATCCTCCTGCGGATGGCCGGGTTCGAAGGCGCCGAGGCGCTGGTCGAGCGCCTGACCCTCGATGGCCCGGAGACCGCCGGCGCTCTCCAGCGGGTGCTCGTCCGGCTCGAGGGAGATCCCGGCTACTTCCAGCAGGTCGCCCGCGCCCTGGCCGACCCCGAACGCCGGGGACAGGCTCTCGACGGCCTCCTCTCCGAGGTCGACCGGGCGCTCCGGGCGCCTGAGCCGGAACCCGCGAGCGCGCCGCCGCCGCCGCCCCCGCGGCCGGCCGAGGGCCAGGCGGAGGACGCCCAGGAGCCGGTGCCGGAGGAAGCGGCGCCGGACCGTGAGCCGGAGCGGGCGCCGGAAGAAGCCGAGCCGGAGAAGGCGGAGCCCGAGGAGCCGGAGACCGAGGCCGCCGGGCCGCCCGAGCCGATCGAGCCCAAACGGGAGCCACGCGACGCACCGGCCCCGCCGATCCGGATCGCCGCCGCACCCGCCCCCCCGCCGTGGCCGGCGCCGTCGCGTCCCATCGCGCCCGCCGCTCCGGCTCCGGAAGCCGACGACCAGGTACCGGGAGCCGCCTCCGCCGACGAGGTGATGGGCGAGCTCCTCCGGCTCCGCCGCCGGCTCGCGGCCGGCGAGACGCTCGCACCGGCGGCCCTGGCCGACCTCCTGGACCGTCGCCTGCCCTACCCCTGGGCCCGGCGCCGAGCGCTCCAGGCCTGGCTCGAGTCGCCCGCCTCCCTCGCCCCCCCGCTCGCCCTGGACGGAGCGCTCGGCCTGCTCGACCGGCTCGCGTCCCCGACCGACCGGCTCTGGTGCCTGACGGCCCTCGCCCGCGGCCGGAGCTGGGACGAGCGGGATTGGGGCCGCCTCCTCGCCCTCGCGCCCACCCCCGCCGCCCGCCGCCGCCTCGAGCACCTCCGCCCACTCGAGTGAGGCCGGTTCCGGTGCCGGCGCCGGCGCCGACTCCCCTACCCCGCCCGGACCACGCCCACCCCGCGGGCCAGCCAGAAGGAGAGCGCGGCGGAGCCCATCCGCCCGGGCCCGAGGAGGACCACGGTCCGGAGCCGGCCGAAGGGAGCCGCCCCGGTGGCACGGCGCAGCCCGCGGAGCCAGCGGCGGACCGGCCCGTCCTCCTCGAGCCGGCGCGCCGCCTGCTCGAGCGCCGCCAGGCCACGGAGCGGCCCGGCCACGAGCGTCGGCCGGGCCCACGCGGCGACGCCACCCAGGCTCCGCGCGTCGGGCTCGAGGACCAGCGCGGCGCCGCCCTCGAGGGCCCAGGTGAGCACCGCGCGGCCATCCGGCTCGCCCGGGTCGAAGACGGCCAGGGCGACCTCCCGGCGCTCCTTGGAGCGCGCCCGGGCCGGAGCCACCGCCTCCAGGCAGGCCGCCACCCGTCCGGCCAGGACACGCGCGGCGGCCCGCTGGGCCTCCTGGTCCTGCACCCGCCAGCTCCACCCGGCGCCGGCGTCCGCCACCCGCACCAGCGCCGCCCCGGCGTCCCCCGGGGGCCACGACCCCGGGCCGGCCGCCCGGCGGCCGGCCCGGCCCCAGCCCGGCGACGCGTCCGGCAGCCGGGCGCCGGGCAGTCCCAGGAGGGCCGGCTCCCCGGGGAGCGCCAGCCGGGCGGCGCAGCCGGCCTCGACGGACGCGGCGGCTTCCCGGTCCCCGCCTCCCGCCTTCCCTCCGCCGCCCGTCTCCCCCAGGGGCACCGCCGTCAGGCCGGCGCCCTGGATCGCCAGGTCCGCGGCCACGGCGTCCGGGCCCGAGTGCCAGCGAAAGGCCACCCGCGCGCCGGCGGCGAGGCCGAGCGCGGAGAGCGCCTCGGCGCCCGCGGCCGCCTGCGCGGCCACCGTCCGGTAGGAGCGCCACCGCATGTCGAGCCCGTCGGGGTAGAACAGGAAGGGGCGCTCCGGGGTCGACGCGGCGTGCTCGGCGAGCCGGGCCGGGAGCGACGGCGCCGGGGCGGAGCCCGCGTGGCGCGTCTCTTGCGTGGCTCCTTCCGCGGCAAGCGGAGCTTCGGTCCGGACACCCATCGCAAGCAAGCTAGCATAGCGATCGAGGCCGGCTCGGCGCGCTCCCCGACTGATAGGCTGATTCCCGTGAGCGGTCGCGATCCTCGGGCTCCAGGGCCCCAGCACTCTCCGCCCGAGCCCCCCCACCAGGCGCCCCTCTCCCACCGGTTGCGGCGGATGCTGATCGCCGGCCTGCTCATCCTGGTGCCGGCGGCGCTCACGCTCTACGTGCTGCTCGCCCTGTTCCGCGTGATGGACGGGTTCTTCGGCCCACTGGTCGACCGGGCGCTACGGGTCTTCATCCCGAACGCTCACGTGCCCGGGCTGGGGCTGGTCATGACCCTGGTCGTGGTCCTGCTTCTCGGGTGGCTGTCGACCAACGTCGTCGGCCGGCGGCTGATCGCCGTCTTCGAGCGCGTGATCCAAAAAGTCCCGGTGGGACGCACCATCTACGCCTCGACCAAGGGGATTCTCGAAGCGGTCTCGAAGGACCAGGCCGAGGCGTTCACCCGGGTGGTCCTGATCGAGTATCCGAAGAAGGATCTCTTCGCCCTCGGCTTCGTGACTCGCGGTGCCCAGTGGGGGGGCGTCGACCCGCGGACCGCCGACCTGCTCCTGGTCTTCGTGCCCACCACCCCGAACCCCACCAGCGGCTTTCTGCTGCTGGTGCCCCGCGCCGAGGCCATCCCGCTGCCGATCGGCGTCGAGGAGGGGATCCGGATGGTGATCTCCGGCGGCATCCTGCTCCCCGACGTCCCCGAGCTCTACAGCCGGCACCCACCCCTCGAGCGGGTCGAGCCGGCCTCGCGCTAGGCAGAAATCCAGGCCGGGAGTATTCCCACTCATCGAGCGGTTGCTATGAGAGATGCCCGGGCCGCATCGGCCGGGCGGATCGTACACACCGTCATGAGCCAACGCTTCATCGCCCTCGCCACCGCCGTCGTGGTCCTCGTGGCGCCGGTGGCCGCCGGGGCGCAGACGATCTCCAACCCGGAGCTGTTCAAGAAGAGCGCCCAGGTGGCGGCGAAGGCGGACGAGGTCTGGGGGGCCTACGACGACCCGGCCGCTCTCGCCCGGGTCGCCGGCATCGGCTATCGCGTCGCCCGCCAGTCGGGCTACACCGAGATGCCGTTCACCTTCCACCTGATCGACATGCCGGCGCCCAACGCCCTGGCGCTGCCCGGCGGCCAGATCTTCGTCACCCACGGCATGCTCGACCTGGGGCTCGACGACGACATGCTCGCGTCCCTGCTCGGCCACGAGATCGCCCACGTCGTCCTGCACCACCAGCAGAAGATGCAGAAGAAGGCGACCCTGCTCAACGTCTTGAGCCAGGCCCTGGTCGTCGGGGTGCTGATCTCGGCCAAGAACAGCCGGAGGGACTACGGCGGCTACGGTACCCGCCCCTGGGATCCCAACGACCCGACCGCCGCCGAGCCGAGCCAGGGCGAGGTGGTGCAGGGAGCGGCCGCCGCCAGCCTGGTGCTCGGCGAGCTCATGCTCCGAGGCTACAGCCGGGAGCACGAGGACGAGGCCGACGAGAACGGCCAGCGCTGGGCCGCGGCCGCGGGCTACGACCCGGCCGGCGCCCAGAAGCTCATGGCCCTGATGAACGCCCGCCTCCCCCAGTCGAAGGAGTACGGCTACCTCCAGACCCACCCCTTCCTCGACGACCGCATGCGGGCCGCCGAGGCCCGGGGCCAGTACCTGAAGAGCCTGGAGCCCAAGCCCTGGGACGAGTTCCGCGAGAAGACCCAGACGACCCTCGTCACCTTCGCCGACGAGACGACGGGGCTCGAGGCGCCGGTCAAGACGCTGCTCGAGGACGACGCCCTGGTCGCCTGGCCGGCCGGCTCCGCCGCCGAGAAGATCCGCCTCGCCCGCCTCCACGAGCTGCGCGACAAGGCGCTCGGCGAGAAGGCCGTGGCCCGGGACTACGGCGCGGTGCTGCGGGCCTACCGCAGGCAGCTCGACGAGGTGAGCGGGCTGACCCCGAAGAGCGAGTTCCTGGCGACGGTCGAGGGCGAGATGGCGACGCTCGAGACCGCCCGCGACAAGGCCTACCCGGACGCCGTCGCGGTGCTCGCCCAGGGGGTCTACGAGACCTCGTTCCTCGAGACCTTCCTGAGCAACTGGCCCGACGCCGCCCAGGCCCCGACCGCCGCCCTCGCCCTGGGCGACGCCTACAGCCGGCTCCAGCAGCCGACCGACGCGGTCGGGGAGTACCTGACCGCCTGGCACTCCGCGCCCGAGAGCCCCGAAGGCCGCCGGGCGCGCGAGGGGCTGAAGACCCTCGCTCCGAACCTGCACGAGCTGGCGGCGCTCCAGAAGCTGGCCGGCCAGAGCGACGACCCGGAGCTCGGCGAGCTCGCCACGGCCCGCCTCGACGCCGAGTCGAAGAGCTTCACCGAGCTCAAGAACGGCGCCGAGTACTTGAAGCGCTTCCCGGACGGTCCGTACGCCGAGGCGGTGACCGAGCGGCTCAACGCCCTGGCCGACAAGCTCTACAACGAGGTCGTCCTCTACCGGGCCGTCGGCGACAACATGCAGGCGCTCGACCGGATCCAGAAGATCCTCACCCACGCCCCGCTCTCCCCCGCCGCCCAGCAGCTCCGCGAGCAGGCGGTCCTCGAGGGCTGACGCCGCTCTCCTGTAGACTTTCCGGGCCATGAGCGAGACCGACACCCCCGAGAAGATCGACTGGCAAATCGCAACTCCGGAGACCGGCGGCGAACCGGAGCGGGATCCCCGCAAGGCCTACTTCCACTGGCGCTCCGGCGACTCGATCCTCGAAACCCAGGACTTCACGCAAGAGGAGCTCGAGGCGCAGATCCGCACGCTCGAGCAAGAAGGCGAGCCCGTGCCTCCAGCCTTCCGGGCCGCCCTCGCCGCCTTCGAAAAGGGTACGGCGCCCTGAGCCGATGTCCGGACCGCGCCGGCTCCCGAGGGCTGCTCCGGCCCTCCTCTTCCTTCTCCTGCCCGCGGGCGCGGCGGCCTGGGGACCGACCGGCCACCGGGTGATCGGCCAGATCGCCGAGGACCACCTCTCGGCGGCGGCGCGCCGCGGAGTCGAGGCCCTGATCGGCCCGGAGTCCCTCGCCGAGGCCGCCACCTGGGCGGACGAGATCCGCTCCGACCCCGCCTGGGAGAAGGCCGCTCCCTGGCACTACATCGCGATCGACGACGGCCAGACCCTGGAGACCACCCGGCGCTCGCCGGACGGCGACGTGCTCTGGGCGATCCACCACTTCTCGGACGTCGTCGCCTCGGCCGACGCCTCGCACCAGGACAAGGTCGAGGCCCTGAAGCTCCTGGCCCACTTCGTCGGCGATGTCCACCAGCCGCTCCACGTCGAGCGGCGCGGTGACGGGGGCGGCAACGGAGTGCACGTCACCTGGTTCGGCACACCGACGAACCTGCACCGGGTCTGGGACTCGGAGATGATCGACGGCGAGCGGCTCAGCTTCTCCGAGCTCGCCCGCTTCCTCGACCACCCGACGAGCGGGGAGGTCGCCGCCTGGCAGGCCTCGACCCCGGAGGACTGGGCTCGCGAGTCGTTCGCGCTGCGCGACCAGGTCTACGGCGACGTCGGCGACGGCAAGCTCGGCTACGCCTACGCCTACCGGAAGCTTCCGATCGTCAAGCGGCGCCTGCTCCAGGCCGGCGTCCGCCTGGCCGGCCTGCTCGACCAGATCCTCTGCCCCCCGGCCCGCCCTGGGCCCTCTCGGTAGGCCGCGCTGCACCCCCGGGAGGGGATCGAGGGGCGTTGCGAGGGCATTCGGTCGGCGGGCGCCGCCGGGTGCTCCGCGAACCGTTCGCCCGGCCGAGGCAGAGCTCGGCCGCTTCATGGGTTCGGAGTGAGTCCGAACCTGGGGGCGTCCGGTCAAGGCTTGTAGAAGACGGTCAGCCTTACCCGCCGCACCTCGCCGCCGGCGCTGTTCTGATAGGCGCTCGCCACCACCATCCCATCCGGCCCCGGCTCCAGGAACGGGTTGCCCACCCAGTGTCCGCCGCCCCGCCCGGACGGGCATTCCTTGTCCGGCAGGCACGGCACCCAGCCCTCCCCGCCGGTCGCTTCGTACTGGTAGCCGATGAACCGCGCCCCCGCCGGCAGGTGGAGGGCCGTCAGCCGGCAGGCCGACGAGCCGACGAGCTGGGGCGCAAGGGCCGCCGCCAGGGCCGCGCCCGCGGCGCCGAGAGGCGGCACCGCGCCCTTGGCGTCGACCTCGGCCAGCGGGCCCGCGTAGGCTGCGAGGCCGGGGACGCCGGCGGCTCGGAGCGCCGCCGCCGCGGCCTTCACCCGGTCGCCCAGGTCGGCGGGGCAGGCGTCGGAGGCGGACGCCGCGACGCCGGGAGCCGACACCGCCCACTCGCCCGGCTGGCACTCCGGGCAGGTGCCATCGCGGAAGGAGCGCACGTAGGCCGCCGCCGACCAGGCCGGGTTCGCCGGTTCCGGAGCGGGCGGCGGGGGCGGAGCCGGCGCGGGCTCCGGAGCCTCCGGGGCGGCCTGGGGCGCAGGTGGAGCCGGCTCCGCGGCGGGCGGCAGGGACCCGGGCGCGGGCCGGGCCTCGGGCGCCGGAGCGGGCGTCACCGGCTCGGGAGCGGGGGCCGGGGCCGGGGCGGGGCGGGCCGGAGGTGCGGGGGTGGGCGTGGGCGCCGGAGCAGGCTCCGGCCTGGGGCGAGGAGCGGGCCGGGGAGCCGGCGCCGGACGCGGAGCGGGCCCGCCGCCCTCGGCCTCGAAGTACCGCACGCGCAACGACTCGAGCGAGTCCCCGGTCTTGACCTGCGTGGCGCTCAGCTCGCGCGGCCGCCGCCCGGCCCGGACCTCGAGGTTGGCGACGTAGGACAGGTAGTCGGGATGGCGCACCTGGAGCAGCCACCGCCCCTCGGCGAGGCCTCGCACCTCGACCCGCCCGTCGGCGCCGGTCCGGGCTACGGCCGGGCCGCCACCCTCCTCGGTCTCGCCGTAGGTGAGCTCGACCTCCGCCCCGGCGACCGGCCGCCCGCCGCGATCGGCGACTTCGACGCCCGCGCCGGACCGGCCGGCCCACGACTGGCCCGAGGCGGCGGCCACCGTCAGGCCCGCCATCATCGCCGCGGTGATCGCCACGTTCCACCTGCCCATGAGGAACCCCCCGTCTCGTCGAGACCCTTTCGGATCGTTCGGTGCGCTACCGAGAGAGTACCCGATTCTCCGCTTCGCCGCCCGCGTTGAACCGAAGGCAGGGCGGCGCGGACTCAGAGGCCGTGATGCGGTCCACTCGGCTCGTCCCGCTCGTCCTCCTCGCGGCGCTCGCCCCGGTCGCGGCCCCGGCCCGGGCCCAGACCGAGATCGCGTCGCGCGAATCGCTCCGGTTCGACCGCCCCGAGGCCTGGGCCATGACCTACTTCGGCTCGGTGGCGCTCATGACCGGCTTCGGCGACGGTAGCGAGCCGGCACCGGGCGCCCTCGAGCTCGGGTTCGAGGGCGCCTGGGTGCCTTCGCTCTCCGCCGAGGAGCGGACCGTCGGCTTCATCGGCACCAAGGAGGAGGACCTCAACCGCACCCCGGTCTTCGGGCGGGTGCGCTTGACGGCCGGGCTCCCCGGTCGCTTCCGGGTGACCGCCGGCCTGGTGCCGCCGGTGGAGGTCGAGGGCGTGACGCCCCGCTTCTACGCCCTCGGTCTCGAGCACCCGCTGGTCTCGGGCGAGCGCTGGCGCCTGGGCCTCGGGCTCACCGCCCAGACCGGGACGATCGACGGCGACCTGACCTGCAGCGCCGCGACGGCGGCGGCGGGCGAGGACCCGGCGCGGAACCCGTACCGCTGCCGGGAGCCCTCGAGCGACACCATGACCGTGCGCTCGGCGAGCCTCGAGCTCTCGGCATCGCGCCGACCGGCCGCCGCCCGCGGCCTCGAGCCCTACGCCTCGCTCGCCGCCCACCACTTCGACGAGACCTTCCAGGTCCGGGCGCGCTACGGCACCATCGTCGATCACAGCCGGCTGAGCGCCGAGGGCACGACGTACTCGCTGAGCGCGGGCCTGGGCTACCGGACGGCGGCGCGGATCCGCCTGGCGGGCGAGCTCTTCTATACGCCGCTCGAGGTAGTGCGCGACGACGCGCGCGGGGCGCGCAACGACGCCCTGCTCAACGTGCGGGTGCTCTTGGAATATCGCTTGCGGTAACTACCGACGGAGGTCTTCGAGGCTGCGGCGGAACTCCTCCCGGCCGATCTCGCCGCGGGCGAAGCGCCGCTTGAGGATCGCCTCCGCCGAGTCGTCGGGCCCGGCGGCCGGCCCGGAGTCTCCGACGCCGGAGCGGACCGCCCACACGGCGAGCCAGACGACGGCGGCGATGATCGCCAGCCAGCCGGCCCAGATCCATACCAGGTGCGCTCCGGAGAACCAGCCCATTCGCCTCCCGCGCCCCGCCGGGGCGCCCCTCGCGTACGGAAATAGAAAAATGCCTGCGGGGCCCTCCGGCGCAGTGGTTAGCCATCGCCGCCCCCGCAGGCTGTATCGGTGGAGACGCTGCTGGGTGGGGGCTCCTCCCCTGGCGTTTGTCCCCCACCCAGCAGCAGACTCCCGAACCTGTCGAGCAAGAGAGTACGGCCTCGCGCCGGGCCGCGAAACGCCCCGCGGGGTGGTTCTTCGCCCCCGCCTGCCGGGGTAGGATCAACCATGCCCCTCGAGGTCGGGAATCGAGCGGCGGAGCCTTCTGCTGCGCCGGGAAAGTGGAGCCAGGTGGCGCTGCTCGCCCTGGCCGAGACGCTCGCCATGGGTCTCTGGTTCTCCGCCTCGGCGGTGGTGCCCCAGCTGCACGCGGCCTGGAACCTGTCGACGGCGGGCCAGGCCTGGATGACCATGAGCGTCCAGCTCGGCTTCGTGGCGGGCGCCCTGGCGAGCGCCCTCGCCAACCTCGCCGACCGCGTCTCGGCCCGCAAGCTGGTCGCGGCGAGCGCTTTCGCGGGCGCCCTCGCCAACGCCGCGATCCCGGCGCTCGCCGCCTCGGGCGCGGTGCCGACGGCCGCCCTGCCGCCCCTCGCCCTGGCCCTGCGCTTCGCGACCGGGGTGGCGCTCGCCGGCGTCTACCCGCCGGGCTTGAAGCTGGTCGCCTCCTGGTGCCGGGAGGACCGGGGGCTAGGGATCGGTATCCTGGTGGGCGCCCTCACTCTCGGCTCGGCGGGCCCCCACCTGCTCAACGCCCTGCCGGTCTTCGGCTCGAGTGGCATGCCGCCCTGGCCGCGGGTGCTCTACACCGCCTCGGGGCTCGCCATGGCCTCGGGCGTCTTGGCCGCCGTGGTCCTGCGCTCGGGGCCGTACCTGCCGAAGAACGCGCCGTTCGACTGGCGCTTCGCCGGCCGCGCCCTCGCCCACCGGCCGACCCGCCTGGCGCACTTCGGCTACCTGGGCCACATGTGGGAGCTCTACGCGATGTGGGCCTGGGTGCCGGTGCTCCTCCTCGAGGCCTACCGGCAGGCCGGGTGGAGCCCCGCCGGCGCGCGCCTGGCCGGGTTCGGCGTGATCGCCATCGGCGCCGCCGGCTGCGTCGCGGCCGGCCGCTGGGCGGACCGCCTCGGACGCACCCGCGTGACGTCGTGGAGCCTGGCGGTCTCGGGGGCCTGCGCCGCCACCGCCGGGCTCTTCTTCGGCGCGCCCGGCGCGCTCACCGCGATCTGCCTGCTCTGGGGGATCGCGGTGGTCGCGGACAGCGCCCAGTTCAGCGCCGCGATCTCCGAGCTGACCGACCCGCGCTACGTCGGCACGGCACTGACCGTCCAGACCAGCCTGGGGTTCCTGCTCACCCTGTTCACGCTCCGCCTGGTGCCGGCGCTCCTGGGCACGCTCGGCTGGCGCTGGGTGTTCGCGGTGCTGGTCGTGGGGCCGGCGGCGGGGATCGTCGCGATGCAGGCGCTGCGGCGCTTGCCGGAGGCCGAGAAGATGGCCTCCGGCAAGCGGTAGGATGCCCCGCACATCCCCCTCGATCCCCTTCCCGGCCGGGTTCGGGGGCGGGGCGCTAGGCGGCGTGGTGGGCCTTGTGGTCCTCGACCAGCTTCTCGACCACGCTCGGATCGGCGAGGGTGGTGACGTCGCCGAGGTCCTCGTACTCGCCCTGGGCGATCTGGCGCAGGATGCGGCGCATGATCTTGCCCGAGCGCGTCTTGGGGAGCCCCGAGACGATCTGGATCTGGTCCGGTGAGGCGATCGGCCCGATCACGTGCCGCACCTGCTCCTTGAGCGCGCCGATCAGCTCGTCGGGGCTCATCTCGCGGAACTCGGGCACGATGTCGACGTAGGCGAAGATGCCGGTGCCCTTGATCTCGTGCGGATAACCCACCACCGCCGCCTCGGCGACCGCGTCGTGGGCGACCAGGGCGCTCTCGATCTCGGCGGTGCCCAGCCGGTGGCCGGCGACGTTGAGCACGTCGTCCACCCGGCCGGTGATCCAGTAGTAGCCGTCCTCGTCGCGGCGGCAGCCGTCGCCGGTGAAGTAGAGGCCGGGGAAGCGGGTGAAGTAGGTCTCCCGGAACCGGCCATGGTCGCCGTAGATGGTGCGCGCCTGCCCCGGCCAGGGCCGCTTGAGGCAGAGGTTGCCGCGCACGTCGTTGCCCTCGAGCACTTTGCCCTCGTCGTCCACCAGCACCGGCTCGACGCCGAAGAAGGGCAGGGTCGCCGACCCCGGCTTGGTGGGGATCGCCCCCGGCAGCGGGGTGATCAGGATGCCGCCGGTCTCGGTCTGCCACCAGGTGTCGACCACCGAGGCCCGGCCCTCGCCCACCACGTCGTGGTACCACTCCCAGACCTCGGGGTTGATCGGCTCGCCGACCGTGCCCAGGATACGGATGCTCTTGCGCGAGTACTTCTTGACCCAGGAGTCGCCCGCCCGCGCGATGGCGCGGATCGCGGTCGGCGCCGTGTAGAAGACGTTCACCCCCAGGTCGTCGACCACCTGCCAGTAGCGCCCGGCGTCCGGGTAGACCGGCGTCGACTCGAACATCACCGTCGTCGCGCCATTGGCGAGCGGGCCATAGACGATGTAGCTGTGGCCGGTGATCCAGCCGATGTCGGCGGCGCACATGTAGACGTCGTCGGGCTTCAAGTCGAAGACCAGCTCGTGAGTCATCGCGGCGTAGAGCAGATAGCCCGCGGTCGTGTGCATCACCCCCTTGGGCTTGCCGGTCGAGCCCGAGGTGTAGAGCACGAAGAGCGGCGACTCGGACGCCATCCACTCGTTGGGGCAGGTGGAGCGCTGCTTGTGCGCCTCGTCCTCGAGCCAGTAGTCGCGCCCGGGGCGCATCTCGACCTCGGTTTCGGTGCGCCGCACCACGAGCACGGTCTCGACCATGTCGAGGCCGTCGATCGCCGCGTCGGAGGTCGCCTTGAGCGGGATCCGTTTGCCGCCGCGCAGTCCCTCGTTGGCGGTCACCAGCATGGTGCAGTGGGCATCGATGATCCGCTCGCGCAGCGAGTCGGCCGAAAAGCCCGCGAAGACCACCGAGTGGACGGCGCCGATCCGGGCGCAGGCGAGCATCACGTAGGCGAGCTCGGGAACCATGGGCAGGTAGACCGCCACCCGGTCGCCGCGCCGCACGCCGTGGAAGAGCAGCACGTTGGCGATCCGGGCCACGTGGTGCTTCAGGTCCCGGTAGCTGATCCGCTCATACTCGCCCGGCTCGTCCTTGGCCCAGATGATCGCCGTCTTGTCCGGCTGCGTCGCCAGGTGCCGGTCGACGCAGTTGAAGCAGGCGTTGAGACGCCCGCCGGCGAACCAGGAGAAGTCCACCGCCTCCATGTCGTAGTCGAAGATCGTGTGCGGCTCGTTGTACCAATCGAGCCGCCCGGTCTCTCGGCGCCAGAACTCCTCGGGCTTCTCGAGCGACTCGCGGTACAGCTCGCGGTACTGCTCCATGGAACTGACGCGCGCACGCTTGGCGATCTCGGGCTTGACCGGCACCATGGGTCGACCTCCTCCTCTTCGAGTCCTTCCGGCCAGGGGTGGGACGCGGCGATCTTGGGGCCGAAGTATACCGTACGGCCCCGGCCGTCCCGCCCACCCGCGCTCGTTGACATTCACCGCGCTCGCCACTTATTCTTCCTCCAGCCATCGACGTCCCACTTCCGACGTTCCGGCGCCCTCGTCAGTCGAGGCCCGCTCCAGGCAAGGAGCGTGGCCGACGCTCCGAAGGCGTCTTGGATGAGGTTCGGGCCGCCCACCCGGGCGTCCCGCCGATGAATCGAGCGCCGGCCTCACCGGGGGTTCCGGTGGTCGGTGCCGCCGACCGGAGGAGGACTCCGCATGGAAGACAGCCGTAAGGGGCAGGACGCCGCCCGGGCGTACTGGCGAGCCAACAAGCTCCTGATCGCCGGGTTGCTCGTCATCTGGGCTCTGGTCTCGCTGGTCTTCGCGATTCTCTTGGCCCGGCCGCTCGCCACGGTGCACGTCGGCCATCTGCCGATGAGCTTCTGGTGGGCCCAGCAGGGCTCGATCGTCGTCTTCGTCATCCTCATCTTCGTGTACGCCTGGGTCATGGACCGCCTGGACCAGAAGTACGACGTCCACGAGGACCGGGCCGCCGGCCGCAAGGGAGGCACGCGATGAGCGCCGAAACCTGGACCTGGATCCTGGTTCTCATCAGCTTCGCCGTCTACCTCTGGATCGGATACAGCAACCGCGTCCGGGACACCCGCGGCTTCTACGTCGCCGGCCGTGGCGTGCCGGCGATCTTCAACGGCGCCGCGACCGCCGCGGACTGGATGTCGGCCGCCTCGTTCATCTCGATGGCGGGCCTGATCTCGTTCATGGGCTTCGACGGCACGGTCTACCTGATGGGCTGGACCGGCGGGTACGTGCTGCTGGCCCTGCTGCTCGCGCCCTACCTGCGCAAGTACGGCAAGTACACGGTGCCCGACTTCATCGGCGACCGCTACTACTCCTCGACCGCCCGCGTGGTCGCGGCGTTCTGCGCCATCTTCGTGTCGCTGACCTACGTCGCCGGCCAGATGCGCGGCGTGGGCATCGTCTTCAGCAGGTTCCTGGGCGTGGGGATCAACTGGGGCGTGGTGATCGGCATGGCGATCGTCGCCTTCTTCGCCGTTCTGGGCGGGATGAAGGGCATCACCTGGACCCAGGTGGCACAGTACAGCGTGCTGATCGTCGCCTACCTGATCCCGGCGATCGCCATCTCCCGGGTGCTGACCGGCAACCCGATCCCGCAGCTGTCGTTCACCTTCAGCGACATCATCGACAAGCTCAACCAGATCCAGCTCGACCTGGGCTTCACCGAGTACACCCAGCCGTTCCGCACCAAGACCATGCTCGACGTGTTCTGCATCACGCTCGCCCTGATGGCCGGAACCGCCGGGCTGCCGCACATCATCGTGCGCTTCTACACCGTGCCCAGCGTCCGCTCGGCCCGCTACTCGGCCGGCTGGGCGCTGCTCTTCATCGCCCTGCTCTACACCACCGCGCCGGCGATCGCGGCCTTCGCCCGCTACAACCTGATCAACTCGCTCAACGGCAAGAGCCTCGAGGACGTGCGCCAGCACTCGTGGGTCAAGAACTGGGAGGTGACCGGCCTGCTCGGCCTCGAAGACAAGAACGGGGACGGGTTGATCGAGCTCACGCCGGACAAGGACACCACCGAGATCACCATCGACCGGGACATCATCGTGCTCTCGACCCCCGAGGTCGCGGGCCTCGCTCCGTGGGTGGTCGGCCTGGTGGCGGCCGGCGGCCTGGCGGCCGCCCTGTCGACCGCGGCGGGCCTGTTGCTCGTCATCTCGAGCTCGATCGCGCACGACATCTACGCCCGGTTGATCAACCCCGCCGCGAGCGAGGCCAAACGCCTGATGGTCGGCCGAGTCATGATCTTCGCGGCGGTGATCGTGGCCGGCATCTTCGGCATCTATCCACCGGGGTTCGTCGCACAAGTCGTGGCCTTCGCCTTCGGCCTCGCGGCGGCGAGCTTCTTCCCGGTGATCCTGCTCGGCATCTTCGACAGCCGGACCAACCGCCAGGGCGCGATCTGGGGCATGGTCGCCGGCATCGGGTTCACCGGGTTCTACATCATCGGCAACAAGTTCTTCGGGATGTCCCCGTGGTTCCTGGGGATCAGCTCCGAGGGCATCGGGACGATCGGCATGGTGATCAACCTGATCGTCACCTTCGTCGTCTCGCGACTGACGCCGCCGCCTCCGGAGGAGATCCGCCGGATGGTCGAGGACGTCCGCGTGCCGCGAGGCGCGGGGGCGGCCGAAGCCCACTGAGCGGCCGCCGTACTCTGGACGCCCCCTCCGCACCGTGTGGCGGAGGGGGCGTCCTCGTCTCGAGCCCGCGATGGAACCCGACGTCTTCCTGCCCCGCCACGCGCCGTTCGACCGCCTGCGCGCGGACCTGCTCGCCGAGGTCCTCGACCGGCTCGAGGTGACCTACGTCCCGCGCGGCGAGGCGATCATCCGCCGCTCCGACCCGGACAACCGCTACCTCTACGTGGTGCGCAAGGGCGCCGTGCGACTGGAACGCGACGGCGCACCGCTGCAAGTCCTCGAAGAAGGCGAGGTCTTCGGCTACCCGTCGCTGCTCGCCGGCGGCTCGCCGTCGATCGACGTCGTCGCCGAAGAGGACAGCCTGCTGTTCCGCATCCCGGGCGAGCTCTTCCACCGGCTCATGGAGGAGCGCGAGTTCTCCTACTTCTTCGTCGCCGGGCTGGCGAGCCGCCTGCGCCGCGCCGCCCAGTCCGAGTCGCCGCTGCTCTCGGGCGATCTCTCGACCCCGGTCTCCGAGCTCGTCACCCGGGCCGCGGTCTTCATACGGCCCGAGGCGACGGTCGCCGAGGCCGCCCGGGAGATGAGCCGCGAAGGAGTGAGCTCGATCCTGGTCTCCGGCCGCCCGCCGGGCATCCTGACCGATCGCGACCTGCGGCGCCGGGTGATCGCCCGCGGCCGCGGCCTCGACACGGCGGTCTCGCGGGTCGCGAGCCGGCCGCTGCGCACCGTCCCGGCGGCGACGCCGGTGTTCGACGCCCTGGTCTCCATGCTCGAGAACCGGATCCACCACCTGGCGCTGGTCGAGGGCGAGGACGTCCTGGGCGTGATCACCGACAGCGACCTGCTGCGCCACCATCACCGCAGCCCCATCTCCCTGCTCGCGCGGATCGAGAAGCTCGCGAGCCCCGACGCTTTCCCCGACTACTCCGGGCAGCTCGGCGGCATGGTCGAGGTGCTCTTCCGGGGCAATCTCGACGCGGTCGAGATCGGCCGCATCGTCTCGAGCGTCAACGACGCCGCCGCCGCCCGTCTGCTGCGCCTGGCCGAGCGCGAGCTGGGCGAGCCGCCGTGCCCCTACGCCTGGATCGTCTTCGGCTCGGAAGGCCGGCGCGAGCAGGCCCTGCTGACCGACCAGGACAACGCGCTGGTCTACGCCGAGGACTCCGACGCGGCGCGCCGCTACTTCGCCGAGCTCGCCGGCCGGGTGACCGGCGGCCTGATCCGGCTCGGCATCCCGCCCTGCCCGGGCGGCTTCATGGCCGACCGCTGGAACCGGCCGCTCGACTCCTGGCTCGAGCTCTTCGGCGGCTGGCTCGCCGCGCCCGAGCCGCAGGCCCTGATCGACGCCGCCAACTTCTTCGACTTCCGGCCGGTCCACGGCGAGCTCTCGCTCGAGCCCCTGGACGAGGTGATCGGCGAGGCCCGGGGCCAGCGCTCCTTCCTCGCCCACATGGCTCGCAACGCTCTCGACTTCCGGCCGCCGATCGGCCTCTTCCGCCAGATCCGGGAGAGCTCGGGCGGGGTCGACTTGAAGCGCGGCGGCATCATCCCGGTGGTCAGCCTGGCCCGACTCTTCGCCCTGGAGGGCCGGGTGAGCGCCCGCGGCACGATCGCGCGCCTGGAGGCCGCGGCCGCCGCCGGCAGCCTGAGCGCCGACGGCGCCGAGGTTCTCGCGGAAGCCTTCCGGTTCCTCCTCCGGCTGCGTCTCGAGCACCAGCTCGAGGCGGTGCGCCAGGGGCGCCGGCCCGAGAACACGGTGCCCCTGGAGGGCCTCTCGCACCTGACCGGCCGCCATCTCAAGGAGGCCTTCCTCGCCATCCGGGAGATCCAGGAGGCGGTCTCGATGCGCTACGGCACGAACATGTTGGGATAGGGAGGGGCTTGCTCTTTTCCTCCCCGCGCTGGGACGAGGTCCTCTACTGGGCCCTCGACCTCGAGACCTCCGGGCTCGACCCGCGGCGGCACCGCATCCTCTCGGTCGGCATGGTGCCGGTGCGCCAGGGCTCGATTCGCTGGGGCGAGCGCTTCTACAGCCTGGTCCACCCCGGGAGCTTCGAGGGCCTCGACGACGCGGCGATCGGGGTGCACCACATCCTGCCGGAGGAGCTGCACCAGGCCCCGCCGCTCGCCGAGGTCGCCGGACGGATCGAGGAGCGCCTCGACGGGGCGGTCCTCGTCGTCCACCACGCCTCGCTCGACGTCGCCTTCCTGCGCCGGGCCTGGCGCCGCCTCGGACGCTCCTGGCCCCGGCGGCGCCGGATCGTCGACACCCAGGCCCTGATCGGCCGGCTCGAGCACCGGCTGGCGGCGATCCGGGCCCACGAGCCGCCGCTCCCCCGCGGCCTGACTCCGGCGCGCGAGAGCTTCGGCCTGCCCGCCTACGACCACCACCACGCCCTGACCGACGCGCTGGCGACGGCCGAGCTCTTCCTGGTGCTCAGGGCGCGGCTCGGAGCCACGCGGCTGGGCAAGCTGACGATCTGAGGGGCCGCGGGTGGCGAAGCAGGAAACGCGGCCGGGGCGGCGGCAGGTCCGCCGCCGCCCCGGCCACCGGGCGATCGCTAGAAGGCGAAGGTCTGGAAGTTCAGCCAGAGCTGGTCGCGGTCGGAGGTCCCGTCCTTCGAGAGCCTGCCGTACGAGAACTTGAGGTTCCCGTTGTGGCCGCGGAACATGTAGCCGATGCCCACCTGGAGCTGGTCCTCGTCGCCCTGGGCGGGATCGTCGAAGTTGCGCGTGGCGTACTGGACGAACGGCAGCAGCTTGGTGGCCGCCGAGTAGAACCCGACCTCCACCAGGCCGTCGTCCTGCTTGGGAAGCGTCGGCAGGAACACGTCGCCGTCGTAGTTGATCCAGTCCGCCTGGAAGGTGAAGCCGTTGCCGCCGGCGAGCGGCTGATCCCAGAACACGTCCCCGGCGTAGGCGTCGTAGTCCTCCTGGTGGTCGGCGCTCACGCCGAAGGAGAGGATCTGCTTCTTCCCCAGGTTGGTGCCGCTGTAGTACAACCCCTTCTCGGCGGCGAACACGTTGTAGACCACCCGACCCGCAAAGCGGAACGAGTTGTCGGCCGCGGCGCCCCGCTTGCCCTGGTAGACGCCGGCCCGGTACTCGAAGTGGTCGTTGGCCAGGTAGCCGCGGGCCCGCACTCCGTAGTCTCGTCCCACCCGGGCGTCGATCGGGCCCGAGGAGACGAAGGAGTACGCGCCGTAGTCGACCGCCAGCAGCGAGACCGCGGACTGGTTCGAGTTGTGCGAGGTCTCCACCAGCAGCATCCCGGTGTCCAGGTTGAACGCATCGCTGGCCGGCTTGTAGGTGACCACGAAGTCCTGGATGAAGATGTCGCCGGCGTCCTTGGTGCCGCCGGCCCCGGCCTTGCCGAGGTTCGGGCTGTCGGTCTCCATGAAGAAGGTCAGCTTGTCCGTGAGTTTGCCTCCCGCGAGCAGACGCAGCCGGCGAAAGAACAGGTTCTGGGCCGTGTCCGCGCCGGTGTCCAGAGACTCGGCGCGCATCTGGGCCAGGAACCCGAACTTGATCGAGCTGCTGCCGTCGGGCGACGTGAGCTGCCACTGCGCCTGGACGGGTACGGCTGCGAGAAGGAGGAGCAAGGCGGTGAGGGCGTACAGCGGGGTGAAGCGTGAAGCCTTCCGACCCATGAAAAGCTCCTTTCTTGTCGGCGCGCGCACCCGCGTAGCAACCTCTCCTGGGACCCAACGACGCAGGTGACCCGCTGAACCGGACAGTAGGTTGTTACGTGACTGTGATTATTGCACGGATCGGGACGATGGGAGCGCCTTCGGCCGGGTTCGTGCCGGTTTTTTTCACCCCCCGAGCGGCCGCCTCGTAGAATGCCGTCCCGAGGGTGGAACCATGAGCCGCGGACCCGACGACGAGCCGAGCGAGGACCGGGAGCTCTTCGAGCGGGCGATGCGCGGAGTCGACCCTCTCGAAGCGCGCCCGGAGCCGCCCCGCGCCCGCCGTCCTGCGGGCCGCCGGAGGGCCGGCGCGGTCGTTTCGGGAGGGGCGGGGGACGGCCCGCGGGACGGCGCGGAGCCGCGGATCGAGGTGACCCTGGAGGGCGAGCGGCTGGCCGGAGGGGTCCCCGGCGTCGCGCCCCGGCAGATGGCGGCTCTGCGGGCCGGCGAGCTGCCGGTGGAGCTCACCGTCGATCTCCACGGCTTCCCCGAGGTGGAGGCCCGTGGGGCGCTCCGCGACGGCCTCCGGCGCGCCCGCCGCGCGGGCCTGCGCTGCGTCCGGGTGGTCCACGGGCGCGGCCTGCGCTCGGCGGCGGGTCCGGTGCTCAAGGAGGCCCTGCCCGGCTGGCTCGCCGAGGCGCCGATCGCCTCCTGGGTCCTCGCCTTCACCTCCGCTCCGCCCCGGCTCGGCGGCACCGGCGCCACCCTGGTCCTGCTGCGCACCCGCCGCGGCCCGACCGATTCGTAACCTTTTTGATCTAAATAGATCGCAATCCTTGGGGTCCGTGGCCTCGCCTCGGGAGCAGGCCGAAGGCCCTCTCGCCGAGACCGGCGATTTGACAGCCACCCCCTCGGCCCTCTACCCTGGGAAGGAGCCGGCCCGGGATTGCTGCATCCAAACCCGCGTCTTCCCACCCCTCCGACCCGCGCGCCGAAGCCCGCGCGGCGTATCGCTCGGGCCGGCGGCGAGCCAGGCCGCCACGTGGGGAGTCGTGTTGCGAAAGGAGTCGGTTTGCCGAAAGAAGAAGCGTTGGAGTTCGAAGGCGAGGTCGAGGACGTCCTGGGCAACGGGAACTTCCGGGTCGCCCTCGAGAACGGTCACGAGGTGCTCGCCCGCATCGCGGGCAAGATGCGGCGTTTCCGGATCCGGGTGCTCCCCGGCGACAAAGTGAAGCTCGAGGTCTCCCCCTACGACCTGAGCCGCGGCCGGATCGTCTACCGGTACCGCACCTAGCTCCCCCCTACCACCCCAGTGGGGCCTGGCCCTCGAGAAGAGTCGTCCCGACCCGCCTCGCCGCCCGGCTTCACGCCCTCGATTCCGAGCTCCCGCTCGACCCCAGCCCGGAGCTCGGGTTCTGCTACCCTGGCGCTTACGCGAACACCGCTTTACTCTCGCGCCATGCGCTCTCCGAGGCCCAGGCGGTACCCCGTCCTCCTTCTCGCGGCGGCCGTCTGCCTCGCCGTGGGCCCCGGTTCGGCCCTTCCCGGGTCTGGACAAGAGGTGCCGGGCGGGCTGGCGACCGGCGAGCGGACGGCGGCGGAGCTCCGGGCGGCGCGCTCCGAGCTCGAGGAGATCGCCGGCAGGCGCCGGCTGGCGGTCGAGCCGCCACCGCTGCCGGGGCCGCTGGCGCTCGCGCTCTCCGCCGCCGACCAGGCCTGGATCCACCAGCTCCGCGCCAAGACTCCCGAGGAGTGGACCGGAGCCGAGCGCCGGCGGCTCGAAGCCCTCGTGGACCGCTGCGGCGGGGATCTTGCGGGCCTCTCCGCGCGCGGCGAGCAGATCGATGCCGACACCCTCCTCCGGCGCGCTCCCGACCTCCTCCAGGGAGCGGTGGTCGCAACCCTCCAGGGCCGCCTCGCTCTCCTCCACGGCGACGAAGGAACGGCTCTCTCCGGCATCGAGGTTCGCTCAAGCCTCGCGAAGCGGCTCTACTTCCAGCCGGGCTTCTTGGGCCCGCTCCTCGCCAACGCGATCCAGCGCCTGGTGCTCGACGACGTCCAGCAGCTCGCCGAAAGGAGCGCAACCGCCCCCGGGACGCTCCGGCGCCTCGAGGACCTCCTCATCGGATGGCAGACCGACTTGCCGGATGCAGCGGCGGTCGTCGCGCGCGAGGGCCTCGAGATCCTTTCCCGAATGGACGGCTCGCGCCAGGCCTCGGCGCTCACCGGCAGCGATTCCGCCGGCCGCCGGCCCGAGCTGCGTGTGGCGCGCGCGTTTCTCGGCCTCGCGCAGGTCTGCCGCGAGAAGAGCTGCCGCCGGGCGACGGTCACCCTCGCCGAGCGCCGAAATGACGACGAGCCGAGGCACGTGGTCGCCGACCTCGTCGGCCCGAACCTCCTGGCGGGCGCCGAGAAGCTCGACGACACGCAGGAGATCGCCCGCACCGCACGGATCGCGGTCGGCCTGCGGATCGAGGCGCCCGACCTGGGCGGCTACCCGGCGGACGCGAGCCGCCTCTCGCCGCCCCTCCAGGCCGCCCTCGGGGACCTCGACGACCTCTCCTACGAGCTCCATGGAGCGGCCGGCGCCCGGCTGGTGCTCGACCTCGGAGCCGCCTCCGAGACCGTGCCCGGCCCCGCCCGCGACGAGATCCTCCGCCTCCTCACCTGGGACCTGCCGGCGCTTCCGGCCGCCGCCGTTGCCCGCTGATCGCCGCGGCGCCTGGCCGGCCCGCCGCCGGCTCGTGGGAGAATGCGGCGCCTCATGTCGTCTGCCCGTCGTCTCGTGTCTCGCGTGCCCCGTCGCCCCTCGCGCCGCCTCGTCGCCCGGTTGCTCCTCCTGGCGGCCGTCTCGGCCTGGGCCGCCGCCGCCTCGCCGGGACCGGCGCTCGTCCTCGACGAGGCGACTGGCGTGGCCGGGCTCTCCGCCGGCGACCGGGTCGGCGCCTGGCGCCGGCTCGACGCCGACGGTCGCACGGTCGCCGAGGGCCACCTCGACGATCCCTTCGACCTCCTCGCCGTGCTCCGGGACCAGCTCCCCCGCGGCACGGTAGAGCTCGAGCGTGGGGACGACTGGCTCGCCGTCCCGGCTCTCGGCTACGACCTCGTGGCCGAGCCGGCTCTCGCCCCCGGGCTGCTCGCCGACTACCGGGGGGCCCTCGCCGCCGGCCGCTCCGAAGACGAGTCGGTGCACGGGCGCGGCCTCGCCACCCTCGAGCGCCTCGCGGCGGCGGCCGCCTCACCCCTCGCCCGGGCCTGGGTCGGGTACCGGCTCTCGCTCCTCCGGCAGGAGGCGAAGGACTTCTCGGGAGCCGCGGCCGCGCTCGCCGCGGCGGGCGCGGAGCCGGGCCTTCCCCCCCAGGTCGAGGCACTCCTCCACCTCGCCCGCTCGCAGGTCCTCCAGGACGAGCGGCTCCCCGCCGAAGCACTGGACGAGGCGGGCCGGGCGGGGGCGGCGATCGGAGCGGCGCCGGGAGACTGGCGCGTTCTGGCCGCCCGGATCGAGGTCGGGCGGGCGGCCTCCCTCCGCTCGCTGGGCCGCCTCGACGAGTCGCAGGCCGCGTTCGCCGCCGCCCTCGACACTCTCCAGGAGCTCGCGCCCGAGAGCTTCGCGCGGGTGCGCGCCCTGCGCGAGGCCGCCAACGGCGCCTGGCTGGCCGATGACTTCGACCTCGCCGAGAGCTTGACGCACCAGGCTGTCGCCATCGACGAGAGGCTCGGGACTCCCCGCCGGTGGGAGCTGGGCTTGCTGGCAATCCTGGCGGCCCAACAAGGCCGTGGCGGGGAGGCCGAGGAGCTCTATCTCAAGGCCCTCGAGGGAGCCGAAGGCCGCAACCGGGCGGTCCGCCGCGGCAACCTCGCCCGCCTCTACATGGACCGCGGAGAAGCTCGATCGCGCGCGCCAGATCCTCCAGGAGATCCTGGAGTTCTACGACAGCGAAGACGACCCGAGGAACACCTTCGTCGAGGCCGCGGCCCTGGGAAACCTGGCCGAAACCGAGCGGCGCCTCGGGAACCTCGAACCCGCGGAGCAGAACGCCCGCCGCGCCGTCGCGGTCTTCGACGACCGGGCGCCGGCGAGCATCGCCGCCGCGGCCTCCCGCATCGCCCTGGGGACGATCCTGCGCCAGCTCGGTCGGCTCGACGACGCGGACCGCGTCCTCACGCGGGCTCTCGAGATCGCCACCGAGGCTCGCCCCGAGGGCCTCCTGGTCGCCGACGCGGAGGCCGGCCTGGGGGCCGTGTCCTGGGAGCGCCGCGACCTCGACGGATCGGAGAGGCACTACCGCCGCGCGCTCGCCCTCCACCGGCAGTTCGCCGTCGGCACCTGGCGCGAGGCGCGCTGGCTGCACGCCTTGGGCCGGATCGAAGCCGCCCGCGGCCGGCGCGAGTCGGCGCTCGATCTCTATCTCGAGTCGGTCGACGGCTTGGAGGGTCTGCGCGGCCGGTTCGGCGGCGCCCACGAGGCCCGCGCCGGGTTCACCTCGCTCTTCCAGGAGCTCTACTGGGACCCCCTCGACCTGCTCGCAGCCTCCGGGCGCCAGCCGGAAGCCTTCGCCCTGCTCGAGCGCTACCGGGCCGAGACCTTCCGCGAGGAGCTCGCCCAGCGCCAGCTCGAGTTCTCCCTCGACCTCCCGGGCGATCTCGACCACCGGCGTCGCACCCTGGCGGCGCGCTACGACGGCACGCTCCGGCGCCTGACGGCGGCGCCGCCCGAGGAGCGCTCCGAGCTGCGGGCCGAGCTCGACCGCATACGGCTCGCCCAGGAGGAAGTCGAGGACCGGGTCCGCCAGGCCTCGCCGCGGCTCGCGGCGCTGCGCGATCCCGAGACCCTGGACGCAGCCGAAGCGCGCGCCCTCCTGAGCGAGAAGACCCTCCTGCTCTCCTACGCCGTCGGTCCGGAGGGTTCCTGGCTCTTCGCCCTCGGTCCCGGCGAGCGCCCCCTGGGCGCTACCCGCCTGCCCCTGAGCTCCGACGAGCTCGCGAGGCAGGTCGCGACCTACCGCGGACTGGTCGAACGCCCGAGCATCCGGGCGGCGTCCCTGCGGGTCGCGGGAACGACTCTCACCCAGGAGCTCCTCGAGCCAGTGGCGGACCGCCTGCAGGCGGCGGACCACCTCGTCGTCCTTCCGGACGGACCGCTCCACCTCCTCCCCTGGTCGGCGCTCCCGGATCCCGCCGCGCCCGCCGAGCCGCTCCTCGCCCGGCGTTCGATCTCGCTCGCCGCCTCGGCGACGGTCCTGGCCGAGCTCGAGGCCCGCAAGGCGCCGGCGCCCGAGGGCTTCGTCGCCTTCGGCGACCCCCTGGGCGCGACGCAGGAGGCGCCCGGCTCGGCCCGCCGGGTGGCCCTGCGCGCCGGTCTGGACCTCGCCGCGCTGCCGGGGTCCCGCCGGGAGGTCGAGGCCCTGGGCCGGCTCTTCGGCCGGGCGGCGAAGCTCTTCCTGGGCTCCGACGGGACCGAGGAACGCCTGATCGAAGAGGCCTCCTCGGCGCGACGGCTGCACCTCGCCTGCCATGCAGTCGTCGACCCCCGGCTCCCGCTCGAGTCCGGTCTCGTCCTCGCTCCCTCCGAGGGGTCCGGCGAGCAGGGCAACGGCTTCCTCCAGGTCTGGGAGATCTACCAGCGACTGCGGCTCGACGCCGACCTGGTGACGCTCTCGGCCTGCGACACGGCCCTGGGCCGCGACCTACCCGGCGAGGGCGTCCTCGGCCTCACACGGGCCTTCGAGTACGCCGGCGCTCGGAGCGTGGTGAGCAGCCTCTGGAAGGTCTCGGACGCGTCGTCGGCCGAGCTCATGGTCCACTTCTACCGGCACCTGCTCGACGGCAGCGGCAAGGCCGAGGCCCTGCGCCGGGCGCAGCTCGAGATGCGGCGCGGCGACGGCGAAGGCCCTACCTCGCCGCCGTTCTACTGGGCCGCGTTCCAGGTCTACGGCGACTGGCAGTGACGCCCGCCGGGATTCAGTCCAGGCGGTAGGTGACGAGCGGCGCGGCCCCGGGTGGGCCGGCGGCGGCAACCACGGCGAGCGTGTGGGCGCCTCCGCGGAGCCGCGAGGTGGGGAGCAGCACCGAAAACCCGCCCAGCTCGTCGGGAGCGGTCGGCTCGCTCCGCCAGACCGTCTCGCCTCCCGCTCGCAGCTCGATCCGGTACGAGCCGTCCGCCGGCACGCCGGGCGCGCTCAGGAGCACCGTGACCCAGGGCGCGTCGCCGGGGAGCCCGACCGCGGGGGGCTCGGCGCCGCCGCCGCGAAGTTGCACGGAGTCGGGCAGGAGCTCGAGCACCGGCAGCCCGGCGCGCGGCGCCTCGAGGCGCGCCACCTCGAGCTCCAGGCGGCTGCGCTCGCGGGCCCAGCGCTCCGCGCGCTGGTGCGTCTGCCAGGCGAGGAACAAGGCTACCCCCAGGAGCGCCAGGGCGGCGAACGAGGCGGCGAGCGCCCAGAGGGTCGTGCGCGGGGGCCGGCGGGGACCGGCCTCGACGCCCGGGGTCGGAGCGACCGACTCGAGCCCGGCGCCGGCCGCCGCCAGGGCGAGCTCGTCCCGGCACGCCTCGCACCCTTCGAGATGCCCCTCGACGCGTCGCCGTGCCGCCGGGTCGAGCTCGCCGTAGGCCATGGCCACCAGGGTTTCGGTCGCGGGATGGGCGCCGAAGAGCCGGCCCTCCTCGATCGTCGCGGCGAGCTCGCGCCGGCACGACGGGCAGCCCTCCAGATGAGCCCGGACCGCCGCCTCCTCCTCCGCTGCCAGGGTGCCGTTCGCGAGCCAGGGCAGCCGCTCGATGACGTCGTCACAGGCCATGGTCGTGTCCCCCTGACTGTTCTCGGCGTTCGAGCGGCTCCTCCGTTACAGCGTCCGCGCAAGAATCTCGGCACGCCGCGCTCTCGGCGAGCGCCCGGGCCTGGCGCCGGCAGCGGAGCACCCGCACCCTGAGCGTCCCTTCCGCGAGCCCCGTCCGCTCGCTCATCTCGCGGTAGCTCAGGCCCTCGAGGATCATCGTCCAGAGACGACGGCAGTCCTCGGGGCAGCGCGCGGCGAGCTCGATCAGGGAGTCGACCGCGCCCTGTTCGAGAAGCCGGCCGAGGGCCGACGGCTCGCTCGTGAGACCGAAGTCGTCGAGCTCGGCCCAGGACCAACGGCCGAGAGACCGGACCCGATCGAGACAGGTGTGGGTGGTGGAGCGGAAGACCCAGGGGCGCAACCGGCGGAGGTCGCGGATCGCGCCCTTCCGGAGCGCCCGGGTGAGCTCGAGGAGGCTCTCCTGGACGGCGTCCTCCCAGCCGTTACCCCACCCCTTGTCGAGCCGCTGGCGAAACGGGCTCGCCGCCGTCCGCACCCACCCCTCGACCACACGGGATGCCTCGGCGTCTCCCGCCAGGAATCGCCGCGCGAGCTGGGGTCCATCCTCCACCATCGAGGGCCCCATGCTAGCCGATCGCGGCGCCGCGCAGGGAGCGACCGCCCACCGGCCGGGGCCGCCTCAGGGCAGAAACGCCATGCGGTCGACGAACCCGTCCAGGGCGTCGCTCGCCGGCGGGATCGCATCCAGCGTGTAGGCCCTGCAGGTGCCGTCCGAGATCTTCTCGGCCTCGATCCGGAGCTCGGACGGGGTGAAGCGCACCACCTGGAACCAGAGGTAGCCGTTGGGGCGTGGGCCGATCAACCGGAGCTCGGCTTCGGTCCGCCCCGGCAGGGCGCCGCTCACGCAGAGGGTCTCGGCCAGACACTGGCTCTCGGAGACTGCGGGGAGGCTCCCCGCGCCGTTCACGATCTCCACCCGGAACCGGTACCCGGGAAAGTCGCTGTCGACGAGATCGGGTCCCGGCAGGACGCCGCACTCCTCCGGCGGCGGCGCTTCGCCGACCGGCATCACCGAGACGTCGTCGAGGTTGGCCGTCAAGACGCCCCCGGCTTCCACCTTGTCGACTGCCGCTCGCACTTCCACACCCTTCGCCCCGGGCGGGGCCATGGCCTCGATCTGGTAGCCGGTCCAGTCGCCGGGTGTGAAGTCGAGGCCGATGAAGTCCGTGCTGATCGAGTAGTTGGTGCAGTCGCTGGTCTGCCACCAGAGCAGGTAGACGCCGGTCTCGCCCGTGCGGTCTTGTCCGTCGGGAAGCAGGAGCTTGGCCGCGGCGCGATAGCTCGCGCCTTCGTCGACCGGGAAGCACTGGCTGATGAGCAGGGCCGAGGAGCCGGCCGGGGAGCCCGAGTTGCTGAGCGCGGCCGAGCCGGAGGAGGGCGAGCCCTCGGCGTCCTCCGGGCTCCAGGCCACGCCGTATCCGGGCACGTTGGCGAATCTCCAAGCAGCGAGATCGTCGTCGAAGGTGCCGTTCGTCACCAGCTCGCCGGCCCGCGCCGGCGCCGCCGCCCAGACGGCGAGCAGAGCAACGAGGAGAACGAGCCCCAACGGCAAGCCCTCCCGCCGCCAAGCCCCGTCCTCGCCCGGGCTCCAGGTCTTCGCTCCTTCGGCGCCACCGGTTCCGCGATCCTTCGTCGTGTCGTTGGCCATCTCAGTCTCCATTGGGAAGAGTTCATCGTGCCGGCGGCCCGCCGAGGCGGGTCCACAGGGCCTGTCTCTCCTGGTTGGCGACCGAGGGGCAGAATCGTTACGCGTTGAAGGTTGGCTACACTTCTGCCGTGTCTTCCGAGCGCGCCCTTCATCCCGAGCTCACGCCGGACGGGCGGGAGGATCTCGTCCGGGCGGGCGTCGAGCACTTCAACGCCGGCCGCTTCTTCGCGGCCCACGAGGCCTGGGAGGAGGTCTGGCGCTCGACGACCCCCGAGCCCCGCGAGCTCTGGCGCGGCCTGATCCAGGTGGCGGTCGGCCTCTATCACTTCGTCGAGCGGGCCAACCCCGGGCCGGCGCGGCGCGTCCTCGGGCGCGGCCTCGCCCGGGTCGATCCCTATCCGCAGGGCACGGAGGGCCTCGACCTCGAGCGCTTCCGCGCCGGCGCCCGGGCCTGGCTCACCTGGCTCGAAGCCCCGGCCGGCGAGCCGCCGACTCTGCCTCGACTCGATCGGCTGCCTGATGTGGAGTAGAACGTGAATGGACCCGGTGGTTGCGACCCGCCCTGAGGCGGCCGGGCTCTCCGCCCTACTCTTCGTCCCCCTCCGGCGCCGCCTCCTTGGGCTTCGCCGCGAGGTCGAGCTTCGGCAGGCCGGCTCGATCGAGCTTCCGGTTGAGCTCGGGGACCTCGGCGGCCAGGGCCTGCCAGCGCGCGAGCGCGGCTCCGAGGTCGCGGTCGGCCTGCTCGGCCGCCTGGGCCTGGACCGCGGTCGGCGCAACGTCGGCCCCGCCGATCTCCTCGTAGAGCCCGCCCACCCGCCCTCCGAGGGCCTGGAGCCCGGGCGCCGGCGGCGTCGCGGCCTCGGGCGCCGTCGCCTTCTTCGCGGCCTCCGTCTTGGCGCCCTCGGCGGCCGTCTTCTTCGCCGTCTCCTCGGCCTTCTCACCCTCGAGAACGCTCTCGACGCGCCGGTCGAAGGCGGCCAGGTCGCGGCCGAGCCGGCCCTTGGGCCGCTTGCCCAAGGCCGCGATCTGCTCGCGCACCGCCCGGGCCGAAGCCACCGCGTGCGTGGCCTCGCTCATCCGCTTCGCCAGCATCCGCTCGACGCCGAACTGCCGGGCGAGCCCCGCCGCGGGGGTCTCGACCCGCGGGTCCATGGTCAGCTCGAGCGGCGCCGTCCGGCTCGTGCCGCCCGCGGTCAGGCGGACGGTGTAGGTGCCCGGCAGCGCGAGCGGCCCCTGCGGCACCCGCGGCGTGTCGTGGGGCACGGCGGAGATCGGGTAGCCCCGCTCGCCCACCTCCGGGGCCGTGTAGTGGAGATCCCAGACCCAGCGGTGCATGCCGGGGGTGGTGGGCAGGCTCCGGAAGGGGCGCACCCAGTAGGTGGGGATCATCTGCCTCGCGAGGTCTTCGGCCGAGAGCTCGGGCGGGTCGGTGCTGGCGTAGCTCCGGACCACCTCGCCGTCGCCGTCGAGGATCTCGAGGGTCACCGGCCCGGCGGCGGCCGCGCCCAGCGAGTAGTCGATCACCGCGCCGGCGGGTGGGTTCTCGCCCATCGGCTCGTCGGCCGGCAGCGGCGTGTCGGTGTAGGTGTCGCGGCGCACGCGCACCGCCCGGCTCGGCCGGAAGAGGTGCACCGCCTCGCCGGTCACCCCTTCTGCCAGGAGGGCGCTCGCCTGGCGCAGCGGCGCCAGGTCGTCGAGGATCCAGAAGCCCCGTCCGTGGGTCGCCACGATCAGGTCGTCGTCGTGGATCCACAGGTCGCGCATCGAGCTGTGGGGCAGGTCGAGCTCGAGCGACTGCCAGTGGTCGCCGTCGTCGAACGACACCCACACCCCGGTCTCGGTGCCGGCGTAGAGGAGGCCCTTCTCGACCGGGTCCTCGCGCACCGCGTCGACCGGCGCGCCGGCCGGGAGACCCTCCGTGATCTTCGTCCACGTCGTGCCGCCGTCGTGGGTGCGGTAGACGTAGGGCGCGAGGTCGTCCACCCGCAGCCGGCTCACCGAGGCGTACGCCGTGTCGTCGTCGAAGGGCGAGGCCGCGATCTGGGTCACCTTGCTCCAGGCGGTGACCTCGGGCGGCGTCACGTCCCGCCAGGTCCCGCCGCCGTCGCGGGTCACCTGGATCGCCCCGTCGTCGGTCCCCGCCCAGAGGGTGTCGAGGGTCTTGAACGACGGGGCCAGGGCGTAGACCGCGCCGCGCTTCTTGGCCGCCGCCGGGTCCTTGTCCGCCAGCGAGCCCAGGCTCGGCGGGATGCCGGGGTTCTCGCGCGCCAGGTCCGGGCTGATGGTGCGCCAGGTCTCGCCGCCGTCGCGGGTCTCGAAGACCACGTTGGCCGCGTAGTAGAGGACGTGCGGGTCGACCGGCGAGAACATGATCGGCTGGGTGCGGTCCACCCGGTAGCCCTCCCCCAGCACCGGGATCGGCGAGACGCTCCGGGTCTGCCCGGTCGACCAGCGGTGCTTCGTGACCACGTTGCGGCCGGCGCCGTAGACGACGTCCGGATCGAGCGGGTCGGGCGCCACGTAGCCGTACTCGATCGCGCCCACCGGGTGCCAGTCGCGGATCGTCACGGCACCGTCGTCGCCCCGGTTGGCGATGCACACCGAGCCACTCTCCTGCTGGCCGCTGCACACCTTGTACGGGAACTCGTGGCTCGCCTGGACGTGGTAGAGCTGCGCCGTCGGCTGGTTGTACCAGGAGCTCCAGGTGGCGCCGCGGTCGACCGAGACGACCGCCCCCTGGTCGGCGGCGAGGAGGATCACGTTCGGGTCCTCGGGATCGATCCAGACGTTCTGGTAGTCGTCGCCGCCCGGAGCGCCGCGCAGGCTCGTCCAGGTCTTGCCGCCGTCCTCGGAGCGCACGGTGACGATCGAGGTGCTGTAGAGGACGTCCGGGTCCTTGGGGTCGACGCCGAGCATCGGCAGGTCGCCGCCGCCGATCCGCATGAGCGGCCGCGGGTCGTCGGTCGCCTTCGTCCAGGTGGCGCCGGCGTCGTCCGAGCGGTAGAGCCCCTGGCCCTCGCCGGACTGGTAGCCGCTGGTCACGGTCGTCGCGAGCACCACGTAGAGGCGGTCCGGACGGCTCGGGGCGATCGCCAGGTTGGCCTGGACGACCTTGTCCGGCAGGCCGCCGGCGAGCTTCGCCCAGGTCGAGCCGCCGTCGGTCGACTTGTAGATCCCACCGTTGCCGCCGCCGTAGGCGTTGCCGTACTCCCACGGCCCCTGGCGCCCTTGCCAGAAGGTGGCGTAGACGACGTCCGGGTGCGCCGGGTCGACGTCGACGTCGTTGGCGCCGGTATCGCGGTCGAGGAAGAGGACCTTCTGCCAGGTGGCGCCGCCGTCGGTCGAGCGGTAGACCCCCCGCTCGTCGTTCGGCCCGTACGGGTGGCCGAGGACCGCCGCGTACACCCGGCCGGGATCGCGCGGATCGACCGCCAGGGCCGGGATCTGCTGGCCCTCCTCGAGCCCCCTGTGGGCCCAGGTGGCGCCGGCGTCGGTCGACTTGTAGATGCCGTCGCCCACCGACAGGTCGGGCCGCTGGAGCCCCTCGCCCGAGGCGACGTAGATCGTCTTCGGGTCCGAGGGGGCCACCGCGATCGCGCCGATCGACTGGGTCGGCTGGTCGTCGAAGATCGGCGTCCAGGTGCGTCCGTAGTCCCGCGAGCGCCAGACCCCGCCGTCGCAGACCCCGATGTAGAGGGTCGACGGGTCGCCCGGCACACCGGCCACGGCCCGGGTGCGGCCGCCGCGGAAGGGTCCGATCGAGCGCCAGTGCATCTCCTGGTAAAGGCTCGCGGGCACCTGCTGGGCGGAGCCCGGAGCCGGCGCGGCGAGCAGGAACGTCGAGGCGAGGGCGAAGGCGGCGAGGGCCGCGGGGAGCAGCCGGGATGGACGGAGTCGCATCGGTCGAGACCTCCTCGGGTGGTGGTGGATGCCGGAGCGCGCTGACGGGCGGCGCCCCATTCTCTCGCCTCGCGGCCGGAAGCGCCAGGGGTGGCAGCCCGGCCGGTTGCACCCGCAATAAAATTGCGCTAGGGTTTCACCTGACGATGCTGCCTCTCACCGAATCGCGCCCGACGGCGCCGGCCGTCCTGACCAAGGCGCTGGAGCGCGCCGCGAAGCTCCTGGGCTTCACGGACCGGGAGATCGCGGCGATCCTCGGGATCAGCCCGGCCTCCGTCTCGCGGCTCTCCCGCGGCACTCGAACCATCGACCCGGGCAGCAAGGAGGGGGAGTTGGCGCTCCTCTTCCTCCGGGTCTTCCGCAGCCTCGACGGGCTCCTGGGCGGCGGGGCCGAGCAATGCCGCCGCTGGCTGCGCGCCCGCAACCACCACCTCGCGGGGATTCCCGCCGAGCTCCTCCAGACCGCCCAGGGACTGGTCCGTGTCGCCGACTACCTGGACGCTCTCCGCGGTCAAGGCTGAGCACGAGGCCGGCCCCCTCGAGGCCCGCCCCTGGCGGGTGGTCGAGGCCCAGCACGTGGTCTCCACCCGCAAGCTCGTGGACTCGGCCGCCGAGCAGGCGCTCCTCGAGGAGCTGATCGAGCGCGCCAAGCCGCCGCTGCCCGCGGAGCCCGAATTCGCCGGGCTCCACTATCTCCTCGCGACGCCCTATCGCTACCCGCCGCTGCCCCACGGCTCCCGGTTCGGCACCCGCGCCGAGCGCGGCATCTGGTACGGCGCCGACCGGCGACCGACGGCCCTCGCCGAGGCCGCCTACTACCGGCTGGTCCTGCTGGAGGGCACGGAGGCCCGAATCGAGCCGATCCTGGTCGACCTCTCGGTCTTTCGGGCCGAGGTCCGGACGGAGCAGGGCGCCGACCTGACCGCGCCGCCGTTCGCCGAGCACCAGGCGGAGATCTCCTCACCCGTCTCCTACGCCGCCTCGCAAGCGCTCGGCCGGACCCTCCGCGCGGCCGGGATCGAGGCGTGTCGCTACCGCTCGGCCCGAGACCCCGAAGGCGGCGCGAACCTGGCGATCTTCACTCCCCGCGCCTTCGCCTCGCGGCAGCCACGCGAGCCCGAGACCTGGTACTGCGTCGCCACCCGCTTGGCCGTCGAGATCTCCCGCCGCCGCCCGGTCGACCGCGCGCTGCGAGGCGAGGCCAGCCGCCGCTTCCCCCGGGAGCTCTTCGAGGTGGACGGCATCTTGCCGACCCCGGCGGTGTAGCGGCCCTCGGCCCGGAGCTTGCACACTCTCTCGCGGGCTCGACGAGCCGCATGCGACCGAGGCCCACCGCCGGGACGAGGGATGAGGGAGAACGCCGAAGCGGCTCACCGCGACGGCGCCTCGCTCCGGTACGGGCTGCCAGGGACCCGATAGAGTACGGGCTCGATTCCGGGACCTTCGGAGGCCGTCATGTGGAGAGAGCTCGCGCCGTTCTTGCTGCTGGTTGCGCTCCCGGGAGCCCTCCAGGCGGCGCCGCCCGAGCGGGCGGACCTCGTTGGGACCTGGGAGCTCGAGCGGGTCGACGGCGTCGCGCCGGCGGACGCGCCCCCGGCCGGCTACCGCAACCTCGTGGTCCAGTTCTCCGCCGACGGCCGCCTGCGCTACGGGTATCCCGGCGACGCGAGCGGCGCCGCCACCGGGCCGTACAGTCTCCGGAACGGCGAGCTCCACGGCTCGATGGGCCTCTCGAACGACCTCGACTCGCCGAGGAAGGTCGAGACGCCCGCGAAGGGGTGGCTGGAGCTCACGTTCCCGGACGGCTTCGTCGCCACCTTCCGGAAAGCGGACGAGAGCCGGGAGATCACGCCGCACTGCGTCTTCTTCACCGTCGCGGGACGGGACTACGACCCGGACCAGGTCCGTCGCTTCAAGGACGGGATGTTCCACTTCCGGCCCGAGCCCGTCCCCTCCGAGCTGCAAGGCGTCTGGCAGGCGCAGATGGGGCAATCCGGCGAGGGAGCGGTCGCCCTCCGCCTCGAGATCGACTCGGCCTCCGCCCGGTTCGTCCTCCGCTCGGTCGAGCCCGTCGAGGAGACTCTCCTCGACGACAAGGAACCCCTCGAAGTCTCCGGCGACCTCCTGCGCTCCCGCGCCCTGTCCTGCGGCGCCGTGCAGCAGTTCTCGGTCGTCAACGGGGTCCTCGAGCTGAGGGCGAACACCGAGCGCCCCCTTCGCCTGGGGAGGCAGGAGTAGGAGCCGAGGCACCTCACCCCCCGCCGAGGTCCACGGCCGGGACGAGGGGTGAGGGGCCGAGGGCCCGGTCGCCGCTACTCCTGTTCCTTCTCCATCCCCTCCATGTCGGCCGGCGGCATCATGGTCTCCTGGTGGGAGGCCGCCATCCACTGGTCGCCCTGCTTGACCCAGACGCTCGCGGCCTGGAGATGACCCGAGGCGTCCTGACCGCCGCAGGTCGCCGCCTGGTCGGCCTCGTAGGTGAGGATCACGACGTCGTCCGTCACCTGGTGAACGGCCGGCGACGAGAGCTCCCAGCTCTCCACCTCGCACTTCTCGTTCACGAGCATCTCGAGGGCAGCCGCCTTGCCGGCGGTCATGCCACCCGGCGTGATCATGACCGCGTCATCCGTGAGGTGCGCCGCGAACGGCGCCTGGTCGCCCTCCGCCCAGCCCTGCCACAGGCTCTTCTCCATCGTCAACAACGACCCGAGCATGTCGTCCTGGGCCGCCGCCGGCGCGGCCGCCGCGAGCACTCCCGCCAACCCCGCCACCACCATCGCTGCGATGCAAAGGCTTCGCTTCATGACGATATCCTCCTCCAAGTGGGCTCCCGACCGCGATCTCCGGCGCACTTCCCCCGGGGGCGTCCGGGAGGATCCCGGACCGCCTCCGAAGGCGGGCGCCGTCGTCTTCAGGGGAGCTGAGGGGGATTTCTAACACAGAACGCGGCGCCCGGGGGGCGGTGGCGGCGAGTCACTCGGTCGACGCCCTCGGCCGGGGGGCTTCGCTCCGACTCGCCGTGGGTCGAACCTCGATGGAGAGCCGCAACGGCCGGTCCCGGCAGTCGGTTCTCGCGACGCCCACGTCCTTCTTCTCCCAGGCGACGTAGCCGGGCTTCGTGACCCTCACGGTGAAGGTCCCCGGGTGGTCGAGCCGCGCGACGAGCCGGTGGCCTTCGACGAGGAGAGGGATCCGCGCGCCGTCGGCGAGCAGCGCGCCGCTCGCGTCCTCCACCGACAGCTCGGAGCCGGTCTTCGCGTCCTCGAGCGCGACCTCCACCTCGAGCGTGCAGTCGTAGCGCGCGAAGAAGATGTCGCCGTAGGAGTCGCACTTGACGTCGCCCTCCGGGAGGCCGTCGCCGTCGAAGTCCGCCGTCCGCTGGACGAAGCCGGTCGTGTAGATCGAGGCGCCGTCGGGCGAGAACCCCACCGCGCGCACCTGGTCGTAGGAGATGCCGATGACCCCCCAGACCTCGAGCAGCTCGCCGTCGTCGCCGAGGACGGCGAGCATCCCGTCGTTGACGCCGTCGGTATGGCCCCGGGCGTCGATCCTCCCGTCGCCGTCGAGGTCGAGGGGTCCCTTGAAGAAACCCGCGAGCGCGATGCGTCGGCCGTGGGCGGCGACGTCGACCGGTGAGCCCTGCGCGAAGGTGCGGGCCCATAGCAACGCGCCGTCGTGATTGTAGCGAGCGAGGAAGAAGTGCGGGCCGGCGGCCCGAGGCGCGACGTCGGGACGCCGATCGCCGTCGAGATCGAGCGCCCCCTCCGCCCTGCCGAGGACCAGGAGGTCCCCGTTCGGGGCTTGGGTCAGGTGCCCGAAGAACGCACCCGCCGGCGCCCGCACCCAGGTGAGGCGACCCTCGGCGTCGAGCCGGGCGAAGAAGCCCTGGAAACCGTCTGGTCTCGGCGGCAGGTCGGCGCGGCCGTCTCCGTCGAGATCGGTTCCCGGACCCCTGTGGTTTCCGGTCAGGAAGATCGTGCCGTCGGCGTCGATCACGACGCCCTGGGCCGCGGAACCACCGCGCCGCGAGAAGGCGCGCGCCCAGCGGAGCTTTCCCTCGGAGTGGAAGCTGGCGACGAGGAGGCTCCCCTCGGGCGACCCCTCGACGTCGACCTTGCCGTCGCGGTCGACGTCGACCGCTCCCCGGACGGCGCCGACGACGACGACGTTGCCGGCAGGGTCGACCGCCACGTCGCTCAGGGTATCGGCGCCCGTGCCGCCGACGACGATCACCCGGACCGGCCCGCCCTTGCCGTCGTAGTGGGCCAGGAACCCGTCCGTCTCGCCGCGGGTCCTAATCTTGATCGTGTCGGAGAAGCGCATCGCCTCGTCCTGGATCCTTCCGACGACCCAGGCGCCGCCCTCGCCGTCCGGCGCGACGCCCGACGCGGCGTCCAGCTTGCCCGGACCCGCCGCGGCCGAGATCCAGAGACCGTCCGCGCCCGTCGACTCGAGCTTGACCGTCAGAGGGTCGGTCCCTCCGAACGCCGGCAGCTCGACCTCCCCGTCGCGGTCGACGTCGAGCCCGCTGTGATAGCCGGCGACGAACACGGTCCCATCCGGAGCGACCGAGAGATCGTCGCCGGTCTCGCCCCCTACCGGCCCGGCGAGCGCCCGCACCAGGACGAAGTTGTACTCGGAGGGGCTCGGAGGCATGCGCGCACCGAGGTGGCCGCCGGCCATGAGGGCGAGGCCGGTCAGGAGCCCGATGAAACCGCGGCGGTGGCGGATCGATACGGTCACGGAAGACTCCGGGATCTCGGTCGCTGGCTCAGGGCAGCCGGAGGATCGCCAGGCCGCGCTCGGTGGCGACCGGGTCGACGAGGAGGACGAGGCCCTCGGCGTCGGCGGGAACCAGGAAACCCAGGGAACGCTGGACGGTCGCGCCCGGTGCGGCTTCGACCCCGCCTAGGAGACCGCCGTGCAAGGTGGCCTGCGCGGCGCGGGCACCGCTTCCGGGCTCCGGATCCCCCTGGTAGCCGAAGACCCGCCCGCTCGCATCCTTGAGCCGCGTCTGCGAGGCCGGGGCGATCCGGCGGGCCTCCGCGCCCCGGTTGGTCAGCTCGACCTCGACCGCGAGCGCCTCGTCGCCCGCCTCGGGTCGCACGTTTCCGATCGCTTCGACCGGATGGGCGGCGACCACGCGCACCCCCCAGCCCTCGATCTCTGCGGTCTCCCCCGGAGCGGTGGTCTCGGGGCGAGCCGCCGCCACGAGGTCGGCGGGCGGCGCCGAGGCGCCCGGCTGCGGCGCCAGCGGAATCTTCGTCTCTTCGTCCCGCCGAGGCGAGAAGACGACCGCGAGAGCACCCGTCGCCGGCACCTGGTAGAAGGCGACGCCGCGGAGCGGCTCGCCCGGCATGAGGACACCGCCGAGCGACCCCTCGCCGAGGAGGCTCGTCGCCGTCGTGCTCACCCGGTGATCCTGGCCCGAGCCGTCGCGCAGCCGAAGCTCGCGGGCGCTGAAGGACGTGGCACGCTCGCCGCGGTTGACCGCCAGGTAGTCGACTCCCACGAGTCTCTCCCCGGGGCGGAGCGAGACTCCGCGCGGCGGCGAGGCGACCGCCTCCCAGCCGAGGATCGCGATCTCGACGTCTCCCCAGTGGAGGCGCGCGGCCGCGGCGGTCTGCGCCCCGGAGTCGCCGCCGGCCGCTTCGGCGCGCGGCGCGGGCTCGCCGCAGGCGACGAGGAGCCCGAGGGCCAGCGCGAGGCCGGTGAACGATCGCGAGCGTCGGCTCCCGAGGGCACGGTCGAGCGATCCTGTGCCAAGAGTCGTCATGGTGTCCTCCTCCACGGCACGCGCAAGGTGCCGTCGGATCGGGCACGGAGCCGGGAAGTCATGGGTTTGTTGGTGCGCCCGAGAGCGTACCACGCCATCCAGAGGTGCCATCCAGAGGTGCCAGGCGCTTCCAGGCGGCTTCGGCCGGCTTCGGCCGCACCGGGGCGGCTACCTCTCGTAGTGCCCGCCGAGGGCGAAGACGTAAATGGCGTCGGCGTCGAAGCGGTAGATCAGACGGTCGGCGTGGGAGAGACGGTGGGACCACAGCCCACTCAGGCCGTGTTTCAGAGGCTCCGGCTTGCCGGTACCGCGGGCCGGGTCGCCGCGGCGCATCTCCTCGAGCTGGCGGCGGAGCGTCTGGTGGAGGGAGGGGTCCTTCTTGCGCAGCTCCTCGTAGCGCTCCCAGGTGTCGCCCTCAAAGACGATCGATCGCATCCAGCTCCTCGTCCGAGGGCCGATACCCCGCCCCCGCCTCGTGCGTCTCGGCCGAGCGAGCGATCTGGCGCATCAGCGACCGGTTCTCGAGCACGAAGAGCGTCTCGCGCTCGCGCTCCCAATCCTCGGCGCTCACCACCACGAAGTCGCCGCCCCCGCGCCGGGTGACTCGGAGTGGCTCGTGGGCGCCGAGCACCCCCTCGACGGCGGCCCTGAGCTTGCTGCGAAACTGGTTGACGGACATCTCCCGCATGGCGACCTCCACATCGAAATGTACACATCTCCCGTACATCCAGTCAAGTGGCACCAGCCCTCCGGCGGGCTACCAGCCCTCTCGGCTCACGCCTCACCGCGCCTGCTGGAAGCGCACGGTGAGCTGGTAGTAGACGGCGACCGGCTGGCCGTCGCGCCGGGCCGGGCGGAAGCGCCAGCCGCGGACGGCCTCGGCCGCCGCCTCGGTCATCCCGAAGGGTGCGCCGCGGAGCACCCGGACGTCCCGCACCCGGCCCTGCCGGTCGATCACCGCCTGGAGCACCACCAGGCCCTCCCGGCCGGCGAGCCGGGCGAGCTCCGGGTAGCGCGGCGCCGGCGCGTCGATCGTCTCCGGCGGCTCGATGCCGCCGACCACGTAGACCGGTCCGTCCTCGGGCAGCGGCGAGGGCGCGGGAGGCGGCCCCTCCGGGATGGCGGTGAACGGGTCCGTATCCATGTCGGAGACGGCGAGATCGGGCGCCGGCAGCGGCTGGTCGCTCGGCAAGGGCTCCGGATCGTCGATCTCCGGCACCGGGATCGTCGCCACGGGCTCCCGCGGCCGGTCCGGCGGATCGACCGGCGTGTGGGACTCGGGGGGCGCCGGCCGCCGGTTGACGATCTCGAACACCGGCCGCGCCGGCGGCTCCACCGCCGCATCGACGGCGCTCGTCGGCACCGGCACCGGCAGCAACAGCGCGTGCACCGCCACCGCGCCGGCGAACGACCACCGGAGCACCCAGCCTTCCTGGCGGTCCCTCGGGTCCTCGGGCTCGGGAAGGGGCAGGCGACGGATCGCTTCGCTCATGGGAGTCTCCTTTCATCCCATGAGACTCCTCGGGGGCGGCGGCAGTTCCCGGCCCGGCCCCGCGAGCTCCGAACCCCTGTGCTAGCGTGCCGCCATGCCCCGCCGACCGCGCCCGGCCGATCCCAGGACCCTGCCCGCGGCCCCGGAGCGCGACTCCGAACAGGCCGATCCTTCCAAGAGCGGTGTCGACGACACCCTCATCCGCTGGATGCTCAGCCTCTCCCCCACCGAGCGGCTCCAGTGGGCGCAGGAGATGGTCGACACGGTCGATGCCCTCCGGAACGGCCGTGAGCCCTAGGTACCTCGAGCTTCTGCGGGCGCTCGGGCGCCACGGCGTGCGCTACGTCGTGGTAGGAGGCGTCGCCGCGATCCTGGAAGGCGCCCCGATCACGACGCTCGACCTCGACATCGTCTACGACCGGCGCCCCGAGAACCTCGATCGGCTCCTCGCCGTGCTGGAGGAGCTCGACGCCCGGTATCGCGACCCGGCGGGGCGTGAGATCCGGCCGACCCTCGACCGCCTTCAGACGCTTCGGGTCCACCTCCTGCTCACCGAGCTCGGCCCCCTCGATCTCCTCTTCGAAATCGGGAGCGGCTGGACCCACGACGACTTGCTCCCGGCGACGACCCTACGCACTGTGGACAAGCTCGAGGTCCGCGTGCTCACCCTCAGAAAGCTCATCGAGGTGAAGGAGCTCACTGACCGCGACAAGGACCGGGCGATGCTGCCCCTCCTCAGGCGGGCGCTCGAGTCTCCGAGAGGGCGGAGGCGACTGAGGTCCTCAACACCGCCTCCACTCGCCGGCCGAGGGCGCGGCCCCTGTCCAGATAGATTCCGGCAGCGCCTCCGCCGGCAGCACCGCCATCCGGAGGTGCCAGGCGCTTCGAGGCGGCGGCACAGAGTCACCGGCGGCCGGGTTCCGACTCTTCCCTCATCCGCTCGAGAACGCTCAAGAGATCGCTCCGGTCAAGGGCCTGCTCGAGCAGACGGAGGTAATGGCGCGAACGATCGAGGTCGAGCGCCTCGCCCTGCTCCCGCAGGATTCCCCGCACGTCGTCGAGGTCCTTCGGCCGGCCGGCGAGGATCTTGGTCACTACCAGATCTTCGGGGCTGATGACCGGAACCTCGACACCTCCGAAGTCGACGAAGCGGCGATGCGCCAGGAACTCCTCCTCGAGACCCGGCCCGGCGACCACCAGGTCCACGGCCAGACCCGAGACGCGGTGGGCGACGGGCAGGACCCGCGCGCGTTGCAGGAGGTCTTCCGGATTGGGCGCGCGCGTCTCGAAGCCTCCTTGCTCGAGAGCCGGTACCAGCCTCGACGCCCGCTCCAGACTGGCCTCGAGGGTCACGTCGAGGTCGGCGGTCAGCCGCGGCCGACCGTAGACCACCACCGCCTGGGCACCGAAGACGTACCAGGGAAGGCCCTCCCGGTCGAGGACCTCCCGCAGGTCCCGGAGAGCGTCAAGGAGCTCGGGAGGCCGGGACACGTCGCAGGCACTCCGAGACTCGAGCGTGCAGCTCCAGGTCGGCCTGGCGCTCGGCGGGACTGGGCCAGTCCGGTCGCTGGGCGATGACGAGAGCCCGGAGCTCCGCCGCCATCCGGATGCCCTCGGCCGGCCCGAGCCGCCGCTTGCGCTCCAGCCAGTACGCGGCGTCCGCCTCGCCGAGAACCTCCCACGGGCGGTTCGCGAAGCGCCGCAAGTCCTGAGGTTTCATTGCCTTGAGTCTACCATCCAGGCACCAGGACGTCCCATCCAGAGGTGCCAGGCACTTCGAGGCGGAAGAAAAGGGATTCGTGAATCAGACGCCAAGATCCACTTCGACCTTCGCGCCCAGTGCCTCGGCGACCCGCCGCAACATGCTCAGGGAATGGCCCTCGTAGTCCGCACTCTCGAGCCGGCTGATGGCGGACTGCGTGGTCCCGACTCTTTCAGCCAGCTCAGACTGGCTCAGCCCGGTAGCCGTACGGAGATCGTAGATTTGTCGGGCCACCTTGGCGTGGACCCGCTCCTCTTCGAGGCTCGCGAGGTTCTCGGGGCGACCATCGATGTAGCGCCTCCGGAGGATCTCCAGCGCGTCGGTGGTCCGTTTCTTGCTGGTCATGATCGCTCTCCTCTGGCCCCCCAGGATGATCCCAGGCGGCGCAACTCCTCTCCTCCCTCTCATCTCATCGGGGAGCATCTCATTTTTGCGATGGACCGTAAACGCCCCCCCCTTCCTGGAGAAGTCGGCCAGGGGCCCTGAACCGACCGAGGGGCCCCTGGCCGGATCTCGGACCCTCTACCCTTCGCCCCTCTCTAACACCGCCTCCACCCGCCGGGCGAGGGCGCGGCCGAGGATCGGGAGGGCCTCCGGGCCGACCGACTCGATGAGGAGGGCGAGCGCCTCCGGGTTCGCCGCGAAGTAGCGGGCGAGGTGGAGGTGGGAGACGAGCGCCTGGCGCCGCGCCCACCCCTTCTTGGCCGCCGTCTTCGCGTCCTCGACCTTGGTGAGCCGCGCGACGTGCGCCACGTCGCGCCGGCCCAGGTGGAGCGCGTAGCCCATCCGCTTCGGCTTGTCGCCCAGGTGGTACGGGTTCTCGGCCGGCACCGCCGGCAGCACCGCGGCCAGTCGGAGCGCCTCCGAGCGGTGGCGCGAGATCGCCGCCGCCCGGCCCCCGGCCGCCACCGGCTCGGCCGCCCTGACCACCGCCCAGGCCGCGCCGCCGCGGGTCCGGACCCGCTCGACCGCGAGCGGCCCAGCGAGAGCGGCTTCTGCCTCGGTGGGCGCCTCCGCCTCCTCCGCCTTGTCCTCATCGAGCCGCCGCACCGCCAGGCGTAGCTTCTCGAGGAACGACTCCGAGAACGCGCTTCCCGGAAGGCGGTAGCCGCCCCTGGAAGCCGGGTGCGCCGGGGTCGCCGGACAAGTCGGTGCGGCCGGACCTGCCGGTTTGACGGAAGTGGCGGGAGTGGTGGGAGCGGCGGGAGTGGATCGAAGGGACTGCGGGGACTGCCTCGACTGCGGGGCTTCGCTGCTACACTTCGTCTTCGCCTGCATGGAGCACTATCCTCCTTGCGGGTGAGGCCCGGGCGAGCTCGTAACTCGTTCGGGCCGTTTCCGTGTCCGGCCACGCGGGAACGCCCCGGCGCGGCCTCAGTGCTTCGTCAAGAGCGACTATACCGCCTGCGTACCGCCTAAGTCAACCCCCGGGAGCATTTCTCCCCTTCTTTCGCACGGTACAATCCACCGAGCTTCCGCGATGCCCGACGCAATGCCCATCCCATTCAGCGGTCCGCGCACGTTCGCGAGCTACCGGAGGGCCCAGTGGTTCCACTTCCGACGCACCTTGCGTGGCGCGATGGTCATCTGGGCCCTCGTCGCCATCGCCAGCCTGTTCCGCCTCGTTCCGGCCGCGGCCGATCGATCCTTCCGGGAGGCCGTCCCCGCCCTGATCGTGCTCGCCGTGGCCGTTCTCTTCGTGGGCTTGATGGGCTCTCGGTCCGCAGGACCTGGAAGAACCACAAGGCGATCCGCGACCCCGTGCGGGGCGCGAAGACGCTCTCGAGGCCGGCGCATCCGTCGCATCGAGACCCGAGGCGGTGCCAACCACTTCCGAGGAGGGTCGGGCTCCAGGCATCAGCGGGCCGAGAATAGCGCGATCGCCCGAGGAGCGCTCCAGGCGGGGCCCGAGTCGCGCCGGCTCCGGAGCTGCGTTGAGGTGATGACGCTCATGGCGGTAGAGTCGGAGGGCCTCGGCGAGAGCGAATGTCGGATTCGACCGTACAGCCCACGACCAATTGCGCTTGGGTTGGCCCAGGCTGGGGGCTCCGCCGGGTTCTCCGAGAGGAGGTCCTCTTGCCATGAGAGACCGGATGTCGTGAGGACAAATGCCTAGACGGAAGAGCACGAAGGCGACAGCAAAATCCACGAACGGCGCCCAGCTCGGGTTCGAGGCGAAGCTCTGGGCGGCGGCGGATGCTCTGCGCAGCAACATGGACGCTGCGGAGTACAAGCACGTCGTCCTCGGCTTGATCTTCTTGAAATACATCTCGGACGCGTTCGAAGCGAAGCACGAGGAGCTCCAGGCCCAGGTCGCCCAGGGCGCCGACCCCGAGGATCCGGACGAGTACCGGGCCAAGAACATCTTCTGGGTTCCCAAGGAAGCGCGCTGGTCGCACCTGAAGGCCAAGGCGCCGCAGCCCGAGATCGGCACGATCGTCGACGACGCGATGGAGGCGATCGAGCGCGTCAATCCGTCGCTCAAGGGCGTCCTCCCCAAGAACTACGCCCGCCCCGGCCTCGACAAGCGCCGCCTGGGCCAGCTCATCAACCTGGTGAGCGACATCGGCCTCGGAAGCCCCGCCGACCGCGCCAGGGACGTCCTCGGCCGGGTCTACGAGTACTTCCTGGCCGAGTTCGCGAGCGCCGAGGGCAAGCAGGCCGGGCAGTTCTACACCCCGGCGCAGGTCGTCCGCGTCCTGGTCGCGATGCTCGCGCCCTACAAGGGCCGGGTCTACGACCCCTGCTGCGGCTCGGGCGGCATGTTCGTCCAGTCGGAGCGCTTCGTCGAGGCGCACCGGGGCCGGCTCGGGGACATCTCGATCTACGGCCAGGAGTCGAACTACACCACCTGGCGTCTCGCCAAGATGAACCTCGCCATCCGCGGAATCGACGCCCAGCTCGAGCACGGCGA
Source organism: uncultured Acidobacteriota bacterium (assembly GCA_963837945.1). GTDB lineage: Bacteria > Acidobacteriota > Thermoanaerobaculia > Multivoradales > DATKCC01 > CAVUBL01. The sequence goes on from CAWIQD010000002.1 coordinate 314,562, forward strand.
CAGCTTCCACGCCGACAGGTTCCCGGACCTGAAGGCGGACTACGTCCTCGCCAATCCGCCGTTCAACGACAGCGACTGGCGCGGCGAGCAGCTCGAGGACGACCAGCGCTGGGTCTACGGCACGCCACCCGCCGGCAACGCCAACTTCGCCTGGGTGCAGCACTTCATCCACCACCTGGCGCCGACCGGTACCGCCGGCTTCGTCCTCGCCAACGGCTCGATGTCGTCGAGCCAGTCGGGCGAGGGGGAGATCCGCGAGCGGATCGTCGAGGCCGACCTCGTCGACTGCATGATCGCCATGCCCGGCCAGCTCTTCTACTCGACCCAGATCCCGGTCTGCCTCTGGTTTATCGCCCGCGACAAACGCGGGCGACCCTCACCCGGTGCTTCGCACCGCCCTCTCCCAAAGGGCGAGGGCCATTTCCGCGGTGGATTCGACTTCTCCGGCCAGCTGAAGCTGGCGCGAGCGCTTCGGAAGCAATCAACTCCCGCCGAAGATTTCGCTTGGGAGCTGCTGCGCGATCGCCGACTCCTTGGCCTGAAGTTCCGAAGGCAACACCAGATCGGTGGGTACATCGCTGACTTCTTCTGCGATGAGGCCAAGCTGGTTGTTGAGCTCGACGGGCAGGTTCACGAAACTGCCGAGCGGCGTGAACTGGACCAAAAGCGGGATAGGTATCTACGCTCGGTTGGCTTCAGCGTGGTGCGGATCCCGAACAAGAAGCTGCTGGAGAAGACGGCGGAGGCGCTTGCCGAGATCGCGCAGGCGTGTCACCCCTCTCCTCGTGGGAGAGGGGCTGGGGTGAGGGGAAGAGGACTTCGCGACCGCAGGGGCGAAGTGCTCTTCATAGACGCCCGCAAGCTCGGCGCTATGGCCGACCGAACCCACCGCGAGCTTCTCCGAGGACGACATCGCGAAGATCGCCGGCACCTACCACGCCTGGCGCGGCGACGAGGGTGCGGGCGACTACGAGGACGTCCCTGGTTTCTGCAAGTCGGCGACTGCCGAAGAGATCCGCAAGAACCGCCACGTTTTGACCCCCGGCCGGTACGTCGGCGCCGAGGCCCAGGAGGAGGACGACGAGCCATTCGAGGAGAAGATGGAGCGCCTCTCCAGGGAGTGGCGTGAGCAGGTGGGCAAGGCGGGGAAGCTTGACAAAGCCATCGAGGGGAACTTGAAGGAGCTTGGGTTTGGGAAGTGAGTGGGCGAGTGTCACGATCGAGGAGCTAGCGGCAGCCTCGGAGAATGCCCTAGCAACTGGGCCGTTCGGTTCGCGGATCGGCTCCCGGTTCTTCGTCGAGTCGGGCGTCCCCGTGATCCGAGGCAGTAACCTGTGCGAGGACACCTCTGTTCGTTTGAAGGACGATGGCCTGGTGTTCCTGTCCCCGGAGAAGGCCCGGGAGTTCGCGCGGTCAACGGTCCATGATGGCGATCTTGTGTTCACGTGCTGGGGCACGGTCGACCAGGTCGGTCTCGTCGATCGACGGGCCACCTTCCGCGAGTACGTCATTTCCAACAAGCAGATGAAGCTCACGCCGGATCCGAGCAGAGCAGACAGCCTGTTCCTATACTACTTGTTCTCAAGCCGGGATGTTCGGGCGCAAATACGCGCTCGCGCGATTGGAAGCTCCGTTCCCGGCTTTAACCTTGGTCAGTTGAGGGGAATTCGCATCGGCCTGCCGCCGCTCCGGGAGCAGCGTCGCATCGCCCGCATCCTCGGCACGCTTGACGACAAGATCGAGCTCAACCGCAAGATGAGCGAGATGCTGGAGGCGATGGCGCGGGCGCTGTTCAAGTCATGGTTCGTGGACTTCGACCCCGTCCGCGCCAAGATGGAGGGCCGCTGGCGCCGCGGCCAGTCCCTTCCCGGCCTCCCTGCCCACCTCAACGACCTCTTCCCCGACCACCTCGTGGACTCCGAGCTGGGCGAGATTCCGGAGGGGTGGGAGGTGGTAACCTTCGGCGATGTGGTCGAGCAACTCCGCGACAACGCGAACCCGCTCGAATCTCCGAACGTCGTGTTCCGCCACTTCAGCATCCCGGCGTTCGATAGGGACCAATGGCCGAAGGCGGAGCTCGGCGAGAGCATCAAGAGCCAGAAGTCACGCGTGCTACCGGGGGTCGTCCTGCTGTCCAAGCTCAACCCGGAGATCGAGCGCGTGTGGCTCGTGGGTGCCCAGGCGGATGACTGGGCAGTTTGCTCGACCGAGTTCCTGGTTCTTCGCCCGCGTCCACCGCATGCACGTTCCTACGCGTACTGTCTCGCGCGTTCGCCAGGCTTCCGGCAGCAACTCGAGGGCCTCGTTACCGGCACGTCGAAGAGCCATCAACGAGCCCCGGTAGGCTCGATTCTTGGCCTCGGTGTCGTCAGGCCTCCCGACCCGCTCCCGGTGTTGTTCGAGCGGACCGCGTGGCCGCTACTGGAGCGGACGCTCGGCTGCCGCCGTGAGGCCCGCATCCTTTCCGCTCTGCGCAACACGCTGCTGCCGAGGCTCATTGCTGGCGATTTGCGGGTCAAGGACATCGCGGGGTTTCTCGATGACGTCGTAACCGAGGCACCCGGGGGGCAGGAATGAGCGAAATCCAACTCAAACCAGAGGATCGCTTTGAGATCGGCGGCGACGACCTTTTGGCACCCCTCCATGCCGAGTCGGCCCGGGCGGACTCCGATTCCCAGGAGGCGACAGCCGAGCGCGGTCAGAGTGAAGCCGTCGACGACATCCGTGTTCGCGTCGGGACCCTTCTCAAGACGGAGACGGTCTCCTTCCTCCTCGGCGCGGGCGCCTCGGTCGGTTGCGGCGGGCAATTGATCGGCTCCGTTCCTCTGATAGTCGAGCGGAACCTGCAAAGCGAGGGCGTCACGGGAGCGACACGACCGCGCGTCCGGAGGTGGCTGTCGCTCTTCTATCTGGCCGTGTATTACTCGGGCGGCGGGGAGAGCTCGCCGGTGATTCGCGAAGCGATCATCGCTCGTCGGGAGACGCTCAATGGCGCGGGGGCCGAACCCCTTCGCGCCAACTTGGAGAACGTGCTGTCGACGCTCCACCGCTGGCGCTCAGCCTTGCCTGAGACGGGTGGCCGGCTACGCGTGGACGGCTCGCCGCCGCTGGACGCCAAGGCAGATGATCTCGACGCCGCCCTCAAGCATGCAACGCGCGCCCTCGCACGTACTTGCAATCTTCCGCTCGCCGACAAGCGATCCGGCCACGCAGCTTACAAGACGCTGGTCCGTAAGGTCCTGACGCGCCCGCTCAACCTCAAGCGGGTGAATGTGTTCACCCTCAACTACGACACGCTCGTGGAGCAGGCGGCGGATGCCGAGGGTGTCATCTTGCTGGATGGCTTCGTCGGCACCCAGCGTCGCGTGTTCCGACCCGAGACCTACGAGCAGGATCTTTACTTCCCGGCGGAAACTACCGAGGGCCGCGTTCACCGATTCGACCGTGTCCTGCACCTCTACAAGCTGCATGGATCCATCACGTGGACAGCGAACGTGCCGACGATCGACGATCCCTACGGCGTGCAGTCCGCACCCTTCGAACCCGATGGAACGCAGCCGCTCCTGATCTACCCGACGCCTGCGAAGTACGGTGAGACGCTGGGCATGCCCTACTCCGAGCTATTCCGCAGATACGCAGGCGCCGTCGCGCGACCCCAGTCAGTGCTCTTCGTGATCGGCTACGGTTTCGGCGACGAGCACGTGAACGCGATCATCCGGCAGGCACTCGCCCTTCCTAGCTTCACCGTCGTCATCGTGGATCCGCAACCGCAGAGCGATTTCGTGACCGTGATGCGCGCGCAGAAGGACCGGCGTGTCTGGATTGCCGAAGGCCCGACTCTCGGAACGATCGGCGGGTTCGTCGAGCACATCCTCCCGGACCTGCGGGACGAGGAGATCCGCAAGAAGGTTCTCGCGACGCACCGTGCGCTCGCGAAGGGCGGCTCGGCGCAGGGAGGACCGTCCGATGGCGACTGACTCCGAGATTGGGCGCATCGTGGCCGTCGATACTGCGCAAGTCAGCATTGAGCTGAACCGCGACCTGAAGGGCATGAGCCGGAGCACGTACGAAGGCCCCCAGGAGGTCGGGCGCATCAACTCCTACGTGATCATTCCCTTGGGCGCACGGCGGCTGGTCGCGATGGTGACGCGCGTGGTCCTGGTCGAAGAGGCGGAGATGAAGGCCGACCGGACGATGGTCACGCTTCCAGCCGCCCGGCGCCTGATGAAGGCGACGCTCATCGGCACGATCGACGGCGACTCGTTCCGCCAGGGCGTCTCGCTCTTCCCGGTTCTCGACAACCCGGTTCATCTGGCCGGTCGGAAGGACCTTAATGCAATCTTCGGCCCCATCGAGCAGCGCGCGGGTGCCGCACCCGAGCGGGACAAACCAGGGTATTGTATCCCGATCGGCGAATCGGCGGTCGTGCAGGGCCGGCCTATCCGGATAGACCCCGACGCCTTCTTCGGGAAACACGCCGCCATCCTGGGAAGCACCGGCTCGGGCAAGTCCTGCACCATCGCGAGCCTGCTTCAGTCGATTCGCGAGCAGCCCGCGGTCAAGCGAACGACGTGCGTGATCCTGGACACCAACGGCGAGTACCGGACGGCTTTTCAAAAGCAGAACGACAACGGGAGTTGGGAGCACGCCGGAAAGGGGAAAGCACTCTACATTCCGTCTGACCCGAGGAAGGAAGCCGAGCGGCTCGTGATTCCGTATTGGTTCATGAACGCTGAGGACTTCGTGCGGCTGTTTCAGGCTTCGAAGGGTGTTCAGCGCCCCGTTCTCCTTGAGGCGCTTCGGCTTGGGCGGAACGAGACCGGCAACGCTTCACCCCTCGCCGTCCTACGAGAAGAGCTTGTCCACGAGATCAACCGCATCTGGTCGCTCTCCGGGAAGGACGAGAAGACGTCGAAGGATGTGCGGGACGTCGCGAAGGGTCTCAAGGCGCGAATCGGGCAGGATGACCTGACCACGGCGTGGACTGATGCGGCGACCACGTACACCCTTACCAAAGCTGATGTCGAGAACGCGCTCGATACCGTCTCAACAACCGCCGGGAGCCACATCGAGAACGGCACCTACCCCAAGATGCTTCCTGCTGACGCGAGGAAGACGATACGCGATGCCATCGAACCCATCTACGAGAAGCTGACCGGGACTCACGTTGGCGAGAGCGGCGCCAGCACGGGGCGCTCAGCGGACGCCCCGTCACACTTCGACAAGCAGAAATTCCGCTCCCGCCACATCGAGCAAGTCCTCCGGCGCGAGGAATCGGGAGGCGCGAGGGCGCGTGACTTCTCCGGGACAATGCTCCTGCGTATCGACCGCCTGCTTGCCGATCGGCGGTTCGATTTTCTGTTCGGCCCCGTCGGTAAGGCGTTGCCGAACCCGGCGCACGCGCTGGCCACGTTCCTTCGCGACACGCTCGGGATCGGCGCCTCGGCGATTGCTGGTCTGTCTACGGCTGAGGATGTTCCGAAGAAGACGTTGCCGTTCTACGACCGCCAGCGCGCTAAGGAGAGCGCCGTCGATGTCGTCATCCTCGATCTAAGCCTGCTCGCAGCAGAAGTACTTGAGAACGTAACCGCACTGATCGGCCGCCTGATCCTTGAGTTCCTGCAGCGGCTCGGCGAGCATGGCGGCGAGGAGGCGCGCGGCTCGCTGCCCGTAGTTCTCGTTCTGGAGGAGGCACAGAACTACATCCAGCAGCCGCGCTCCGCGGAGGAAGAATCGATCGCTCGCGTCGTGTTCGAGCGGATCGCGCGCGAGGGTCGGAAGTACGGCCTGAGCTTGGTGGTCGCCTCCCAGCGGCCGAGTGAGCTTTCGAAGACGGTGCTGTCACAGTGCAGCAGCTTCATCGTGCACCGGCTGCAGAACCCCGAGGACCTGCGCTACTTCAAGGAGATCGTTCCCGGCATCTACGGGCCGATGCTGGAGCAGATTCCGGCGCTCGCTCCACAGACCGCGCTCGTGCTTGGCGAGTGCGTTCCAGCCCCCGCGCTCGTTCGGATCCGCGAGGCGCGCCCTGTACCCAGGAGCCGCGACCCGAAGTTCTATCGATACTGGGTGGCTGATGGAACTCCTACGATCTATGTCGAAGGCATCTGCGAGCAGTGGGAAGGCAAGAACGACGCAGAGGCTGAGGGGGAGGGCGGATGACGTACCGCCGCGTCACCGGACCGGTCGTGGAACAGGCCGCCCTCGCGTGGTTCGAGAGCCTGTGCTACGCCGTCCAGGCCGGCCCGGACATCGCGCCGGACAAGTCCACCACTCCCGAGCGAGGCAGCAACACCGACGTGATCCTTCAGGGCCGCCTGCGGCAACCGCCGGCCCAGCTCAACTCGAGCCTGCCGGCCGAGATGTCGGGAGGCCGCGACGGTCTCGGCCGGTGTTTCCCTTACCAGTGGGGATCGGGGAGGAGGACCGGCTAATGGCCGGGAAGCCGGACGGCGAGGTGGTCGTGTACGAGGCCCCCGACGGCGAGGTCAGGGTCGACGTTCGGCTGGAGGGTGAGACGGTCTGGCTGTCGCTCACCCAGATGGCGGAGCTCTTCGGGCGCGACAAGTCGGTGATTTCCAGGCACTTGCGGAATGTCTTCAGGTCCGGGGAGCTGGAGCGGGCGGCAACTGTTGCAAAAAATGCAACGGTTCAGCGCGAGGGCGATCGGGAGGTGACACGGGATGTCGAGTTCTTCAACCTCGACGCCATCCTCTCGGTCGGCTACCGGGTGAGCTCGAAGCAGGGCACGCAGTTCCGGATCTGGGCCACGCGGATCCTGCGGGATCACCTGCTGAGGGGCTACACCCTCCGCGAGCGTCGGCTCGCCGAGCGCGGGCTCGGCGAGATCGAGCATGCCGTGGGTCTCCTGGCGCGGACCCTGACCCAGCACGCGCTGGTGACGGACGAGGGCAAGGCCGTGCTCGCCGTGGTCCAGCGGTACACCCGGTCCTGGCGGCTCTTGCTGGAGTATGACGAGGAGCGCCTGGCGGGCAAGCCTGCCCATCCCGTGACGCCGACCGACAGCCTGAGCCTGGAGGAGGCACGAGCGGCCGCCGCCAGCCTGCGCGAGGATCTCGCGGCACGCGGTGAAGCAGGCGCGCTCTTCGGCCGAGAGCGAGGCGACGCTCTGGCAGGGATCCTGGGCGCGATCGAGCAGACCTTCGGAGGCGAGCCGCTCTACCCGAGCGCACAGGCACGCGCCGCGCATCTCCTGTACTTCGTGATCAAGGACCATCCTTTCAGCGACGGCAACAAGCGCATCGGAACGCTGCTCTTCCTCGACTCCCTGCGGCGAAGCGGGTTGCTCTTGCGCGCCGATGGGGAGCCAAGGCTCGCTGACAACGCGATGGTGGCGCTGGCGCTCTTGATCGCGGAGAGCGAGCCCGGGCAAAAGGACCTGATGATCCGGCTGGTCCTCAACCTGCTCGAAGGCGAAGCGCCATGAGCGCTCGCACCTTCACCGAATCCGACGTCGAGCAAGCGGCGCTCGATTGGTTGAGCGAGCTGGGCTATGGCTACAAGCCGGGGCCGGTGATCGCTCCCGACGAGCCCGGAGCCGAGCGGCGGGACTTCGGACAGGTAGTGCTCACCGCGCGGCTGCGCGCGGCCCTCCGCCGGCTCAACGCGGACCTTCCTGGCGAGGCGATCGAGGAGGCGTTCCGCAAGCTCACGCGGATCGACGGGCCGTCTCTCGTGACGCGCAATCGCGCCTTCCACCGCATGATGGTGGACGGCGTGACCGTCGAGTATCGGCGCGAGGACGGTTCGATCGCGGGCGCCCAGGTGAAAGTGATCGACTTCGACCATGCCAACAACAACGACTGGCTGGCGGTCAACCAGCTCACGGTGATCGAGGACAGGCACAAGCGCCGGCCGGACGTGGTGCTCTTCGTCAACGGCTTGCCGCTGGTCGTCGTCGAGCTCAAGAACGCCGCCGACGAGAAGGCCGACGTGTGGAAGGCGTTCCGGCAGCTCCAGACCTACAAGGAGGAGATCCCTTCGCTGTTCACCTACAACGCCGCCCTGGTCGCTTCCGACGGGCTGACGGCGCGAATCGGCTCGCTGACCGCCGAGCGCGAGCGCTTCATGCCCTGGCGGACCGTGGGCGGCCAGGCGCTCGCCAGCGTGCATCGCAGCGAGCTCGACGTGCTGTTGAACGGAGTCTGCGAGAAGCGCCGGCTGCTCGACCTGCTGCGCTACTTCATCGTCTTCGAGGACCAGGGGGGCGGTGAGCTGGTGAAGAAGGTGGCCGCCTACCACCAGTACCACGCGGTGAACGCCGCCGTCGAAGAGACCCTGCGCGCCGCCGCATTCGCTTCCTGGAAAAAGGTCGCAGAGGCAGGTCGCTACGAGGCGGGCACGCGCCGCGGCGGTGAGACCGGGGACCGCAGGATCGGCGTGGTCTGGCACACCCAGGGGGCGGGCAAGAGCCTGACGATGGCGTTCTTCGCCGGCCGGATCATCCTCGAGCCGGAGATGGAGAACCCGACCATCGTGGTCATCACCGACCGCAACGACCTCGACCAGCAGCTCTTCGGCACCTTCTCGCGTTGCGAGGAGCTCCTTCGCCAGCCGCCGGTCCAGGCGCAGAGTCGCGAGAACCTCCGCGAGCTCTTGACCGTGGCGGCGGGCGGCGTGGTCTTCACCACGATCCAGAAGTTCTTCGGCGAGCCGGGCGGTGGCACCGAGGCGCTCTCCGAGCGTCGCAACATCGTGGTGATCGCCGACGAGGCCCACCGCAGCCAGTACGACTTCATCGACGGGTTCGCGCGTCACCTCCACGACGCCCTCCCGAACGCTTCGTTCATCGGCTTCACCGGCACGCCGATCGAGCTCACCGACAAGAACACCCGCGCGGTCTTCGGCGACTACATCAGCGTCTACGACATCCAGCAGGCGGTCGAGGACAAGGCGACGGTACCGATCTACTACGAGAGCCGGCTCGCCAAGCTCGAGCTCGACGAGAGCGAGAAGCCGATGATCGACCCGGACTTCGAGGAGGTCACCGAGGGCGAGGAGGTCGAGCGCAAGGAGAAGCTCAAGACCAAGTGGGCCGCGCTCGAGGCGGTCGTCGGCACCGAGAAGCGCCTGAAGCTGATCGCCGAGGACATCGTCAGCCACTTCGAAGGGCGGCTCGAAGCGCTGGAGGGCAAGGCGATGGTCGTCTGCATGAGCCGGCGGATCTGCGTCGAGCTCTACCGGGAGATCGTCGCCCTGCGCCCGGACTGGCACAATGACGACGACGCGGAGGGACTGATCAAGGTCGTCATGACGGGCTCGGCCTCCGACCCTCTCGAGTGGCAGCCGCACATCCGCAACAAGCCGCGCCGCGAGCTCCTGGCCAAGCGCTTCCGGAACCCCTCCGATCCGTTCCAGATGGTCCTGGTCCGCGACATGTGGTTGACCGGTTTCGACGCCCCCTCTCTTCACACCATGTACCTCGACAAGCCGATGCGCGGGCATGGGCTGATGCAGGCGATCGCCCGTGTCAATCGGGTGTTCCGCGACAAGCCCGGCGGCCTGGTGGTCGACTATCTGGGCGTGGCCCACGAGCTCAAGCGCGCCCTCGCCACCTACACCGAGAGCGGCGGGACGGGGACGACCGCACTCGATCAGTCGCAGGCCGTGGCGGTGATGCTCGAAAAGTACGAGATCTGCTGTGGCATCCTCCACGGCTTCGACTGGTCGAAGTGGACCTCGGCGGGTGCGGGGGAGCGGCTCTCGCTGCTGCCGGCGGCGCTCGAGCACATCCTGGAACAGGAGGACGGGAAGAGCCGGTTCGTCCGCGCCACGCGCGAGCTCTCGCAAGCGTTCGCTCTCTCCGTTCCCGCAGCCGAAGCGGTGCGGATCCGCGACGACGTGGGCTTCTTCCAGGCGGTGCAGGCCGCGCTGGTCAAGGCGACCGTCGACGGGGCGCCCAGCGAAGAGGATCTCGACACGGCCGTTCGTCAGATCGTGTCGCGGGCCGTGGCACCGGGCGGCGTCATCGACATCTTCGCCGCCGCCGGCCTCAAGAAGCCCGACATCTCGATCCTCTCCGACGAGTTCCTGGCGGAGGTGCGCGGGATGCCGCAGCGAAACCTCGCCGTCGAGCTGCTCCGGAAGCTCCTCGGCGGCGAGATCAAGGAACGCGGCCGGAAGAACGTCGTCGAGGCGCGCTCCTTCGCCGAGCTTCTCGAGCGTACGATCCGGAAGTACCAGAACCGCGCCGTCGAGGCGGCCCAGGTGATCGAGGAGCTGATCCGGCTCGCGAGAGAGATGCGCGAGGCCTCCGCACGCGGCAAGAAGATGGACCTGACGGACGACGAGCTGGCCTTCTACGACGCTCTGGCGGACAACGGGAGCGCGGTGGAAGTGCTCGGCGACGAGAGCCTGCGCGATATCGCCCGCGAGCTGGTCTCCGCGGTGCGCAACAACATCACGATCGACTGGACGGTTCGCGAGAACGTCCGGGCCCATCTGCGCGTGATCATCAAGCGCATCCTCCGGCGCCGCGGCTACCCGCCGGACAAACAGGAGAGCGCCACCGAGCTGGTGATCCAGCAGGCCGAGGTTCTCTCGGCGGAGTGGGCGGCGTGACATACAAGAAGACCTGCACGGCGTCAACGAAGGGGTCAGCCGGCTCCGGCTCGTGCTGATTCATGACTCGAATGCGTATCGCCACCACGCTCGCCTATCGGATCCTTCACGTCGACAATCTCGACTTGCTCGCGCGACGAGGTGGCCTGCACGCCCCATCCTGTGCTCCCGACGACAACCTGGCATACCGACCGATCCACGACCAGGCGATTCAGGCGCGGCGCGGTGGACGGAGGGTCCCGTGTGGGCCGAGAGGCCACATCACGGACTACGTGTCGTTCTACCTGGGTCCTCGGAGCCCCATGCTGTACCGGATCTGGAAGAACGAGGTCGCGGGCTACGAGGACGGCCAGCGCCCAATCATCTACGCCGTCACCTCGGTCGAGAGGCTCCAGGAGCTCGGTGTCGACTTTGTCTTCACCGACGGCCACAGTCTCGCGGAGCTGACGGACTGGTTCGACGACCCCGCCCGGCTCGCCGACCTCCCCTGGGATGACATCGAAGCCGACTACTGGTTCGACACGCCAGAAGATCCAGACCGTGGACGCCGGAAGCAGGCGGAGCTTCTGGTTCACGAGCTCGTGCCCTGGAACGCCCTCGTGGGGCTCGCAGCGATTGACGACGAGATGGTGGCCGAGGTCGCGAAGAGGCTGGGCGCTTTGGGCCTCGAACCGCCTCACCTGAAAGCGATGCCGCGCTGGTACTATGGGACCTAGCAAAGCAAAGCCACCGCCTAACGCCATGATCACCCAGACCCGCGGCAACCTGCTCGAAGCCGACACCGAGGCCCTGGTCAACACCGTCAACACCGTCGGTGTCATGGGCAAGGGGATCGCACTCCAGTTCCGGCGCGCATTCCCGGAGAACTACGAGGCCTACCGGCGGGCCTGCGAGCAGAAGCAGCTCCGGCTCGGCGAGATATTCGTCTTCGAGACCGGCCGGCTCGAACCTCCGCGGTACATCATCAACTTCCCCACCAAGGGGCATTGGCGCTCGAAGTCGAAGCTCGAGGACATCGAGGCGGGCCTCGCGAGCCTGGCGACGGTCATCCGCGAACGGGGAATCCGATCCGTCGCCGTCCCTCCCCTGGGTTGTGGCAACGGAGGGCTCGATTGGGAAGACGTTCGGTCATGCATCGAGGACGCTCTGGCCGAACTGGAGGACGTGGACGTGCGGCTCTACGAGCCTGCCGGGGCCCCCGACCCACGGACCATGCCGGAGCGCCGAAAGCGGCCCAAGGTCACCCCGTCGCGGGCTGTCCTCATCGAGCTCATGGACCGGTACGGCGAGCTTGGGTACAGCCGCAAGCTCCTCGAAGTCCAGAAACTCGCCTACTTCCTCCAGACGGTCGGACAGCCCTTGCGCCTGCGCTATGCCAGGGGCCGGTTCGGTCCATTCGCCCACAACCTCAACAAGGCGCTCCAGCAGCTCGAGGGGCATTTCATCGTCGGTCTCGGCGACGATGCCAGGCCGACGGCGCAGATCGAGCTCTTGCCCGGCGCCGTCGAGGAAGCGCGCAAGGTCCTCTCCGCACAGCCCGAAGCCCGTGAGCGCTTCGCACGAGTCGCCCGGCTGATCGAGGGCTTCGAGACGCCATACGGACTGGAGCTTCTGGCCTCGGTCCATTGGCTCGCCGAAGAGGAGAAGACCGCTTCGAACGCTTCCCAGGCAACGACCGCGCTCCGGGCGTGGAGCCCGCGCAAGGCGCATCTCTTCCGCGCGGAGCACGTTCAGAAGGCGTGGGACCGCCTCCAAGCGGAGCGCTGGCTCTCGGTAGCCTGAGAGCCTCCTCAGCAATTGGCTCGGCGAGCATCAGTCACGAGCGCCTCCAGGAGCGGCCCGATCAGGGTCTTGGCACCGCAGACCTCGAAGACTCGCCAGAGGGCTTCGGGCGTCGTCCGGCGTTGATCGACGACCTCTGGGCCTGCCCCGGTTTCTTGGATGGTCTACGACTTGTGGCCCGTGCCGCGACCCATGAACAGCTCGTCGCCGCCAAAGATCGTCGCCCTGGCGGGGCCGAACGGCGCCGGCAAGTCCACGGTGGGGCCGGCTCTTCTCAAGGACACGCTGGGGATCACCCGCTTCGTCAACGCGGACGTCATCGCTCAAGGGCTCTCCGCCTTCGATCCCGCCGCCGTGGCCTTCGAGGCCGGCCGCTGGAATGAGATCCTCCGGGGCCGCGATGACGACGACTGACGACCCGATCGACGTCAAGACGATTCTCCTCGAGACGGATCTCGCGGACCGGGCGCTGGCGCGCGGCGTGCGCGAGGCGCTCCTCCTCCACAAGCGCCTGGGCGCGCCCATCGTCGTCTGGAGGGACGGCGCCGTGGCCTGGATCCCGGCCGAGGAGATCGAGATTCCGCCCGAGGAAGAGGTCGGCTAGCGGAGCCCCTACGTCCAGGCGCGCCGCAGGAGGAGCGCACCCACCACGGCGAGGAACACTCCCAAATCCAGGAAGCCGGCTGGGACGAGGGCTGCCTCAAGAGGTGTCGGGCGCTTCGTGGCGGCTCGATCGCGGAAACGTCTTGCGGCACTCGGCCGGTTCTGCCGGATGTATTCGACTGCGGCCAGGAACTGTCGCCGTCCTGAGGGAGTGAAGCGTACCCTCACTGTTCAGCGGGCTCGAGGATGTCGTCTGCGTCTGCCAGGACGTCATCCAGGTCGAACCCTCTGCCAGCGGCGCCGCGAGCTGGTGGACGTCTTCGTCCGCCAGGAACTCCTCGCGGGAGAAGCGCCTAAAGCTCGCGAGCTTCGCGCGATACCCTTCGAGCGCGCTCAAGCGGCTTGCGAGCACGTGCTGATCGATCACTCGGCTTGCCCTCCAAGAGGCGCCAGCGGAGCGCTCGCCGATAGAGGCGTCGCGCCCACTCCCGTTGCCGTACTCCTTCATGGTGGCCACGCGGAGAGCCTTCCAGGCGGCGATGTCGCGGCAAAGAACCATCCGCCCCTCCTCCATCACGCGCTGGCGCAGGGTGTCCGGCGTGCGGAGGGTGTGCCTGGCGCAGAGGTCGGACGCACTATCCCGAAGGTCGCGTCATCCTCGAAGTGGTAGATCAGAACCATCGAGTCGATGGCGAAGAGGGGCGGCCTCGTCGCCTTCCTCGCAGGCGGTCTCTTCGCCCTCTGGGCGGCGCTCACCGCCACGAGCTCCGCTCGGCTTCGATGGCCGCGGCGCCGGCTACGGCGAGACGCGCCGCGCGCTCAGAGCCCCCGCCAGGGCGAGAAACAGGGCGAGCGCCACCAGGCCCTCCGGGTCGAGGGCCGGGACCTCGACGGCCGGAGTGACGAGGCGGAGATCGGGGGTGAGACGAGCCGCAAAGGCGTCGTCGATGCCTCCGCCATACGTCGTCTGGGCGCCGCCCGTGGTGCCGGGAAAGTCGGTCGACCGGGTCAGGCCGACGACGATCACGTTTCCGCTCCCGTCGATCGTCATCGCGGCGGCCTCGTCCACGTCGCCGCCGCCGAGGTAGGTGGCCTGGTCGAGAGCTCCGAGATCCGGGCGCAGGCGGGCCACGAAGGAGTCACCCCCTCCACCGTAGGTCGCCTGTGCTCCCCCGTCGGTGCCGGGAAAGTCGATCGAGAAGGTCACACCCGCGACGAGCACGGCGCCGCTCGGGCCTATCGTCACCCCGACGCCCCGCTCGCCCTCGGCGCCGCCGAGATAGGTGGCTTGATCGAGGGTCGAGAGGTCCGGGGTCAGGCGCGCCACGTAGGCATCGTCCTCTCCACCGCCGAAAGCCGGCTGGGCGCCACCCGCGGTGCGGGGAAAGTCGGTCGAGAAGGTGAAGCCCGCGACGAGCACGTCACCGCTCCCGTCGAGCGCCATCGCCGTGATCGCATCCGCTCCACTGCCCCCGAGATAGGTGGCCTGGTCGAGGGTGCCGAGGCCCGGAGGCAGGCGGGCCACGAAACCGTCGGCGGAGCCGCCGGAGGTGCCCTGTGCGCCGCCCGCCGTGCCCGGAAAGTCCGTCGAAAGGGTGCCGCCCGCGACGAGCACGTCGCCACCCGGTCCAATCGCGACCTCACCGGCCGAGTCGCTCGAGCTGCCGCCGAGGTAGGTGGCCTGGACGAGGGTTCCGAGATCCGGGCTCAGGCGGGCCACGAAGCCGTCGGCGGAGCCGCCGCCCGGCGTCGCCTGGGCGCCGCCCGTCGTGCCGGGAAAGTCGGTCGACTCGGTGGAACCCACGACGATCACGTCGCCGCCCCCGTGGACCGCCACCGCTCTGGGCTCGTCCGAAGCGCCGCCGCCGAGGTAGGTGGCCCCCTCGAGGCTCTGGAGGTCCGCGCTCAGACGGGCGACGAAGGCGTCGTCGAAGCCGCCGATGGCCGGCTGGGCACCACCCAGGGTGCCGGGAAAGTCGGTGGACAGCGTCCGGCCCGTGACGATCACCTCGCCACTCCCGCCGATCGCCACGGCGAACGCACCGTCATCGTCCCCGCCACCGAGATAGGTCGCCTGCTCGAGGGACCGGAGGTTCCGCGTCAAGGAGGCCACGAAGACGTCGTCGACGCCGCCGTCGCTGGCGTGGCTCGCCTGGACCCCACCCGTCGTGCCGGGAAAATCGGCCGACCTGGTCATGCCCACGACGATCACATGGCCGCTTCCGTCGATCGCCACCCCTTCGGCCTCGTCGAGGTCCCCACCGCCGAGGTAGGTCGCCTGGAGCAGGGGATCTATGGTCAGCGAGAGGCCTGGGTCGTGATCGCCGACGACGAAGGAGTAGCGGCCGGCGCCGTCGAGCAGGTAACGCACCGCGACGGCTCGCCGCTCGCCGCCGACCACCTGGTAGGCGCGGGGCGCCGCGAAGTGGACCGGGCCGTTGCCGGTCTCCGCGACCAGGGCCCCCCGGATGTCGAGGCGCAGGGCGAGCGCGCCGTCGAGCCCCACCTCGATCCTTCCCGGGTCGGCGCCGGGGGCAACGGTGAAGATCTTCTCGACGTTGGCACCGTGCGCCGCGAGGTCGACTTCGATCCCAGGCCAGACCTGACCGAGCGCCACGCGTCTGAAGGTGGGAAGGCCGCGGCGCCAGCGGGACGGGTCGTTGCTCACGAAGCGGCTGACCCGGGTCGGGCTCGGCGCCTCGCCCCGCGGCGCCAGCCTCGCTCCGCCCACCAAGCGCTCGACCAGGCTCCAGCCGGGGCCGGCCCGGGCTCTACCGGCCAGCGCGCGCCGACCGTTCACCCGCCGCCCGGGGGTTGCCCCACGCGGCGCGGCGAGCACGTGGACCAGCTCACCCTCCCGGGTGACGTAGGTCGTGCCGTAGAACGTGTGCGCGGCGTAGGCCACCGCCGGGTCGAGCTGCCCCTGATTGGCCTCGAAGGGCACCGCCAGGTCTCCGAGGCGGGCGCTGACCTCGGCGAGGCTGGGTACCGGCGCGGGAGAGGCCCAGGCCGCGGCCGCCAGGGCCGCGGCGCCCAATGTGATCGCGCCCGCTCGCCGGAGAAGGGTTCTCTCCACCGGATCCGGCGGTTGTGGCCTTTCGCGGCGGAAGTATGGCGCGCACATTCTCGGGCCTCCCCAGATCGACGTCGAGCTCGTAAGACCTCGGGCTTGAGAATTGAATACTACACGGACCACCGCTTTACCCGCCGATGCGCTCGACGGCCTCGCGAATGGAGATGACTGGGAGGCCCTCCGCCCCGGATGGAAAGTGGCGGCCGTCCTCGGTGACGAAGGCGTCGGCCCGGTGCTCGACCGCGGTGGCGAGGTGCAGGGCTTCCGGCGTGCGGAGGGTGTGCGTGGCGCGGAGATCGGACGCAGTGTCGGCGACGGCGACGTCGATCGACGCGACCTCCAGGTTGGGGAAGGACTCGAAGACCTCGCAGTACTGCCGACAAACATCGTCCTGCCTGCGACGCTTCGGAACCACCAGGATCTCCAGACGCCCGAGAACCGAGATCAGGAGCCGGCAGCGACCCTCCTCGGCGGCTCGCAGGAGGGCCGCGGCCGCGGGTCCGAAGGTCGCGTCATCCTCGAAGTGGTAGATCAGAACCATCGAGTCGATGGCGAAGAGGGGCGGCCTCGTCGCCTTCCTCGCAGGCGGTCTCTTCGCCTCCTGGGCGGCGCTCACCGCCACGAGCTCCGCTCGGCTTCGATGGCCGCGGCGCCACCCCCCTCGGCGCGCCAGAGCTCGGCTCCGAGGCCGCGTGTGCTCTCCGTCCAGCCGCCGCGTGCAGAGTGCAGCACGATGCGCCCTTCCTCGACGCTCAGATAGACGACGTCGCCCGCCTTGAGGCCGAGGCGTCGCCGGATCTCTGACGGGATGGTGATCTGGTATTTCTCGGTGAGCTTTGACTGGTTCTCCGAGGCGGCGACGGGGGATCCGATGCGCCTCGCCGGGTTTTCGCCTCGAGTCGTCGCAAGGGCTTGACGGGAAGCTTGCAATACGGTTTACTGGCGCCATGAAGGCGACGATCGACGTTCCGGACGAGCTGTACCGGAAGGTGAAAGCCAAGAGCGCTCTGGAGGGCCGCGCGATCCGGGATGTCGCCGTCGAGCTCTTCCGCGGCTACGTCACGGGCCAGGGCCGCCCCTCCCCCGCCGAACCCACGGCCACGCAGGAGGCCAGACGGATCCTGCCAGGACAGGAGATCCCATCGTGGTTTGGAGCCCTGGAAGCGCAGGCACGCGAGATCCAACAGCACGACATGGAGGCGATCCGCGAGAGCATCGGGCGCGGAGTCGCCGCTGAGCGCGGGCTGTGACCCACGGCCTCGACACGTCCCTTCTGGTACGCCTGTTGACCGGTCGCCCCAGGGACCTCGCTCTCGTAGCCCTCTCCTTCGTCCTCCAGTCCCAGCGAGCGGGTGACCGGTTGCGGGTCTCCGAGCTGGTCGTGGCGGAGGCGTATTACGCTCTCCAGCACCACTACGGAGTCTCCAAGAAGCAGACGCTGGCTGCACTTCGCCAGTTCTGCGCTACGCCGGGTGTCGAGGCCGAAGGAGACGTGTCGAAACTGCTTGCGACGCCTCGTTTGGAGTCCGCCAACCCGGGCTTCGTCGACCGCGTCATCCACGGCAGCTATCGCCGCTCTGGTGTCGAGCAGCTCGTGACGTTCGAGAAAGCTGCCAAGAAGCTCCCCGGGGTCCTCGTACTCTCCGCCTGACTCGATGGCGCGGGGATCTCGCGAACCTGGGCGTGCATCAGCGCCACGGGAAGGCCGACCGGGGGTGCCAGGCGCTTCGCCGGGGGTGCCACGGGAAGGCCGACCGGGGGTGCCAGGCGCTTCGCCGGGGGCGCCGGGTGCTTCGCCGGCCCGCTCGGTGACCGCCGGCCTGGTGGGCCGGGTGGCGCGGCACCAGGGCGCGGGCGGGAGGCGTTCGCCCGGGAAGGGTCGAATCGCGATCTCGGAACTCTTGCAAGCCGACGATGACCGTCTCCGAGTATGCTCCCGCCGCCGCGGGGACTGATCCCCGACCCGCTCGAGGAGACTCACCATGAGGTACCTTCACGCCACCCTGTCCGCTGCGGTCCTCCTGTCCGCGCTCGCCCTGGCTCCCGCCGCCTGGGCCGGCACCCAGGACTTCACGCTCGTCAACCAGACGGGCGACGACGTCTTCAGCCTGTTCATCTCGGAGACCAAGAACGACGACTGGGAGGAGGACGTCCTGGGCGAGGACACGCTGCCCGACGGCGACCGGGTCGACATCACCTTCTCCGGCCACGCCTCCTGCCTGTGGGACATGATGGTCACCGACTCCGAAGACAACGAGCTCACCTTCGAGGGAATCGACCTCTGCAAGACCTCCGTCGTCGTGCTGCACTGCAACGAGAAGGAGTGCTGGGCCGAAGCCGAGTAGCGGCGACGACGGGCCGGCGGCGCCCCTCCGCTCCCGGCCCCCGTGCTACCCTCGGGCAAGACCTGCCGTGCCCTTCCCCGAAGACAGCGCTCCGACCGGATTCTTCCCGCCGGAGGAGTTCGCCGGCCGCCGGGAGCGGGTGCGCGAGACGATGGCCGCGCGCGGGCTCGACGCCTGCCTGATCTCGGCGCCCGAGAACATCTACTACCTGACCGGCCTCGACCACCAGGGCTACTTCGCCTACCAGGCCCTGGTGCTGCCGCTCGAGGGCCCGCCGGTGCTGGTGACCCGCGCCATGGAGCGGGCGATCGTGCGCGACCAGGTGCCGTCGCTCGGCCACGTGGGGTACTCGGACGGCATCCGGCCGCTGCCCAAGCCGTCGGACCGCGAGGAGGACCTGGTGATGGCGACCCGGGACTCCGCGGGCGAGATGGCGGGGCTCCGCCCCTGGGAAGGGAGCCTCGGCGTGTCGGTCCGCGGGCCGGTGACCGCCGGCGTCGAGCCGCCGGTCGAGGCGACCCTCGAGGCCCTCGGGCAGGCGGGGGTGGAGGCGGGCCGTCTCGGGCTCGAGAAGCGGAGCACCTTCTTGCCCTTCGCCATCGCCGAGAAGCTGGTCGCCGGCCTGCCGCGGGCCGACTGGCTCGACTGCTCGGGCCTGGTCGACGACTGCCGGCTCGTCCAGTCGCCCCTCGAGCAGCGGTGCACACGCCTGGCGGCGCGGGTCTCGGAGTCGATGATGCTGGCGTCGATCGCGACCGCCGGCGCCGGGGTGGCCGAGCAGGACGTGATCGCCGCCGCCTACGACGCGATGTTCCGGCGCGGCGGCACCTACCCCGGCTTCGTGCCGCTGGTCCGCTCCACCCGCACGATCGAGCACGAGCACGGCACCTGGCAGGCCGGGGCTCTCCGTGACGGGGACCTCCTGTTCCTTGAGATGGCGGGCTGCGTCCGGCGCTATCACGCGCCGATGGGGCGGCTGGTCTTCATCGGGGACGCGCCCGACTCGGCGCGGACGACCCTCGAGGTCTGCCGTGAGGCGATCGAGCGGGCGGCCGAGGAGATCGGCCCCGGCGTGCCGGCCGGCGACGTCTACCGCGCCTGGCAGAGCCGGATCGACGCCGCCGGCCTCGCCGCCTACCGCCGCCACCACTGCGGCTACTCGGTCGGGATCGGCTACCCGCCGAGCTGGTCCGGGAGCGGCACGCCGCGCGGCCTGCGCGAGGACTCGGAGCTGGTGCTCCGGGCCGGCATGGTCTTCCACCTCATGTCGTGGCTTCTGCGCACCGGCCAGGGCGACTCGTTTCTCTCGGACACGGTCCTCGTGACCGACGACGGCTGCGAGCTCCTGACCCGCGTCGACCGCGGCGTGCTCGCGCGCTGACCTGGACCTCAGCTCGCGGCGAGCGCCGCGGCCACCCGCTCGGCGAACTCCTTGACCTCCTCCTCCGTGGTGTCGAACGAGGTCATGGTGCGGACGATCGAGCGCGCCGGGTCCCAGGCGGGGAGGCCGGTCGCGCGGCGGAGCGCGGCGACGCGCTCCGGGTCGACCCGCAGGAAGACGGCGTTGGTCTCGACCGGGACCGCCAGCTCGAGGCCGCCCACGGCGGCGAGGCGTTCGGCGAGGAGGGCCGCCATCTCGTTCGCCCGGCGGGCGTTCCGGAGCCAGAGCTCATCGGTCAGGAGGGCCTCGATCTGCGCCGCGACGAAGCGCATCTTCGAGGCGAGCTGCATCCCCTGCTTCTGGACCCGCGGGGCGTCGTGCGCGATCTCGGGGCGGAGAAACAGGACCGCCTCGGCCGCGAGGAGGCCATTCTTGGTGCCGCCGAAGGAGACGACGTCGGCGCCGGCCTCGCGGGTGAGGCGCGAGAGCGAGACCCCCAGGGCGGCGGCGGCGTTCGCGAGGCGGGCGCCGTCGACGTGGAGCAGGAGGCCGTGGTCGTGGGCCAGGCGCGCAAGCTCGTCGACCTCCTCCGGCCGGTAGACCGTGCCCCACTCGGTCGCCTGGGTGATCGAGAGGACCCGCGGGCGCGACTGGTGGACGCCGCGCTCGGCCTCGAGGTGACGGCGGACGAGCTCCGGCGTGAGGCGCCCCTCGGGGGCCGGCACCGGCACCATCTTGGCGCCGAGGAAGCGCTCCGGGGCGCCGCACTCGTCGAGCCAGAGGTGGGCCGACTCGGCGCAGACGACGGCGTCCGTCGGCCGGGTGACCGCCGCCAGCCCGAGGACGTTGGCCGCGGTGCCGCCGAGGGCGAAGAGGACCTCGGTCTCGGCCCCGAAGACCTCGCGGACTCGCGCCACCGCGCGGCCGGTGTGCTCGTCGGCGCCGTAGGCCGGCGCGTCGTCCCGGTTGGCCCGGCCGATCGCCGAGAGCACCTCCGGGTGGATGCCGGCCTGGTTGTCGCTGTAGAAGAGCCGCTCCACGGGCCGCGACCTTACCCCACGGGCTCGCCGACGTGGAAGGCGATCGTCTGGAGGTCGCCCATGAACTCGAGCACCCGCCGCCCGCCGAGCCGGCCGACGCCGCTCGCCGTGCCCGACATGCCGCCGAAGGGCACGTGGGGCTCCCAGTAGTTCGAGTTGTCGTTGACCACCACGAGGCCGGTGCGCAGCCGCTCGGCCCAGCGCCAGGCGCGGTCGAGGTCCTCGGTGAAGAGCGACGAGGCGAGCCCCGTGTCGCACGAGCCGATCAGCCGCCAGGCCTCCTCCTCGCTCCGGTAGGAGCGGATCGGGGCGATCGGGCCGAAGGTCTCCTCGGTGTTGACGAGGCTGTCCTCCGTGAAGCCGACGAGCACCGTCGGCTCGAAGAAGAAGCCGGGGCGCTCGGGCGGCTTGCCACCGGCCACCACGCGGGCGCCCTTGCCGACGGCGTCCGCGACGTGGCCGGCCATCTTCTCGACCACCGCGGGGTTGTTCTGCGGGCCCATGGTGGTCGACTCCTGCCAGGGGTCGCCCAGGACCCACGCGCGGCTCGCCTCCACCATCGCCTCGACGAATTCCGACTCGAGCTCGCCCGGCACGAAGATCCGCTCCGCCGCCGAGCAGACCTGGCCGGCGGCGAAGAAGCAGGCCGGGGCGATCGCCCGGGCCGCCTTCTCCGGGTCGGCGTCGGGCAACGACCACCGCCGGGCCGTTGCCGCCCAGCTCGAGGAGCCGCGGCTTCAGGCCCGAACGCGCGGCGATCGCGCGGCCGGTGGCGGTGCTGCCGGTCATCGCGACGGCGTGGGTGTTTGGGCTCGCGACCAGCTCGTCGCCCACCTCGGCGCCGGGGCCGATCACCAGGTTGACGACGCCTTCGGGCAGGCCAGCGTCCGCGAAGATCGCCATGAGCGTCGCCGCGGTGACCGCGGCGGTCGGAGCCGGCGTCCAGACGACCGTGTTGCCCTGGACCAGCGCGTAGGGGATGTACTCGCTCGGGATCATCGCGGGGAAGTTCCAGGGCGTGACGACGGCGACGACGCCGCGCGGACGCCGGGCCGAGACCAGGCGCTTGTGGGCGTCGCGCCCCAGGAAGGCGGCGCCCTCCTGGTAGCGGCCGAGCTCGGCCGCCTGGCGGTAGAAGACGGGCACGAAGGCCTCGGCCTCGATCGCCGCCTCCGAGTGGCGCGGCTTGCCGAGCTCGCGGCAGAGGACGTCGGCGAGCTCGCCGCTCCGCGCCTCGAGCAGGTCGGCGATCCGGATCAGGTGGTCCGCGCGCTCCCAGAGAGGCGTCGCCGACCACGCGGGCAGCGCCCGGTTGGCCGCCTCGATAGCCCGCCGGGCGTCCTCGCGCCCGCCCCACGCCACCTCGCCGAACGCCTCGCCGCGAGCCGGGTCGATCGCCTCCCGGGTGGCTCCCGATCCCGCCGGGCACCACCGGCCTCCGATGTTCATCTCGTGCACGCTCACGCTCGGCCTCCTTGTCTTCGATTCACGGATTCGGGCTCCCCCCAGTGTAGTGGGTGGAGCTTCGCCGCCTACCGCGGGCGGGTGGCGGAGAGGCCGGCGGCGGCCAGGAGGAGCCCCAGGAGAGCGAGGGCTGCGGGCTCGAGCGTGGGGATCTGGACGACGAAGGGCGGCGCCACCACGAACTCGGTCGGGTCGCTCGCGCCGCCGGAGGCCGGGTCGTCGCTCAGGCCGCGGGTCTCGTTGTCGCCCGAGCCGTCGGCGTCGTAGGCGATCTCGGCCTGGTTCGCCAGGAGCTGGCCTTCGGCGGCGAGGGCGATCGCCGCCGCGATCGTGACCGTCACCGTGGCGCCCGCCGGCACCGCACCGTTCCAGCGCACCGTGCGGCCGTCGGGATCGACTCTCGCCGTGCCGGCGTCGGCGGTCGCCGAGAGCGCCGTCAACCCGTCCGGCAGCTCGTCGACCAGCTCGTCGCCCGGGTTGTCGCGGAGGTCGAAGTCTCCGGGATTGGTGAGCGTGACGAGGTAGGTGGCGCTTCCCCCGGCCCGCAGGTCCCCGGAGACCTGCTTGGAGGCGACCAGCCGAGGCGGGACCGCCGGCAGCGACCAGGGCTCGAAGCCGCGCGTGCCGTCGTTGGCGATGAAGAAGAGCCGGTCGCCCGAGGTCGTGAAGTAGGCGGGGCTCGAGGAGTCGGAGCCCGGGTTGATGTCCTGCACCCGGACCGTGCCGCCCGGAGTCCCGTCGCTTCGCCAGAGCTCCCGGCCGTCCTCCGAGCGCCAAGCCGAGAAGAACAGCGTGCCGTAGACGTTGGTGAGCGAGTCCGGGATCGAGGCGCCGGGCCCGGGCTCGAGATCGGCGAGGAGGTACGTGCCGCCCTCGGTGCCGTCGCTTCGCCAGAGCTCGGCGCCGTGCGCGCCGTCGTCGGCCACGAAGTAGGCGACGCCTCGGACGATCGTCAGGTAGCGGGGATCGGAGCCGAGCGGGCCGGGCCGGAGGTCGCCGAGCATCCGGGTGTTCGCCTCCGTGCCGTCGCTCCACCAGAGCTCGCGGCCGTGGACGCCGTCGTCGCCGGCGAAGAAGGCCGAGGGCGGCGAGGCGACCCCGGTGACCGCCGCGTAGTCGGGGAGAGGAAGGGAACCCTCTCTCTGAGGCACGCCGCCTCCGGGCCCGGGTCGCAGGTCGAGCACGCGCCGAGTGCCTCCCGGCGTCCCGTCGCTCGCCCAGAGCTCGGGTCCGCTCGCCCCATCGTCGCCGGAAAAGAAGAGCAGCGGCCCGGCGGCCGCCAGGTCCCGCGCCTCGACGTCCGCGAGCTTCTGGGTCGAGCCGTCGCCGCCGTCGCTCACCCAGAGCTGGTCGTAGGTGGCGATGAAGAGGTGCCCGCCGGCGACCGTCAGCATCCAGATATTCGAGAGCGGCGAAGCCTCGGGAAAGGGATGCGTGCCGGCGCCGGTGCCGTCGCTCTTCCACAGGTGATAGCCCACGCCGGCTTCGTGCCCGCTGAAGTAGACCTGGCCCTCGAACGGGGTGATGTACGCGGCGCCCTCGGGCTCCGGGGAGGCTCCGGTGACGGGAGCGGTGTTCGCCTCCGTTCCGTCGCTGGTCCAGAGGGCCTCGTGGTTGCTGGCGTCGGAGCCGTCGAAGAAGAGGAGGGACCCCAGGCGGGTCAGCCACCCCCCGAGGCCAGACTCCGGCCCCGGCCAGAGGTCCCTGACCAGCCGAGTCGTCGCTTCCGTACCGTCCGTCGCCCAGAGCTCGCGGCCGTGGTCCGGGTCCTGGGCGAGGAAGAAGAGGGTGCCGGCCACGTCCTCCATCTCAGTGTATTGGAAGCTGAAATTCGAGGCGGGCGAGGATGCCTGCCGGTCGATGTCCCGGACGAGAGTGGCGTCCCCTTCGATGCCGGCGCTCCGGCGAGGCTCCCAGCCATGGTCCGGATCGAGAGCGAAGAAGAATGCCTGGTCGCCGAGCACTCCGGGCAGGAAAAAGTCGAAGGTCGGCTCGAACGCGGAGGCGCTCCCGGGGCTCACGTCGCCCAGCGGGTAGGTGCCGTCCGGCGTGCCGTCGCTCACCCAGGGCTCCAGGCCGTGGGCCCCGTCGTCAGCTTCGAAGAGGAGCCGGTCTCCGAAGGCGTGCAAACTGAACGAGTACGTCCAGGCCATGGCACCCTCGGAGCCCGGATCGATGTCCTCCACCTGCATCGTCCCCCCGGGGGTGCCGTCGCTCACCCAGAGCTCCTGGCCGTCGGAGCCGTTGGTCGCCGAGAAGAAGAGACGGCCGCCGGCCACCGTCAAGCCGTAGGGGTACGAGCTTTCGGAGCCCGGTATCAGGTCCTCGAACACGCCGGTGCCTGCGGTCGTGCCGTCCGTCCGGTAGAGCTCGCGGCCGGTGGCCGTGGGCGCGGCCTTGAAGAAGAGGGCGCCCGCGAAGGGCGTGAGCTCTGTCGGATCGGAGTCTCCGCTTCCCGGCTCGAGATCGGCGACGAGCGCGGTGCCCGCTTCCGTGCCGTCGGTCGCCCAGAGCTCCCAGCCGTGGACCCCGTCGTCCGCCGGAAAGAAGAGGAGGTCGCCCAACGGCGTCGGGGTGAAGTAGTGAGTGAGCGGGGTCTGGTCGAAGCTCAGGCTGCTCGAAGGCCCGGGCCAGATGTCCTTGAGCAGGTGGGTTCCACCCGGCGTGCCGTCCGAGGTCCAGAGCTCGTAGCCGTGGGCCGGGTCGTAGGCCACGAACCAGGCCGCGCCCTGCCACACGGTGACCGAAAAGGGCCAGGAGTCGCCGTCGGGGTTGATGTTTGCCAGCTCGACCGTGCCGCCGGAGGTCCCGTCCGTCACCCAGGGCTCCCAGCCGTCGCCGGACTTCGCGACGAAGACCAGCTTGTCGCCGAGCGGCGTGAGCCACCAGGGGGTCGACGACCCCTCCCCGGGGACGACGTCCACTGCGAGCGAGGTCCCGGCCGCGGTGCCGTCCGTGCGCCACAGCTCTCGGCCGTGCACCCCGTCGTCGGCCTCGAAATAGAGCTGGCCCTGGAACACGACGATTTCCGCCGCGAAGCTCGCGGAGCACTGCCCCGGGCAGATGTCCCGCACCCGCCAGGTGCCGGCCTCGGTGCCGTCCGTGCGCCACAGCTCGCGGCCGTCGATCCCGTCGTCGGCGAAGGAGTAGAGCACCCCGTCGAGCTCGGTGAGCTCCGTGGGATCCATCGCCAGGGTGTTGACCCCGGTGGTGGCGATGTCCTTGAGGATCGACGCCGGCTGGGCGGCGGCCGGGGGCGCGGCCAGGGAGAGGGCGACGCCACAAAGCACGGTCGCCGTCATCCTCCAGACGAACAGGGTACGACTGGTCCAGTCTCCTCTCATGGCACGCCTCGTCGACCCGGCGCGAGAACCCGCAAGCGGGGGCAAACCACTGAACTCTATCAGCACTCCTTCCTCGGTGCTGTCGCCGAGAACCGAGAGGTGTCGTGAGACTGCCGCCGTCGGCCTATCACGGAGACATCGTCACGTCTCGCCGCGGACGCCGATGATAGGGTCGAGGCATCGCCCCATCAGGGCAGGTCGGCCGCCGGCCAGGCATCGACGACCGACGAGGCCCGGTCATCGGAGTGCAGCCATGCGTAAGCAAGCTCTTGTCGTCTTCTCGAGTCTCCTCGTGATTCTCGTGATTGTCGGAGCGGCACCTTCGCGGGCACAAGCGCCCGTTTCGAAGGCGAAGAGAGCTACTCTCACGGCGGCGCCGGGGGATCTCGCCCAGAAGGTGGAGGCGGTTGCCCAGCGGTTAGGGGTCCAGGTTCCGCCCGGGCTCGGACCGGCGAGCCGGGTGCGATACCTCCATGACCGGCTGCTGGAGCGGGCAAACGACCGAAAGCCGGTGTCCTCGGGCTGGCTACCCGGCAATCTCGTAAGGTACTTGGCCGTTGCCCTCGAAGGCGCGCCCTCCGAAGTGTGGCGTCGAGGCGTCCGCTCGCGATCGGCAACGGATCGTTCGGCGGCTGCCGACCTCGCTCTCCTCCTGGATGCGATCGACACGAAGCTCGACCACTTCGAAGGCAAGCAGTCGGCCTTCCCGCGGGCGACGACGCCGCCGGCCAACGACGACTGCGCCCAGGCCATCGCCGTCGGGAACGAGAGCGTCGCGGCGAGCAGTCTCGGGGCCACCAACGATGGTACGGCCTCCTGCGGGGCTTCGGCCGCTTCCCCGGACGTCTGGTTCCAGTACGTGGCTCCGGCCTCCGGGCTGGTCAGCTTCCAGACGTCCGGCGCGTCCTATGATCCCGTCCTCTCTCTGTTCGACGGGTGCCCGGAGTCGGGGGGCGTCGAGCTGGCGTGTGACGACGACAGTGGTGGGACGGTCGAGGCCCAGCTCGTCCGGGAGGTGAGCGCGGGAGAGGAGCTCTGGGTCCGGGTGAGCGGCTTTGCGGGCGCGACCGGCGACCTCACGCTGACCATGAAGCCCTCGAGTGGCGTCTCCGGCACCGTGACCAAGGAAGTCACCGGTGAGCCGCTCGAGGGTGTGCAAGTCAGGATCTGGGCAAGTCCGGCTTCCTACTTTCCGAGCCAGATCGGAGTCACCGACGCTTCGGGCGCGTATACGGCCACCGGCCTCGAGCCTGGCACGTACTACGCGGATACCAGTGGGCCCTACGCCCGCGAGATCTTCCAGGAGGTCTCGTGCCCGACGTGTTCTCTTTTCGACGGGACGCCCATCTCCGTCGGTCCGGGAACCGTCGTCGGAAACGTCGACTTCACGCTCGCCCCGCTGGGCTCTATCGCGGGCCAGGTCACCGCGAGCGATCCCGCGAGCCCCCGCCCGACCGGCATGATCTACGTCTGGTACTCGAACGGTCAGTACGCCGGCGGCGCGGTCCTCGACTCGGACGGGAGCTACCGCGTAGCCGGCCTCGCTCCCGGCTCGTACTTCGTCTCCACGGAAACCGATGCCCTCCTCGACGAGCTCTACGACGGGCTCTACTGCCCGGACAACCTCTGTGACCAGACCACCGGCACACCGGTGCAGGTCGAAGCGGGAAAGACTATGTCCGGAATCGATTTCGCCCTCGAAGGCTTGAGCACGATTCGGGGCACGGCGGTCCGATCGGCCGACGGCGTCGTCCTCCCGTATGCCGTCGTCAACGCGGTCTCCGAAGATGGTCAGATCGCGAGGGTCAGCCACAGCGACGGAACGGGCCCGTATGTGATCGGAGCGGTACCACCAGGGAACTATTTCGTGTATGTCGAGACGGACTCCTACCTGGGGCAGGTGTGGCCCGGGATCCCCTGCCCGCCCGGCTGCGACGTATCGGCCGGAGACCTGGTGAACGTGCCGGTGGCTTCGGACGTCACCGGAATCGACTTCAGCCTCGATGAGCTCGGTGCGATCGAGGGCTCGGTGTACTCGAAGCGAACGGGCCTTCCGATCTTCAATTTGCTCGAGGTAACGGTGATGAAGCCGGATGGAACTCCGGTCGACTCGAGCCTGACCGGCAACGGCCAGTTCACCATCGACCGGCTCTTGTCTGGGAGTTACCTCGTGGGAGTCGAGGACATCGACACTCCGTGGGCCTACCAGGCCGAGGTCTACGACAACCTGCCCTGCCAGAGCCCCTGCGACCTGTCGGACGCCACTGCCGTCCCCGTCGAGCTGAACTCGTCGACGACCGGAATCGACTTCTACCTCAGTGAGTGCACCTCCCCGTCCTTCAAGACGGTGCAGAACACCTACTTCGCGTCGTCGGGCGTTTCCGAGGAGGCTTGCGAGACTCTCACCCTGGGACCGAACGTGACGGTCCCATCGATCACCACGGCGATCTTCCGCGCCGGCAAGAGCGTCGCCCTGGGCGACGGTTTCAAGGTGCAGTCGGGAGCCCACGTGCGGATCGAGATCGACCCCAACCTCAGCACAGGTGATCAGTGACGGCACGCCGAGCCGCCGGCTTCGAGGAGGTCGAGGTGACCCGTCGCACGCCCGAGCGCCCTGGCCGCTCAGTAGCCCGGACCGGGAGGCGGCGCGCTCGCGCCCACCCGCACCGAGCCCTTCATGCCGCAGCAGTCGCCGTGGGTCTGGCAGAAGTAGTTGAACGTCTTGCCATCGTCGGCGGCGCCGAAGGTGTGCTGGAAGACCTGGTCCCGGTGGTCCAGGGTGAAGCCGCTGTCGAAGCTGCCGTCGAGGGCGGTCACGGTGTGGTCCTTCATGTCGCTGTGCAGCTCCCAGCGAACCGTCTGGCCGGGCTGGATGGTGATCGAGCGGGGGTCGAAGAAGTTGTCGTGGATCTCCACGACGTCGGACATGGTGGGGTTGGGGGGAGCGGTGGGGCTGTCCATTCCGCCTCCGCCTCCTCCACCGCAGGCGAAGACGACACCGAGGACACCGAGTACACCCGCCAGGGCGAGAGCCAACGCGAGGGCTCGACGAGACATGTGCTTCCTCCTCCAGGGCGCCTGTGAGGTCGGTGGATGTCCCCCTGCAAGGGTCAGTCCGCCTGGCCGGCCGGTCGGTTCTCGCGCGGGAGCCCGCGGGACGTCCTCTATGATGGCCCGGCCATGGCCGAGCTCGCTCCTCCCCGCCTCCCGACTCTCGACGAGATCCGCGCCGCCCAGCGGCGCATCGCCGGCACCGCCGTGCGCACGCCTCTGGTGCGCCTGGAGGGCACCTCGGCGCCCGAGATCTGGCTCAAGCTCGAGAACCTCCAGCCGATCAACGCCTTCAAGATCCGGGGCGCCGCCAACGCCGTCGCCACCTTGCCCGAGGCCGAGCGCGCCCAGGGCGTCTGGACGGTGAGCGCCGGCAACGCCGGCCAGGGCGTGGCCTACGCCGCCCGGGCGGCGGGCGTGCCGGCCACGGTCCTGGTGATCGAGACGGCGCCCGAGACCAAGCTCCGGCGGATGCGCGACCTGGGCGCCCGGCTGGTGCCGGCGCCGTTCGACGAGTGCTGGCAGGCGATGGAGGCCCGCGCCTACCCGGGGATCGACGGCACCTTCGTCCACCCGTTCGACGACCACGAGTTCATCGCCGGCAACGCCTCGATCGGGGTCGAGGTGCTCGAGGACCTGCCCGGGGCGCGAGTGGTGGCGGCGGCGGTCGGGGGCGGCGGGCTGACCTCCGGGATCGGCGCGGCGGTCAAGGCGCTCGACCCCAGCGTGCGGGTGGTGGGGGTCGAGCCCGAGACCGCCTCGCCGGCGGCGCTCTCGTTCCTCGAGGGCGCGCCCCAGGTCTTCCCCAAGTGGACCGCCTCGTTCGTCGACGGCGCCGGCGGCAAGAGCCTCTTCCCCCGGATGTGGGAGCGGATGCGCCAGGTGCTCGACGAGGTCGCGGTGGTGGAGCTCGACGAGATCCGCGAGGCGATGCGCGTGCTCGCCGAGCGCTCGCGGGTGATCGCCGAGGGCGCCGGCGCGCTGTCGGTGGCCGCCGCGCTCACCGGTAAGCTCGGCACCGAGAGCCCGGTGGTGGCGGTCGTCTCGGGCGGCAACATCGACCTCGCAGCCTTCTGCCGCCTGGTCGGCGCCTGCCCGGCGGACGACCCCTCCTGAGCCCGGCGGCCGGCCTCAGGCCCCGACGGCGCGGCGCAGCAGCCCGAAGAACGAGAACCCCGTCCGGCGGAGCGCCGCGTAAGGCAGGGCGAGCACGGCTACCGTGAGGACCACCGTCGCCAGCACCGGCCAGGCGAAGGGCACCCGGCCGCTTCGCACCAGGGCGCTCGACGTGAGCACCGAGGCCGCGACGCCGGTCGCCAGGATCCAGTAGAGGGCGAGGATCACCCGCCCGCCGGCCGGGAGGCGCCCGCCGGGCCGGGCGCGGCCCTCGCCGGCGAGCCGCCGATCCAGCCGGGCCTCGAAGGCGGGCGAGAGCCGGGGCACCGGCTCGTTCTCGAAGACCCGAGCGACGAGCGCGTCCATCTCGCGCCTCGCGACGGTCGTCTCTTCCTGCTCGTCGGTCCGGTCAGTGTCCATGGGCTTCGAGCTCCTCCCGCAGGGTCTCGCGGGCGCGGTGGAGGTGCGACTTGACGGTGCCGGCCGGCAGCCCCAGGAGCTCGCCGATCTCTGCCACCGTGTGCCCCATCCAGTAGTGGAGGTGGAGGACCGCGCGTCGCTCTTCGGGCAGGCACGCGAGGGCGGCGCCGACGATCCGGACGCGCTCGGCCTGCCGCGCCGCACGGTAGGGATCGCCCGCGGGTCCCGGGTCCGGAAGGGCCTCCGCCCGCTCCGGCTCGGCCTCCTCGGGCCGCCGGCCGAGCCGGCGCAGATGATCGACCGCCAGGTTGAAGGCCAGGCGGTAGATCCAGGTCGAGAGCCGGCTCTCGCCGCGGAACGAGGCGAGGCGCCGGTAGGCGCGGACGAAGGCCTCCTGGGTCACGTCCTCGGCTTCCGCTTCGCCGCCGGGCCCGAGCACCGAGAGGGCCACCCGGAACACCCGCTCCTTCTCGCTCGCGACCAGCTCGGCGAAGGCAGGGACCTCGGCGAGGCGGGAGCGTGGAGCCGGCGCCGCCTCGTCCCGTCCCCGGCTCCGGCGCAGGACGGGCAACGAGAAGGGCGCGGCCGGCCAGGTGTGAGTCGCGGTCATCGCACGCTCCTCACCGCCCCGAGCCCCGACCGGAGAGGCGCTCGACGAGGACGAAGAGCAGCAAGCCGCAGCCGGTGAAGGCGGGGACCAGGCCCACGGGCCAGAGCAGGCCCAGGTCGCTCACTCCGGTGCCCGGCCCGATGAGCAGAAACGCCACCGTCAGGCCGAAGCCTCCGAGGACGAGGACCAGGCCGGCGAGGAGCGACGCCGCGCGGACCCACGCCGGCCCGCCGGCCGTCTCCCCGAACCCGCCTGCCGCGTCCGCGGGGAGCTCGGGCAGAGCGACGCCCTTCTCCATCGCCGCCATCCGCTCCTGGTGGATCATCTCCCGCAAGGCCACCTTCTTCGCTTCCTTCAGGTGCCGGCTCCAGACCGCCAGCGCCACCGCGGCGAGGAGGGTCAGGATGCCGATCACCGCCCATACGTGTTCGTAGCTCATGGTATCTCCCGGTTCTCTCTGGTCTCGAGGTCGTTCGCGTTCCCCCCTTGGACGACGCCGCCGCCCGAACGGTTGCGCCGCCCCCTTTCTCCCGCGCGGGTGGGAGCGAGCTCGAGGAGAGGTGGGGACCACCGCGGAGACCGAGTACAGTTCCGGCCATGTCCGACCTCTTCGACGAGCTCGCGCCGCAGATCGAGGCGCTCGCCCGGCGGATCGCCCGGGGGCCGGTGGCGACCGGCGTCGGGGCCGGCGAGGTCCGCCGGCACCTGGCGGAGAGCTTCGACCTCGACCGCTCCATGGCTCTGCCGCGGGTGGTCGAGGAGGTCACGGCGATGCTCGATCGCTGGCAGGTGCAGGTGACCCACCCGCGCTACTTCGGCCTCTTCAACCCCAGCGTCACCACCGCCTCGGTCGTGGCCGACACGCTGGTCGCCGCCTACAACCCGCAGCTCGCCGCCTGGTCCCACTCCCCCGCCGCCAACGAGATCGAACGCTTCACGCTCCGGGCCGTCGCCGCGCGGATCGGCCTCGACCCGGAGGCGACCGCCGCCCACTTCACGAGCGGCGGCGCGGAGGCGAACCTGACGGGCGTGGTGGCGGCGCTCGCCGGAGCCTTCCCGGAGTGGGCCGAAGGCGGCGTGCGCGCCCTGCCGGCCGAGCCCCGCCTCTACGTCTCGGGCGAGGGGCACCACTCGGTCGACAAGGCGGCGCGGGTGACCGGGCTGGGCTGGGGGGCGATCTCGCGGGTGGCCACCGACCGCGCGGGACGGATGAAGCCGGCGGATCTCGCGGCGCGGGTGGCGGCCGACCGCCGGGCCGGCCGGCGGCCGTTCCTGGTCGTGGCGACGGCGGGGACCACGGGGAGCGGCGCGATCGATCCGCTCCCCGAGGTGGCCGCGCTGTGCGAGCGGGAGGGGCTCTGGCTCCACGTCGACGCCGCCTGGGCGGGGGCGGCCGCGCTCTCGGAGCGCCTGCGAGCGCACGTGGCCGGCCTCGAGCGGGCCGACTCGTTGACCTTCGACGCCCACAAGTGGCTCTCGGTGCCGATGGGCGCCGGGATGTTCTTCTGCCGCCGGCCCGGGGCGCTCGAGGCCGCCTTCGGCCAGCGGACTCCCTACATGCCCGCCGCGGCCGCGGGCGGCGAGGCGGAGGACCCGTTCTCGCACTCGCTCCAGTGGTCGCGCCGGTTCATCGGCCTCAAGCTCTTCATGACCCTCGCCGAGGCCGGCTTCCCGGGCGTCGTCCGGCGCATCGAGCACCAGGCCCGGATGGGCGATCGCCTGCGCGAGCGCCTCGCCGCGGACGGCTGGACGATCGCCAACGACACGCCGCTCCCCCTCGTCTGCTTCACCCGGCCGGGCCTCGACGTGCGCCGCCTGGTCGCGCGGCTCCACGAGGAGCAGATCGCCTGGATGTCCCCCATCCGGATCGCCCGAGGCCCGCTCCTGGTGCGCGCCTGCGTCACCAGCTTCCGCACCAGCGAAGACGACGTCGACCGGACCGTCGCCGAGCTCGCCCGCCTGGCCGGCGGACGCTGAGCCTCACTCGTCCTCGCGCGCCGCGGTCACTTCCGGGTCGCCCCAGGCGTCGCGCGCGATCCGGAGGTGGATCGCCCGGCAGCAGACCCAGCAGTCCTGCACCATCTCGCCGAAGCCGGACGGCTCGATCTCGACGGTGTTGACCTCGCCGCAGTAGGGGCAGAAGAAGTCGATCTCGTCCATGGCCCGGCCTCAATCGTGATGGTGGCTCGTCGACCGCCTGCCGGCTCCGGCAGAAGCGGCGGCGGACGCCGCCCCTACCGCGAAGGGCGTCACGCCGAAGGCATCTCGGTCGCGCCAGCGCCGGCCATGTCGGCCAGGAGGGTCTGGAGCTTGGGCAGGTCGGCGGGCTTGATCAGGTGGTGGTCGAAGCCGGCCTCGCGGGTCCGCTCGCGGTCGCGCTCCTGCCCCCAGCCGGTGAGGGCGACAGAGGAGGGCGTCGGCGCCAGGGCCCTGGCGCAGGCGACGGGCGGTCTCGTAGCCGTCGAGGCCGGGCATCCCGAGGTCGAGCAGGACGACGTGGGGAGGGACCTCGGCCACGGCGGCGAGGGCGGCGTCGCCGTCGTAGACCGCCCGGGCCTCGTGCCCGAGGATCTCGAGGAGCTCGCAGAGCGCGTCGGCGGCGTCCCGGTTGTCGTCGACGATCAGGACGCGGAGGCGGGCGCCGTTGCCCAAGGGGGGAAGCGGATGAAAGGCCTCCCCTCCGCGCGCCACGGCCTCGCCCTCGGGAAGCGCGCCGGACGCCGCCGGCAGCCGCACGGTGAACTCGCTCCCGCGGCCCAGCCCGTCGCTCTTCGCCTCGACCCGGCCGCCGTGGAGCTCGGCGAGCGAGCGCACCAGGGTGAGGCCGATCCCGAGGCCGCTTCGTGGCCTGCGCCGCTCTTCCTCGCCCTGGACGAAGACGTCGAAGATCCGTTCGACCATCTCGGGCTCGAGCCCGGCACCGGTGTCGGCGACGGTCACCTCGACCTCGTCGCCTCGGCGCTCGGCGGAGACGCGCACCCGCCCGCCCGGTGAGCTGTAGCGAGCGGCGTTGTTGAGGAGGTTCGAGAACACCTGGGCGAGCCGGGTGGGGTCGGCGTCGAGCGGTATGGGCTCGGCCGGCAGCTCGATCTCGAGGGTCTGCTCGGCCTTGTCGAGCGCCGGCCGGCTGGTCTCGACCGCGCTCTCGATCACGTCGGCGAGGCTCACCCGCCGGCGGCGCAGCTCGATCTTGCCGCGCGTGATCCGCGAGAGGTCGAGAAGGTCGTCGACCAGGCGCGCCAGCTGCCGGGTCTGGCGCTCGAGGATGCCCAGCACGCGCTCGGTCCGCTCCGGGCCGCCGTCCGGGCGGCGCAGAAGCTCGAGGCCGCTCGCGATCGGCGCCAGAGGGTTCCGCAGCTCGTGGGCGAGAACCGCCAGGAACTCGTCCTTTCGCCGGTGGGCCCGCCGGAGGGCTTCCTCCATCGCCATCCGCTCGCTGACGTCGGTGTTGGTGCCGAACCAGCGCAAGACCTCGCCCTCCGGCCCGCGGATCGGCAGCGCGCGCGACAGGAACCACCGGTATCGGCCGTCCTTGCCGCGCAGGGGGAAGGTGTCCTCCCACTCCTCGCCGGCCTCGATCGCGCGTCGGAACTGCTCGGTCACGCGCTCGACGTGATCGGGATGGTGGACCTTGCGCCAGCCCCACCCTTCCATCTCCTCGAAGGTGGTGCCGGTGTACTCGAACCACCGCTCGTTGTACCAGAAGACCGCGCCGGAGGGATCCGCCATCCAGGCGAACTGGGCGATGTTGTCGGCGAGCGTGCGGAAGCTCTCCTCGCTGTCGCGCAGATCCCGCTCCGCGCGCACCCGCTCGCCGATGTCGCGCGCCACCTTCGAGGCGCCGACGACCCGTCCCGAGGCGTCGAGGATGGGCGAGATGTTGAGCGAGACGTAGACCTCGCGGCCGTCCTTGGCGAGCCGGACCGTTTCGAGGTGGTCGATCCGCTCTCCCCGTCGCAGGCGCGCCAGGATCTCCTCTTCCTCCGCGCGGTGCTCGGGCGGGATGATCAGGGTGATGTGCCGGCCCACCGCCTCCTCGGCCGGGTAGCCGAACAGGCGCTCGGCGGCAGGGTTCCACGACCGGATCACGCCGTCCAGGGTCTTGCCGACGATCGCGTCGTCCGAGGACTCGACGATCGCCGCGAGAAAGGCGCGGGTCTCGGCGGGGCCGGTAGGCGGGACGAGATCTCCCCTGCCCCGTCCGACGCGCGGGCCCTCTCCCGTCCCTGGGTCTTTCTTGCCGGTGCGTTTCAACGCAGTCCCCCGTCGTGATCCCGAAAGCACAACCCGTACCAGGAGGGAGCCGGCGGGTGGCTTCCGGCGGACCGGCTGGTTCGCGGCATCCTCTCGGTGGAACGAGCGCTCGCGGCGGCCACCGGATCGGCGTCTCGCACCGACTTGGCCGAGCTGCTCCGGGACGCGCTCGGCGCTCGACGGACCCTCGGCCTCTTCCGGCGGATCGAGGCGTGGCTGCGCGACGCCTCCACGGGACAGGAGCCGGGCGGGCCGGAGGGGCTGCTGGCGGTGCGAGAGTCGCCGATGCAGGAGCGAACGCCTCAGGCCGGGGCCGAGTGGGGTCTGGCCGAGCCGGCTCCGGGATCGTACCCGAGGCGATCTCTTCGTGAGCCCCCGGCGCGGAGGATCGCCGACCGGCGTCTACTCGGCGGCCCGCCGGGAGATCACGCCCCGGAACCCGACCGGTAGCGGCACCGACGCAAGCACCACCTCGACCCGCTCGGGATCGATGGCGTCCACGCGGTACCGGGTGCTGAAGAGCGAGGCGAGAAGCATGAGCTCGATGGTGCCGAGCCCGGCCCCGATGCACGAGGTCGGCGCCCAGCCGAAGGGAACGTAGGCGCAGGGGTGGGCGGGCCCACGGTCCGCGCCGGGCAGCCAGCGGTCGGGGTCGAAGCTCTCGGGGTCTTTCCATTCCTCTGGGTTGTGGTGCGTGAAGTAGGTGCTCAGGTGGAACCTCCGGCCCGGCTCGAGAGACTTGCCGTCGACCGAGAGCGACTTCTGGGCCACCCGCGTGAGGACCAGGGGCGAGCTCCACAGGCGCAGCGTCTCCTTGACGAAGCGATGGGTGGTCGGGGCGGAGCGCGGCGGAGCGGCGTGGAACCGCTCCCGCGGCACGCCCGCGATCTCCTCGCCGATCCGGGCGGCCCAGTCGGGGCGGCGGACGAGCTCGAGCAGCAGGCAGACGGCGACCGCTCCCGGGGGGCCCGCGATCGCCGTCAGGATGGTCGTCACGGCGAAGGCCGCCCGATCCATCCCCAGAGTCGGCAGGAGGTCGACGACGGGATCGGCGAGGTCGAGACGGCGGGGCCGGCGGCCCCGGGCGCGGCCGCCGAGGATGCGCCGGACCGCCCGGCCGACCCGGACCTGGAGCACCGCCGAACGGGTCTTCTCGAGCAGCGTCTCCTCGCGCTGCCGGGTGCGCATCAGGCGCAAGAGCTTGTAGAGCTGGTCGCGACGGAGCTTGGCGAGGTCGGCGGGCGAGAGGTCGGCGAGGACGGTGGGGATCAGCGCCTGAGTGAAGACCTCCTGGATCGCCCACGGGAGATCGAGCTCGCGGTCGAGGCGCTCGTCGAGGAGGCTTCGCATCCGGTCCTCGAGCTCCGCGACCGACGCCGGATCGGCGAGCCGGCAAGAAGAGGTTGCCGGCGTCGGGCCACCCGCTCCGGCACCGGAAGCTCCCGCTCGATGCCCCGGGGAAGCTCGCCGGCCCGCGGCTCGGCGACGCAGAGGACCGCCGGGGAGATCCAAAAGGCTTCGCTCCCTCGGTGGAGCTGCCGGTCGAAGTACGCGAGGGGGTCGCTTCGAAAACTCGGCGTGGGAGTCGCGGACATGGGCGCGCGAAGCGCCGGGCGGCGAAAGCGGATCCTCCCGCTGTCGCTTCAATTTCTCATGTGCGAAGTGACGCTAGTAATGGGGCATCGAACCGCGCGGAGTCCGGTGCCGATCGAGCGCTGGCGCGGCCGGGCCGCTTCGAAGTACGCTTTGCCGAGCAGAGAGGCCCGACGTGACCACCAAGACGACGAGCGAGCTGACCCTCTTCGACCGCCTCTCGCGCCTTACCTTCCTGCAGGCGGCGAAGCTCCTCGGGGCGGACGGAAGACGGCTGCTCCACGCCGGCGGCGCCTGGGCGATCGACCTCGACGAGCAGGTCGAGCTCCGGCCCGAGGCCTTCCGGCTGCGGCTCGATGGCGCCGAGGTCGCGATCTCCCTCGACCCGGTGGCGCGGGACCGGATCGCTTGGTCCTGCGACCTCTGCGACCTGCCCTGCGAGCATGCCGGCGCGGCCTTCTCGGTGATCCTCGAGGAAAAGCTCGCCCTCGGGCTCTCGGCGCCGCCGCCCGAGCGCGTGCCGATCGAGCAGCTCTCCGAGGCGGACCTCGTGGCCCAGGCGCTCGCCGACCGCGAAGAGCGGGCGAAGAGTCGAGACGATGCGCCTCGTCTCGACCGACCCCGACGAGATCTGGACCGACTACGCCGTCACCAACGCCGCTTCGGGCAAGTCGTACCGGGTGGCGCTCCGAGGCTGGGAGCGCGGGGAGTCCTACTGCTCGTGCCCGGACTTCCGCAAGAACACCCTCGGCACCTGCAAGCACATCCTCAACGCGCTCGCGAAGGTCCGCCGCCGCTTCCCCGCCGTGCAACGCAACCGGCGCTACGAGCGCCGCGGCGTCTCGGTCCACCTCGTCTACGGCGAGGAGCTGGAGCTTCGGATGGCCCTGCCCGCCGAGCTGGACGACGAGACCGCAAAGATCGTCGAGCCGCTCCGGGACCGGCCGATCACCGACCTCGCCGACCTACTGCGGCGCATCCGCCTCCTTGAGCGCGGGGGCATCGACGTGACGGTCTACCCCGATGCCGAGGAGCACATCGACCGCCGGCTCCTGGCCGAGCGCCTGGCGGCGGTGGCGGCCGAGATCCGTCGCGACCCGGCCGTCCATCCGCTTCGCACGGAGCTCCTCGAAGCCGAGCTCCTCCCCTACCAGCTCGACGGCATCGCCTTCGCGGTGGGCGCCGGGAGGGCGGTCCTGGCCGACGACATGGGGCTCGGCAAGACGATCCAGGCGATTGGCGTCGCGGAGCTCCTGGCGCGGGAGGCGGGCATCCGGAAGGTGCTCGTCGTCTGCCCGGCCTCGGTCAAGTCGCAGTGGCGAGGCGAGATCGAGCGCTTCTCGGCGCGGGATTGCCAGCTCGTCGTAGGGAGCGCCGAGGAGCGCGCCGGCCAGTACGGCAACGACCGCTTCTTCACGATCTGCAATTACGAGCAGGTGTTCCGGGATCTCCCCGCCATCGAGCCCGTGCGGTGGGACCTGATCGTCCTCGACGAAGGCCAGCGGATCAAGAACTGGGAGACCCGGACCGCCCAGGTGATCAAGGGTCTGCGTTCTCCCTTCGCCCTGGTCCTCTCGGGCACGCCGATCGAGAACCGGCTGGACGACCTCTACTCGATCGTCGAGTTCGTCGACGCCCGCAAGCTCGGGCCCGCGTTTCGCTTCTTCAACCGCCACCGCGTGACCGACGAGAAGGGCAAGGTGCTGGGCTACCGGGACCTCGACGGCCTGCGGGAGAACCTGGCGCCGGTCCTCCTGCGCCGCACGCGCGCCTCGGTGATGAAGGACCTCCCGCCGCGCACGACCGAGATCGTCCGCATCCCGCCGAGCGGGGAACAGCTCGAGTTCGACAGCGCCCAGATGCGGGTCGTGAGCACGATCGTCCGCAAGCGTTACCTCACGGAGATGGACCTGCTGCGCCTCCAGAAGGCCCTGCTCCTGGCGCGCATGAACGCCAACAGCACGTTCCTGGTCGACAAGCAGCCGCCCGGCCACTCGACCAAGCTCGCGCGCCTCGCCGAGCTTTTCGAGGAGCTCGCCGCGGAGGAGGAGCGCAAGATCGTCCTCTTCTCCGAGTGGACGACCATGCTCGGCCTCATCGAGACACGGCTGGAGGGGCTGGGGCTCTCCTGGGTCCGGCTCGACGGCTCCGTCCCCCAGGACCAGCGCCAGCGGCTGGTCCGCCGCTTCCAGCGCGACCCCGACTGCAAGCTGTTTCTCGCCACCAACGCCGGCGCGACCGGCCTCAACCTCCAGGCCGCGAACACGGTCCTCAACGTCGACCTGCCGTGGAACCCGGCGGTCCTCGAGCAGCGCATCGCCCGGGCCCACCGGATGGGGCAGAAGAGCCCGGTGCAGGTCTACCTGCTGGTCACCGAGGGGACGATCGAGGAGAAGCTCCTCTCGACGCTTTCGGCGAAGCACGAGCTGGCGCTCGCCGCCCTCGACCTCGACTCCGACGTGGACGAGGTCGCCCTGACCTCCGGTGTCGAGGAGCTCAAACGCCGGCTCGAGGTGCTCCTGGGCGCGGCGCCCGAGGCCCCCGTCGACGAGAGCGAGCGGCGACGGCACGAGGACGAGGTCGAGCGCCTGGCCCGGCGCTCGCGCGTGGCGGAGGCCGGCGGCCAGCTCGTCAGCGCGGCTTTCAACTTCCTGGGCGAGATGATCCCGCGCGGCGAGGAGACCGAGGCGGCGGCCCGGGCGGCTTCCGAGCTGCGCTCGCGCCTCGAGGACTGCCTGGAGCGCGACAAGTCCGGCCGCCCGCGGCTCACCGTCACGCTCCCCGACGAGGCCGCCCTCGACACCCTCGCCCGCTCTCTGGCGTCGCTGCTCGCGGGACGGTAAGGGAGCCGGTGAGTAGCGTGCCACGGCGCTGCTCATGGGCGATCCCGCCCGCGATCTCGCCACATGCCCGAACCGATCGGAAAGGAGAGACTCATGGCAGACGCCGTCGATCCACCCACTGTCTTTCCCGCCATCCGGTACGCGGATGGCAATGCAGCGGTGAGCTTCCTGCAGAAGGCCTTCGGCTTCTGCGAGCACGCGGTCTACCGCACGCCCGATGGGGACGTCGCACACGCGGAGATGACGTTCGGCACGTACCGGCCGTACAGGACCTGACCCTGGCTCTGCCGGCGATCACCAAGCCAGGCCGAGACGCGCCGGTCCCCGAATCGAACCGTGGCCGGCTACGGCAGCCGCCAGAGGTTCAGCACGCCCGTCGTGCGATGCCGGTTCGCGTTGCCCTCCGGGAGGGCGATCATGCCGTCGATCACGATCGGGCTGTTCCAGTGGCCGCGCCCGCAATCGAGCGTCGTCACCGGAGCGCCGGTCGTGGCGTCGTAGACCCGCAGGCCGCCCCCGGGGTCGTAGACGAACGCCATCCCGTCGACCACGACCGGGCTCGTGCCGGCGTGGCGCGCGTGCCACCGGGGAGCGAGCCGCTGTCCCTCGAGCGTCCAGGCCGAGGTGCCTCCATTGTCGGCCGCGAGCAGCCAGGTGGCGCCGCCCGCCCGGAACACCGCCGGCGCCGTGAACAGGTCGTCGCCGGACGGGGTGGAAACGTGAGAGGACTCGCCGCCCCGATGTGGCGCGGTGCCGGCCATCCGGCGCCAGTCGAGCACCCGGATGATCGCGTCCTTGCCGCCCTGCGCCACCAGCCCTCCGCCCAACAGCACCGGGGAGGTCGAGCCGAGGTCGAGGTCCCGCGAGTCGAGCTGCTTCGTGTTGGCCGGGGTGAAGTTGCCGACGACGCGCGTGGCGTCGGGATCGAGCTCGATGACGGCATCGCCCCAGTGAGTCACGCCGTCCCACGCGCCGTTGCCCGTGGCGACGTAGAGGTTGCCGGTGGCCGAGTCGATCACGGCGCCGGCCCGTCCCCAGATGGCCGAATCGCTCTCGGCGCAGGACGGCGGATCGAGGAGCCCCGCCCGGTCGCTGCACAGCGAGTTCCAGACGTGCAGCAGGGATCCGGTCGCACCGTCGAGGAGGGCCACGTGACCCTGGTAGGGCGGCGCGTCGCCGATGTAGCCGCCGGTCACGGCCACCACGCGCCCATCGAAGAAGCTCAGCGCCGAAGCGATCTTCTCCCGGCTGGGAAGACGAGTAATCGACGTCCGCCACGCCACGCTCCCGTCCACGACCGCGAGCTTCTGGATGTACCCGTCCGGCGAGGCGGCGTAGAGGAACGCGCGCCCCGGGTCCGCCACCGGCGTGGCCGTGGTGATCTGCGGCGAGCCCCCGAGCCGGGCGGTGCCGGGCGGCGTGTACTCCCAGAGGACCGTGCCTCGGTCCGCGTCGATCGCGATCGTCTTGCCGTAGGTGGTGGTGACGAAGAAGGCGTCGCGGGTGGCGCCTTCGATCTCGACGCTGTGCAGGTAGATCGCGGAGGCGTCGACCGTCCCGTCCAGCGTGACCTGCTGGCGCTCCATCGTGCCCACGTTGGCGGCGGTGACGCCCATCGAGGCGGGGGGAGCGCCGGACGCCGCGACGTCCCAGCCGAAGCCCATCCAGTCGTGCGTGCTCGCCCGGTCGGCCGAGGGCGGGCCGGCGGTGGTATCGGCGCGTGGCGGCGAAGGCGGCGGCGACGACTCCGCCGCGCAGGCCGCCAGGCCGAGGCACGCCGAAGCGATCAACAGCCGCCGGCACGTGCGGCATGTATCGAGCACTCGAATCCCTCCTGGCACGCTCCCGGTTCGATCCAACCCATCTCGCCCCTGTCTCCCCCGGAGGGGCTGCGCGCACCTCGCTGGGTAGTGGGACTCGTAGGATGATCTGCCAGTCCCCTCGCATCCGTCAAGGAGACATCATGAGAGCGAGAATCGTCGTCGTCGCCTCGGTCATCGCCGTGGCTCTGGCCGCCGCGGCCTACGCCGGCGGCACCGCACAGCCCGCGGCCCCGGCCTCCAGGCCCGCGGTCTGCCCCGCCTCGTCGCCGGCGCCGACCGCCGGCACCCAGGTGCCGATCGCGTTGCCCCTGCCGATCGAGACCAGCCTTCCGTGCTTCGCCTACGGTGCCTGCCTGAGCTGTGGGGA
Source organism: uncultured Acidobacteriota bacterium (assembly GCA_963837945.1). Taxonomy (GTDB): domain Bacteria; phylum Acidobacteriota; class Thermoanaerobaculia; order Multivoradales; family DATKCC01; genus CAVUBL01. Next base: position 356,252 of record CAWIQD010000002.1, read on the forward strand.
CGGCACCGCCCAGCCCTGCACGATCGTTCAGTGCGGAACGCACAGGACGACCAACTGCGGCGCGTGCACTCCGGACTGCGTACCGCCGCCGGGGTAAGGGCCGGCGCTGCGGGTCTGTGAGTCACCCACACTAGATCGGGACATCGACCGTGGTGAGCTCGGAGTCTTCGACGTTTCCGGTGTTGCGGGTGCCGATGGGCTCGAAGACCAGGACGTGAGTCTCCTCGGCAGCGGAGGTGGCGCCTGCAGTGACTCAAGCGGCGGGGAGGTCGGTCTCGCTGAAGTCGTTGCCGATGAAGAGGAGGGGCCGGTCTGCGAGTTTGGCCGTGGCGTAGGTCAGACAGTCCCCGAAGTTGAGGGCTGCCGGATGTCGGCCCTTCCCGAAGCGGCGGAAGGCCTCGACGGCGGTCCTCCAGTGACGGTCCCCAAAGGGCACCGGCACGATCTCGAGCTGCTGGAGGAGCCCCGAGAGCTGAGCCTCCGTGTCACCTTCGAGGCGCCCCATAAGGACCAGCCCCGCTTCGGCCAGGGTCGGCATCCCGACACCCTTTCGCCCGGGCGCCAGGAGCTTGTCGATCAGGCGCTCGTATCCTGGTTCCTTGAAGATGACGGCCAGGATGGCGGAGGTGTCGACGATCACACGCCCTCCGGTCCGTAGCCCAGGATTTCGTCCTGCTCCTCCTTGGTGAGGCCACGGCCCAGGAGCTCGGGCGGGACCTTGGGCCACACCTCGCGCTCGAGGTAGCGCATCACCTCCACTCGCCGATTCCTGGGCGGCACCTGGAAGGCGAGCCGCTCGCGGCGCTCCTCGAGCGCCTTGCGTACCGCTTCGGTCTTGGACTCGCCGGCGATCTTCGCCACCTCGTCGACTAGGCGCTCGACTTCGCGGTTCTTGATGTTCAGGGGCATGACGTCTCCTCTCCTATCTAGGAAATTCTCCTACGCCATGGTGGAATTTGTCAAGCGTGGTTGAATCACCGGGCTGCAGCGCGCCAGCAGGAGGAGATCCTCGATCGCGTCGCCCAGGGAAACCCGGCGGCCCACCTCGAACAGCCCCGGCATCTGCTGGCCGGCCTCGACGCGGTCGTAGGCGTAGCCGACCGTCGTCGAGACGTCGTGACTCAGCACGATCCGGCCTTCGCCGGGCGGGCAGCACGTCCTCGCGGAGGATCGCGCCGGGGTGTGTGGGGGCCATTCTCGGAAGCTCTGCCGCGGGAATCTCGGGCATCTCTCTCCTGCCTTCAGTGATACTGCTCCAGGTCCACCCGGATCGCGTCTCCGTCATTCCACTCGAACGTGACGCGCCAGGGGCCGTTGACGGCGAGGGCGTAGCGCTCGGGCTCGCCGTGGAGCCGGTGGAGTCGCCAGCCGGGCCGTCAGTCCCGGACTCCGGTTCGCGTGCGGGCCAGGAGACGCTCGCGGATGCCGCTCGGGTCGAACCGCGCCTCGGCCTCCCGGCGAACCTCGTCTCGACGCCGCTCCCTCACGCCGAGGTACTCCTCCACCTCTGGGCGATGGTGCAGGTAGTAGGTGATCACCGCGTACACGTGCGCGAGCTCGAGGGAGGGGTACTGCTGCTGGATCTCCTCCGGGGTCAGGCCTTCGCGGAAGGCCTCCACCACCGTGTCCAGCGTCACCCGCGTGCCGCCGACGCGGACGACGTCATCCGCGCCAGTCGTCAGCGGGGTCGGGTCCGCGGTCAAATGGAGCGACATGGCGCGCTCAGCATACTTCCCGGGTCGAGCCGAGTCACAGGAGCCCGGCTGGAGTCCAGGGCGGCGGCTGGTCGGTCGCGACGAGACGGCCCCAGTGGTAGCGAGCGATTCTGCGGAAGGGGGTCGCGGCGCGGCTGTTGTCCAGGAGCTCGGCTCCGTCCACGAGGCCGAGGGCCTGGCGGACGAGCCCCCACAGGCGACGGAAGCGGCTGCGGATCTTCTCCTCCGGCACGTCGTGGCCTCCGAGCTCGCGCCGCAGCTCCACCCGGGCAACCGCGAGGTCTTCCGGGATCAGGATGACGTGGAGGTAGACGAGATAGCCCGCGGACTTCGCTTCACGGATCAGGTCGATCTTCGAGGCGTGGGAGAAGACCGTCTCGGCGACGAAGGAGTGGCGCTCCAGGATCAGCTCGTGGCGCCGTGCCGCTGCCAGCTTCGCGGCGTCGTAAGCGTGTCGGGCCGGGTCGGCCGGCCAACGCTCGCGCGCGATCTGGTCCGCGTTCACGAAAGGCAGCCGTGTCGCGGGACCGAGAACGCGCTCGTAGAACGTCGTCTTGCCGGCGCCGTTGGGTCCCGCCACGAGATGCAGGACCGGCGTGGGCACGTCAGCCTTCGCGCTCGCGGTCGTAGTGCTTCGGCCCGCGGCTCGGCCCGCGGCGCGTCACGTGCCCCCCGTCGGCCAGCTCGACATATGGCCGTCCTTCGGCTTGGAACTCCCGGTCCAGGCGGAGGGCCTCCCTCAGGGCCGTCATCCGCTCGCTCCAACACGCCCTGACGACGGCCTGCTCTTCGGTGTCGAGCGCGTCGTATTCCCTGGTACCACGGAGCACTTCGGCCACCGTCTCGATGGAGACCTCGGGGCTCGCTTCCAGCTCCCGTCCGATGCGGGCCCAGTGGCTGAGCTGCTGCGCGGCGCTTCGGCTCATCACGGAGGCGGCTTCGGTGGCCGTCGCGTAGAGCTCTTCGTCGATTCGGACAGGGGTGCTCTTCTTCATGCCGGGATCCTCGCGCGACAGAGGGATTGTAGCAGATTGCTACGCCATCATCGAGTTCGGGTCGATCGGGGAACCTGGACGTGCCAGAGACGAGCTGGTTCTCCTCCGCAGCCAGACCCCCGCCTTGCGGTAGTCGAGGCTGGCCAGTCCAGCACGGGCCATGGTATCCTTACCTTATGGGATGAATTCTTCCGGGGGTAAGGAATGCCGAGTAGCACCCTGACCAGCAAAGGACAGCTCACGGTACCGAAGGCGATCCGGGATCGGCTCGGGCTCCACGAGGGAGACCGGGTGGCGTTCCGGGTGACGAGGGCGGGAGAGGTGGTCGTCGAGGCCGCGACGGTGGACCTGCGGGATCTCCGCGGCGTCTTGAGGAGCCCGGCTCGTCGGGTCTCGGTCGAGGAGATGGAGGACGCGGTGCGCAAGGCGGGGACTCGCCTTTGATCGGCCTGGACACGAACGTCCTGGTCCGATACCTGGTCGACGACGACCCGGAGCAGTCCCCCCGGGCCGCAGCTCTGGTGGAGCGGGCGCTCGAGGATGGGGAGCGACTCTTCGTGCCCCAGGTCGTGCTCTGTGAGCTCGTGTGGGTGCTGGAGAGCGTCTACCGCGACTCTCGGGAGGAGATCGCCACGGTTCTCCGGGACCTTCTTCGGACGCGGCAGCTTTCGATCGAGGAGCCCGACCTGGCCCGCAAAGCTCTGGACCGGTACGCCGAGCGAGGCGGGGACTTCGCCGACTACGTCATCGTCGAGCGTTGCCGCGCCGCGGGGTGCGAGCGCCTGGCCTCGTTCGACGGGGGGTTGGGGGACGAGCAGGACGTGTTCGCGCCCTGACGACCCTCCGGCGGAGCCTGGAACGCGAGCCGCACGCGCCGCTCGTCCGGCGAGGCGTCGGCGAGTGAGCCGGAGAGCCTCGGGCCTCTTCGGAGAGGCTGATGGTCGGAGGCACTTGGCGGCGAGCCCGTGCCCGGCGCGGGCCAGAGGGCCGGGATCACAGTCCTCCCGACGACGAACACCTCACCTCACGAAACGTCTGGAGGTCTTCCTCGAGATCCTGCCAGGTGTAGCCCAGGTCGGCCCCGGCCTCTTTGAGAAAGGCGTCGGTGTCGTAGCGCGAGGGAAGGCCGAGGATGGCCTGGAGCTCGGCTGCGGTCAGGACCTCTCGCCGATACGCGTCGAGGACCAGGGCCTCCAGGGCATGTCGGGGCAGGTCCTGCCAGCGGCTGTGGAGGCGTTCACCGACCTCGTCCGGAACCTTGATGGAAATCTCCATGGGCGCGTCCCTCTCGCGATGGCGGCCTGCATCCAGGGGTCGCTCCTCGGCCACCAGCACGACAAACTTAAAGGTACCAGGCCCACCCGGTCAGGCGGTTCCGGCTTCTCCGTGTCGGAGCTGTGCTCCTCCATGTCACCGGAGGAGCTTGTCGTAGTCGCCGTGGGTTCCGATCCAGGCCCAGAGGATGCCGTCCTCGGTGTCGATGCCGAGGGCGCGGTAGCCGCGGCTCGCCCGGACCGACCAGTACGGCCCGACTTTCTTGAAGCGCAGAGAGGGGTGACGAGGGTTGGCCTTCAGGGTCTCGAAGCTGCGCCCTGCGCTTCGCTGGGCCTCTTCGGGGAGGGCCTCGAAGAGGTCCCAGAACTCGGGGCTGGTGAAGTGCCTCAAACCTCGCGGCTCTTGCCTCGGCGGTGAGCCTCGAGAGCTCGGTCGAAAAGCGGCGCCAGCTTGCCCTCGGCCGCGTCCCGTTCGATTTGCCGGTCCCACTGCTCCCAGTCCCGTTCGAGAATCCAGTTCCGCAGCTCGGCGAACTCGTCGGGGGAGAGCTTCTCGACTTCTTGTTCGATGGCGGCGACTCGGGTCATCGGGGATCTCCGGCTGCGAGCATCATATCCCACAGACACGGCGACTCCGTGGCCTCGACTGGACGGCCCACCGGCTGGCAGCTACGCCCGACTACGCTGGATTTGGACCCAAAGTGTTTGCTCATTGTTTGCTCGACGCCGGCTGGGACCTACCCTCGGTGACGCCCGGAACGTCGACAGGCTACCTGAGTCGCCCTCTGGAGGCGGGCATCAACGGTAAGCCTTCCCTCGATGTCGGACGTGGAGAACCTGAAGATCGGCAGTCTCCCGATCGACAAGGAAGCGGACTCGCCACTACCCAGTCCGGAGCCGGTACTGTGGTGGACGGACATCGGTCAGCTGGACGACATCGCCATGGCCGGTCTCGGCGAAGCGCTCGATCGCTGCAACTACCCGGCGCTGTACCTGTGGGTCCAGGCGTCGCAGCTCCCGGCGAGCAGGCGTGCGCCAAGTGACCGTCAGCTTCACGCGATTCCCAGTTCGCGCTTCAGCTCTTCGGTCGTGAGGCCCGGCTTCCCCTCGTCGATCTCTCGGAGCGCCTCTTCGACGGCTGCGCGCTCCTCCGGCGTCTCGGGCTCGTCATCCTCGGGTGCCATGTCAAGAGCGCGGAGCGGATCTGGCTCTCGTCGGCTGTCGCGAAGCGCCCCCAGCACTCGGCTCGCAGTGGACAGGTCCTTCTCGTCCAGATCCTCAACCAATTGGTGAAGCGTCTCGCGAGTCATCATCGCCTCCAGTGAGCAACGATACCTCGTCTTTGAGGTGGCAGACCGAGGGACCCCGGGGTTACCTGAGGGGGCCGGCATCGACGACCCACAGGCTCATCCAGCCAGATCCCGTGCAGTTTCGACTTCGACCTCGGCCTCGGCGCCGTCAAGGTTGATGGCGGGGACCGCTGTCCCCGCGAGCCCACGGAGGAAGGCAAGCCGGCTCAAACCGGCGATCTCCGCAGCCTGGCCGGCTGAGACCCGACCGAGCTCGTAGAGCTTCGCAGCCGCCATGAAGCCGAGCTCTCGCTGGACCTGCTCATCGCTCAGCCCCAGGTTCTCGGCAAGCTCTTCGGGATACGTGATCGTCGCGGTCTTCGCCATGTCGAAACTCCCTCGGCACCTCAACTCAGAGCCTGTGAAGAAATCTCCGCCCGTCGCGAGGGCGTCATCCGGGCGCCCCTCGCAAGGCGCGCCGACGCAGGCGTAGCAGGGACTCCGTCGAGGAGGCGCAACGTCGCGAGGGGTGATTCGGGGGCGCCCGCAGCAGGGTCGGAGATTTTTTCACAGGCTCTCAGTCTAGCGCTCGCTCGATTCTCTCGTCACCGACGGCACGCCCGCAACCCTCCGCATCCCCCCCGGCAAGCTCTTCCTCCACCTCTCCTTGTAGAGGGGATGACACGGTCCCGGCTCCGGTCCAGGTCTTTCAAGGCCGCCTTTCCTCCTGCCCCTCCCCAAAGGACGGATCCCTCGATCCCCGAACACAAATCCTGAGGGCAGAGAGGGGGCGCGCTCCTCCGGCTCGACGTGCGGCACCTTCCTCAGCACCGCCTCGAACCGCTCCATGTCCTCACGCAGGATCGCACCGGGATGCAAGGGCTCCATCCTCAGTGGCTGTTCCGCTGGAATTTCGGGCACGGTCTCTCCTGCCCTCAGTGGTACTGCTCCAGGTCCACCCGCAGCGCCGCGCCATCCTCCCACTCGAAGGTGATGCGCCAGGGATCGTTGACGTCGAGGGCGTGACGGTCCAGCCTCTCGGGACTCGGGCTCGGGCGAGCCGGTCAGGACAGCCGCAGCTACTCGTAGTGTGTCCACATCCGGATCACCTTCACGGTCCGCTTGTCCGCGAAGACCTCGTAGACCAGCCGGTGCTGGACGTTGATCCGCCGGGAGAGGGCGCCGCGCAGGTCGCCCAGGAGCTTCTCGTAGGGAGGCGGGCTGCGGAAGGGGTCCTCTCGGAGTATCGAGAGCAGGTACTCGGCCTTGGGCCGGAGGCCGGCGCCGGAGAGGTTCTTTGCGTCCTTGCGTGCCTGGCGAGTGAAGACGACGCGCCAGGGCGTCACCAGTCGAGCTCCTCGACGCACTCCTCCAGGGGCGTCTCCAGGCCTTCCTGGATCGACTCCCGCATCCCCGGAATCGACAGGAGGTGAAGTGTCTCCTCGATCGCCCGCCAATCGCTCTCGGAGACCAGAACGCCGCTCGAGCGCCGGCCGGAGATCTGGACCGGCTCGCTGGTGACCGCCACCTCGTCGAGGAGCCGGTAGAGAGACTTGCGAGCCTCGGAGACGGTGATGGTCTTCATGAGCAAAGCGTACGGAATTGCGTACGTATTGTCAAGGCTCCAGGCGGTCGCTGCGGAGCGTTCCCGTGAGAGTCGAGCCGGCCCACGAAGACGCCGCACTCCAGAAGTGGGGGGATCGCGATGGCGTCACACCTCAGGATGGGGTACGGCAACGACTTCGAGGTCGTCGATGCCCAGGAAGTCGCTGGGGTTGACCGTGTAGAGGGGTAGCCCGTGGCAAGGGCGGTGGCGGCGATCAGGGCGTCGTAGGCGCGGGCGGCGGGTTTCCGGCCAGCACGGCGAAGCGCCGCGGCAACACGCCCGAACGCCCGCGCCGCCGCGGCGTCGAACGGAAGGGGGTCGAAGTCCGCCTCGGCCTGCTGTAGGTGCACCTGGCTGCAACCAGAGGCCCGACCGACAGCTCGGCGAGGGAACCCGCGGAGATCACAGGCACCCGCGGAAGGACCTCGACATCGGAAATCCTCGGCAGGAGCATGACGGTGCTGGTATCCAGGAGGCCGGTCGGATACGACGCCACGATCACACCGAGGTGTCGACCACGGCGTCGATCTCGCGGCGAAAGGCCACGGGATCGACAGGGGGCAGCCGGCGCCACCGCTCGACGAGGGTCTCCCGATCAAGGCCGGGATGCCGCACGGGACGAAGCTCGGCGACAGGAGTCCCCGCCCGAGTGACGGTGAGAGACTCGCCAGCGAGGACTCGGTCCACGACCTTGCCGCCCTGGTTGCGCAGATCCCGGATGCTCACGGTGCTCATGGAGCAAGAGCGTATCACGTCGTGAGAGACGGATCGTCGATCGCGTCGGCGGCGGAGGCCTCGGAGGATGTCGTTGTTGAAGTTCTCGTCCGCTGCGAAGCGCAGCATGCCGTCAGGTCCGGACTCCGGTTCGCATGCGGGCAAGGAGACGCTCGCGGATGCCACTCGGGTCGAACCGAGCCTCGGCCTCCCGGCGGACCTCGTCTCGACGCCACTCCCTCACGCCGAGGTACTCCTCCACCTCCGGGCGGTGGTGGAGGTAGTAGGTGATCACCGAGTACACGTGCGCGAGCTCGAGGGAGGGGTACTGCTGCTGGATCTCCTCCGGGGTCAGGCCCTCGCGGAGGGCCTCCACCACCGTGTCCAGCGTCACGCGCGTCCCGCCGACGCGGACGACGTCATCGGCGCCGGTGGTCAGCGGGGGTAGCTCTGAGGTCAGAGAAAGCGACATGGCGCGCTCAGTATAACGCCCGGTTGTTCATGGAGTCGGCCACGTCTGTCCCAAAACCAGGACTTGCACTCAGTCCGTTCCCGTAGTATAAGCAGAATCTTCGCACTTTCTTCCTTGCGCCCATTCGCATAGGAGCTCATTATGCGCATAAGACAGCATGGTTTCACCACCCTCCTCCTGGCCTCCATCGCTCTGAACCCGTCAGGGGTCAGCTTCGGCGCCCAAAATGTCGGCCCCCAACCTAGCCGAGGAATGATGCAGCTTCGGAGGTCACGCTGGGATGCAAGCACCAACCAACTGCTCGTCGCACCCTACTTCTCGATCGCTGACCACCAGCACGTTCGGCTCGTCCTGGACAACCGCTTTGCCGACGCCATCGACTACAATGTTACCGTGCTAAGCCCTTCGGGCCAACCCTTTCCTCTAGGCGGCGACTCACTGCCAGCTCGCGGCGTGCTGGACCTCGACCTCAACCAAACTCTTGCGACGGTAGCACCGAGACTTCGCGAAGGCAGCCTCGAAGTCAGTTACTTCGGCGACCCAGCGATGACTCAGGCCTGGCTCCTCATTGACAACGCAGCTGGAGTGGTCGAGGAGCCCCTAGCCAAACCGACCACCAATACCGGGAACGAGTGGCTGTCATTTTGGGACACCTCCGCCATTGCTCAGGAAGGCGGAGGTGTCCTCTATGCATTCCACAACAACTCTACCTCGCCTGTCTCTCTCGACATCTCGCTGGAGGATTTCTCGGCAAAGGCCCGGCGACTCCACAGGGAACTTGCTCCCCTCCACACCTCCCTCGTCTCCCAGCCGATTACATCCGGCGCTGCGCGCGCCGGCCGCGTGACCGTCCGGCATAATGGATCTCCTGGCCAGGTCTCTTTCGCAGGCTTTCTGACGGAGGGAGGGCTTCTCGCGGGTCGGCTCCCGACAGCTGAGCCTTTGGAGTTCTCCCAAAACAAACTTCTCCTCAGCCTCCCTCTTCCCGACATCTCAGGTCTAAGCGGAGAGATCACGATACTCGATACCCGGGCTCGTGGAAGCGCCCAGCAGGTTCGCCTTCGCCTCTCGAAGGAGGGAGAAGGCGCATACCTGGCGCAGAGGACGCTTCACACACAACCTGGCGAGGTCAGGACCGTCGACCTCCTTTCGCTTCTGCCTCACCCGACGGAGCAGACCCTCGCGAGCGCTACCGTGAGCGCACGCGCTGAGTATGTGGGGATTATGGGTGAGGGCTGGGTTCGCGGCCCTGCCGGAGAGCTGATCGACGCCGATCTCTTCGCAGGAACAAAACCCCATGGCGCCGGTACCTACCCAGTGCCCTCTCTCAAGGATCACGAAGTTGATACTGTCTTCTTGAATCTCGGAGACGAGCCGGCAGAGATCTACGGCTACTTCGCTTCGGACTACGGCGATTATGCGCTCGATCCCTTTGAAGTTCCTGCGGAAGGTAGCTTCACACTCGATTTCCGCAAGGTCGCCAGGGACGGCCCAGCCGATCGACTGGGGCGGGTCCTTCCTCAGGATTTTGGTTGGGGCTTCTTCCAGTGGTTTTCAAGGCATGGAGCTGTCGATCTCCTGGCCCGGACAGAAGTGAGGGTCTCAGGCGACGACGATGAAGTTGGATTCAACTGCTTTGGCTGCTGTGAAGAGTTCCCCTCAGGCGTGATAATGCCTGCCTCCATCGGTTTCGACATCGGAGAGAGCCCTTCGTTCGAAACTTTGGAATACGTCGACACCTGCGCCGGCTCCACGGGCCCGTATCATGCATATCCGGATACCATGTACTACTCAGCCCCACTGAACTGGGACTCCTGGAACATTTCAACAACGGCCTTCACCAATCAGAACGTAAGCTACCACGGGAGTGGTGAGTACATGTGGATCAACTGCTCAATGGTAAACCGAGGCTACTGGGGGGCGGGTACGGCGATGTCTGACAAGTGCCTTAAGGATCACCATCCGAACTTCGATCCGACGAAGAGTTGCGCCGAGCAGACGCCCGATTGCGGTGCCTGCTACGATTGCTGTGACAAGGAAAAGGAGGTCGGCTTCTGCAGGTGCGAGAAGGTCGGCGGCGAGGAGTCGTGCAAAGCCGGAGTTCGGTTGGCTTGCGGAACGTGCAAGGAGGAGTGCTTCGGCACGGACTATGACACCTGCAGCCAGCAGATTACTTCCTGCCCAAATTGAGGAGGATGAAGATGAAGGCCCTAAAATATGGGTTCCTTGTGGCACTTCTGGTGACTTCGAGTTCGGTGTCATCAAGCCAGGCCCAGGAAGCAAGAGAGAATTTGACAGCCCATCAAATGGTCTCCCCTGCCGGCTACATAGAGCTGACACTGATCAAGGATGGCAATGGAGTTTCGAGGGCTTCCTCCCTTACAGCAACCGATTGGTATAGAGACCGGCTCATCAAACGGGTGCTTGTAAAAACGCCCAAGGGCGAACACCTCGTCCTCACCGATTGGGAGACTCCCCTCAAAGGGACTATTCGCCGGAGTATTTTGGACGAAGACAACGGCTGGCAAGCGGTGCTTGAGGAGACCACCGGAATTAAATTTGATCGCACGAAGCAGATTGCGGATCCAGGGGCTGTCGCCCAGAAGTTCGGTGAGGGGGAGAAGCCAAGGCAAGCTGTGCTCAGCGCACCGGGCCTGAGGGTGCCGTTCGCACACGCGTCTTCCACATGGGCCAGCGACTTCTTCGGCACGCTTTACAATGTCATGTCCGCCCAGGGTGAAGCGAGACACCTCGTTCAGGCAATGAATCCGGCGACCCAGAGGGCGATCGTCTTCGTCGCGTCTTTGGCCCGACGTGGAGACTGCTCGTTCTCGCTCGAGCAGATGGAGCCGCTTCTCCTAATTCTCAACCGGGCCATTCACGAGGAGGCGAAACCACAACTCGAGAGCTCGACAGAGTACCGGGCCTGGCAACCGACGCACGAGGCCAGTGCGCGGAGCGCCTCTGGCCTTACCGAAGAGGCCAGGAGACTCCTCCGCGAATTCCATTCGCTTTCTCCAGAGGATCCGCTGTCCGATCTCCGGCCAAACGCCGAGGCTCAGAACGGCGACGCGCAGTGAACATTACATAACGACGACGGTTGGCGACATCCTACGCCGAGCGACGCTAAGCTTCGATGGGTTAGAGAGTTGAAACCGTAGCTCTCTACCGCCGTCCACGCTGGAGTACACCCTGGTTCGATCCCCGGCCGTTGGACTCAATCCGCCTTCGGCGGATAGGACTGCGGAGCGTGGCATCCGAGGAGGAGTTCAGCGGTTGAAAAAAGGGTTCATCCGGGAAATGAGGAGGTGAGGGTCCAGCTGTCGAGGGCCGGAGGTCGCGGGGCCTCGGCTGACGCTGGAGAGGGAGTGCTGGAGAGGGGGGCTGGTAAATCGTCGCCAGGTCGATCACCCTGTGTGCGTCGCATCACCAACACAGGTAAGCGTCCGGCCAACCCACCTTCCGCCGGCGGGGCCGGCTCGACAGGATCAGCGCCAGGAGGTGACCCATGGCGCGGAAGCGAGTCGAGTCGTCGGAGCGCGGGACGAAGTGGCGGCGGTTGGTGGGCGAGTGGCGCGAGAGCGGGCTGACGCAGGAGGCGTTCTGTCGGGAGCGCGGGGTGGCGGTGGCCTCCTTCCGGTGGTGGAAGTGGAAGCTGGGCCTTCCGGGTCGGCCGGCCGCGGAGGGTCGCGCCCGGCGCGAGCGTCTGGAGCGACCACTGCCGGCGTTCGTCCCGGTGCGGATCGTGGAGCGTTCGCCCCGGCCTGGACCGGACCCCACGGGCGGCGGCTTCGCGATCGAGCTGCCGGGCGGCTGGGTCCTCCGGGTTCCGGCGGACTTCGAGGCGGAGTCGCTCGCGCGGCTGCTGGCTGTGGTCGAGGAGCGCCACTCGTGCTGAGCCTGCCGCCGGCGGTCCAGATCTTCGTAGCGACCGACACGGTGGACCTGCGGCGCTCGTTCGACGGGCTGGCGGCGACGGTGCGCAGCCTCGGCGAGGAGCCACTCTCGGGACACCTCTACGTCTTTCGCAATCGTCGAGGCGACCGGGTGAAGATCTTGTTCTGGGACCGCACCGGGTTCTGTCTCTGGTACAAGCGGCTCGAGCGCGGGGTGTTTCACTTCCCCGTGGGGGCCTCCGGTTGCGTCGAGCTGGAGGCTTCGGAGCTGATGTTGCTGCTCGAAGGCATCGACCTCGCCGGAGCCCGCCGGCACAAGAGATTTCGCCTCGCCGCGAGCTGAAAAAAAACCTTTCCTTCGGACGGATTCCGAGGTAGAATTCGTCCATCGAATGAGCCCTCCCGCGACGCTCCCGGACGACCCGGGCCTGCTCAAGCAATTGATCGCGGAGCTCCACCAAGAGCTCCAGGAAAGCTATCGTCGCCAGGAGCAATTGCAACATCAGATCGACGCTCTCGCCCGGCGGGTCTTCGGCCGGAGCTCGGAGCGGATCGATCCGAATCAGCTCGCCCTGGCGCTGGGAGAGATCCAGGGCCTGGCCGCCGCGGCGCTCCCGGAAGAGCCCGACGACCCCGAGGAGCCGCCGCCTTCTGGACCCCGGCGCCGGGGCCATGGCCGCCGGCGGCTGCCGGAGGACCTGCCGAGGAAGCGGGTCGAGCACGAGCCCTCCGAAGACGAGCGCCAGTGCCGCGGCTGCGGCGCCCCGATGGTGCGCATCGGCGAGGAGGTCAAGGAGCAGCTCGAGTACGTCCCGGCCTCCTTCTGCGTCCTCGAGACCGTGTGCGGCAAGTACGCCTGCCGACTCTGCGAGGAGGGAGTGGTCACGGCGTCCGCGCCGGCCCAGCCGATCGCCAAGGGCCTGCCCGGCCCGGGCCTTCTGGCCCACGTCGTGGTCAGCAAGTACGCCGACCACCTGCCGCTCGCCCGCCAGGCGGGGATCTTCGCCCGCCACGGTGTCGAGCTCTCGCGCTCGACGCTCTGTGACTGGGTGGGCGCGGCGGCGGCGCTGGCTGCACCGGTGGTCGAGGCCATGAAGCGCGACGTCCTGGCCTCGAAGGTCCTCCACACCGACGACACGCTGGTGCCGGTGCTCGACAGGAGCCGGGAGCAGACACGGACGGCCCGGCTCTGGGTCTACCTCGGAGACCGAGACCACCGCCACGCGGTCTTCGACTACACCCCGGATCGCAAGCGCGACGGACCGGCGCGGCTCTTGGAAGGCTATTCGGGGTTTCTCCAGGCCGATGCCTATGGCGGCTATGACGGAATCTATGCCGGTGGCACGGTCACCGAGGTCGCCTGCTGGGCTCATGCCCGAAGGAAGTTCTACGACGCCCGGACGACGGACCCCGAGCGGGGATTGACCGCGCTCGCCTTCGTGCGCCAGCTCTACCAGGTCGAGGAGCGGGCGCGGGAGGTCTCACCCGAGGAGCGCCGGGAGCTGCGCCGGCTTCACTCCGTGCCGATCCTCGACGTCTTCGGCCTCTGGCTCCAGGAGGAAGCCCCGCGGGTGCTGCCGAAGAGCCCGCTGGGCGAAGCGTTCACCTACGCTCAGCTCCAGTGGCAGGCGCTTCGCCGCTACACCACCGACGGCGACCTCGCCATCGACAACAACGCCGCCGAGCGGGCGCTTCGCCGCGTCGCCGTCGGCCGCAAGAACTGGCTCTTCGCCGGCAGCGACGAGGGCGGCCGCCGCGCCGCCATCCTCTACAGCCTGATCGCCTCGGCTCGCCTTCACGACCTCGACCCCTTCGCCTACCTCCGCGATCTCTTCGAGCGCCTGCCCTCCCACCCGCGCAACGCCGTCGCCGAGCTCACCCCCACCGCCGGGGCAGAGGCTCTCAAGCCGCAAGCCCAGGCCGCCGCCTGAGCGGCTGGCTGGACACCCGCGGGCTCCCGCCGCGGGGCTCGCCGCCAGGGGGTGGGTTCACCGGACGCCTACACAAGGACCACGAGAACGGCCGTGGCGATGCCGCCGCAGGAGCGGCCGAAGATTCCGAGCACCAGCAGGAGGAGGATGAAGAAGACGACCCCCGCGCCGAGAGTCGAGAGCAGCCAGACGAGGGGGGTTGCCCGGGAGCTCGGCGAGCCACCACGAGAAGAAGTAGGCCGAGCCGCCGTATGGGGCGGCACCGAGGTCGAATGCCACCTTCTCCCTCTGGATTCGGAGGTACTCACGCTTGGCGGAGAGAATCCCCGACTCCTTGAACTCGACCCGCGAGAGGGTGACTCCCGGTAGCTCGCGGGCGTTGACGGCCGCCTCGACGGCGGCGTAGAAGTCCATGGCCGAGGTCGAGAAGCCCTCGACGTAGTTGTACCAGTGGGAGATTACCCGCTCCGGTTTCCTCGCCATCCGTGCCTCCCTCAAGAGTTACGCGATGGCGACAATGGTAGCGTAGAGTGGGCGCTGGTCGCCACCTCCGGTTCAGCATGCGTCGAGCCATGCACATTTGACTGTGAGCGCTGATTCGGGTATACAGGTCTCCTGGCAAGCGAAAGGAGGCTGTAATGCCGGACAGAAGACTCTCCATCCCAATGCCCCTTGTGGTCCTCCTCGCCACGGGAGTGGCCACTGGCTGTCTGCCACCGGACTATCATCTGGGCGTGCCGTACCGCGAGCAGGAGCAATTCAACTACTGCGTGCCTGCATCCATCCTTATGTGGAGGCTCTACGACGGACTTCCCGAGGTATCGCAGACTTCGATTTTCAACGCGATCGGAGGTCCTCCCTGCGACGGCCTCGACGCCGCCTATGGAGTCAGGATCTACACCAACTCGGGTTACGACGCCTTCTTCGACCACATCTACTACCCCTCCGAGACCCAGCGGGACGAGATGGTCTCCCGTCAGATTGTGTCGGAGGATACCGGTGTCCCGGTAATCGCCGTGGTATATCCTGACAAGAATCACGTAGGAGTCATCAACGGCGGGAAATATGAGCAACTAAGCAGCGGCTATTGGCAGTGGGACTTCCTATATTTCAACAATCCCGATCCCTTCCAGAGAACACATGATAAGTACTCCGCAGGTGAGTGGCTAGGCGAGTTCTGTGACACATTTGATTCCGAGTGTGGACAGGTTCTCTCTGATGCCGCCACAGGACCCTGGAGCAGCTACTACAATACCTACAAAGACAGCGTCGCAGTCTATGGGGGAGGAGGCGGCTGTCGGCCGGCGGAATGCGGTCCGCCCAAGTATTGACGGGAAGTTCATAGGAGACGAGCAATGCGAAATACATACGCCACGGTTACAGTCCTGCTTCTTCTGGCAGGAGCTCTGCCTACTTCGGCCTGGGTACCTGTGGACTGTGAGGCTCAAATGGCCGAGATCGCGACGATCTTGGGCAACAAAACCCCCGAACAGATTCGGGACGGATGGGCCTCGCATCTCCGGATGGTTCGAGAAGCGAAACCAGGGGACACCAACTACGCACCTTACCCGGAACCGAAGAGCGCGAAGGACGTGATCGAGGACTTCCGCTATGTCTACCTCCAAAAGCTCTATGACAAAGGACCAGACAAGAACGACTCCGTAGAGCGAGACATCTACCAAGGTCTCCTGGACCGGAGTCTTAATCTGCATGTGGAGCGAGTTGAGAACTGGTCCATCACTCGGTGCTCTCCGGCCCGACAAAAGCCGTTCTTTCACTTGGTCCGGATTTTTGACACCGCAGGAACGGAGCTGGCCCGAGCGACCATCCTACCTTCGGGCCTGATGGGCGAGTACGCACAGATTACTCCGATGGCAACCCGTGGCCTCGTGCCGCCCGCCGAGCTCGATGGTGCTGTCCGTCGGATGCTCGGACGCACGATGCCTACTAAGCAGGCTCAATATGCGGCGATTGAGGGACTTCCCCTGCGGTGCGGACCGCTATTTCCGTGCACCGTCTTCAAATCACAGGGAAGCACCTGGATCCTCGATCGGGCGGCGCTTCTCTTTGAGGTCGAGCCACAAGCTCAACGCGTCTCCGTCTCTCAGACAAGAACGAAGGGTTGGCGGACGATGCAGGCAACGCTGGACCCTGGGACACAGCAGCCTGCTCTGATCACGGAGGGATTTGGTTGGATCGAGGCTCGGCTTGTCGCGAAAGACGAGGAGTTTGCACGCCTCCAGGGAATCAAGGACTGACTACCGCCCATTGTTGAATGCCACAAGGTCAACCTGTCCTACGGGGCTCTCCGCACGACCCGACGAGAGTAAGTTGCCCTCAGGCAGCGCGATGCCCGGCCAGAACTGGCCGGGCATCTTCACATTCCTTCCTGGAATGCCTTTGGCACTCGACACAGTTCGTGTCGGGGTCGAAAGTGCTTAAGTTGTAGTCGGCCCTCCTATAGCCAGTGACGTTGCTCCAGCTCGGGCGAGACAGCAAGAAGCCCGCGGACGTAGAGATACGCACCGCGGGCTACTAAAAGAGGCTCTCCTCAACTATGAGTGGGTAGAGGCGGGTCGAGCTGGATGCCCCCGCAGTTGAGGAAGATCATCGCAGCGAGAGCCTGGTGGGAGTGGAAGCCGTAGGCTCTGTGGGCGATCATGCGGATCCGATTGTTGAGGCCTTCGACCACGGCGTTGGTCAGGCGGGTTCGGATGTAGGCGAGAATCCCGGAGAGATGCTTGCGGATGGTTCGGGCTGCTTTGACGAAGGCTGGGAGCCGAGATCGAGAGGCCCAGGCAAGCCAGGCTCGGAGCGCTCGTTCGGCCCGCCAGGGTTGGCGGTAGTCGAGGGCCTGAGCGAGCGTCTCTTTGAGCAGGTAGGCGCGGTAGAGCCGCTGGTTGCTTCGCTGGAGCTCGGAGAGCTTGCGGCGCTGGGATCGGCTGAGGTTCCACGGATTCATCAGCAGCACGAAGCGGGTGCGCTTGAGGGCACGTGCTTCGTCGGGGTCGGAGGCGAGCTCGCGCACCAGCTCGCGCCGCACCTCGTCGAGCGCATCACTGACCAAGCGCTGGACATGGAAGCGGTCGTAGACGATCTCGGCGTCGGGCAGCCTCTCGCGCACGGCCTTGGTGTAGGCCGCGGACAGGTCGACGGTCACCATCTCGATCGCCTTGCAGCCCTCCTCGCCGAGCTGCTCGAAGAAGGGCGCGAGCGCCTCGGCGCTGCGGCCTTCGCCGGCCCACACCACGCGACCGCGGTCGTGGTCGACCACGACGGTGAGATAGTGGTGACGTTTCTTGTAGCTGAACTCGTCGATGCCGATCCGGCGCAGGCCCACCAGCCGCTCGGGGTCGAGGCGGCGCTCGACCACCCGCGCGACGATGGAACCGACCGTCTCCCAGGCGATCCCGAGCACGCGCGTCACCTGGGTCTTGTCGGTGATCTGCGCAAAGTACGCCACCAGCTCCTCGAACGCTTCACTGAAGCGACCTCCCGAGGGCGCCCAGGGGACCTGCTCCACGCGGACGCCACACTGAGGGCACTCCACTCGCCAGGGCGCGTAGCGCAGCACCACCACATGGCGCCCCCAGGGCAGGTGGCGCCACTCTCGCTCGTAGCGACGGTCGTAGCGCGGTCCGACCCGGCCGCACTCGCCACAACGAGACCGACGCCACGTGGGCCGGACACATACCACCAACGTCCCGTCCCACCGGAACAGCGTGGATTCGACGTACATCTTCGTGACACCGATCAGACAACGCAGTACAGTGGTCAGGCGCATGGGGTCGCTCCTCCCTCCTCGGTTGATTCGATACTCCCAAGGAGAACAGGAAACCCCATGCGTTTTCAACCCCTTAGCGCCACCACACCCCCTCCTCCCAGACCTCTGACCCCTGGCGACCTACCGCTCCGAGCACCGACCGCCGACGGGCCTCTCAGCTACCCACTGCAAGTTGAGGAGAGCCTGGTTTCCCTTCCCGGCTCGTCGCACCGAACGTGCGGATCTCCCGAATTCGCCTCTCGGACACTTCGGTACGTCTTCTAGAGGGGCAGAGCATCTGATCGCTAATCAGATGCTCTACCCCCGTACTTCGGGCGTTTCCGGCGATCGCGCCCTCTCGACCGCCCTCCAGGTGATACCCCCTGACACCTCCTGGGACACTGCCATCTTGAAGCGACTCGAAAATGCATTCCGGGCTATGTCCAGCAACCCACGCTCCGTCAGGCACTTACGAGCCCACCCCTCCTCGACCAGGCCCTACCCTGTGCTTTCTGGCAACTATACAGCAACGACGACCCGCCCGGCCGGCTCATAGCCGGAACTCTATTTCTTCTAACTATCTGGTGGGATTGGACTTACAGTGGTGCGCCCTGAGGGAGTCGAACCCCCAACCTTCTGATCCGTAGTCAATTGAGCGGGGCCTGAGCCGGATCAGAGACCTTCCGGCGGAGTAGAAGTACTGCTTAATGCTTCACGGCTGCATCTTGAGGCTCGCCCATCTCGGTCCCCTTCTCGACCGGAGGTCGCTCCGGGACTGGCACCCACCGGCCGGTGATCAGGGATAATCGGGTGCCGTGACCGACGAAGACCCGTTCGAGATCCTGGGGATTCCCCAGGACGCTACGCCGGAGCAGGTCCGGAGGGCCTACCTCCGGCGCCTCCCGAAGCACAAACCCGAACGCGACCCCCAGGGGTTTCAGCGTCTTCGCTCCGCGTACGAGCTTGCCGTAGCTCTCACTTCGGAACCCTGGTGGGCACCGTCGACCCTCACGGAGCACCTCGGTTCCGACGCGAAATCGACCGGTCCAGCGGCACCACCCGCGCCCGACCAGGCCACGAATGCCAGCACGGCGCCAGCAGGGCAGCTAGACGTCGCCGACACGGCGCCGGAGCTAGCGACCGAGTCGGCAGCGCGGCTGGCGGCCCTCGCCGAGGTGGCGGCTGCGGACGGCGATGCTGAGGTGGCGGTCGCCCACGGGCTCGGCGCGCTCGATCTCAACCGCCGAAGCGGCGGTCGCGAAGGCCTCGACGCCCTCATCCGGACTGCCCTCCTCCTCCAGGCGTGCGGCGCCTGGGAGGGGTCTCGGAGCCTCCTGGGCGGGCTCTGGGCGTTCTTCCACCAGTCCGCCGCTTACGATGCCTTCGACGATCCGAGCGTCATCGTCTCGTGGGCGGCTGCTCGGGAGCTGAACGACCTCCCGGCCGATTTTCCGCCAGCGGTGACCTCTGCCATCGCCGAGGCAGCCCGAGCGGGAGAGCCATCGCAAGCGACCGACGGCATCCACGCCTTCGTGGTGGGAGATCGGCTCCAGGCGGCGAGGGCCGCGGGGCACCTCAAACGGCACGCCCCTATGCTGTGGAGCTTCTATGGCCACCTGCTGAGCGGTCCGGCCGGCGACGGCGCTCCGAGAGCCTGGCAGTGGCTCGCAGGCTGGCTCCTCGGCCTGGGGCTCCTGTACCTCAGTTTCGTGATCTCGGACCCCGGCTCCTCGCGGCTGACTCGTATTCCTGTGCTGGCGCCGATCGTCGCTCACCTCGTCGAAGAGAGGCGGGAGGCGGTGCAGGACCAGGTTCAGAGCCTCTGCTTCCCGATCGTCAACCCGAAACGTCCAGTCGGCTGCCAGCCAGCGAGGCAGTTCTTCGAGGCCCTACATCAAGAGGACTGCGCCACCGCTTCGTCCCGACTCGACGAAGTGCACTCCGAGACCGCAGCCTGGCTCGCCTCCGACGTTTCAGCGTACAGTGCGCCATACCGGAGCGGCCCCCTGCCAGGCGACGTCCGGCTGGAGATGGAGAGCCTCTTCCGCGCCGTCTGCCGAGGCACCGACCAGCCGGGAGAATCGAAGCGTTGAGTCAGGAGCTACAGCAGCCGGCAAGCGACCCCCTGGTCGGCATCGATCTCGGCACGACCTACTCGCTTGTCTGCGTGGTCGAGAACGGGGCGCCTACCCTCATCCCGAACCCCATGGGAGAGCGCCTGACCCCGAGCGCGGTTGCGGTCAAGGGTGGCATAGTCCTTGTCGGCGCACCGGCCCGGGCGCGCGCCGCCATCGACCCGGAAAACACCGCCCTAGCATTCAAGCGAGACATGGGCACGGACCGCCGGTTCTCGCTGGGGGGCCACACCTTCTCCGCCGCCGAGCTGAGCGCCCAGGTTCTGGCGTCCCTCCGGCGTGATGCGGAAGCGTACCTGGGCCGCCCAGTGGCCCGTGCCATCGTCACGGTGCCTGCCTACTTCAATGACCTACAGCGTCGCGCCACGAGGGACGCTGGACGGATCGCTGGTCTCGAGGTGGAGCGCCTGGTGAACGAGCCGACCGCCGCTGCCATTGCGTACGGCATGCATCAGCGCGACCGGGAACTCAAGATTGCAGTCCTCGACCTAGGAGGTGGCACGTTTGACGTGACCGTGCTGGAGATCATGGAGGGTGTCCTCGAGGTCCAGTCCACGGCTGGAGACACCCGGCTCGGGGGGGATGACTTCACCCGCTCGTTGGTTGACTGGGCTGCCGAGCGAATCGGGGGAGGCGGACGTTCCATCGCGGCCTCGCTTCTGGACCGTGCCCGTCTCTTCGAGGCCTGCGAGATCGCCAAGGCACGGCTCACCGCAAGCGACGAGGCGTCCATCGTCGCTCCGCAGCTCCGGATCGCGGATCACGCCTTCGAGGACGTCGAGCTGACCATCCAGCGCGACGAGGCCGATGAACTCTGGGGCCCCCTGCTCGACCGGCTCCGGGCCCCGATCTTCCGCTCCCTCCGGGACGCCGGGATCGCCCCGGAGGCGATCGATGAGGTCCTTCTGGTCGGCGGCGCCAGCCGGATGCCGTGCGTCGCGAAGGAGGCCGCGAAGATCTTCGGCAAGATGCCACTTCGCCACCTGGCCGCGGGCGAGGTCGTTGCGCACGGAGCGGCGCTCCAGGCCGCGCTTCATGGCGGCAGCGAGGCGGTCGAGGACCTGGTCGTAACTGATGTGGCCCCTTTCTCCCTCGGCGTTGCAACCGGCGATCGGATCGCAGGCCGGGTCGTGACGGGCCTGTTCAGCCCGGTGCTGGAACGCGGAACCGTGATCCCCGCCAGCCGCGTTCGGCGCCTGTTCACGATGGAACCAAGACAGCGAAGGATCCGTGTCGAGGTCTACCAGGGCGAGCACGCCTTGTGCCGGGACAACCGATACCTCGGGCACCTGACGGTCGCAGGCATCCCGCCGGGTCAGGCGAGCGAGCACTCAGTGGACATCCGCTTCACCTACGACCTGAGCGGGGTCCTCGAGGTCGAGGTCACCGTCACGACGACTGGCGTGAGACATGTCCTGGTACTCGAGGATTCCCCCGGCAAACTCACGGAGGCGCAGATCGAGGCCGCGCGCCGCGCCATGGCCAGCCTCAAGTTCCACCCGCGGGATGCCTTGCCCAACGTGACGGCGCTCGAGCGCGGGGAGGCTTTGTTCGTGGAGCTGACCGGCCCCGCCAGACTCGAGCTTTCGGAGTCTCTCGCCGGTTTCCGCGTAGCGCTCGATTCCCAGGAGCCGTCGTGGATCGACTCCGCAAGGCGCGAGCTCGTCACTCTGATCGAGCGGCTGCGGTGACCGGCCGGCCGCGGTCGAGTGCGAAAAGACTCATGCTATATCGGCCACCGCAGGTCCAGGGCACGTTTACCGCGGCTGATAGGCACTTACCAGTGCGGCCCGACCCTCTTGAAGCGGAGAGGGAAGCATGTAGTGGGTTGGCCTTGAGCAGCTCGAAGCTTCTGCGCGCTCGCCGCTGGATCTCGTCCAGGAGGACGTCAAACAGCCCCCAGAACTCCGGGCTCGTGAAGTGCCTCACATCTCCCGGCTCTTGCCCTGGCGGTGGGCTTCAAGCGCCCGCTCGGACAACGGCTCCAGCCTCCCCTCCTCCGCGTCGCGCTCGATCTGGAGGTCCCACTGCTCCCAGTCCCGTTCGAGAGTCCAGTTCCGCAGCTCGGCAAACTCGTCGGGCGAGAGCTTCTGGCCCTCTTCCTCCTTGACAGTCTCGACTCGGGTCATGGGGAACCTCCGGTGGGTCGATGGTAGCCCTTGGCGAGGGCGTCTTTGCCCGGGGCCGGGCCGCCTGGAACGGCCCCTCTACGCCCGACTACGCTGGATTTGGACCCGAAGTGTTTGCTCATTGTTTGCTCGGCCCATTTCGGGCCGGCCGAGCGGGCCTCGGGACAGGCTCTAACTATCTGCGGGGAAAGAGTTTAGATGGTGGCCAAGGGCGGAATCGAACCACCGACACCACGATTTTCAGTCGTGTGCTCTACCAACTGAGCTACTTGGCCACGCGGCCGGGCGGTGCCGGCTGCGGGGGCGAGTTTTACAGGGCTCGCGGCGGGGAGTCAAGCCGGAGGGCGCGCTCGCCGTGGCGGCTGCCGCCCCGCGTCCGGCCTGGCCCGGGCCTGCTACTCGGCCTCGGCCTCGCCCTTCTCGATCCGGCAGACGATGACGCCCTCGGCGTCGTCCATCGCCAGCAGGCGGTGGCCGGCGCGCTCACACCACACGGGGACGTCCTCGAGCAGGCCGGGGTCGTCGCCGACCAGCTCGAGGACGCCGCCGGGCTCGAGGTCCGCCATGTCCCGCACCGCGTAGAGCAGCGGCAGCGGGCAGAGAAGACCCAGGGCGTTCAGCTTGCGCTCGGAAGCAGCCATCCCATCGGTCCCCCCCGGCCGGCGCCGCCTGCCGCGCTCCGACCCAGCCCCCCATAGAATAGCCCCGATGCGGCCAGCTCGCCACTTCCGGCGCCTCACGCCCGCGGCCCTCCTCGTGGCGAGCTTGCTCGCGTTCCCTCCGGCCGCCGTCGCCTGGACCCCGGCCTTCCAGGTGGCGCTCGCCCGCGAGGCCGCGCGGCTCGCGCCGCCCGACCTGGCCGAGCAGATCGCCCGTCACGAGGAGGACTTCCGCCAGGGCGTCCTCGCGCCGTTCCGCGACGCCGACGGCAACCGGCACGTCGCCAACCCGGACGGCACCGGGACCCTGCCGCGCTCGGTCGCCGAGGAGACGGAGCGCGCCGTCGAGCTGATCCGCGCCCTCGCTGCCCTTCGACCAGGTGGTGCACCAGCTCGGCGTGGTGGCCCACTTCGTGGCCGACGCCCACAACCCGCTCAACTCCGCCGACTCGGACCCCGAGGAGGCCCGCTACTACGCCGACTACCTGCGCTACGCGGAGAGCGCCGAGCCCCGGTTCCCGCTGGTCTTCTACGGCTTCCGCGCCGGCTTCGACGACCCGCGCGCGCTCGACCGGCTGGTGGCCGACGCCCTCGCCCGCGGCCGGCTCCTCTACCCGCTCGTCGGCCGCGAGTACCGGCGGATCGGCTTCGCCGGCGGCGTCGCCTCGTTCGACGACCGCTCGACCGCCTTCGGGGTGACCTCGATCGAGTTCAGCCGGGCGGCGAGTGACATCGCCCAGGTGCTCCGCTATATTTGGCTCCGGGCGGGCGGCGCCGACCCGCGCACCGCCCTGCCCGTCCGCGGAGAGGATCTGCTCGTGCGGATCCCCCGCACCACCGTGAAGCGCTCCCCGGCATCCGATCGGAGCTCCGGCCGGTGAAGCCCCCGGGGGCCGACCGCGGCCCGCTCATCGATCGATCGCCGATCGACCGCGCGCGGCGCCCCGGCTCCGAGCCCGGCCGCGGATGCCGACCCACAGCCCGAAAGGTCTTGCCATGTTTCCCGTGCGCCGCGCCCTGATCTCCGTCTCCGATAAACGCGGGGTCTCCGACTTCGCCGCCGCCCTCGCCCGCCGCGGGGTCGAGATCCTTTCGACCGGCGGCACCGAGCGCCACCTGGCCGAGGCCGGGGTCGCGGTGGTGCCGGTCTCGAAGGCCACCGGCTCGCCCGAGATCCTGGGCGGCCGGGTCAAGACGCTCCATCCGAAGATCCACGGCGGCATCCTGGCCGACCGCGCGCGCTCGGAGCACCTGAAGGAGCTGACAGAGCAGGGCATCGTGCCGATCGACCTGGTCGCGGTCAACCTCTACCCCTTCGAGCGGACGGCCGCCCGCGCGGGCGCGAGCCCGGAGGAGATCGTGGAGATGATCGACATCGGCGGCCCCTGCATGCTGCGGGCGGCGGCCAAGAACCACTCCGCGGTCACCGTGGTGGTCGACCCGAACGACTACCACCGCGTCCTCGACGCGCTCGCGGCCGGCGACGGCGGAGTGCCGGACGAGCTGCGCCTCGAGCTCGCGCTCAAGGCCTTCCGCCACACCCACGAGTACGACGGTGCGATCGCGGCCTGGCTGGCGAGCCGCGTGCCTGGGGGCGCCGCGCGCGAGGCGAGCGCCACCTTCCCCGACCGGCTCGAACGTGGACCTGGCCCTGCGCCTGACGCCGCGCTACGGCGAGAACCCGCACCAGGAGGCCGCGGTCTACCGGAGCGTCGGCGGCACCGGCCTCTTCGGCGGCTTCCTCCAGCACCAGGGCAAGGAGCTCTCCTACAACAACTTCCTGGACACCGACGCGGCGCGCAAGATGGTGGCCGAGCTCGACGGGCCGGCGGTGGTGATCGTCAAGCACAACAACCCCTGCGGCGTGGGCGTCGGAGCGACCCAGGTCGAGGCCTACGAGCGAGCGCTCGCGACCGACCCGGTGTCGGCCTTCGGCTCGATCGTGGCCCTGAACGCCCCGGCCTCGCCCGAGCTCGCCGAGGCGATGGCGGAGTTGTTCGTGGAGGTGGTGGTCGCCCCGGGGTTCTCGGACGGCGCCCGCGCCCTCTACGGCAAGAAGAAGAACCTGCGCCTGCTCGAGTGCCCGCTCTACGAGACCGGCCGCGGCGAGGCGGAGCTCCGGGCGGTCGACGGCGGCTTCCTCGCCCAGCAGGCGGACTCGGTGGCCGACGATCCGGCGGAGTGGATCTGCCGGACCACGCGCCAGCCGTCGGACGAGGAGCGCCGCGCCCTCGAGCTCGCCTGGAAGGTCTGCCGCTACACCAAGTCGAACGCCGTGGTGGTGACCAACACCGTCCAGACCGTCGGGGTCGGGGCCGGCCAGATGAGCCGGGTCGACTCCTGCAAGATCGCGATCGACAAGGCGCGCCTGCCGCTCGAGGGGACGGTGGCCGCCTCCGACGCCTTCTTCCCCTTCCGCGACGGCATCGACACCCTGGCGCAGGCGGGGATCCGGGCGATCGTCCAGCCGGGCGGGAGCGTGCGGGACTCGGAGGTGATCGCGGCGGCCGACGAGCACGGCATGGCCATGCTGATGACCGGCGTGCGCCATTTCCGGCATTAGACTGGATGCCCCCCGCATCCCCTCGATCCCCTTCCCACCCCACGGGGGGGAAGGGGACGCCCCCACCCGGATCTGTCAGGATACCTACTGGAGTGCACCGGCCAGAGGAGGCCATTCGATGACCACCAAGACCAGGTACGGGATCGAGACGCGGCTCGCGGCGTCCTACGACGAGGCGGTCGAGCGGGTGACCGCGGCTCTCAAGGACGAGGGCTTCGGGGTGCTCACCGAGATCGACGTCAAGGGGACGATGAAGAAGAAGCTGGACGCGGAGTTCCGGCGCTACGTGATCCTCGGCGCCTGCAACCCGCAGCTCGCCCACCGGGCGCTCACCGCCGAGCTCGACATCGGGCTGCTCCTGCCGTGCAACGTGATCGTCTACGAGGGCGACGGCGGCGAGACGGTGGTCTCGGCCATGGACCCGGGGGTGATGGTGCAGGTCACCGACAACCCGGAGCTCGCCGCGGTCGCCGCCGAGGCCCGCGAGCGGATCGAGCGCGCGATCGGCGCCCTGGGCTGAGCGGTGGCCACGGCCTTCCGATCGCCGCGCGCGCCGCGCCCCCTGGCACTCCGCGTGCAGCTCCTCGGGGCGCCATGAAACGAACCCTCGCCCTCTCCGCCGCCGCGGCGCTCGCCGTCCTCGTCCTCCTGCCGCGGCCGTCCACCGCCGAGGACGCTCGCGCCGACGGCGCCGTCAGCCCGTGGGCGGCCCTCGACGCGGCCCGGAAGAGCCTGACCGCCGCCGGCCCGGAGCAGGCCACGTTCGTCCAGACCTACGTGCCGGCCGGGTTCCACTCCGGCGAGGAGGAGACCGGCACCCTGGCCCTCGCCCTGCCCGACTGCCTGCGCTGGGACTACCGGGATCCCTACCCCAAGAGCTTCCTGGTCTGCGGCGAGCGGGCCTACGCCTGGAACCCGGAGGACCGCCGCGGCCAGGCCTCGACGGTCGACCGCAAGAACCAGCCCGGCCTCGACCTGTTGCTGCTGCCGGTCGACGAGCTCTCGGGGCGCTACGACGCCTCGGCCAAGCCGGCGGGCCACGCGCGCGTCGCGGTGCACCTCGTCCCACGCGCCGGCATGGCCGGCCGCACCGAGGTGACCGAGGCCACGCTGGTGGTCGACACCGACGCCCATCGCCTGGTCGAGGTGAGCTACCAGGACCAGGAGGGCAACCGGACGACCTTCCGGATCTCGGGCTACCGGCGGCTTGAGGACCCGAAGCTCTTCGAGCCCCCCGCCGGCATCGCCTGGGACGAGGGCTGAGAGCTTGTGAATGAATCGCCGACCTGCTCCGGGCGCCCCCGAATCACCGCTCGCGGCGTTACGCCTCCTCGACGTAGGCCCCGCTACGCCTGCGTCGGCGCGCCTTGCGAGCGGCGCCCGGGAACGCCCTCGCGACGGGCGGAGATTCATTCACAAGCTCTGAGCCCCGAAGGACCGTGGTTCTTGATAGGATGCGGCCCCGACATGGCCACCAACTCCTTCGACATCGTCTCCCACGTCGACCTCCAGGAAGTCCACAACGCCGTCAACCAGGCCGCCAAGGAAGTCGCCAACCGCTTCGACCTGAAGAAGGCCAACGCCCGCATCGAGATGGAGGGCGAGGGCTTCGTAGGCGAGGCCGCCGACGAGTACACGCTCACCCAGGCGGTGGACGTGCTCCAGACCAAGCTGGTGCGCCGCGGGGTGGACCTCAAGTCCCTGCGCCCGGGCAAGGTCGAGGCCGCCTCGGGCGGCCGCGCCCGGCAGCACTTCGAGATCCAGCAGGGCATCCCGCAGGAGACCGCCAAGAAGATCGTCGCCGAGATCAAGAAGCACAAGATCAAGGTGCAGGCCGCGATCCAGGGCGACATGGTGCGGGTCTCCGGCAAGAAGCTCGACGACCTGCAGGAGGTGATCGCCCTCGTGAAGCAGCTCGATCTCGACGTGCCGCTCACCTTCACCAACTACCGCTCATGAGCCGGCCCGCGAGCAGCCGGCCGGCCGCCGGTACGCTGGCGGCCGCCGCCCTCCTCCTCGCCGCCGCCGTCGCCCTGGCCGGCGCCCCGGCACCCGCTCGCGCCGCGCTCCGCTCCGCCTACGAGCCCGGCCAGCGGGTGGAGGTGAAGGGCCTGGTGACCGATCCCGCCGGCCATCCGCTGGCGGACC
Source organism: uncultured Acidobacteriota bacterium (assembly GCA_963837945.1). Lineage (GTDB taxonomy): Bacteria > Acidobacteriota > Thermoanaerobaculia > Multivoradales > DATKCC01 > CAVUBL01. Next base: position 383,541 of record CAWIQD010000002.1, read on the forward strand.
TGTCGGTGACCCTCGAGCTCGCCCGCGAGGTCTTCGACTTCCGCCGCTTCCACCGCACGCAGAAGAAGGTCACGCCGGTCGCGGCGACGACCAACGACAAGGGCGAGTACTCGATCGTCTTCCCCTGGGACGACTACTACAACCGCTTCGACCTGGTGGTCGGGGTGCCGGTGCGCGGGCCCCAGGGCGAGAAGACGACCGAGCTCGAGCGCGAGGACCTGACCTCCCGGATCGACAAGGGCAGCCCGGTGATCGCCACCGTGGTGGTCCAGAACGCCGAGTTCGTCCGCGGCCTGCGCCAGTTCGTGGCGAGCGTCGACACCGCGGACGAGCGGCGCGTCTACCAGGAGATGGGCCGCCCGGACAAGGTGAAGATCAGCCAGTACCCGGACCACCAGGAGGTCGCCTGGTGGTACTTCGCGAGCGGCAAGGTCTACCGCTTCACCGACGGCAAGCTCCTCGCGACGGACACCTTCGACCCGGTTGAGGGGTTTCGCTGATCAGCCCCGTCGCCCTCGATCCCTCTCCCGTCCGGAAGCCGGCTATCGTGATTGACACTCGGGGGAGGCACGTGTAGATTTAGCCGTGCCCCCTACCCCGAGCCGCCCTCGTCCCGAGACCGCCCCGGGGGCCGTCGTCGGTGCCATCCCTGCGCGTCACGCTTCGACCCGTCTGCCCGGCAAGCCGCTCCTGGCGCTCGCCGGCCGGCCGCTCATCGAGCACGTCTACGAGCGCGTCGCCCGCGCGTCCGGCCTCGACCGGGTGGTGGTGCTCACCGACGACGAGCGGATCGCCGAGGCGGTCCAGGGCTTCGGCGGGAACGTCGAGCTGACCCCCGCCGACTGCGCCAGCGGCACCGACCGGATCGCCTGGGCCGCCCGCGCCTGGGACGGGGTCCAGGCGGTGGTCAACGTCCAGGGCGACGAGCCCTTGATCGACCCCGAGGCGGTCGGCCGCGTGGCCCGGCACCTGGTCGAGCACCCCGAGGACCGCATGGTCACCCTCGCGGCGCCGGCGCTCACCGAGGAGTGGTACCACCCGAGCGCGGTCAAGGTGGTGACCTCCACCTCCGGGCACGCGCTCTACTTCAGCCGCTCGCGCATCCCGTACCCGCAGTCGCCGAAGGCGCCGGGGGCGCGGACGCTCAAGCACGTCGGGCTCTACGGCTACCGGCTCGAGACCCTGCTCGAGCTCGCCGCCCTGCCGCCCAGCCCGCTCGAGGAGGCGGAGAGCCTCGAGCAGCTGCGAGCGCTCGAGAACGGCATCCCGATCCGGGTGCTGCTCGCCGAGCGCCCCTCGCCCGGGGTCGACACGGCGGAGGATCTGGCGCGGGTCGAGAGGCTGCTCGCCGAGGAGCGCGAGAGACCTTCCTGAGGACCGACCGAGGAGACTGCAGATCATGGCGACCAAGTACATCTTCGTGACCGGCGGCGTGGTGTCCTCCCTGGGCAAGGGGGTGGCGGCGGCCTCGGTGGGCGCGATCCTCGAGGCCCGGGGCTTCTCGGTCACCCTGATGAAGTTCGACCCGTACGTGAACGTCGACCCCGGCACCATGTCGCCGTATCAGCACGGCGAGGTGTTCGTGACCGACGACGGGGCCGAGACCGACCTCGACCTGGGCCACTACGAGCGCTTCACGCACACCACCACCTCGAAGCGCCACAACTACACCACCGGCAAGATCTACGAGCAGGTGATCTCGAAGGAGCGCCGGGGCGACTACCTGGGCAAGACCGTCCAGGTCATCCCCCACGTCACCGACGAGATCATGGACGCCATGCGCCGGGTGGGCGACTCGGTCGACGTGGTGATCATCGAGATCGGCGGCACGGTGGGCGACATCGAGTCGCTGCCCTTCCTCGAGGCGATCCGCCAGTTCCGCCAGGAGCTCGGCAAGTACAACGCGATCAACATCCACCTGACCCTGGTGCCCTACATCGCCGCCGCCGACGAGCTCAAGACCAAGCCGACCCAGCACTCGGTGCGCGAGCTCCGGGCGATCGGCATCTCGGCCGACATCCTGCTGTGCCGCTGCGACCGGGCGCTGCCCTCGGAGCTGCGCAAGAAGATCGCCCTGTTCTGCAACCTCGAGCCGGACAAGGTGATCGAGGCGCGCGACGTCGACACGATCTACCAGGTGCCGCTGTCGTTCTGCCGCGAGGGGCTGGACGAGCGCCTGCTCGATCTCCTGAACCTCCCCCACTACCGGCGCGACATGGGCTCGTGGGAGACCCTGGTCGGCCGCATCCGCAACCCGGCCGACACGGTGCGGGTGGGCCTCGTGGGCAAGTACGTCGAGTTCCCCGACTCCTACAAGAGCCTCAACGAGGCGCTGCTCCACGGCGGCGTCGCCAACGACGTCAAGGTCGACATCGTCTACATCAACTCCGAGGAGATCGAGAGCGGCAACTGGCCGCGAGAGCTCTTCGACGTCGACGCCATCCTGGTGCCGATCGGCTTCGGCATCCGCGGCTCGGAAGGCAAGATCAAGGCGCTGCGCTACGGCCGCGAGCACCGGGTGCCGACCTTCGGCATCTGCATGGGGATGCAGATGATGGTGGTCGAGTACGCGCGCAACGTCTGTGGCATGGCCGAGGCGACGTCGTCCGAGTTCGACGAGGACACCGAGCACCCGATCATCTACAAGCTCCGAGACCTCCTGGGGGTCGAGGAGATGGGCGGCACGATGCGTCTGGGCGCCTACCCCTGCAAGCTCACGCCGGGCACCCGGGCACACGCGATCTACGGCGCCGGAGAGATCAGCGAGCGCCACCGCCACCGCTACGAGGTCAACCAGAAGTACCTCGACCGGCTGACCGACGGCGGCCTCGAGGTCTCGGGGCTCTCGCCCGACGGCAAGTTCGTGGAGATGGTCGAGCTGCCGGGCCACCCCTGGTACCTCGGCTGCCAGTTCCATCCCGAGTACAAGAGCCGTCCCTATGAGCCCCACCCTCTCTTCGTCTCCTACATCGAGGCCGCGCTCGAAGAGCACCGCCGGCGGGCGGCCGAGCCCGAGAGGACGGCCGAGCGCGAGATGGTGGAGGTCGCGGAGGCCGGTTGAGGAGCGCGGTGGCGAGCGCGGACGAGGGGCGCTGGCCGCGCCGGGTGGAGCTCGCCCCCGGGGTCGTCGTGGGCGGCCCGCCGGCGCCGCTCGAGGAGGCGCCGCTGCCGGTCGTCGCCGGGCCCTGCGCGCTCGAGAGCGAGGAGGTGGCGCTGGCCGTCGCACGCTGGCTCGCCGAGCTCGCCGCCCGCCTGCCGATCGCGCCGATCTTCAAGTCGTCCTTCGACAAGGCGAACCGGAGCTCGATCGGCTCCTACCGCGGGCCGGGGCTCGAGCGCGGCCTGGAGCTGCTTGCCGCGGTCCGGGAGGCGACCGGCCTCCCCGTGCTGACCGACGTCCACGAGCCGGCCCAGTGCGCGCGGGCGGCCGAGGTCTGCGACGTGCTCCAGATCCCCGCCTTCCTCTGCCGCCAGACCGACCTGGTGGTGGCCGCGGCGGAGACCGGCCGGGCGCTCAACGTCAAGAAGGGCCAGTTCATGGCCCCGGACGACATGCGCCGGGTGGTCGAGAAGGCGGCCGCCGCCGGCAACGAGCGCCTGAGCGTGACCGAGCGGGGCACCTCGTTCGGCTACCACAACCTGGTGGTCGACATGCGCGCCTTCGCCCTGCTCCACGCCGACGGCATCCCGGTGATCTACGACGTCACCCACTCGCTCCAGCTCCCCGGCTCGGGGGAGGAGACCGGCGGCGAGCGGGGCTTCGCCGAGCCGCTCGCCCGGGCGGCGGTCGCCGCGGGCGCCGACGGCGTGTTCTTGGAGGTCCACCCGGACCCGGCGAACGCCCGCTCCGACGCCGCCACGCAGCTTGCGCCCGAGCGCGCGGAGCGCCTCCTGGCGAGCCTGGTGGCGGTGCGCCGGGGATTGATCTAGATCGCCCCCCTCACCCTCAATCCCTCTCCCGGAGCGCGGCGCTATACTGCGCCCGTCCGAACCTCTCGCCGCCCGCCGAGGACCTTGCCGTTGGACCCCAAGCCCCGCCGCCAGCCCGCCCGCTCGCCGATCGAGGTCGCCCGCCAGGTGCTCGCCATCGAGGCGGCGGCGATCCAGAGCCTCGTGCCCCAGCTCGACGGACGGTTCGAGGAGGCGGTCGACCTGATCCTCGGCTGCTCGGGGCGGGTGGTGTGCTCCGGTATGGGCAAGAGCGGCCTGGTGATGAAGAAGGTGGCGGCCACCCTGGCCTCGACCGGCACGCCGGCGCTCTTCCTCCACCCGGCCGAGGCGGTTCACGGCGACCTCGGGATGGTGGTGCCGGGCGACGTGGTCCTCGCCGCCTCGTACTCGGGCACCACCGAAGAGCTGCTGCGGCTGGTCTCGACCTTGAAGCGCCTCGGCGTGCCGATGATCGTCATGACCGGCAACGGCGCGAGCCCGCTCGCCCGCCACGCCGCCGTGCACCTGGCGGTGGCGATCGACAAGGAGGCCTGCCCGCTCAACCTGGCGCCCACCGCCTCGACCACCGCCACCCTCGCCCTGGGTGACGCCCTGGCGATGGCGCTGCTCGAGGCGCGCGGCTTCACCCCCGAGGACTTCGCGCAGCTCCACCCCGGCGGGCGGCTCGGCAAGCGGTTGCTGCCGGTCTCCGAGCTGATGCACTCGGGCGACGCGGCGGCGAGCGTCGCGACCGGCGCCTCGATGCGCGAGACGATCTACGAGATGTCGAAGAAGGGACTCGGGATCACAGCCGTCCTCGACGACGAAGGCCGGCTCGCCGGCTGCATCTCGGACGGCGATCTGCGGCGCCTGCTCGAGCGGGACCCGGACCTGCTCCAGCGCACCGCCGGCGAGTGCATGACTGCCTCGCCCCAGGTGATCGCCCCCGGCGAGCTCGCGCCGGCCGCCTTGAAGACGCTCGAGGACCGGAGGATCACCTCGCTCTTCGTCTGCGACCGGGAGGGGCGCTTCGAGGGGATCGTCCACATCCACGACCTCTGGGGGCTCGAGCTGTTTTGACCCCCGCGGCGAGGCGCCCCGGCGACCTGCGGCTGCGCGCCGCGGCGCTCGAATGGCTGCTGACCGACGTCGACGGCGTCCTGACCGACGGCCGCCTCCACTTCGGGAGCGCGGGCGAGGACCGCAAGCTCTTCCACGTGCGCGATGGGCTCGGCATGAAGCTCGCCCAGCGGGCCGGCCTCAAGGTCGGGGTGCTCAGCGCGCGCGGCGGCCCGGCCCTCGACCGGCGGATCGAGGAGCTCGGCCTCGACCTGGCGCTGACCTGCCGCGACGACAAGGGGCTCGCCTTCCGCGAGTTCCTCGCCGCCCACGAGACCGAGCCCCGGCGGGTGGCCTTCGTCGGCGACGATCTCGTCGACCTGCCCGTCCTGCTCCACTGTGGCCTCTCCTTCGCCCCCGCCGACGCCGCCGCCGAGGTGCGCCACCGGGTGGACCACACGCTCGCCACCCCGGGGGGCGCCGGCGCGCTGCGCGAGGCGGTGGAATGGATCCTCAAGGCCCGCGGCGAGTGGGCCTCCCTGGTCGAGAGCTTCCTCGTCTGAGCGCGGGCCGATCGCGACATGACCCGCCGGAGCCGCCTCGTCCGCGCCGTCGTGGTGGCGGGGATCGTCCGCGCCCTGGCCGCCCTCTTGCGGCTCGTGCCGCTCGCCGCGGCGCAGCTCTTCGGGGCCGCGATCGGCCGCCTCGGCTGGCACGCCGCCCGCCGGGACCGGCGCCGGGCCATCGAGCACCTGGCGATCGCCTTCCCGGAGCGCACGCCGGACGAGCGAGCGCGCCTGGCGCGGGCCTCGTTCCTCCACCTGGGCCGGACCCTGGGCGAGGCGCTCTGGTTCTTCACCCGGGGCTGCCCGGAGCTCGCCCGGCACGTCGAGGTCGAAGGGCTGGAGGGCGTGGCGGCGGCGCGCGCCGACGGCCGGCCGGCGGTCTTCATCACCGCCCACTGCGGCAACTGGGAGCTCCTGGCGGCGGCCTCGAACTGCAACGGCCTGGGGATCACGGTGGTGGTGCGCGGAATCGACGAGGCGCCCCTCCAGCTCCTGCTCTCCCGCCTGCGCGAGCGGTTCGGCACGCGCACGGTCGAGCGCGGCGAGGCCGGGGCGGCGCGCGAGCTGCTCCGGACGCTCCGCGCCGGCGGAGCCCTCGGCATGCTGATCGACCAGGACACCAAGGTCGACGGCGTCTGGGTGCCCTTCTTCGGCCGCCCGGCCTACACCCCGGTGGGAGCGGCCCGGATCGCGCTCCACCAGGGGACGGTGGTCATCCCCTGCTTCATCGAACGCCGGCCGGACGGCTCGCACCTGGTCCGCTACCTGCCGCCCCTCGACCTGCCCGACGACCCCGTCGCGGCGACGGCACTGATGACCCGGACGATCGAGGAGCAGATCCGCCGGGTGCCGGAGCAGTGGGTCTGGATGCACCGGCGGTGGCGCCGGCAGCCGGAGTAGACTCGCGAGCTATGCGCTTCCGACATGTCCTGCCCGTCGCGTTGGCGGCGCTCGCGGTGGCCTGTGGCCCGCGGCCGAGCCTCGAGTCGCCGCGAGGGTGGACTCGGACCGACCTCACCGACCTCGCGCGCGCGAAGCCGGCGGTGGAGCTCGACGCCTTCGGCGCGGCGCCTCCGTTCGCGGCCCGGATCGGCTACCTGGGGAGCGAGGAGCCGCGCGACATGTCGAAGGTGCCGGAGAGCCAGCTCGCCGCCTTTCCCTTCCGGCGGCCGGGCGAGGTCCGGACGCTCGAGCAGGCGGCCGGCACCCGGCTCGCGTGGGCGGTCGACCTGGGCGAGGACCCGTACGTCTCGTTCATCCCGCTCGGCTGGAGCGGGACCGAATGCCGCTGCCGCTACCGCTTCGGCCTGCGCGACGCCCGCGGCCAGCTCCACGAGCTCTACCGCGCCGCGGCCTCCGAGCTCGCCCGGAGCGCCCCGGGGACGGTGGAGATCGATCTCGCCGACTACGCCGAGAGCCGGGTGGACCTGCTGCTCGAGATCGACGCGCTGCCGCGCCCGGACGGCCCCCCGGTCACGGGAGCGCCGCCGGTCGCCTCCTGGGGCAGCCCGGCGCTCTACGACCGCCGGCCGATCGCCTGGCGACCGCCCACGGACGCGCCGCCCAACGTCCTGCTGGTGGGGATCGACACCTTGCGTGCCGACCAGGTGGGACCGTGGCGGCCGGCGGACGCCTTCTCGCCGAGCCTGACGCCGGCGATCGACCGCCTGGCGGCCCGGAGCGACGTCTGGACCCACGCCTACTCGACCTTCAACTCGACCAACCCGAGCTTCACCTCGATCTTCACCGGCCTCTACGGCAAGAACCACGGGGTCTACGACCTCCACACCCCGCTGCCCGCGGAACGCACCACCCTGGCCGAGCTCTTCTCCGGCGCCGGCTACGAGACCCTGGCCGTGATCTCCGCGAGCCACCTGGGAGACCACAACTCCGGGCTCGGCCAGGGCTTCGGCCGGACGGAGCTCACCGACCACACGTTCGCCGGCGAGCTGCCGGTCGACGACGCGATGGACTGGCTCGCGCGCCGGGCCGAGCGCGCCGACCGGAGCGCCGCCGCCGCCGGCCCGCCGCCCTTCTTCGTCTGGCTCCACCTGTTCGACCCCCACACCCCGCACACGCCCCCCGAGCCCTACTCTCTCGGCTTCCGGCCGTTCGCCGCCAGCGGGCTCTCGCCGGTCGGCTCGTGGATCCCGTTCCGGCGCCCGGGCGAGCGCCAGTTCAGCGAGCCGGTCCTGGGCGGAGAGCGCGACCTCTACTCCGGCGAGGTGGCCTACGTCGACCGGCAGGTCGACCGCCTGCTCGGCTTCCTCGAGAGCCGAGGGCTCCTCGAGCACACGATCGTCGCGCTGGTCGCCGACCACGGCGAGAACCTGGGCGACCACGGGATCGACTTCCGCCACGTCGGCCTGTGGGAGACGACGACCCACGTGCCGCTGCTGGTGCACTGGCCGGGCCAGGAGGAAGGCCGCCGGCTCGACGGCCTGGTGCAGACGATCGACCTCTTCCCCAGCCTGCTCGCCGGCGCGGGCCTCGAGGTGCCGGCCCAGGACGGCACGGACCTGCACCAGCTGACCTACGACGGCCGCCAGGGACGCCGCGCGGTGTTCGCCGAGGCCGCCGACGGCCGAGGCGCCATGGTGCGCACGGCCACTCACCGTTACTTCCGGTCGCGGGGCGACGCCTCGATCCCGGACGGGGTCTACCTCTACGACCTGACGCAGGACCCGAACGAGCTCCACGACCTGGCCGGTCGCGGCCTGCCGGTCGAGCGCGAGCTCGCGAGCCTGCTCGACCGCTGGCTGGCCGACCGGCGCCCGGGACCGCGGCCCGAGAGCCGGAGCCTGGGCGACGAGGAGCGCCAACGCCTCCGCGCGCTGGGCTACCTGAACTGATCGTCCGGCGGGCGGCACGACCGCCCTACGGCGCGGCGGCGTCCGCCTCGGCCTCCCGCTTCTTGCGTTTCGCCCGGGTCACGAACCAGGCGCCGAGCACCCCCAGCAGGTAGAGGCCGACCGTCGGCACCGCGAAGATGCACAGGTTGACCACGTCCGGCGTGGGCGTGACCACCGCGGCGACGACGAAGATCAGGAGCACCGCCCACCGGAAGTGGTGCATCAGGAAGCGGGGCGTCACCACCCCGGCCGCCGCCAGCAGAAAGATGACGATCGGCAGCTCGAACATCAGGCCCAGGCCGAGCATCACCGTCATCAGGAAGCCGAAGTACTTGCCGACCGTGATCACCGGATCGAACGGCTGGCCGACTCCGAGCAGGAAGTTGATGGCGAACGGGAAGGCCACGGTGTAGGCGAAGACCCCGCCGGCGACGAAGAACAGCGTGCCGAAGAAGACGAACGGCAGAGCCCAGCGCCGCTCGCGGTGGTAGAGGCCCGGGGCGATGAAAGCGTAGAGCTGGTAGATGAGGAAGGGCGAGGCGGCGAAGATCCCCGCCAGGGCGGCCACCTTGACGTAGAGGATGAACGGATCGGTGACGCCCAGGAAGGCGAGCTTCTTGCCCGGCGGCAGGTAACGGTAGATCGGGCGGGCGAGGAACTCGAAGATCTGGCGCGCGAAGCTCCAGGCGACGAGGAAGGTCACCCCGACCGCGATCAGCGAGTAGACCAGCCGCTTGCGGAGCTCCTCGAGGTGATCGAGGAGCGTCATGGTCGGGAGCTCCTCGCGCCCGGAGGCGGCGGGGAGTCGGCCCTTGCCTTCCGTCACGAAACGCGCCTTGCCCGGGGACCGGTCAGTGGGTGGTGGTGCTGTCGGCGCCGGAGGTCGGCTCCGTGGCGCCTTCGGCCGGGGCGGGGACCGGGGTCGGATCCGGGTCCGGCGCACCGGCGGCCGTCGCCGCGCCGCTCTCGTCGATCACGGGCTCGCCAGCGCTCTCGAGCGAGCCCCGGGCGGCCGTGTTCTCCGCCGCCACGATCTCCGGCGCCGGCGGCGTGACGGCGGCATCCGGACCGTAGCCGGGGCCGCTGCGGACGCCCTCGTCCAGGGGGCGGGTGGCCACCGCCGGACGCCGTGGCGTGGCCGGGCGCTCGTCGTCGTCCAGGGCGAGCTCGGCATTGACCGAGCGCTTGAGGTCGGAGCTCGCCTTGCGGAACTCGGCGAGACCCTTGCCGATCGTGCGGCCCACCTCCGGCAGCTTCTTCGGGCCGAAGATCAGCAGCGCGATCACCAGGATCATGAGGATTTCCGGGAAGCCGATCGAACCTAGCATCTCGATTGGATGATTGGCCAGGAGGCCCGGAAAGTCAAGCCGGCCTCCGCGGCGCCCCGGTGATACGATCGACGGGATGCGTAGATCCTGGAGACTTGCCGCCATCGCCCTGTTCGCCCTCACCGTCCTCGTCGGGACCCTGGTCGGGGATCGCCTGCTGGCGCTGACCGACGACACCCGCGAGCACCTGCACGCCTACACCGAGCTGATCACCACCGCGCACGAGCACTATGGCGCCGACGTGGACTACAAGGACCTGGTGTTCGCCTCGATCGAGGGGATGCTCCGCACCCTCGACCCGCACACCAGCTTCCTGCCGCCGCGCGCCTACGAGAGCATGCGCGAGAAGCAGCAGGAGAGCTTCTACGGCTTGGGCATCCTGGTCGGGGCGCGCAACGGACGGCTCACCGTGATCACCCCGATCGAGGGCACGCCGGCCTCGAAGCTCGGCATCCAGGCGGGCGACGTGATCGACACGATCGAGGGCGACCCGACCGAGTCGATGTCGGTCGACGAGGCGGTCGACAAGCTCAAGGGCCCGAAGGGCACCCAGGTGCACATCACCATCCTGCGCCGGGGCATGGACGAGCCGCTCGCCTTGACCGTCACCCGGGCCGAGATCCCGCAGACGACGGTGCGCCACGCCTACATGCTCACGCCGGACACCGGCTACATCTGGCTGACCGACTTCGCCCGCGGCTCGGGCTCCGAGATCGGCCAGGCGATCGAGTCGCTCAAGAAGCAGGGCATGAAGCGCCTGCTCTTCGACCTGCGCAACAACGGCGGCGGGCTGCTCGACCAGGCGATCGACATCGCCGACTACTTCGTGCCCAACGGCGCGATGATCGTCGAGACCCGGGGCCGCACGCACGACTCCTTCGCCCAGTACAAGGACACCGGCCTCCACCCGGCTCTCGACCTGCCGATCGTCGTGCTGGTCAACCGGGGCACGGCGTCGGCGGCCGAGATCGTCTCGGGCGCCATCCAGGACCATGACGTGGGCCTGATCGTGGGCACGCCGACCTGGGGCAAGGGCCTGGTGCAGACGGTCTACAACCTGCCCTACGGAGCCGGCATGGCGCTCACCACCGCGCGCTACTACACTCCGACCGGGCGGCTGATCCAGCGCGACTACAGCTCGTACTACGACTACTACACCTACACTCCGGCGCCGGACGAGCCGAAGTCGGGAGAGGGCGGGACGGCGAAGCCGAAGGGCACCGTCTACCACACCGACCTGGGCCGCGACGTCTACGGCGGCGGCGGCATCACCCCCGACGTGGTGGTCGAGGCGAGCGAGCTCTCGCCGTACTCGCAGTTCCTGATCAGCCGCAACGCCCACTTCGACTTCGCGGTCGACTACGTGCGCCGGCACCACGTGGAGAGCCGGGACTGGCACCCGGACCAGGAGGTCCTCGACGAGTTCAAGGCCTGGCTGGTCTCCGAGGGCCTGAGCACCCGCGAGGAGATCCAGGAGGGGTTCGCCGAGCCGGGCACCGAGGACGACGCCCTGATGCGCATCCGCTCCGAGGTGTTCAACGCCCTGTGGGGGCAGGACGCCTCGCACCGGGTGCGGGCGGAGAGCGACGTGCAGATCCAGCGCGCCCTCGAGCTCTTCGACCAGGCCGACAAGCTCCTCGCCCAGCGCGACGCGCTCGGCAGCACCGCCGGCCAGAAGGTCGCGACCCATCCGGCCCCGCCGACGCCCACCCCGCCGCCCGCCAACAGCGGCGGCTAGCGACCCGGCACGCCGTTCGCCCGGCCGGACCCCTTCGACTCGCTTCGCTCGCTCAGGGCGGAGAGCAGAGCTCGGCCAGAGGACCATGGTCGCCGGTGGAAACTCCATGGACCCGAAGCAGTGCTCGGTGCCCCGTGCCCCGTTCGCCCGGCCGAGGCAGAGCTCGGCCAGAGGACCATGGTCGCCGATGGGAACTCCGTGGACCTGAAGCAGCGCTCGGTGCCCCGTGCCTCGTTCGCCCGGCCGAGGCAGAGCTCGGCCAGAGGACCATGGTCGCCGGTGGGAACTCCGTGGACCTGAAGCAGCGCTCGGTGCCCCGTGGCCCGGTTGCCCGGCCGAGGCAGAGCTCGGCCAGAGGACCATGGTCGCCGGTGGAAACTCCATGGACCCGAAGCAGCGCTCGGTGCCCCGTGGCCCGGTTGCCCGGCCGAGGCAGAGCTCGGCCGCTTCATGGGTTCGGAGTGATCCAGCAGCCAGGAAAGACGACGGGAGGGGGCGTCCCCTTCCCCCCCGTGGGGTGGGAAGGGGATCGAGGGGATGCGGGGGGCATCCGACCAACCGTCCCCTTCCCCCCCGTGGGGTGGGAAGGGGAACGAGGGGATGCGGGGGGCGTCCGGTCAATCGTCTGAATTGTCGATCACGAACGAGCGTTCGCCCAGGAGCGTCGACTGGCCCTCGCTGTCGATCAGGATCGCCTGCAGGTCGTGCCGGCCGTCCGCAAGCTCGTTGGTGTTGAACGAGAAGTCCCAGCCGGCGTGGGTGTTGGAGGGGTAGCCGGGGTACTGGAGGGCGATCGCCGGCGTCGAGCGCCCGTAGGTCGCGTCGCCCAACAGGCTGCCGTCGACGAACACCTCCACCCGCGCGACGCCCTCCCAGTCGAGAGCCCAGCCCTGGGCGTGGGCCACGCCGTCGACGATGTTGATCGGCTCGAGCCGCGCGATCCAGCCGAACCCTTCCTCGTTGCCGATCCGGTTGTCGCACTGGAAGCTCACCGGGATCTCCGCGACGTCGGAGACCTGGCCGGCGATGTCGCCCACCCGGATGGTGAGCACGTGCTGGCCCTCGGCGTAGCCCCAGTCGATCAGGTGGCCGATGTCCATGACGAAGCGGAAGCCCGCCTGGGGCGCGTTGGCCAGGTTGGGGAAGAGCTTCTCGATGTCCAGGCGCCGCAGGCCGTAGCACTCGGTCAGCCCGCGGTTCTCGAGGGTGTTGGAGTAGATGCAGTCGACCCGGCTGTTGGCGAAGATCGAGCCGTCGATCAGGAGCTCCACGTAGCCGACGCCCATGTCTCCGATCTCGACTCCCGCGTCCAGGGTCCAGCCGAGGACCGCCGTCAGCCGCCGTGGCGAGGCCGCGAGATCGCAGGTGCCGTAGAGCTCGGCCGAGGGCCGCGGGAACTCGATCTCGCCGAACGGCGCGAGCAGATGGGTGGTGTTGGTGAAGAGGATCTGGACCGCGTTGAGGTAGGTCCGCTCGCCGCTCTGGGAGACGACCTGGGCCTGCACCTCGTGGACGCCGTTGAGGTAGTGCGTGCTGTTGAGCTGGAAGGCGAAGCCGGCGGCGTCGGAGTCCGGGTAGCCCGGGAAGTGCCGGGTCACGCCGGGCCGGTTGCGGCCGTAATGGGCGCGGCCGGCGATCACGCCGTCGACGTAGATGTCGACCGCGCGCACGCCGTCGTCGTCGAGCGCCCAGCCGACGAGCGGCACCACGCCGGTGGCGCCGTTGCCCCCGGTGGTCTTGCCGTCGAGAAAGCCGAAGGGGGACGCGGCGAAGACCGGCGCCGCGGCCAGGGTCGATACCGCGATGATCGTCAGGATCTTCTTAGCGTTCATCAGCCAGTCCTCCGCTCGCTCGCCGGTTCGGCCATGGAGCCGCCTGCGGTCCCCGCGCCTGTCGAGCTCGCCTCGCGTTCGTCCGATCGGTCGTCGTCAGCCTGTGAAGCCAAAACCTCAAGCTTTACCTGAGCTTTTCGCTCCATTGTATCGATGGTTATGCACGGAAGTCAATCTCCGGCCGCGCTCGGGACCTCGCCGTCCTCGAGACCCCGCAGGTAGGCCTCGGCCAGCCGGGGGAGGGCGGCGACGTCATAGCCCCCTTCGAGGACCGTCAGGCTGCGCGCCGCGCCCGGCTCCGGCGCGACCTCGCGGGCCAGGGCCGCGACCCGCTCTCCGAGGGCGCCGAACCCGCGCTCGGTGAGCCGCAGGCCGCCCAGGGGGTCACCCTTCCAAGTGTCGAACCCGGCCGACACCGCGACGAGGTCGGGCGCGAAGGCGAGGAGCGCCGGGAGCACTTCGGCGTCGACCGCCGCCAGGTAGTCGTCGTCGCCGGTGCCGGCGGCGAGCGGGACGTTGAGCACCGTGCCCTCGCCGGCGCCCACGCCGCGCTCCTCCCGGCGACCCGTCCCCGGGTAGAAGGGCGCCTGGTGGAGGCTGGCGTAGAAGACATCCGGGCGATGCTCGAACAGGTGCTGGGTGGCGTTGCCGTGGTGGAGGTCGAAGTCGAAGATCGCCGCCCGCCGGGCGCGGCCGCCGGAGAGCAGGTGCTCGACCGCCACCGCGACGTTGTCGAAGTAGCAAAAGCCCATCGCCCGGTCGCGCTCGGCGTGGTGCCCCGGCGGGCGGACGGCAGCGAAGGCGTGGCGGCCGCCGCCGGCGCTCGCCCAGCGCCCCGCGGTCAGCGTCACCTCGACGGCCGCCAGGGCGGCGTCCCAGGTGCCCGGCGCGAGCGGGTTGTCGGGCGAGTCGATCAGCCCGTCGCCCCGCTCGACCGCCCGGTGCAGCCGGCGGACGTAGCGCTCGTCGTGGATGGCGCAAATGGCCGCTTCCGCGTCGACCTCGGCGTCGATCTCCTCGGTCACCGCGCCGGGGAAGGCCGCGGCCAGGTGGTCGAGGATCGCGACCAGGCGCTCGGGCCGCTCCGGGTAGCCTCCCGGCGCGCGGTGCGCGAGGCAGCGCCGGCTGGTGAAGATGCGGATCACGGCCGGATTGTAGCGGCTTCGCGCTCCCCCGCCGGCCCGCCGGGCTCGCTCGCTAGCGAAGCCGCCGGGGCACCGGCAGATCGGCGCGCGCCAGGCGGCGGCGAAACCGGTGGACGATCGAGTCCACGGCGCTCGGCGCCAGGGCTCCCCGGCAGGCGTCGGAGACCTCGCGGCTGGTCCAGCCCTCGACCAGGACCCAGCGCAGGATCCTGGCGTTGCGCTCGCCGGGCCCCAGGTCCCGGCAGCGGACCAGGAACTGCCGCAGGCGTTCGCGCTGGAGGGCCCGGCGCTCCGGCGACGGGGCGGTGCCGCCGGCCGCCGCCGGCTCCGCTGCCTTGCGAGCCCGCCGCGGGCCGCCGCACCGGCACGAGTGCGTGGCGCGGATCCGGTCCGTCGCCGCGCGCTCGGCCAGGCGCTTCATCCAGGCCTCGGCCTGGGCCTCCGCGGTGCCCCGGAAGCTCTTCAGGCGCCGGCGGTCCCGCTCGAGGAGTCGGCAGAAGGTGTCCTGGACGAGGTCCTCGATCCGGTCCGGCTCGGCCGGTAGCCGGTGGCGCCTCAGGGCCCGGCGCACGCCCTGCGCGATCGCCGGCTCATAGCGTGCGACGAGCTCGCGCCAGGCCGCGCTCCGCGGCGACCGGGCACACTGCTGGAACAGCTCCTGGGTGGGACGTCGGGTCGGGGTCTGCATCCTCCGCTCCTTTCGGGCATGGAGCGGAGGTGAGAGTCACGGACGGACCGCGGAGCGCGGGCGCGACGCGCGCCCGCGCTCCGACGGCACTCCGAGCTGGTAAGGCCGGCCGAGGCTAACACAGCCCTTGCCGATGTGCAACAGGTCTGAAACGAGGGTGGATCTACCGCAGCTTCTCTTCGACGAACTCCACGTGCTTGCGGACCTTCGGGTCGTACTTCTTCATCCGCAGCTTCTCGGTGGAGAGCCGCTTGTTCTTCGTCGTGGTGTAGAAGTAGCCGGTTCCGGCGCTCGACACCAACTTGATCTTCTCGCGCATCTCGAGGCTCCTCCGATGGGCGGGTGGGCTCGGTGTGGGTGGCTTCGGTAATGGCGGGGCCGACGGGACTCGAACCCGCGACCTCCGGCGTGACAGGCCGGCGTTCTAACCAGCTGAACTACGACCCCGCAATGAGCTTCTCCTCCGGCAAACGCAGTGGTGGGAGGTGGGGGATTCGAACCCACGGCCCCCTGCGTGTAAGGCAGGTGCTCTAACCGCTGAGCTAACCTCCCCGCCCGCCGAAGGGTTGCGATGATACCCGGCGCCTCGGCCGGAAGTCAACGCCCGGCGGGCGGGCTCGCGGACGGGGTCCGGGGCTCGGGCTACAATAGGCCTGCGACCCGTGGCCGGCCGCGCGTTCCCGCCTCGGCGGCCCGCGCCCACGGGGGCTCTCATCCGTCCCCGCGCTCGTCCGGCCGGGGTCGTCCAAGCCACATCGGACCCGTCGTTGGACGTCGTTCATTGCAGAACCTCAAGGAAGGAAGTCTCGATGCATAGCGTGCCTGACCTACCGTATGCGTTCGATGCGCTCGAGCCGCACATCGACGCCAAGACCATGGAGATCCATCACGACAAGCACCACGCCGCCTACGTCAACAAGCTCAACGGCGCGCTCGAAGGCCACCCCGACCTCCAGGACAAGAGCGTCGAGGACCTGCTGCGCGGCATCCAGAGCGTGCCGGAGTCGATCCGCACGGCGGTGCGCAACCACGGCGGCGGCCACGCCAACCACAGCCTGTTCTGGACCGTCATGTCGCCCGAGGGCGGCGGCCAGCCCTCCGGCGACCTCGGCGACGCCATCCGCGGCGCCTTCGACAGCTTCGACAACTTCAAGGAGAAGCTCGGCTCGGCGGCCGGAGGCGTGTTCGGCTCCGGCTGGGGCTGGCTGGTGGTGGGCAAGGGCGGCAAGCTCGAGGTGGTCGCCCGCTCCAACCAGGACAGCCCGTTGATGGACGGCCTGACGCCGATCCTGGGGGTCGACGTGTGGGAGCACGCCTACTACCTGAAGTACCAGAACCGTCGCCCCGACTACCTCGCGGCCTGGTGGAACGTCGTCGACTGGGCCGGCGTGGCCAAGCGCTTCGCCGCCGCCACCTGAGCTCCGCGAGCCGGGCCGCCCCCCGGCCCGCGGTCGCTCGCCGGCGACCGGAGCCGTCCCGGGAAGCCCTTCCGGGGTGGCTCCGGAACGTCGGCGGGGCTCGGATGGACATAGACATACGCCTATATCGGCGATGTAACTTTCCAATATACAGAAGTTTGCACCTGTCTGCTCAACTATTGAGCAATCTACTGCCCATAAGAGAGCGCATCTTCAAGTCATTGCCAACTCCCGTTCCTAGAATGTCCCCTGTCACTTGAAACCTGCTCTACGGAACGAAGGAGAGACGCGATGGCGACGCCCCTTGCGAAGGCTGTAGCGAATCTGGACCGGCACATCCGCCGAGACGACCGTCATTTGACCAAGTTCTTCAAGGCGCTCTCGGACGGGACCCGGCAGGAGATCCTGCGGCTCCTCGAGTCGAATCAGCGGACCGTCGGCGAGATCGTGGGCAACTTCAACCTGTCGCAGCCGACCATCTCCCGTCACCTGTCGGTCCTCAAGGAGGCCGACCTGGTGGTCGATCAGCGCCAGGGCCAGAACGTCATCTACCGCCTGAACGACGAGGCCCTCTCGACCTCGATGCGCGAGTTCTTCGGGCAGTTCCAGGGCTGCCAGGAAAGCCTCCGGTAACGACCCTCCCGACCGCCGGCCGGTTTGACCGCGTGATCCCCTTCCTCCCCCACGGGGGGGAAGGCCACGCCTTCCGGCGTAGTTCCTGCCTGCGGAGTTACTTCGAACCCATGAAGCGGCCGAGCTCTGCCTCGGCCGGGCGAACGGGGCGCGGGGCACCGAGCGCCACCTCGAGTCCATGGAGTTTCGATCGGCGACTGGCCGGGCCAGACGTCTAGTACAATCCTGCCCGCCGGACGGCCTTCCGGCACCCGGCCCGGTGCCACGCCGGGCCGTCCCATCCATCGGCGGTGTAGCTCAGGGGTTAGAGCGAACGGCTCATAACCGTTAGGTCAAGGGTTCAAATCCCTTCACCGCCACCATCCGAGCCGTGGCCTCCTCCCCCCTCCTCGACCAAGCCCTCGACGCCTTCTTCACGGCGACGGCACCGCTCGGCCCGCGCGACCGGCTGGTGGTCGCCTTCTCCGGCGGGCCGGACTCGACCGCCCTGCTCGCGGGTCTCGCTCGTCTCGCCCGCCGCCGGCCGCTCGACCTGGTGGCGGCGCACCTCGACCACGGCTCGGACCCCGGCTCCGCGCGGCGGGCCGAACGGGCACGGACGCTCGCCGCGGCCCTCGGGATCGACTGCGTCGCCGAGCGCCGGCCGATCGCGGACCGGCTCCTGCCCGGCGAGGGCTTCGAGGCGGCGGGGCGGCGCGTGCGCTACGGCTTCCTCGAGGAGGTCCGGCGCGCGCGCGGCGCCCGTTTCGTCGCCACCGCCCACCACCGCGACGACCAGGCGGAGACCGTGCTCCTGCGCCTGCTCTATGGCAGCGGCCTCGAAGGGCTCGCCGGGATCCGCCCGGTCGACCGGCGGCTCGTCCGGCCGCTCCTGGGCCTCGGCCGGCGCGACCTGGCGGCGAGCCTGCGGACGGCGGGCCTCGAGCCCGCGGACGACCCGACCAACCGCGACCTCTCGATGGCCCGCAACCGGGTCCGCCACCGGCTCCTGCCCGCGCTCGAGGCCGCCGAGCCGGGAACCGCCCGCCGGCTGGCGCGCCTGGCCGAGGCCGCGCTCGGCGCTCGGAGCGCCGTCGAGAGGAGCCTCCGCACACTCCTCGGCCCGGGCCCGGACCTCGACCGCCGCGCCTTCGCCGGGCTCCCCGCGGCGCTTCGGCCCCACGCCCTCGCCCTGCTCCACCGCGCCGCCGGAGCGCCCTACCCGGCGAGCCGCGCCGCCGCCCGGGAGCTCCTGCGCCAGCTCGCCGAGCTGGGGCGCGACGGCGGCGCCGAGCGGGTGGGTTGCGACTGCCCCGGCGGCTGGCGCTGGCAGGGCTCGGGCGAGCGCCTGATGCTCGTCCGCACCACCGGCCCCGCGCCGGGAGCGCCCCGCTTTTCCTATACACTGGCGATCCCCGGGGAGGTCGAGATCCCCGAGCTCGGAGTGACGATGAGGGTGGCGAGAGGGCCGGTCGCACCCTGGATGTTCCACGGCGCTCCCCGTCGCGCGGCGCTCGCCCTGCCCGTCGATGCCGGCGATCGCGTGCTGGTGAGGAACCGGCGTCCCGGCGACCGGCTCCGTCCCCTCGGAGCCCCCGGAAGCCGCAAGCTCAAGGGCCTGCTGATCGACCGGCGCGTCCCGCGGGCGGTGCGCGACCGGCTGCCGCTGTTGTGCCTGGGCGAGCAGATCGCCTGGGTGCCGGGAGTGACCGTCGACGAAGCCTTCCGGCTCGCCGGCGAGGGCGAGACCTGGATCGCGGAGGTGCTGCCGTGAGCGAGAGCCAGCCGGCCATCGAGCCGCTCTTCCAAGCCGACGAGATCGAGCGCGCCGTCCTCGATCTCGGGCACCGACTCCACCAGGAGCTCGGCGACGGCGACCCCCTGTTCCTCGGCCTGCTCGGTGGCTCGGTGATCTTCCTCGCGGACCTGGTCCGGGCCTACGAATCGCCGGCGCGCTTCGAGCTGGTGCACGTCGCCTACCACCAGCCGGAGGTCGCCGCCGCCGAGCTGCTCGCCATCCAGTACCCGATCCCGGTCGACCTGGTCGACCAGGACGTGCTGGTGATCAAGGACGTGGTCAAGAGCGGGGTGACCGAGACCTACCTCGAAGAGCAGCTGCGCCAGAAGGGGGCCCGCCGGGTGCGCTTCGTCACCCTCATCGACATGCCGGACGAGCGCAAGACCGAGCTCGAGATCGACCACCGGGTCTTCTCCCTGCGCGACGACGGACCCCTGGTCGGTTACGGCCTCAAGCACCAGGGCCGCTACGGCAACCTGCCGTACATCGGCCGGCTGACCGCCGGCGGCCCCGGAAACCGGTGAAACGCTCCGCGGCGCCGGAGGCGCTCCGCGATTTCTCCACCGGCCGCGAGCGGTAGTACACTGGGGAATCCGGGAAGGGGGATCCCGGTTACCGCAGGGTAGCCGCGACGCCCTCCGGCCAGATCCCGACCACGAAACCGACGCGCAGGTGACGACGCTTTGAACTCGACGCTCAAGACCCTCATCCTCTGGATGGCGATCTTCCTGGTGGTCATCCTCCTCTTTCAGGCGCTCCAGGGCGGGATCGGCAGCAAGCAGGAGATGACGCTGTCGGAGTTCAACCAGGCGGTGGACAACGACCGGATCGCGAAGGTGACGATCAAGGGCGACGAGATCCACGGCACCCGGCGCGGCGGCGAGGGCGAGGCCGGCGCGAAGGCCGCGGAGTTCACGGTCCAGCTGCCGCCCAACTACACGGGCGATGAGTTCTACGCCCGCCTGACGAAGCACGGCGTCGACATCAAGGCCGAGCCGGTCAAGGAGAACGCGCTGCTCGGCATCCTCTCCTTCTGGGCCCCGATGCTCCTGATCATCGGCCTGTGGATCTTCTTCATGCGCCAGATGCAGGGCGGCGGCAACAAGGCTCTGTCCTTCGGCAAGTCGAAGGCGAAGCTCCTCAACACGGCCGGCAAGAAGGTGACGTTCAAGGACGTCGCCGGCGTCGAGGAGGCCAAGGAGGAGCTCTCGGAGATCGTCGACTTCCTGCGCGAGCCCCAGAAGTTCCAGAAGCTGGGCGGCCGGATCCCCAAGGGCGTGCTGCTGATGGGCCCGCCGGGCACCGGCAAGACGCTCCTCGCCCGCGCGATCGCCGGCGAGGCGAACGTCCCCTTCTTCTCCATCTCCGGCTCGGACTTCGTCGAGATGTTCGTCGGCGTCGGCGCCTCGCGCGTGCGCGACCTCTTCGAGCAGGGCAAGAAGAACGCCCCGTGCATCATCTTCATCGACGAGATCGACGCCGTCGGGCGCCACCGCGGCGCCGGCCTCGGCGGCGGCCACGACGAGCGCGAGCAGACCCTCAACCAGCTGCTGGTCGAGATGGACGGCTTCGAGTCCAACGAGGGCGTCATCCTGATCGCGGCGACCAACCGGCCCGACGTCCTCGACCCGGCGCTGCTGCGACCCGGCCGCTTCGACCGCCGGGTGGTGGTCGACCGGCCGGACATCAACGGCCGCCTGGGCATCCTCCAGGTCCACACCCGCACGATCCCCCTCGACGACAACGTCGATTTGAAGGTGATCGCCCGCGGCACCCCGGGCTTCTCCGGCGCCGACCTGCAGAACCTGGTCAACGAGGCCGCCCTGGTCGCCGCCCGGCGCAACCGCAAGTCGGTCCACATGGACGACTTCGAGTTCGCCAAGGACAAGGTGCTGATGGGGGTCGAGCGCAAGACCCTCATGCTCACCGACGACGAGAAGCAGGTCACCGCTTACCACGAGGCGGGGCACGCGCTGGTCGCCGCCTTCATCCCGGGCGCCGACCCGGTGCACAAGGTGACGATCATCCCGCGCGGCCGCGCGCTCGGCCTCACCATGCAGCTGCCCACCGAGGACAAGCACAACTACCGGCGCAGCTACGTCGAGGCGCAGATCGCGATCATGATGGGCGGCCGGGTCGCCGAGGAGCTCACCCAGGACGACATCACCACCGGCGCCGGCAACGACATCGAGCGCGCCACCGAGATGGCGCGCCGCATGGTGTGCGAGTGGGGCATGTCGAACCTCGGGCCGCTCGCCTTCGGCGGCGGCGACGAGCCGGTCTTCCTCGGCCGCGACTACGCCCAACGCTCCGACTACAGCGAGGACACGGCGATCCGGATCGACCGCGAGGTGGAGCGGATCGTCACCTCCGGCTACGAGCGCGCCCGCCAGGTCCTCGCCCGCCACCGCGACATCCTCGAAGCCCTGGCCCGGGAGCTGCTCGACCAGGAGTCGATCGACGGCAAGCAGGTCTACGCCCTGATCCAGAAGATCACCGGCGAGGACCACACTCCGCCTCCGGCGGCGATCGAGGCCGGCATCGACATCGGCCACGAAGGCCCGGAGCTGGCGATCGACGCGACGACCGCCGGCGGCGCCGCGGCCGAGGACGACTCCCAGGGCGGCAGCGAGGAGCCGGCCGCCGAGGAAGCGGACGAGAAGGTGCCGGCCGGCGTCGCTCAGCGATCCAGCTGATTCCGCCCTCAGCCGACCGATCCTCCCGCCGGTCGGCTCCCACCCTCGAGGTGAGGGCGGGGTCTCCGCTCCGAGGTCGGCCTGGCCTGCCGCCGGAACTGTGACGCGATAGACTTCCCGCCGCGCCCGTCCGGCGCCGCGCCACCGATGCCGACCGTCGATAGACATCCCCCCGACAGCCTCCGCTCCGGGCTCCGAAGAGCGACGGCCTGGAGCCTGGAGCTTCCCGGCGGTCGCCGCCTGGAGCTCGCGGCGGGGCGACCGCGGGTGATGGGCGTCCTCAACCTGACGCCCGACTCCTTCAGCGACGGTGGCCGCTGGCTCGATCCGGCCGATCCCGGGCGCGCCGTCGAGCGCGGCCTCGAAATGCTCGCCCAGGGGGCGGACCTGCTCGACCTGGGCGCCGAGTCGACCCGCCCGGGCGGCGGCGTCTACGGCGCCGGCGCCGCCGCCGTGCCACCGGAGGACGAGCTCGCCCGCCTGTTGCCGGTCCTCGAGCGCCTGCGCGCGCTGACCGAGGCCCCCCTCTCCGTCGACACCCGCAAGGCGGCGGTCGCGCGGCGCGCCCTCGCGGCCGGCGCAGACCTGGTCAACGACGTCTCCGCGCTCGCCGATCCCGAGATGGCCGGCGCGGTGGCTCCGGCGCCCTGCCCGGTCGTCCTGATGCACAGCCGCGGCGAGATCGGCACCATGCAGCGAGGCATCCACTTCGACGACGTCGTCGCCGAGGTGTGCGCCGAGCTCGCCGCCGCGGTCGAGCGGGCGGTCCGGCAGGGCATCGCGCGCGAGCGGATCGTGGTCGACCCGGGCATCGGCTTCGGCAAGACCGCGCAGCAGAACCTCGCCCTGACCGGCGCCGTGCCGGCGCTCGGCGAGCTCGGCCGCCCGGTGCTCGTCGGCGCGAGCCGCAAGAGCTTCCTCGGGGCGGTCACCGGCGAGCCGCCGGAGCGACGCCTCCCGGGGAGCCTCGCGGCGGCGGCGCGTGCCGTGGCGGGCGGCGCCGCGATCCTGCGGGTGCACGACGTCGCGGAGACGGTCGCCTTCCTGCGCGTGTGGGAGGCCATCGGGGCCGGCGGGGAGGCGGCTTGAGCCTGGTCCTGTTCGAGCTCCTGCGCCTGCCCGTCGACGTGCCCTGGCGCGACGTCGTCGACATCCTGGCGGTCGCGATCGTCGTCTACAACCTGCTGCTGCTGATCCGAGGCACCCGGGCGGTGCAGATGCTCCTGGGGATCCTGTTCATCGGGCTGGTCTACTTCCTCGCCCGGGTCGCCGACCTGCCGACCCTCAAGCGGATCCTCGAGAGCCTGCTCATCTTCCTGCCCTTCGCGATCATCGTGCTGTTCCAGCACGAGATCCGCCGGGCGCTCGCGAGCTTCGGGCGCAATCCGCTCTGGGGGCTGTCGCGCAACCAGCAGGTCGAGTCCACCTTCCACGAGATCGTGCTCGCGGCGACCAGCCTCTCTTCGCGCCGGATCGGCGCCCTGATCGTGATCGAGCGGCTCGACGGCCTGCGCACCTACGTCGAGAACGGAATCGCGCTCGACGCCGTCGTCTCCTTCGACCTGCTGATCAACGTCTTCACTCCCGACACCCCGCTCCACGACGGCGCGGTGATC
Organism: uncultured Acidobacteriota bacterium; assembly: GCA_963837945.1. Taxonomy (GTDB): domain Bacteria; phylum Acidobacteriota; class Thermoanaerobaculia; order Multivoradales; family DATKCC01; genus CAVUBL01. The sequence continues at coordinate 406,819 of CAWIQD010000002.1, forward strand.
GTCCAGGGCGACCGGATCGCGGCGGCGGCCTCGTTCCTGCCGCTGACCCTGAACCCGGAGCTCTCGAAGGACTTCGGCACCCGCCACCGGGCGGCCCTCGGCATCAGCGAGGAGACCGACGCGGTCGCCCTGGTGGTCTCGGAGGAGACGGGGGTGATCTCGCTCGCCTACGACGGGCAGCTCGTCCGCGGCCTCGACCCGAAGAGCCTGCGCAACGCCCTCTACAAGTACCTGATCTCGGACTTGAAGCCCGAGACCCGGCCGCTCAAGGGGAGGGCCGCGGCGTGAGCGAGCGGGCGAGCCTCTGGTGGCTCCGGCTCCTGGCCCTGACGATCGCCGTGTCGCTCTGGTTCTTCCTCTCCTGGGAGAAGCGCGAGCGCCAGAGCGAGCGGGTGGTGCAGGCGTCGGTGACCTACGACACGGCCAAGGACATGATGGTGCTCGACCCGGTGCAGCAGATCGACGTGCGGGTGCGGGGCGGCTCCCGGCGGGTGCGCACCCTGAACCCGTTCCTGGTCAACGTCCTGGTCGAGCTGCCCCAGAAGGCCCCCGGGCCGGTGCCCATCCAGCTCTCGGCCGACCAGGTCTACGTGCCCGAGGGCGTGGAGGTGGTCTCTCTCGATCCGAACGTCCTCCACCTCACCCTCGACCGGATGGTGGTCAAGCGTCTGCCGGTGGACGTCGACCTCGCCGGCGAGCCGGGGGCGGGAGCCTCGGTGGGCGACCCGGTGGCGAACCCGCCGGCGGTGAGCGTCCAGGGACCGGCGAGCCGCCTCGAGCACGTGGCGATCATCAAGACGCGGCCGGTCAGCCTGAACGGGCACGCGCAGACCTTCGACGAGAGGGCGTCGCTCATCCCGCCCGATCCGCTGGCGAGCGTCGACCCCGGACTGGTGATGGTGCGGGTGCCGATCGAGCCGCCGCAGCTCTCGAAGGACGCGCTGACGCCGGCCCCACCGAAGACCAAGGGGAGCAGACCGTGAACGACAGAGACACGCCGGGCAGGACCCGGCGGCTGTTCGGCACCGACGGCATCCGGGCGCCGTTCGGCCGCTACCCGCTGGACCGTCCGACCGTGACCGGCCTCGGGCGCCACCTCGCCCGGTCGCTGCAGGAGAAGACCGGCGAGGCCCGGCCCGAGGTCGTGCTGGGCGGCGACACCCGCGAGTCGACGCCGACGATCTGCGCCTGGCTGGCCGAGGGCCTGGTCGCGGGCGGCGCGGACGCGCGCTGGGTCGGGGTGCTGCCCACGGCGGGCATCGCCTACCTGGTGCGCGGCCTGGGCACGGCGGCCGGGGCGGTCGTCTCGGCGAGCCACAACCCCTACCCGGACAACGGCATCAAGCTGATCGACCCGTGGGGCTTCAAGTGGACCGAGGCGGCCGAGGCGGCGCTCGAGAGCCGCCTGCTGGCCGACCTGCCCGACCCGGGCGACGCCGACGGGCACCCGGTCTTCGAGCTCGGCTCGCGCGAGGAGGCGCTGGTCGAGCACTACCTCGAGGCGCTCGCCTCGACGCTGCCCGGCCGGCTGCCGCTCGCCGGCCTGCGCCTCGCGGTCGACGCCGGCAACGGCGCAGCCTCGGCCCTCGCCGAGCCGCTCTTCCGGCGCCTGGGAGCCGCCGTCGAGATGATCCACGCCTCCCCGGACGGCCGCAACGTCAACCTGGCGTGTGGCTCGACCGACACCCGCGACCTCGCCCGCACGGTCCTCGCCGGCGGCCACCACCTGGGAGTCGCCTTCGACGGCGACGCCGACCGCGTGATCCTGGTCGACGAGGCCGGCGGCGAGCGCGACGGCGACGCGATCCTCTTCCTCTGGGCCCGGGACCTCGCGGAGGCCGGGTCCCTGGGGGCTCCGCGGATCGTCGCCACCTCGATGAGCAATCTCGGCCTCGAACGGGCGCTCGCCGAGGTCGGCATCGGAGTCGAGCGCTGCGGGGTGGGCGACCGCGAGGTAGTCGAGACCTTGAGGCGGGAGTCGCTCCTCCTGGGCGGCGAGCAGTCGGGGCACGTGGTCCACATGGGCCTCTCCACCACCGGCGACGGGCTTCTGACCGCCCTCCAGATGGCCTACCTCGTGGTGCGGGCGATCCACCACGACACCAAGCGGCCGCTCTCGGACCTGCTCGCGGGGTTCACCCGCTTCCCGCAGGTGCTGGTCAACGTGCCGGTGCGCGAGAAGCCCGACCTGATGGAGCTTCCCGCGGTGGCGGCCGCGGTCCGGGAGGCCGAGGCGCGGCTGGGGGACGAGGGCCGGCTGGTGCTGCGCTACAGCGGCACCGAGCAGCTCGCCCGGGTGATGATCGAGGGTCCCGACCAGGGCGCGATCGAGGCTCTCGCCGGCGCCATCGCCGGGGCGATCGAGGAGGCGATCGGGGCGGGCGAGCCGGTCGAGATGGAAATCGACGAATGAGGCCGCAGGCTCTCAGGCTCTCGGTCAACGTCGACCACGTCGCCACGCTGCGCCAGGCCCGGGGCGTCGCCTACCCCGACCCGGTCGAAGCGGCGCGGATCGCCGAGGCGGCCGGCGCCCACGGCATCACCGTCCACCTGCGGGGCGACCGGCGCCACATCCAGGAGGAGGACGTCGCGCGCCTGCGCCGAACGATCGCCGGCAAGCTCAACCTCGAAATGGCGGCCTCCGACGAGATGGTGGCGATCGCGCTCGCCCACCGGCCGGACCAGGTCTCGCTCGTGCCCGAGCGCCCCGAGGAGCTGACCACCGAAGGAGGGCTCGACCTCGCCCGCCAGCGCGACCGGGTGGAGGCCGTCGCCCGCCGCCTCGCCGGCGCGGGCATCGCGGTCTCCCTCTTCCTCGACCCCGAGCCGCGCCAGATCGAGCTCGCGGCCGCCCTGCCGCGCGACGTCGTCGCCGGCTTCGAGGTCAACACCGACGCCTACACCCGGGTCGCCCGGACGGCCACCTCCGAGCACGCCGTCGAGGCCGAGCTCGCGAAGGTGCGCGAGGCCGCCCGCCTGGGCGCCGCGGCCGGCCTCCACGTCTACGCCGGCCACGGCCTCTCCGCGGGCAACGTCGGCCCGATCGCCGCCATGCACGAGATCGAGGAGCTCAACATCGGCCACGCCCTCGTCGCCCGCGCCGTCCTCGTCGGCCTCGCCGAAGCGGTCCGCGAGATGCTCCGGGCGATGGGGGGGATGACATTGCGGATCTTCTTGACAGCCCAGAAGTAGGCGCGCATACTCCGCGCATCGTGACGGCTCGAGCAGCGACGTCGAGCGCATCGTAGCCGAGGACGGGCTGGGCTCAACCCGAGCCGCCAGGACGCAGGAGCGATCCAGCGGCCCGCTCTCATCCCAGGAAAGCCAGCTCTCGGGTTGCAAACCCTCGGAACACCGAGGGGAGAGGTGTATTCGATGACAGCTCGTAGCTGGTTGGTTCTTCTCCTCGCCGGATCCGCTTCGATCGCTCGACCGGCTCTGGGCGCCAGCTCGTTCCGAGCCCCGTCCCTCGAGGCCCTGCCCGAGCACGTGTCGACCGTGGCGGTGGCCGATGTCACCGGCGACGGGCGCAAGGACCTGATCCTCGGGACGGGGTTCTTGCAGCCCGGATTGCGACCTGCTGACGTTCCCCCAGACCGCCTACGGCGCGCTCGATCCGCCGACCCGGCAAGCGGCGCCCGAAGGCCGGAGGCTCCTGGTCGGCGACCTGACCGGCGACGGCCGCGACGACGTCCTCTTCCCCGGCCCTCCGTTCGCTCTCTTCCCGCAGCTTCCGGCGGGCGGGCTCGGGCCTCCGATCGCGAACCTTCCCTTTCGCCAGACCGCCACCGCGGCGCTCGGCGACCTCGACGGCGACGGACGGCTCGACGTGGCGACGGTACCCTTCCCGGACGCCGCGCCGGCGCCCCTGGTCGTCGACCTCTACCTTCAGCAGCCGGGAGGAGGCTTCGTCGCCAGCTCCCTCTCCCTCGACCCCTTCCAGTGGTGCGACTTCTGCTCCCTCGAGATCGTCGACCTCGACGGCGACGGCCGTCAGGACTTGCTGCTCTACGACCTGCCGAGCGGAACGGGCGTCCTCCTGGTCTTCCAGGACGCCGGGGGCGCTTGGATGCCTCACTACATCGATGGGGCCAGCCAGGGGCTCACGTTCTACGGAGCAACCGTCGGCAACTTCGACCAGGACTCATTGCCCGAGATCATCGTGGCAGCCTTGGATCAAAGCGGGACCGGTCAAACTCAGTTCGGTCTTCGGTTGCTCGACCAGACCGCGCCGCGGACCTGGTCGATCGGGCGGAGCTTCGCCGCCGGCCAGGTGTTCCTGGCCTGGCAGGCCGCAGACCTCGACGGAGACGGCCGGGACGATCTCGCCGGTGTCACGGTCGGCGCGCTCAACAGCCACCAGGTTCGGGTCCTTCTCCAGGACGCCACCGGCTCTCTGGTTCCATCGCAGTCCTTCGAGCTTCCCGTTCGGCAACTACGACACGCAGCAGACCCTCGCCGTCGGAGACTTCACCGACGACGGGCTTCCCGACATCGCCATCGCGGACGACAACGCCGGCCTGATCACACTCGTCCAGCGAGGCCCGGAGGGGCCTCCGCCCGCGCCGGAGCTCTTCCCCGATACGGTTCCGGGCTTCGCCTTTACCGTCCGGATCTCGTCCAACTCCGCGAACCCCGTCCTCGCCGGCAACCTCGAGCCCACCTGCATCCCCGAGACCGCCTGCGTGAGTGGTGCGGTCTCAGGCCGAGCCGAGGTTTTCCTGCGGGTGGTGGGGCCCAAGCCCAACGGCCGCCTCTGGCCGACGCTCGTCAAGTTCACGACCTCGGCGGTCGACGTCTGGGTGTACCAGCTCTCGACCGGCGAGGTCCGCCACTATCATCTGGCCGGCGCCCGTCCCGGAGTCGACGAGCTCCCCGGCCTGTTCGACCGGACCGGCTTCACCCCAGTCGACCCCTCAGCCACCTCTACCTCCGAGACCGCCGCAGCCGAGGAGACACCTCCTGGACAGGTCTTCACCTCGCCCGACTTCCCCGACTTTCGCTTCCGGGCCCGGATCACGGCCGGGGGCCAGGTGCAGGAGGTCCGGCAGGAACCGGACTGCATCGACGAGACCTTGTGCCTGTCGGGTGCGATCGCGGGGCGCTCCGAGTTGTTCGTACGAATCGTGGGCCCGAAGCCGAACCGCCGCCTGTGGCCCACAATCGTGAAGTTCACGACCTCGACGGTGGAGGTCTGGATCGAGCAGATCTCGACAGGCGAGACGAAACACTACCGAATCGAAGGTGCCGCCCCGGGCAAGGACGACCTGACCGGCCTCTTCGACCGAACGGGTTTCCCGCGATGACGGCCCGGCTCTGGACGGCTCCCGCGCTCGCTGCGGTGCTCGGCTGCCTCGCCGTCGCGGGCGAGGCGGCCCAGCCGCTCTTCCTGCCCTACCAGCTTCACTCGCTCGAGACCTCCTCGCCGGCGCTGGCGGTGGGGGACGTGACCGGGGATCGCCTCGCGGACGTAGTCCTGACCACCGACTTCTGTACCCAGCCGGGCGACTGTCGCCTCGTCCTGTTTCCCCAAACCCACCTCCAGGTCCTTACCGGGCCCATCGAGTACCCGAGTGGAGAAGGAAAGAGCTTGGCGCTCGGCGACTTCGACGGCGATGGACGGCAGGACGTGGCACTCGCGACGGGCGACAACCTCGACATCTTCTTCCAGGATCCGAGCGGTGTCCTGCGGGCTCCCCGGCACGACCCGCCGTTGCGCGCCACCTGGCTGATCGCCGCCGGAGACTTGGACGGGGATGGCCGGACGGACCTGGTGTCTCTGCCGTTTGCTGCCTCGGGCCGGAAGGTGCTCGACCTCTACTACCAGAACTCCGTCGGCGGCCTCAACCACCGCACGACCCCCGCGCCGATCGGGCTCCGGAGCGGCCAGATCCTGATCGTGGACCTCGATCTCGACGGCCTGTCGGACATTCTTCTCGTCGGCCTGCAGGAACGCGGACTGACGATCTTCTACCAGGGGCCGGACGGCACCTTCGCCCGGCCGGTGCTCGTCGACCTGGGAATCGCCGACACGTACATGGCGGCGGCCGTCGGCAACTTCGACGCCGATCCGGCCCCGGAGATCGTCCTGGCGAACGGCGGCAGCGACGGGCAGGCGCCCTACCTCCGCATCCTGGACCAGGCCTCCCCCCGCCAGTGGCGGTCCCTGGTGAAGCTCGCCACCAACGGACCGGTGAGCGCCCTCCAGGCGGCGGACCTCGACCGGGACGGGCGGACCGACCTCGTCGCCCTGAGCCGCGCCGGCCTGGTGCAGGTCTTCGTGCAACGGATCACCGCCGAGCTCGACCTCGAGGGCGAGTACGACCTGCCGTTCGCCAACTATTGGGATCCCTTGGCCGTGGCCGTAGGTGATCTCGACAGCGACGGCCTCCCCGACCTGGCCGTCGCCAACGACAACTACGGCCTCCTCACGCTGCTCCAGCGAGGCTCCGCTCCACCCCCTCCGCCCGGCCCGGAGGCTCGAGTTCGAGGAGATCCCCGGCTTCTCCTTCAAGGTGAGGATCTCTGGTAGCTCGGGCGAGGGTTTCCTCGGTACGCCGGAGAGCGAGTGCCTCCCGGAGACGGCGTGCGTCAGCGGTGCGGTGCCGGGCCGTTCGGAAGTCTTCCTCCGGCTAGTGGGGCCGAAGCCCAACGGACGGCTCTGGCCGACCATCGTCAAGTTCACTACGTCCGAGGTCGAGGTCTGGGTGCGCCAGCTCTCGACCGGATTGGTCCGCTACTACGACCTGCCGGGCGCCCGGCCCGGCTTCGACGAGCTGCCGGGGCTCTTCGACCGCAACGGATTCGAGCCATGAGGACGAGCCGACCGCCCGGAGCTTCGTGCCGGGACCACGCCAGAGCCGCCCGGCCCCGACGGCTCAGGGTCTTGGGCAGAGTCCTCCTCCCCGCAATGGTCCTGGGCGTGCCCGGGTGGGCCGTGCACGGCCAGGTCGTCCCTGTCGGCGAGCCGTTCCAGGTCAACGAGAACGTCTTCGGCGCGCAGGAGACGCCGGCCTCGTGCGGCGCCACCGAGGGCCGCTTCGTCATCGCTTGGTCGAACGACCTCGGCGGAACCCGAATCGCCCTCCGACGGTTCCGCGCGGACGGTTCTCCGGAGGAAGGCGACTCCGACGTCACCGACGGCAGCGACCGGGTGCTCTCGCCGGCTCTCGCCTGTCTTCCCGACGGCGGCTTTCTCGTGGTCTGGGTACGCGACAGCGGCAACTACGGCGCGTCGCAGGTCATGGCTCGGCACTTCGACGCGAACGGCATGGCGACGGGACCGGCCACCGCCCTCAGCTCGGTGGCGGGCTGGGACTTCCAGCCCGCAATGAGCTGCGCCACCGGCGGCTGCGTCGCCGTCTGGACCCGACACCATCTCGAGGTCGGAACGGCCGAGATCCTCTTCCGACTCCTCGACCCAGCCGGACGACCGCGGGGGCCGGAGCGCGCCCTGTTTGACGAGGCAGGGCACGACGACCCGCTCCCGGCCGTGGCCATGGCTCCCGACGGCGCCTTCGCGGTCGTCTGGTCGTGGAACTACTTCAGCGAGGTCCTCGCCCAGCGCTTCGACGCGGCGGGAGCCCGCGTCCGGGACGTCCTCGAGCTGCGGCGGGCCGACGAGTACCTCACCGAGCTCGGTGCGCCGAGCGCGACCCTCGACGCCGAGGGCAACCTGGCCGCCGCGTGGCCCGAGCTGAACAACCACGTGACCGTACCCATCGACAGCGTGTTCCTGACCGTGGTGGGTCCCGACGATCGTCCGATCCTCGAGAGGACCAGGGTCGAGGGCCGCTCCTACCAGCAATGGAAGCCGACCCTGTTCCGAGACACCGACGGCTCTCTCGTCGTCGTCTGGGTGACGTATCCGCCTTTCGGGAACAGCGAGCTCGTCGGGCGGGTCTTCGACCGCACAGGGCAGCCCCTCGGACCGGTCGCACTCCTGAGGGATGGCCTCTGGGGCCTCGACTACACCGCCTCGGCGCGCTCCGACGGCACCTTCGTCCTCTCGTGGCAGGACATCTCGGGGCTGTACTGGCCCGATCTCGCCGCGGAGCTCTTCCGAAGCGCACAACCCCCTCCTCCGGCGGGCCCCTGGCTGAACTCTCCCGCCGCTCCGGGCTTCTCCTTCAAGGTGGCGATTTCCGGAGGCGCAGAGCCGATCCTCGGCGGCCTGGAGCCTTCCTGCATTCCCGAGACCCTGTGCGTTTCCGGGGCGGTGCCGGGGCGCTCCGAGGTCTTCCTGCGAGTCGTCGGGCCGAAGCCGAACGGCCGGCTGTGGCCGACGATCGTCAAGTTCACGACCTCGACGGTCGAGGTCTGGATCGAGCAGGTGTCGACGGGCGAGACCCGGTACTTCCGGATCGAGGGCGCCGCCCCGGGCAAGGACGACCTGACGGGGCTCTTCGACAGGAACGGTTTCACGCCGTAGGAGCCGTCCTGCCGCCCGGTGCCGCAGGGACCGTTCGCCCGGCCGAGGCAGAGCTCGGCCAGGAGTGCGGGTTGCGCGGACGAAGGGTCTCGCCTCCGGGGAGCGCTCGGTGCGAATTTCGCCGTTCGCCCGGCCGAGGCAGAGCTCGGCCGCTTCATGCGTTCGGAGAGCTGGGCGAAGGCAATCCCGGATGAAGCGGCCGAGCTCTGTCTCGGCCGTATCGAAGAGTCCGACCCCGGGGTGGCGCGGACTCCCGACCGGCGACACAACGGCTCGCGCTCGACCTGGGCCACCTCTCCGGCAAGCCAAGCCGGAGGGGCAGAAGCTCCGGCCCCGGCCTCACCTTTCGATCTCGACCTCGTCCGTGCCGACCACCTCCTCCGGGTCGCGGCAGATGAGCACCGTGCGCGCGATCGGCAGGAGCACTCGCCGGCGGTCTAAACGCCGCCAGCGGGACCGATCTCGTCTCTGTGCCGTTCGGCGCCTCCAGACCTTGTGCCTCTCGGGTGCAATACCAGCGCGCCCCGAAGTGTTCGTGAGAATTGTAGGGCCGCAGCCGAACGGCCGGCTCTGGCCCATCATCGTCAAGCTCACGACCTCGACGGCGGAGGTGTGGGTCGAGCAGGTCTCGACCGGCGACAGGACTACCGGACCGAAGGCGCCGCCCCGGGCAAGGACGACCTCAGCGGGCTCTTCGACCGGAATGGATTCATGCAGTGACGGTGGGCCGATCGACGAGATCGACGCCGAGCCCACCGGATGGCTGTATGCAGGAGTCGAGTCATGACGCGGTTCTTCACCCCGGGCCTCCTGGCCCTCTGTGCTCTTTGCTCTCCCGTTTTCGGCCGCCCGGCAAGGGCGATCGACTTCCCCTTCGGCGAGCCCTACCGGTTGCTGGCACCGGCGCCGGGCAACACCGACTACATCCGAGGGCCCTACCCGATCGGGGAGACCCGCGTCCTGGTGCGCTCCGGCAGGCAGCTCTGGTCGACCGATGGGACCGCCGACGGGACCGTCGAGCTCGAAGGACCGGCGGGCTACAGCCCCTTCTCCGGCTTCGTCGACGTTCTCCGGTACCCGGGAGACGGCCGGCCGGCGTACCGCTGGCTGATCGCCAAGGACGGCGATCTTCACCCCGAGCTGTGGCGTACCGACGGGAGCCCTGGAGGAACCCTTCGGCTGCATGGGGATCTGGCGCTGACCTTCTCGGTCTACGACCCCGGCCGCGGTCTGCTCTTCTTCTCGGGTGCCGAGCACGCCATCCAGGACGGCTTCGGCGGTTACCAGGGTGACTTTCAACCCTGGGTGAGCGACGGAACGCCCGCCGGGACGCACCTGTTGAAGAATCTCGTCCCGGACTCCCCGTCGTATCCCCAGCAGTTCCAGGTACTCGGCGACGACGCGGTCTTCCTCGCTCGCGAGGCGGGGGATCTCCGCTGGGCGATCTGGCGGAGCGACGGCACGGCACAGGGCACTCGAATGTTGGTTCAGCCACCGCCGGAAGGCGAGTACCTGGACTCGCTCAGGACGGTCGGCGGAAAGCTCTACTTCCTCTCTCGGTTGGGGCTTGGGGATCAGGGAGCCTACCTCTGGTCGAGCGACGGGACCGCGGCCGGAGCGCAGAAGATTCACCGGTTCGAGGACGTCGAGACGCTCCTTCCCGTGCGAGACCTGGGGGACGGTCGGAGCTTGTGGGTCCTCTCGACGCACGATGGCGGCCAGTCGCTCTGGGTGACCGACGGCACGGCTGCCGGTACCGTCGAGATCATGCCGATCAAGCCCTACTCGGTCAACTTCGGCTCCTTCGCCCGCTACAACGGCACGCTCTACTTCACCGCTGACGACGGCTCGACCGGGCTCGAGATCTGGCGGACCGACGGCACGCCGGCTGGCACTCGGCTCGCACTCGAGAGCTGCCCGGGGACGTGTAGCGAGCTCGGCTCCATGCGCTACGACGCGCGGAGCGACCTGCTCCTGGTCCGGGCCCACGACCCGGACCACGGCTGGGAGTGGCGCACCTGGGACGGCAAGGCGGACCACCTGGAGCTCGTGGCCGACCTGTGCCCCGGTCCGTGCTCTCTCGACTCCCGGGGATGGGTGGATGTGGGAGGGTTCGCGGTTTTCTTCGGACGGGTGACGCCCGAAGAGCCATACAGACTCTGGGCAACGGATTATACGGCCGAGGGGACCCGACAAATCGGCGACCTCTCCCCGGTTGAAGGAGTTTTCCCGGGCTTCCTCCTCGACGGAAGAGCGATCTTTGAAGCGAGTGGAGACGCTGGTGACTCCGGCCTCTGGGCCATACCCGTCGAGCCCTTCGAGCCGCCGCCACCCTTCGGCGCCTGGCGGAGCTCGCCGGCCGTCCCGGGCTTCTCTTTCAAGGTCCGGATCTCCGGCGGCGCGAGCGCGATCCAGGGGACTCTCGAGCCGTCGTGCATCCCGGAAACCCTCTGCATGTCGGGCGCCGTGCCCGGGCGCTCGGAGGTCTTCCTCCGGGTCGTCGGGCCGAAGCCGAACGGCCACCTCTGGCCGACCCTGGTCAAGTTCTCGACCTCGGAGGTGGAGGTCTGGGTGCGCCAGGACGCGACCGGCGCCGTGCGGTACTACGACCTCGCCGGTGCCCGCCCCGGGATCGACGAGCTGCCCGGCCTCTTCGACCGGGAGGGCTTCGTGCCGGCCTCCGCGGTGACCACGGGTCTCACCGCCGACGAGCCGGCCGTGGTCGCCGCCGGCGAGGCCCCACCGCCGCCGGGGGGCCGCGCCTTCACCTCGCCCGACCTCCCCGATTTCCGCTTCCGGGCGCAGATCACGGCGGGCGGCGAAACGCAGGAGGTGCGGCAGGAGCCCGGGTGCATCGACGAGACCTTGTGCCTGTCCGGCGCGGTGCCCGGGCGCTCGGAGGTGTTCGTGCGGATCGTGGGGCCGAAGCCGAACGGCCGGCTCTGGCCCACGATCGTCAAGTTCACGACGTCGACGCTCGAGGTCTGGGTCGAGCAGGTCTCGACCGGCGAGACGAAGTACTACCGGATCGAGGGCGCCGCCCCGGGCAAGGACGACCTGACGGGGCTCTTCGACAGGAACGGTTTCACGCCGTAGGAGCCGTCCTGCCGCCCGGTGCCGCAGGGACCGTTCGCCCGGCCGAGGCAGAGCTCGGCCAGGGGAGCGGGTTGCGTGGACGAAGGGTCTCGCCTTCGGGGAGCGCTCGGTGCGAATTTCGCCGTTCGCCCGGCCGAGGCAGAGCTCGGCCGCTTCATTGGCCTGAGGCGGTAGCGGTCGGCATCGACGGATGAAGCGGCCGAGCTCTGTCTCGGCCGTGGCGAGGAGTCCGACCCCGGAGGGGCGGGGCCCGCCCCGGCCTCACCTTTCGATCTCGACCTCGTCCGTGCCGACCACCTCCTCCGGGTCGCGGCAGATGAGCACCGTGCGTGCGATCGGCAGGAGCACCCGGTGAACGCGGTCGCCGAACTTGACGTTCACCTCGTAGTAACCGTCGGCCGTCACCTGCAGGAGCCTCCCCTGGCTCCCCTTCATGCCCACGGTCTCGTTGTGGATCAGCACCTCCGCCGGGACTTCCATGCTCGCCTCCTGTGCCAAGTTGCGACCAACGATACCTCCGAAACCCCGGAACCCGATGGCCAGGAGCTCGCCGGCCGGGTGGGGGCGTCCCCTTCCCCCCCGTGGGGTGGGAAGGGGAGCGAGGGGTTGCAGGGGGCATCTGATCGACCGTCCCCTTGCCCCCCCCGTGGGGTGGGAAGGGGAGCGAGGGGTTGCAGGGGGCATCTGATCGACCGTCCCCTTGCCCCCCCCGTGGGGTGGGAAGGGGAGCGAGGGGTTGCAGGGGGCATCTGATCGACCGTCCCCTTCCCCCCCGTGGGGTGGGAAGGGGATCGAGGGGTTGCGGGGGGCGCCCGATCAGTCCTGGAACGCGCCCTCGTCGCGGTACTCCTTGAGCTTGCGCTGCAGCGTGCGCAGGCCGATCTCGAGCAGCTTGGCCGCCTCCGCGCGATGGCCGCCGGTGCGCTCCAGGGTCTCGAGGATCGCCTGGCGCTCGATCTCCGCCATCGTCCGCGTAGGTCCCGAGCGCGGCTGCACCCGGCCGTCGCCCGCGGGCACGGCGGTGCCGCTGCGTAGCTCGTAAGGGAGGTCCCTCGCCTTGATCTCGTCGCCCTGGTGGAAGACCACCAGCGACTCGATCTGGTTCTTGAGCTCGCGCACGTTGCCCGGCCAGGCGAAGCGCGCCAGCGCCTCGAGCGCCTCCTCGCTGAACCGCTTCGGCTCCTTGCCGTGGTCCTCGCAGAACTGCGTCAGGAAATGCTCGGCCAGGAGCGGCACGTCGCCGGGCCGCTCGCGCAGCGGCGGGATGTGGAGCGTCACCACCTTGAGCCGGTAGTAGAGGTCCTCCCGGAAGCGCCCCTCCGCCACCTCCTTCTCGAGGTCCCGGTTGGTCGCCGCGATCAGCCGGAAGTCGACGTCGAGCAGGTCCGAGCCGCCGACCCGCATGATCTTGCGCTCCTCGAGCACGCGCAGGAGCTTGACCTGGAGCTCGGGGTAGAGCTCGCTGATCTCGTCGAGGAAGAGGGTCCCCTTGTGGGCGAGCTCGAGCTTGCCCACCTTCTTCGCCACCGCGCCCGTGAACGAGCCCTTCTCGTGGCCGAAGAGCTCGCTCTCCAGGATGTCGGAGGGGATGGCGCCGCAGTTGATGGCGAGGAAGCGCTCGGCGCGCCGCGGCGAGGCGAAGTGGAGCGCGTTGGCCACCAGCTCCTTGCCGGTTCCGCTCTCGCCGGTCACCAGCGCCGTCGAGCGGGTGGGCGCCACCAGGCGCATGCGCTCGAACAGGCGCTCCATCGGCTCGGAATGGCCGATGATGCTCTCGAAGCCGAAGCGCTTGTCGAGCATCACCCGCAGCTCGGTGACCTCCTCGCGGAGCTGCTCCTTCTCCATCAGGTTGGTCACCCGCTGGCGCAGCTCGTAGAGGTCGACCGGCTTGGTCAGGTAGTCGTCCGCCCCCACCCGCATGGCCTCGACCGCGGACTCGATCGAGCCGTAACCGGTGACCAGCATCACCCGCAGGTCGAGCTCGCGCTCGCGCACGGCGGCGAGGAAGGCGAGGCCGTCGGTGCCCGGCATCCGCAGGTCGCACACCGCGAGGCGGGCCGAATCCGGGGTCTCGTCCAGGAACTCGAGGGCCTTCTCGGCGTCGTCGAAGTTGCGCACCGTGAACCCGGCCCTCTCGATGGCGATCGCCATCGACTCCCGCGACCCCGTCTCGTCGTCGATCACCAGGACCAGAGGCTTTTCCGGCATGGCGGTCATTTTGGCACACTTGGCGGCCGCTCGATACAATGCCCGCGTGGCGGCCAGCCCGGGGCGACCCGCCCCTCCCCCCGACCATCTCGAAGGCACCCTCGAGCGGGTCGTCTTCACCAATCCGGACAACGCCTGGAGCGTGGTCCGCCTGGCCGTGGCCGGCGAGCTCCAGCCGGTGGCGGCGGTCGGCAACCTCCTGGGCGTCCAGCCGGGCGAGCGGCTGCGCCTCGAAGGCGAGTGGGTCACGGACGCCAAGTACGGCCGCCAGTTCCGGGTCGCCTCCTACCGGACGCTCCGCCCCTCGACCCGCGAGGGGATCGAGCGCTACCTCGCCTCGGGGCTGATCGCGGGGATCGGCGCGGTGATGGCGAAGCGCCTGGTCGAAGCCTTCGGCGACGAGACGCTCGAGGTCATCGAGCACCAGCCCGAGCGGCTGCGGCGGGTCTCCGGGATCGGCGCCAAGCGGAGCACTTCGATCTCGGAGGCCTTCGTCGCCCAGCGCGACTTGAAGGAGGTCATGCTCTTCCTCCAGTCGCACGACGTGCCGACCCACCTCGCGATCAAGATCTACAAGCGCTACGGCGAGACCGCTCTCTCGGTCGTCCGGACCGATCCCTACCGCCTCGCCCGGGAGGTCGTCGGGATCGGCTTCCCCACCGCCGACTCGATCGCCTCGAAGCTGGGGATCGCGGCCACCGCGCCGGGCGGGTGCAGGCCGGCGTGCTCCACCTGCTGGGGGAGGCCTCGAGCGCCGGCCACCTCTACCTGCCCGAGAGCGAGCTGATCGAGGCGGCCGGCCGGCTCCTGGCGGTCGAGCCGGAGGTGGTGGGCGAGGCGCTCGAGGCGCTCGCGCGCGCCGGCGACCTGGTCGCCGAGCCCCCGGCCCCCGAAGGCGAGGGCAGCCCGGACAAGCCCGGCGGGCGGGCCGTCTTCCTCGCCTCGCTCCACGGCGCCGAGTCCACCCTCGCCCATCGCCTGGCCCAGCTGATCGCGCATCCGGTCGCGCCGATCACCATCGACGTCGAGCGGGCGCTCGCCTGGTTCGAGGAGCGCGAGGGCCTGGGCCTCGCCGAGCAGCAGCGCCAGGCGATCCGCCGGGCGATCGCCGCCAAGGTGCTGGTGATCACCGGCGGGCCGGGCACCGGCAAGACCACCCTGGTGCGCGGAATCGTGGAGATCCTGGCCCGCAAGGGCCGCTCGATCCGGCTGGCGGCGCCCACCGGCCGGGCCGCCAAACGCCTGGGCGAGGCGACCGGCCGCGCGGCCTCGACCCTCCACCGCCTGCTCGAGCTCGATCCCGCCTCGGGCACCTTCACCCGCCGGCCCGACCGTCCGCTCGAGGCCGACCTGGTGATCGTCGACGAGGCCTCGATGATCGACACCGTGCTCGCCTCACACCTGGTGGCGGCGCTGCCCGACCGCGCGCAGCTCGTCCTGGTGGGCGACGTCGACCAGCTACCCTCGGTCGGGCCGGGCTCGGTCCTCTCCGACCTGATCGCCTCCGGGACCGCCGAGGTGGTGCGGCTCAGCGAGATCTTCCGCCAGGCCCGAGAGAGCCGGATCGTCGCCAACGCCCACCGGGTCAACCGGGGCGAGATGCCGCTCTGGGACGCCGAGGGGGCCGACGGCCAGGACTTCTTCTTCATCGACCGTCGCGACCCCGAGGAGGCGCTGCGCACGATCTCGACCCTGGTCACGCGCCGGATCCCCGAGAGCTTCGGGCTCGATCCGTTCGAGGACGTCCAGGTGCTGACCCCGATGAACCGGGGTCTCCTCGGGGTCGTCCGCCTGAACGAGGTGCTGCGCGACCTGCTCAACCCGACCGGCAAGGAGGTCGCCCGCGGCGCCACCCGCTTCCGGGTGGGCGACAAGGTGATGCAGGTCAAGAACAACTACGAGCTCGAGGTCTTCAACGGTGACGTCGGGCGGATCCTGGAGATCGACGGGGAGGCCGAGACCGTGCGCTGCCGCTTCGACCAGCGCGTCGTCGAGCACGCGTTCTCGAGCCTCGACGAGCTCGCCCTGGCCTACGCCTGCTCGATCCACAAGTCGCAAGGCTCCGAGTACCCGGCGGTAGTGGTGCCGCTCCACACCCAGCACTACGTGATGCTCGAGCGCAACCTCCTCTACACCGCGCTCACCCGCGCCGAACGCCTGGTGGTGCTGGTGGGCGACCCCAAGGCGCTCGGCCTGGCGGTGAGGAACCGCCGCACCCGGCTGCGCTACACCCGGCTCGCCGGGCGCCTGCGCGAGGAGGTGGAGCGGCTCCGGGAGGCCGGAACGCGGCGGCGCGGGCCGCGCGACCGCCGCCCGTTCTGACCGGATGCCCCCCGTATCCCCTCGATCCCCTTCCCACCCCCAGGGGACGCCACCTCGCGCTCGTGTCTCCGCCGGAACGGCGACTCACTCCGGTTCGGAGGGTTCCGGAGGCTCCTCGGCCGGCGGAGGCGCCGCGGGCGTGACCGGCGCCACGGCGGGCGGCGGAATCGCCGGCGCGGGCGGCGCGGGCGGCGGCGGCGGGCATTCGGCCCCGCTCCAGGCTCCGCCGCTCGTAGTAGACGACGAAGAGAGCGCCGAAGCCGACCGCCCAGGCGAAGAGCTGGAGAATTCCGCCCACCAGGCCGAACATCAGCGAGAAGACGCTCACCGCCCCGCCGAAGACGCCCAGGAAGTCGCCGATCAGCCCCAGGATGCCGAGCACGAAGACCCCGACGACCGCCGCCACCAGCGGGCTCTCGAGGCGCCAGCCGAAGCGGCCCTCGGCCCACTGCCCGACGCGCAGCGCCACCGCCGAGTACCCGACCAGCGAGAAGACGAAGAAGGCCGGGATGCCGACGAAGATGAACAGCAGGAGGAAGATCACCATCACCGGGATCCCGATCACCGTCACCGCCAGGATGACGCACACGATCACCACCACCGGGACGGTGAAGATCGCGACCAACAGGCCCACGATGCCCGACTTGAGCGGCTCGCGGCCGGCCCGGAGCGCGATCCGCTCGACCGGCCGGCGGCCGACCGCGACGATCAGCGCCACCAGCAGGGCGAGGATGACCAGCCCGGCGAGCGGCCAGGCGATGTCCCACATCCGCCAGGGCGACCAGTGGTGCCGCCAGGTCCAGGGGCCGGTGCGCCACCAGGGCGAGAGGCCGTGCTCGACCTCCTCGACCCGGCCGCCGATCTCGGCGCCGGGCGACCGGTGGACCGCGCCGCCGATGGCGTTGACGTCGCCGCCCACCCGGGAGCTCGGACCGAGGTTGATCGTGCCGCCCACCACGGTGACGTCGCGCGTCACCTCGCCGTCGATGTCGATCGAGCCGCCGATGACGACCACGTCGCCCTCGACCCGTCCCTCGACGGTCACCGAGCCTCCGAACACGACGACGTCGTCGACCACCTCGTCGGGCTCGACGTAGACGCTGCCCCCGAAGCTCGTGTGTCCGCCACGGTGCGAGCGGTGGCGGGGCTCCTCCGGAATCGGCGGCGGAGGGGGCACCGGAATCTCCGCCGGATGACCGGCGGACCGCGCCGCCTCCTCCTGCCGGGCCTGGGCCGCCTCGTCGGGCAGAGCGGAGCCGGCACCCCCCTGCGGGGCCTCGGCGCCCGCCGCGGACGGCGGCTCGAGGGGCTCCGGAGCCTCGGCGGCCTCTCCGGGCTCCGCGCCCGGACCGGCCGGCGGAGCTCCCGTCCCCTCGAGGCCGAGCGTCCGGCGGCGCTCCGCCGGCGCCAGGTCCGCCAGGCGCAAGACGAGGTCGGCCCGCTCGCCGAGCCAGCCGCGGACGACCTCGCGGCTCTCGGTCTCGCCGTTGATCGCGATCGTCGAGCCCACGAGCTCGATCGTCCGCACGCCGCGGAACTCTCCGTGCGGCCGGAGCAGCACGCCGTCGCGGATCGGCAGGATCTCGAAGTCGTGGGCCACGGCCGCGCGCAGGCCGCTGGTGTCGGTGGCCGCGGAGGCGGCTTCGTCCTGGGCGGCGGCGGGCGGCGTCCCGAGCGGGACGAGCGCCAGGCAGAGGGCCAGCAGCCACCAGCCGGCGGCGCGGCCGGCGCGGGGACGGGGAGACCGGTTGAGGGTCGGCTCAGCGAGGTTCGGCATAGGTCAGGTTCCCCTGTTCAGCCAGTAGACGGCGTAGAAGGACGAAGGCGCCGGCGGCGGCCAGGGCCGAGGCGAGCAGCGACGCCGCGACCGCCGGCATGCCGACGAGGTGCGCGACCAGCGTGCTCCAGTCGGCCAGCCGGTCCCAGAACGCGAGACCGGAAGCGATCCACTCCCAGGTGATGGTGAGCAAGCGGGTGAACGCCCGCACGCCGGCCCCGAAGTCGAAGCGCGGCAGCGACTTCACCACCACGCTCGCGAGGCTCAGAGTGCCCAAGCTCATCAAGGCGAGCATCGCGGCGGCCAGGCGGGCCCGCGAGGCGCGCGACGCCGCGGCGCCCAGACCGGCCTGGGTCCGGACCCGGAGCAGGACGCGCGCAGCGAAGCCCGCCGGCGGCGCCTCGAGCGGCAGATCGGCGAAGAGCGCGGCGAATGCCGCGTCGGCGGCGCCTTCGTCGTCGCGCCGCTCGGCCGTCCGCCAGGCCCGGTGCAGGTCCTCGATCCGTCGCTCGCTCATCGCGTGTCTCGTCATCCCTCCAAGGAGCCCTACGGCGCCTCCCCCGGGGAAGTTTCGGCCCCGCCCGGGGGCGCCCAACCGGCCTCCGAGAGGTGGCCGGCGAGCTCCTTCCTGGCGCGGTGGATGTAGGTCTTGACGGTGCCCAGCGGGAAGCCCGTGGCCGCCGCGATCTCAGCGTACTCCAGGCCGGCCTGGTAGCGCAGGACGACCACCTGCCGGTACTCCGGCCGCAGCCGCGCCACCGCCCGGGCGAGCGCCCGCGAGAGATCCGCGCGCTCCGCCGCCGCGGCCGGCGTCTCGGCCGAGGCGTCCTCGATCGACCGCGCCGGAGCGCCCGCCTCGTCGCCCACGGGCTCGTCGAGCGACGAGGTCTGGAGCTCGCGCCGGCGCAGGTGGTCGATCGCCGTGTTGTGGGCGATCTTGAACAGCCAGCTCGACAGCTTGCGCCCGGGGTCGTAGCTCGGCAGCTTGTCGAACGCCTTCAAGAACGCCTCCTGGGCCAGGTCCTCGGCCAGGGACCGATCCCGCACCATGCGCAGCACGAGAGTGAACACCGGGCGCTCGAACCGGCGCAGCAGCTCGGCATAGGCCCTCTCGGAGCCCGCCAGGGCCTGCTCGACCAGCTCGGCGTCGGGTGTCTTCGGATCGGCGATCCCCACCCCTCCAGGTACGGACCGTACAGGAAGCGGTTGCAGCGCCGGCCGCTGACCGGCGCGCCCGTTTTCCTGGTAGGGTTCGGCCCGAGATCCTTTCGACCGACCCTACCAGGAGGAGATGCCATGCGCAGCGTTCCGGTCGCGATCCTTCTAAGTCTCTGCCTCGCTCTGCCCGCCGTCGCCGCCAACCTCGGCGACGTCACGATGCCCGACTCGGTCCAGGTCGGCGACCAGACCCTGGTCTTGAACGGCATGGGTCTGCGGGAGAAGTTCTTCATCGACGTCTACGTCGCCGGCCTCTACCTGCCCCAGAAGCAGACCTCCGGGCAGGCGATCCTCTCCTCCGACACCCCCCGGCGCACGGTCATGCACTTCGTCTTCGACGTCGACAAGGGCAAGATCTGCGGGGCCTGGGACGAGAGCCTCGAAGCCAACGTCCCGAAGGCCTCGGCCGACCTCGAGAAGGACTTCCAGACCCTCTGCTCCTGGATGGAGGACCTCGGCAAGGGCCAGGAGATGACGTTCACCTACGTGCCCGGGACCGGCACCGAGGTCGAGGTCAAGGGCCAGAGCAAGGGCACGATCGAGGGCAAGCCGTTCGCGGACGCGATCTTCGCCTCCTGGATCGGCGACCACCCGGCGACCGCCAAGCTCAAGAAGGGCCTCCTCGGCGGGTAGCGGCGAGGCGCAACGGTCGGTGCCGGCCGAAGGGTTCGCCCGGCCGACACGGAGGTCGGCCGCTTCATCCGGCAATGCCTTCGCCCCTGGCCTCGGGCTCATGAAGCGGCCGAGCTCTGCCTCGGCCGGGGCAGGCCGAAGGCCTGACCATCCCGAGCTCTGCCTCGGCCGGGGCGGGCGGGGGATCAGGCGTAGATCGCCACCAGGATCGCAAGGCCCAGCACCACCCGGTAGACCACGAACACCGTGAGGCTCCGGCGCTGGACCCAGGCGAGGAGCGCGCCGATCGTCAGGTACGCCGCGGCCGCCGCGACCGCGAACCCGACGAGGAGCGGCCCGAGCCCCACCGCCGGCGCTCCCTCGTGCAGCAGGTCGAGCCCCTCCTTGGCGGCCGCCAGCAGCCCGACCGGCACGTAGAGGAGGAACGAGAACCGGGCGGCGTCCTCGCGGGTGAAGCCGCGAGCGAGCCCGGCGGTGATCGTGATCCCGGAGCGCGACGTGCCCGGGATGAGCGCCAGCGCCTGCGCCACCCCCACCACCACCGCGTCGAGGAGGCCGACGCTCTCGAGCTCGCGCCGCCGCGCCCCGGCGGCGTCGGCCCACCACAGGAGGAGACCGAACCCGATCGAGGTGGCCGCGATCAGGAGCGGGTTGCGGGCGACGGTCGCCACCCAGTGGTAGGCGAGCAGACCGGCGACCGCCACCGGCACGGTGCCCAGGGCGACGGTCCAGGCGAGGCGGGCGTCGGGGCCGAGCCGCCTCGCCGAGCGCCCGCCGTCCGCGCGGCCGGCGGCGACCAGCGAGCCCAGCCCGGCCCGCGTCACCGCCACCAGCTCGTGGCGGAAGAAGAGCATCGCCGCGAGCAGGGTGCCCGTGTTGGTCGCGATGTCGAAGCCCAGGCCCTGGTCCTGCCAGCCGAACAAGCGCGGGGCGAGCACCAGGTGGGCGGACGAGCTGATCGGCAGAAACTCGGTGATCCCCTGGATCAGGCCCAGGACGACGGCGTGGAGATAGGACATTGGGGGAGACACGGAGCGCATGCTAACCTCTCGCGGCCCATGCGTACCATCCTCGTCACCGGCGGCGCCGGCTTCATCGGCAGCAACTTCGTCCGCCTCCTGGCCGCCGAGACGGACGAGCGCGTCGTCGTCCTCGACAAGCTGACCTACGCCGGCAACCTGGACAATCTCGCGGGTCTCGTCGAGGGGCCGCGCTTCGCGTTCGTCCAGGGCGACATCGCCGACCGGGAGACCGTGCGTCGAGCGCTCGGCGAGCACGGCCCGGAGTGGCTGGTCAACTTCGCGGCCGAGAGCCACGTCGACCGCTCGATCGACGACCCGAGCGCCTTCGTGCGGACCAACGTGGCGGGCACCTTCGAGCTGCTCGAGGCGGCGCGCCGCCACGTCGCCGCCCTCGGGGCGGCCCAAGCCGCGCGCTTCCGCTTCCTCCACGTCTCGACCGACGAGGTCTACGGCTCGCTCGGCGAGACCGGCCGCTTCAGCGAGGAGACCGCCTACGCCCCCAACTCACCCTACGCCGCCTCGAAGGCCGGCGCCGACCACCTGGTGCGCGCCTACGCCGCGACCTACGGCCTGCCCGCCCTGATCACCAACTGCTCGAACAACTACGGCCCCTACCAGTTCCCGGAAAAGCTCATCCCCCTGATGCTCTTGAACGCGCTCGAAGGGCGCGACCTGCCGATCTATGGCGACGGCTCGAACGTGCGCGACTGGATCTACGTCGAGGACCACTGCCGCGGCGTGCTGCGCGCGCTCGAGGCGGGCCGTCCGGGCGAGAAGTACAACCTGGGCGGCGGCAGCGAGCGGACCAACCTCGAGATCGTCCACCTCCTCTGCGACCTGCTCGAGGCCGCGCGACCGGCGGCCGAGAACCGGGCGCTCCGGGCGCGCGGCAAGGCGAGCTACCGCGAGCTCGCGACCTTCGTCACCGACCGGCCCGGCCACGACCGGCGCTACGCCATCGACGACGCCAAGGCCCGCCGCGAGCTCGGCTGGGCGCCGGCCCACGACCTCGAGTCGGGCCTCGCCGCCACGGTCGGCTGGTACCTCGACCACCTGGACTGGTGCGGGCGGATCGCCTCGGGGGTCTACCGGCGCGAGCGCCTGGGCCTGGTGAGCCATGGCGAGTGAGCTCTCGTTCCTCGCCACCGAGCTCCCCGGGGTCGTGCGGGTCGTGCCGGCGGTCCACCGGGACCACCGCGGGTTCTTCCTCGAGACCTACCACCGGGAGAAGTACGCCGCCGGCGGCATCGACGCGGTCTTCGTCCAGGACAACCACTCGCGCTCGGAGCGCGGCATCCTCCGCGGCCTCCACGCCCAGGGCCGGTGCCCGCAGGGCAAGCTGGTGCGCGCCGTCGAGGGGACGATCTTCGACGTCGCGGTCGACATCCGCCGGGGATCGCCGACCTTCGCGCGCTGGGTGGGCTTCGAGCTCTCGGCCGAGGGCTTCGAGCAGCTCTACGTGCCGCCGGGGTTCGCCCACGGCTTCTGCGTGCTCTCCGACGCCGCCCAGGTCGAGTACAAGTGCACCGAGCTCTACCGGGCGGACGACGAGCTGGCGGTCCGCTGGGACGACCCGGAGATCGGCATCGAGTGGCCGATCGCGAGCCCGGTGCTCTCCGCCAAGGACGCCGCGGCGCCCCGCCTCGCCGAGATCGCGCAACTTCCGCGATATCCTGATGTCGCGATTCGGGACTGACGCGGGTCGCCGTCCGAAACGAACGGCCGAGGCAGAGCTCGGCCGCTTCACCCGGAATCGCACCGCGCACCACCGCCGCCATGCCGACGCTCACTGACTCCGACCTCCGCCAGCTCGAGGCCCAGGGCCTCGGCCGCGGCGAGGCGGAGCGCCAGCTCGCCCTACTCGCCTCGCCGCCGCCGGCGCCGCGGCTGGTGCGGCCATGCACCGTGGGCGACGGCATCCGCGGCCTCGAGAGCGAGCGCCAGGACATACTCGCCGCCGGTTACGAGGAGGCCCGCCGCGGCGGTCGGGCGATGAAGCTGGTGCCGGCGTCGGGCGCCGCCACCCGGATGTTCCGGAGCTTGCTGCCCTGGGTCGACTTCGCCGGCAACCCGGTCGCGGCGGCCGCGGAGATGAGCCGCCGGGCGGTGGCCGGCGATCCGGAGGCCGGCGACCCGATCCGCTTTCTGTCCGAGCTTCCCCGCTTCCCGTTCTACGACGAGCTGGAGCGCGAGGTGGCCGCCTCGGGGCAAGATCTCGAGGCCCTGCGCGCCGGCGGCGAGGCGGGTGCGGTGCTCCACGCCCTGCTCTCCCCCGAGCACCTGGATTACGAGAGGCGGCCGAAGGCCCTGATCCCGTTCCACCGCTACCCCGAGGGCGCGCGCACCCCGTTCGAGGAGCAGCTCGTCGAGGCCGCCGCGTACGTGGCGGACGAGGCGGGCCTCGCCCGGGTCCACTTCACGGTGCCGCCGGAGGCGCGCGACGAGATCGAGGCCCTCACCGAGCGGGCCCGGCCGGAGCTCGAGCGCACCCTCGGCGTCTGCTTCGAGGTCTCCTTCTCGGTCCAGTCGCCGGCCACCGACACCCTGGCCCTCGACCTCGAGCCGGGGCGCGGTGAGCCCGGCGCCCCGTTCCGGCTCGAAGACGGGACCCTCCTGCTCCGCCCGGGCGGCCACGGGGCGCTCCTCGGAAACCTCCAGGCGATCGCCGAGGCGGGCGGCGACCTGGTGTTCGTGAAGAACATCGACAACGTCCAGCCGGACCGGCTCCGGCCCGAGGTCGGGCGCTGGAAGAGGGTCCTCGGCGGCTACCTCGCGGACCTGCGCCGCCAGTCCTTCGAGCTGATCGAAGAGCTCGGGGCGGGGGTCGACGGCTCGCTCGAAGGGGCCAAGGCGTTCCTGGTCGAGCGTCTCGGCTTCCAGGTGCCGAAGAGCTGGGAGGAGCTGCCCGAGGCCGAGCGGCGAGCCCGGCTCGCCGAGCGCCTCGACCGGCCGCTGCGGGTCGCGGGGATGGTGGTCAACCGGGGAGAGCCGGGCGGCGGGCCGTTCTGGGTCGAAGGCGGCGACGGCTCGCTCTCGGCGCAGATCGTCGAGCGGGCCCAGCTCGCCGCGGACGACCCCGAACAGGTCGCGATCTTCGAGTCCTCGACCCACTTCAACCCGGTCGACCTGGTGTGCGCGCTCCGCGACCGGGAGGACCGGCCGTACGACCTCTCTCGCTACGTCGACGAGAGCGCCGTCTTCATCGCCGGCAAGAGCCACGACGGCCGGCCGCTCCTCGCCCTCGAGCGCCCCGGCCTGTGGAACGGCGCCATGGCCGGCTGGGGCTCGGCCTTCGTCGAGGTCCCGGAGGCGACCTTCTCGCCGGTCAAGACGGTGTTCGACCTGCTGCGCAGGGAGCATCAGGCGGGCTAGGCGCGGTCCCGACGCTCGGTGCCGGCCCATCCGGTTGCCCGGCCGAGACAGAGCTCGGCCGCTTCAACCGGGGCAGCCCTCCGCAAGGCCCGACGCCTGAAGGTGCCGGGCTCGAGAAGCCCGGACATCGGAGGCCCAAGAGGCCGCCGACCTCGGGATGCCCCGGCGTCCGAGCCCCCATGAAGCGGCCGAGCCTCTGCCTCGGCCGGGCGAACGGTGCGAGAGGCAACGCCCCCCCCGCGCTCCCTCGGCCGGAGCCAGGTCACCCGGCGGCGCCCTCCCCCGGCGTCCACTTCATGAGGTAGTAGATGCCGTTCGAGTCGACGTGGCGGAAGCCCAGGCGGCGGTAGAGGCGGAGCGCCGGGTTGTTGTACTCGACGTGGATCGAGACCGGCAGGCCGCTCCGGGCGCCCTCGGCGAGGAGCTCGCCCACGAGCGCGCCGCCCAGGCCGGCACCCCGGTGCTCGGGGACGAGCGCGATGTCGACCAGCCGGATCTCCTTCTCCCAGCGGTCGACGTAGAGCCGCCCGATCGGCTCGGCCGCGCCTCCGCCCTCGCCGCCCTGCTCGACCACCAGGAACTCGCAGCCCGGGTAGTAGGTCTGGTAGTGCTGGTGCTGGTTCTCGAACTGCCAGCGCAGGAACGCCTCCTTCTCCTCGTCGCTCCAGGGCGTCTGCGCCACCTCCTCGCGCCGGGTCGAGGCGTAGAGCTCGGCCAGAAAGGGCAGGTCGTCCTCGGTGATCGGGCGCAGCCGGAGACCGGGCGGGGCGGTCGTCAGGATGCCGGCTTCGTCGCTCATGGAGCTTCCTCTATACTGCGCGCTCGGAAGGGCCACTCTACCCGGAGGGACGATGCTCGACAAGCTGACCCAGGAGACCTTCGCGCCCCGCAAGGGGGAGACTTTCGCGCTCTCGGACGAGGAGCTCGGCGAGCTGGCGCTGGAGCTCGCCGCGATCGAGAGCAACGGCCTCCAGGGGCGGGCCGAGCGCCAGCAGTTCTCCCTCCAGTTCCGCGGCCCGCGCGACCCGGTGCTGCCGCAGAGGATCTACCACCTCGAGAACGGCGAGATGGGCGGAATGGACCTGTTCCTGGTGCCCATCCACCGCGACGACGCCGGCACGACCTACGAAGCCGTGTTTACGTGATCGCGAGCCGCGGATCGTCCTCCGGCACCTTGTCGAAGCTCACCACGATCGAGGTCCGCTCGACCGGCCGGTCCTTCGGCGCGAGCCGGCCGCCGGTCAGCTCCCAGGCCTGGTCCCAGGCCCCGGGAGCGAGCCCGAGGAAGTAAAAGCCCCGCTGGAGCTTGGGGCGCCCCTGGTACCAGTCGACCGTGAAGTCACCGTAGAAGCTCGTGAGCTCGAGCGGCTGCGAGACCGGCGCCTGCCGCTCGCCGCCCCCGCGGAGCACCCGGGCCGCGCGCTGGCCGGCGGGCGTCGGCCAGCCGTCGAAGACCTCGGCGACGAGCTCGAGCCCACCCTGCCGGCCGACCGGCACCAAGAAGCGCAGCCGCTGCCCCTGGTTCGGACCCGGCCAGAGCTTCGCCTGCCAGCTGTAGAAGGGGAAGGGGTCGGGGTGGAGCGGGTCGTCGGACGGGAAGAAGACCGTCAGGACGACCGCGGTGAACCAGGACTGGCGCGGCGTCGGCAAGCCCGGGTAGAGGCCGTGGACGGTCATCTCCAGGGTCTGCTGGGCCAGGCTCTGGTCGCCGAGCGCCATGCGCGCTGCCGGGACGACCTGGAGGCCGGTCGCGTCCCGACGCCGCCAGGGCTCGGCGCGCAGGCGGGGCAGCAGATCGCTGTCCTCGAGATATCCCACCGAGAGCGGCAGGACCCGACCCTGCGGCGCGGCCCCCTGCGCCCAGCCGACGCCGCCGAAGGCGAAGGCCGCGGCCCCGGCCGAGGCCGCGGCAAGCAGCCGGCGGCGAGTCATCGGCAGGGCACACTGCAGCCGGTCGAGCGCACGCTCGCCGGGTACCTCGGATCCGAGAGCCCGAGCCCGCTCCGTCATCTCCAGCCTCCTTCGAATCGCCTCGGCCCGAAGCGGGCCGAACGGGAAACTCAATCCGGCAAACTTCCACCCACCCCTCCCATCCGACGACGCCCGCCATCCGGCGGGAAACCTCAGGTCCTGGGCGGGAACACCCCCTGGAGCGCGATGCAGAAGTAGAAGGTCAGGTACGGCTGCAGGTTGTTGTGCGGCTGGTCGCCGCCGGCCGGGGCGAGGGCGTTGTCGCTGAGCTGGGTCAAGGCGCCGGGCGCGGCGTACTGCCCGATTCCCACGCCCGCGGCGAGGAGCTCGCCCGCCGGGGTCTGGTCGGTCGCGTCGGACTGTGACGCGACGACGTTGTGCCGGTGCGACGGGATCTCGGACTCGAGCAGGCTCACCGTCTCCGAGCCGCCGGTCTCGCCTAAGTCGTGGAGCGACAGGCCGGGGCCCTGGCCCGGGTGCATCGGCGCCCGGCCCTGGAGGTCCGGCAGGGCGAAGTTCGACTTGCCGTTGCCGCCGTAAGTCGTGCCCAGCAACGAAAACAGCGCCGTGTTCTGCGACAGCGGCAGGAGCTGACCGTCGCACCATGCCCAGCCCTTGGGCGCGAAATTGAAGGGAAAGATGCGGATCTCCGCGACGAAGGGGTCCATGGGTCTCTCCTCAGGTTGGGCTCGGGAAGATCCCGAACAGCGAAATGATGAAGTCGACGCAGAGATAGGGCTGGAAATTCGTGTGCGGCTGGCTCCCGCCGACCGAGGTCATCGAGTTGGCGTGAAGCGGCGTCGTCGGGTTGTCCGTCCCGTACGGAGTGATCGTGGAGGCCGCGGCGACGGCCAGGACGACGTTCGGAGACGGAGCCGTCCCGGCAGCCGAGGTTTGGGTCGCCAGCAGCGCATGGGAGTGCGCCGCGATCTGGTTCACCGTCAGGGTCACCTCCTCCACCCCTCCGGTCTCGGCCAGGATGAAGCCGTTGCCCTGGTGGATCGGGATCCGGCCTCGCAGGTCCGGCAGGGCGAAGGTCGACTGCCCGTCGCCGCCGTAGGTCGTCCCGATGAGCTGGAACAGCGTCTCGTTCTCCGAGATCGGCAGGAGCTGGCCCTCGCAAAACATCCATCCTGCGGGAGCGAAGTTCCCGGCGAACATTCGGATCTCTCCGACGTAGGGTTGTGCCATCGGCTCTCTCCTTAACTCGGGCTCGGGAAGATGCCCTGGCAGCGCGATGCAGAAGCTCAGGGTCAGAAACGGTTGCATGTTGAGGTGCGCCTGGCTCCCTCCGACGTTGCTGACGGCGTTGGCTGCCATCGCCACGAGGTTGGACGCTCCGCTGGCATAGAGGTTGGCGGCCGTGCTCTGCGCCAGCATCACCGTGTTCGTCGGAGTGTTGGTCGTCGCCGCGACCGTCGTCGCCTGCGCGACATGAGTGTGGGTCGGAAGCTCGGCGATCGACAGCGTGTGGGCCTGCTCGCCGCCCCGCTCCCCGAGCGTATGGCCCGACCCGACGTGGATCGGTGCCCGCCCCCGCAGATCCGGCAGGGCGAAGTTCACCCGACCGTCACCACCGAACGTGGTGCCCAGCAGCGAAAACAGCGCCTGGTTCTGGTTGATCGGCAAGAGCTGTCCGTTGCACAGCGCCCACCCCTTGGGCGCGAACACGAAGCTCATGAGCCGTATCTCCGACAAAAACGGTTCCGCCATTCGTCCCTCCCCTCGATCGATGTCCCTCGAGCCCTGTCAGCGGACGACCCGGACCACCCGGGCCGCCCTCCTCGCCTGCCCTCTCCTCATGGGAACGAGCAGTTGCTGAAGCCGCTCGTCGCCGAGATCAGGAGCGTGCCGCTGCCGGTGGGATTGAGCCCATCGACGTAGCTCTCGACCCCCGGCGAGCTCGTCGCCGCCATGCCGTTCACTCCGAAGTCGTTCGTGGTGGAGATCGTACCCTGCTTCCGGAGGCCGATGCCCTGGGTGCCGCCGCTTCCGGCGGAGGTGTTGCCCGAGATGTTGAGGCAGATGGAGTCGTCGATCGAGCTGCCGTTGCCCGCGTCCACCCGGATGCCCTGACGCAACCCGCTCAGGGGTGCCGCGACCGTGTTGTTCTGGATCTTCACCTTCAGGCTGCCGGTCGTGCCCCGGGCGACCGCCAGGATGCCGTTGCCGTCCGTGGCGCTGATGGCGTTGTTGGCGATCGTCCAGGTCATGTTGGGCGTGTCCGACGTCCCGAAGGTGACCCCGGTGCCGCCGCCCACGCCGTTCGAGGCCACGGTGTTGTTCGCCACGATGACGTTGTTGCTCACCACGAACGTCGAGGTCGTGTTGCCGTTGGTGCCGCACAGGATCGCGGTTCCCGCCATGTTGGTGAGCGGACTGGCGACCGAGCCGTTGGTCTCGATGTCGAAGTTGCCCTGCCCCTTGCCGGACACGGTGGCGATGATCGCGCTCGTCCCCATCCGGTTCGCCGAGCTCTGGCCATGGATCGTGTTCCCGGTGATCGCGACGACGTTCGTGGGGCTTCCGGAAACCCCGATCGTGCCCGACGGACCGGCGGCGTTCGAGTTGCCTCCCTGCGCCAGGATCCCCGCCCCGCTCGGGAAGTTCGAGATCACGTTGTTCGCGATCGTCGCCTTGGTCACGCTCGCCGCGGTCGTCCCCGATCCCAGCGGCTGGATCCGGATCCCCGACCCCTTCGACGTCGCCGTCGACGTCGAGCTCGTGATCGTGTTGCCCGAGATCGTCACGTTGTCCAGCGTGCCGCTGAAGTTCTGGATGTCCACCCCGTGCCAGCCCGAGTTGAGCAGCGAGTTGCCGGTGATCGTCACGGTGCCCGAGACGTTGTTCTCCGTCCCGGTCACCCCCATGTTGAATGCGATGCTCGACTCGTCCGCACCCGCGCCCGTCGTGTCGATCGTCCCGTTGGTGAACGAGAAGCCCGTCACCCCAGTGCCCTTGACGCCGCTGCCGCCCGTGCTCTGAATCGTCACCGAGGTGAACGACGGGTTGGAGGTGGACGTCAGGGAGACGCCGTGGCTCGTGGTGTGCTGGATCGTGCCACCGTTGACCGTCAGCGAGCCCGAGCTCCCGGTGTTGTCGAGCACGATGCCGCTCGCCGGCCCCGACGCCCCGGTGCCCGCCGAGACGCTCGCGAGCTTGAGCCCGGCGGCGCCGATCGTGGTGTTCGCGACGTTGAGCGCCGTCGCCGTCGTCGTCGTGATCGTACTCGTCGTGTCGGTCGACGTCACCGTGCCGCCGCCGGTCGCCGTGAACGCGGCGTTGGCACCCGTCGTCAGGCTGAGCGGCTTCGTGAAGGCGATCGTCGATCCGGTGTTCGAGTTGAGGAAGATGCCCGTGCCGGTGTCGGTGATCGCGCCGTTGAAGGTCGTCGAGCCGCTCGTCTTGCTGGTCACCGAGACCGACCGCCCGGCCGAGTTGCTGATCGTGCCGCCGTAGGTGATCGCCGCGCTCCCCGCGTTGACGTTGAAAGCGGTGCCGGTCGCGCTCGCGATCGAGCTGCCACTGCCGGCCGAGACCGTCCCCGCGACGCCGTCGAGCGACACCCCCGTCGTCGCGCTCCCCGTGCTCTTCAGGCTCGAGAGCTGCAGATCGGTCGTCATCGACGAGAGGTCCACGGCCGGCCCGCCCGTCGCCTCGATGATCGCGACCCCGGCGCCCACCGTCACCCGCGTGCCGGTGCCCGCGCCGACGTTGACCACGCCGGTGCCGCTCACCCTGAGGCCCGCGCCCCCGTCGGCGAACACGTCGAGGTCGGTGAAGGCCAGATCGCCCGCGACGTTGGTGAGCACCACGCCCGCGCCGCCCACGCCGTCACCCGAGAGGCCCACCAGGGTCATGCCGCCCGAGACCGTCTGGTAGCTGCCGCCCGGCGTCGCGTCGAAGGTCGCGCTCGTGACGCCGATGCCGGTGCCGACGGTGTTCTGGCTCACCCCGTTGTCGGCGAGACCGGTGATCGTGACGGTGCCGCCGGCCGAGCCGTCGACGAAGACGCCGGTGGCGCCGGAGACGACGGCATTGTCGTTGAAGGCGAGCGTCAGGGCGCCGGAGGCGGCCGTCGTGCGTGCGTCGAAGGCGTTGCCGGCCGCCGCGAGGTCGTCGTTCTCGAGAGTCGCCGAGAACGCGCCGGTCGAGCCCTGGGAGAGGTTGACCGCGTTCAGCCCGGCCGAGCTCACGGTGTCGTCGCTGACGGTGACCCCGACCAGGTTGGCGCCGCTCGAGCTCACCTTGACGGCGGTGCCGCTCGCCGAGAGGTCGAGACCGCGGACCTCGACGTCCTGGCGGTTGCCCGCGGTCGCCGAGACCGTCACCGTGTCACCGCTCCCGTTGTCGATCCGGGGCTTCTCACCGGCGGCGACCACCACGCCGAAGCCGGGCACGTCCAGACCGATCCCCTGGCCCCAGAGCTTCTGGCCGTTCTCGAGCGTGACGTTGCCCGAGAGCGGCGTCGTCCCGGTGTCGCCGCGGAAGACGAAGAGGATGTCGCCGTCGTTGGTGGTCGCCGCGGCGAGCGCCGCGAGGCTGTCGAAGGCGTCGGTCGAGCGGCCGTCTCCACCCGCGGCGTTGTCGGCGTCGATCAGGTCGCGAACGTACCAGACGCGCTGGCCGACGGTGAGGCTGACCGTGCCGGTCACCGCCGCCGCCGGCGAGCCGTTGTCGGTCACCATGTAGGTGAAGCTGTCCGCACCGGTGAAGCCGGCCGGCGGCACGTAGGTGAACGAGCCGTCGGCGGCGATCGAGTAGCTGCCGCCGTTGGTCGACGCGCCCGAGGCGGCGACGACTTCGAGCGGTCCCGGGCCGTCGACGTCCGAGGGGCTCGACTTGGCGAGGGCGCTCTGCGCGTCCGACCACGAGGCGACGCCCGGAAGCGTCGCCCCCGCCACGTGGAGCTGCGTGTTGCCCGGCGTCGTGTAGGCGATCGGATCGTCGGTGAGGACCGGCGGGTCGTTGACACAGGTGACCGTCACCGACACCGTCGCCGACGAGCCGCCGTTCAAGGTGTAGGTGAAGGTGTCGGGCGTCGTGCCCGGCGGGTCGTTGCAGTAGTCGGCCGTCGGCGCGTAGGTCACGCTCGTCCCGCCGCCCGTGATCATCACGATCCCGTTCGAGGCGGCCGTCACCGACTGCACCAGCTTCGGGCCGCCGTCGACGTCGGTGTCGTTGGCCAGCACGTCGAAGGCGTTGGCGCCCGAGTCCTCGAGCACCGTCGCGGCGTCCGCCACCGCCACCGGCGGGTCGTCGACGCAGGTCACCGTCACCGACACCGTCGCCGTCGAGCCGCCGTTGAGCGTGTAGGTGAACGTGTCCGGCGTCGTCCCCGGCGGATCGTTGCAGTAGTCGGCCAGCGGAGCGTAGGTCACGCCGGCGCCGCCGCCCGTGATCATGACGAGGCCGTTCGTCGGCTGGGTCACCGACTGCACCAGCTTCGGACCGCCGTCGGAGTCCGTGTCGTTGGCCAGGACGTCGATCGGGTTGCCGCCCGAGTCCTCGAGGACCGTCGCCGCGTCCGCCACCGCCGCCGGCGGGTCGTCGACGCAGGTCACCGTCACCGATACCGTCGCCGACGAGCCGCCCGGCGTCAGGGCGTAGGTGAAGGTGTCGACCGGCGAGCCGTCGTTGCAGTAGCCGGCGGCGGGCTCGTACGTCACCCCCGTGCCGCCGCCCGTGATCACCACCGTGCCATTCGCCGGCTGGGTCACCGACTGGATCGACTTCGGGCCGGCGTCGACGTCGGTGTCGTTCGCCAGCACGTCGATCGCGGTGGCGCCCGAGTCCTCGTCCACCGTAGCCGCGTCGTCGACCGCCACCGGATCGTCGTCGACGCCGGTGACGGTGATCGTCACCGTCGCCGAGTCGGAGAGGCCGCCGGGCTCTTCGATCGTGTAGTCGAAGGTGTCGGTAGTCTGGTCGCCCGGCGCGAGCGCGTCGAACTGGCCGTTCGGGTCGTAGGTGAAGGAGCCGTCGGAATTCAAGGTCAACAAGGCGCCGGACGGCAGCACCACCAGGTTGCCGACGTCCGCCGCCACGCCGTTGACCTCGGTGACGGTCAGCGGCCCTCCACCCGGGTCGACGTCCGCTCCGTGCCCGTTGTCGGCCAGGACGTTCCCGCCGACCGGCGTGTCCTCGTCGGTCGTGAAGTCGTCGTCGGCCGCGACCGGCGGCTGGTTGCACACGGGCAACGCATCGCCCGGCGGCAGCGCCGGCCCCGGCAGGGAGCAGTCCTGGAAGACCTCCGGGAAGGGCGCAACGGGCGCGCCGTTCGTCGGGAAGGCCGTACCGGTCAGATCGAGCGAGCCGCAGTAGGAGAGGACGATCGACCCGCGCCGGGCAGCGGCGACGGCGTCGCCCGTGGGCCGGACGTCGCCCACGCCGCCGGTCCAGACGAGGTCGCCCTGGTACGACTGGACGACGACGCTCCCACCGGTCCCGGCGCTGCCGCTCCCGAAGTTGCCGATCGCCGAGACCACGGCGCCGTCGAGCGCCACGTCACCGGCGGCCTCGACGTCGATCGCGCCGCCGCGATCACCGGAGACCGACCGCCCGGCCTGGAAGGCGTTGCCCGCGGCGGTGACCGCGCCGTCGAGCGAGAGCACGGTCACCGTGCCGCCGGACGAGCCCGGATGGGTCCCCGGCCCGGCGCTCACGGCGAAGAGGCCCGTCGAGCCCGCCGCCGGCCCCAGGACCTGGACGGCGCCCCGCGCGAAGAGCTCGGCGCTCGAGCCCGGGTCGCCCCCCGTGGTCCCGCCGGCACGAACCGAGCCGAGCCGGCCTGCGAACCCGGGGCCGTCCACCGACGCGCCGAGGTCCTGGCCGTCGACGAGGAGCCCTTCGCCGGAGCGCAGCTTCACCTCCGCGCCCTGCCCGCTCCAGCTGAGCGACGCCACCAGGCCCCGGACCTCGATGCCGCAGGCCTCGAGGAGGACCGGCCCGGAGGCCTGGCGGTCTCCTTGAGAGACGACGACCCCGGTCGTGCCGACCGCGATCCCCGAGCCGCCGGTGCCGGACGAGATGACGCTGATCGGTCCGCCCGCCTGTTGCGCGGCGGCCGGGACCAGCACCTCGCCCGCCCAGGGGGTCCCGTCCAGGAGCTCCGTGGGGCCGGACGCCACCAGGCCGTCGATCTGGATCGCACCCCCGCCGACGAGCTCGATGGCGCCCGCCGCCCCTCCCGCGGCCGCCGCGGAGATCACGGAGCCCGCCTGGGCACTCACCTGACCGCCGGCGGTCACGGAGACGGCTCCGGCGTGCTGAGCGCCGCCGGGATTGGCCGCCGACAGCCGGGCCGTCGAGATCCGCGCGCCCGGCAGAGTGCCGGAGGGACCGTCGAGCACCACGTCGCCCGCGGCTTCCAGTGTGACGTCCCCGCCGTTGCCGGCACCGCGCTGGTTCTCGGTGACGATGGCGCCGCCCGCCTCGAGCACGAGGTCGCCGCCGGTCACCAGAGTGACCGAGCAGCCGCTCGCGTTACCCGGGAGCGGCGGTGCGTCGGTGCACTCGACGGTGCCCTCGACCACCAGAGAGTCCGAGACGGCGAAGACGCCGGCCGTCGGGTCCTCGTCGAGAGGGCCGTTGTCGAGCGTGGAGAAGGAAACGACTCCGGTGATCGTGACCACCGCGTGGAGCGGAGCGGCGAAGCCGGCGACGAGGATCATCGCCGTAGCGAAAAGGCCCGGGCGGAACGAACGAGACATGACGATCTCCCAATCGCGAAAAGAGGACGCGAAAAAGAACGATTTCCACCCCCTCCAGTCGAGCACCGAAACTCGGACTCTCACCCATGCCTCGAAGGCGCGGGCGTCCTTGAGTCTGACGTCGTCGGGACCGGTGTCGACCTCCGGTCGCCTCTTCTGGATGCACCGAACGGAGAGAACGCTAGCCGAGGTCTCTTCTCAACGTCAAGAGAAATCTTCGTGGGTTTGCAAAGGAATGGCGCCTGGAGAAGGAAGCGACGATCGAGGAAAGATAAACATATTCAATGATCCATGACGATAAATGACCATTAAAGATGAATGAGCCCCGGCAGAGAAGTGCCGGGGCTCGAACGCGAGCCTCGAACGCTCGCCCGACGAAGGATCGGTCTCCGCCTCAGGTCCTGGGCGGGAACACCCCCTGGAGCGCGATGCAGAAGTAGAAGGTCAGATAGGGCTGCAAGTTGTTGTGGGGCTGGTCGCCGCCGGCCGGGGCGAGGGCGTTGTCGCTGAGCTGGGTCAAGGCGCCGGGCGCGGCGTACTGCCCGATTCCCACGCCCGCGGCGAGGAGCTCGCCCGCCGGGGTCTGGTCGGTCGCGTCGGACTGTGACGCGACGACGTTGTGCCGGTGCGACGGGATCTCGGACTCGAGCAGGCTCACCGTCTCCGAGCCGCCGGTCTCGCCCAGGTCGTGGAGCGACAGGCCGGGGCCCTGGCCCGGGTGCATCGGCGCCCGGCCCTGGAGGTCCGGCAGGGCGAAGTTCGACTTGCCGTTGCCGCCGTAGGTCGTCCCGAGCAGCGAGAACAGCGCCGTGTTCTGCGACAGCGGCAGGAGCTGACCGTCGCACCACGCCCAACCTTTCGGGGCGAAGTTGAACGGGAAGATGCGGATCTCCGCGACGAAGGGGTCCATGGCGCTCTCCTCAGGTTGGGCTCGGGAAGATCCCGAACAGCGAGATGATGAAGTCGACGCAGAGATAGGGCTGGAAGTTCGTGTGCGGCTGGCTCCCGCCGACCGAGGTCATCGAGTTGGCGTGAAGCGGCGTCGTCGGGTTGTCCGTCCCGTACGGAGTGATCGTGGAGGCCGCGGCCACGGCCAGGACGACGTTCGGAGACGGAGCCGTCCCGGCAGCCGAGGTCTGGGTCGCCAGCAGCGCATGGGAGTGCGCCGCGATCTGGTTCACCGTCAGGGTGACCTCCTCCACCCCTCCGGTCTCGGCCAGGATGAAGCCGTTGCCCTGGTGGATCGGGATCCGGCCCCGCAGGTCCGGCAGGGCGAAGGTCGACTGCCCGTCTCCGCCGTAGGTCGTCCCGATGAGCTGGAACAGCGTCTCGTTCTCCGAGATCGGCAGGAGCTGGCCCTCGCAAAACATCCATCCTGCGGGAGCGAAGTTGCCGGCGAACATTCGGATCTCTCCGACGTAGGGTTGTGCCATCGGCTCTCTCCTTAACTCGGGCTCGGGAAGATGCCCTGGAGCGCGACGCAGAAGCTCAGGGTCAGAAACGGTTGCATGTTGAGGTGCGCCTGGCTCCCCCCGACGTTGCTGACGGCGTTGGCTGCCATCGCCACGAGGTTGGACGCTCCGCTGGCATAGAGGTTGGCGGCCGTGCTCTGCGCCAGCATCACCGTGTTCGTCGGAGTGTTGGTCGTCGCCGCGACCGTCGTCGCCTGCGCGACATGAGTGTGGGTCGGAAGCTCGGCGATCGACAGCGTGTGGGCCTGCTCGCCGCCCCGCTCCCCGAGCGTATGGCCCGACCCGACGTGGATCGGTGCCCGCCCCCGCAGATCCGGCAGGGCGAAGTTCACCCGACCGTCACCACCAAACGTGGTGCCCAGCAGCGAGAACAGCGCCTGGTTCTGGTTGATCGGCAAGAGCTGTCCGTTGCACAGCGCCCACCCCTTGGGCGCGAACACGAAGCTCATGAGCCGTATCTCCGACAAAAACGGTTCCGCCATGAGGCCTCCTGGTTGAGAGATTGAGCCGCGAGTCACGGGCCGGTCCGGACGTTCCGGACCGACCCTCCTGCCTGTGAGCTCGTCATGGGAACGAGCAGTTGCTGAAGCCGCTCGTCGCCGAGACCAGATCCGTTCCGGTGGTGCCGAAGGTCCCGGTCGTGCTCGCCGGGTTGAGCCCTCCGACGTAGTTCTCGACCCCGGGGGAGGCCGTCGCCGCCATCCCGTTGATCGAGAAGTCGTTCGTCGTGGTCGTCGTGCCCTGCTTCCTGAGCCCGATACCCGACGCCGTGTTGGGGGCAAGAGTGCTCCCCGAGCTCGTGTTGCCCGAGATGTTGAGGCAGACGGAGTCGTCGATCGAGCTGCCGTTGCCCGCGTCCACCCGGATGCCCTGACGCAACCCGCTCAGGGGTGCCGCGACCGTGTTGTTCTGGATCTTCACCTTCAGGCTGCCGGTCGTGCCCCGGGCGACCGCCAGGATGCCGTTGCCGTCCGTGGCGCTGATGGCGTTGTTGGCGATCGTCCAGGTCATGTTGGGCGTGTCCGACGTCCCGAAGGTGACCCCGGTGCCGCCGCCGATACCGTTCGAGGCCACGGTGTTGTTCGCCACGATGACGTTGTTGCTCACCACGAACGTCGAGGTCGTGTTGCCGTTGGTGCCGCACAGGATCGCGGTTCCCGCCATGTTGGTGAGCGGACTGGCGACCGAGCCGTTGGTCTCGATGTCGAAGTTGCCCTGCCCCTTGCCGGACACGGTGGCGATGATCGCGCTCGTCCCCATCCGGTTCGCCGAGCTCTGGCCATGGATCGTGTTCCCGGTGATCGCGACGACGTTCGTGGCACTTCCCGAAACCCCGATCGTGCCCGACGGACCGGCGGCGTTCGAGTTGCCTCCCTGCGCCAGGATCCCCGCCCCGCTCGGGAAGTTCGAGATCACGTTGTTCGCGATCGTCGCCTTGGTCACGCTCGCCGCGGTCGTCCCCGAGCCGAGCGGCTGGATCCGGATCCCCGACCCCTTCGACGTCGCCGTCGACGTCGAGCTCGTGATCGTGTTGCTCGAGATCGTCAGGTTGTCCAGCGTGCCGTTGAAGTTCTGGATGTCCACCCCGTGCCAGCCCGAGTTGAGCAGCGAGTTGCCGGTGATCGTCACGGTGCCCGAGACGTTGTTCTCCGTCCCGGTCACCCCCATGTTGAATGCGATGCTCGACTCGTCCGCACCCGCGCCCGTCGTGTCGATCGTCCCGTTGGTGAACGAGAAGCCCGTCACCCCAGTGCCCTTGACGCCGCTGCCGCCCGTGCTCTGAATCGTCACCGAGGTGAACGATGGGTTGGAGGTGGACGTCAGGGAGACGCCGTGGCTCGTGGTGTGCTGGATCGTGCCACCGTTGACCGTCAGCGAGCCCGAGCTCCCGGTGTTGTCGAGCACGATGCCGTTCGCCGGCCCCGACGCCCCGGTGCCCGCCGAGACGCTCGCGAGCTTGAGCCCGGCGGCGCCGATCGTGGTGTTCGCGACGTTGAGCGCCGTCGCCGTCGTCGTCGTGATCGTGCTCGTCGTGTCGGTCGACGTCACCGTGCCGCCGCCGGTCGCCGTGAACGCGGCGTTGGAACCCGTCGTCAGGCTGAGCGGCTTCGTGAAGGCGAT
Source organism: uncultured Acidobacteriota bacterium (assembly GCA_963837945.1). Taxonomy (GTDB): domain Bacteria; phylum Acidobacteriota; class Thermoanaerobaculia; order Multivoradales; family DATKCC01; genus CAVUBL01. The sequence continues at coordinate 444,174 of CAWIQD010000002.1, forward strand.
CGTCGATCCGGTGTTCGAGTTGAGGAAGATGCCCGTGCCGGTGTCGGTGATCGCGCCGTTGAAGGTCGTCGAGCCGCTCGTCTTGCTGGTCACCGAGACCGACCGTCCGGCCGAGTTGCTGATCGTGCCGCCGTAGGTGATCGCCGCGCTGCCCGCGTTGACGTTGAAGGCGGTGCCGGTCGCGCTCGCGATCGAGCTGCCGCTGCCGGCCGAGACCGTCCCGGCGACCCCGTCGAGCGACACCCCGGTCGTCGCGCTGTTGGTGCTCTTCAGGCTCGAGAGCTGCAGATCGGTGGTCATCGACGAGAGGTCCACGGCCGGCCCGCCGGTCGCCTCGATGATCGCGACTCCGGCGCCCACCGTCACCCGCGTACCGCTGCCGGCGCCGACGTTGACCACGCCGGTGCCGCTCACCCTGAGGCCCGCGCCCCCGTCGGCGAACACGTCGAGGTCGGTGAACGCCAGGTCGCCCGCGACGTTGGTCAGGCTGACGCCGGAGGCGCCCACGCCGTTGCCGGAGGCGCCGACCGCGGTCGTGCCGCCGGAGACCTGCTGGTACGAGCCGGCCGGCGTCGCGTCGAAGGTGACGTTGGTCAGGACGATGCCGCTGCCCACCGTGTTCTGGTGGATCGAGTTGTTGGCGAAGCCGGTGATCGTGGTCGCGCCCAGGCTGGAGTCGGTGACGACGATGCCCGAGCCGCCGGTCGAGAGGATGTTGGCGTCGTTGCTGATGTCGATGCGCAGGGTTCCCGCCTGGCGGTTGACGTCGATGGCGTTGCCCGTCAGGGTGCCGGCGGCGTTCCAGGTGTCGTTGGTGATGGCGAGCGCGAGGGTGCCGGTCGTGCCGGCGTTCAGGTTGACGTCGATGCCCTCGGCGCCGGCGCCCCGGATCTGGTCGTTGGCGATCGTCAGCGTGCTCGAGCCGGTGAGCGCCGCCGCCGTGGTGACGTCGATCGGGTTGCCGGTGGTGCTCGCCAGCGACAGGCCCCGGATCTCGACCGGGATCGCCGACTTCACCGTCACCGCGTCGCCCGTGGCGTTGGTGAGCTGGGGCTGGGTGCCCGACGCCACCAGCGCGGTCGGCGAAGCGTTGCCGTTGAGGGCGACGGGGATCGAGAGCCCGACGCCCTCGCCCAGGAGGTGCTGGTTCGCCTCCATCTCCATCGGGCCCGAGAGGGCGAGGGAGCCGTGGTAGACGAAGACGTAGTCACCGGCCGCGTCCGAGTCCCCGGCGCCACCTGCGCTGTCGAGGGAGTCGAGGCTCGCGAGGGGCGAGGCGGAGGTGCCGTTGCCGCTCGCCGCCGGATCGACGTACCAGACCCGCTCGAAGCGATGGAGGGTCACCGTGCCGGTGGTGCTCGCCGGCGCCGGCGTGCCGTTGTCGGTCACGACGTAGGTGAAGCTCTCCGTCGCGTCGCTGTCGCCCGGCGCCGGGATGAAGCTGAAGCGGCCGTTCGCCGTCATGTGGACCGTGCCGACGGCGGCGTCGGTGCAGTCGAACGGAGCGCTCGAGTCGGTGCAGACGCCGACCGTGATCGAGGTGATCGCGATCGCGTCGCCTTCGACCGGGTCGCTGTCGTTGTCGAGCACGCCGAAGGTGGTGCCGGTCGTCGCCAGGACCTCGGGGGTGGACACCGTGTCCTGGTCGACCTCGAGCTCGGTGTTGCCGATGAAGTCGAAGCTGTCGGCGCCCGCGACCGGCGGGTCGTTGACGCAGGTCACGGTCACCGACACCATCGCCGTCGAGCCGCCGTTGAGCGTGTAGGTGAAGGTGTCCGGGGTCGTGCCCGGCGGATTGTTGCAGTAGTTGGCCGTTCGGCGCGTAGGTCAGCGCCCGTGCCGCCGCCGGTGATCATCACCACCCCGTGCGACGCGGGGGTCACCGACTGCACCAGCTTCGTCCCGCCGTCGATGTCCGTGTCGTTCGCCAGCACGTCGATCGCCGCCGCCGGATCGTCCTCGGTCACCGTCGCCGAGTCCGCCACCGCCACCGGCGGGTCGTCGACGCAGGTCACCGTCACCGACACCGTCGCCGTCGAGCCGCCCGTGTCAGCGTGTACGTGAAGCGTGTCGAGCGTCGTGCCCGGTGGGTCGTTGCAGTAGTCGGCCGCCGGCGGGTAGGTCAGGTCGTGCCGCCGCCCGTGATCACCACCGTGCCGTGCGCGGCTGAGGTCACCGACTGGACCAGCTTCGAGCCCCCGTCGACGTCCGTGTCGTTGGCGAGCACGTCGATCGACGTTGCGCCCGAGTCCTCGACCACCGTCGCCGAGTCCGCCACCGCCACCGGCGGGTCGTCGACGCAGGTCACCGTCATCGTCACCGTCGTCGACGAGCCGCCGGCTTCAGCGTGTAGGTGAAGGTGTCGAGCGGCGTGCCCGGCGGGCGTTGCAGTAGTCGGCGGCGGGCTGGTAGGTCAGCCCCGTGCCGCCGCCGGTGATCACCACCGTCCCGTTGCTCGGCTGCGTCACCGACTGGACGAGCTTCGTGCCGCCGTCGACGTCCGTGTCGTTGGCCAGCACGGCGATCGGCCGTCGCCGCGGTCGTCCTCGGTCACCGTCGCCGCATCCGCCACCGCCACCGGCGGGTCGTCGACGCAGGTCACCGTCACCGTCACCGTCGCCGATGAGCTCGCCGGCGTCAAGCGTGTAGGTGAAGGTGTCGAGCGGCGTCCCCGGAGCCGTCGTTGCAGTAGTCGGCGTCGGGCTCGTAGGTCAGGTCGGCGCCGGCGTTGGTGATCACCACGGTGCCGTTCGCCGGCTGGGTCACCGACTGGACCGAGATCGGGCCGCCGTCCGTGTCGGTGTCGTTCGCCAGCACGTCGATCGTGTTGGCACCCGAGTCCTCGGTCACCGTCGCCGGGTCCGCGACCGCCACCGGCGGGTCGTCGACCGGCACGACGGTCACCGTCGAGGTCGCGGTGTTGCTGTCGTCGCTGCCGTCGTTGGCGACGAACTGGACCACCCGGTCGGTCGCGTCGGGATCGGAGTCGGTGTCCTGGTAGCTGACCGTCCGGAGCACGGTCACGTAGTCGGCGATCGGCTGCGGGGTCAGCGAGGAGATCGTCAGCACGCCGACCCCGGGCGTGGTCGTGTCGTAGTCCTTCGTGATGTTGGGGAAGGAGGAGACGTCGGCGTCGAGCACCTCGTCGCCCGGGTCGAGGAGGTTGGTGAGGGTCACGGTCAGCGACACGAGGGTCGTCGAGTCGACGTCGGTGATCACGGCGCCGGTGGCGTCGGGCGTCGGGTCTTCGAGGAGGGTCGCGCCGTCGCCCTCGGTGAAGGTCACCGCGAAGTCGGAACCCGCGGTGCCCTGGTCGTCGTCGCCGTCGAGGTCGAGGACCGGCGGGTCGTTGACGCAGGTGACGGCGACCGTCACGGTCGCCATCGAGCCGCCGTTCACGGTGTAGGTGAAGGTGTCGAGGGTCGTGCCCGGCGGGGTGTTGCAGTAGTCGGCCGCCGGCGCGTAGGAGACCTCCGAGCCGCCGCCGGTGATGAGCACCGTGCCGTTCTGGGCCGAGGGGTTCTGGACCAGAGTGACCATCTTCGGGCCGGCGTCGATGTCGACGTCGTTCAAGAGCACGTCGATCGGGTTGGCGCCCGAGTCCTCGGCGACGGTCGCCGAGTCGGCCACCGCGAGCGGCGGGTCGTCGACGCAGGTCACCGTCATCGTCACGGTCGTCGACGAGGAGCCTGGCGTCAGCGTGTAGGTGAACGTGTCGAGCGTCGTCCCCGGCGGGGAGTTGCAGTAATTGGCGCTCGGCGCGTAGGTCACTCCGGTGCCGCCGCCAGTGATCGCCACGGTGCCGTTCGCTGGCTGCGTCACCGAGCCGACGAGCTTCGTGCCGCCGTCCACGTCCGTGTCGTTCGCCAGCACGTCGACCGTGCTCGCCCCGGAGTCCTCGGCCACGGTCGCCGAGTCGGCCACCGCGACGGGCGCGTCGTCGACGCAGGTCACCGTCATCGTCACCGTGGTCGACGAGGAGCCTGGTGTCAGCGTGTAGGTGAACGTGTCGAGCGTCGTCCCCGGCGGGCTGTTGCAGTAGTCGGCCGTCGGCGCATAGGTCAGGCCCGTGCCGCCGCCCGTGATGACCACCACGCCGTTGCCCGGCTGCGTCACCGAGCCGACCAGCTTCGTCCCGCCGTCGACGTCCGTGTCGTTCGCCAGGACGTCGATCGTGGAGGCGCCCGAATCCTCGGCCACCGTCGCCGAGTCGGCCACCGCCACCGGCGGATCGTCGACGCAGGTCACCGTCACCGAGACCGTCGCCGTCGAGCCGCCGTTGAGCGTGTAGGTGAAGGTGTCGGGCGTCGTACCCGGCGGGTCGTTGCAGTAGTCGGCGCCCGGCTGGTAGGTCAGGTCGGCGCCCGCGTTGGTGATCGCGACCGTCCCGTTCGCCGGCTGGGTCACCGATTGGACCGCCTTGGGGCCGCCGTCCTGGTCGGTGTCGTTGGCCAGCACGTCGATCGTCGTCGCCGGGGCGTCCTCGGTCACGGTCGCCGCGTCGGCGACCGCCACCGGCGGGTCGTCGACGTCGGTCACCGTGACGTCGACGGTGGCGGAGCCCGAGAGGACCGGCGAGCCGTCGTCGGTCACCTGGACGGTGAGCGAGTAGGCCGCCAGGGTCTCGAAGTCGAGGGCGCCCGCGACCTGGATCTGGCCGCTCGCGGCGTTGATCGAGAACGCTCCGCCGGTGTTGCCGGCGGTGATCGAGAAGGTATGCCCCTGGCCGGGGTCCGGATCGGTGAAGGTGACCGGCGTGCCGACGTTCGTCCCGGTCGCGCTGTTCTCCGGGATCGTGAAGCTCGCCGCGTCGACCACCGGCGGGTCGTTGACCGGGTCGACGGTGATCGACACGGTCGCGGTGTCGGTCAGGGTGCCGGGGTCCTCGACCTGGAAGACGAAGCTGTCCGGGCCGTTGTAGTTCGGGTCGGGCGTGTAGGTGACGTTGGGCGGCGTGCCGCTGAGCATGCCGTGCGCAGGGCCGGAGACGATCGAGTAGGTCAGGGCGCCCATCTCCGGGTCCGAGCCGGTCAGGGTGATGGCGACCGGCGTGTCCTCGTCGGTCGTCACCGACTGCGCGTCCGCGACCGGCGGCGAGTTGAACAGCAGCTCCGTGTCCACCCGGAAGCAGATCCGGTCGCTGTCGTGCTTGGCGAAGAGTACCGTGGCGGCGTCGGAGGCGATCTCGTCGGCGGACGACCACTCGCTGGTCTGGCCGTCGAGCACGCAGGCCGCCACCGCCCAGGCGACGCCGCTCGCCGCCACCAGGAGCAACACGCCCAGGGCCACGGTCCCCCGCCGGCCGAGGAAGCGCGCCGAGGCGGCGGCGAGCAGGAGGGCGAGCAGGACGAGGCCCCACTGGCCGAGCGTCGGGATCTCGATCACCGAGCGCAGGTCGAGGAGGATCGGGGCGCCGGTCCGGGTGCCGTCGACCGTCAGGAGCGCATGGGCGCCGCCGAGCTCGTCGGTCACCAGCACTCCGAGCCGGATCACCTTGGGATCGGGCACCACCGAAGCCAGCAGCGGCAGGTAGGTCTCGACGACGTCGAGGCCGCCCGTGCCGTTGTCGATCCCCACCGGCCAGCCGCCGTCGAAGGAGGCCGGCGCGCTGAAGGTGTTGGTGCCCGGGTTCGTGCAGTCGGAGGTCGCGACGTCGGTGACCGTGCCCGCCGGCGGCGGGTTCGTGGTCTCGACGGTGGTGATCAGGACCTGCTCGACGCCCGCGAAGGTCCCGGCCGGAGTCGAGACCGAGCAGCCGGTGCCCGCGTCGTTGTCCAGGTCCATCAAGATCCGGACCTGGTTCTGGACCGCGGAGGCGGAGCCGGAGAGGAAGAACAGCCCGAAGGTCAACGGCACCGCGACCCGGGCGACATGTAAACGGATGAATCCCATACCCAAGACTCCTCGAGCCTCGAACCGGCCTCTCGCGAGGCGTCACTCGGCAGACGACGTCGTTGAACGACTAGCCCAGCCACGCTCTACAGGCCCGGGCTCTGTCTTCTCCGGGTCACTGCGCCTTCGGCTGTGCGAATGAAGGGCACTCTAGCAGATGTCGAGCCGCGGGAAAAGCAAATCGACGCGCCTCTATGAAAGGCGTGCGGGCTCGCTCCCCCCCTTCGCCTCGGGGCGCTTCGCCTCAATAGGCCTCGAGGTAGCGCTCCTGCTCCCACGGGTGGACGTGGGAGATGTAGTCGGCCCACTCCTGGCGCTTGGCGCGCAGGTAGTTCTCCAGGATATGCGCGCCCAGGGCCTCCTTGACCACGTCGTCCTTCTCCAGGTTGTCGAGCGCCTCGGAGAGGTTGGCCGGCAGCTGGCGGATCTTCAGGCGCCGCTTCTGGCGCTCGCTCATGGCGAAGATGTTTTTGTTGACCGGCTCGCCCGGGTCCATCTTGTGCGCGATGCCGTCGAGGCCGGCGGCCAGCATGACGGCGAGGGCGAGGTAGGGGTTGCACGACGGGTCGGGCACGCGGACCTCGCAGCGGGTCGACATGCCGCGCTTGGCCGGCACCCGCACGAGCGGCGAGCGGTTCTTCTCCGACCAGGCCACGTTGATCGGCGCCTCGAAGCCGGGCACCAGCCGCTTGTAGGAGTTGACCAGCGGGTTGGTGATCGCGACGAAGGCCTTGGCGTGCTCGAGAATGCCGGCGATGTAGGCGAGGGCGGTCCGGGAGAGCTCGCGCGGCGCCTTGGGGTCGTGGAAGGCGCTCTTGCCGTCCTTGGTCAGCAGGCTCTGGTGGGTGTGCATGCCGGAGCCGTTGACGCCGAAGATCGGCTTGGGCATGAAGGTCGCGTGGAGCCCCTGGTCCTGCGCCACCTTCTTGACCACGAAGCGGAAGGTCGAGACGTTGTCGGCGCACTCGACGGCCGGGGCGTAGCGGAAGTCGATCTCGTGCTGGCCGGGGGCGACCTCGTGGTGGGCGGCCTCGACCTCGAAGCCCATCTCCTCGAGCATGACGACGATGTCGCGCCGCGCCTCCTCGCCCTTGTCGACCGGCGTCAAGTCGAAGTAGCCGCCGACGTCGTGGGTCTCGATCAGGGTGTTGCCCGCCCGCGTCCTTCTGGAACAGGAAGAACTCGGCCTCGGGCCCGGCGACCATGGTGTAGCCCATCTTGGCGGCGCGCTCGACCTGGCGCAGCAAGGCGGTGCGCGGGCAGCCGGGGAAGGCGGAGCCGTCGGGCAGCTTGATGTTGCAGATCAGCCGCGCGACGCGGGTGCCGTCCGCGTTCTTCCAGGGGTTCAGGCGGAAGGTGTCGAGGTCCGGCTCGAGGAGCATGTCGGATTCCTCGATGCGCGTGAAACCCTCGATCGACGAGCCGTCGAACATGATCTGGCCTTCGAGCGCCTTCTCGAACTGGCTCCTGGGGATCTCGACGTTCTTGAGGACGCCCATGATGTCGGTGAACTCCAGGCGCATGAAGTGGACGCCCTCGGCGTCGGCGGTCTTGAGGATCTCGGCGGCCTTCATCGATGCTCTCCCTTTCCGGTCGGTTTCGCAGATCATAGAGCCGAGCGGGGCCGAATTCAAGCCAGACGATGACCACCTGACGAGCAATTTTTGCCGCCACCGCCAAAATCCTTTGCGCATCGTAGGTTGGACCGCGAGGCGGCGGACCGGGACCTCGGGAGGCGGCGGCCGGCGGCGCGCGCCTGGCTCTCGGGACGGGGCGGCCGGTCGGCTATCCTTGAGGAGATGAGCTGGGTCTCGTTCGTCGTGTGGATGCTGGCGGCGGCCGGGATCGGGCCGTGGCCGCCGGGGCCGGGCGGCTGCCTGGTTCGAGGGCAGGTGGTCGACGCCGGCGGGCGGCCGGTCGCCGACGCGCGCCTCGCCGCGCTGTCGGCGACGACCCAAGAGCCCGGTGCCGCCGGGATGGCTGAGGCCGGCCCCGACGGGCGTCTTGCGCTGCGGCTTCCGCGCGGCGTCTACCGGTGGGCTGTCGATTCGACGACTGATCCGACCACGGCGGAGCGACACCTCGACCTCCTGCGCTCGTGCGCGGCCGCCGACCTCGGCCGGATCGCCCTCGCCACGGGCCGCGAGCTCGCCGGGCGCGTGGTTGGACCGGGCAGCTACCCCCTGGCCGGAGCGACGCTGACCATCTACTCCGACCCCCACTGGCCGTCCTACCTGGCGGTGACCGACTGTAGCTGCGTCCGGCCCCACCGGCAGGTCGCGACCGACGCGGACGGCCGGTTCGTTCTGCCGGGCCTGGTCGCCGGCACGACCTACGACCTCTTCGCCACCGCGCCGGGGTTCCTCCGGGCGCACCGTCGAGCGTCTCCCGGCTCCGCCATCCTCGCGATCGCGCTCGAGCCCGCGGCCCGGCTGGTCATCGAGGCGGTCGACGCCGGCGGCGAGCCGGTCGCAGGTGCCCACATCCGGCTGCAGGCCCTCGGCGAGTCCGACTCGTTCCAGATGGTCTACGACCCCCTGGTCACCGGCGACGACGGGCGCCACGACGAGTCGAGCCTCGCGCCCGGGGAGCTCTCCGTCGAGCTCCGTCACCCGGGCTACGCGCTCGGGCGCCGGGTCGTGAAGCTCGTGGCCGGAGAAACGACCCGGGCGCGCTTCGTCCTCGACGCCGTAGCCGGCTCGCCGGTCGAGCTGCTGAGCGTCGACGAGGACGGGGCACCGATCGCCGGCGTCCGTGGCCAGCTCTCGTCCTCGCCGAGGACCGAGGACGGGACGTTCCTCACCGCCGTCTCGGACCAGGCGGGCCGGATCTCCTGGCCGCAGGTCCCGTGCGGCACGTACGACGTCCTGCTCGATCCTCCCATCGAGGTCCCGGTGGAGCACCGGCGCTCGGTGCGGATCGAGGTCGCGGAGCGGCCCGTCACGCGGAGGGTGGTCTTCGCGAAGGTCCCCGGGCGCGCCGTCGACGGCCAGGTGGTCGGGCCGGAAGGCGAGCCCGCCCGCGGCGCCACGGTCTCGCTCTTCGGGCGCTCCGGAGGGGCCTTCCTCGAGACCCGTGTCGACGGCGACGGCCGCTTCCACTTTCCACTCGTGCCCTTCGGCGACCAGATCCTGAACCTACAGGTACCCGACGTCGCGGGCATCCTCGAGCGCCGGGTCCAGGTGAGGCGGGAGGGCCGCGAACCGTGGCTTCTCCATGTGCCGGCCGGCGCCCAGGTGGAAGGCCACCTGGTGCTGGCAGACGGCGTCGAGCCCAGGGGTGGGTGGCAGGTGAGCGCCCAGCGTGAGGAGCCGACCCAGGTCGTCGCGGTCCGGGCGTGGACGGAGGCCGACCTCACCTACCACCTCCCGCCCCTGGCGCCGGGGACCTGGACCCTGGAGGCGAGAGTCGAGACGGCCGAGGGCTGGGCGGAGGGTCGTGCCGAGGTCGATCTGCGCGACGGCGGTCCGCCGACGCGGCGGGACCTCGAGGTCGCATTTCCGGAGCGACGGTTCGCGATCACCGGCCGACTGCGCCATCGCGGAGTCCCGTTGCGCGGCGCCCTCGTGTCGCTCCAGGGTACCGAGCCGTCGGCGCGCGCCCTCTCCGCCCGGACCGGGGCGGATGGCGCGTTCACGATCAAGGGGGTCACGCCGGGCACCTACCGGTACTTCGTCGGCTGGGGCGGAGCGCCGGTCCTCAACCGCACGGTCGCGCTCGACGGGCCGACCGACCTCGGCCGGGAAGCCCGCTTCGCCCGGGTTCGCGGGCGGGTCGAGGTGGCGGGCGTCGACCCCACGACCCTCGTCGTGCGGCTCACGCCGCTGGGCCCCGCGGACTCGCGTCTCGGCTGGACCTACGTCACCGACACCTACCCCGAGTTCGCCCGGCCGCGGACCGACGGGACCTTCGACGCCGGCCCCCTCGAAGAGGGGCGGTGGAAGCTCCAGGCCGAGGCCGCGGGTTTCCGGCCGGAGAGCGTCACCGTGACGGTGGACAGCGCCGACGTCGAAGGGCTGGTGCTCGCCGCGGAACGCGAGGAGCCCGAGACGCCCGAGACGCCCGAGACGCCCGCCGCCGCCGATTCGGAGGGGAACCCGCGGTGAACCGCCGCGAGCCGGGCGGCGTATTCTCTGCCCGGCGGCGGCGCTCGGCCGCCGGCCGACCGGAGAGTCGTCATGAGTGAAGCCACCACCCCCTCGGAGAGCTCGGCCTCCGGCTCGCGGCCGGAGCGCGGCGCCCGCCGCTCTTCGCTCTGGCGCACCGTCGGGCTCGTCGCCGGCGCCGTCGCCGCCCTCGCCCTGCTCTGGCTCGCCGGCCGCGAGCTCGGCCAGTACGTGCCCCGGTTCGCTCAGTGGGTCGACGGCCTGGGCGTCTGGGGGCCGGTCGTGTTCATCGCCGGCTACGCCCTGGCGACGATCGCCTTCGTGCCGGGAGCGCTCCTCACCCTGGCGGCGGGGGTGATCTTCGGGCTCGCCTACGGCACCCTGTGGGTCTTCCTGGGCGCCACGCTCGGCGCCTCGTCGGCCTTCCTGATCGGCCGCTACGCCGCCCGCGGCGCGATCGAGCGCCGGCTCGAGGGCAAGGAGAGGTTCCAGGCGATCGACCGCGCGGTCGGCAGCCAGGGCCTGAAGATCGTCTTCCTCATGCGCCTGTCGCCGGCCTTCCCGTACAACCTGCTCAACTACGCCCTGGGGCTCACCCGGGTGCGCTTCACCGACTACCTCGTCGCCTGCCTCGGGATGATCCCCGGAACCTTCCTCTACGTCTACTACGGCAAGCTGATCGGCTCGGTGGCGGCGGCCGCGGCAGGCGTCGAGGTCGAGCGCGGCTGGGGCTACTGGACCTTCCTGGGCGCCGGGATCGTGGCGACGGTGGCGGTGACCTGGTTCATCACCCGGCTCGCCCGCCGGGCCCTTGCCGAGGAAGTCGCGACCGAGGAGACCCCCGATGCCTGAGACCGTCCTCGACCGGCCGGCGCTCGAAGCGGACGCCGCGTCGGGCCGGGCCGAGCTCGTCCTGCCGTTCGACGAGCACAACCGCACCCTGGTCGCCAACGTCCACCCGCCGGGCTGGCAGAACCCGGAGCCGGCCGAGCGCTATCACCTGGTGGTGGTCGGCGCGGGCACGGCCGGCCTGGTGACCGCCGCCGGCGCCGCCGGCCTCGGAGCCAGGGTGGCCCTGGTCGAGCGCCACTTGATGGGCGGCGACTGCCTGAACGTCGGCTGCGTCCCCTCGAAGGGCATCATCCGCGCCGCCCGCGCCTGGCACGACGCGCGCCAGGCCCGCGAGATGGGCGGGCCGGTAGCGGCCGGCGAGGGCGACTTCGCCGCCGCCATGGCGCGGATGCGCCGCATCCGCGCGGGGATCTCCCACCACGACAGCGCCCGCCGCTTCGCCGACCTGGGGATCGACGTGTTCCTCGGCTCGGGGCAGTTCGTGGCCTCGGACGCCCTCGAGGTCGCCGGCCGGCGGCTGCGCTTCAGGAAGGCGGTCATCGCTACCGGCGCGCGGGCCGCGGCGCCGCCCATCGAGGGGCTCGAGGAGGCCGGGTACTCGACCAACGAGACCCTCTTCGAGCTCGAGCGGCTGCCGCGCCGGCTGGCGGTCGTCGGCGGCGGGCCGATCGGCTGCGAGATGGCCCAGACCTTCGCCCGCTTCGGCTCCGAGGTCACCCTGCTCGACCGCATGGACCACGTGCTGCCCCGCGAGGACGCCGACGCCGCCGCCATCGTCCAGGCCGCCCTGGCCGCGAGCGGCGTCACCCTCGAGCTGGGCGTCGCCATCGACCGGGTCGAGGCGCGGCCGGGCGGCGAGAAGGTCGTCCACTTCACGCGCGCCGGCGCGGCGGGCCCCGAGCCCGGTCGAGCACGCGCGGACCAGGTGCTGGTGGCGGTCGGCAGGGCGCCCAACGTCGAGGGCCTCGGGCTCGAAGCGGCCGGCGTCGACTACTCGAAGAAGGGCGTCGAGGTCGACGATCGCCTGCGCACCTCGAACCCGCGGATCTTCGCTGCTGGCGACGTCGCCTCGCGCTACCAGTTCACCCACGTCGCCGACGCGCTCGCCCGGATCGCCATCCAGAACGCCCTGTTCTTCGGCCGCGCCAAGGCGAGCGACCTGGTGATCCCGTGGTGCACCTATACCAGCCCGGAGGTCGCCCACGTCGGCCTCTACGAGCGCGAGGCGCGCGAGCGAGGCCTGGCGATCGACACGCTGACGATTCCGCTGGCCGAGCTCGACCGTGCCCTGCTCGACGGCCAGGAGGACGGCTTCCTCCGCGTCCACCTGAAGCGGGGCTCGGACCGGATCCTGGGCGCCACGCTGGTGGCCGAGCACGCCGGCGACATGCTGGGCGAGCTCTGCCTCGCGATCACCGCCGGCGTGGGACTGGGCAAGATCGCCGGCGTGATCCACCCCTACCCCACCCAGGGCGAGGTGGTGAAGAAGGCGGCGGACACCTGGCGTCGGGGCAAGCTGACCCCCTTCGTCAAGCGGCTCTTCGACCTGCGCTTCCGGGTGATGACGCGGCTCGGTTTCTTGATGCCGCGGGGCCCCGACTCGATGTATTGTGGGTTGACATGGTTGCTATGGCGCCATAGCCTCATGCGCATAACCAAATCCAAAGGAGCCCGCCATGGCCTGGAAGCGCAACGAGTCCGACCCCGAGGAGAACCCCGTCTATAGCCCGCCTCGACCGGCCGGCGAGAGCCACACCCCGTCTTCTTCCGCCGGCGCCCGCCGCGAGCGCGCGGTCATCGGCGCCTCGATCTCGATCCAGGGAGACCTCTCGGGGGAAGAGGACCTGACCATCCTGGGCCGCGTCCAGGGCAAGGTCGACGTCAAGGGCAACAGCGTGACGATCGGCGAGACCGGCAAGGTCAAGGCCGACGTCTACGGCAAGATGATCGTCGTCGAGGGCGAGGTCGAGGGCAACCTCTACGGCGGCGACCAGATCGTCCTGCGCACCTCGGGGAGCGTGCACGGCAACCTGACCGCGCCGCGGGTCGCCCTCGAGGACGGCGCCCAGTTCAAGGGCTCGATCGACATGGAGCCGAAGCGCCAGAGCGCACCCTCGAGCTCCGCCTCCAGCCGCCCCTCGCCGCCGCCGGCGAGCCCGAGCTCGTCGTCTCCCGGCTCCGGGAGCAACGAGAGCTCCAAGGGTGGCGCGGAGGCCAACAAGAGCGGCTCGGGCGGGAGCTCGGCCGGCTCAGCGGCCGGCCAGGCCGGCCAGGCCGGCGGCTGAGCCAACCCCCTCCCGTGGCCTGGTTCTCGAAGGAGCGCCCCGGACGCGCTCGAGCCGACGAGCCGGAGCCGGAGATCGTCCGACTCCGCTCGCTGGCTCTCGCGAACCTGTTCTCCGAGCTGGCCCCGGGGGGCGCCTACCGGTTCCTGGATCTGGGGCCGGCCCTGGGGTCGAACATCGATTTCCTGTCGCGCTGGGCACTCTCGGTCCAGGTGGGCGACTTCTACGAGACGCTCAGCCAGGCCGGTCCGCCGTCGTCCGACCGCGCCCTCGACAAGGCTCTCGCCTCCCTGACGCCCGAGGGCCGGGATCGCGGCTACCACGTGGTCCTCGCCTGGGACCTCCTCAACTACCTGGACCGCCCGCAGCTGGTCAAGACCGCTCGCCACCTGGGCACCGTCACCCGCCCCGGGGGCTTCGTCTTCGCGATCGTCTACTACGCGCGGGAGATGCCCGCCGAGCCGCTGCGCTACCGGATCGCGGACTCCGAGACCCTCACCCACGGCCGCCCCACCGGCTTCCGCCAGGCGCCGCGCTATCCCCAGGCCGTGATCGAGCAGGCGTTCGCCGACTTCCGCCTCGAGCGCGCCTACCTCTTGAAGAGCGGCTCGATGGAGTTCCTGTTCGCGAGGAAGACGCCGGCGCCCGAGCAGCCGGTTGAGCCCGAGGAGAACAACGGAGGAGCGGGCGAGCCCCGCTGACGTAGGGGTTACTCGACGAGGGAAGGGGCCTTGCCTTCTGGACTCCGGCGTAGTTACCATAGATACAATCATCTCGGAAGGAGCCGAAAGATGAAGAAAACAGAGGACACGGCGGCGCTCTTCAAGTCGGGCGGAAGCCAGGCCGTGCGGCTCCCCAGGGAATATCGTTTCGAGGGGTCCTCCGTGCGAGTGCACCGGGAGGGGCGAGCCGTGGTGCTGGAGCCCTTGGAGAAAGTCGGGTGGCCAGAAGGATACTGGGAGCGCCTCGACGCCCTCGCACCCCTCCCGGACGACTTCATCGTCCCGGGAGCGCTCCCCGAGACGGCACACCGAGATCGGGCCCTGAAGGGAATGGATGTCGATTCCAAGGCTTCGCGCTAAGTGCAGTTCCTCCTCGACACGGACACCTGCATCGAGGTGCTTCGCCGACGACAGCCTGCTTCGTCGCGCGTTCGAGCGTGCTCACCAGACGATCTCGTCGTCTCGGCCATGACGGTGGCCGAGCTCGCTTCGGCGCGTTGAACAGCAGTGAGCCGGAGCGCGGCCTCACCGCGGTCGACGCGTTTCTCTCCGCTCCCTTCGAAATCCTGCCTTTCGGTCAGAGTGCGGCGACGCAGCAGCGGAGATCCGCTTCGCCCTGCGCGCGGAGCCGATCGGTGAAAGGGACCTGGTGATCGCGGCCACGGCGAGAGCGGCGGATCTCGTCGTCGTCACGCACAACCGAAGGCACTTCCAGCGCGTGCCCAGCTTGGCTTTGGAAGACTGGTCTGCGGGCGCGAAACCCCGCTGAGGACCTCTTTTTTACTCGAAAAGGGAGCGGACGGGGACGGAGAATCCCGGAAGGACGTCGCCGCCGTCGAGGCGCTCGCCGGTACCGAAGAGGCGGGGCTCGGCACCCGGCGCGTGGACGGCGACGGACTTCCGACGGGGATCGACGTTCCAGACCAGGCGCGCGCCGGCGGCCAGGTACTCGCGGGTCTTCTCCGCCATCTGAGCCCGCGTGTTCGACGGAGAGAGCACTTCCACCACCAGGTCCGGCGCCCCCTCGAAGAAGGTTTCGCCCCGGTACCCGGAGACCCGCTCGGCGGAGACGAAGGAGGCGTCCGGGCCCCGCACCGTGTCCGGCCCACGTTCCACCACGAACCCGGCCTCGCCCACGACCACGCCCAGCTCGTGCTCTTCCACGAAGCTCAGGAGAAGGTGCGCGATCTTCGTGGAAACCACGCCATGGCCGAAGCTCGGCGGCGGCTCGCAGACGACCTGCCCCCGGACGAGCTCGTCCTTCGTGCCGTCGGGGGCGTCGGGCGTCCGGGAGTACTCCTCGGCGGTGAGAGCACGGCTCGCCGGAGCATCTTTCAGCGCGTGTGTCATCGCCTGTCGAACCTATCACGGGCGATCGTGGCGTCCGGTTACTGGAAAGGGCGCGGCGTCAACGCCCGGTCGACTGTGTGGTGTGGCCCTCGTACCGGAGCACCCTTCACGAGCGCATGCATCAAGCTCTTGGCAACAGCCGGCTGTTCTACGTGGCCATGGAGAAAGAGGGGACCATCCCTCCTCGTCGAAGCATTTCCAGCGGCCCAATTGCGACAATGGGAACTTCCACACACGCAGTACAGTGGAGCTACCGGCAGAGCAAACCGAGAAACGATCGTCAAGGATCTGGTCGCGGAGCGGCACCTCTACGCAGACAGAGCGCAACGCGAACGCATGGTGTCCTACGCGGACGCGCTCGATGCGGTTCTGTGCTGCTACTCGGCTCGCGCGGTGGTGCAGCGGCGCTTGGCGGTCCCTCTACCTCCATTCGACGTCTGGCGGTTGGAAGGGTGGATCGCAGTCCACGAGTGTGCTCTGTCTGTCTGAGTAGAATTTGGAGAACGAGCAAACCTTTCGAGGAAGCCACCGAACGGTAGGGGCGGTCTCGGCACAAACTCTCCGAGCCCTCGCTCGGTGCCCGGCGGATCCCGTGCGAATCAGAGTCGGATCGGCAGGATTCGCGCCCTTGAAGAACTCGCGTCCAGCACAACGATCGCGCCAGCCTCGAGATCCTTCCCGTGTTGCCGCAGAGCCCGGAGGACGAGCCCACCGATTCCGGAGGGCAGAACGTCTGCGGTTCGAACCTGGAAGACGCTTGGACCCGAGGCGCGGCTCAGTGCGACCATGCGCGAAAAGTCGAGGTCATGGCTGAAGACCACGTAACCCCGCTCACGAGCCCAGCTCATGATGACAGCGTCCGCAGCTCTCGGGTCGCCGACCTCCGACCAGTGAACCGCGGTGTGCCCGTGCTCCTGAAACAACGCAACCCAGTCGGGCGACAGGTTGATGTCGATGACCAGCTTCATTCACTGCCCGGCCACCACGACCTCTCGCTCCTCGACCCGCCAGGCAGCATAGGCGAGCGCCGCCTGGATGTCGTCCTTTTCGAGATAGGGATACGCCTGGAGGATCTCGTCTTTCGATCGGCCCGCGGCCAGCAGGCCCAGAACCGTGCCCACCGTCAACCGAAGGCCCCGGATACAAGGCTTCCCACCCATGACGTCCGGGTCGAGCGTGATTCGGTCGATCGCAGCCATTCCGACGTCTCCTCCGTCGAAGCCAGAATATCACCCGGGGAAGATGCCGGCGAACCACGTCGTCTCCCACCACCCGCCCGAGAACCCGGCGCCCGCATCCAGGAGGCCACCAGACGGGGCGGAAAGGTGCCAGCCGAGTTGCAGAAAGCCACCAGACGGTAGGGGCGGGGCTGTCCGGGAAGGGGGCGTCCGCCCGGAGGTGTCAGCGCCCGCGCAGCCGGCACGGACGGTGGGAGGGCATGGCCGGTTCCGCGCGGTAGCGCTGTCAGGCGAGGGCAACGTCCGCAGCCTTCAGCACCCGAGCCGAGCCGCAGGGCGGACGCCCCCTTCCTGGACCGCCCCCGCCCCGGCGGCCTCGGCAACGAGCCCGTAGATTCTCGCGCAGAGGCGCAGAGTCGCAGAGGAGAGCGATCGATGGGCGCAACGTGGGAGAGCCCGGTTTCCCGGGCCGCCGTTGAGTGGGTGTACAGGATCCACACGCGACTTGGGCCAGGCCTGCTGGAGTCGGTCTACGAGGCGTTCCCCGCACCTCAGCTCACGGCACCAGCCCACGAGGGCATGAGGTAGAGCGCCCAATGCGTGCTCTCGAGCTTCGGCGCACATCGGATCGAGGAGGGCATCACCCCCCCTCGTCAACATGAGCCGCGCCTCTGCGCCTCTGCGGCTCTGCGGCTCTGCGCGAGACTTCTCCAGCCTGGGTGTCGTGCACACGCAGGCTCCTGGCGAAGCTCCGCCTCAAATCGACGGGGAATCTGGAGTGTCTCCGGCGCCGCTGGAAGACTTGACTCACCTGGCACGAAGTGCGCCTTTGTAGATGCCTACCGCCACTTGAATTTCGCCCGCAGGAAATCCCGGTTCATCCGCGCGATCCAGTCGATCGAGATCCCCTTCGGGCACACCGCCTCGCACTCGCGGAAGTTCGAGCAGGCGCCGAAGCCCTGGGTCTCCATCTCCTCGACCATCTCCAGCACCCGCGTGAATCGCTCCGTCTGCCCTTGCGGCAGGAGCCCCAGGTGCGCGATCTTCGCCGACGTGAAGAGCTGCGCCGCACCGTTCGGGCACTGCGCCACGCAGGCCCCGCAGCCGATGCACGTGGCGGCGTCGAAGGCGGCGTCGGAGGCCGGCTTGGGCACCGGGATGGAATTGGCCTCGGGGGCCTCGCCGGTGTTGACCGACACGTAGCCCCCGGCCTCGATCACCCGGTCGAACGCCGAGCGGTCGACCACCAGGTCCTGGAGCACCGGGAACGCCGCGGCGCGCCAGGGCTCGATCGTGATCCGGTCGCCGTCCTCGAAGTGCCGCATGTGGAGCTGGCAGGTGGTGGTGAGCCGCATCGGGCCGTGGGCCTCGCCGTTGATCATCATGCCGCACGCGCCGCAGATGCCCTCCCGGCAGTCGTGACCGAACTCGATCGGCCGCTCGCCCTTCTCGATCAGGCGCTCGTTGACCAGGTCGAGCATCTCGAGGAACGACATGTCCGGGCTGATGTCCGTGGCCGCGTACTCGACGAGGCGCCCGGGGGCGTCGGGGCCCGCCTGGCGCCAGACGTGGAGAGTGAGGTCCATTACTTGTAACTCCTTTGGCTCGGCTTCACGTACTCGAATTCGAGGTCTTCCTTGTGGAGCACGGGCGTCTCGCCGACGCCCTTGAACTCCCAGGCGGCGACGTAGCTGAACTCCTCGTCGTTGCGCTTCGCCTCCCCCTCCTCGGTCTGGTACTCCTCCCGGAAGTGGGCGCCGCAGGACTCCTCGCGATCGAGGGCATCCCGGCACATCAGCTCGGCGAGCTCCAGGAAGTCGGCCACCCGGCCCGCCTTCTCCAGGCTCTCGTTGATCTCCTCGCCATCGCCCAGCACCCGGACGTTCGACCAGAACTCCTCGCGCAGGCCAGGGATCGCCTCGAGCGCCTCGGTCAGGCTCTCCTTGGTGCGCGACATGCCGCACTTCTCCCACAACAGGGAGCCGAGCTCCTTGTGGATCGAGTCGACCGTGCGCTCGCCCCCGATCGCCAAGAGCTTGGCGACCCGGTCCCCGACCTCGCGCTCGGCGCGGGCGAACGCCTCGTGCCCGGTGTCGACCTTCTTGCCCATGCGCGGCGCGAGGTAGTTGCCGATCGTGTACGGCAGGACGAAGTAGCCGTCCGCCAGGCCTTGCATCAGGGCCGAGGCCCCGAGCCGGTTGGCGCCGTGGTCCGAGAAGTTCGCCTCGCCGATCACGAACAGGCCGGGGATCGTCGACTCCAGGTTGTAGTCCACCCACAGGCCGCCCATCGTGTAGTGCGGAGCCGGGTAGATGCGCATCGGCGTCTCGTGGGGATCGTCGCCGGTGATCTTCTCGTACATCTCGAAGAGGTTGCCGTAGCGCTCGTCGATCACCTGCCGGCCGAGGCGCTCGAGCGGTTCGTGGAAGTCGAGGTAGACGCCGATGCCGGTCGGCCCGACGCCCCGGCCCTGGTCGACCACGTGCTTTGCGGCGCGCGAGGCGATGTCCCGCGGCACCAGGTTGCCGAACGCCGGGTAGCGGCGCTCGAGGTAGTAGTCCCGGTCCGCCTCGGGGATCTGGTTCGGCCGGCGCTCGTCGTCCGGGTTCTCGGGCACCCAGATCCGGCCGTCGTTGCGCAGCGACTCGCTCATCAGCGTGAGCTTCGACTGGTGCTCGCCCGCCGGCGGGATGGCGGTGGGATGGATCTGGGTGTAGCAGGGGTTGGCGAAGTAGGCGCCCCGCCGGTGCGCGCGCCAGGCGGCGGTGACGTTGCAGCCCATGGCGTTGGTCGAGAGGTAGAAGACCCGCGAGTAGCCGCCCGAGGCGAGCACCACGGCGTCCCCGGCCCAGCGGTCGACCTCCCCGGTCACGAGGTTCCGGGTGATCACGCCCTTCGCCTCGCCGTCGACCAGGACCACGTCGAGCATCTCGTGGCGCGGGTACATCTCGACCTTGCCCCGCTTGACCTGCCGGGCGAGCGCCTGGTACGCGCCGAGCAGGAGCTGCTGGCCGGTCTGGCCGCGGGCGTAGAAGGTGCGCGAGACCTGGGCGCCGCCGAACGATCGGTTGTCGAGGTACCCGGCGTAGTCGCGCGCGAAGGGCACGCCCTGGGCGACCGCCTGGTCGATGATGTCGAGCGAGAGCCGGGCCAGGCGGTAGACGTTCGCCTCGCGCGAGCGGAAGTCGCCGCCCTTGACCGTGTCGTAGAACAGGCGCCAGATGCTGTCGCCGTCGTTCTGGTAGTTCTTGGCGGCGTTGATGCCGCCCTGGGCCGCGATCGAGTGGGCCCGGCGCGCCGAGTCCTGGAAGCAGAAGCACTTCACGTCGTAGCCGAGCTCCGCCATCGAGGCCGAGGCCGAGGCGCCCGCCAGGCCGGAGCCGATCACCAGCACGTCGAACTTGCGCTTGTTGGCCGGGTTGACCAGCTTCATGTGGAAGCGGTGCGAATCCCACTGGTCCTGGATGGGCCCGGAAGGGATCTTCGAGTCGAGGGTCATCGCGTGCTCTCCCTTGCGAGGTTCAGTGGACCAGTCCGGTGAGGACCGCCAGCGGGAACGAGACGTTGCCCGCCGTCACGATCACCGCGAAGGTGACGGCGAACTTGCGGCGCCAGGGGTTGAACGTCGGGTGGTTCCAGCCGAGGCTCTGGAACAGGCTCCACAGCCCGTGGTAGAGGTGGAGCCCCAGGAAGAGGTTGGCCAGGATGTAGATCGCCGACACCCACCAGACGGAGAAGCCCGCGACCACGTTGTGGTAGACGTCCCCCGCCACGTAGTCGTGATGGAGGGTGCCGGTGGTGAAGTGGAGGATGTGGTAGACGACGAACAGGGCGATGATCACCCCGCCCCAGCGCATGGTGCGCGCGGCGTAATCGAGCTGCACGCGGTCGACCTTGGCGTAGCTCTTGGGACGGGCGGCCCAGCTCGTCCGGGTCACCTGCCAGGCGGCCCAGATGTGGACGGCGACGGCGGCGAGCAGCACGATCCGCGCGATCCACAGGGCCGACTCGTGGGGAAAGAGCGGCGAGCCCATCTCGCGCAGCCAGTCGGCGTACACGTTGAGGGGGCGCATGCCGGCGTGAGGACCGCTCGCGTAGACCGGCAGGTAGAGCTTCAGATTGCCCACCATGTGGAAGAAGACGAAGCCGAAGAGGATGATGCCGCTCACGGCCATCACCGCCTTCTTGGCCAGGGTCGATCGCCAGAACTCTCCGATCCAGCTCATGCGTGGTCCTCTGGGGTGAGTTTGCCGGGAATGGGGGGCGCACCCCGAGCTTAGCAGCCCGCTCGGGCTTCGGGCGGGCTCACCGGCGCCTCTTGCGGCGCCGCCGGCGCGGCCGCGGCCGGCCTTCCCCGGAGCTCGGCCCACGCTCGGGCCGGACCTCGGGCCGGTTGGCCGCCGCTTCCTGCCAGGCGGCGAGGATCTCGTGGCCCTCGCCGGTCGAGCGGGTCAGGATCTCGAAGAGGAAGAGCGCGTCGTCGAAGTAGCGGCGCACCGCGAAGCGGCGCCGGCTCTCGGCGGTCCACTCCGGCTCGCACATGCGCAGGAAGACCTCGAGACCGCCCACGACCCGCTCCGAGCGTGCCCGCGACAGGCTGAACCGGGCGGCGAACGGCGTGACCACCTCGCCGACCATGGCCTCCAGGCCGGCCCGGCTCATCGGGTGGCCGTCGACCCCTTCGATGTCGTAGCGCCGCAGGAGCACCGTGGGCAGGAGCAAGGCCGCCAGGAGCCCCGAGTCCTCGAGCTCCCGGCCCTCCTCGACCAGCTCGTCGAAGACCACCGGAATGCGGTTGAACGAGCCGAGGCCCCGCTCGTCGGCGGCGACCATGGCGTAGACCTCCGGCAAGAGCTCCTCGAGCAGGCCGAAGTCCATCATCAGCTGCAGGGCGTCGCCGGCGTGGCCGCAGCGCAGGAGCTGGACCACCTCCTCGGTCAGGCGGGCCGGCGAGGCCTTGGCGATCTCCTCCTTGCTGCGCTGGATGCCGGCGGCGGTCGCCGCTTCGAGGTCGAAGCCCAGGCGGGCGGCGAACTCGATCGCCCGGAGCAGCCGTACCGGATCCTCGGCGAAGCGGACGTCGGGATCCCCGATCACCCGGATCAGGCCGTCGTCCAGGTCGTCGATGCCGCCGACGTAGTCGATCACCGAGAAGTCGGCGACGTTGTAGAACAGCCCGTTGATCGTGAAGTCGCGCCGAAAGGCGTCTTGGCGGGGCGTGCCGTAGGTGTTGTCCGAGGTGATCAGCAGGTCGTCCTGGGAGCCCGCTTGCTCCTCCGGCGAGGGCTCGCGCCGGAAGGTGGCGACCTCGACGATGCCGTCCGGGAAGAACACGTGGGCGAGCCGGAAGCGCCGCCCGATGATCCGGCTGTTGCGGAACAGGCGGCGGATCTCGCCCGGGCGGGCGTCGGTCCCCACGTCGAAGTCCTTCGGCTGCCGGTCGAGCAAGAGATCTCGCACCGCACCGCCCACCAAGTACGCCTTCTTGCCGGAGTTGTTGAGCCGGTAGAGGACCTTCAGGGTGTTCGGATCGATGTTCTGGCGGGAGATGTTGTGCTCGGACCGGTCGAGGATCCGCGGTTGCTGCCCGCTCTCGTCGTCCACCCGGGCATTATAGCCACCGCCCTGCGGGGTCGAGGAAGGCCCAGAAAAGCAGAACCCCCGCCGGAGCCGAGCCCCGGCGGGGGAGGAGAAACGAAGCGCCTTCGGGCCTACTTCTGCTAGTGCCCGTCGTGGTCGCGGCCGTCGTGGCCCCGTCCGCGATAGCCCCGGCCACGATACCGGTCACCGCGGTCGCGGTACGGCTCGGGCCGCGCCACCGCGTGGCGCTCGTAGTACTGCTTCCGGTCGCTGCGGCTCCAGATGCGGTCGTAGCCGTAGCGGCGACCGTATCGGTAGCCGTCGTCGCGGTCACCGTAGTACCGGCCTCGCCATACCGGCGGTGGCGCGTACCCCTCGAAGAGGAGCTCGGGCCGCTGGTGGTAGCGGGCGAAGTAGGCTCGGACCTCCGGGCAGCCCGGGTCGAAGTAGACGTAGCCGCCCTCGCGGAAGCTGTCCGCGCACGCAGCCGGCGCGAACCAGGCCGGGGCGCGATAGTAGTAGTCGGGCGCCCTGCCGTAGACCGGGGCTCCGAAGACCAGGGAGAAGTCCACGTTGCCCACCGAGAACCATCCGCCGACGGAGAGGCCGCCGATGGCCTGCGCCTCGGCCGGTCGGGCCAGGGCGGGGGTGATGAACAGCACGGAGATGAGCAGCGTCAAGATCAGTAGTCTGGATTTGGCCATGGTTCGATACCTCCTGGCATCTATTGATACACGTTCCATGCCAGACAAGATAACTCACTATGTCCAAGGTACTTGCGGAGATCATACAGAGATCTTGCCGACCTGATCGTCCTCTCTGGGGGACGCTCGGTCGGGCGCCGCGAACCGTGGGCCGGCGCCGGCGCTCGAAACCCCGGAGCAAGAGGAATCCCCCCGCAGGGTCAAGACCCGGCGGGGGGAGATAGGCGCGCGAGGTGGGTTTGGAGGAAGCTGTCTGCGGAACGTTGCGCGCCGGTGGGTGGGGTCACCGCCTACTTCGGGTGGTGGCCCCCGCCGTGCCCGCGGCCGTGGCCGTGGCCGCCGGAACGTGAATGGCCCCGATCTCGTCCGTGGGAACGCTCTTGGTCACGGCCGCCCCGGCCGCGGTAGTGGTCGCCGCGCGAGGTTCCGTAACGTTCGTAATGCCGCCCCCCGTCGTGCCGCGACCAGGAGCGGTTCCGGTCGTAGCGGCCGTCGTAGCGCTGGTGGCGGCCGTGACCTGTGACCGTTCGTACCGCTCGCGGCGGTCATAGCGCTGATACCGGGGGTAGCGGTCGTACCGGTTGCCGTAGTACCTGCCGGAATAGCCTCCGGAATAGCCGCCGTAGTACGCACCGCCCCAGATCGGCGGCGGCGCGTAGCCTTGGAACAGCACGTCGGGCTCGACGCCGTAGCGGCCGAAGTAGCTCTGGACGACCGGGCAGTCCGGGTCGTGGTAGACGTAGCCACCCTGACGGAAGCAGCGGTCGGTGCAGTAGACGCCGGGAACGCCGAACGAGGCCGGCGTGCGGTAGTAGTACCCGGGCCGCCCGCCGTAGATGGGGGCGCCGAAGGCCAGGGAGAAGTGCACGCCGCCGATCGAGAACCACCCCCCGACGGAGAGACCGCCGACGACCTGCGCCTCGGCCGGTTGGGCCAGGGCGGGAGTGAGGAACAGCGCGGCGACGAGCAGGGTCGAAACGATGACTCTTGACATGAAATCCATACCTCCTGCCTTCCAATGGATTCCACGTTCCGTGCCAGGCGCCGATTCTCCCGCAAGTACCTTGTATTTCAGCTATTTGCAATAATTTCAAAAGAGCGCCAGGTCCCTGGCTGTTCCCGTGAGAGGACACCCGGTTTATGACCAGGTGACATGGGCAAGGCGCCGCCCGGTGCAGGCCACAAGGATCGCCCGGCCGAGGCAGAGCTCGGCCGCTTCATGGGCCTGTTGCGCTGGGCACCGGCGACTCGAGCCAGTCATACGAGCTCGGTGTGGACGTGGACCTCGCCTTCGAGCGTCCGGTGGACCGGGCAGCGGTTGGCGATTTCGAGGAGCCGCCCACGCTGCTCCGCGGAGAGGTCGCCCAGAACCTCGATCTTGCGCGAGATGTGGTCGAGCTGCCCGGTGCCGGAGCGCTGCTCGTCGGTACAGGTGGCGCAGTCCTTGGCATGCACCCGGTCGTGGGACAGGTGCACCCGGACCCCCTCGAGAGGCCATCCCTTGCGATCGGCGTACATCCGCAGGGTCATGTTCGTGCAGGCGCCCAGGCCGGAGAGCAGAAGCTCGTACGGGCTGGGGCCGGTGTCGGTACCGCCGTAGCTGGCGGGCTCGTCCGCGGCGAAGCGGTGGCGCCGGGCGTAGACCTCCTGGGCGAAGCCCTCGGGGCCGCCCACGACGGTGACCCCGCCCAGCTCGGTCGCCGGCTCGGCGAGCTCCTCGGCGATCGGCTCGACCATCACGTAGCGGCCGGCCCAGGCGGCGAGGACCTCGCCGACGTAGCGGGCGTCGCGCTCGTTGGTCAGCAGGTGGTCGGCGCGGTCGAGCGAGACGAAGCTCTTCGGATGGCGCGCCGCCTCGTAGATCTTCCGCGCCTGGTCGATCGGCACGATCGTGTCCGCGGGGGAGTGGAAGACGAGCAGCGCGCGGTCGAGCTCGTGGATCGCCCGGGCGAGCCGCTCGCCCTCGAGGTCGCGCAGGAGCTGTCGCTTGATCCGGAAGCTCCGCCCGCCGAGGCGGACCTCGGCCTCGTCGGCCTCCTCGAGCTCGGGCGCCTGGCGGATCAGCGTCTCCTTGAGGTGGCGGGTCTCGGCCGGCGCGCCGATCGTGGCCACCGCCCGCGCCTCGGGCACCCGCCCGGCGGCGGCGAGCACCGCCGCTCCTCCCAGGCTGTGGCCGATCAGGATCTCGGGCGCCCGGTACTCGGCGCGCAGGAAGTCGGCGGCCGCTTCGAGGTCGTCGACGTTCGAGGAGAAGTTGGTGTCGGCGAAGTCGCCCGCGCTCTCGCCGATGCCGGTGAAGTCGAAACGGAAGACGGCGATGCCGCGCTCGACCAGCGCGCGACTGATCCACCCCGCGGCCTTCAAGTCCTTCGAGCAGGTGAAGCAGTGAGCGAAGAGGGCGTAGGCCGCGGGCTCGCTGCCCTCCGGATCGGGGAGCTCGAGCCGGCCCGCCAGCTCGTCGCCGAAGGCGCCGGGGAATTTCACACGTTTGCGCTGCATCGCGGTCCCTCCTGAGGCCCACGCGACTCGGGGGCTGTGGATAAGATCGGCGGAGAGTGTCCTCCTATTCTCCACCTTCCCCGCCGCCGGCTCAACGGCCGCGCTCCGCCGGGGCGCCATGAGCCCGCCCTCCCCGCCCGCGCTCGAGGCCCGCGACGTGGTCAAGCGCTACCCGGACGGCACCGAGGCGCTGGCCGGCGTCGACCTCGCCGTCGGCCACGGCGAGACGGTGGCGCTGGTCGGCGAGAGCGGATCGGGCAAGACGACGCTCCTGCGCTGCTTCAACCGGATGGTCGAGCCGACCTCCGGTGAGGTGCTCGCCGGCGGCCGGCCGCTCGCCGGCGAGGATCCGATCGCGCTGCGCCGCTCGACCGGCTACGTGCAGCAGGAGGGGGGCTCTTGCCGCACTGGACGGTGGCGCGCAACGTCGAGCTGGTGCCGCGGCTGCTCGGCTGGGAGCGCGCCCGGGCCGAGGAGCGCGCGGCCGAGGTCCTGGAGCTGGTGGGGCTGCCGCGCGAGCGCTACGGGCGCCGCTACCCGCGGGAGCTCTCGGGGGGACAGCGCCAGCGGGTGGCGTTCGCGCGGGCACTCGCCGGGGATCCGGAGGTGGTGCTTCTGGACGAGCCGTTCGGGGCGCTCGATGCGTTGACGCGGCTGGAGCTGCAGGAGGAGTTCCTGGGGTTTCGGGAGCGGTTGGGCAAGACGATGCTGTTGGTGACGCACGACCTGGGGGAGGCGTTTCGGTTGGGGGGGAGGGTGGCGGTGATGCGGGCCGGGAGGGTGTTGCGGGCGGGGCGGCCGGAGGAGTTGCGGGCGGAGCCGGGGGATGAGTACGTGGCGGCGTTCTCGAGGTCGGGGGGCTCGGATGATGCGGCGGCCGTCGGCGGGCACACGGCGCGGGGTGCGGCAAGGGTTCGGCGGCGGACTGCGACCGGCGAACCCTCGCGCACACCCCGCGCCTGCGTGAACCGGACGTTGCAACGTCCTCCTTCGCCGCAGGAGGCCCGCTCGCCGCGATCGGGAAGGAGGGGTGGATGAGGTGCGGGATGCCGGAGCGACGGCCCGGATACCGGTAAGAGCTCGGCGGCAAACTGCGACCGGCGAGCTCTTACGCGGCATCCGGGCCTGCGTGAACCGGACGGGGCGGCTGCCGCCTGCTCTGGAAGGATTGGGATGGAGAGGCATCGTCAGCGCCGGCGCTTGGGAGTTGGTGGGTGGATCGTGGGGGTTGCTTGTTTGGTGGTCTTGGCCCCGATCGCCGCTTGGGGGGAGGGAGGGGGAAAGACGGGGTCGGACTCTGGAACGATCGTCGTCGGGTCGAAGAACTTCGAGGAGAGTCGGCTGTTGGCGGAGCTGTTCGCTCAGGTGATCGAGGGACGGACCGGGCTGCGGGTGGAGCGGCGGTTGAATCTCGCGGGGACGCAGGTTTGCTTCGAGGCGTTGCGGTCGGGGGCGATCGATCTCTACCCCGAGTACACGGGCACCGGGCTGGCTTCGATCCTGGGGGAGGAGCCGGCGCCGGGGACGGCGGGGCGGGCGGCGACGCTGGCCCGGGTGCGCCGCGCCTTTCTCTCCCGCTGGGACCTGGTCTGGCTCGGGCCGCTCGGCTTCGAGAACTCCTACGAGGTGGCGGTTCCCGAGGCGCTCGCCGAGCGCGAGCACCTCCGCACCCTCTCCGACCTCGTGCGGGTCGCACCGCGGCTCGCCGCCGGCTTCGGCTACGAGTTCGTCGAGCGGCCGGACGGCCTGCCGGGGCTCGCCTCGACCTACGGCCTCCACTTCGCCTCGGTCCGGCGCATGCAGCAGGCCCTGAAGTACCAGGCGGTCGCCTCGGGCGAGATCCAGGCCCTGGACGTCTACACCACCGACGGGCGGCTGCTCACCTACCATCTGGCGGTCCTCGCCGACGACCGCGGCTTCTTCCCGCCCTACGACGCCGCCCCGCTCGCCCGGGGCCGGACGCTCGAGCGCCACCCGGAGGTGGCCGCCGCGCTCTCGCTGCTCGCCGGCTCGCTCGACGAGGCGCGCATGCGGCACCTGAACTACCGCCTCCAGGAGGAAGGGGCGGAGCCCGCCGCCGTCGCCCACCAGACCCTGGTCGAGCTCGGTCTCGTCGCGGGCGGCGGCCCGGCGGCGGAGCCGGCCCCGAGCCGGCGCGGCGAGGGCTCGTTCGCCGCGTACCTCTGGCAGCGCCGCGGCGAGCTCGCCCACTACACCGCCCAGCACCTCGCCCTCTCCGGCGCCGGTCTCGCCCTGGGGGCGCTCCTCGCCGTCCCCCTGGGGCTCGCCCTCGAGCGCCGCCGCCGCTGGGCCGAGCCGCTGATCCGCGCCGTCGGGATCACCCAGACGATCCCGTCGCTGGCGCTCCTCGCCTTCGCCATCCCCTTCCTCGGGGTCGGCCGCCTGCCGGCGGTCGTGGCGCTCTGGGTCTACGCCGTCTTCCCCATCCTGCGCAACACCTTCTCCGGGGTCCGCGACGCCGACCCGCTCGCCGCCGAGGCGGCGACCGCCCTCGGCATGACGCCGCTCCAGGTCCTCGCCCGGGTCCGGCTGCCCCTCGCCGCCCCGGTGATCATGGCCGGCGTGCGGACGGCGGCCGTGCTGACGGTGGGCACGGCGACCCTCGCCGCCTTCATCGGCGCCGGCGGCCTCGGCGAGCCGATCGTCACCGGCCTCCAGCTCGCCGACACCCGGATGATCCTTTCGGGGGCCCTGCCGGCGGCCCTGCTCGCCGTCGTGGTCGACCTGGCGCTCGCCGGGGTCGAGCGGCTCGTGACCCCGCGCGGGATAGGATGACGCGCATGAACGCGGAAGCGATCGACCGCCCGGCCGGCCGCCTCGCGCTCTCCCGGGAGGACGATCCCGCCGGCCGACTCGCCCGCGCCGAGGCTCTGGCGCGCCGCCTGGAGCGGGTCCGCGAGCGTACCCTCGCCCTGATCGCCCCCCTCGAGTGGGCGACTCTGCGCAAGCAGCACGTGCCGATCCTCTCGCCGATCGTCTGGGACCTCGGCCACGTCGCCAACTTCGAGGAGCTCTGGCTGATCCAGCGCGCCGCGGGCGAAGCGCCGCTCGACGACGCCTATGGCGCGATGTTCGACGCCATGCTCAACCCGCGCCAGGACCGCGAGCGCCTGGCGCTTCCCGACCAGCGGGTGCTCTTCACCTACCTCGGCCAGGTCCGCGAGCGATCGCTCGAGACCCTGGAGCGCTGGGCCGAGCGCGGCGACGAGGGCGACCGGCTGCTCGCGGACGCCTTCGTCTTCGAGCTGGTCGCCGAGCACGAGGAGCAGCACCAGGAGACGATCCTCCAGGCCCTCCAGGTGATGGCGGAACCGCCCTACACCCCGGCGCTGCGGCGGCGCACCCCGCCCGGCGGAGCGGTGCCCGGCGGGATGATCGAGATCGCCGCCGGACGCTTCGAGATGGGCACCGACGGGCCGGGATTCGTCTATGACAACGAGCGCGGCGCCCACGCCGTCGAGCTGCCCGCCTTCGCGATCGACCCGGCGCCGGTCACCCAGGGCGCCTACCTGCGCTTCATCGAGGACGGCGGCTACCGCCGGCGCGAGCTGTGGAGCGAGGCGGGTTGGCGGTGGCGGGAGGAGACGGGAGCCCGCGCGCCGGGCAACTGGCTCGCGGCCGAGGGAGCCGGCGGGGGCTGGTGGCTGCGGACGATGGACCGGCTGCGCCCGCTGCCCGAGCGCGAGCCGGTGAGCCACGTCGCCTACTGGGAGGCCGAGGCCTACGCCCGCTGGGCCGGCAAGCGCCTGCCGACCGAGGCCGAGTGGGAGAAGGCCGCCACCTGGGACCCGGCGAGCGAACGCAAGCGGCGCTACCCGTGGGGCGACGAGCCGCCGACGCCGGAGCGGGCGAACCTCGACCAGCTCGCCTTCGGCCCTGCCGAGGTCGGCGCCTACCCGGCCGGGGTGAGCGCCTACGGCGTCCACCAGATGGTGGGCGACGTGTGGGAATGGACGGCGAGCGACTTCCGGGCCTACCCCGGCTTCGAGGCCTATCCCTACGCCGAGTACTCCGAGGTCTTCTTCGGACCCGACTACCAGGTGCTCCGTGGCGGCTCGTGGGCCACGCGGCCGGTAATCGCCCGGGCGACCTTCCGCAACTGGGACTACCCCATCCGCCGGCAGATCTTCACCGGCTTTCGCTGCGCCCGGGACACCGCCTGAGCCACCCTGGCGATGCCTCCCGGCCCCCGGGCTGCTAGACTTCCCGGATCGTGGACCCGCCCGGCAGGATCGGCAAGTACGAGGTCCTCGAACGGATCGGCGAGGCGGGGTACGGAGACGCCTACCTCGGCCGGGAGCCGCTCACCGAGCGCCTCGTCGTCCTCAAGGTCTGCACCTCGAAGGACGAGACTCTCCGTCACCGCTTCCTGCGGGAGGCCGAGGCCGCGGGCTCGCTGCACCACCCCAACGTCGCCACGGTCTACGCCTCCGGCCACGACCCGGCCGGTCCCTATCTGATCCAGGAGCACCTGGGCGGCGAGCGCCTCGAGGACGCGCTGCGGCGCGGCGGACCGGCCGACCGGGCCGCGAGCCTCCGCCTCCTGCTCCAGATCGCGCGGGCCCTGGGCTACGCCCACAAGAAAGGCGTGGCGCACCGCGACCTGAGCCCGGAGAGCGTCCAGGTCCTCGCCGACGGCCGCGCCAAGGTCGTGGACTTCGGCATCGGCAAGCTGGCCGGGGCCGAGACCCGGCTCGCCCGCACCGGCCGTCTCGAGTCGCGGGCGTCCTACCTGGCGCCGGAGCAGATCGCCGGCGAGGCGGTCGACGAGCGGGCCGACCTGTTCGCCTTCGGGGTGCTCGCCTACGAGCTGCTGGCGGGCGTCCATCCCTTCCCCGGCACGACCGCCGAGGAGCTCCGCGAGCGGGTGCTCGGCGAGGAGCCGGCGCCGCTCCCCGGCCGCTGGCCCGGCTGCCCGGTGGAGGTCGCGGCCGCGATTTCCGTCTGCCTGGAGAAGGACCCCGGCCGCCGCGGCGCGGGATTCTCCGAGATCACCGAGCGCCTCGCCGAGGCCACCGCCCGGCTGGACGCGGGCTCCGCGACCGACGGTGCCGGCCCGGTCCCCGCCCTCTCGCCGGTGCCCGACGACGCGCCGAGCGACGCCACCGTGCTCGCCCTGCCACCGCGCGCCCCGGAGCGGCCGGCCCGCTCGCTCGGCCCGCGGGCGCGGCAGGCGATCCTGGCCGCCGCGATCGTCCTGGCGAGCGCCGCCGTCTCGGCGACGCTCGTCTTGCTCGCCTGGCGTTTCCGGCCCGCGCCGGCCGCCCCCGCGGCGACCCCCGCCGCCGCGCCGACCGGCGGCCGCGCGGCCGCGATCCGCCACCGGGCACCTGGAGATCGACGCCGTCCCGTGGGGCGAGGTGGCGCATCTCACCGACGGATCGGGCCGCGCCCTGACCCTGCCCGAGGAGCGCGCGACGCCGCTCGTCCTGAGCCTGCCGCCGGGCGAGTACTTGATCGAGCTGTCGAATCCGGCGAGCGACGAGCCGCGGCTCTGCCGCGTGACCCTGACCGCGGACTCCGTCCAGACGTGCCACGTCGAGTTCTACCGGCTGGAGCCGGCGGAGTACTTCCGGGAGGCCGGCTGGTGGCGGTGACGGGCGCTCGCGTGAGGCGATCGCGACGGCCGGAGGTCCGCTCCGGCGCTCCCGGGCTTCTGCTCGTGGTCTCGGCTCTCTGGCTGGCCGCGGCGGCGCTGCCGGCGCCGGCCGCCGCCCAGCCCTTCCTCGACAGCTACAAGCGGGGGGTCGAGGCCTTCGAGTCGGGGGACTTCCCGCGCGCCGAAGAGCTGATGCGCCAGGCGATCGCCGGGCGGGGCGAGGAGAGCTCGCACCTGCTCCGCTATTTCCACTTCCGCCCCTACCTGCCCCACTTCTACCTGGGCCTCGCGCTCGCCGGCGAGGGGGACTGTTCGGGAGCGCTCGCGGCGTGGAAGGAGTCCGAGCGCCAGGGGGTCGTCGCGGGACCTGCCCGACGAGCGCGCCCTCCTCGAGGAGCGCCGGCAGGGCTGCGAGCAGCGGCTCGCCCGCGAAGCGGAGGTGGCGCAGCGCATCCGGCAGGTGCGAGCGGCGATCGACGCCGCAGAGAACGCGCGCGCCGAGCTCCGGGCGTACTCCTCCGACCCGGACCTCGCGCCGGTCTGGGACCAGGGCGAGGTCTCCCTGGCGCGTCGCCTCGCGGAAGTCGGCAAGGAGATCTCGCGGGCTCGGGCCGCGCTTGCGGCGGTGCCGCGGACCACCCTTTCGCCCGGCGATTTCGATCCGGTGGCGGACCTGGCGCGGGGCGCCGGCGCCAAGCTCCAGGTGCTGCGCAAGGAGATCGCCCTGCGGCTCGAGACGGCGGCCGAGTCCAAGGAGGAGCTGCGCCAGAAGCTCGAGCCCCTGCGCCGCGCCGGACGCCAGGAGCTCGACGCGACCGCCCGCCTGGCCCCCTACCCGCCCGGGATCGCTTCCCGGCGGGCCGACCTCCAGGCGGCGATCGATCGCAGCGCCGACCCCGGGCTCTCCCTGCCGGCGCTCAAGGAGCTGCGGGCTCGCCTGGAGAGCGGCGTGGCCGGCCTGCGCGCCGCCGCCGAGCCGCCGCCGGCGCCGCTCGTCGAGGCCGCCGCCGCCTGGCTGCGTGGCGACCCGCAGGCGGTGCTCGCGGCGCTCCGCGACGTCGAGCTCTCCGAGCCTCGGGCCCGGGCCCACGCCGCCCTGCTGAGCGCCGCGGCGCGCTTCGCCCTCTATCGCTCCGGTGGCTCGAAGAGCTCGCACCTGCTCGCCGCCGCGCGCTCCGACGTGCTGGCCTGCCGGCGGGCCGACCCGTCGCTCGAGCCCCTGCCCAAGGCCTTCTCGCCCCCCTTCGTCCGGTTCTTCGAGGACCCCGGCCCGGCGCCGGCGAACGAGCCTCCGAACCCGCCCGGCTCTCCCGCCCCGGACGCCGCCGGCGTCCCCTGACGCAGCGCGTCAAAACGGGGACAGCCCCGCCCCCTGGTAGCGGCCCGACCTCGGGCTGAAAACACTCCGAGCGTTGCCCTGTTGCCGTTTTGCCGCAGCGCGGAAAACATCTTGACTCTCTTGCCGCAGTGCGGTATCCTTCAATCGAACAGAACGCCCGAAACCCCCTACCCCGAGCGGCCACCGCCGGGGATCGAACGAGGAGAGAAACCATGGCAACCGTCACCACGCAGTACAAGAAGTTCCAGGGCGAGGTCCTGGGCTCGGCGCACAAGATCTGGCTCGCCGGTCTCGGCACGGTCAAGACCGTCGGAGACGAAAGCGGCGACCTGTTCACCCGCCTGGTCGAGCGCGGCAAGGACGTCGAAGGCCGGGGCAAGAAGGAGCTCGCCACGGTGCGCAAGGAGCTCCGGAAGGTCGCCGACAAGGCGACCTCGAAAGTCGAGACCCGGGTCGACGACCTGGGCGAGCGGGTGGACCGCCAGGTCACCAACGCCCTGCACCGCATCGGCGTACCCACGCGCGAGGAGATCAAGACCCTGACCCGGCGGGTCGAGGAGCTCTCGCACAAGGTCGACCGGCTCGCCGTGCCGGCCCGCGTCAAGAAGGTGGAGCGCAAGGTCTTCCACGTCGCCCCCCACGAGGAGGGCTGGAAGGTCCAGGTCGAGGGCACGGAGATGCCCGAGAGCCTGCACGAGACCAAGGACGCGGCGCTCACCGCCGCCCGCGACACCGCCAAGAAGGCCGAGCCGAGCCAGGTGATCGTGCACAAGCTCGACGGCTCGATCCAGACGCAGTTCAGCTACGGCGACGAGGCGAACTGAGCTTCGGACGCCTGCCCCGGAGGGAGGAGGTCACCTCCTCCCTCCGATCGTCTTCCCCCGGCTGCCGCCGGACCCTGCCGGCAGGCCGCCGGCTCTGCTAGGGTTCCGGCGTGCGTGTCTCCGCCGCCCTCCTGCTCCTGCTGCTGGCAGCACCTTCGAGCTCCGCGCCGCAACCGCCGTCGGCCCCGGGCTCCCCGAAGGCCGTCGCGCGGGCGCGCACCCTGATCGAGAACCCGGACGCCGCGGCCGGCGACCTGCCCGTCGAGTGCTGGGTGCACCTCGAGCGCCGTGCCGGCCCGAGCGGCGCCCTGGCCGGTGACACCGGTCCCGGCACCCTCTACTTCGAGGCCTTCCTCGACCTCCAGGACCTCCCGGAGGGTTCGCCGGAGCTCGGCTCGCTGCGCGTGACCCTGACCGCGGCGACCATCGAAGGACGGATGGTGAGCCACGCCGAGACCGTCACCCCGGACGTCCGGACACCCGATGGCGCCGCCGCCGACGCCTGGCTCTACCGCGGCCGGCTCGCCCTGCCGGACGATCTCCACGCGGCGGCCGTCGTGGTCGAGCAGGCCCTGGGGTCGCGCTGGGGAGCGTGCGTGGCGGAGCTCGCCGACGGCCCACTCCACCTGCCCGCCGGCATGAGGGTGGCGGTCTACGACCCGGAGGCGACCGGGGCGGGGACCACCCTTCCGCCCGAGGGCCAGCCCTCGGCGGCGACGGAGGGCGCACCGGCAGAGGCGGGGAGCGGCTCCGTCCCGGCTCCGGCGCCGGGACCGCGCGGCGCCATCTACCCGCAGCTCCCGGGCGCTTCGCCCGGAGCGGCCCCGGGCCCGGCGGGCGCGCCCCCACCGCTCGCCGCCAAGCCCAGCCTGCCCACCGGCGGGCGCCTCCTCGTGATCCTGCCGCCGCGCAAGCGGCCGGCGACCGGCCGCGTCGAGATCCAGACCCTGGTCACCACCGACGCCGTCGCCAAAGTGGTCTTCTACCTCGACGGCACCGAGGCCGGCTCGGACGAGCGCGAGCCGTTCAACGCCACCCTCGACCTGGGCTCCGAGCCGGCGACCCACACGATCCGGGCGGTGGCCCTGGGGCGCGACGGCCACGAGCTCGGCCGCCACGAGATCACGGTCAACCGGCGGGTCGCGCCGTTCGACGTGCGGATCACCGGCCTCGAGGCGCGGCCGGCGAGCGCTCCGGGCGGCGTCGGCTCGGTGGCGGTCGAGGCGCAGGTCTCGGTGCCGGCCGGAGCGAGCCTCGCGCGGGTCGAGTTCTACCGCAACCAGGAGCTGCTCGACACGCGGACCGCTCCGCCCTATCGCGCCACCCTGCCCCTCGCGGCGCCCGCCCCCGCGCCGGACGACTACGTGCGGGTGGTCGCCACCCTCGCCGACGGCTCGTCGCTCGAGGACGTGCAGCTCATCTCCCAGGGAACCCCCGCCGAGCGCGTCGAGGTGAACCTCGTCCAGCTCTTCGTGGTGGTCACGAGCTCCGACGGCGAGCCGGTCGAGGGGCTCACCAAGGACGACTTCGAGGTGCGCCTCCACGGCCAGGTGCGGCCGGTCGAACGCTTCCAGGTGGCCGACGACGTGCCCCTGACCCTCGGTCTCCTGATCGACACCTCGGAGAGCATGTGGGTGCTGATGACCGACGCCGAGCAGGCGGCGGCCCGGTTCCTGATCAACACCCTGATCCCGGGCGACCGGGCGTTCCTGGTCGACTTCTCCAACCGGCCCCACCTGATCCAGGAGGCGACCGCCGACGTCAACCAGATCCTCCAGCGCTTCTCCCGCCTGCAAGCGGGCGGCGCCACCGCGCTCTACGACTCGATCGTCTTCTCGACCGTCCAGCTCTGGGACCAGCCCGGCCGGCGCGCCGTCGTGCTCCTCACCGACGGCGACGACACCGCCAGCCGCATGCCGATCCGCCGCGCGATCGACTACTCGCGCCGGGTCGGCGCGCCGGTCTACATCGTCTCGCTGGCCGGCCTCTACAACGAGCGCGGCAGCGTGCGCAAGGTCGACCTCGAGTCGATCACCGCCCACACCGGCGGCCGCATCTACTACATCTCCGACATCGGCAAGCTGGGCGACGCCTACGACCAGATCAACCGCGAGCTGCGCAGCCAGTACGTGCTCGCCTTCGCCACCGACCGGCCGCTGACCGAGGACGAGGTCGACGACATCTCGGTCCGGGTCGACAAGCAGGGCGTCGACGTGCGCACGGCGGTGGGGACCGAGTGAGTGGCAGCCCCTCGGAGATCGCCCTGGGAGGAGGCGTCCCTCGCCCACCTCGAGGGTGGGAGAGGGATCGAGGGTGAGGGGGGTGATCCGAAAGATTCACCGGTCTAGAGAAGGCACGCAAGCGATCGTCGGCTAACCCGATGGACGTGGGCGGGGGCCCTCGGAGGCCGCAGGTGATGCAGACCCTTGCACCTCGAAGCTCGAGGCGGAGGTTCGTGACGTCATGACCTACCTCTGGGCCATCCTCGCCTACCTCGGCGTCCTGATCGGGATCAGCGCCTGGAAGAGCCGCAAGGTGGCCGGCCAGGACGACTTCATGGTCGCCGGGCGCGGCGTCTCGACCCTCTTCCTGGTGGGCACCCTGGTATGCACCTGGATCGGCTCGGGAAGCCTCTTCGGCGGCGCCGGCCGGGCCTTCCGCGAGGGGTTCTCGGCCCTCTGGCTCTCGGCCGGGGCGTGGGTGGGGATCGCCCTCGTCTACCGCCTGGCGCCGCGGGTACGGAAGATCGCCCAGTACACCCTGCCCGACATCCTGGAGCTCCGCTACACGGCGGCGGCGCGCCTGCTCGGCACGCTCGCGATCATCATCGCCTACCTGACGATCGCCGGCTACCAGTTCATCGGCGGCGGGCGCCTCCTCTCGATCGTCACCGGCGGCCAGATCACGCCGTTCTGGGGGCAGGCGATCGTCTGCGGCCTGGTGATCCTCTACACGGTCGCGGCGGGAATGGCCTCGATCGTCGCCATCGACGTCGCCAACGGCCTGCTGATCACCGTCGGCGTGCTGCTCGCGGCGCCGCTCGCGCTCCGCGCCGCCGGCGGCTGGCACCAGCTCACCGCCACCCTGCCGCCGACCCACTTCTCGCCGCTCGGTGCGACCGGCGTGGGCGCCGCGCTGGGGCTCTTCTTCCCCACCTTCTTCCTGCTCATGGGCGAGAGCTCGATGTACCAGAAGTTCATGTCGGCGCGCGACGAGCGCTCGGCCCGCCGGGCGGTCGTCG
Organism: uncultured Acidobacteriota bacterium; assembly: GCA_963837945.1. GTDB lineage: Bacteria > Acidobacteriota > Thermoanaerobaculia > Multivoradales > DATKCC01 > CAVUBL01. Next base: position 480,366 of record CAWIQD010000002.1, read on the forward strand.
GGATGATCGTCGGGGTGGTGTTCGTCGAGACCATGCTCGCCGCGACCGCGGTCTTCGGGGCCGGCGTCTACTGGCACGACCCGGCGTTCCGCACCGCCGCCGGCGCGCTCGACCGGGCGGCCACCGAGACGGTGATCCTCGACCTGGCCGCGAGCCACCTGCCGTTCGTCGCCGGCGCGATCGTACTGGTCGGCGCCGCGGCGATCATCTTCTCCACCGCCAACACCTTCCTGCTCGTGCCCTCGACCAACCTGACCCGCGACGTCTTCCAGCGCTTCCTCAAGCCCCGGGCGACCCAGCGCCAGGTCGTGGCCTTCCAGCGGGCGATGATCGTGGTCTTGGGCCTCCTCGCCTTCGTGGTCACGGGGTTTTTCGAGAACATCCTGGACATGGCGCTCTACGCCTACACCATGGTCGGCGCGGCGGTCACGCCGGCGCTCCTCGCCGCCTTCCTCTGGCGCCGGGCGACGCCCGCCGGCGGCACCGCCTCGGTGGCGGCCGGGGTGGGCACCACGATCGTCTTCGCGGCGCTCGCCCGCTTCGGGGTCGCGAGCCTGCCCTTGGGCCTCTTCGACCTGCCGCTCTCCTACGACTACCTGATCTACCCCTCCGCCGCCGCCTCGATCCTCGCCCTGGTGATCGTGAGCCTCGCCACCGGCCCGTCGCCCGAGGCCAAGTGGCGCCCGTTCGCCGGCGGCGAAGACCAGGGGTGAGCCCGGGCCCTTGACGGCCGGCCGCCGGCCTCGTATCCTTCCCCTCACCAAGTGAGGCGAAGGAGGACCGACCGATGCCTGACGGCCCGACCGAAGAGTCCCTCGACCTGCTTCAGGGCACCCTCGACGTCCTGATCCTCCGGACCCTGGCCCGCGAGCCGATGCACGGCTACGCCGTCTCGCGCTCGATCCGCGAGCGCACGGCCGGCGCGCTCGAGGTCCAGGACGCCGCCCTCTACCAGGCGCTCCGGCGCCTGGAGGGCAGGGGCTGGGTGGAGGCGGAGTGGGGGCTGAGCGAGAGCCGCCGGCGGGCTCGCTACTACCGGCTCACGCCCGCCGGCCGCGCCCGCCTCGAGCACGACGTCGCCGCGTGGCGGCGGTACGCCGCGGCGGTCTTCCAGGTGCTCGAGCCGATCGAGCCCGCCGGAGAGGGAGCCTGATGCCGCCCTTCGGCAGGCTCGGGCGCCTCTTCCGCCGCCCGTGGCGTGGCGAGGCCGATCTCGCCGCGGAGCTCGACGAGGAGCTCTCCTTCCACCTCGAGATGCGGACCGAGGAGCTGGTCGCGGAGGGCGTGGCGCCGCGCGAGGCCCGCGAGCGCGCCGAGCGCGAGCTGGGCGGCCTCGGGCGGACCCGGTCTGCGCTTCTCGCGAGCGACCGGCGGATCGAGCGGCGCCGGCGCCTGGGCGACGGAGTCCGGGAGCTCGCCGGCGACCTGCGCCTCGCCGCCCGCGGCCTCGCCAAGAGCCCTGGCTTCACGCTCGCGGTCGTCCTCTCGCTGGCTCTCGGGATCGGCGCCAACACCGCGGTCTTCAGCCTGATCGACGCCCTGCTCTTGAAGAGCCTGCCGGTGGCGGAGCCCGGCCGGCTGGTGGCTCTCGGCGACACCTCGCGGGTCTACTCGCTCTCCCAGGGCTCGCTGCGCTCGGACCTCGCCTCCGTCCCCATGTACGAGAGGCTCCGTGACCAGAACCGGGTCTTCACCGGCCTCTTCGCCTCGGGCCGGACCGGCCGGCTGCGGCTGGGCGAGACCTCCTCCGGCGCCGGGGAGTGGGTGCGAGGCCGGCTGGTCAGCGGCAACTACTTCGCCGTCCTCGGCGTCTCGGCCTTCCTGGGCCGCACCTTCACCGGCGCGGACGAGCGCGGCGGGCCGGGGAGCGCTCCCTACGTCGTGCTCTCCCACGAGTACTGGCAGCGTCACTTCGGCTCCGACCCCGGGATCGTCGGCAAGGCCCTGGTCCTCAACGGCTATCCGCTGACCGTCGTGGGCGTGGGGCCTCCCGGATTCTTCGGCGAGATCGTCGGGCGCCCGAGCGACCTCTGGATCCCCCTGGTGATGCAGCCCAGCGTCGAGCCGGGGCGGGACCACCTCGCGCGCTGGGACACGAGCTGGCTCCTGCTGATGGGCCGCCTGCGGCCCGGCGTGACGTTCGAGGCGGCGCGCACCTCGATCGAGGGCCTGTTCCACCGGATCGTCGCCAGCCGGGCCGACGGCGCGATCCCCGCCGAGCTCCTGGGCGACGACCCGCAGTCGCTCGAGCTGGAGGTGAGCCCGGGAGCGGCCGGCTTCTCCTACTGGCGCCGCCGCTTCTCGAGGCCGCTCGCGACCCTGATGGCGATCGTCGCCCTGGTGCTGCTCATCGCCTGCGCCAACGTCGCCACCCTGCTGCTCGAACGCGCGACCGGGCGGCGTCGGGAGCTCGGCGTGCGGCTGGCGCTCGGCGCCGGCCGCGGCCGGCTGGTGCGCCAGCTTCTCGCCGAGGGCCTGCTGCTCGCCGGCCTCGGCGGCGCGGTGGGCGCCCTCGTCGCCGTCTGGACGGGCGCCGGCCTGCTCTCCTTGATCGGCTTGCCGTCCTCGTCCGGCCTCGGGGTCGACCTCGACCTCCGGGTACTGGGCTTCACCGCCGCCGCCGCCCTCGGGACGGGCCTCCTCTTCAGCCTCGGGCCGGCGCTTCGCGCCACCCGCGTCGAGCTCGCCCCGGCCCTCGAGGCGGGTACCCGGGGAAGCGTCGGCGAGGCCTCGGGCGGCGGCGCGTCCGCCCGCGCCTGGCCGCTCGGAAAGATCCTCGTGGTGGCGCAGCTCGCGCTCTCGCTCCTCCTGGTCACGGGGGCGGGCCTCTTCCTGCGCACCCTGGTCAACCTCGGGCACCTCGACCTCGGGTTCCGGCGCCAGGGCCTGGTCATGCTGGAGATCGACCCGATCACTGCCGGCTACCAGGGCGAGCGCCTCGACGCCCTGCTCGGCGAGCTCCACGAGCGCCTCGGAGCGCTCCCCGGAGTCGCCGGCGTCGCCCTCTCGGAGAACGGCCTGTTCAGCGGCACCGAGTCGTCGACCTCGATCGCCCTGGCGGGCCGGCCGCCGTTGCCGCCCGCGGACGCCGAGGCCCGCTACGACCGGGTGGGCCCCAGCTACTTCGACGTCGTCGGCATCCCGATCGTGCGCGGCCGCGCCCTCGGCCCGCAGGACCGCGCCGGGGCGCCGCCGGCGGCGGTGGTCAACGAGGCGATGGCCCGGGCTTTCTTTCCCGGCGAGGACCCGCTCGGCCGGCGCTTCTCCGACACCGACGAGGCCGACGTCGTCTACGAGATCGTGGGCGTCTCGCGGGACGTGCGCGACCACGACGTGCGGGGCGCCGTCCCGCCCCGCTTCTACACGCCCTACCTCCAGTCGGACAGTCCCATCTCGGCATTCAACTTCGAGCTCCGCACCGCGACCCCCGAGGCGCTCGTCGAGCCGATCCGCAAGACGCTCCAGGAGGTCGATCCCGGCATCGTGGTCGAAACCGTGGGCAGCCTCGAGGAAAACGTCGCCGGCAACTTGAGCGACGAACGCCTGATCGCCAGGCTCTCGACGGTGTTCGGCGCCCTGGCCCTGCTGCTGGCCGCGGTCGGCCTCTACGGGGTCATCTCCTACGCCACGGCGCGGCGCACCGGCGAGATCGGCGTGCGCATGGCCCTCGGCGCGGACGGCCGGCAGATCCTCTGGATGGTCCTGCGCGAGACCCTGCTCCTGGCCCTGGCCGGCGCTGCCCTCGGGCTGCCCGCGGTGCTCGCCTGCTCGCGGCTGGTCGCGAGCAGGCTCTACGGCCTCTCGGCCCACGACCTGCCGACGATCCTCGCCGCCGCCGCGATCCTCGTGGTCGTCGCCCTCGCCGCCGGCGCCCTCCCCGCCGCCCGCGCCACCCGCATCCACCCCACCGAGGCCCTGCGCTCGGAGTGAGCCCTCCCGCCCCAGATCGCCCCTCACCCCCCGAACGGCGGAGCGAACGTAGCGGAGTCCGGTCGTACGCAGGGTCGGGGGCCGGCGGGGTTTCGCCGGTCGCAGTTCGCCGCCGAAACCCCGCCGGCTCCCGTCCCGTCGCCACCCCGACCAGCCCGACGGCCAGCCCCAGGCCGGCGCCAAGCCCGCCCGTGGTTGACAAGTCAGGAAGTTCGTCATATACCTCGACTTCGATGTTCGGCGCCACGACCACCCACCGCCCCTGCCTCCGGGTCTGCGCGTGTACCTGTCGCACCCCCAGGCCGGTTTGCGGGGATGCCGTGGCCGCCGTCGCGCCGTAACGGACGAGACGCCCTCCCGAACCCCCGCACCGGCACCGCCGGAGCGGGCTCCCATCTCCCCCTGACTTCCCCGCTCCGGCCGTCGTGCCGGTCGCCCGGGCTCTGGACGAGCCACGAGGAGACCGCAGCGATGGACCACAGCGCCCGCGTCTACGACAGCATCCTGGAGCTGCTGCCGGACGAGGAGAACCCCTCCCCGATGGTCCGGCTCCGGGCGATGAGCCCGGCGCCCGAGACCTTTCCCCTCTACGCCAAGCTCGAGTGGATGAACCCCTTCGGCTCGGTCAAGGACCGGGCCGCCCGCGCCCTGCTCCGCGATCTCGAGGAGCGCGGCCAGCTCGCCGACGGCCGCGGCGTCGTCGAGCCCACCTCGGGCAACACCGGCATCAGCCTGGCCGCCATGGCGAGCGCCTCCGGCCACCCGATGCTCGCGGTGGTGCCGGACAAGATCCCGCTCGAGAAGAAGGTCCTGCTGAAGATCGCCGGCGCCCGCCTCGAGGTGGTCTCGGACGCGCTCTGCCCGTCGCCGGGCATGGGGGACGGCTCGATCAACCTGGCCAAGACCTACGCCAAGGCTCAAGGCCAGCGCTGGGTGATGCCCAACCAGTACGAGAACGAGGCCAACGTCCGCGCCCACGTCGAGACCACGGGGCCGGAGATCTGGCGCCAGACCGGCGGCCGGATCACCCACCTCTTCCTGTCGCTCGGCACCTGCGGCACGGTGACCGGCCTGGGGCGCTTCTTCCGCGCCCAGCGGGAGAAGGGGGGCGCGCCGGTCCGGATCGTCGCCGTCCAGCCGACCGAAGGCCACGACGTGCCGGGCCTGCGCAACGTCGCGCAGCTCGGCGTCTCGAAGCTCTACGACCCGGAGCTGGTCGACGAGATCCTGGAGATCGACTACGAGCTCGCCTACACCCGGGCGGTCGAGCTCGCCCGCAGCGAGGGGCTCCTGGCGGGCCCGAGCTCCGGGCTGATCTACGAGGGCGCCCGCCGGGTGATCGAGCGCGACCGCCCGGAAGGCCTGGGCGTCATGATCTTTCCCGACAACGTCTTCAAGTACACGTCCAACATGGCGAAGCACGTCCCGGCCCTGGCCGAGGGCGTCCGCCCCCCCAACGCAGGTTGACCCTCAGAACGGAGGCAAGACGATGAGCGAGTACGCGCACCCCGAAGTGCTGGTCTCGACCGATTGGGTCCAGGAGCACCTGGGCGATCCCGGCGTCAAGGTGGCCGAGATCGACGTCGACACCCAGGCCTACGCCGCCGGCCACATCCCGGGCGCGGTCGGCTTCAACTGGCAGACCCAGCTCCAGGACCCGGTCCGCCGCGACGTCCTGACCCGCGAGGAGCTCGAGCGCCTGCTCGGCGAGGCGGGCATCTCGCCCGAGGACACGATCGTCCTCTACGGCGACAACAACAACTGGTTCGCCGCCTACGGCTTCTGGCTGCTCAAGCTCTACGGCCACGAGGACGTGCGGCTGATGAACGGCGGCCGCGCCAAGTGGCTGGCCGAGGACGACAAGGAGCTCACGCCCGAGCCGCCCGACGTCGTCCCCACGACCTACCGGGTCGCCGGCGAGCGCCCCGAGCTGCGAGCGAAGATCGACGACATCAAGCGGATTCTCGCGCGCAACGGCCAGAACCTGGTCGACGTCCGGAGCCCCGACGAGTTCACCGGCAAGATCATCGCCCCGCCGGGCATGAGCGAGACCGCTCAGCGTGCCGGCCACATCCCGGGCGCGGTCAACGTGCCCTGGTCGACCGCGGTCGCCGCGGACGGCACCTTCAAGAGCGCCGACGAGCTGAGCGAGATCTACCTCGAGGAGCGGGGCGTCGACCCGGACCGGCCGACCGTCGCCTACTGCCGGATCGGCGAGCGGTCGAGCCACACCTGGTTCGTGCTCAAGTACCTGCTGGGGCTCGACGAGGTGCGCAATTACGACGGGAGCTGGACGGAGTACGGGAACCTGATCGGCGTGCCGATCGAACGGTAGGGTCGACCGGATCACCCCTGCAACCCCCCGACCCCCTTCTCTCCCTCGAGGGGAGAAGGGGGCGGTCGACCGGATCACCCCTGCAACCCCCCGACCCCCTTCTCTCCCTCGAGGGGAGAAGGGGGCGCCCCCGCCCGGAGCTCTCCTCGGGGGAAGGTCGGTCGGTGGCCTACGGAATCGGGACCGGCCCGGGGTCGACCTCCCGTGCGGTCCGCGTCCTGTTGCTCGGCGCCGAGCGGCGCCACAGGCCGCGGAGCCAGCGCGCGAAGCCCTCGATCGTGAGGTCGATCGTGGGCAGCGCGACGAGGGTGAGGAGCGCCGAGGAGATCAGGCCGCCCATGACCGTCAGGGCGAGCGGGAAGTAGAACAGGCCGCCCACCTTCGAGCCGCCGAGCGCCAGGGGCAAGAGGCCGATGATCGTCGTCGAGGCGGTCATCAGGATCGGGCGCATGCGGTCCCGGCCGGCGGCGATGACCGCCTCGCGCTCGTCCATCCCCTGGCGGCGGAGCTGATTGACGTGGTCGAGCAGCACGATGCCGTTGTTGACCACGATGCCCATCAGGATGAGCAGCCCGATCTGGCTCATCATGTTGAACGGCGCGCCGGTCGCGGCCAGCAGCCAGGCCGCCCCGGGCAAGGCGAACGGGATCGAGAAGAGGATCGCGAACGGCTGGGCCAGCGACTCGAAGAGCGAGGCCATCACCAGGTAGACGAGCGCCAGGGCGAGCAGGAAGTTCACCCCCATCTGGGCACCCTGGTCGTCCTGCTCGAGGATCCGGTCGTTCCACGACCAGGAGTAGCCGGGCGGCATGCTCAGGCTCGCCATGAGCCCCTCGATCTGCTTGCGCGTCGCGTCCCAGCCCTTGCCCTCGTACGAGGCGCGTACCGCCATGCGGACCTTGCGGTTCTCGCGCTGGATCTCCTTCGGCCGGTCGACCACCTGGAAGTCGGCGATGTCGCCCAGCAGGATCGGGCGGCCGTCCTCGGTCCGGAACTCGAGCTGCGAGAGGTCGGCGAGGTTTTCGCGGTCCTCGAGGCGCAGCGCCATCCAGGTGTCGACCTCGCGCTCTCCGGCGTCGAAGCGCGGCAGGCGCATGCCGCCGAGCGAGAAGGCGAAGACGTCCGAGACGTCTTGGGCGGTCAGCCCCAGGCGGGCGGCCTTCGCGCGGTCGATCTTGACCTGCACCTCCTGGCGCGTCTGGGTGAGGGGCGAGGTGATGTCGGCGACGCCCTCGACCGTCGCCAGCCGCCGCTCGGCCTCCCGCGCCAGGCCGGCGAGCAGCCCGCTGTCCTGGCCGTAGAGGTTGACCGCGAACGAGGTGGTGCCCGAGCCCTCGTCCTGGCCCTCGAAGACCAGGCGCAGGCCCGGGATCTCGGGCAACCCCTCGCGCAGGTCGGCCCGGAGCGCCTTGAACTCCTCGTCGCTGCGGCTCTTGTCCTTGAACGTGATGGTGGTCCCGGTCTGCTCGGTGCCCGAGTAGTAGCTGTAGAGGGACTCGATCCCGAGCTCCTTCTTGCGGCTCTCGAGGTAGGACTCGACCTTCTCGACCGCCGCCAGGGCCTCGGACTTGTATGCGAAGTCGGTGAACTCGTAGGAGATGTAGAGCCGCTCGTTGACCGCCGCCGAGAACATCGAGGACTGGACCATGCCGGTCGCGAACGGCAGGAAGCCGACCGCCGCCGCCACCCCCAGCAGGGCGTAGGTCTTGCCCCGGTGGGCGAGGGTCCAGCCGAGCAGCCGGGCGTATCGCTCCTCGAGCCAGGAGATCGCCGGCACGGGCTTCGGCTCGATCCGCTTGAGGAACCTCGCCGACATCAGCGGGATCAGGGTGAGCGACGAGAAGAGCGAGCAGGCGAGCGCCAGGCAGATCGCGATCCCGACCTCCCCGAGCCAGACGGTGAGCTCGCTCTTCGAGCCGACGATCAGGGGCAGGAAGACGATCAGCGAGGTGGCGGTCGAGGCGGTGACCGCCATCACCACCTGGCCGGCCCCGGCGAGCGCCGCCTTGCTCGCATCGGGCTCGTCGCGCTGGCGCCGGTCGATCGACTCGAGCACCACGATGGCGTTGTCGACCAGCATCCCGACGCCGAGCATCAGGCCCATCATCGAGAGCACGTTCAAGTTCTTGCCCAGGAAGTAGAGGACGCCGCAGGTGGCGATGATCGAGAACGGGATCGACATCGAGACGATCAGGGTCGAGCCCAGGCGGCGCAGGAAGAAGTAGAGCACCACGATCGCCAGCAGGGCGCCGATCATCCCCGAGCGGGTCAGGCCGTTGAGCGAGCTCACGATCTCCTCCGCCTGGTCCTGCCAGACGAAGACCGAGATGCCCTCGAGCAGCGGGTCGCCGCCGATGTCGTGCTCGATGACCCGCATGACGGCGCGCACCACGTCGACCGTGTTGGCGGTCGACTCCTTGAACACCGTCAAGGCGACGGCGTCCTTGCCGTTCAAACGCCGGCCGTAGTCGAGGGCCGGCTCCTCGTAGGTGACCTCCGCCACGTCCGAGAGCTTGATCCCGCGCGGGTCGATCACCAGGTCGCGGAGCTCGTCGACCGAGCCGAAGCTGCCGAGCGCCCGCGCCGTGTAGCGCACGCCGCCGTCGCGCACCTCGCCGAGCACCAGGTTCGAGGACGAGCGCCTGAGCGTGTCGACCAGCCGCCCGACGTCGACGCCGTGGGCCTTGATCTTGTCGAGCACCAGGTCGATCCGCACCTCCTTGGGCTCGACCCCGCCCAGGTCGACGCGCGCCACCCCGGGCACCCGCTGCAGCCGGTTGAGCACCCGCGCCTCGAGCAGCTCGTAGCTCTCCGAGAGGTCCACGCCCTCGGCCGAGATGCGCGCCTCGACCACCGGGATGTCGTCGGTCGAGAAGGAGTAGATCCGCACCTGGCCGATGCCCGCCGGCAGATCGGCCTTCACCTGGTCCATGAGCTCCGAGACCCGCATCCGGACCACGTCGATGTCCTCGCCCCAGGCGAACTCCATCTCGAAGTGGGCGCTGTCGGGGCCCGAGGTCGAGCGCAGCTTCTTGACCCCGGAGAGGGTCGCGAGGCGCTCCTCGACCGGCTTGGTGACCTCGCGGTCCACCTGCGCCGGGTTCGAGTCCTGGTAGGGGATGTCGACGGCGATGAACGGCGCGTCGACCTCCGGCAGGAAGGCGAGCGGCAGCCGGAGGGCGGCGAGCGCGCCGAAGAGCAGCACGCTCGCAAGCAGCATGGCGGTCGTGATCGGCCGCCGGACGGCGAGCTCGGGCAGGGTCATAGCGCCGCCTCCGGCTGCGGCCGGGCGCCGGCCTCCGGAGCGCTCCCCGAGGCCGTCTCCGCCGGCGCCGCGGCGGCCGCCTCGCGGTCCGCCGCGTACAGCTTCCGGTCGAGCACCGAGTAGACGACCGGGATCACCACCAGGGTCAGCACGGTCGCCACCGACAGGCCGCCGATCACGGTGATCGCGAGCGGCGCCCGGAGCTCCGCCCCCTCGCCCAGCCCGAGCGCCATCGGCAGCAGGCCGAGGACGGTCGTGGCCGAGGTCATGAAGATCGGGCGCAGGCGCCGCCGGCCGGCCTCGAGGAGGGCCTCGCGCTTGCTGAGCCCCTCTTCGCGGCGGAGCTGGTTGACGGCGTCGATCAGCACGATCGCGTTGTTGACCACGATCCCGGCGAGCATCACGATGCCGATCAGGGCGACCACGTTGACGGTGGTACCGGTGAGCGCCAGGGCGCCGATCGCGCCGATCGCGCCCAAGGGCAGGGTGAAGACGATCACGAACGGGTGCAGGAACGACTCGAACTGCGCCGCCATCACCAGGTAGACGAGGAAGATCGCCAGGCCGATCGCCAGCAGCAACGAACGGATCGAGCGCGCCATCTCCTCTTGCTGCCCGCCGAGCGAGGCGGTCACGCCGAGCGGCAGGGTCTCGGCCGCGAGGGTGGCGCGGATGTCCTGCGAGACGGCGCCCATGTCCCGGCCGACCAGCTCGCCGCCGATCACCGCCGCCCGCTTCTGGCCGATGCGGCGGATCTCGCTCGGCCCTTCGGCCAGGGAGACGTCGGCCACCGACTTGAGGCGGATCGGCACCGTCGCTCCGGCCACCTGCCGCTGGCCGACGATCAGGTCGCCGACGTCGGCCAGCGAGGCCGCGCCCGCGTCGACCGAGTGCACCCGGATGTCGATCTCCCGGTCGCCCTGGGACAGGCGGGTCGCGACGTCGCCCTGGACCTTGTTGCGCACGGTCGCCGCCACCTGCGCCAGGTCGAGCCCGAGCTGCACCAGCTGCTCGCGGTGGAAGCGGACCTGGAGCTCCGGGTTGCCGAGCTCGGCCGAGCTCTGGAGGTCGACCAGCCCGCTCACCTGCCCCAGGTCCCGGTAGACGGTCCCGGCGGCGGCGTGGAGCTCGGCGAGGTCGTCGCCGTAGACCTCGACCTCGACCGGCGTCCTCAGGGTGAAGACCGACGGCCGCTCGAAGCGGTAGTCGGCGAGCTCCGAGCCTTCGAGGCGCTTCCTGATGTCGGCCGCGACGGCCTCCTCGGCGCCGGGCCCGGCGCCCGGCTTCATGCGCACCTGGAGGCGCGCGACGTTCTCGCCCTCGGTGCCGGTGTTCGAGAGCGACAGGCCCGCGCCGCCGGCGATCGAGGAGTAGCTCTCGACCCGCGGGTCGGCGCCCAGGGCCTGCTCGACGGCGCCCACGTAGCGGTCGGTGACGTCGAGCGGCGTGCCTTCGGGCAGCTCGATCCGGAAGCTGAACTCGCCCTGCGAGATCGACGGGATGAGATCGAGGCCGAGCCGCGGCACCAGGGCGACCGAGCCGGCGAAGGCGACGAAGGCGACGATCAGGGTGAGGGCCGGGAGATCGAGAGCGCGCCCGAGCAGGCGCGGGTAGCCCGCGGCGACCGCCCCCAGCACCCGGTCGAAGAGCCAGCCGACGGGCCGGAAGAGGAAGGCCAGGCCGCGGCCGGTGCCGCCCAGGCCGATGCGGGTCATGCGCAGGGCGAAGGTGGGCGCGGTCACCGAGACCGCCCGCCAGGCGCGGCGGAAGCGCCCGGTGGGCGGCGCCGGCCGGGGCTCCGGGGCGGGCGCCCCGGCGTCGCCGGCCTCCTCCGCGGTCCGCCGGCCGCCCATCAGGGCCGCCGCCAGGACCGGGATCAGGGTCAGCGACACGGCGAGCGACGCGATCAACGAGAAGGAGACGGTCAGGGCCTGGTCGCGGAAGAGCTGTGCCGCGACGCCTTCGAGGAACACCACCGGCAGGAACACCGCCACCGTGGTGAGCGTCGATGCGGTCACCGCCCGGCCGACGTCGGCGCCCCCCTTGCGCGCCGCCTCGACCGCTCCCATCCCCTCCTCGCGGCGGCGGTAGATCGCCTCGAGCACCACGATGGCGTTGTCGACCAGCATGCCGACGCCCAGGGCGAGACCGCCCAACGACATGATGTTGAGGCTGGTGCCGGTCCGGTACATCAGGAAGAAGGTGGCGACGATCGAGAGCGGGATCGAGATGCCGATGATCAGCGTGCTCCGCACGTCCTTCAAGAACAGGAGCAGCACGCCGATCGCGATCAGGCCGCCCACCAGCGCGTTGTTCAGGACCTCGCGAATCGACGCCTGGATGAAGCGGGACTGGTCCGCCCCGGCGAGCACCTCGACGCCGGCGGGCAGCTCGGGCTTGATCCGCTCGAGGCGCTGGGTCGACCGCCTCGGCGACGGCGACGGTGTTGGCGTCCCCCTCCTTGTAGAGGGCGAGCTCGACCGCCTCGCGGCCGTCGAAGCGGGTGATCACCTCGCGCCGCTTGTGGCCGCGGGTGACCTGGGCCACGTCGCCCAGGGTGACCGTGCGGCCGCCCTCGGAGAGGAGCGGCGTCGCCAGGATGTCGCCCAGGTTCTCGAACTCGTTTCTCGAGCGCACCAGGTAGCGCGCCTCCTCCTCGTAGAGGCTGCCGCCGGCCTGGTTGACGTTCTCGCGCGCCAGCCGGTCGCGCACCTGGTCGATCGAGAGGCCCAGGAGCGACAGCTTGCCCTCGTCCACCTGGACCCCGATCTCCTCCTCGTAGCCGCCGTGGACCGCCACCGCCGCCAGGCCCTCGGTCGACTCGAGGTCCTTCTTGAGCACCTCCTCGGCGAGGTAGCGCAGCTGGTAGAGGTCGGCGGCCTGGTCGGGAGCGGAGGCGGTCGCGGTCGCCGCGGCGCCGGCCTCGGCGGCCGCCGCCTTGACGGGCGCGGTCACGTACAGGCGCAGGATCGGGGCGTTCTCCGGATCGAAGCGCAGGAGGACGGGCTTGGCGACCTGCTCCGGGAGCTGCACCAGCTCGAGCTTCTGGCGCACGTCGAGGGCGGCGAAGTCCATGTTGCGCCCCCAGGCGAACTCGAGCGTCACCTGCGAGAGACCGGGCTTCGAGACCGAGCTCATCCGCTGGACACCGGCCACCACGCCCACCGCCTCCTCCACCGGCCGGGTGACCAGGGATTCGACCTCGGCCGGCGCCGCGCCCGTGTACCGGGTCTCGACGGTGAGGCTCGGGTAGGAGATGTCCGGCAGCAGGTTGATCGGCAACCGGGTGAAGGCGACCACGCCGAACAGAGAGACGGCGATCGCCACCATGGCGACGGTCACCCGACGCCTGAGGGACAGCTCGATGATGCCCATTGGACTCCTCCGGCTACGTCTTGCTGGCGACCTTGGTGGCGACCTTGGTGGCTTCGGGGGCCTTGACCGGCGAGCCGTCCTTGAGCGCCCCCTGGCCGGCGATGATCACCCGGTCACCGGCGGCGAGACCGGCGGCGGCTTCCACCACCGGGCCCTCCTCGATGCCCACCGTCACCTCGCGCTTGTGGGCGATGCCGTCCTCGGCCACGAAGACGTAGGTCTTCTGGAGCTCGCGCACCAGCGCCTCGCGCGGCACGACCAGGGCGTCGGGCCGGCGGTCCTTGACCACGTCGACCCGCACGAAGGAGCCGGGACGCACCTGGGCGGGCGGCCGGATCGCCTCCACGGTCACCTTCACCGTGCCGGTCGCCGTGTCGACCACCGGGCTGATCTGGCGGATCCTGCCGGCGAGCTGCACGTCCTCGTCGGCCTTGAGGACGATGCGCACCGGACGGCCCGGATCGAGGGAGAGGACGTCCTTCTCCGCGAGGTAGATGCGGGCGACCAGCGGGTCGAAGTTGGCGACCGTGAAGAGCTCGTCACCCAGGCGGATGTCCTGGCCCACCTGGGTCGAGCGCTTGGTCACCTGGCCGCTGAACGGGGCGTGGATCAGGGTCTTCTCGAGGCGCCACTCGGCTTCGGCCAGCTCCTGCTTGGCGACGCCCAGGTCCATCACCGCCTGGTCGCGGTCGGCGGGAGAGACCAGCCCCTCGTCGGCGAGCTTCGAGGTGCGCTCGTACTCGACCTGGGCGTTCTGGAGCCGGACCTTCGCCTTCTCGAGCGCCATCGGCACGTCGCCCTGGGCGAGCTCGGCCAGCACCTGGCCCTTCGCCACCCGCTGCCCCTCGTCGACCTCCAGGTGCGCCAGACGCCCCTCGGTCTCGGCGAGCACCTTGACCTCGTTTTCCGGCACCAGGTTGGCGGTGGCGCTGATGTAGGAGGCGACCGCCTGGCGGTGGACCTCGGCGGTGTCGACCGGGATCGGGGCGGGCTCGGCCTTCTCCTCGCCGTCTTTCTTGTCCGCGGCCTTCGCCTCGTCGCTGGCGCCCGACTTGGCCGCGTAGACGGCGTAGACGCCGCCCAGGGCGACGACCATCGCGACGGCGGCGATCAGCCAGCGCATGCCGCGGCGGCGGCGCGGGCGGGCGGGCTCGTCGGCCACGGTGGTCTCGGGGAGGATCTCGACGGTCTCTTCGGTCTCTATGGCTTCGGAGGCCTCGGTCTCGCGGGCCTCGTCGATCGCTTTGCGCTGGCTCATCACACCCTCCGGCTCGTCGTCGAACGACTCGGCCCCGGGGATCGGATGCCGCACGGCGTCGTCGTCACCCGGTAGTACGCCGGAGGGCGGAAGGATGTTTCGGAGCGGCGGATGGTTTCGCGCTGCGGCGGGTGCGCGATCCCGGAACCGCAGGAAGCCTCCTTCGCGCCGGCCCCGTGGGGTAACCTGGGCGCCATGAGTGGGAGATCGGTCGGTCGACGTCTGCTCACCGGCGGAGCCTTGGTCGCCGCCGTCGCCGGCCTGCTCGCGGCCTGGGCCGACTCGACGCCGGTCGCGAACCTCGGCGAGACCCGCCCGTTCGCCCTCGGCGCCGCCCTCGTCGCCCTGGTGCTGGTCTTCGCCCGCTGGCGGCTGGGGCCGCGCGGGCTCGCGGCACCGATCGCCCTCGGTCTCGCCGTCGTGGCCCTCGGCTGGAGCGTCTGGCTGCTCCGTTTCGCCTACCGCTCCGAGCCCCTCGCCTTCCAGAACGGAGACGTCCGCCTCTCGGGCACCCTCTTTTCGCCGCGCCGTTCCGGCCGCTACCCGGCGGTCGTCTACCTCCACGGCTCCGGGCGCGAGACCCGGAAGGAGTTCTATTACCAGGCCAAGCTCTTCGCCCGCCACGGCATCGCGGCCCTGGCCTGGGACAAGCGCGGCAGCGGCGCCTCCTCGGGCGAGGCCTGGGCGCCCTACGCCGCCTATGCCGCCGACGCCGCGGCCGGCGCCCGCCGGCTCGCCGGTCTCCCCGAGGTCGATCCCGGCCGGATCGGCTTCTACGGCGCCAGCGAGGGCGGCTGGGTCGCGGTGCTCGCGGCGCAGCGAGTCCATCCGGCATTCGTCATCGTGGCGAGCGCCACGCCCTTGACCCCGGCGGAGCAAGTGCTCTACCAGACCGGCGAGGACGTGCGTCGCGCCGGCTTCAATCCCGAGGCAGTGGGTGCAGCGCTCGCCCTCCAGCGCCGCGTGCTCGACTTCCAGAGGAGCAGCGAGGCCCCGGAGCGGGCGCAAGACCTGGCGAAGGATCTCGAAGCCGCGGCGCGCGAGCCCTGGTTCCCGCGGGCCAAGCTGCCGAGGAAGCTCTGGCCGCCCGAGGAGTACGCCTGGTGGCGCTCGGTCATGGACTTCGATCCGCGACCCGGCTGGCGCGCGATCCGTTGCCCGGTGCTGGCGCTGGGCGGCGGGCGCGACGACCGGAGCGACGCCCGCGCCAGCCTCGACGGCATCGCGCGCGAGGTCGCCGCCGGCTCCGGCGCCCCGGTGACGACCGTCCTCTTCCCGGCGGCCGACCATCCGCTCCTCGAGTGGCCGTTCGGAGACCACGTCCCGCCGCCGCGCTGGCCGGACGGCTACGCCCGCACCCTCGTCTGCTGGACCCGCCTCCAGACCGGCGAGCCCGCGACGAGCTTCTGCCGGGGCTGGCGCGCGCCGCAAGGGCCGCGTCGAGGGGATCCAGGAGGCCGTGGATCAAGGCCTCGCCACCGTCGAGGACGCCGGGGTGGAGCTCGAGTGCCCCGTCACCTCCAACACCTGGCCGCCGCCAGCGGCCCATTGAGCCGGTTCCGCCTGCCATCGCCGGCACACGCGCGGCGGGTCGGGCGTCTCGTGCAACGGCCCGACCCGCTCAGCGCCGGAAGGCGTAGCTCACCTTGAAGAAGGCCTGGCGCTCGGCGGGCCGGAGCACGCCGGCGTCGTCGAGGGCGCGCGAGTCGGCGAAGCCCAGGTAGAGGACGGTCTGCCAGTTGAGCTTGTAGGCGAAGACGGCCGAGCCCGCGAAGTCGCGGTCCCGCTCGGCGACCGGGAAGGTCCAGAGCTCCGGCCGGCGCTGGCTCGAGGTCTCCTGGCCGATCAGCCGGATCCAGGAGCGCTCGTCGAAGTTCCAGGTCAGCTTCACCCGCGCCACGTCGGCGGTGACCAGCCGCCCCGAGAGCCCGTCGCCGGCGCTCACGTCGATCGTGCGCCGGGTGTAGAACGGCGAGACCGAGAGGTGCTTGCCGGAGTTGATGGTGGCCGCGACGGTGAGCGTGGTGCCGGTGCCGAGCCGGTCGTTGGCGAAGTCGATCTCGTCGCCGAACACCCCGTCGAGCTCGAAGTAGGCGAAGTAGCGGCCCGGGTAGACCTGGAGGGTCGGACGCACCTGGCGGCGGCGGAAGACCCGGGTGATCGCCCGCTCGTCCTCCTGCGCGAGCTCGAGGTGGATGGAGGAGTTCCAGAAGGCGTCCATGGAGAACCCGGGGACGACCTGGCGGGTGAGCAGGTTGCCGTCGCCGTCCTCAGAGTACGAGCCGTAGGTGAAGAAGCGCAGCCGGCGCACCGCGCCGGAGGTCGGGTGGAAGCTCCGCCCGAGCTCCTCGTAGCCCGAGCGGAAGCCCACCTGCGGCACGAAGCCGTCGTCGGCCCGAAACTCTCGCGACAGGTCCTGGAGCTTCACGAAGTTGTCCCACCTCCCGTCGGAGTGGCTCCAGGAGAGATCGGCCGCGTGCCCGGCGAGCCCGCGGCCGTCCCACTCCGCGGCCAGGTCGGGACGGTCGGGCGTCTCCGTGTCGCTCCACAGGAGCTGGCCCTTGATCGTCTCGCTCGGCCGGGGCCGCCACTCGAAGTCCGGCCCGACGACCCGGTTGTGGCCGCCGCCGTCGGTCTCGCGCCCGGCGTAGAGCACGCTCACGAACGAGTGGCCGTACTCCCGGCGCAACCGCCCGATCGCCACCGTCGAGGAGAAGTCCTGCGGCGCCAGCTCGGAGGAAGTCGATCCAGGGATCACGACCAGGCCGCCCCCCTGGTCCTCGCCCACCAGGAAGGTGTACTTGGTGCGCTCGGTCCCTCCGGTCGCCCGCGCCCCCCACTTGGGATCGGTGAAGGTGCGGGTGTAGACGGCCTGGATCGGGGTCGAGAAGAGGTCGACGCTCTCCAGGAAGAAAGGCCGTCGCTCGGGCTGGAAGAGGGCGAAGCGCTCGTTGGCGGTGATCTTCGCGGTGTCGGACTCGATCTGCGAGAAATCCGGGTTGATCGTCGCGTCGATCACCGTGTCGGGGCTCGGCAGGTACTTGAAGTCGAGCCCCCCCGTGACGTCGCCCTCGGTCGCCAGCCGCGAACCCGGACCGTCCTCGGCCCGCTCGAGCCGCCGGCCGCTCAGGTAGGGCGCCGCCACCCAGTGGGCGCCCCTCGGCAGGCCGGCCAGGCCGGTGAGCTCGCGCGAGGAACAGATGAAGCAGTCGCGGTCGCGAGGCAGCTTCGAGGTGAAGTACTGGTAGCGGAAGTCGCGCGGCCGGTTGCGATAGAGGAGCACGCCCCAGTGGTCGGGGTTCGGGTCGACGTAGCGGATCGACGCGAAGGGGATCCGGATCTCGAGCTGCCAGCCCTTGTCCGTGATCCGGCCGGCCGCCTCCCAGAAGAAGTCGGGCGAGTTATCCTCGCCGCTCGCGTCGCTCGAGATGGCGTCGTACTCGATCGAGCTGGCGTTGGCGAGGAACATCTGCGCCACCTTGCCGTCGCCGCGCGGGTCGAGGATCAGCCCGCCGTAGTCGGACAGCCCACCGCCGCCGACCTGGTCGTGGTCGCCGAGCTGCGACTTGATGGCGCCGGGGTCGGGGTCGTCGAACTCGAACGCGGCGTAGAGGTAGCGATCGTCGTAGGTCAGCCGGGCGACGCTCCGGAGCTCGCGAGCGACCGGGATCGAGTCCCCGGGGTTGGTCTCGTACCAGGTGTCGATCGGCTCGGCCGCCTGCCAGCCGGGGTCGGAGAGGTCGCCGTCGACCTCGATCGCGCCGGCCGTCCGGGCGATGTGGATCACCGGCCCGTTGTCGAGCAGGGAAGCCGCGCGGGCCACCGGGGCGGGGCAGGCGAGCAGCGCGGCGAGGGCGATTCGGCTGGCAAGTCGGCGGCGCGGCATCGGGCTCCCTTCAAAGGACACCAGAACTACCGCGCAGTTGTACGAACGTTACGCCACCGGGTTTCGGAGGCAGCCCGAGCGCACGCGATCCCATCCCGGCCCCGCTGCCAGGGCGCTCTTACGACGGCCGGCGCTGAAGGCGGTAGAAGCGAGGGTGTGCCTTCTGCACGAAACGGGGGGCCCCGGTCAGATCGAAGGCAGTCTCGTCAGTGAGGGTCCACGCCTCATAGGCTCGTTCGATCTCTTCCCGATCGAGCCCTCGCGGCAAGGGTCCTCTGCGGCCCGGTGCGAACGCGTACATCAGGAGCGTGGCGTCTTCGGCGGCCAGCGCCGTGACCTCACGGCTCACCGCCCGCAGCTGCTCGGGCGGGAGGGCATGGCCGGCGCCAAAGTCCAGGATGAGACGAAATCCCGAGCCGATGCCGGCGGCCGTGAGCGCCGTCATGCTCCCGTCGACGAATCGAGCCTCCACGCCGGCTCCGCGTGCGCGTTCGCGGGCGGCCCGCAGCGCCCTCGGCACGATGTCGACGCCGGTCACCTCCCACCCGCTTCGGGCCAGGCGGACCGACCAGAGCCCGGTGCCGCATCCAAGATCGAGCGCGCGCCCGTATGGCGGTTCTCGATCGCTTTGCTCCCGCTCGAGGAGTGCGACGGCCTGGTCGCCGATCGGAAGCGACGGCATCCGCTCCCACGGCGTCAAGCCGATCAGATACTGGAACTTGAAGAACAGGCTCATTCAACCTCCCGGTATTGCCCGCCAGGCGGATGGTCTCGATCTCCGGTCCATGATACCGATGGCTCAACTGGGCGTCGCCAGGCCACGCTCCGCCGCCGCGCGGGCGAGCGCGCTCGCCACCTCGTCCGCGTTGTCCAGGCGCCCCAGGTCGATGCGGCGCTCGCGGCCGTCGCGGCCTCGGATCCGGAGCAGCCGATCGGTCCTCTCGATCGACGCCACCTCGGACCAGGCGAGCCGGAAGCCTCGCAGTCGGTTGAGGCGAAACCCGATGCCCTCGTCGTCGAGGCGCAGGATCCGGCGGCGCTCCCGGTGACGGGTCAGCGGGCGGTTGGCGACGCCGATCGCGGCGGTCGCGAGGGCGGTCACGAAGACCGGCGAGAACCACTTGTGGCCGTGGGCCAGGCGGTCGGCCCACTCGGCGAAGAGCATCGCGGCCGCCGCCAGGTCGATCCAGCCGATGGTCGTCGGAGCCGCGCGGTGGCGCCGCCGCCAGGAGACGAGCAGGACGAGCACGAGCACGCCGGCCGCCGCGAGCTCGGCGCCGGCCAGGACCTTCTCTCGGGCCGCGACACCCTCGAGCCGCGGCAGGGCGGCGTCGGCCAGCAGCACGGCCGAGACGGCGAGGGGAATCCGGTTCAGCCACTCGACGCGGCGTCGGCGCCCGTCCTGAAGAAAGATCGTCTCGGTCACGGCCTCCCCCGAGCCGGCCGAACCGGGCCGGCGGCACAGATCGTACTTCACGCGCCGCAGCAAGGAGAGCTCCTCGAGTGCTCAGACCGGTGCGATGTTGCGCCCTGGAGCCGGTGGTCGTTTCTCAGCCGCAGGCGCAGGCCACGATGCCGAACCTCGACTGACCCGGACGAGCCCGGGCGAACCACACGATCGGCCGGCACTTCTTTCCCGCCTTGGCGCAACGGCCCCGGCAGAGGATCGAGCCGCTGCTGCGCAGGACCAGGGCACAAAAATCCTGCACCTCGGGTGGCCGGGGCGAGGGCCCTCCAGGGATCGCCGGAGCCTTGCCGCACCGCAGCTCACCGTCCTCGCCCCCGATCGGCCCGTTCGGCTGGTCGTCCGGACACTTCGGCGCCAGGAGCCCGCCGGGCAGGCCGGGAATCTCCACGAGCGCGATGGTGAGTCTGTCCGTGGGAGGCTTTCCTCTCCCTTTCTGGAGACCCCGGTTGAGGTTCTTCCACTGCTGGGCATCGAGGTAGATCAGCACGGGGCCCTTCAGGGGTCCCTTCTGCTTTTCGAACTGGCTGACCGTCAGCACGCGTGGCTGCTCCGCCATGTCCACCTCCTCGTCGTCGAGCGTTCGTAGTCGCCTTAGTTTACCAGCCCTTGCGTGTGCGAGAGCCCTTCGCGATCGCGCGGATGGGCGAATCGATCGCCCAGGAGGCTGTGGCGCATAGATTGCCGCGCTGGTCGAACAGGGCGAGGGGTAACGCAAGGGCTTGGAATCCGGCAGAGTAGGCGCATGGGAGACAAGGCCTGTCGGCCGTGGGCGCCGCGCCAGGACTTCTTGCTGCCGCCGTCGCCGCTGGAGTGGTTGCCGGAGGGCCATCTGGCGTACTTCATCCTGGAGCTGGTCGAGGAGCTGGATCTCGGGGAGATCGAGCGGGCGACGTACGAGGACGTGGCGTTTCGGGTGCTGTCGGCCGGGGAGCATCCGTTCTTCACGACGCCCAACGCGTTCCGCAAGCCGTATCTCGAGGAGCTGACGAGGCTCAGCTGCGCGAGCTTCTGGCCCGCGCCGAGGCGGTGGACCAGGAGGATGCGCGCTTCGGCGAGGGTCAGCGGGAGGAGGACCTGCCGGAGGAGCTGCGCCGCCGGGAGGGCCGGATGCGCCGGATCCGGCACGCGAAGGCCGAGCTCGAGGCCGAGGCGCGGGAGAGCCGGGCCGCCGAGCTGCGCGAACAGGCCGAGCGGGCGCGCCATCTACTTCATGCTCGGCCACCCGCAGCGCGACGTTCTGACCGCCCGCGCCATGCGCCAGATCCTGGTGGACCACGCACGGGCGCGGCGGACGGCCAAGCGCGGCGGCCAGGAGGAGCGCCGACGGGCGGAGCTCTCTCCACGTGGCTCTGGATCCCCGATCTCGGGCCGTTCGGGATTTCGCTCGAGCCTCGGCCGGTGTAGCATCGCCCCCGAGACCGCCATGACGTTTCTCCATCGCCACGACGACGAGAGGTCGACCGCCGGGGGGTCGCCCGGCGACCCCGAAGTCACGCTCTCTTCCCTGGCCGACGAGATGAACCGGCTACGCCGCACCGTCTTGCGCCAGGGGCACGCGCAGGAGCTCTTCCAGGCGCGGGTCGAGGAAGCGATCGCACGGCTGCCGGAGCGCACCGGCACGGCGGACGCCGGCGACCGGGGCGCCTCCGTCCGGTCCGGCCGGGCCGCCGGATCGGCTGGGTCGGGCGGGCCGGGCGGCCTGGGTGAGCCCCAGGTCCATGCTCTTCTCGAGCTGGACGGTGCCCTCCTTCACCTTCGCCGCCTCGCCGGCGAGGAGACCCCGCCCGCGCCGGGAGGTCCCCGGCCGGAGGACCTGGCTCGCTCCCTCCGCGAGGGGCTGTCGTTGCTGCAGATCCGCGTGCGCAATCTCCAGCACTCCATGGGGCTCGAGGCGATCCCCGCCGCGGGTCGGACGTTCGACGACCGCTGGCACCAGGCGTGCGGTGTGGTCGAGCGGTGGGATCTGCCGGATCGGGCGGTGGTCGAGGAGATCCTCCCCGGCTACCGGATGGGCGGGCGGGTCGTCCGGCCGGCGCAGGTCGTGGTCAACCGCAGGCCGGACACGAAGGACGAACCGCGCGCGTCGGAGGCGGCTTCGCGCGCCACGGACGACCGGCCGCGAGCCCCGGCCGGCCAGGATGAAGGCGACGATGTCTGATCGGACCGGACTCGTGACGAACGAGCCCGATCCGCTTCAGCCGCCTCGTCGCTTCGAGACGGAGCCTCCATAGGACTCACGGCATGGCGAGCAGGATCTTCGGCATCGACCTGGGCACCACCAACTCGTGCCTGGCGGTCATGGAACCCGGCGGCCCCCGGCCGATCCCGATCGACGGCGATCCGCTGGTGCCCTCGGTGGTCAGCTTGGAACGGGACAGCGGCCGGTTCCTGGTCGGGCACCGTGCGCGCAACCGGCGCGTGGTCGAGCCCGCATGGACGGTGCGCTCCATCAAGCGGCGGATGGGCGAGTCGGAAGCGGTGGCGATCGGCGATCGGCGGCTTGCGCCCGAGGAGATCTCGGCCGAGATCCTGCGCTACCTCAAAGAGCGCGGCGAGGAGGAGACCGGCGAGCCCATCGAGCGGGTGGTGGTCACCGTGCCGGCCTACTTCGGCGACGCCCAGCGCCGGGCCACCCTGCGAGCCGGTGAGCTGGCCGGCCTCGAAGTGGTGCGCCTGCTCAACGAGCCCACGGCCGCGGCCCTGGTCTACGACCGCCTGGTGGCCCGGCCCGTCACGCCTCGGGCCGCCCCCGGCCGGGACGCGCCGGAGGAGCCGGCCGTCGCCGCGGAGGCCCGCGAGACGCAGCGCGTGCTGGTCTACGATCTCGGCGGCGGCACCTTCGACGTCTCGGTCGTCGAGATCGGCGGCGGCCTCAACGAG
Source organism: uncultured Acidobacteriota bacterium (assembly GCA_963837945.1). GTDB lineage: Bacteria > Acidobacteriota > Thermoanaerobaculia > Multivoradales > DATKCC01 > CAVUBL01. The sequence goes on from CAWIQD010000002.1 coordinate 502,763, forward strand.
GTGCGGGCGAGCTGCGGCGACAACCACCTCGGCGGCGACGACTTCGACGACCTCCTCGCCGCGCATCTGCGCGAGCGCCTGGGGGAGGCGGCCGGCCGCGAGCCGCCCCAAGACCTCCGCCTCGCGGTCCGGCTCGAGGAGGCCGCCGAGCGGGCCAAGATCGAGCTCTCGACCCGCCCCTTCACCCGGGTGATCGAGGAGGCGCTCCTCGACGGCTGCCACCTGGACGTGGAGGTGGCTCGGAACACGTTCGAAGAGGCGATCGAGGAGCTGGTCGCCGGGACCGTCGCCGAGGTCGATCGGGCGGTCGCCGAGGCTCGCCTCACCGCCGACCGGATCGACCGGGTGATCCTGGTCGGCGGCTCGACCCACATCCCCCGGGTCCAGGAGCTCCTCGCCGAGCGGTTCACCTGCCCGGTGGAGCACGCCCTCGACCCCGCCCTGTGCGTGGCCCTGGGCGCCGCGGTCCAGGGGGCGATCCTGGACGGCCGGCTCTTCGATCACATCTTGATCGACGTGGCGGCCCACTCCCTGGGCGTCAAGACCCTGGACAACGTCTTCACCCTCGGAGACAGCCTGGACCCGGCCGGGGTCGAAGCCGACCACTTCTCGGTCATCATCCGGCGCAACACGCAGGTGCCGGCCACCCGCTCCCAGGTCTACTTCACCACGGCCGACCGGCAGGAGGTGGTGAGCGTCGAGGTCTACCAGGGCGAGAGCCCTCGCTGCAGCGCCAACACCCTGATCGGGCGGTTCCTCTTCGACCTGCTCCCGGCGCCCGAGAGCAGCCCGGTGGTGGTCGAGTTCCGCTACGACCTCGACGGAATCATCCGGGTGACCGTGCACCAGAAGGGCACCGACAACCGGCGGGAGGTCACTCTCAGCACCCGCACGCGCACCCGCGCCCACGACGCCCACGCGCCGGGCGCGCGCCCGGTGGAGAACTACATCCTGCGCAAGGCCCGCGCGCTGGCGGTCGATCTTCCGGAGGGCGACTTCAAGGCACGATTCGAGGCCGCGACCTCGGCCTACGGCGACTCTCTGGCGAACCCGGAGGGCGACCCGGAAGCGCTCGACCGCGCCGAGGAGGAGCTGCTCGAGCTGCTGGAACAGGCCGAAGAGAGCGCCGCCGATGGCTCGTAAGAGGGCGCGGAAGAAGCAGGAGAAACGCCGGGGCGATCTCGTCGGCCGCCTGCAGGAGCTCGAGCGTCGCGGCGCCGACGAGGAGTTCCTGGCACTGGCCGCCCGCGAGCTCGCGGACCCCGCCGAGGGCCCGTCGGCGGCGCTCTGGGTCGAAGTCGCCGACCGCGCCCTCCTACGGGCCCTGGCGGCCGGCGACCTCGCCCGCCTGGCGAGGCTTCTCCCCTCCCTCGGGCCGGCGGGCCGCCGGCGCCCCCTGGCGGCGCTCGCCGCGGCCGTCCTCGACCTGGCGGCCGGTCGCCTCGACGCCGGGCGGGCGAGGCTCGAGGCCCTGGGCGCCGGCGCCGCTCTGGAGCCGGGCCGGGGCCGCGAGCTGGTGCCGCAGCTCCTCGCCCTGGCCGCGGGCACCACCGGCTCTCGACCCGCCGCGCTCCCCGAGTCGGGAGAGCTCTCCCGGCTGCGGGAGCTGGCCGACCGGACGGCCGGCGCCGTGGCCACCGCGCTCCCCTCGGCGGGCCAGCTCCGCCTGCGCGATCCCCTTCTGCGGGCGGTCCGGGACGTTCTCCTGGCGCTTCGCCGGCTCGAGGCGGCCGAGTGCCGGCCTGGGGGCGCCGCGGGCCGGGCACTGGGCCGGGCCTTGCGCCGGCTCCAGGAGGCGGCACCTTCCGGCGACGCCGCCCTCGAGCGCCTCCTCGAGACCGCCGGGCGGCTCCAGGTTCTGACCGGCGCTCTCGCCGGGATCGAGGCCGAGCTGGGCCGGGCGCGCCCCCGGGAGCCGGCGAGCCAGGTCGTCCTCGAGGCGCTCCGCCGGTCCGGCGGCGACCTGGCGAAGGCCCTGGCGGAGCCCGCGCCGCCGCTTCTCGCCCCGCTCGGCCACGCGCTGCACCTCGCCTGGCGCGAGGTCCTCGAGACGGTGGTGGCGCGGGAAGGCGCCGCAGGCCTCGCCACCCTCGCCGCGGCCCGCCCGGAGCTGATCGCGCCGGTGGCCGACCTGCCCACCGGCGCCGCCGGCAAGGCCCTCCAGGAAGCGCGCCGGAGCCGGGCGCTCCTCGCCGACGGCCGCTTCGGGGAGCTGGCCGCCTTCCTCCGGGCGCGCGCTCGGACCGAGGCCCAACCCTCCGATCTCGCGGCGCTCTGGAGCCTCGAGCTCTGGGCGCGCGGCCGCGCCGCGCCGTCGGAGGAGCGCTTTGGCGACCCGTTCGACGACGAGCTGGGCGAGTCGCCCCCGCACCGCGCCGTGGTGCGGATCGAGGAGATGGCCGCCCAGATCGGCCGCCGCTTCCCCGCCGAGCAGCGGGGCGAAGTCGCCCGCGTCCTGCGTGACGAGCTCTTCGACCTGTGCGAGGTGATCGTCCTCTGCGAGCACTTCGGCGGCGTCGCCGCCGCTCTCCTCGACTACCTCCCCGGCGACGCGGGCCTGCTGATCGCGGGCCTCACCGGGGCGATCGTCGGCCACGACCCCCGGTGCCGGCGCGCGATCGAGAGACACCTCCAAGGCCGCGGTGCCATCCAGCCGCCCGAGCGCGAGATCGCGCTGCGGTTGATGGCCCAGGTGGCCCTGGAGGAGCCCGTCGAGCTGGCCCCGGCTCTCGAGGCGCTCCGCCCCCTCTTCACCGAGAGGGACTGGAGCGACGTCTCCGAGGGCGTGGCCCGCCGCGCGGCGCCGACGTTCGGAGCTCTGCTGGCAGAGGCGTCGGGCCTGATGTGGCTCGACCTGGAGACGGCGGCCACGGGAGCCGAGCTGCTGCGCCAGGATCTGGAGCCCCTCAGGACCACCCTGGGCACGACCTCGGGCTTCGCCGCCGTCGAGCTGGCTCTCGACTGCTGGCAGCTGAAGCCGTCCAAGGTCCGGAGGAAGGTGCGGGCGTTGCTGGACGCCCACTCGGGCTACGAGGCGGCGCTCATCGCCGTCGAGGTGCTGGAGACGACCCTCGATGCCAGGGTGCCGGAGGGTGTTCTGACGGCCCTCCGCGACCTCTCGACGGCGGTGATCGATCGCCTCGACGACCGTTGGCAACGCTGGTGGCGCGCCCTGCCCATCCTCATCTTCGGAGCCTCGCCGACGGGGCTCCGGAAGCTGGCGAAGCGGCTCGAGCGCCTCCTCGCCACCGAGCCCGACGATCCGGCCCGAGGGGACCGAAGGCCGCTCGAGAACGCCCTCGAAGCGGTCCGCACCATGGAGAACACCCGCCGCGCGGTGGGTCGTCTCCGGCCCGCGCCCCGCCGGACGAGCCGCCCGCGCCGCCGGCGGCCGGCGGGCGAAGCGGCCGCGGACGCCCGGCCCGGTTCGACCCGCCGCAAGCGCCGGCCGGAGGGGCCGGAAGACCATCAACTCGACCTCGACCTGGGGTGAGAACCCGTGCCCCTCCCACCGAGCCCGCCCAGCCAGCGCACGCCATGACCTCGACCCCGGAGAGCCCCTTTACCACTCTCGGCCTCGCCCCCGGCGCCGGCCCCGAGGAGATCGCCGCCGCCTATCGCAAGCTGGTGCGGCGCTACCCGCCCGAGCTCGCCCCCGACCGGTTCGCCGCCATCCACGACGCCTATCAGATGGTGACCTCCCCGGCGCACCGCATGAAGACGGCCTCGACCGCCCCCGAGGAAGAGCTCGCCCGCCTCTTCCCTCTGCCGGCGGTCGCCCTCGCGCCGTCCCCACCGCGCCCGGCGCCGATCTCGGCCGACGACCTCGAGCCCCTCCTCGCCCCGGTCCGCCGCGCCGCCGTCCTCCGGCTCGTGGCCGCGGCCTTTCGGGACTGAACAACCCACCGGCGGCCTTCGTTCTCCCGCAAAGCGCAGCGGAGCGTGCCGGCTGATAGGCCGGCGAAGAACGCCGCGAGGGGCGATTCGGGGGCGCCCGCAGTAGGGCCGGAGATTCCTTCACCGGCGCTCAGCGCTCGCTGTCGAGGGTGGCCATCTGCGCCTGGGGGTAGCGCTCGCCGGCGGCGGCGCCCGGCGGGACGGCGGCCTCGATCCGCTCGAGGTCGGCGGGGGTGAGCTCGGCGTCCAGGGCGCCCAGGGCCTCGGCGAGCTGATCGCGGCGCCGGGCACCGACCAGGGGCACGACGTCCTCGCCCCGGGAGAGCACCCAAGCCACGGCGAGCTGGGCGACCGTCGCGCCCTTCGCCTCGGCCACCTCCCGGAGCGCCTCGACCAGGGCGAGGTTCCGCTCCAGGTTCTCGGGCCGGAAGCGGGGGGAGTGGGCGCGGATGTCGCCCGGGCCGGTGGCGCGCTCCTTCGACCAGTGGCCGCTCAGGAGGCCGCGGGAGAGGACGCCGTAGGCGGTGATCGCGACGCCCAGCTCCCGGCAGGTGGGCAGGATCTCGGTCTCGATGCCCCGCGAGAGGAGCGAGTACTCGATCTGGAGGTCGGCCACCGGGTGGACGGCCTGGGCCCGCCGCACCGTCTCGGCTCCCGCCTCCGACAAGCCGATCCAGCGCACGTGGCCGGCCTCGATCAGCTCGGCGATCGCCCCCACGGTCTCCTCGATCGGCACCTCCGGGTCCACCCGGCCCAGGCGGTAGACGTCGATGTAGTCGGTTCCCAGGCGGCGGAGCGAGTAGGCACAGAAGGTCTTGACCGCTGCGGGCCGACCGTCGATCCCGAGCCACTGGCCGCCGACGTCGCGCAGCGCCCCGAACTTGACGCTCACCACCACCGACTCCCGGGGCCTGCCGCGGAGGGCGTCGCGGATCAGCAGCTCGTTGTGTCCCATGCCGTAGTAGTCGCCGGTGTCGAGCAGGTTGATCCCGGCATCGAGGGCGGCCTGGATCGTGGCGATCCCTTCGGCCTCGTCCGCGGGACCGTAGAGGGCGGACATCCCCATGCAACCCAGCCCCAGGGCCGAGACCTCGGGACCGGACGCTCCGAGCTTGCGGGTGGTCGTCATGAGCGAAGGATACCCGCCGCTCCCCCTGCTGCTCGCCCGCGAGATCGACTCGTGGAGCCGGGCGAAGCAGAAACCGGACGCCTTCAACTTCCTCGACCCCAAGGATCTAGTACTACTGTGTCAGAAAGTCTCACCTCGAACGACTCCGCAACAGGGGCATTGCAGCAGAGCGCGGACGAGGGCGCGGGACAGAGGTGCACCTCAAGCTGCCGTCGAGCAAGGACAAGGCCCTCTCGTGGACGATGCTGGCCAAGACCTCGTTCCAGACGGCTTACCTGACCCGTTGAGCGAGCTGGCCGTCAGCGCCGGAAAGCGTAGCTCACCTTGAAGAAGGCCTGACGCTCGGCGGGCCGGAGGACGCCGGCGGCATCGAGGGCGCGGGAGTCGGGGTTGTAGGCGCGCTGTTCTACGAACTTTACGCCACCGGGTTTCGGAGGCAGCCCGAGCGCACGCGATCCCATCCCGGCCCCGCTGCCAGGGCGCTCTTACGACGGCCGGCGCCGAAGGCGGTAGAAGCGAGGGTGTGCCTTCTGCACGAAACGGGGGGCCCCGGTCAAGTCGAAGGCAGTCTCGTCAGTGAGGGTCCACGCCTCCGCGAGCTGGATCCGAGCCTCTCAGCCGCGAGGGGGCAGTTGATCGCAGAAGGCGCCGATGGCCGCCGCGATGTCGGTGGTGGACGGGGGCGACGCCTGACAATTCGGCAGGTGCTCGGCGTAGAGCTCCGAGATCGCGGCCGGATGGAGAGGATCATCGCCTCGGACCAAGAGCGCCAGCCGCGCGATGGAACGAAGGTCCTCCGGGGTCGCGAAGGGCTGCACGCCCGAGGCGATGAAGCGGCTGGTGGTCACCACGCTCGCGGCGTCAAAGCGCTCGATCATCGCCAGAGCCTTGTCGCGCACGGCCTCCGGCAGGCCGGCGTACAGCGGCTTCAGCACCTCGACGCCCTCGTCGAGCGCGCGGCTCGCGACCGCGTCCATGTGGGCGAAGGCTTGCCGCTGGGCTTCCGTAAAGCCGTGATCGGAGCCCGCATACATCGGATGGACGATGACGAGAGCACTTCCGTGACGCCGGAGAGGCCGCGCTCCGGCCGGCCAGGGGCACGACGTCCTCGCCGCGCGCGAGCACCCGGGCGATGCCGAGCTGGGCGACGGTCGCGTCCCGCTTCCCTTGACATGTCGGCATGAGTTGTTCAGACTCATGCCATGAGTAAGCGACTCCAGGTCCTCCTCGACGAGGCCGAGCTCGACGAGATCCGCCACACCGCTCGGGAGCACCGCATGACCGTGGCCGAGTGGGTGCGCCAGGCCCTCCGCGAGGCGCGCCGGCAAGGCCCCGCGCGGCGGGCCGAGGAGAAGCTCGACGCCATCCGCCAGGCGGCGCGGCACGGCTTCCCGGCCCCCGACGTCGACCAGATGCTCGCCGAGATCGAGCGGGGCTACTCGACGGACGAGCCCGCGGCCGCTGCGCTGGTCGCGGAGCCCGAGCCTTGATCCTCCTCGACTCGAACATCCCGATGTACCTCGTCGGCCGCGACCATCCCTTGAAGGAGGCGGCGCGGCGCGCCCTCGAGCGCGCCGTCATGCGGCGCGAGCGGCTGGTGACCGACGCCGAGGTCTACCAGGAGGTCCTCCACCGCTACACCGCGATCGACCGGCGCGAGGCCATCGGCCCCGCCTTCGACCTCCTCGACCGGGTGGTCGACGAGGTCCTGCCGGTCGACGACGACGCGGTCCACCGCGCCCGGGACCTTCTGGCGGCCCACCCGGGCCTGAGCGCCCGGGATGCTCTCCACGCCGCTGCCATGGAGCTCCACGGCGTCCGCCGCATCATGACCTTCGACGGCGGCTTCGACGACCTCCCGGGCATCGAGCGGATCGGCGGGTAGGGCACCCCGCCGGCAGGTTCCTTCGCGGGCCGCTCACCGCTCGCTGTCGAGCGTCTCCATCTGGGCCTGGAGGTAGCGCGTGCCGGCGGCGGCGCCCTTGGGGACGGCGGCCTCGATCCGCTCGAGGTCGGCGGCGGTGAGCTCGAAGTCGAGGGCCCCGACCGGCTCCCCTCCAAGGCTCTCGTACGCTTCGACCAGCTCGTGCGCAAGGCGCTGAAGACCTCGCGGGCCTGGATGCTCAAGGAGCTCGCAGCCGACCCCGCTTGCCGGGGCGGGAGCACGTGTTACGGTCAGCGCGATGGCGCGCCCGCTCACCGAAGTGCTTCCGCGGTCGGGACGGCTTCTTCTGCACGTGGGCGCCCAGGCCGTGCCCGTGGGCGGCGTTCTCGTCCTCGCCTGGCCGGCGGCCGGCGGGCTCGTCCTTTACTGGATCGAGAGCGTGCTGGTGCTCGGCGCGACGGCGCTGCTGCTCGCGCTCTTCGTGCGCCGCACCCGCGCGAGCGGGAATGCTGCGGATCTCGCCGGCCTCGCGGCCGCCGGCATCCGCCCGCGCGACGTGCTGCTCGTCCAGGGCGGCGCGCTCGGCATCTTCGGACTCTTCTTCGGCGGCTTCCTGTTCATTCTCGTCGCCAACGGCCACATCGCATCCGCCGGCCTGCAGCGGGCGCTGGCCGGTGTGCCGGTGCTCGCCGGCATCGTCGCCCTGGGGCTCGTCTTCGATCTGGTCCGGCTGCCTCGGCTGACCTTGGTCGAGATGACGTCCCGCGTCAACGCCGGCGTCCGGCGCTCCGCGATCTTCTGGTTCGTCGGCTTCTTCGGTGCGCTGGGCGCGACGTTCTTCGGCAAGCCGCTCTTGCTCTTCGGCCTGTTCGCCGGCATCAAGACGTTGTTCGAGATCGGCGCCGTGCTCGAACGCCAGCCGGTGAAGCTCTGACCGCCGAGAGAACCCTCGGCGCCGGCGCCCCCGCCACTGGAATCCGCCGCCTCCTCCTCATCTCGCCGTAGGAACCCTCCAGCCAATCGAAAACCCAAGCCGCCTGACCGAGCCTCCTCCCGACATCGAGCCGGGCTTGAGCGCCCGGGACGCCGTCCACGCGGCAGTCATGGGGAGCCACGGCGTCCGCGCCCTCTCCGTGACACGTTTTTCTGGATTCGAGCACTCAAGGGAGTAACTGACGGCGACGGTGGACGCCGGCAGCGAGTCGAGGCTCGAGGTCCGCTCCACCGACGACCATCTATGCCCCCGATCGGGGCACCGAGGAGCAACCACATGTCGTACAGGATCGGCACCATCATTCTGTTCACGGCTTGCACGCTGGCGGCGCCGGGCCTCGCCCCCGCCCAGGCGCAGCCGATCGCGTTCGAGGAGGCGAGCGGCGCGATTCCCTTCCTCTCCCAGATCGCGCAGTTCGGAGGTTCTGGCTTGGCCGGCGCCATCTGGTTCGACTACGACCGCGACGGCCGGGTCGACCTCTTCCTGCCCAACGGCGCCGGCCAGGCCAACTCCCTCTACCACAACGACGGCGGCGGGAGCTTCACCGACCGCGCCGCCCAGGCCGGTGTCGCGGCCAGCTTCGGCATCGGCGGCGGGATTGCCGTCGACCTCGACAACGACGGGTACCAGGAGCTGGTCCTGATCAGCGACCGCAACACCTTCACCGTCCCGGGCACGATCACCGTGCAGCTCTACCGCAACGACGGCGACGGCACCTTCACGGATGTCACCGCCGGCTCGGGCCTCGTCGGCCTGGACAGCAGCATCTCGCTCGCCGCGGGCGACATCGACAACGATGGCGACCTCGACCTCTTCTTCGCCGCGCCCGGCAGCACGCTCATCCTGCGGCAGGACCGGAACCGCATGTACAGGAACGACGGCGGCCTCACCTTCACCGACGTCTCCGCGGCGGCGGGTGTGGACACCAACCTCGGCGCCTGCGTCGCCACCTTCTCGTACTACGACGACGACCCATACATCGACCTCTTCGTCGCCAACTGCAACGACGTGCACCTGCTGTTCACCCCGATGGAGCTGTTCCGCAACAACGGCGACGGCACCTTCACCGACATCGCGCCTTCGGTCGGCCTCACCGACAACGGCCTCCTGATGGGCCTCGCCTTCGGCGACTACGACAACGACGGCGACGTGGACTTCTTCGTCTCGAACGGCGGCGACGCCCGGCCGCTCGGTGTGCTCCCCCATCCGTTCTACCGCCACGAGAGCGACGGCACCTACACCAACCTGGCCTCGGCGCTCGACACCGGCCGGTTCCGCTGGGGCTGGGGCAGCGCGATGATGGACTTCGACGACGACGGCTACCTCGACCTGTTCTTCACCGGCGCCTTCCCGAACCCCTTCGATCCGTCGATCTACCTCGGCCCCGACGGCGAGGCCAACTACGGCGTGTTGCTGGCCAACCACCACGACGGCACCTTCACCGACCTGTCGGCGACGCTCGCCCACGACTTCCGCCACGACTTCTCGAGCGGCGTGGCCGCGGCCGACTACGACGGCGATGGCTACGAGGACCTGGTGGTGATGGTCACCTACCTGCCGCCGCTGTCGGCGAGCGGCCAGCCGGTGCTCCTCCACAACCTGGGCGGCACGAACCGCTGGGTGAAGGTGCGCACCGTCGGCACGGTCTCGAACCGCGACGGAGTGGGCGCCCGGGTGACGGTCCGCGCCGGCGGCCTCGCGCAGCTCCGCGAGGTCTACGCCGGCTCGAGCCTCTCCTCGATGCACGAGCAGACCCTCGTCTTCGGCCTCGGCCAGGAGCGCCGGGCGACGGTGGACGTGCGCTGGCCGAGCGGGTACCTGAACCGGCTCTACGACGTCCAGGCCGGCAGCGAGGTCGCCTTCCCCGAGGTTCCGTGCAGCTTCGACGACCCGGGCCTGACGCTGCCGCAGCTCACGCAGTGCGAGCTCGCGGCGCTCCAGCAGCTCGGGCAGGCCGGGCTCGTCGATCCGGGGCTGGCGGGCAAGCTCCTGGGAAGCGCCGTCCGGGCCTGGCACGAGGCCCACTGAAGCCGGCGTCCGCGGCTATCTCCGAGCAGGACCGAGGGCCACCTCCCGGGGTGGTCCTCGGTTCGTGCGGCTCTGGCGCGGACCCTCATCCGGTGCCAAGCCCGGAAGGCGTCTCCCGCTGCCGAGCTCAAGCTGCGACCCCAAAGAGGGCACCAACGGCAGCGGTCAAGGCCATTGCCAGAGCGCCCCAAAACGTGACGCGCACGACAGACCTGAGCACGGGCGCACCCCCTGCGCGTGCCGATAGGAGGCCCAACAGCGCCAGAAAGACGAGTGAGCTCCCGGCGAGACCCCACAAGAGCGCGGAGGCTGGAAGCAGGAGGACCATGAGTAGCGGAAGCGCTGCGCCCGATGCAAATGTCCCCGCCGAGGCAAAGGCCGCTTGGACCGGCTTTGCCGCCAACGTGTCCGAGATGCCGAGCTCATCTCGTCCATGCGCCGCAAGGGCGTCCTTCTGCATCAGTTGGGTGGCGACGCTCGAGGCCAATGACTCGTCCAGGCCACGCTTCACATAGATGGACGTCAGCTCTGCGTGCTCCTGCGCTGGATTCGCCGCAAGCTCCTTGCTCTCGCGCGCGAGATCCGCGCTTTCCGTATCGGCTTGTGAGCTCACCGAGACATACTCGCCTGCAGCCATTGACATGGCGCCCGCGACAAGGGCCGCTACGCCCGAAACGAGAATGACCTCGGTACTCGTACCGGCTGCCGCCACGCCCAGTACAAGGCTTGCAGTAGATACGATGCCGTCGTTCGCGCCAAGCACGGCGGCGCGGAGCCAACCTGTTCGATGAGTCCTGTGTCGCTCGATGTGCCGCATAGCGCCTCCTGGTGGATGGAGAGTCCGCGACGTCGTCGTGAAGGACCCCTTAGCGCGCCTTCGCTTTACGGCCCTCGCCCTGCTTCAAATAGTGGTCGAGAAATGCCATCACCTCCAGGCGCAAATCCCTTCTGCCGATTCTATTCCCATCTGGCGTTCCACCGCCAAAGCAGTCGTTGATGGCGCAGTGACCAGCGTTTTCATAGCTGACATGTCGGTATTCGTACGGAAAGTTTGCATTCGCAAGTCGTTGAATGACAAGATCGCTCATCTTGGCGGATGGCCATAGTGTGTCGGCCTTCCCGGAGATCAGCAGAATCGGAGCGGCGATCCGCTCGACGGGAATGAGCGATTCCTTCACTCGCTCGGCCTGGCGTAGGCTGAATTCGTACATGGCTGTACAAGCGCCGTCCTTGTTGCACCCCGCGCTTGCTTCTTCGTTTGAAAAATCGTACGGGACGAACGGTAGGGCCTTACCACGGAAGCTGAACGAAGATTTTTCGGCGTAGCGGTTCCAATCGAGGTAGCTGCTCTGCCAGACCACATGGCTCGGCGCCAGGGCGACCACGGCGTCGAATTGATCGCGATAGATCGTAGGCAACAATAACGCAAGTGTACTCCCCCTCGACACGCCGACGATGCCCAGGTGGCTCGAGTCGATGTTTCGGCTCTCTTTCATCCACGCGATGGCCTTGCCAAAGTATTCCAGCGGGACTTCTTCCAGATCAGCGGGAAGCCCCTCTGCCCCAAAGTAGGCGAGCGCGAGGACTGCATAACCTCCCGAAGCGATTGTGTCCGCGTCACTGGTATTGACGCCCCCTTCTGCGCCCCCGAGCCTCAGCACGCCTGGGTAGGGCCGAATCGTATCGGGCACGACGAGGATTCCGACCAAGCCATTCGCGCGAACGGCAATGTGGCGAAGGCCGCTATTGGAAGGCCCAACCTCCTGGTCCGCGCTGGTCTTGTCGACGTGAGCAGTCGTCGCACAGCTTGAAAGTAGCAACGCAACCACGCAGGTCAGAAACGTACGCATGAGGTACTCCTGAGAAAACTGCATTTGCTCAGCGGTCGCGAGGCCATCTTGGTCACGCGGCTTCTCGGGCGCCCAACGGAGTTGCGCCTCACCGGCGGCGAAGCCGCCCGGTGCCGGCGCTTGGTTCTACGCCTCTTCACGCAAACTGAAGCCGCCGCCCCTTGGGCTCTGGCACAGATCGCCCGAACTCCTTTGCAGTTGAGATCCAGAGCTCGATGGCCTCTTGACAGTGTGCCAATGCTGCATCCGCGGTGTCCCCATGAGCCGCGCAGCCTGGAAGCTCTGGCACCTCGGCAACGAAAGCATCGTCCTCGTCACTCCAATAGATGATGATCTCGTATTTATTCATCAATCCTCGCTCCCGAGTCCGTATCGCAACAGGATCTTGCGGACCTGCCGAACTTGGTACGGCTTGGCCTTGCCACTCTCCCGCTGCAAGTTGATCAGCTCCTCTACGCCACGCTTCACGAACAGGTGATGGCTGCTGCTCGTGCGCTCCTCAAAGCCGAGGTTCCGCAGGAGGTTACAGAGGTCCGCGAACGCGGATGTCGGCATCCGATCGACCCAGTAGAACCTGCCGCAGGACCTTGTCTTGCTTCGCCACGACGCCATTCTACCAGCGGCCACCGAAGACGCGCCACCGCGCCCCGCTTCCGGCGGCGCATCCACCACGCTCTTCTCGGGCCCTAGAACGTGATTGAGCTGAGCGGCGCCGCCAGGCGCCCGCACCAGCGAGGGGTTACCCGGCTCTCTTGGGGGCCACACGGATGATTGCCCTGAGAGCCTCGTTCACTGCGCTGTCCGTGCCGAACGCCTCCGCAACATCTGGATCCAGTCTGGCGAGATTCGTTCCACCACGGTAGGCTGCTGCGTACTTACCTCGAACGCCTCCAGACATCCGAGCGAAGTCGTATTCAGGTTCCAATTCGTCCTTGTCTCTATCCTTCTTCATAAAATCGGCGCTCCTTCCTGGTGGCCCTCCGGGCACTGATGATGCGGATCACGTCGCCACTCTGGTCTGTATGGGAGATCACGAGGACACGCCTACGCTCCGAGAGGCCAACTGTGATCCAGCGCTGCTCCGACCCGGAATGCTTCGGATCTGGGTAGGTCCAGCCAAGCGTATCGCCAAGAACCGTCGCTGCCTCGTTGAAGGACACGCCATGTTTGGCAATGTTGGCTGCCGCCTTCCGCTCATCCCAGTCAAATCGCACGCCCGCAGGATACCACGGAGACCTTCAGCCCGAATGCCTGCGCATCTCCCGAGGAGCCAAGCACTCTGTGCCAGCCGCCTCTCGGAGTCCAAGCTCGACTTGAGTGCATGTCCGGGCTCCGGGTAACGTTCAGCGTGAGCGGCGCGCGCAGCGCGTCCGCTGCATGCTGTTGTTAGCCGGTGTTCCGAAGCCCGCAGTTGCTTTCAAAGCCGCCATCTCATCCATGCGCATTCCAAGAGCCTGAGCACCGGCGTCAGTCAGAAACATCATCGGGCATGTCATCTGGATCACCGTCGACAAGCTCGCCGGTACGCTCAACTCGGAGCTTGTCGCTGCCAACCTCGAACTCGACATTCCCGCCTTCGGCCATCCGCACTGTCATCGGTGGAAGCGGGTCAGGTGCGTCATTCAGCAGCGCGGCAAGAGGTTGCCGGACGTATCGTTCGAGAAACACGCTCATCACAGGGCCAGCCTGGTCCTCGAGGTGCTGCCAAGCTGAATCGCCAACGAAGGTTTGCCCGCCCGCGTCTTCGAACGTCTTGACGAGGTCCGTCAGTTTAGGGTTGGGAGTCGGATCGAGCACTACTAGCACGGGCGTGAACCCCGACCCGACGCAGTCGCTTGGGAACTGAAGCTCCTCCCCCCACCGGCCTTGGCCCGACGCTGCGATTGTCACTCGGATCTTAAACTCGTATGCCAGCTTCTGCTTCACGCAATCGACCTGGCGGCCCTTTCCACGGTCGCTCTGCCGTTTCACCGGGCTTCTCTTCGCACTCACCGGCGTGCCGCCAATGGCATTCGCAAGGATCGGCTCGAACAGGTATCCAGTCTCCTGAGCCGCGCGATTGTCCAAGTCGTAAAGCCACTTGCGCCAGTACAGCATCCCTGCGAGCGCCGGGGATGGCAGGCTGCCAAACTGAAGTAATCCGCGAGGGCCAACTTGATCGAATGTGGGGAAGGCTTGTCGCTGCAGGATCTGCTCGTACTTCAGGCGGCTCTTGTGCAGGGTTGCCAGGCACGAGAAGTACGTGTCCGAGTCAGGCTTGAGGGCGAACACCTTTGCGGCCAGTTCATCGAATGGAATCCCCGCCAACGTGAGAGAAGAAACCGGCCAGGTTTCGAAGAACGCCGGGAGGTCTTGAGGAACTTCGGGAACTTCGGAGACGAGGTTGAGGTCTTTGGCCACAACGCCGCAGAGGTAAGCGCAGACCTCTGCAGAAAGAGGCACGGCCATTTCGCTGTTGCCTACGTTGCGTGCCTTCTCAATGAGGGTCTTCTGGGCGAGCGTGAGCGTGTACGTTGCCATCACTCCTGCCCTGCTTGTGTAGCCTTGGCGTCCGAAAACAGTGGAAGCTGTCGAGGCCGTGCAACCGCGCGGTATCTACTTTCGACGGCATCGACGGTTCTTTGAAGCGCCGGACTCATGCCGGTTGAGTTCGTCGGCACGAAACTCTTCAGCCCTGGGTCCGACCTCCGGCCAGTCATCTCGCGGAGGGAGTGTGCCAGGTGAGCAGCGATTGAACTTGCGAAACGAGGAGGCACGGCATTGCCGATGAGCAGCGCTCGCTGCGCTTGGGTGCCAGCGAACTCGAAGTCGTCGGGAAACGTCTGGAGGCGTGCGCACTCCCGAAGCGTCAGATTACGATGCGCAGTCGGGTGAACAAACTCGGAGGTCGCCCCGCTAGTGATCGCCTTCGACGGCAAGTGTGGATCAAGCCGACGAAGCCCAGAAGGTGCGCCGCCCCTACGTTCTGTTGGAGTTCCATCGATCACCCTTCTAAACGCACGGCGGCGGTAGGTCTCATGCCACAGTTCCTCCGGAATGTCCTTCATTGTTTGACCAATGCCGAGTGCCTCGAAACGAAGGAGGTCCATCTCATTGGGGGGACGAGAAAAGTGATCAGAAACCGCCGCGGCTTCCGGATCGCTTGCGGCAGGCGACAGGCCATCAAGTGCCTGTGTGATACTGTCGCACCAGGGGAGGTTACCCGCCACGAGGTCTGCCCCTGGCGCCCCTGTTGCGCGATGTGTCGGTTCCGGAAACTCGGGGTCCCATCCGAGACCTCCGATGGCAAGTACCCGCTTACGGTGCTGTGGGACACCGTAGTTGGCGGCATTCACTTTGCGAAGATGAATGCAATAGCCAGCTTCTATGAGTGGATCGAGCAGGTCGGTCACCCATCGACCACCCTCGCCTGTTAGGAACCCTTCGACGTTCTCGAAGACAAACGCCTTGGGTCGATGCCTCGCCACGAGGTGAGCGAAGACCGCCACAAGCGTATTGCGGGCGTCGCCAGGTCTCCGCAGGCCGGCTGATGAGAACCCCTGGCAAGGAGGGCCACCGGTGATGATGTCGCAGGGCGGCAGCACCGTATTCCAGTCGAGCTTCACCTCTTCCACATGGTCCCCGATGTTCTTCCGGTATGTTTCCACGGCAGGTGAGAACGCATCGGCTGCCCAGACGATGCTGAAGCCCTGAGCGCGGAATCCTAGCCCGAGACCGCCTGCACCGGAAAAGAGGTCAACGACTGTGCCTGCTGGTTGCATTTCGAGATTCAACCTCTGCTCCATCATTCCGAGTTCGGCAAACATGCTCTCTCAGCTCGCTTCCGGCTAACGTTGTTGCCCTTCACCGGTGGCCGGCGAAGCCGGCTGCCCGGTGCAAGGGCGTGGTTCGGCGTACATATGGGAGTCCCCGAAAGAAAACAGCGTATCCTCCTCCTCCGCAAGCGGTGTCTCCCTTCTGATCCTTCCTTTACCATCGCGGCTTCTCATCCAAGGGGAGCTCCGGAAGACCCTGGAACCAAGCTGGAGTGGCCGAGGCATCAAAGAGCGCTCCGACAATCCTAAGCGACCGATTCCATTCAAGCGCCCAGAACCAGCCCAGCTCGTCCGTCGGAGGCCGCCGCAGAATTGCTTTAAAGAAACCTGACGCCGAATTGACATTGAGGCAACACTGCCACTCCTTGATGCGGCGTTCAAGCTCGCGGAGCTGAGGGTTCCCCCAGTCCAGATGGTTGAAACTCCCGTAGAGGATCACTCGGTCAGGCGGTAAGACCTTGGTCTTCTCGATGACTCGGGGATCCTCGGTGGTAATGAGAGCGAAGAGCCCTTGGATCTGCCGGATAGCGAGCAGCCGCACATAATCGGGGTTCAGCTGCGGTGGCCCCACCAGATTGACGGTGAGCTTCCCTCCAGAGCCGAGCGGCGCTTCAACTCGGCTCTCCACCCACGCGTCAACGACTCGAACTCCTCTGAGATCGGGATGAAAGTCCTTGGAGGCTTTACGAACAGCCAGCGCATCCAGTTTGGCGTCATCGGTCCTTTCAGAGCTAGTGAAGAGGGTGACGCTAGAGATATGCCGCTCCACTTCAGCTTTGCGGGCATTGCAGTCACGGCAAGCGCGGAAAATGAAGTTCCAAGCACCGTTCGCCAAACTACCAGGTGGGACGAAGTTCCGCCCGATTAAGTGCTCCTTGTCCGAGGTAAGCTCCGACCCCACTCCCACCAACCTACTGCAGTAAGGACACCACTGGTTCGACTTCGCAAGCCGTCGGGCATGCCAGACCGTTGGCTGGTTGGTCCGAGAACCGTGAATGTCACTCATCGTCGAACCTATCTCCACTACTTCGAGCTATGCGAGACGCCGAACGATGAGGCGTTTCAGCGGCGTCGGGTGAAGGCGTCGGCCACGGCATCGGTGTTGATCCTTCCTTGCGCTGCCACCTGGCGAAGCCTCGGGCGGTCTCGACGCCCGCTGGAGACGCTGGGTTGAACAGCCGGGCTCGTCGTTGGCAGTCTCTCGGTTTCAGCTATGGGGATTGTACCAGAGATCGGAGGTTCCTGGAACGCTCTCGGAGCGGCGTGAGGGGCCCGACGGCAGGTGGGCCGTGCGGGAAGATGGCGCCGAGGGGTACGCCGTGGGTCCCGCGACCGGCTCCCAGGGGCTGATGACGGTTTCCGGCGTCGCGAAGAGCGCACCCCGCCCGGCGGCGCCTCCCTGGCGAGTTGTCGGCGGAGGCCCTCTCATGCCAGCGATCGTCCCACGGCGAGGCCGGGAGGGGGGATCCCAGACCGCTCACTTCCGGCGACGACGACCAGGGCCAGCCCGCAGACCGGGCAGCGCGGGCCTCGATCGGCTTGGGGCCCACGGTGCCGGCTCCCGATCCTCCGGCGCGCCTCGGCCCACTCGGGACCGGGCTCGATCGCGCCCCGGGCCTGCTCGAGCAGCTCCCGGCTCCTCGGGGCGTAGAGCCCGTAGGAGCGCACCATCTTCATGCCCGGCGGTGGGACGTGCTGGAGGAGGCGGCCGAGAAACTCGCCGACCGCGAGGCGCATCACCTTCGCCTTCGGCCGGCCGCCGGCGTCGGCCTCACGGAAGTCCCCGTAGCGGAAGGCGACCTCCCGGCCGTCGAAGCCCACGAGGCGGCTGTTCTTCAAGGGGCCGCCCTTCAAGTAGCGAGCCAGGTAAACGGCCACCCCCTCACCGTGGCGGTAGGGGGCTTCGAGGCGCACATTCCACTTGCGCCGCCGCGCCTTGGTGACGATGCGCAGAGCCTCGGCGAGCGAGAGATCGCCGGGCAGCTCGATCTCCCCGCTGCGGAGAAGGGCCTCCAACGCGTCGCAAAACCGTTGTCGGAAGACGTGGCGCACCTGGCGATAGGGCAGGAGGTAGCCGTTGCGGATCGCCCGCCACGTCCCGTCCGGGGCGAGCCCACCTCCGGCCACCAGGCAGTGGACATGGGGATGGGCCACCAGGGTCCGGCCCCAGGTGTGAAGCGCCGCGATCCAGCCCGGCCGGGCCCGCCCGAGGCGGCGCTCCTCGCCCAGCAAGGCCCGGAGCGTCGCGGCCGACTCCCGGAAGAGGAGCTCCCCCACCTCTCGGGGGTTCCACTGCCAGAGGCGCCTGAACTGCCAGGGGATCGTGAAGATGACGTGGTAGTGATCCGTCGGCAGCAGGAGCTCACGCTTCGCCGCCAGCCACGCCTCGATCTTGCCCCACGTGCACTGGGGGCACATCCGGTGCCGGCACGAGTTGTACCAGATCCCCTGGACGTGGCCCGCAGGGCAGCGCTTCGTGTGACCCCCGAGAGCTGCCGTGCGGCAGTGCAACAGAGCCTTGGCCGCCCGAGCCACGTACCCCGGTAGCTTCCGCTCTTCGAGCAGTCGCGCCAGCCCGGAGCGCAGGATCTCCTGGATCGTCCATCCCATACCCTCCTATGACGGAATCCGGCGCTACGATCTCGCAGCAAACTCCAAGATCGGCCGCCATCATCCCACCCCGGCCTTGCCTCAGGAAGGGTTTCTCAGTACGATCAGAAAGGCTTTCGGAGGGCAACAATCCGCGAAGCGGTCTGTTCAACCATTGTGTGAGCAGCGGCTCACTTCTGCCAACCTGGCCACTCGGGCCGTTTAGTCGCGGCTCCGTTCACCTTTCGGTCCTCGGCGTATGCTTCGCTGGAGTAGGAGCTTAGCTTCTCGTCGCTCGCAGGTCAAGGTCGCGTGATTAGGCTGCCGGCGGCGCGGGGTAACAGCCGGGTGCAAGTACGGGCTCCTCGGGAATGAAGCTTCGGCGCGCAGCCTATCTACGCACCCGCTGATCTCTGCCGGTGAGCTGCGGCCCTGAGTCCAGCCCACATCGCGAGCGCGCGTGGGAAGGGGCCATCCGTGCCAAAGCAGCCCGGGATGGCGCCCTATCCAGCAGTCTGGTCCACGACCGCGTGCCACCAACGGGTTTACAGAGAGTCGGCGGGGCTCCGCACGCCCATCCCGCCTTTGTCGAGGACGTGCGTGTAGATCATCGGGGTTCGCACGCTCCGGTGGCCGAGGAGCTCCGGGCGATGGGTGGGCCGGGTTCTCTGTCGTGGTCACGGCATCCTCCTGCATGGCCCGGACGGACCAAGGCTCTGTAGAGAAGGACGCGATCCGGGGGCGAGATCTCCCGCCGGAGTGCTTGAAGGGCCTCTTGACTTCTCCTCGCTCTTGGCGTAAGGTGGGCGGTAGATCGAAGGAGCTGGAGAGAGGAGGACGACGACAGGAAGCGAGCTGAACCGTAGCGCCACGACTCGTACCGTCATGAAGCCCGCGATCCGGCCGTGCTTCGAGCTCTCTCGGAAGCGCGTCGCCGGACGCCACGATCCACCAGGCCGTGAAGCGGGCACGGCGGGGGATATGCACCCCACCGCCGCGCCCTGGCCGACACATGGAGACTAAGCCATGAGTCAGCGTGATCCGAAGTGTAGCAATCCTCCGTCCGTCCCGTCCGGCGATGTCGACACCGCCGGGCGTGGCGACTCCTTCCCCACCACTCCCTCCACCAATGCCTTTTCCGAGGACTTCCTCGCCGAGCTTCTCCCGGCGCGAGCCGGCGCCGGCGACGCCGGAGGCCGATCTCGCCGGGCCGTGGCGGGTGACGGCGCTCTACGGTGCCGGCGGCGAGCCCCGCTGGGGGTGTATCGCCGCCGGCGAGCGCGAGCCGCGGCTCGTCCTCGAGACGCCGGACTTGGCCTACCTCGCGGCGGCGGCCCTGGCCGTCGCCGAGCGGCCGGGCAGCTTCCGCTTCCAGGAGGACGCCTCCCGGCGGCTCCACCTGCTCTGGCACGGCCGGCCGGTCGGGACGTCCCTTTACCGGGGCGACACCCTTCCCCTCCACCTCTCGGGCCTCGCCGACCTCCGGGTCCAGCCGCTCGCCTTCGCCCACTACCTGCTCTCGGTGCCGGACGAGACGCTCCGGCGCAGCGGCCGGATCTTGATGGAGCTGCTCCGGGAGGCCGGGCGATGAGCCGCTTCGACTACCTGGCCGAGCCGAAGCCGGAGCCCAACCACGAGGCCGCCTTCCGGGAGACCTTCCTCCGTTGCTTCAGTGAGCCGGTTCTCGTGGATCTCCTCCGGCGCCTGGGCGACACGATCTACTACGTCGCCCTGGAGAGCCCGTTCTGGGACTGGGGCGCGAGCCACGATCTCTCGACCCCCCGGGGCGACGCCACCGCCGCCGCGGCCGACCTGGCGCGGCTCGCCGACTACCTCGGGATGATCGCCGACTACCCGGCCGAGCTGGGCGTCGCCAAGGAAGACCTCCCGCTGTGCCAGGCCGCGCTCGGCTGGGCCGGGAGGTTGCGGCGGTTGGTGGAGGACATCCGCGAGGAGGTCGGGGGCGGGGACGAGGGCGGCGGTGCATGAGCAGGGGTGGCGGGCCGGGGTCGGAAGCCTCGTCTGCTCGTCGAGGTTTCTCGACTCCGGCCCGCGCTCCGCGCGGACCTCACGCTCGAAACGACAACCAGAAGAGGCGGCGCGGATCGATGGTCGATCACGCACTGATCTCGGCCTTGGTTTGTTGGTGGAGTCGGCAGCGGCGGGTTGCCCGGCCTCGAGCGGACCGGCGGGTGAGGAGATCTCCGCCCACTCGTCGTTCAGGTCGGTGACGAGCGGCGGACCCCGGCGGTCGCGCCGGTACCTGGCGCGACACGGTGGACTATGCGATCCTCTTCGACCTGGAAGTCTGACGGTTTTTCGTCCTCTCCTCCGATGCACCGATCCGAAGCTGAGCCTCCCGCAGCTCCGCCGCCCCGGCCCTCCGCCCTGGAGGAGCGGTTCTCCTTCCCCCACTTCCGGCTCTTCTCGCCACGCGTGCCGCGGATCGAGCAGCCGTCGCCGCCGCCCGCCCTGCGCCCGTACGAGGTCGTCGGGGTGCCGCGGCCCGACGGCCGCCGGGGCACGCTCGAAGGCACCTGGTTTCCGAGCCGCACCGAGGCCGTGCGTGGGGCGGTCCTGCTGCTGCCCCCCTGGCTCCAGTGGGGGCGCAGCTACTTCCACCGTCGCGGACGGATCGCGGCGCTGCGGCAGGCCGGCTACCACGTGCTCACCCTCGACTTCCCCGGCTTCGCCGGCAGCGCGGCGGCGGGCGCGTTCTTCGATCTCGACGTCACGGCGGGCCTCGACGAGCTCGCCCGGCGCGTCCCCGGCCTCCCGCTCTACGTGTGGGGCGTGAGCGCCGGCGGCCACTGGGCTCACCAGGCGATCGCCCGCGACCCGCGGGCCCGCGCGGCGTTCTTCGAGGACGTCTCGCCGCACCTGCTCGAGTGGGGCTGGCGGGAGGTGCCGATCGCCCGGCCCGGCTACTTTCTGCTGCGCATGATCTACCCGCGGACCTACCGCTTCCTCGACATCCGGCGCCACGCCCCGGCGCTGCGCGGCCGGCCGGTCGCCTACGTCTCCGGCGAGCTCGACCGCGGCGTGCCACCCGGCGACACTCGCGACCTCGCCCACCTGGCCGGCGCCCAGGCGCGCATCGTCCCCGGCGCCGGGCACCTCGAGGCGATCAAGGTCGCGAACCACGAGGTGATCTCCCTGGCCCTCGAGACCTTCGCCGCCGCCGAAGCCTCCGAGCGCTCCTCCAAACCACCGGAGGACCGGGCGGGGGCGTCCCAGGGAATCGAGGAGCTCGGGGGGTGATCCGGAGGCGTAGGCTCCCCGGCGGCACGTAGAATGCCGTCCGGAAGGAGCGAGCGGTGAGCGAACGGGGGACGAAGGTCGGCATGCTCGGCCTCGGGGCCTACGCGCCCGAGCGGGTGATGGAGAACGCCGAGTGGTCGGAGTACGTCGACACCAGCGACGAGTGGATCCGGAGCCGCACCGGCATCGAGCGGCGCCGGATCGCCGCGCCCGAGGAGACCACGGCCTCGCTCTCCGTCGAGGCCGCCCGCCGGGCGCTCGCCGACGCCGGGCTCGAGGCCGACGCACTCGACGAGATCATCGTCGCGACCGACACGCCCGAGGTCTACATTCCGGACACGGCGGCCTTCGTCCAGGACCGGCTGGGGGCGCGGGAGGTGCCGGCCTACGACCTCGCCGGGAGCGGCTGCGCCGGCTTCCTCCAGGCGCTCGACGTCGCCCGCTCGCGGGTCCTCTCCGGGCAGCGGCGGGTGCTGGTGGTGGGGGTCGAGCTGCTGACCCGCCTCATGGACTGGCACGACCGCTCGACCGCGGTGCTCTTCGGCGACGCCGCCGGCGCCGTGGTGGTGGGAGAAACCGGCGCTCCTCGCGAGCTGGTGGCCGCGGTCGCCGGCACCGACGGCAGCCGCTGGAGCATCCTGACGCTCGAGGCCGGCGGCACCCGCATCCCCTTCCACACCCTCGCCGGCGGCACGCGGAGCGCCCACGACTCGATCGTGATGAAGGGCCGCGAGGTGTTCCGCGAGGCGGTGGGGCGGATGAGCGAGGCCTCGCACCAGGTGCTCGAGAAGGCCGGCCTCACGCTCGCCGACGTCGACCTGGTGGTGCCCCACCAGGCGAATCTCCGGATCATCGACGCGGTAGGAAAGGCCCTGGGGATCGCCCGGGAGAAGGTGTTCGTCAACGTCCAGGAGTACGGCAACACCGGCTCGGCGTCGGTGCCCCTGGCGCTCGCCGAGGCGCGCGACACCGGCCGCCTCCACCCGGGCGACCTGGTGCTCTTGACCTCGTTCGGCGCCGGCTTCCACTGGGCGGCGGCGCTGGTGCGCTGGTAGCCGGGCACGTACAATGAGAAGCCATGCCGAGCGACGACACACGCGATTTCGGAGCCATCCTCGCCGAGTTCGAGCGCGACCAGGCGACGGCCGGCCGCGGTAAGGACCCGGCGCCGGGCACCAAGGTCTCCGGCCGCATCCTCTCGATCGGCGAGGAGGCCGCCTTCGTCGACCTGGGGGCCAAGTCCGACGGCATGGTGGCGCTCGGCGAGCTGAGCGACGACGAGGGCGAGCTGACCGTCGCGGTGGGCGACACGCTCGAGGCCCTGGTCACCGGCCGCGACGAGGCGAGCGGCTGCCTGGTGCTGCGCGTGCGGCCCGGCGCCGGCGCGGGCCTCGGGGCCGGCGGCACGGCGGTGGCGATCGAGGAGATCGCCCAGGCCCACGCCCACGGCATCCCGGTCGAGGGCGTCGTCTCCGAGGGGGTCAAGGGCGGGGTCGAGGTCACGGTCTCGGGGCTGCGCGCCTTCTGCCCCGTCTCGCAGCTCGACCTGCACTACGTCGAGGACGCCGCCGCGTTCGTCGGCCGGCGCCTCCAGTTCCTGGTCCACCGCTTCGAGGCCTCCGGCCGCGGCGGCCGGCCGAACATCGTCCTCTCCCGGCGCGCCCTGCTCGAGGAGGAGGAGCGGCAGCGGAAGGCCGAGGCCCTCGCCCGCCTCTCCGAGGGCGCGGTCGTCCGGGGCACCGTGACCTCGGTCACCTCCTACGGCGCCTTCGTCGACCTGGGCGGCATCGAGGGGCTGCTGCACGTCTCCGAGATGGCCCACGGGCGGGTCGAGGACCCGGCGGAGCTGGTCGCCGCCGGCGACCCGATCGAGGTCAAGGTGCTCAAGATCGAGGAGCGCGACGGCGACCGCCGGATCTCGCTCTCGCGCCGCGCCCTCGAGGAGGACCCGTGGAAGAGCGTCGCCGAGCGCTTCCCGGAGGGGGAGATCTACACCGGCCGCGTGGTCCGGCTCGAGACCTACGGCGCCTTCGTCGCGCTCGCCCCCGGGCTCGAAGGGCTGGTCCACGTCTCCGAGCTCGCCCCGGGCCGGCGCATCTCCCATCCGCGCGAGGTCGTCGAGCTCGGCCAGGACGTGGCGGTGCGGGTGCTGGGCGTCGAAGCCGACCGGCGGCGGATCTCGCTCGCGCTCGCCGCGCCCGCCGACCAGGGTGCCCAGCGCGCCGCCGAGGAGTACGCCGCCCGCCCCGACGCCCCGTCCGGCTTCGGCGCCCTGGCCGACGCCTTCGCCAAGGCCAAGAAGGACTCCGCTGGCAGAGGAGCCCGAACAACGACGACTGGCGCCTCCAGAGGGTCAAGGGTGAGGACAAGGCGTCGAACCACCGCCGGTTCGTAAGGTCGGTCCCAGAGGGGGACGGGCAGCTCCATGCTCTTGCCATCGATGCCTGGGTCACGACCGCAACGAACGGAACGACGGAGATCTGCCTCGCCTACCAACCGAAGACACTGGCACCGATAGGAGAACCTCACCGTTGCGCCCCGCGAGCAAGCGGCCAGCCTCTCCCCGGAACTCAGCAAGCCGCGTTGCATCATCCCGCTTCTAGCTGACCAAGAGCCCGGCCGGGTGCGCCACGATCTACCAGCGCACCTTCCCGGCCGCGATCGCCTCGAGGGCGGCCGCGTGGACGCCGCCGTTCGAGGCGACGATCCCCTTGCCGGCGAGCGAGCTGCCCGAGCCGTCGTAGACGACGGGCGAGCCGTCGATGCGGGTCACCCGGCCGCCGGCCTCGGTGACCAGCAGGTGGCCGGCGGCGACGTCCCAGTCGTGAAGGGTCAGGTAGTCGCCCAGGTAGAGGTCGGCCTCGCCGCGGGCGACCTGGGCGAGCTTGATGCCGGCCGAGTAGGTCTGGATCGCGCGCTCGGCGCCCAGGGCGGCAAGCATCTGGCGCTCGCCCTCGACGCCCTGGGAGCGACTCATGGCGAGCACCCGCGGGGCGCCCCGTGCGGCGCTCACGGCGGCCGGCAACGGCGTCGAGGCGACGGGAGCCTGCACCCGGCAGCCGCCGCCGGCGACCGCCCAGGTCAGCCGGTCGGCGGCCGGCTCGTGGACCGCGCCCACCACCGGCCGGCCCCCTTCGACCAGCGCGATCATGATCGAGAACTCGCCGTTCTTGCGCGCGAAGCCGCGGGTGCCGTCGATCGGGTCGACCACCCAGAAGCGGGCAGACCCTTCGGCCTCGGTGGCGAAGCGGTCGCTCGCCTCCTCGGCGCACAGCCCGTCGCCCGGAAAGTCGCGGTGGAGCCGGTCGAGGATCAGCTCCTGCGAGGCCTTGTCGGCGGCGGTCGAGATGTCGGCCGGCGCGTCCTCGATGCGCTCGAACGAGGCGTAGCGGCGGAGGACCTCCTCGCCGGCGCCGCGGATGACGTCGAGGGTGACCTCGAGCTCGCGCTCGTAGCCGCTCATCGCGCCTCCCGCCGGTCGGCGACCACCCGGCCCTCCTTGACCACCAGGAGCGGACGGCGGACGGCCGAGGGGGAGGCCAGCGGATCGCCGGCCAGGGCGACCAGGTCGGCGGTGTAGCCGGCGTCGATCCGCCCGAGGTCGTCGCCCCGCCCGATGACGCCGGCGGCGACCCGGGTGGCGGCGGCGAGCGCCTGGGCCGGAGTCATGCCGTAGTCGACCATCAGCTCGAGCTCGCGGGCGTTGTCGCCGTGGTCGAAGACGCCGGCGTCGCTGCCCAGGAAGATCGTCACGCCGGCGGCCAGGGCGTCGTGGAACATCCGGCGGTCCTGGCGCATGCGCTCCGGCTCGGGCTCGCCCGGGTGCCAGCCGGAGTAGAGCGAGATCGCCTCCGAGGCGGCGAGGGTCGGGTCCATGGCGATGCCCTTGGACGCCATCCGGTCGAGGAGCTCGCGGGTGGCGCCGGTCGCGTGCTCGACGGTCGTGACCCCGGCCTCGATCGCCCGGCGGATGCCCTCGGGCGTCGTCGCGTGCGCCGCCACGGGCAGCCCGGCGCTCGCCGCCTCCTCGACCGCCGCGTGCATCTCCTCGACCGTGAAGGTGGCGGTCGAGGGCGCGCCGGGCGCCCGGCGGTAGTCGGCGTAGAGCTTGATCCAGTCCGCCCCGTGGTGGATCTGCTCGCGGACCACCCGGCGGATCTCGTCCGCCCCGGTCGCCTGCTGGCCGCCGAGCGGCACGTCGAGGCGGGGCTCGAGGCCCATCGGCCCGTAGGAGGCGGTGGCCACGATCGCGCGGGTGGCGGCGAGCACCCGCGGGCCGGGGATCATGCCCCGGGCGATGGCGTCGCGCAGGGCGACGTCGGCGTAGCCCGCGCCCTCGGTTCCCAGGTCG
The DNA here is from genome assembly GCA_963837945.1 of uncultured Acidobacteriota bacterium. Lineage (GTDB taxonomy): Bacteria > Acidobacteriota > Thermoanaerobaculia > Multivoradales > DATKCC01 > CAVUBL01. Next base: position 528,562 of record CAWIQD010000002.1, read on the forward strand.
CGGATGGTCGTGAAGCCGGCGTCGAGGGTCGCCTCGGCCGACGTCACGCCGCGGATCGTCCGGAACTCCGAGCTCTCGCGGAGCACCTGGTCGTCCCACGGGGTCTCGTCGTAGGGGTGGAGGAGCAGATGGGTGTGGAGGTCCATCAGGCCCGGGACGAGGTAGTCGCCCGAGAGGTCGATCCGCCGAGCGCCGGCCGGCGCTTCGATCTGGCCGGCGGGGGCGACACGCTCGATCCGGCCCTCCTCGACCAGGACGTCGCGGCCCTCGAGCCAGCGATCGCCCGCGGGCGCCAGCACCCGGGCGCCGGTCAAGAGGAGCGCCGGCGCCTTCTCCGTCTCGGCGGCCCGCGCGGCGGAAGCCGGCAGGACCCCCGCGGCGAGCAGGCCGATCGCCAGGCCGAGGGCGGGCAGGCCGGCTCGCGCCGGCCGGACGAGAGATCTCATCGGGTCACCTCCAACGTCAATCACGTACGGTGAGCGTCAGGCGGAGCACCGGCCGCGGGCCGGCGCCGAAGATCCGGTCGAAGGTCGCGCGGTCGAGCTCGAGGCGGAGCTTCTTGTCGAGGCCCGCCTCGCCCTTCTGGGCGGACAGCGAGCGGCCGAGCGAGAAGCCCTCCAGCCGGCCGGAGGCGACGGGCTCGCCGCCCGGCTCGAGCAGCGCCACGTCGAGGTCGCCGTGCTGCAGGTAGTGGCTGCTGTAGAGCGCCACCGTGACGTCGAGGGCGACGCCCTGGCGGGTCTCGTCGCGCGACACGGTCACCCGGGTGATCGAGGCGCCTTGCACCACGTACAGGGCGGTCTGGTCGGTGCTCCAGGAGTACGCCTCGGGGATCGACTCGATCGCCCCCACCGGCACGTCGAGCTGCATCGGCGACTGGAGGTGGGTCTTCTCCCGCTCCTCCGGCGGCAACTCCGCGTCCGGCACCGGCACCGACACCGCGCTCACCTCGCCGGGGTGCCCGGCGGCGGGGGGAGCGGCGGGGGTGGCGGGCGGGGCCGCGGGGAGCTGCGTGGGCGGCGCCGCGGGGGACGGCACCGGCGCCGGCTCGGTCCGCGGCTTGGGCAGGAGCGTGGGCCTGCCGGCGGGCACGTAGGTCGCCTCGAAGTAGGTCGACCAGGTCGTGCCGCCCGCCTCCGCGCGCTCGATCGTGTAGTGCAGCCGGCCGTCGGCCTCGGGCTCGAGCGTGGCGCGCGACAGCCGGGTCGTGCCGTCGGCGCTCGTGTCCTGGCCCTCGAACCGGAGCACCCCCCTCGTGACCCTGCCCTGGTAGCGCACGACGTTGCCGCCCGAGCCGACCCAGACCTGGTGCCACAGGCCGTCCATCGGATCGACGAAGCTCAGGCTCTCGCCCGAGCCGGCGCCGCCCGCCGCGGTCCAGGTCTCCTGGATCACGCAGCCGCCGTGGAGCGCCTCGACCCGGCTCCGGCCGAGCTCCTGGCCCTGCGCGTCGACCGCCCGCCAGTCCCCGAGCCAGAAGTCGAGCTGGTGATGGACGGCACCGGCACGGCACGGCGCCGGCGCGGCCGCCTGGGCTTCGAGGGTCCGCGCACCCGCCAGGGCCAGGAGGGCGAGGAAGGCCGCGAGGACCGGGGATCGGAGACGTCTCCGGGCCGGCGCGGCGGCCGGGACGGCGGGGGGTGGGAGCTGAGCGCGGTCGTCCATCGGTTCCTCCGGAGGGTCGGCGAGACTCGGGTGCCCCCGACTCTACCCCGGAGTCCGGGCGGCTCGCCGCCGATCGGGCCCCCGGAGGTCCCCGGCCTCAGTGGCCGTCGACGTCGAGGCCCAGGAGCTTCTCGACTTGCGGCGCGAGGCTGGTGAGGCCGGCGGCCTTGCCGAGCTCCAAGGCCTCGGCCGGCGGTTTGCCCTCGACCCAGGCCGCCTCGAGGGCGAGCAGCGCCCCCACCCGGTTGCCGCTGCCGCAGTGGATCACCACCGGGCGGGCGTCGGGATCGGCGAGGACCTTGCCCAGCGCCTCGGCGTTCTCCCGGGAGAGACCCTCGCCGTGAGCGACGGGGATCGAGACGTAGTGCATGCCCTCGGCCTCGACCTTGGCGGCCTCGTCGGCGGGCGCGCCCGGCTCGCCGGGCGTGCGCAGGTTGACGACCGTCTGGTAGCCGACGTCGGCGAGCCGGCCGAGCTGAGCGTCGTCGGGCTGGCCGCCGGTCAGGATGCCGGGCAGCGGCGAGCGGCCGTTGGGCAGGAGGTTCGCGGGATGGACCTGTATGTCCTGGCCGGGGGCGGCGCCCGGCGCGGGGGGCTGGGCCATGAGCCCCGCCGGCAGGAGGCCCACGACGAGGAGCGCGAGAACGATTCGTGCGGAGATCTTCATGTAGCGATTGTGCCACATCGCAAGCGACCGGCCCGGTCGCCCGCCGTCACTGCGCCGCGCGGCGCCGGCGCAGCCGCCCGAAGGCGAGCCAGAGCAGGGCCGGCACCAGGGGCACGGCGAGCGTCGCGATCCCCTTGGCGACGAGGATCGGGTCGCCGCTCCCGAGACGGGGCCAGTTGAAGATGAAGAGATCGGCCGAGAAGTGCGACAGCACCACGGTCAGGGCGTCGTAGCGCAGGAAGGCCCAGCCCCAGACGCAGCCGACCAGGGTGAAGACCAGGGCCCGTCCCCAGAAGGGCTCGGCCGGCGGCACGAAGGAGAGCCCGGTGTGGGTGGTGCCGTAGAGGATCGCCGGCAGCACGATGGCCGCCAGGCGCGAGCCGGTGAGCTGGAGCAGCCAGGTGCCGGCGAAGAACCGGTAGGCGAGCTCCTCGACCAGGGCGACCATCAGGAAGTAGAGCAGGGTCGCGAGCGCCGGAGCGCGCGAGTTCAAGGCGTAGAAGAAGAAGCCCTGCGGCTGGATCGGCGACCAGCCGCCGGCGAAGTGCTCGACGGCCAGGACCGAAGCCGCCATCACCCCGCCGCACACCAGCCCGACCAGGAACCCGCGGAGCGACGCCAGGCCGACCGCGGCGTCGGTCAGCCGCCCGCGGGCCGCCGCCCAGAGCGCTTCGCCGCGGCGAGCCGCGAGCGGCGCCGCGACCCCGAAGCGGGGCTCGCCGGCAGGGTCGGTCCCGGCCGGCGCCGCCGCCTCCCGGTCGAGCGCGTCGCCCGCGGCGATCACGACGAAGAGCACCAGCAGGATCCAGGCGCCGGCGCCCGCCGCGGTGCCCAGGGTCTGGAGGTCGGCGATCCAGCGCGGCCAGAGCGGATCCCAGGCGAGCAGCAGCCGGGCCGGCCGGAGCGCCTGGGTGACCACGAAGCAGACCCCGATCACCGCCACCCAGCGTGCCGCCGGCCCGAGGCGCGCCGTGCCGGCGCGCAAGCGGGTGAGGAAGACCGCGAACGCGCCCAGGCCGGCGACCCCGGCGAGCAGAAAGCCGACCATCTGGAGCGCGACGATCGGCGCCTGCCGCCGGCGCGCCTCGCGCCGCGCCGCCTCCGGGACCACCAGGGTGTGATCGACCGCCGTCACCCGCCGGCCGGAAACGGTCACCACCAAGCGCTCGCGGAGAGGCGGCTTCTGGGAGAGATAGCGCTCGAAGACGAAGTAGTGGTCCCGCCGGTGGGGCCGGGCCTGCTCGTAGTCCCCCTGTTCGCGCCACCCTCCCCCGCCGCGGGCCGCGAGCCAGGGCGCGATCGCCTGCCGGGCGACGTGGCGCGCCCGCCGGCGCGGGATCGACGCTCCGGGCTCGTCCTCCTGGACCGTCCGGCCCCAGCCGGTCACCCCGGTGCCCGAGGGCAGGTCGACCCACATCCGGTCGGCCTCGCCGCGCCGCTTGAAGTGGACCTCGTACTGGAAGATCGGCAGGCCGCGGGCGATCAGGGCCTGCGCGCGCGCCTGGCCGAGGCGGCGCTGGAGGTAGTCGAGCACCTCGTCGTCGACGGTGAGCTCGGTGGCGGCCTCGTAGCCCTGAGCGGAGAGCCCCGCGGCCCGCAGGGCCTTGCGGGCGCGCGCCTCGAGTGCGGCCCGGGGGACGTTCACGTTCATCCGGGCGAGCGGCCAGAGCGAGCCGAGCGAGGAGAAGAACAGCGCGCCGCCGAGGAGGGCGGCGGCGAGGAGGGCGAGGTCGGCGAGGAGGCGGGGGCGATCCGGCTGGCGCACGACGCCGATCCTACCGTTTGGGCCTTACGCTGTGGTGAGAAACGGCGGCACCGGGACGCCGAGGCCGTCGGCCACGGCGCGGAGGAGCTCGGCCTCCTCCTCGGTGACCCGGCCGTCGAGCGCCACGGCGGCGACCGCGGCGCGAAGCAGCCGGCGCTGGAGCGGCGCCGCCACCCGGGCGAGGCGGTCGAGGGCCTGGTCCACCTTCTCGAGCCCACACTCGGAGCGCTCGAGGAAGGCGAGCTCGGCGCCGGTGTCCGCGAGCTCGGCGGCGGCGGCGTCGAACGCCCGGCGGGCCGCGGCCGGCTCGGCCTGGCCGGCGTGCGCCAGGATCGAGACGACGCGCGAGCACTCCGTCCCGAGGGCGCGCAGCGAGTAGTACTCCACGCGCGGCGGCTTCGCCCCGCCGAAGCGGACGTCGAGGTGGCGCAGGAGCATCCGGTGGAGGGCGTACTCGAACAGGTCGATCCGGCCGTCCGCCTCGGCCAGGCTCTTGGTCGCCCGGCGGAAGCTCCGGTACTGCTCGGGCGAGATGCGCCGCAGAGCCGGTAGGGCGAGGCCGGCGAGCGGCAGGCGCACCTCGGTCGGGCAGCTCGCGAGCTCGGCCGCGAGGGTCCGCGTCTCGGCGAGGACCGGCGGCTCGGCCGCGCTCGAGAGCTCGGCGAGCTGGCGGCTTCGCACGTCGTCCCGGCGGTCGAGCAGGAGGGCGAAGACGAGGGCGCGGGCGCCGGCCGGCTCGCGGGCCGCGGCGAGGAGCGCCTCGGGGATCCGCTCCATCAGGCGAGCGGCGTAGACCAGGTGCTCGGTGTCGACGGTGCCGGCCCGGCCGGCCACCGCGGCGGGCTCGGCGGGGGCGGTCGCTCCGGTCGTTGCCGCCACGGCGCCGAGGACGGCGGCCTGCGTCAGCGCGGCGCCGCGCGCGGCCCGCGCGCCGGGCGCCGCCTTGCCCGGCGGCACCTCGCCCGCGTCCCGCGGCCACATCACCTTCGGGTAGCTCCCGTCCCAGCTCGCGTCGATGCGTCGGATCCGCTCCTCGAGCGGCGGGTGCGTCGCGGTGACCGCGAACAGGTGAGACTTGAGGCCGTCGGCGAAGAACAGGTGGCTCGCCTCCTCAGCGCGGTGGCTCTCGATGCGCGAGCCGACCGAGTAGCCGCCGATCTTCTCGAGGGCGCCGGCGATCCCGTGCGGGTCGCGGGTGAACTGCACCGCCGAGGCGTCGGCCAGGAACTCGTGCTGGCGCGAGACGGCGGCCTTGATCAGGCGGCCGAAGAAGACCCCGATCCAGCCGATGGCGTAGAGCGCCATGCCGAAGAAGACGATGCCGGCGGCGCCGCCGCCCTTGCGGTTGCGCGACGAGCTGCCGAAGGCCCCGGTGCGCATGATGAAGTAGCCGATCATGCTGATCACCAGGATGCCGTAGACCAGGCCCATCAAGCGCACGTTGAGCCGCATGTCGCCGTTCAGCAGGTGGCTGAACTCGTGGGCCACCACCCCCTGGAGCTCGTCGCGCGAGAGCAGGGCCAGGGTGCCCTCGGTGACGGCGACGACGGCGTCCTCGCGCGAGAGGCCGGCGGCGAAGGCGTTGATCGAGCGCTCGTTCTCGAGCACCCAGACGTCCGGCACCGGAGTGCCCGAAGCGATCGCCATCTCCTCCACCACGTTGAGCAGCCGCCGCTCGTCGGCACGCGTGGTGTTGGAGTGGATCGGGCGCCCGCCGAGGAGCGAGGCGACGGCCGAGCCGCCCGAGCTGAGCTGCCAGGTCTTGAACAGGCTGCCGCCGGCGATCACCACCAGGGTCGCGACCGCCACCATGAAGAAGAGCTCGGGGTTGAAGAAGCCGCTGGTGCCGCCGCCCGCCCGCACCTCGGCGCCGAAGACGAGGAGCACGATCGCCGCGTAGACCGCCACCACGATCGAGACCACCGCCAGGGCGAAGAGCCAGACGAGGCGCCGCGAGGTCCGGCGGGCCGCGTCCTGGTGGGCGAAGAAATCCATCGGCGGGCGGCGAAGAGGCCGGCGGGCGAGCGGCCGGGCACCCCTCGACGGGCGCCGGGCCGCTCGTCTCGCCGCGGCGGTCTCAGGTGAACGAGACCTTCGGCGCCTCGCGCTCCTCGGGTGCCTGGATCTCGAACAGCTCGGCCGCCTGGAAGCCGAACATGTTGGCGATGACCACCGTCGGGAAGGTCTCGCGGGCCGTGTTGTAGCTGGTCACCGCGTCGTTGAACGCCTGGCGCGAGAAGGCCACCCGGTTCTCGGTGGAGGTGAGCTCCTCCATGAGCTGGGCCATCGTCTGGTTGGCCTTCAGGTCCGGATAGGCCTCGGCGAGGGCGAAGAGGCGCCCGAGGGCACCGGTCAAGGCCCCCTCGGCCTGGGAGAGGTCGCGCATCGCCCCCGGCTCGCCCGGAGCGCCCGCCGCCTGCTGGCGCGCCTCGACCGCCCGGGTGCGCGCCGCGGTCACCGCCTCGAGGGTGCCCCGCTCGTGCGCGAGGTAGCCCTTGGCCGTCTCCACCAGGTTGGGGATCAGGTCGTGGCGCCGCTTGAGCTGGACGTCGATCTGGGCGAAGGCGTTCTTGTACCGGTTGCGCAGCGTCACCAACCGGTTGTACATGCCGGCGAGAAGCATCGCCAGCACGACGATCACTGCCAGGATCACCAGTGCACCGATCATCCGTGTGTTCCTCCCGTAGCTGGTACGCGATACCGGGCGAGAGTATTCAACAATCGGCCGCGGGACAAGGGAAGGCCCCCGCCGCAACGCGGCGGATCGCGGCGGCGATCTCGCCCGGGACCTCCTCCTGGAGGAAGTGCCCGGCGGCGGTGCGGGTGACCTCGGCCGCCGGCAGCAGGGTCTCGATCCAGCGGCGCACCCGGCCGAGGATCGGGTCCCGATCGCCCCAGACGATCGCCGCCGGCCCCTCGAACGTCTCGACCACCTCCCGGCAGCGGGCGAGGCCGGGGACGGACGGATGGGACGGGGCGGCCGGCACCATCCTGGCGAGCGCGAGCGGAGCGGCGTTGCGCGACCAGCCCCGAAGCGGGTAGCGGTAGGCGCGCGCCACCCGGCCGCGGATCGAGCGCCGATCGCCCTGGACGCTCCACAGGGTGCGCTGCGGCAGGCCCAGGAGGCGGAAGGCGACGGTGCTCACCAGCGGCAGGTTGGCGAAGCGGTGGAACGCGGTCTGCCGGAAACCGGGCTTGGGCGGGCTCGCGACGGTGTTCATCAGCACCAGGCCGGCCAGGCGGCCGGGACGCTCGGCGAGCATCCGCAGGCCGATCGGGCCGCCCCAGTCGTGCCCGACGAAGACGAAGGGGCCGGCGAGCTCGGGCAGGCCGTCGACCAGCTCGCCGAGCCAGGCGGCGTGGTTTTCGAGGGTGTGGGCCGACGCACGCCGCGGCTTGCTCGAGAAGCCGAGCCCGACCAGGTCGGGCATCACCAGGCGCAGGCGGTCGCCGGCGAGCTCCCGGGCGACCTTGCGCCAGAGGAAACCCCAGGTCGGATTGCCGTGGACGAGGAGGACCGGCGGGGCGTCCGGCGGGCCGGCGACCATGACGTGCATCCGCCCGGCCGCGACCGGCACCGAGAAGCGCTCGAAGGGCACCATCTCGGCGAGCCAGGGGGGCAGGTCGGGTGGGTCGAGGCGTTCCATGGTCGGCGTCCTCGGCCCGCCATGGCCCGGCGGTCACGGCGAGCCCGGTCGCTCTGTAGACTTTACAAGATCAGCTGTCGACCAGCTTGCGGCCTTCGCCGGCGAGGCTCCCGACCCGGTGGACGAGACGGCGCTTGACCCCCTTGCCCAGGGTCTCGAACTCCGCGACCTTGCCGTGCTCGACCACGTAGATGCGCGGGAACTGGCCCACGTTGCCCTGCTCGTCGAACTGGATGAAGCCGGTCACACCCTGGTAGTCGGACAGCCCGCGCAGACCCTTCCAGAGGTTCCAGGAGACCGCTTCCTGGTCCGCGATGGCGCGCGCCAGCACCATCAAGGCGTCATAGCCGTGGGCGGCGTAGATCCCGGGGTCCTGGCCGTACTTGGCGCGGTAGGCCTGGACGAAAGCGCGGACCCGCGGGTCCCCCTGCGCCGGATCGAAGCCGCTGCGCGCGAGGATCAGGCCCTCGGTGCCGCGGCCGGTCTCGTCGAGGACCTGGGGCGCGGCGAAGGCCGAGGTGGTCATGACCACGCCCCGGAACCCTTCGCGGTCGAGGGCCTCGAGGATCTGGCGCGCCGGGCGGTCGGCGCCGGTGGTGGCGAGGTAGATCGCCTGCGGGTGGGTGGCGAGCGCCTGCGCGACGATCGGCCCGACCTCGACGGCGCCGTCCCGATAGGCGAGCTCGCCCAGGACCTTGCCGCCGTTGCGCTCGAACTCGCCTTCGAAGCCGTCGATCAGCTCCTTGGCGTAGGGATCGGCGGAGGCCACGACGACGGCGTTGCCGAGCTTCAGCTCCAGCGAGGCGAAGCTGCCGATCTTGTTCGCCTGCTGGTAGTCGGACGGGAAGATCCGGAAGACGTAGCGCGACGAAGCCGCCAGCGACGAGCTCGAGGCCGAGGGCGACAGAAGGACCCGTTGGGATTTGTCGGCCACTGCCACCATGGCATGGGCCTCGGGGTTGGTCACCCCGCCGATCGCGGCCACGGCGTCCTGGTGGTAGAGCTGCGCGAGGAGGTCGGCGGCGTGCTCCGGCCGGCCTCCCGAGTCGCGCACGTCGAGCGCCAGCTCGTAGGGGTAGCTCCCCTCGCGGTGGCGCCGCTGGAGCTCGTCGGCGGCCAGGGCGATCCCGCGCTGGACGGCCTCGCCGTAGACCGACGAGGCGCCGGAGAGCGGCAGGACGACGCCCACCTTGACCGGCTCGTCCTTCCCGCGGCAGCCGGTGGTGGCGAGGACGGCGAGGAGGAGCGCGAAGGTGCGGAGGCTCGGTCGTCGAGTCATGGTGAGGCGGGCAAGAGCAAGAGCGGTGCCATCTGGTCCCCCCCGCAACCCCTCGATCCCCTTCCCTCCCCCGAGGGGGGAAGGGGACGCCCCCACCCGATCTGGTCCCCCCCGCAACCCCTCGATCCCCTTCCCTCCCCCGAGGGGGGAAGGGGACGCCCCCACCCGATCTGGCCCCCCCCGCAATCCCTCGATCCCCTTCCCTCCCCCGAGGGGGGAAGGGGACGCCCCCACCCGCCCAGTCCCCTGCAACCCCTCGATCCCCTTCCCCTATCCCGGTTCGGACTTGAGGACCGCGACGAACGCCTCCTGCGGGATCTCGACGGCGCCCACCATCTTCATGCGGCGCTTGCCTTCGCGCTGCTTTTCGAGGAGCTTGCGCTTGCGGGTGATGTCGCCGCCGTAGCACTTCGCGGTCACGTCCTTCCTGTAGGGGTTGATCGTGGTGCGAGCGATGATCGTGCCGCCGATGGCGCCCTGGATCGCGATCTTGAACTGCTGGCGCGGGATCGTCTCGGCGAGGCGCTCGCAGTAGACGAGGGCCCGGGCGCGGGCCTTCTCGCGGTGGACGAGCTGGGCCAGCGCGTCGACCGGCTCGCCGTTGACCAGGATGTCGACCTTGGCCAGGTCGGTCGGCCGGTCGTCGAGCAGCTCGTAGTCGAACGAGCCGTAGCCCTGGGTGATCGACTTCAGGCGGTCGTAGAAGTCGTAGAGCACCTCGGCGAGCGGCAGCTCGGAGGTCATCTCCACCCGCCCGACCGAGAGGTAGCGGAAGGTGATCTCCTCGCCGCGGCGCTCGCGGCAGAGCTCCATCACCGGCCCGATGTAGCGCTCGGGCATCATGATCGAGGCCTTGATGTACGGCTCCTCCGCCGACTCGATCTCGGAGGGGTCGGGGAAGAGCGCCGGGTTGTCGACCATCACCTTCCCGCCCGAGGTGAGGGTCAGCCGGTAGCGTACCGAGGGCGCCGAGAGCAGGAGCGCCAGGTCGAACTCCCGGGTCAGGCGCTCCTGGACCACGTCGAGGTGCAGGAGCCCCAGGAAGCCGCAGCGGAAGCCGAAGCCGAGCGCGGTCGAGGAGTCCTTCTCGTAGGTCAGGGCGGCGTCGTTCAGGGCCAGCTTGTCGAGCGCCTTCGCCAGGTCCTCGTAGTCGTCGGCCGCCATCGGGTAGATCGAGGCGAAGACGACCGGCTTGGCTTCCTTGTAGCCGGGCAACGGCACGGTGGCCGGGCGCCCGGCGTCGGTCACCGTGTCGCCGATCTCGATGTCGCCGATCGCCTTGATGCCGGCGATCAGGTAGCCGACGGCGCCGGTGCCGAGCTCGTCGGCCGGCACCTCCTTGAGGCACAGCAGGCCCACCTCCTCCACCGGGTAGTCGGCGCCGGTGTGCATCAGGTGGACGGTCTGTCCCTTGCGGATCGCCCCGTCGCGCACCCGCACCAGGAGCACCACGCCGCGATAGGGGTCGTACTGGGCGTCGAAGATCAGGGCGCGCAGCGGCGCCTCCCGCTCGCCCGCCGGCGGCGGCAGCCGGGTGACGATCGCCTCGAGCACGTCGTCGATGCCGGTGCCCTCCTTGGCCGAGCAGAGGACCGCCTCGTAGGGGTCGAGCCCCAGATCCTCGGCGATCTCCTCGCGCACCCGCTCGACGTCGGCCGAGGGCAGGTCGATCTTGTTGATCACCGGCACGATCTCGAGGTCGTGCTCGAGCGCGAGGTAGAGGTTGGCGACGGTCTGGGCCTCGACCCCCTGGGAGGCGTCGACCACCAGCAGAGCCCCCTCGGAGGCGAGCAGCGAGCGGCGCACCTCGTGGGAGAAGTCGACGTGGCCGGGGGTGTCGATCAGGTCGAGGCGGTAGGTCTCGCCGTCCTTGGCGGTGTAGTCGAGGGTGATCGTGTTCGACTTGATGGTGATCCCGCGCTCGCGCTCGATGTCCATCGAGTCGAGGATCTGGTTGCGGAAGTCGCGCACCGACACCGCGCCGCAGCGCTGGATCAGCCGGTCCGCCAGCGTCGACTTGCCATGGTCGATGTGGGCGATGATGCAGAAGTTGCGGATCCGGCTCACGGAAGGTCGCTCCAGGCTCGCCGCCGAGATCCCACGGGCGGCGGAGGGGCGGCCATTCTAGCGGAGCCGCGCTACATCCACGGCTCGTCGGCCGTGGGCCCGTAGATGCTCGGCAACTTGCCGTCGGCCATGCGCAGGTAGATCGAGAACTGGCCGCGGTGGTGGATCTGGTCGTGGAGCAGGAACCAGGCGACCTCGTTGCGCGGCTGGGGCTCGATCCGCTTCGGGCCGGCGAAGAACCGGACCGGGGCGCGGAAGTCGTCGTCGCCGTACGAAGCGATGAGCTCGCCGAGCTCCTCGTGCGCCGTCTCGAGCGCCGCGAGCAGCTCGTCCCAGCTCTCGGGCGCCGCGGGCGGGGCGCCGCCGCTGCTCGCCATGCGCTCGGCGAGCTGGTCGTGCATCACGCTGGTGCCGAGGTAGCGCTCGAGCACGAACACCCAGGCGAGCTCCCGGGCGGTCTTGCACCTCGGGTGCGGCCGGAGATCGAGCTGGTCCGCAGGATAGGCGCGGAGCACCCGCATCGTCGTCTCGTGCTCGCGCCGGTAGACCTCCAGGAACTGCTCTGCCAGGTGTCCCATGGTGAATCCTCCTAAGTGCCGTCGTCGTGGGAAATCGTCGCGGCTCGGAGCCTGTGCATCGATCTCCGGCCGTCGGGTGCTCCAGGTCTCGACCCCCGGGCAATCAGCGGTGCGGCTCGGCCCCCGACACCGTGGCGTGGGAAGCCATCTCGACGTGCAGCAGCGTCACGTCGGGATGGCGGTGGCTCTCGAGGTAGGCCGTGAGGGCGTTGAACTGGGCGTGGCAGGGCTGGCACCAGTCCGCCCAGTACTCGACGAAGACCAGGCCCGTGGCGCCGGGCATGGCCAGCGGCTCGTCCCGCGCGTCGACCACGCCGTCGAGCTCCTGGGCGAGAGTCGGAGCGACGCCGTCGGTCGCCAGCGGGTGGGCCACGAGCGTGTCGAGCGTGCTCGTGAAGGCGCTGGGCGAGAAGCCGGTCCCGAAGTCGTGGAGCAGGCGGCCCTCCCGGTCGTAAGCCCGGAGCTGGGGCAGGGTGAGCCCGTCCTTGCCGCCGGCGACGCTCGCAAGCTTCTGGAAGGTCAGGTGGGCCTCGACCACGAGCGGCGGCTCGGCGGCGCTCTTCGGCGCCGCGGCCCAGACGGCCGCCGGCAGGAGGAGGAAGGGGGCCAGGAAGAGGCTTCGGGAGATCATCGGTTTGCCTCCGAGGCTCGCAGAAGGAGCAGCCGAAGGTGACGAATCTTAGCAGCCCGTGCTGGAAGTCCGCACGGTCGCGTTGCGAGCGTTCGCCCGGCCGAGGCGGAGCTCGGCCTGGACACCGGCATGCGGTGGGGTGTGGGAGTTGCCTCCGCCGACCCGCTCGGTGCCCCTTGCACCGTTCGCCCGGCCGAGGCGGAGCTCGGCCGCTTCATTCGGGGTTGCCCTTTCGGGGCGCTCCGAACGGTTGAAGCGGCCGAGCTCTGTCTCGGCCGAGGGTCGAAGAATCCGGCTCGGCACGGTCGAGCAGGTAGAACCCGTTGCGCTCCGGCCGCTCCTTCGCCGGGCAGGTCGTGACCTCGAGCTCGTGGGCTCCCGGCGCCAGGGCGAGCGGTACCTCCACCCCCTCCCCGAGAACCGCTCCCGGAGCCCCCGCCACCTTCGCCACCGTCCGGCCGTCGAGCGACAGCACGGTGGGGCCGGACGGCGCCAGCTCGAGCCGCCGACTCTCCGGCAACGCGAGCCGGAACCGGTGCCGGAGCTCGACGCAGCGCTCCCCCGTCACCAGCCGGCGGGCGTCGACGTACCCCTCGATCGCCCGTCCCGCGGCGGTCGCGGCCCGCGGGTAGCGCCGCCACGGCTCCCCCGGACCCTCCGGCCGCGCCTGCCAGTCCAGGTAGAAGCTCCCGTTGCGCCCGGGCGTGAAACGCACCAGCAGGTCCCTCTCGTCGAACACCTGCTCGACCCGCGGATCGTGCGCCAGGCGGCGCTCGAGCAGGCGACTCCCGAGGGCGTTCGACTGGGCCAGGTACTCGCTCTCGAGCGACCCGGTCGCCACCAGCGGCACGTCGGGCTCCCTGCCCTCGAAGACCGCCCTCTGGAGCGTGTAGACCCGCGGGAACGGCAGGGCCATGAAGACCGGGTCGAGGACGTTGAGGTAGCGCGCCTGGGGCGCGAAGAGGACATAGGCCTCGGTCGAGCCCCAGGGAGCGGCGACTCGGGCGCCCTCCGGCATCGCGCGGCCGAAATCGCGCCAGGCGGTCTCGCGGGCGCGCGGCGCCTCGTTCGCCGCCCCTGGCAGTCGGCTCACCAGGTGCCACACCCGGGGGAAGCTCGCCGCGGCGCACAGGACCAGGACCGCGGCGAGCGGCACCCGGGCCCGCCGCGAGCGCCCGCCGGGCAGGCGCATCCACGCGCCCGGGCGGAGCCCGCGCCGCCGCAGCTCGGCGAGCACCGCCAGCGTGGCGAAGGGGAGCGCGTAGAGGACGAACCGGCCCATCAGGAGGTAGAGGACACCGAAGACCACGGCGGCCAGGGTGAAGGCGTCGGCCATCGCCTCGTCGTCCTCGCCCGAGCGCCCGCCGCGGTCTCCCGCGCCGCCCCGCCCGCCGGCGAGCGGCCACGCCGCGAGGGCCAGCGCCACCAGCGCCGGCCACCAGCCCAGGTTGTCGAAGAGCATCATGTCGGTCGGCCGCGCCCGGATCTCGGAGCCGACGTCGAGGGTGCCCTTGAAGCGGAAGAACTCGACGTTCTGGACCCACCACACGTGGAGGTTCGCCGGGAACTGCGGATGCACCACCAGCCCGATCCCGACGCCGAGAAGCGGGTAGGCGAGCAGCCCCCAGTCCCAGCGGCGGCGCGCCCAGCCGCGCCAGAGAAAGAGCAGGCCGAGGAGGCCCAGGAGCGCCTGGAACGCGGTGTAGGAGAGGGCGAAGACCAGCGCGACCACTCCGAGGAGGCGGTAGCGGCGGCGGCCCGCCGCGGCCACCGCGAGCAGGAAGAGGAGGAGGGCCAGGAGCTCCGGGCGCAGGCGCACCAGGCGCCAGTCGAGCTCCGCCGAGGCGAGGACCAGCCCCAGCGGCAGGAGCGCTCCCCAGGAGCTCGCCGCGAGGCCCATCCCCAGCCAGGCGAGGAGCGCCGCGAGCGCCGCATCGAAGAGCGCCAGGGCGAGGCGCCCGCCGTCGGTCGGGTCCATCCAGGCGGCGAACGGGCGCAGCACCTGGTGGAAGAGCAGCTCCTTGTCCCCGAAGCCCTCGTGCATCAGGCTGAAGCGCGCCCAGGGCAGCGCGTGGAGGGTCCCGGGCTCGGCGTAGGCTCGCGCCGCGGCCAGGTGGTAGTAGGAGTCGACGTCGTAGAGGACGGGGAGCCGGAAGAGGGTCGGCGCCAGCAGGGCGAAGGCGAGGACGAAGACCCCCGCCGTGAGGATGGCGCGCCGGGTCGGTCGAGGCCCTGGAACCGGCGGCGGGCTGGAGAGTGGCTCGGTCACGGGCGGGCTCGGTCCGGCGGAGCCTATCAGCGGCCCGGAGGGGCCGGCTTCCGGTAGGCTCGCCCGGAATGGCGGCCGAGCGCCGGCCGGTTCGAGAGACCAGTATGCCCAGGATCGCCGTCCTCTCCGACATCCACGGCAACGTGCCGGCCCTGGAGGCGGTCCTGGCCGACCTCGCCGACCAGGCCCCGGACGAAGTGCTGGTGGGCGGCGACCTCGTCGGGAGGGGACCGCAAGGAGCGGCGGTCGTGCGCCGCATCGCCGAGCTCGGCTGGCCGGTGATCCGGGGCAACCACGAGGAGTACGTCCTGGGGTTCCGGCGCGGCGCGATCCCCGACGCCTGGCGCCACGCCGGCGAGTGGGCGGCGGCCCGCTGGATGGCGGCCGAGCTCGGCGACGAGGAGGCCGAGCTGATCGGTCACCTGCCCTTCTCCATGACCTCTCGGCTCGCTCCGGGCCTGCGCCTGGTCCACGGCACCCCGACGACGACGCGCGAGGGCATCGGCCCCTGGCTCTCGGACGCCCGCCTGGACGAGCACCTGGCGGAGATCGACGAGGCCCTCCTGGTCTGTGCCCACACCCATCGGCCGCTCCACCGCGAGCTCGCCGCCGGGACGGTGGTCAACGTGGGCTCGGTGGGGCTCCCCTTCAACGGCGATCACCGGGCGCAGTACGCGATCTTCGAGCTCGACGGCGGCGGCACCCCCGACTGGCGGATCGAGCTCCGGCAGGTCGAGTACGACCGCGAGGAGATCTTCGCGATCTACGAGCGGACCGGCTTCCTGGCCGAGGGCGGGATCACGGCGCGGCTCCTGCGTCTGGAGCTCGAGCACGCGACGCCGCTGCTCGTGCCGTTCCTCAAGTGGTCCGAAGCGCTGGGGGTGGCACCGGCCGAGTCCGGGCTCGACGACTTCTTCCGGTTCCACCGGCCCGGCGAGCCCCTGGGCGCCTTTTACCAGAGGCTGCGGACCCTGTAACCCCTTCACCGCCGCAGCAAGACTGGGAGGAGGCGTCGCTCTCCCCCCGCGAGGGTGGGAGAGGGATCGAGGGTGAGGGGGGCGATCCGATCACAGCGCCAGCACCAGCTTGGTCATGTCGTGCTGGTTGCCGTCCGGGTCGGTGCCGTAGCCGGGGACGACGTAGGTCTCGAACCCCAGGCTCTCGAGCGTCTCCACGGCGTCGGCCTCGAGGTCCGAGATCAGCATGCAGCTCAGGTGGCGCAAGCCGTTGTGCCGGGCCGTGGCGATGAACTGGTGCACCAGCAGCGTGCCGAGGCCCACGCCTCGAAACTCTGGGTCGATCAACCACTTGACCCGGCCCACCAGGCGGAGCGGGCCGCCCTCGCGCCGGTGGAGCGTGGCGTCGGCGACGATCCGCGTGCCGTCGATCGCGATGAGCGGAAACACCTTCCCGTAGTCCAGGTTCATGCCCCAGCTCTCGACCAGGCCGCGGTCGTCGATCCGGTCCCAGGCGAAGCGCCGGGTCGGGTCGGGAAGTCGCTGGAAGAACTCGAAGAGCGCGTCGGTGTCCAGGCTCGTGAAGGGGCGGATCAGCACCCGGCGGCCGTCGCGCAGGGCGGCCTCCTGGGGGTAGCGGTTGGGCATCACTCCAGTCTCCTCGCTCGCGGTTCGGACTCGGTGACAACCTAAGGGGAGCCGCGCGGGCAAGGGAGGAAGCGCCCCCGCGACCTCGCGAGTCTACCATCCGGCGGGCTCGCGGCCGGCCGCTCCCCGCGGGCGCCGCGAAGCCGTTTCAGCAACCATCGGTAATTCTTGGAAACACCGCCGGGGCCGACGCCCCCGCTCGGGAGGGGCCGACGGAGGCCTCCGTCGAGACCCCGTCCGCACTGGCCTGCATGCGCGCAGGCTCGGCGCGCGGGCGGCCTCCGGCCGCCCGGCCACGCCCGTCCCCGGGTCTGGCATCGTCCTTGCTCACACTGACAGGCCAAAGGCCGGTGGGCCGCACGAGTGGTAAGCCGCCGGATATCGCTGAAGAGAGCATCTCTGATCCAAGGAGGTTTCACGATGAAGCGCTCGATCTTCGCACTGACAGCAGTCCTGCTCCTGGTGCTGGCGGCAGCGCCGCTGGTGGCCCAGAGCCAGGACCAGACCCAAGACCAGACACAGGGCCAGACACAGCCCTACGAGAATCGCACCCAACCCAACGCTCCGTCCATGACCGAGGGCTCCGGCCTGACGATCACCGGGACCGTGGTCTCGGCGACCGACACGAGCCTCGTGCTCGACACCACGAGCGGTCAGCTGACCATCCAGATGAACGACCGGACCCAGCATCCGACCGACCTGAAGGCCGGCGACTCCGTCTCGGTCGATTACACCCGCACCACGCAGGGTGTGATGATCGCCTCGCAGGTGCGCCCGAGTGGGGCGGAAGGCACCGAGACGGCGTCCACCGCCACCACGACCGAGGAGAGCACCGAGTCCACGGCCGAGGCGAACACCGAGAACGCCACCGAGGAGGCCACCGAGCCCACCTCCGAGGCGACCGCCGAGGCGATGAACGAGCCGTCCGAGAACACGGAGAGCGATCTCAACGAGGACGAGTACTCGCAGCCGTCGGACACCGACACCTCCGAGTCTTCGACCGCCGCGGACACGACCGGTTCGATGAACCAGGACACGTCGGGCTACGACAGCAACAACCTGCCGGCCACCGGCAGCAACCTGCCGCTGCTCGGCCTGCTCGGCCTGCTGAGCCTGGCCGGCGCCGCCGGCATCCGTACCCTCACGCGGTAGGTGAGGCCAAGGTCCTGACAGGGACTTCTTGACTGTGCCATGCCCCTCTACGGAGGGGGTCGCCTGGAGCTTTTCGGCTCCGGGCTTTTTTTTCGTTCGGGGGACGGCGCCCGGCGCGCCCACCTGGCACGCGCCTTGCTCTCGTGTCTAGACAGATGGCCGACCCGATCGAGGGAAGGCCGGAAGCATGAAGTCCAATGGCTTCATTTCGACTCGAAGGAGGAAACTCATGAAGCGTTTCACTACCGCCATCGCGCTCCTCGCCGCCGTCCTGCTGCTGGCCAGTGCGCCGGTCTTCGCTCAGCAGACCGACAACGGCACGGACCAGACGACCGCCACTCAGCAGCAGAACCCGGACCAGCTGCAGGACCAGCAGATGGATCAGCAGCAGGACCAGGAGCAGGGCGTCCAGGACCAGAGTCAGGACCAGAGCCAGGACCAGGTCGGCACCAGCTCGGACACCGACACGGACGTCAACTCCGACACCTCCGCCTACAACCAGGAGAACCTCCCGGCCACCGGCAGCGAGCTTCCGCTGCTCGGCCTGTTGGGGCTTCTGAGTCTCGCGGGCGCTGCCGCGCTGCGCGCCTCGCGGTGACCTTTCCGGATCGGCGGGCCCGCCTTCCGGCGGGTCCGTCGATCCGTCCTTCCCCCCGGCCCCACGACCTTCTCGACGCCTGCTCATGAGCGCTTCCGACCGCCCCGCCGACACCTCCTGGCCCCCCAGCCTCATGCGCTGGCTCGAACGCGGCCTGTGGGTCGCCGCCGCGCTCCTCCTCGGCTGGGTCCTCTTTACCCTGGCGGACGGACAAATCTTCCAGCTCCGGGCCGAGAGCCGCCTCGAGCACGCCCTCGCGGCGCGCACCGGCTCCGCGAGCGGGATCCGCGAGCTGCCTGGCGACGACGGCGCGGCCGAGGCTCCCGAGCCGATGGCCGTGCCCGCAGCGGGCGCTCCGATCGGCCGCCTGGAGATTCCCCGCCTCGGCGTCTCCGTGATGATCGCCGAGGGGGCGAGCGCCAGCGTGCTGCGCCACGCCGTCGGCCACCTGAGCGGAACGGCGCTGCCCGGAAGCGGCGGCAACGTCGCCGTCGCCGGCCACCGGGACCGCTACTTCCGGCCGTTGAAAGACATTCAAGACGGTGACGAGATCCTGCTCACGACGCCGCAGGGGACCTTCCGCTACCAGGTCCAGTGGACGAAGATCGTCGACCCGTCCGACGTCCAGGTCCTCGATCCCACCGGCGAGCCCGCCCTGACCCTCGTCACCTGCTACCCGTTCTACTACGTGGGCCATGCCCCGCACCGCTTCGCCGTCCGGGCCCTCCGGACCGGCTGGCAACCCGCCGGCGTCCAGCCGGCCGGCCTCGACGCCGTCAAGACCGCTTCCTGAACGCGGCGAGCGACCCCGCCGCGGCGAAACTCCGCGGCTACGTTCGCGTACTCGCTCGTGGGGTACGATGCGAGTCCCATGATCAAGCTGCGAAACGTCGAGAAGTTCTACGAGGTCAAGGCCGGGCGGACGTACGTGCTGCGCCGGATCCACGTCGACGTGCGCGAAGGGGAGTTCGTCACCATCATGGGGCCCTCCGGGGCCGGCAAGTCGACCCTGCTCAACATCCTCGCCATGTTCGACTCGGACTGGTCCGGCGAGTACGAGCTGCTCGGCAACGCGGTCCACGCGCTGAAGCCCAAGCAGCGCCGCGAGCTCAACAAGGCGACCGTCGGGTTCGTGTTCCAGCAGTACCACCTGCTCGAGGACCTGACGGTCTACGAGAACCTCGAGATCCCCCTCTCCTACCGCAACGTCAAGCGCACCGAGCGCCAGGCGCTGGTCGCGGACATCCTCGACCGCTTCCAGATCGTGGGCAAGAAGGACCTCTACCCGAGCCAGCTCTCGGGCGGCCAGCAGCAGCTGGTCGCGGTCGCCCGGGCGACCATCGCGAGCCCGCGGCTGATCCTCGCCGACGAGCCCACCGGCAGCCTCCACACCAGCCAGGGCCAGATGATCATGGATCTCCTGAAGCAGCTCAACGAGGAGGGGACGACGATCATCCAGGTGACCCACAACGAGAGATGGGCCGCCTACGGCGAGCGGATCATCCAGCTGCGCGACGGCTGGATCGTCGAGGCGCAAGAGGCGGCGGCCACGGGCGGCTAGCCGCCGCGGGAGCCCTCCCCGGTCCCGGCGGCGACCGAGCGCCTGCGGCCCGGGTGTGCCTCGGATCGCAGAGCAGGCGGCAGAGCCTCGGGGCCGCCGTCGCGTTCGTGACCGTCGGCGCCTCCCCTTTAGGGCTCGAGCGCGCAAGCGATCTTTCCGTTGGAGTTGAATCGCGAGCTACCGGCGCCCACCATTCCGCAGCCCCTCCGGCCGGCCTCGGGTCATGTTAATGTGGTTGCACCATAGAGCCCTCCCATGCTCTGCGAGCTCGGGCCGCGCCTTCCGCTTCTCGCCGAGCCGACGCCCTCGTGGTATCGAGCCATGTCGCCGGGACGAGGGCCCTTTTTCGACACTCGATCGAGGAGTCGCGTCATGCCGATCACTCGCCTGCCCCTGCCCAGCCTTGACGCCCGCTTCACCGCGGCCATCGCCGTCGCCCTCGCACTCACCGCCGGCGCCGCGCCGGCGGCCGCAGCGCGCGGCGTGCTCGCCGACACCGGCGCCTTCGCCCCCTTCGCCGTCGCCGCCCGCCCGGACGGCGGCTACCGCATCGTCTGGAACGACACGCGCGTCGGAATGCTGCGCGCCGAGGAGGTCTCGGCCGCCGGTTTCCCGATCGGCTCGCCGCGCGACGTGCTGCCCCTCGACAGCCCGTTCGTCGACGTCAAGACGGCCGCCATCGCCGCCGACGGTACCTGGGCCGTGTTCTGGGAGGAGAGCACCGAGGCCGATCAGCTCAACATCGGAGGGGCGATCTTCGCCGCCGACGGCACGCTTCTGCACCGGCTTTCGCTGCCGGACCCGATCCCCGACCCGGGCGGCTGCGTCATCTCGGTCGAGCCCATCGCCGCGGCCCTGCCGGGCGGCGGCTTCGGCGTCGCCTTCGATGTCGGCCATCAACCTCCCGGCTGCGAGGACCCGCTCGACACGAACGACTACGAGCCCTGGCTGCTGCATCTCGATACCGGAGGCACGGTCACCCTTGCCATGCAGGTCGATGCCGTCGACACGGGGAGGAACCAGGTGGCCGGATACGGCGTTTCCGCCAGCGGATCCGAGGTGGTCGTCTGGACCTCTCGCGGGGAGGAGCTCGGCGACACCACGATCGTCCGCAGCCGCGCGCTCGGCGTCGGCGCTCCCGCGACGGCGACCGTCACCAGCGGTTCGAGCTTCGACCTTCTCGACGTCGCCCTGGCCGTGGCTCCGGACGGCCGCTTCGTGGTGTTCTGGACCGATGCGTTGCCGGGGGGCGACTCCCGGGGTCGCGGCGTCTGGATGCGGCCGTACACCGTCGACGGCGAACCGGACGGTGCCGAGCGGCAGGTCGATCCCGACAGCGAGCGGGCCACGTCGGGCGCCTTGCCGGCCGCCACCGGTACCGGCGAGATCTGGGCCACCTGGAATGCGGTTCCCGGTCCCGGGGGCGGCGACGACTTCTTCGTTCGAGCGCGCCCGGTGACGCCCGGCGGCGACGCGGCGGGGCCGGTGCAGGACGCGTGGACCTTCACCGGCGGCAGCGGCGGCCAGGCGCGGACCCTGACCGGTGGCACCCGTGGGGCGCTGCTGACCTCTCGGAGCGCCGGCGACAGCCCACTTCTCCTGGGGCTCGTGCTGGGCGACCAGGCCGCGCTCGGCACCCCGCCGGAGGCCTACGCGCTCGAGAGCCCCGAGGTTCCGGGCTTCAAGGTCTGGGTGCGCATCATGGCCGGCGCCAACCCACCGATCTGGGCGACCGAGACGCAGCCCTGCCTCGCCGAGGCTCTGTGCGCCGCCGGAGCGCTACCCGATCGCGCCGAAGTCATCGTGCGCGTCGTCGGCCCCAAGCCCAACGGGTTTCTCTGGCCGACCGTGGTCAAGCTGTCGACCTCGCAGGTGGAGGTCTGGCTCGAGCAGACGTCGAGCGGCAAGGTCCAGTACTACCTGCTGCCTGGCGCCAGCCCCGGCACCGACCAGCTGCCCGGGATGTTCGATCGCAACGGTTTCGAGCCCTGAGGGCACGTCACGTTCGGGCCCGGTGTCGAGGGTCGTCTCCTCGCCCCGCTGTGGGCCGGATCAAGAAGGCCTGTGCGGGGGCCCTTCCTGCGCCGTCGCGGCCGGCCACGACGGTTGCTTGGTGGACAGGGAGCAGATCGCCGAGCTGCGAGCCGGCTGCCGCGCCCTGAGCGAAGCGGCCCGTCCGGAGCTCCGGACGGGCCGCGAAAGATCTACTCTCGAGTGCGGGGACCTACGGCATGTCGAGCAGCTCGACGTCGAACACCAGCATGCCCTGGGGCTTGCCCTCCTGCCCCTTGTAGGCGAGCGCCTCGGGGATCCAGAACCGGACCTTCTCCCCGACCACCATCTGCTGCAGGCCCTCGCGCCAGCCCTGGATCACCCGGTCGAGCCGGAAGGTGGCCGGCATGCCGCGCGAGTAGGTCGAGTCGAACGACTTGCCGTCGGTCGTCCAGCCGATGTAGTTGACCTTCACCTGGTCGGTCGGCCCGGGATGGCGGGCGCCGGTGCCCGGCTGGAGGACCTTCCACGCCAGGCCGTCGCTGGCGCGCTGCGCGTCGGCCGGCGGCGCCGCCACGTCCTCGGGCACCGGCGGGATCTCGCGGATCTCGCGCAGGGTGACGTCGAAGATCAGCATGCCCTGGGGCTTGCCTTCGATCCCCTTGTAGGCGAGCTCGCCGGGGATCCAGAGCCGGGCCTTCTCGCCCTCGGTCATCAGCTGGAGGCCCTCGGTCCAGCCCTGGATCAGGGCCTCGAGCGGAAGCAGCTCGGGCTTGCCGCGGACCACCGACGAGGCGAACACCGTGCCGTCGCTCCTCCAGCCGGTGTAGTCGACCACCACCCAGTCGTTGTCGTCCGGGTGGGTGGCTCCGGTGCCCGGTTCGAGGATCTCGTAGGCCAGGCCGTCGGCCGTCGTCTGGGCGTCCGGTGGCGGCGTCAGGTGCTCCGGGGGCGCGGGCGCCGCCGGAGCCGGGGCCGGCGCCGCGGGAATCTCCTGCGTCTGCTGCGCGGAGGATGCGCTCGCCGCGGCGACGAGCGAAACGGACACGAAAAGCAGGGTGGATACGTCGCGGAGTCTACTCATGGCGGGCGTAACTTACCGTACCGGGCGGCGGCGGGGCAACCTCCGTTCGGGAGTTCCGCCGGATGCCGATAGAGTCGGCCCCATGCCGAGCCCCGCCGTCGTCTTCGCCGCCCTCGGTCTCGCCTTCGGGGTGCTGCCGCCCGCGCCGGCGCCGCCCGCCGCCCGGGAGCCCGACCTCCGCCACCTCCCGATCGGCGACCCGGCGCGCAAGGACCGGGTGGTTCCGGTGGTCCTCGACGCGCTCACCGACGGCCGGACCGGCGACCTGTTCTCGCCCGCGGAGCTGCCGGCGCGACTGGCCGGCGTGCAGGTGCTCTTCGTCGGCGAGAACCACGCCTCGATGGACTTCCACCGCGCCCAGCTCCGGGTGCTCCAGGAGCTCGTGGCCTCGGGGCGGCCGGTGCTCGTCGGGCTCGAGATGTACCCCTACACCCAGCAGAGCGACCTCGACCACTGGACGGCGGGCCTGCTCACCGAGCCGGGCTTCCTCGAGCTCTCCCACTGGTACGACGCCTGGGGCTTCCCGTGGGACTACTACCGGGACCTCTTCGTCTTCGCGCGCGACCACGGCGTGCCGATGTACGGCGTCAACACCCCGCGCGAGGTGGTCACCGACGTGCGCGAGAAGGGGTTCGCCGGCCTCACCGACGAGGAGCGCGGCCACATCCCCGAGACGATCGACACCGACAGCGGCGAGCATCGCCGGCTCTTCCGGGCCTTCTTCGCCGACGAAGACGACGCCATGCACGCCTCGATGAGCGCCGAGCAGCTCGACGCCATGTTCGACGCCCAGTGCACCTGGGACGCCACCATGGGCTACAACGCCGTGCGCGCCTTGAAGGAGCACGGAGCGCCGGGGGCGATCATGGTGGTTCTGATCGGCTCCGGCCACGTCGCCTACGACCTCGGCGCCCAGCGCCAGGCCGCCCACTGGTTCGACGGCCGGATGGCCTCGCTGCTGCCGATCCCGATCGAGGACTCCGAGCACCGGCGGGTCGAGGACGTCGAGGCCTCCTACGCGGACTTCGTCTGGGGCCTGCCGCCGGAGAGGGAGGCCCGCTTCCCGAGCCTCGGCTTCTCCACCGTGGCGGCTTCGGACCAGGATCCGCGCCGCCGGGTGATCTTCGTGCCGGCCGACTCGATCGCCGGCCGCGCCGGCTTCGAGGTCGGCGACGTCCTCGTCGCGCTCGACGGCACGCCGCTGCCCGACCGCGAGACCTACAACCGGCGGATGGCGGCCAAGCGCTGGGGCGACGAGGCTCGCTTCACGGTCCGGCGCGGCGACCGGACCCTCGAGATCGCGGCGCTCCTCCGGCGCCAGCCCCCGGAACGCCGGCCGGACTGAGAGCGACGATTGGAACGGTTCGTGCAGCCCATCGCGCCGAGAGCACCTGCGATGGACGCTGTTCGCCTCTCCGATCCGGGTACCCCCGCCCGGCGGCCCGGCTGGGCCCCCGGTGCGGCGGGCTTGGCCCTCATCCTGCTGGGGGGAGCGGTGGTCGCCGGCTGGCTGACCGGCCGGATGGCGCTGGTCCAGCTCCGGCCGCAGTTCGCGGCGATGCAGGTCAACACCGCGGTCTGCTTCGTCCTCTCCGGCGCCGCTCTCCTGTCGCTGGCCCTCGGCGGCCGCCGGATCGCCATCGCGCTCGGGGCGCTCACCGCCGCCCTCGCCGGCCTGACTTTCGCCGAGTACCTCTTCGGCCTGGACTTCCGGATCGACGGGCTGATCTTGCCCGGCCTGGTCTCGGGAGCGGAGGGCTCGTCCCACCGCATGGCGGCGGACACCGCGCTGGCGCTGCTCGCGGCCGGGCTGAGCCTCGTCGGCTTCTCCCGGCTGCCCGCGGTCTCCGGGTTCCTCGCCGCGCTGGTGCTGACGGTGGGGAGCGCCTGGGCCCTCGGCTACGCCTTCGGTATCCCGGCGGTCCTCGCCTCCGGCCCGGCCTCGATCCAGATGGCGTTCCACACCGCGCTCGGCATCGTCCTTCTCGGCAGCACGCTCCTCGGCCTCTCGCTCGAGCGCCAGCACAGCGCCGAGCAGCCGCTGCCCTGGCTGGCGCTGATCGTCGGGGCCGGGCTCACGCTCGCGACGCTGGTGCTCTGGCGGGCGCTCGAGACGCGGGCCCTCGGCGCGGCGGCCGGCGGCTCGCGCTCGGCGCTCTCCGAGGTGATCCTGGGCGCCGGCCTGACGATCGCCCTGCTGCTCACCCTGACGCTCCACTACGGCGAGCTCGCGGCGCGCCGGGCGGAGGGGTTCGAGCGCGAGGTCCGGAGACGCACGGCCGAGCTCGAGGACGCCCTCGCCCGCCTCCGGGCCGAGAACCGCGAGCGCCACTGGACCGAAGTGACCCTGCGCCGCACCCTCGAGGTGGGCCGCCTGGTCTCGGCGGAGCTCGATCCCGACCGCGCGGTGCAGGCGGTCACCGACGCCGCGACCGAGCTGACCGGGGCGGCGTTCGGCGCCTTCTTCTACCATCCGGGTGACCCGGTGGGCGGGGGCCGCATGCGCTGGGCGCTCGCCGGAGCCCCACGCGAGTCGTTCGAGGACTTCCCCCTCCCCGGCGACCGGAGCCTGCTCGGGCTGACCTTCCGCGGCGAGGGGCCGATTCGGCTCGACGACGTGACCCGCGACCCGCGCTTCGGTCACAACCCGCCGTACAACGGCCTGCCGGACGGCCACCTGCCGGTGGTCAGCTACCTCGCAGTGCCGGTCGTCTCGCGCTCGGGCCAACCGCTCGGCGGGATGTTCTTCGGCCACCCGCAGCCGGCGATCTTCACCGCACGCGAGGAGGAGATCGTGGTCGGCCTCGCGGCCCAGGCGGCGATCGCCGTCGACAACGCCCGCCTCTACCAGGAGGAGCGCCGGTCGCGGGCCGAGGCGCAGGCGGCGAACGCCGCGAAAGACCGCTTCCTGATCGTCATGGGTCACGAGCTGCGCAACCCCCTGGGCTCGATCACCTCGGCGCTCGAGGTGCTGGGGTCGGGCGGCGAGGACCCGAAGCGGGACGCCCAGATGCGCCAGATCGCCCGGCGCCAGGTGGGCCACCTGGCCCGCCTGGTCGAGGACCTGCTCGACATCTCGCGGATCGAGCAGGGCAAGGTGGCGCTGCGCCGGGGGCGGCTCGACCTCGCGGAGCTGCTGCGCGAGACGGTCGAGTCCCACCGGGAGGAGACCGAGCGGGCGGGCCTCGCTCTGACCCTCGAGCTGCCGGACGAGCCGCCCTGGGTCGACGCCGACCGGACCCGGCTGGTCCAGGTGGTCGAGAACCTGCTCTCGAACAGCCTCAAGTTCACCGACGAGGGCGGCGCCATCCTCTGCGCGCTGGAGCGCCGGGGAGGCGAGGCCGTGGTGCGCATCCGCGACTCCGGCTGCGGCCTCGAGCCCGACCAGCTCGAACGGATCTTCGAGCCCTTCGCCCAGCTCGAGGAGGCGCAGCGCCGGATGTCCGGCGGTCTCGGCCTTGGGCTACCGATCGTCAAGGGGCTGGTGGAGGCGCACCGGGGCCGGCTCGAGGCGGAGAGCGACGGCCCGGGCCAGGGGACCGAGGTCCGGGCCTGGCTGCCGCTCGCCGCGCCGCCGGCGGCCGGCGAAGGAGCGAAGCGGCAGCGCAGGATCCGCGGCAAGCCGCTGCGGGTCCTGGTCATCGACGACCATCGCGACTCGGCCGACGGCCTGGTGGAGCTGCTCCGGGTGTTCGGCCACGAGGTGGCCGCGGCCTACGACGCCGGCGGTGGGATCGAGGCGGCGGCCGCCTCGGCCCCCGACGTGGTGATCAGCGACCTCGGCCTGCCGGGGCTCGACGGCTACGAGGTCGCCAAGACGCTGCGCGCGGCGCCGGCGACCCGCCGTTCGTTCCTGGTCGCCCTGTCCGGATACGGCGACTCGGTCACCGTCGAGCGGGCCCGCGAGGTCGGCTTCGACCACCACCTCACCAAGCCGGTCGACCCGGAGCGGCTGCGCGGGCTGCTCGCCGACCTCTCCCACCGCCCGCCCCCGCCGCACGCTCAGAGCCTGTGAAGGGATCTCCGCCCGCCGTGAGGAGGTCGACCGGGCGCCCGGAGCAAGGCGGAGGTTTCTAGCCGCCGCCCGGACCGGCGACGACGTAGGCGATCCCCAGCTCCTTCGCCTTGGCGTCGAGCCGGGCGAGGTCGCCGTCGACGAGGGCATCGAGCTCGGTCTCGCGCGCCGCGAGCCGGTCCTCCAGGCCGGCGGCGACCTCGCGCATCCCCTGGGTCGGTACGCCGTCGGCGTCGTTGACGAAGCTGAACAGCGGCGAGAGCTGGGAGTAGAGCTTGGCGCCGCCGTGGCGGCCGGCGAGGATGTCGTAGGTGACCTCGGCGTCGGGGCTGTAGAGCTTCTCGGAGAGCTCGTCCAGCCGCGCGACCAGCGCCTTGCCCATGGCGAGCAGCGGCCGGGCGTGGGCGTCCTCGGCCAGGAGCTCGTCGCGCGCCTCGATCTGGCCGCGGAGCGAGCGAATGCGCGCGACCGCCGCGATCACCCGCGAGAGATCGGCGCGCAGGGCGAGCGCGAAGTCGAGCTGGGCCTGGAGGTCGGCCGGGCTGCTCTGGACGCGCGGGTCGGGCAGCACCCGGAGCGTGGTGGTGGCGGTCTGGCCGCCGACGGTCAGACGCAGCGTGTAGTCGCCGGGCACCGCCAGCGGACCGCGGGTCGGGTCGCCCCAGTCGATCATGCCGCCGGGGATGAAGCCGGCGCCGTCCCAGGCCAGGTCCCAGCTCGCCCGGTTGATCCCGGCGTCGGTCGAGAGCGCCGGCTCGATCTCGGTATCCGGGTCCCAGTCCGGATGATCGGGGCCGATCGGCCGGGGCTCCGGGGTGCTCGTGAGGGTGCGGACCGTACGGCCCTGCGAGTCCAGCACCTCGAGCTTGATCTCCCCCTCCGGCTTCTCGGCGAGCGAGTAGGTGAGGATCGCGCCTGCGGGCGGGTTCTCGCCGGCGCCGTCGGAGTCGCCGAGGACGTCGCGGTAGCGCCAGCGGATCGCCGGCACGGGCGGGAAGAGGTGGACCGCCTGGGCGGCGATCGCCGGGGTCATCCGGCGGACCGGCGTCAGGTCGTCGAGGATCCAGATCGAGCGGCCGCGCGTGGCGACCACCAGGTCGTCGCCGTGAACCTCGAGGTCCGAGACCGCGACCGGCGGCAGGTTGAGCTCGAGCGACTTCCAGGTGGCGCCGCCGTCGGGCGAGTAGCGCAGCCCGTGCTCGGTCCCGAGGTAGAGGAGGCCGCGCTGCTTCGGGTCCTCGCGCACCACGTGCAGGTGGACGTCCGCGGGCAGGCCCGCGGCGAGGCTCTTCCAGGTCGCGCCGAAGTCGGTGGTGCGCCAGAGGTAGGGGTGCGGGTCGTCCAGGCGATGGGCGTCGACCACCACGTAGGCGGTGCCGGCGTCGAACGGGGAAGCCTCGATCGAGGAGACGGTGCCCCACTCGGGCAGGCCGTGGAGGTTGGGCGTCACGTCGCTCCAGGTCTTGCCGTCGTCGCGCGTGACGTGCACCAGGCCGTCGTCGCTACCGGCCCAGAGCACCCCCGCCTCGACCGGCGACTCGGCGAGGGCGAAGATCGTGTCGTAGAACTCGACCCCGGTGTTGTCGCCGGTGATCGGGCCGCCCGCCCAGGCCTGCTTCGCCTTGTCGTCGCGGGTCAGGTCGGGGCTCACCGCCTGCCAGTGCTGCCCGGCGTCGGTCGAGCGGAAGAGCACGTTCGCCGCGTGGTAGAGC
The DNA here is from genome assembly GCA_963837945.1 of uncultured Acidobacteriota bacterium. Classification (GTDB taxonomy): domain Bacteria; phylum Acidobacteriota; class Thermoanaerobaculia; order Multivoradales; family DATKCC01; genus CAVUBL01. The sequence continues at coordinate 556,848 of CAWIQD010000002.1, forward strand.
ACCCGGTGGTCGTGGCGCGAGACCAGGATCGGCGCGGTCCACTGGAACCGGTAGTCGAGGTCGGCGGCGCCGTGGCCCGAGCCGTTCCACGGATAGATCGAGACGTTCCTCGCCTGGCCGGTCGCCTGGTCGAAGTGCGAGATGAAGCCCAGGTACTCGCCGGCATAGACCACGTCCGGGTCCTCGGGGTCGACCGCCACGTGGCCCGCCTCGCCGCCTCCGACGCCGTACCAGTCCGAGAGGTAGATGCCGCCCGCGTGCAGGCTGTTGCTCGGGCCGGAGGCGGTGCCGAAGTCCTGGAGCGAGCCCATCACCCGGTAGGGCGTGCGGCGGTCGGCGTCGACGTGGTAGAGCTGCGAGATCGGCAACGGCGGCCGGTGCCAGGTGTCGCCGCCGTCGCGCGAGAGCGAGACGCCGGCGTCGCTCGCCACGATCATCCGGCTGGAGTCCTCGGGGTCGATCCAGACCTCGTGGTAGTCCCAACCGCCGCCCTTGACCGCGCGGATCGTCGAGCCGCCGTCGATGGTCTTCAACATGCCGACCTCGGGGAACCAGACGACGTCCGGGTTCCAGGGGTCGACGGTCAGGGCGGTGTAGTACCAGGCGCGCTGGCGCAGCCCCCGGCTCGCGCTCACCAGGTCCCAGCTCTTGCCGCCGTCGTCGGAGCGGAAGAGCCCGCCGTCCTCGGCCTCGATCAGGGCGTAGATCCGGTCCGAGGCCGATGGAGCGACGCGCACGCCGACCTTGCCCCAGGGCTTGTCCGGGAGGCCGGAGCCGGTGATCTCGCTCCAGGTGTCGCCGCCGTCGCGCGAGGTGTAGAGGCCGCTTCCCGGCCCGCCGCTGGTCAGGCCCCAGGGGGTGCGGCGCATCTGCCAGAGGCCGGCGTAGAGGACGTGCGGGTTGGTCGGGTCGAAGACGACGTCCGAGGCGCCGGTGTCCAGGTCCTCGAACAGCACGCGCTGCCAGCTCTTGCCGCCGTCGGTCGTGCGGTAGACGCCGCGCTCCGGGTTGGGGCCGAAGGCGTGGCCCAGGACCGCGGCGAACGCGACGTCGGGGTTCGTGGGGTGGACGGCGAGGCGCCCGATCTGGCCCACCTGGGTCCAGACGTGCCGCCAGGTCGCTCCGGCGTCGGTCGACTTGTAGATGCCGTCGCCCGGGCCGGTGTTGCCGCGGACGTTGGCCTCGCCCGTGCCGACGTAGACGACGTTCGAGTCGGACGGCGCGACCGCGATCGAGCCGATCGACTGGGTGGGCTCGTCGTCGAAGATCGGGTCCCAGGAGGCGCCGCCGTCGCCGCTCTTCCAGACGCCGCCCGCGGCGGTCGCGGCGTAGTAGGTCATGGCGTCGCCGGGGACGCCGGTTACCTCGGAGACGCGCCCGCCGGCGCCGGGGCCGACCAGGCGGTACTCGAGGCCGTGGAGGGGGTCGGCGGCGGCCGCTTCGGCGTCGGCGGGCTTCGCGGGGCCCGAGGCGGCCTTCGGACCGCGCTTCGCGGGGGGAGTGGGTCGGGGCGCGGGTCGGGCGGGCTGCTGCGAGCTCTTGGGCGACTCCGGGGAGGTCTCCGGAGGCTGCGCGCCGGCGAAGCCCGGGGCGAGGAGGAGAGTCGCGAGAAGGGCGAAGGTCCGGCGGAGGGGTGCGGCCATGCGGGGTCCTTTCGGGGAGGTTCGAGGGGCGAGGGGAGTATCGCGGGCGGGGGGCGGGTCGTCAAGGCCGTGCTCGGGACTGGGATGTGCGGGCGATGCGGGGCGCGGGCATGGCCACGGCTCGGTGCCGGGCGCGGGGATGGCCCGGCCGACACAGAGGTCGGCCGCTTCATCCGTCCGTAGCGCGCCATCCGTCCGTAGTGCGTCATCGGTCCGTAGCGCGTCGCAACGGCAAACCCCCAGAAACGTAGAGGGTTTTCAGCACGGCAATCCCCCATGAAGCGGCCGAGCTCTGCCTCGGCCGGGCGAACGGTGGACCCGCACCGAGCTCCCCGCCGGAGACGACCACAGCCGTTCCACGCATCCCGGCCCCCGGGCCGAGCTCTGTCTCGGCCGGACGAGCCGTCCGGCCCGCACCGAGCTCCCCGCCGGAGGCGACCACAGCGGTTCCACGCATCCCGGCCCCCGGGCCGAGCTCTGCCTCGGCCGGGCGAACGGTGGACCCGCACCGAGCTCCCCGCCGGAGGCGACCACAGCCGTTCCACGCATCCCGGCCCCCGGGCCGAGCTCTGCCTCGGCCGGGCAAACGGTGGCGATTGCACCGAGCTCCCCGCCGAAGACGACCACCCCGGCCCCCGGTCTTCCGGGGGTCGGGCTCCCCTCCCTCTTGTCGTTTCGACCGGAGCGAAGCGGAGTGGAGAAACCTGGGCGGGGATGGCGCCCGCCGGCTACCTACAGCTCGTAGAGCTCGCCGTACTTGGTCTCCAGGTACGCGAGGTACGGTCCGGTCTCCATGGGACGGCCCGTGGCCCTCGTGACGAGGTCGTCGGGGTCGTACTTGCGGCCGTGGCGGTAGACGTGCTCGGTGAGCCAGGCGCGGAGCGTCGCGGGCTCGCCTCGCCCGATCTCCTCGTCGATCTCCGGGTGCTCGGCGCGGGCCGCCTCGAAGAGCTGGACGGAGAGCACGTTGCCGATCGTGTAGGTCGGGAAGTAGCCGAAGGCGCCCGAGGACCAGTGGATGTCCTGGAGTGCGCCCTCCCGGTCGTCGGGCGGCGTGACGCCGAGGTAGGCCTCCATCCGCTCGGTCCAGGCCGCGGGCAGCTCGGCCACGGACAGCGAGCCCTCGAACAGCCGGGTCTCGAGCTCGAAGCGGAGCAGGATGTGGAGGTTGTACGTCAGCTCGTCGGCCTCCACCCGGATGGTCGACGGCGCGGCCCGGTTGATCGCACGGTAGAAGGTCTCGAGGTCGACGCCCCCGAGGCTGGCCGGGAAGGCCGCCCGGAGCTCGGGAAAGAAGGCCTGCCAGAAGGGCCGGGAGCGCCCCACCAGGTTCTCCCACAGCCGCGACTGGGACTCGTGGACCCCGGTCGAGGCGCCGTCGCCCAGCGGGCTCCGCGCGTAGGCGGGCGAGACGCTCTGCTCATAGATGCCGTGGCCCGCCTCGTGGAGGGTCGAGAAGAGGGCCGACGGCAGGTACGTCGCGTCGAAGCGGGTGGTGATCCGCACGTCGTCCGGGCCGAGGCCGGTGCAGAACGGGTGGACCGCCCGGTCCTGGCGGCCACGGTTCCAGTCGTAGCCCAGCCGCCCCGCGACCTCGCGGCCGAACGCCTCCTGGGCCGCCTCGTCGAAGCGGCCGTGCAGGCAGGCGTCCCGGTCGTCGTCCGCCGCGGCCGCGACCGCGCGCACCAGCGGCACCAGCGCCGCCTGGAGCTCGGCGAAGGTGCCCTCGAGGCGCGCCTTGGTCATCCCGGGCTCGTGCAGGTCGATCAGCGCGTCGAGCGGGTGCTCGTCGTAGCCGTAGAGCTCGGCCGCTTCGCGCCGTAGCGCGAGGACGGTCTCCAGGTGGGGCGCGAAGAGCGCCCAGTCGCTCGCCTGGCGGGCCGCGATCCAGGCCGGCTCGGCGAGCGAGGTCGCTCGCGCCGTCCGCTCGACCAGCGCCGCCGGCAGCCGGGTCGCCCGGTCGAAGTCGCGCCGCGCGACCCGGACCAGCGCCCCCTCGTCGGTCTCCGGGTCGAGCTCACCCTCCAGGCGCCCGAGGAGCTCGCCCAGCTCGGGCGCCACCGAGTGCTCGTGGAGGATGCGCGACAGCGTCGCGACCTGCTCGGCGCGCACCGCGGCCGCCGCCGGGGGCAGGTGGGTCTGCTGGTCCCACTCGAGCAGCGAGAGGGTGTGGCCGAGGTCGCTCACGGTCGCCAGTCGGGCCTCGAGGGATGCCAGGAGGTCGACCGGCGGGCTCATCCTTCGCCCTCCGAGGAGCGGGTGGCGGCCTTCTTGCGCCCGCCCCGCCGGCCGCGCCGGCGCCGCGGCTTGGCGCCGCCGGAGGGCTCCGCCGCCTCCTTGCCCCGGTCGTCGCCGGCCGCTTCCCGCTCGCCACCTTCGACGCTTTCGGGCGCCTGGCGCGCGGCGGCGCCGTCCCCGTTGCCGGTCTCGTCGCTCCGCCGGCGGCGCCCTCCCCGTGCCCGCCGCGCCGGGCGCTTGCGGCCGGATCCGCCGTCGCCTTCGCTCTCCTCGGGCATCCCGAGCTGGTACGCCCGCACCGTCGCCTGCGGCTCGTCGGGACGGGCCGCCTCGCGGGTGCGCTCCAGCCACTCGCAGCTCTGCTCCGCCCGGTGCAGGCCGGCAGCGGCGATCACCTCGATCTTGAGGTCGAACTCGCGCTCGAGGCCCGCGATCTCCTGGCGCCGGGTGTTCTGGAAGGCGTCGGCGAGCTCCGGGTGGAGCTCGATCCGGGCCTTGGCGAGCGGCCGGCCGGCGGCGGCCCGCGCCTCGATCTGGCGCAGCAGGTTCAGGCTCACCAGCTCGGGGCTGGGGATGCGGCCGGTCCCGGCGCAGGTCGGGCAGGTGCGGTGGGTGCGCACCGACAGGGCCTGGCGGATGCGCTGGCGGTTGACCTCGAGCAGGCCGTTGGGGCTGATCCGCCCGACCGTGAAGCGCGCCTTGTCCGGCTTCATCGCGTCGCGCAGCGCCTTCTCTACCTTGCGCTGGCTCTTCGCAGCCCGCATGTCGATGAAGTCGACCACCACCAGGCCGCCGATGTCGCGCAGCCGGAGCTGGCGCGCCACCTCCGAGGCCGCCTCGAGGTTGGTCTGGACCGCCGTCTCCTCCTGGCTCGCGGCGCTCGTCGAGCGGCCCGAGTTGACGTCGATGGCGGTGAGCGCCTCGGTGCGGTCGATCACCAGCGAGCCGCCGCTCTTGAGCGGGACCTGGCGCTGGTAGATGCTGTCGATCTGCTCCTCGAGCGAGAACTTCGAGAACAGCGGCGTGCGCTCGGTGTAGCGCACGAGCTGCGGCCGGCTCCGGGGCATGAAGGCGGTCAGGTAGCGGTCCGCCTTGGCGTAGGCCTCGTCGTCGTCGACCAGGATCTCGGTGACCGTGTTGTCGAGATAGTCGCGCAGCGCCCGGAAGATCAGGTCCTGGTCGCTGTAGAGGAGCCGGGTGCCCTTGCCCTGGCGCGCCTCGGTGCTGACCCGCTTCCACAGCCGCAGCAGCGAGGCGAGGTCGCGGGCGAGGGTCGCCTTGGTCTGGCCGAGGGCGTTGGTGCGCACGATCACGCCGCTGCCGTCGGGGACCTCGAGGCCGCGGGCGAGCTCCTTCAGCCGGCGGCGGTGGTCCTCCTCCTCGACCTTGCGCGAGACGCCGCGGGTGTCGTTGAACGGGGTGAAGACCAGGTAGCGGCCGGCGAGCGAGAGGTCGGTCGTGAGCACCGCGCCCTTCTGGCCCTCGCTCTCCTTGCCCACCTGCACCACGATCGGCTTGGCCCGCTCGAGGACCTCCTCGATCTTCGGCCGGCGCGGATCGGCCGGCTGGAAGTAGAAGGCCTGCTGCATCACGTCGCGGATCGAGAGGAAGCCGTGGCGCTCGCCGCCGTACTCGATGAAGGCGGCGTTCAAGCTGGGTTGGATCGAGGCGATGGTGCCCCGGTAGATGTTGCCGCGGATGAGGCCGCGATCGGCGACCTCGACCTGGTAGTCCTCCAGGGTCGAGTCGCTGACGATCGCCAGGCGTACCTCTTCCGGGTTCTGGGCGTTGATGAGCATCCGGCGGGTCATGGGGTGTCTTTCAATCTCTTCGGTTCGATGGGTGGGGGGCGGGGGCCGGTCGTCGGTGGAGGCCGAGGAGTCCGTGGGACCTCCCGCGGGGTGGGGGCTCATTGTACCTTCTGGCGGGCGCTCCCCAGGATCTCGAGGAGCGCGGCGCCGAAGTCCTCGGCTTTCTGCGGGCCGATGCCGTGGACGGCGAGGAGGTCTCGCCGGCTTCGGGGCCGCTCGGCGGCGAGGGCGTAGAGGGTGCGGTCGGAGAAGATCACGTAGGCCGGGACCTTGCGCCGGCGGGCCTCTTCGAGTCGCCAGTCGCGAAGCGTCTCGACGAGCTCGGGCGGGGCGTCTCCGGGCGCGGGCGCCTCCCGGCCCTTGCGGCCGGCGCGGGGCGCCGAGCCGCCCGCGGCGCTCCGGCGGCGCGCGCGCCCCCGGCTCGGAGCGGGCTCGGCGGGCAGCCGCAGGGTCTCGAGGGCGGTGCTCCCGCCGGTCGCGGCGCGGTAGCCGTCTCCCGCCAGGCTCGCCCGGCGGAACCGGATCACCTGGCCCTCTTTCTCGAACGAGTCCTCCCGCAGCTCGACCAGCCCGGCCGAGGCGAGACCTCCCAGCAAACGCTCGAACGCCTTGCGCTCGATGCGGTCGCCGCCCTCGACGAGGCGCCGGTGGAGCTGCCCGGTGGTCGGCGACTCCTCGGTGCGGAGCGTGTCGAGGAGGTCGCGGATCACGCCCACCTCGCGGTCGGTGGGCGCGCGGAAGGTGCGCACCAGGCAGTCGGCCGGGGCGCACGCGTCGCAGTGGCCGCAGGGGTGGCCCGAGTCCTCCCGGTCGCCGAAGTGCTCCACGAGGTGGAGCATCCGGCAGCCGTGGCCCTCGGCGAAGCGCGTGATGCGCTCGAGCTGGTCGAGGCGGTGGGCGCGCTGCGCGAGGTAGGGCGAGCGCCAGGCCGAGCCGCCGCGCGCGACCGTGTCGCCCGGGCCGCCCCGGGCGCCGCCGTGGATCACGAGCTTGTCGAGCGCCCGGTCGAAGATCTCCGCTTCGAGCGCGCTCGCCTCGCGCAGCGCCGCGACCGGCTCGGGTTCGCGCGGCAGCTCGCGGGCGACCGCCTCGAGCAGCGCCGGCTCCGGGTAGTCGCGGTCGTGGAAGAACTCGTGGGTCCGGCGGTCGGCCCAGGAGTAGAGCAGGACCGCCCGCGACGGCGCTCCGTCGCGGCCGGCGCGGCCGATCTCCTGGTAGTAGCCCTCGAGGCTTCCGGGCAGGCCGGTGTGGACCACGGTGCGGACGTCCGGCTTGTCGACGCCCATGCCGAAGGCGATGGTCGCGACGATCACCTCGAGCCCGCCGCCCAGGAAGGCGCTCTGCACCCGGTCGCGGTCGGCGCCGCTCATCCCCGCGTGGTAGCCGGCGGCCGGGAAGTCCTCGGCGAGCGCCGCGCCCAGCGAGTCCGCCTCCTTGCGGCTCGGCGCGTAGACGATCGCCGGCCGGCGCGCCGGATCGGCGAGCAGCTCGCGGACCGCCGCGCCGCGCGCCGACGGCGGGAGCTCCGCCACCTCGACCGCCAGGTTGTCGCGCCGGAAGCCGTGGATGAAGCGTCGGGCTCCGGGGATCGCGAGCTGCTCGAGGATGTCCTCCTGGACCTGGGGCGTGGCGGTGGCGGTGAGCGCCACCACCGGCGCCGGCCGGAGCGCCGGCAGCCGCCGGCCGAGGAGCCGGTAGTCGGGACGGAAGTCGTGCCCCCACTGGGAGATGCAGTGGGCCTCGTCGACCGCCACCAGCGCCGGGGGGCGGCGCGCCAGGAGCTCCGGGAAGCCGGCCACCGAGAGGCGCTCCGGGGCGATGAACAGGAAGTCGAGCCGCCCGGCGAGGTACTCGGAGCAGGCGGCGCGCGAGGCGATCCGGTCCCGTCCCGAGTGGATTCGCTCGGCGGCGATGCCGAGCTCCTGGAGCTTGGCGACCTGGTCCTCCATCAGCGCGATGAGCGGCGAAACGACCAGCGTCGTGCCGCCGCGGGCGAGGCCGGGCAGCTGGTAGCAGAGCGACTTGCCGGAGCCGGTCGGCATGACCACCAGGGCGTCGTCGCCGCCGGCGACCGCCCGGCAGACGTCCTCCTGGTAGGGACGGAAGGAGGCCAGGCGGAAGCGGGACGTGAGGAGATCGACGAGCGGCGGCATCGAGGGACCAAACTACCAGGCGCGGGTCACGCTACCCGAACGACCGCCCACGGGTGCTGCTCCAGGATGTCGACGAAAGTCTCGACCACCCGCGGGTCGAACTGCTTGCCGGCCTCGTCGCGCAGCTCCTGGATCGCCCGTTCGGTGGCCAGGGCCTTGCGGTACGGCCGGTCCGTGGTCATCGCGTCGAAGGCGTCGACGACCGCGATGATGCGCGAGCCGAGCGGGATGTCCGAGCCGGCGAGCCCCGCCGGATAGCCGGGATAGGAGCCGTCCCGGCGCCCGTCCCAGCGCTCCTGGTGGTGGAGCACCAGCGGCGCGGCGTCGCGCAGCACGTCCAGGTCCTGGAGGATGCGGGCGCCGATCTCCGGGTGGCGGCGCATCACCTGCGCCTCGTCGAGGTCGAGCGAGCCCTCCTTCGAGAGCACCTTCTCCGGGATCCCGATCTTTCCGATGTCGTGGAGCATGCTGGCGAAGAAGAGCATCTCGAGCGCGTGGCCGCCCATGCCCATCGCCTCGCCGACCCTCACGGCGTAGTCGCTCACCCGCTTGAGGTGGCCCTCGGTGTAGACGTCCTTGGCCTCGACGGCGTTGGTCAGGGCCTGGACCACGCGCAGCAGGTCGTGGCGCAGGAGGCGGTTGCGGTGGACCAGCTGGCCGCGCAGGACCTGCTCGCGCTCGCGCATCGCCCCGACGAAGGCGCCCGCCAGGCTGAACAGGACGAAGTCGGTGTAGATCGCGGTCAGGCCGGCGCCCTCGAGGCGCGGAAAGGAGAGCCCGAGCGAGAGATCCCACAGCACCTGGCCCGAGGCGAAGGCGAGCCCGGCGCCGGCGGCCACCAGGACCGCGCCGCGCAGCCCGTAGAGCGACGCCGCCCAGAAGATCGGCGCCAGGTAGAGGACCACGATCCAGTGCCCGCCGACCGGCAGCAGGGCGGTCACCGGAACCGCCAGCAGGGTGACCCCGGCGAGCGAGCCCAACCCCAGACCGAAGCCCCAGCCCAGGCGCGGCCGCGGCATCGACAGGATCCGGGTCTCCTGAGTGGTCTGCTCGGCGAGGTGGTAGACCTGCGCGGTCACCACCAGTGAGCGCCGGGCCGGCACCTCCTCGGGGATCGGCGCCATCCAGCGCCGCCCCCAGAGGTCGGCCGCCATGCCGAGCGGCGGCGCGGCGAAGGCGACCGAGGCGAGGGCGACGAACGCCCCCGCCCAGAGCTCGAGGAAGGCGGCGCCCGTCGCCAGCGCGCTCAGGGTGGAGGCCGCCGCGGCCAGGGCGGCCGCCGCCAGCAGCCAGAGGTAGGAGCGCAGGTTGGGCAGGCCCCTGCCGACGCCGGGCAGGTAGCGGAAGAGCGCGAAGGCGACGGCTCCCGTGGTCGCGGCGGCGAAGGCGGCCGCGAGCGTGGCGCCCGCGGACGAGCCCGAGGCCGCCGCGGCCAGCGCCGCGCCCAGGGTGGCGCCGGCGACCCCCAGCCAGCCGAACAGTAGGCCGGACAGGAAGCCCGCCACCGCCCGCGGATCGAGCCCCGACGTGCCGTGGGAGATCTCGAGCAGCGGGCCGGCGCCGCTCACGGCGAGCCCGGAGAGCAGAGTCGCCAGGGCCGGCACCCCGAGACGGGCGATGCGCTTGCGGTCGATGAGCCTGGTGGCGCGCACGGTTCCGGAACGAACGAATCTGGAAGACGATCCGTTCGGCGATCTTACTGCACGGCGCCGATCGGGCCGTCCGGGTCAAGCGCCGGCCGGGGCCTCGTCCCGCGGCACCGGGGCCGGCAGCACCTCGATCGCCGGCTCCCACCAGCGGGCCCCCTCCTCGAACGGCTCGCCTTCGTGCGAGCAGGGCGCGGCGATGTGGTCGCGGCCGTAGACCGGCTTGCCGTGGTGACTCGCGCGGTGGAGCGGGTAGACCGAGTCGCAGGCGAGGCAGAACGTGCCCACCCGCCGCCCTCGGCGCTCCTCCGGAACCCGGCTCGCGGGCGCCGGCATCGACGTGCGGTAGGTCATGGCCGGAGCTCCGATTCCGAGAAGAAGAAGGCGACCTCGCGCGCCGCGTTCTCCGGCGAGTCGCTGCCGTGGATCGCGTTGCGCTCGATGTCGGTGCCGAAGCGGGCGCGGACGGTGCCGGGCGCGGCCTTCTGGGAGTCGGTGGCGCCCATGACGTCGCGCAGGCGGGTGACGGCGTCGGCGCGCTCGAGCGCGGCCACCACCACCGGGCCCGACGTCATGAAGGCGACCAGGGCGTCGTAGAACGGGCGCTCCTGGTGGACCTCGTAGAAGGCCTGGGCCTGGCGCCGGGAGAGGCGCACGAGCTTCATCGCCCGCACCACGAAGCCCTCCTGGATCAGCTGGTCGAGGATCTTGCCGATGTTGCCGGCGGCCACGCTGTCCGGCTTGAGGATGGTCAGGGTCGTTTCCATGGTCTCGGATCTCCAGGGCCGGCGCGGCGGCCGGCCTCGATTCTCGGTTGGGGTCGTGCTGCATTCATTCTTCGGTCTCGCCCAGCGGCCGGAGGGGGCCTTCCGGGCCGTCGAGCACCCAGGCGGGGCCGGTCGGCTCGACCGCGCCCTCGGGTCCCAAGAGCAGGCACGAGCCGGCGGGCAGCCCCAGGCCCCAGGTGGCGCCCGGAGCCGCACCGAGCAGCCGGCGCAGGCGCCGGTCGTGCTCGGGGTCGAAATTGGGCTCGACCACGCCGCCGGGCAGCCAGCCGAGCCCCGGGACGGTCTCGCCCACCCGGATGCTCCTCGCCGCCACTCCCAGGGCCTGGACCGCGGCGGCGATCGCCACCACCACCCCGCCCGCGGCGAGCCGGCCCACCAGGGCCTCGGCGGCCGGGCTCTCCGCCAGGGCGTCGAGCAGGTGATCGGCGACGCCTCCCGCCAGGTAGACCGCCGCGCAGGCGCCCAGGCGCTCGACGTTCTTGGTGCGCCGCGCGTCGCGCGCGCGGTAGATCGGGATCAGCTCCGTCTCGCGGCCGAAGACCTCGTCCATGTAGGCGGCGAAGTGCCGGCCGTAGTCGACCGAGCCGCTCGCCGCCGGCACGAAGCCGATCGGCCCTTCGGGCGTCTTCTCGAGCCAGGCCGAGTCGGCGTCGAGGGTCTCCTCGAAGGTGAACTCGCCACCGCCGACGAGGGCCAGCCAGCCGGCGAGCCGTCGGATCCCCCCGCATCCCCTCGATCCCCTTCCCTCCCCCGGGGGGGAAGGGGACGCCCCCTCCCGGGGCACGGGTGCGCTGCGGAGCTGGGTTCACCACGCCTCGAGCTCTCAGGCGCCCAGCGCCCGGGCGACGGTGTGGCCGATCTCGGCCGGCGACTCGACCACGTGGATGCCGTGGTCCGCCAGCGCTTCCATCTTCTCCCGGGCGGTGCCCTTGCCGCCGGAGACGATCGCGCCGGCGTGGCCCATGCGCCGTCCCGGCGGGGCGGTGCGGCCGGCGATGAAGCCGACCACCGGGCGGTCGAAGCTCGCCTCGACCCAGGCCGCCGCCTCCTCCTCGGCGCTGCCGCCGATCTCGCCGATCAGCACCACCGCTTCGGTGGCCGGATCGCCGGCGAAGGCGGCGAGCACGTCGATGAAGTTGGTGCCGTTGATCGGGTCGCCGCCGATGCCGACGCAGGTCGACTGGCCGAGCTCGAGGTTGGTGAGCTGCCAGACCGCCTCGTAGGTGAGCGTGCCCGAGCGGCTGATCACGCCGACCCGGCCGGGGCGGTGGATGTGTCCCGGCATGATCCCGATCTTCGCCTTGCCCGGCGAGATGATGCCCGGGCAGTTGGGGCCGATCAGGCGAGTCGGGTGGTGCTCCAGGTACTCCTTGACCTTCAGCATGTCGGCGACCGGGATGCCCTCGGTGATGCACACCACCAGGCCCAGGCCCGCCTCCGCCGCCTCCATGATGGCGTCGGCGGCGAAGGGCGGCGGCACGAAGATCATCGTCGCGTCGGCGCCGGTCGCCTCGCGGGCCGCGCGCACGGTGTCGTAGACCGGGATGCCGTCGACGTCGCGGCCGCCCTTGCCCGGGGTGACCCCGGCGACCACCTGGGTGCCGTAGTCGCGGCAGCCGAGGGCGTGGAACTCTCCCTCCTTGCCGGTGATCCCCTGGACCATCAGACGGGTCGATTCATCGAGCCAGATCGCCATCACTTGCCTCCCTTCGCCGCCCCGACCACCTTCTTGGCGGCGTCGGCCATGCCGTCGGCGACCACGAACTCGAAGTCGGCCTCGCGCAGGATCCGTCGTCCCTCGTCGACGTTGGTACCTTCCAGCCGGACCACCACCGGCAGGGTGACGTCGCCGACCTCGGCGATGCCGGCCACCACGCCGCGGGCGATCCGGTCGGTGCGGGCGATGCCGCCGAAGATGTTGATCAGGACCGCCTCGACCGACGGGTCGGACACCAGCAGGCGGAAGGCGGAGGCCACCGCCTCCTGGCTCGCCGAGCCGCCGACGTCGAGGAAGTTGGCCGGGGCACCGCCGTGGAGCTTGATGATGTCCATGGTGGCCATGGCGAGCCCCGCGCCGTTGACCATGCAGCCGATGTTGCCGTCGAGCTTGATGTAGTTGAGCCCGTGCTTGCCCGCCTCGACCTCCATCGGGTTCTCCTCGGACAGGTCGCGCATCTCGGCGACGTCGGGGTGGCGGTAGAGGGCGTTGTCGTCGAAGGTCATCTTGGCGTCGAGGGCCATGACGCGCCCGTCGCCGGTGACCACCAGCGGGTTGATCTCGACCAGCGACGCGTCGCTCGCGAGGTAGCAGCGCACCAGCGAGGCGACCAGCCTGCCCGCCGCCTTGCCGGCGTCGCCGGCGAGCCCCAGGCCCGCGACCAGCCGGCGGGTCTGGAAGGAGAGGATCCCGAGATGGGGATGGACCCACTCCTTGAGGATCTTCTCCGGGGTCTCGGCGGCGACCGTCTCGATGTCCATGCCGCCCTCGGTCGAGGCCATGATCACCGGCATTCCGCGGCCGCGGTCGAGGGTGACCGAGAGGTAGAGCTCGCGGGCGATCTCGGACGCCTCTTCGACGTAGACCTTGCGGACGTGCTGGCCCTCGGGACCGGTCTGGTGGGTGACGAGCTGCATGCCCAGGATGCGGCTGGCGGCCTCCTCGGCTTCGGCGGGCGAGTCGGCCAGCTTGACGCCGCCTCCCTTGCCCCGCCCGCCGGCGTGGATCTGGGCCTTGACCACGCACCGGCCGCCCAGCTCCTCGCAGATACGGCGCGCCGCGGCGGGCTCGTCGGTGACCTCGCCGCGCGGGGTCTCCACCCCGTACCGGCGCAGGATCTCCTTCGCTTGATACTCGTGGATCTTCAAGAATGGCCTCCCTAGGAGTCAGCGCGGCAGAAACGCGCAGTCGCGTTGCGAGCGCCGTGCGGCCGGATACGAGGCGCCGCGACGCAGGCGATGCCGAGCCATCGTCGAGGAGCGGGAACGAAGTAGACGGCCGCACGCCGCCGCAACCCGAAGGGCGCAAGGGGGTTACGGGGTGTCTCCGGCGTTGCTCGTCCTCTCCGATGTCCCCGCATCGCTTCCTCCTCGCGCCTTGGATCCACCCCGTAAGACCCTTGCGCGCGACTATGTGTTTCTGCCGCGCAGGCTCCTGGGTGAGCTTTGGTGGCCCCGGCGCAACAGGGGCTCGGGGCGATACGGGCAGGCGAGAAACGCCCGCGGAGTCCGGGCGGACGGAGTGTATCAGGTCGGGGGCGACGACCAAACGACCGAGGGATGCTATCATTCCCCATTCGCCGAACGGCCACATGAGTAGCTTCGAAGCCTTTGCCTCCAGCCCTCTTCTCCGCTCCTTCACGCCGAGCGAGGTGGCGGAGATCTATACGATCGGCAAGCCCATGCGGCTGCGCCGGGGCGACGTGCTGTTCCGCCGCGGCGACTCGGGCGACACGATGTACGTGATCCTGGCGGGCCGGGTGCAGCTCATCTTCCCCACCGACATCTCGCCCAAGGTCCTGAGGAGCGGCGACTTCCTCGGCGAGCTCGCCCTCGTGTCCCCCGATCACGTGCGCACGGCGACCGCGGTCGGGCTCGACGACGCCGAGCTCCAGGTCTTCGACCAGCAGGCCTTCGACGCCCTGCTCGAGACCAAGCCGCGGCTGCTCGTCTCGCTGCTCAAGTGGATCTCGAGCTATCTCCTGACCTCGGAGCAGCGCCTGACCTCGGGCCTCCAGAAGAAGAACCAGGAGCTCGAGCACACGCTCGACCACCTGCAGAGGACGCGCGCCGAGCGCGACCGCCAGGAGGCGCTGGCGCGCACCGACGAGCTCACCGGGCTGCTCAACCGCCGCTCGATGAACTTGGAAGCTCGAGAACCTGGCGCGCCAGGCGACGTCGTCCGGCGAACGCCTGGCGGTGCTGCTGATCGACCTCGACGAGTTCAAGAAGATCAACGACTCCCATGGGCACCCGTGCGGCGACGCGGTGCTGCGCGCGGTGGCCGGCATCATCCGCGCCAACGTCCGGGCGATGGACCTGCCCTGCCGGATCGGCGGCGACGAGTTCGCGGTGGTCTTCCCGCGCGTGACCCGCGAGCTGGCACAGCAGCGGGCCGACGAGATCCGGCGCCGGGTCGGCGAGCAGGCTCTCGACCTGCGCGGGTTCGGCCGCAAGATCCAGGTGTCGGTGAGCCTCGGAGGCGCCTACCTTCGCCCCGGAGAGTCGGTCGCCGAGCTGTTCGCCCGGGCCGACCAGGGGCTCTACGAGTCGAAGCGCAAGGGCCGCAACCGCCTGACCTGGATCGAAGGCGGCTGGCCGCGGGCGGTTCCGGCCTCCGGCGCCAAGGCGGCCGACCTCACCAGGTGAGGCGCGACCGGCCTGTTCGGTGCACGCCGGAGCGGTCGCCCGGCCGAGACAGAGCTCGGCCGCTTCACGCGGGATCGCCTTCGCCTACCGCTACAGACGGTT
>CAWIQD010000003.1:0-399177 GCA_963837945.1 uncultured Acidobacteriota bacterium
GCGCAGGAGCGGGCGCTGGCCTTCCTGGAGGACCAGGGTCACCTCGCCCTTCTTCTCACCCGCCGGCTGGCCCGGCGGCTGGTCCTTGTCCTTGGCGGGCGGCTGGGCCGCCGCGCCGGAGCCGGCCGGGCGGGCCGGCCGGGGCTGCTGGGCGGCCGCGGGCGGGCCGGCGGCGAGCAGAAGGGCGAAGACCGGGATCAGGAGGGCGAGGTGGCGTCGGCTCATGGAGACTCCTCAGCGGACGATCAGGTTGACGGAGAGCACGTCCTCGCCGTAGCTGGTGGGCAGGGGCGGCAGGGGTGAGGCGTTGTGGACGGCGCGCAGCGCCGCGAGGTCGAAGCTCCGGCTGCCCGAGGACTGGCGCACCTCGACCTCGGTGATCTGGCCGTCGCGCAGCACGCGGAAGCTGATCAGGGCCTCGATGCCCTCGGCGGGCGGGCGGGTCCAGTTCTGCCGGATCTGGCCGAGCATCTGGTCCAGGTAGTAGTCGTACGGAAACGCCGTTCCCTCCGGGCCGACGACCTGCGCCCCGAGCCGGGAGTCGCCGGTCGTGGCGCCGTGCGGCGCGCCCTCGGGACCCTCCTGGCTCGCCCGGTCGGCAGGCCGGGGCGCGGGCTCCGGAGCCGGCGTCGGCGCAGGCTTCTCGACCGACTTCTTGGGCGCGGGCTTCTCGGGGAGCGCGGGTACCTCGGGTTCCGGCTTCGGCTCGGGCGGCGGGGGCGGCGTCTCTGGGGCCGGTTTCGGCTTCGCCGGCCGCGGCTTCGGACGCTCGACGCCCAGGGCGCGCGCCGGCACCACGTGGACCTCGACGTACTCCGGGTACTTCGTCTCGTGCTCGCTCAGGCGGGGGAGGGCGAAGGCGGCGCTCACCAGCAGGGCGTGGAAGGCGACGGCGGTCGCCACCGCCGTGGTCTGCTGGCGGCGCACCGGCCGGGTCGACCGGCGCTCGAGGATCGTCTGGACCTCATCGGGCATGATCGGCCGTGGGACTCCGCTCAGCCGCCCCCGGAGCCGGGGGCGATCGGGCTTCTCGGTGACCATTCCGATCTTGGTGACGCCCGCCTGGTGGAGGAGGTCGAGCACCTCGATCACGCGGCCGTACTCGACTCGGGTGTCCCCCTTGATGAACACCGTGTCGTCCCCCCGGGCCTGGAGCATCGGCAGCAGCCTCTCGGTGAGCTGGCTCGGGTGGATCGGCTCCTTGCCGATGTAGACCAGGCCGTCGCGGTTGATCGCCAGGATCAGCGGGTTCTCCGTCTTGGTCGGAAGGTTCTCGGCTTCGGCCCGCGGCAAGGTCACCTGCACCCCTTGCTGCAACATGGGTGCCGTGATCATGAAGATGATCAGCAACACCAGCATCACGTCGACGAGCGGCGTGACGTTGATGTCCGAGAGGACCTGGTCCTCGTCCGATCCGGGCGCTCCGACTCCGAACGCCATGGCGCTAGGGCCTCCCCGAGCCGCGGGGCATGGAGCGGCGCGGCATCACGTGAAGTTGCGCTCCGCCAAGTTGAGGAGCTCCAGGGCGAAGTCCTCCATGCGGCCGCGCACCTCCCGGAGCCGGGCGGCGAAGTGGTTGTAGCCCACCAGGGCCGGGATCGCGGTGGCCAGCCCGGCGGCGGTGTTGATCAGGGCCTCGGCGATGCCCGGGGCGACGGTGACGATCGAGGTCGAGCCGGTGACGCCGATCTCCTGGAAGGCGACCATGATCCCCCACACCGTGCCGAACAGGCCGATGAACGGTGTCGCGGCGGCCGTCGTGGCGAGGAACTGGGCGCCGCGGGTGAGCTGGTGGACCTCGACCGTGATCGCCCGGCGCAGGGTCCGCTCGAGGGCGGCGAGCGACCGGATCTTGTACTGCCTCGGCGCGCCTTCGGCCGCCGGCTGCGCCGCCTTGATCTGGGCGTCGATCTCGGCATAGCCGGCCTGGAAGATTCCGACCAGAGGAGAGGTCCCGAGGTGGCCCGCGGCGCTCGAGACCTCGCTGAAGCGGGCGCTCTTGCGGAACGCGACCAGGAACCGCTCGCTCTGGGCCCGGGCCTTGCGCAGCTGGAAGTGCTTCCAGATCATGATCGCCCAGGAAGAGAGCGAGAAGAGCACCAGGATGGCCAGGACCAGCTTGGCCATCGGCCCGGAGTGGATGAAGAAGTCCACCATCCCGCGGGTCGCGGCGGCGGTCGGGTCGGTGGGGCCTTGGAAGGCGAGGACGCTCGCGGGTTGGGTCATCTGCGCGGCGAACGGTAGCACAAACCATGCCGTCGTCCCGGTCGTGCGCCGCGCCGCGGCAGTCACTCCGGAGCGGGCTCGGCGGCCTTTACGGAGGGGTCCTCGACCGGCGGCGGCAGCACCACCTCGTTGCGCTCGATGAAGCGGTTGCGCTCGGCGCGCACGATCTCGACCGCCTCCTCGACGGTCGCCACCCAGTGGGCGATGTCGAGGTCCCGGGCGTCGGCCAGGCCGCGGCTCACCACCTCCTCGCGCAGCCAGTCCTTGAGCCCCCGCCACATCGGCCCGACGAAGATCAGCGTGCGCTCGTGCATGACCCCGACCTGCAGCAGCTGGAACACCATCATGGCCTCGAGCGTGGTGCCGATCCCGCCCTCCACGACCACGTAGGCGTGGCACAGCCGGATGAACTGGTGGAGCCGGGAGAAGAAGGTCTTGTGCGAGGAGACCTGGTCGAGGAAGGGATTCGGCTGCTCTTCGAGCGGCAGCAGGATGGTCAGGCCGAACGAGCGCGTGTGGTAGCGGTAGGCGCCGCTCCGGGCGCCCTCGTTGGCCGCCATCATGAGTCCCGGCCCGCCGCCGGTCACGATGTCGCAGCCGATGTAGGAGAGCTGGCGGGCGAGCTCGCGCACCTGGGCGTAGTGCTCGTCCTCGGTCCGGATGCGGCTCGAGCCGAAGATCGCGACCCGGAAGTAGCGCTTCTCGGTGGGGCCGTGGCGGTCGATCCAGGAGATGAGCTCGTAGAGCAGCGCGATCAGGCGATCGTAGAGGCGGATGACCGCGCGCCGGCCGTGGCGCCGGAACCGGCCCCAGGCGGTCTCGCGCGGCTCTTCCGGGGGCTCGGGTCGAGTCCTGGGGCGGCGGTGGTCCACGCGGCGGATTGTATCGGGGCCGGGCTTGCCGCGGCGCGGCGGAGGGCGTGTAGAATCGGCCCGGACGCTGGGAGCGGGCTCGAGGGAAGCTTCTCGATGTCCACCCGGGGCCTAATCGTGAGGAACGAGCCGAGTCTCCTGGAGAGGGGGAGCGGGAGGGGGCGTCCCCTTCCCCCCCGTGGGGAGGGAAGGGGACCAAGGGGATGCGGGGGGCATCCGATGAATCCAGCGGTCTGGAGTAGCCGTTGCGATGAGCGCAGTCGAGATCGCTCGACGTGGGCGAGGGACCAGCGACCCATGACACCGGAAACGTTTCAGGCGCCTCGTTGGTTTGAGGCGGAGCTTCTCTAGGAGGACTCATGCGAATCGCGGTCTGTATCAAGCAGGTCCCGGACACCGAGGCTCGGCTGCGCGTCGGCAAGGACGGGCGGTGGATCCACGAGGAGGACCTGCCTTTCGTGATCAACGAGAGCGACGAGTACGCGCTCGAGGAAGGGCTCGCCCTGGCCGAGGCGCACGGCGGCGAGGTGGTGGTCTTCAGCCTCGGGCCGGCGCGGGTCAAGGAGGCGCTGCGCAAGGCGCTGGCGCTCGGGGCGGCGCGCGCCGTCCACCTCGCGGATCCGGCCTTCGCCGAGGGCGACGCGCTCGCCACCGGCAAGGCCCTGGCCGCCGCGATCGGCCGTGAGCAGTTCGACCTGGTGCTGACCGGCTCGCAGTCCGACGACGTCGGCTACGCCGGCACCGGCTCGGTGCTCGCGGGTCACCTCGGCTGGCCGCACGCCTGGCTGGTCATGGGGGTGGAGGTCGAGGAAGGCGGCGCCTCCGCCCGGGTCAAGCGCGAGATGGAGAGCGGCACGAACGAGATCTTCCGGGTCGCCCTGCCCGCGGTCCTGGAGATCCAGGCGGGCATCAACCACCCGCGCTACGCCTCGCTCAAGGGCATCATGCAGGCGAAGAAGAAGCCGATCGACGAGGTCGCCCCGGCGGACCTGGGGCTCGACGCCTCCGAGCTCGGCGCGGCGGGCTCGCGGCTCGAGATCCTGTCGGTCGCCTTCCCGGCGAGCGGCGAGGGCGCGCAGATGATCGAGGGACCGCCCGCCGAGGCGGCGAGGATCCTGGTCGAGAAGCTGCAGAAGGAAGCGAGGGTGCTGTGATGGCGGCCACGACGAACGGCATCTGGGTCGTGCTGCAACAGCGCGACGGCAAGCTCCACCGCATGTCTCGGGAGGCGATCGCGGCCGCCCGCCGCCTCGCCGCGGCGACCGGCGGACGGGCCGAGGCGGTGCTTCTGGGCTCCGGCGTCGGCGAGCTCGCCCGGGAGGTGGCCGGCTTCGACCTGGCGGCGGTCCACGTCGCCGACGCCCCGGCGCTCGCCGACTACACCCCCGGGGCCTACGTCGGCGCCCTGGCCCCGGCGCTCTCCCGAGCGGCGCCGGCCTTCGTCGTCTTCCCCCACAGCTACCAGACCGTGGACTACTTCGCGCGCCTCGCCCAGGAGACCGGTGCCGGCCTCCTGCCCGAGATCACCGGCTTCGAGAGCGGGGCGGACGGCCTGGTGTGGAGCCGGCCGGTCCTGGGCGGCAAGATGACCGCGCGGGTGCGAATCAAGGGGGAGGGGACGGTCTTCGTCTCGGTCCAGTCCGGGGCCTTCCCGGCGGAGGAGACCGGCTCGGGCTCGGCCGCGGTCGAAGAGCTCGCCGGCGACCTCGCGGGGCTCCGGCCGGATCGCGAGATCCTCGAGATCGAGGACGTGGTCGGTGACACGGTCGACCTGACCAAGGCGGACGCCATCGTCGCGGTCGGCCGCGGCATCGGCGGGCCGGACAAGATGGGCCCGGTCGAGGAGCTGGCGAGGGCCCTCGGCGCCGAGATCGGCGCCAGCCGGCCGGTGATCGACAACGACTGGCTGCCGCGCGACCGGCAGATCGGCTCGAGCGGCCAGACCGTGGCGCCCAAGCTCTACGTCGCGCTGGCCATCTCCGGGGCGATCCAGCACACGGTCGGAATGAAGGGCGCGGGCACGGTGGTGGCGGTCAACAAGGACCCCAACGCCCCGATCTTCGCCCTCGCCGACTACGGCGTGGTGGCGGACGTTCACGAGCTGGTGCCGGCCCTGACCGCGGCGGTCAAGGCGGCGAAGGGCGGCTGAGCGGGGCCGAGCGGCGACCTCGTTGGCCTGGAGGAGTGATCCGCCGGGGTGAATCCGCCGGGTTCAATCCGTTGGGTCCGGCCGGCGGCGGCGGACCTCGAACAGGACCAGGGCCGCCGCCACCGCCGCGTTGAGCGACTCGACGGGGGCGGCGAGCGGGATCGTGATCCCGAGGTCGGCCCGGCGCAGGATCTCCTCGGAAAGACCCTGTCCCTCCGAGCCCACGGCGAGCACCAAGGCTCCGTCGAGGGGCACCTTCCAGAGCGTCTCGCCGCCCCGGGGAACGAGTGCCGCCCAGCGCGGGCGAAGGCCGGCCGGGCCCGCCGCCAGGTGCCGGTCCAGGGCGTCGGGCTCGACCCCCACCGCCACCGGCAGGCGAAGCAGGCTGCCCGCCGAGCCGCGGAGCGCCCGCGGATGGTTCGGATGGGCGCTCTCCGGGGAGAGGGCGAGGCCGGCGGCGCCGGCGGCCTCGGCGGCGCGGGCGACGGCGCCCAGGTTGCCCGGGTCCTGGAGGCGCTCGAGGAAGACGTAGACCCCGTCCGGGCGCTGGGGCAGGGCCTCGACTCCGCCCCGCGGAAGGCGGGCGACGGCGAGCAGGCCGCGGGGGGAGTCGGCGTCTCCTAGCTCGTCGAGGAGCTCGGCGGCCACCTCCAGGGGCGGCTCGGCCAGGGCGGCCAGGGCGCGGCCGAGCTCCTCGTCCTCCGGCCGGCCGGCGAGGAAGCCGGGGGCGATGAGGACCTCCTCGAGCGCGATACCCGCGGTGAGGGCCTCGGCGACGAGATGCCGCCCTTCGAGCAGCGCGCGGTCGTCTTTACTTCGCCGGAGGCGCCGAATATCCTTGAGCCTTCGATTTTGCCGACTGGTGATCAATGCGCACCGATCTTAGCCCCCACCCGAGGCTCCAGGACTCTTGCGAGCGGCCCTCGCGGCACGGAGACGCCGCGTGATGGAGCTGCGCGACTTCTGGCAGCGCCTCCGGACCGGCGTCGAGGTGGCGGTGGCGGGCTCGACGCCCGACCGGCACCTCGGCGTCCGCGACGGCTTCGTGCGCTTCTTCCGCGAGCGGCTGGACCGTCCGGTGTCGATCGCGGTCGTGTCGCAGGATGGCTCCGACGGGTCCCGCGGGCTGCCGGTCAGCGACCAGGAGGTCATGAGCCTGGTGCGCGCCCGCGCGCTCGACCTCGAGCGCCGCTTCGCGGGTCAGTACCACTTCTTCGCGGCGAGCGAAGGCGGGCTCCACACCATCGAGAGTGACGAGGGCGGCCTCTACTTCGTGCGCAACTGGACCCTGCTGTCGAGCCCGATCGGAAGGGCGTGGGGCTCCAGCGGCTCGGTCCAGCTCCCCGAGCGCCTGATCTCCGGGCTGGCCCACGACCAGGTGCCCCTGATCGTTCCCGGGACCCGCAAGAGCGGGGGGATGATCAGCTCCCTGACCGGCGGGCTCGAGACCCGGAGATCGGCGGTCGAAACCGCCACCCTCCACGCCCTGTCCACCCTGTTCTTCGGTATTCTCGGCACCGGCGCCGACCGCTCCTTGCGCTGGCCGTGAGAAAGGCAACCACATCATGAGCGAAGGCACGACCCACCTCTTCACGTCCGAGTCGGTCACCGAGGGGCACCCCGACAAGGTGGCCGACCAGATCTCGGACGCGGTGCTCGACGAGGTCCTGAGCCGCGACCCGAGCGGCCGCGTGGCTTGCGAGACGTTGGTCACGACCGGCATGGTCCTGGTCGCCGGCGAGATCACCACCCGCGGCTCGGTCGACTTCAACTCCGTCGCCCGCCGGACGGTCCGCGAGATCGGCTACACCAGCAACGCCTTCGGCTTCGACGCCGACAGCTGCGCCGTCCTCTCGGCGATCGATCCGCAGTCGCCCGACATCGCCCAGGGGGTCGACACCGGCGGCGCCGGCGACCAGGGGCTGATGTTCGGCTTCGCCTGCCGCGAGACGCCGCAGCTCATGCCGCTGCCGATCATGCTCGCCCACGGCCTGACTCGCCGGCTCGCCGAGGCCCGGCGCACCGGCGAGATCCCGTGGCTCCGCCCCGACGGCAAGAGCCAGGTGACGGTGGAGTACGACGGTCACCGCCCGATCCGCGTGGACACGGTGGTCGTCTCCACCCAGCACGCGGCCGACGCCGGCAACGAGCAGATCCGCCGGACGATCGTCGACCGGGTGATCCGGCACGTGATCCCGACCGGTCTGCTCGACGACGCGACGATCTTCCACATCAACCCCACCGGGCGCTTCGTCATCGGCGGCCCGCAGGGGGACTGCGGCCTGACCGGGCGCAAGATCATCGTCGACACCTACGGCGGCTACGGCAGCCATGGCGGCGGCGCCTTCTCGGGCAAGGATCCGACCAAGGTCGACCGTTCGGCGAGCTACATGGCCCGCCACATCGCCAAGAACCTCGTCGCCGCGGGCCTCGGCGACCGGGTCGAGGTGCAGCTCGCCTACGCCATCGGCGTCGCCGAGCCGGTCTCGGTCCACGTCGACACGGACGGCACCTCGCCGGTCTCCGACCGGCGCCTGGAGGCGGCGGTACGCGACTTCTTCCCGCTCACGCCGCGCGGGATCATCGACTACCTCGACCTGCGCCGGCCGATCTACAAGAAGACCGCGGCCTACGGGCACTTCGGCCGCGACGAGGAGGAGTTCACCTGGGAACGGACCGGTCGGGCGGCCGAGCTGCGCCAGGTGGCCGGGGTCGAGGGCGAGGTGCCGGCGGTGCCCGCGCTCTGAAGGTGCGCTCGCACCGAGCGACGGCCGCGGCCGGCGGCGCGGCAGAGGATCTCGCCGCGCGGGCCGGGACAGCCCCCGGACGAGTCCTGTAGACTCGCACCATGGTTCAGGATCTCCTGGCGATCGCCCTCGGCCTCGGGCTGGCCGCGGCGTGTGGCTTCCGGGTGTTCGTGCCGCTCCTCGCGATGGGCGTCGCGGTGCGCACCGGCCACCTGGTGGTCACGCCCGGGTTCGCCTGGGTGGGGAGCGACGCCGCGCTGATCGCCTTCGGGGTCGCGACCGTGTGCGAGATCGCGGGCTATTACGTGCCCTGGGTCGACAACCTCCTCGACACCGTGGCGACACCGACCGCGGTCGTCGCCGGGATGCTGGTGGCGGCGTCGGTGATGACCCACATGGATCCCCTCCTGCGCTGGACGGTGGCGGTGCTCGCGGGCGGCGGCGTCGCGACCGCCGTGCAGTCGGTCACGGTGGCCGGCCGGCAGCTCTCGAGCCTCACCACCCTCGGGCTCGGCAACCCGATCCTGGCGACCCTCGAAACGGCGAGCTCGGCGGTGCTCGCGGTGCTCGCGCTGGTCGTCCCCGTGCTCGCCCTCCTGCTGGTGGCGCTGCTCTTCGTGCTGGCCGTACGCTGGGTCCTCTTCCGCCAGCCGAGGGGCGCCCGGGAGGGCGCGAGGTCCCCTTCCTGACCGGTCGCTGGGCCGTCTGGATCGATACCGGCGGGACCTTCACGGACGCCCTCGGGCGCGACCCGGAAGGCAAGCTCTCGCGGGTCAAGGTGCTGTCCTCGAGCGCGCTCCGCGGCCGGGTGCGCTCCGAGCTCGGCGACGGGCGCCTGGTGGTCGAGGCCTCCTGGACACCCCCGGAGCGAGTCTCCGAAGGCGCCGAGCCGCTCCTCGCGGGCTGCGCGCTGCGCTGGCTCGGCGGCGGGGGAGCGGAGGAGCCCGAGGCGACGGTCGCGGGCTGGGACCCGGCAGCCGGCGTGCTCCGCCTCGCCGGCGGCTCCCGGTCGTCGCGGACGCCGGAGGGCTCGGACCTGGCGAGCCGGGTGTTCGAGATCCGCTCGCCGGAGGACGCGCCGGTGCTCGCCGCGCGGCTCCTCACCGGCACCCCCCAGGAACGGCTCCTGCCCGCGATGGACCTCCGCCTCGCCACCACCCGGGGCACCAACGCCCTGCTCGAGCGCACGGGGGCGCCGACCGCCCTGTTCGTGACCCGCGGCCTCGGCGACCTGCTCGAGATCGGAGACCAGGCGCGGCCGGACCTCTTCGCCCTGGCGGTGGAGAAGCCGCGACCGCTCTACCGCGCGGCGGTCGAGGTGCCCGAGCGGCTGGCGGCGGACGGCACCGTGCTGGTTCCTCTGGCGGCGGCGCTCGAGGCGGGGGCCCTGGACGAGGCGATCTCGGGCCTGCTCGCGGCCGGGGTCCGAAGCGCCGCCGTGGCGCTCCTCCACAGCTACCTCCGGCCCGACCACGAGCGCCTGCTGGCCCGCCGGCTGGAGGCGGCGGGGTTCACCCACGTCTCGCTCTCGGCCGAGCTCGCGCCGCTCATCAAGATCCTGCCGCGGGCCGAGACGGCGGTGGTCGACGCCTACCTGGCGCCGGTCATCGGCGGCTATCTCGAGCGCGTCGGCCGCGCTCTTCCGGCGGGCGCCGGGCTACACGTCATGACCAGCGCCGGCGGGCTGGTCTCGGCCGGCGAGTACCGGGCCAAGGACAGCCTCCTCTCGGGACCCGCCGGCGGCGTGGTGGGTGCGGCGGAGGCGGGAGCGCGCGCCGGCCTCGCGCGCGTGATCACCTTCGACATGGGCGGCACCAGCACCGACGTCGCCCGCTTCGACGGCGCCTACGAGTACCTCTTCGAGCACCGGGTGGGCGACGCGCGGCTGGTCGCGCCGGCACTCGCCATCGAGACGGTGGCGGCCGGCGGCGGCTCGGTCTGCCGGTTCGCCGCGGGCCGCCTCCTGGTCGGCCCGGAGAGCGCCGGCGCCGCGCCGGGACCGGCCTGCTACGGCGCCGGCGGCCCGCTCACCCTGACCGACGTCAACCTCCTGCTCGGGCGGCTCGACCCGGAGCGCTTCGGTATCCCGGTCGACCGGAACGCGGCCGAGCGGCGGCTCGCCGAGCTCGCGGGGTCGATCGAGACCGAGCGCGGCGAGGCGACCGAGCGCGAGGCGCTCCTCGCCGGCTGCCTGGCGATCGCCGACGAGCGCATGGCGGACGCGGTGCGCCGGATCTCGGTGCGCCGCGGCTACGATCCGTCGGAGCACGCCCTGGTCGCGTTCGGCGGCGCCGGCGGTCAGCACGCCTGCTCCCTGGCCGAGCTCCTGGGGATCGAGCGGGTCCTGGTGCCGCCGGACGCCGGCCTCCTGAGCGCCCTGGGGCTCGGCTCGGCGGTCGTCGAGCGCTTCGCCCAGCGCCAGGTGCTCGCGCCCCTCGCGGAGATCGCCGGAGAGCTCGAAGGGCGGCTCGAGGCGCTCGCGGCGGAAGCGGTCGAGGCCGTCCGGCGCGAGGGCGTGCCCGCAGACGAGGTCGTCGTGCGCCGGCGGATCGCCCATCTCCGCCTCGCCGGCCAGGAGACGACCCTGCCGGTCGAGGCCGCGCCCGGCACCGACGTGGCCGGGGCGTTCGCGGCCGCCTACCGGGAGCTCTACGGCTACCCGCCGCCCGCGCGGCCGGTCGAGGTCGAGTCGCTACGGGTGGCGGCCTCCTCCCGGCCGCCGGGGCGCTCGGCGCCGGCGCCTCCCCCGGTCGCGCGGCGGGCGCACCCGCTCGCCGCCGGACGGGCCTGGTTCGCGGGCGGCTGGCGTGACGCGGCGGTTTTCGACCGCTCCGCGCTCGAGCCGGGCGACCGCCTCGCCGGTCCGGCCCTGGTGTTCGAGCGCCACGCGGCGACCGTGGTGCTCCCGGGGTGGGCGGCGGCGGTCGACGGCGGCGGGGCGCTCGTCCTCCGCCGCGGGGACGCCGGATAGGATCGGGCATCGTGACCGAGCCCAACACGCCCGCGGCGGTCGTCGAGGAGCTGTTCACCGCCCGCTTCGAGGCGATCGCCCGGGAGATGGGGGAGCTCCTGCGGCGCACCGCGCTCTCGACCAACGTCAAGGAGCGGCTCGACTTCTCGTGCGCGCTTCTCGACCCGGCCGGGGAGCTGGTGGTCAACGCCCCGCACATCCCGGTCCACCTGGGCGCGCTCGGCCTGTGCGTGCGCACCGTCGCCCGCGAGCTCGACCTCGTGCCGGGCGACGTGGCGGTCACCAACAGCCCGGCGTTCGGCGGCTCCCATCTGCCGGACGTGACGGTGATCACTCCCGTCTTCGCGCCGGGCGGGCAGGACTCCCGGCCACCGCTGCTGGGCTACGTCGCGAGCCGCGCCCACCACGCCGAGATCGGCGGCACGCGCCCCGGGTCGATGCCGCCGGACGCCCGCTGCCTGGCGGAGGAGGGCGTCGTGATCCCGCCGATTCGGCTGGTCGCCGCCGGCGAGCCGCGCTGGGACCGGATCCGCCGCCTGCTGTCGCAAGGGCCCCATCCGAGCCGGGCGGTCGACGAGAACCTGGCCGATCTCGGAGCCGCGGTGGCGGCCAACCACCGGGGCGCCGAGTCCCTCGTGGCCCTGGTCGCCGAGCACGGCCGCGAGGTCGTCGCCGAGCAGATGAGGGTCCTCGCCGGGCGCGCCGCGACCCGGCTGTCCGAGGCCCTCGAGCGCCTCGGGGACGGCCTGTACCGGGCCGAGGAACGGCTCGACGACGGGACGCCTCTGGCGGCGGCGATCGAGGTCGCGGGGGGCCGGGCACGGATCTC
Organism: uncultured Acidobacteriota bacterium; assembly: GCA_963837945.1. Taxonomy (GTDB): domain Bacteria; phylum Acidobacteriota; class Thermoanaerobaculia; order Multivoradales; family DATKCC01; genus CAVUBL01. Next base: position 11,795 of record CAWIQD010000003.1, read on the forward strand.
TTTCGCCGGCTCGGGTCCGGTCCACCCGGGCAACTTGAACGCCACGCCCGCGGTGGTGCGCAGCGCGGTGCTCTACGTGCTCCGCCTGCTGGTCGAGGGGCCGCTGCCGCTCAACGAAGGGCTGCTCCGCCCAGTCGAGCTCGCGATCCCGCGCGGCTTGCTCAACCCCGAGTTTCCGACCGACCCCCGGCGCGCGCCGGCCGTGGTCGGGGGCAACGTCGAGACCAGCCAGCGGCTGGTCGACACGCTCCTCCGGGCCCTCGGGGTCGCGGCCTGCAGCCAGGGAACGATGAACAACGTGCTGTTCGGAAACGCCTCGTTCGGCTACTACGAGACCGTGTGCGGCGGCTGCGGCGCCACGCCCGGCGCCGACGGTGCCTCGGCGGTCCACAGTCACATGACCAACACCCGGATCACCGACCCGGAGGTCCTCGAGCGGCGCTACCCGGTGCGCCTCGAGCGCTTCGCCGTGCGCCGCGGCTCGGGCGGGGCGGGGCGCTTCCGGGGCGGCGACGGGGTGGTTCGGGAGCTCGCGTTCCTGGCGCCCGTCGCGCTCTCGATCCTGAGCCAGCACCGGGTCGAGCGCCCCTACGGCATGGCCGGCGGGAGCCCGGGCGCCCCGGGCCGCCAGCGGGTGATCCGGGCCGCGGGCGGCGCCCGCCTCGAGCTCGCGCCGGTCGACGGCTGCGAGCTCGAGCCGGGCGACCGCCTGGTGCTCGAGACCCCCGGTGGCGGGGGATGGGGGAGCCCGTGAGGCGCTTCGCGTCGGTCGTCGTCTGGTCGGTCCTCGCCGCCGCCTTCATCGGCCCGGGGACGGTGACCACCTGCGCCCTGGCGGGCGCCTCGTACGGCACCGCGCTGCTCTGGGCACTCGGCTTCTCGACCGTCGCCACCCTGGTGCTCCAGGAGGCGAGCGCCCGGCTCACGGTGCGCTCCGGGCGGGACCTTGCGCGGGCGCTCCGCGAGAGCTACCACGGCGGCCCCGGAGGCGGAGCGATCCTGGTCCTGGTGCTGGGGGCGATCCTGGTGGGCAACGCGGCCTACCAGGCGGGAAACCTCCTGGGCGCGGCAGTCGGCGCGGAGCTGATCGTCGGCGTGGCGCGCTGGCAGCTCGCCCTGGCGGCCGGTGGGGTCGCAGCGCTGCTCCTCTGGGTCGGGGCGCCGCGAACGGTGGCCCGGCTGCTGGCGCTCCTCGTGGCGCTCATGGGCGTGGCCTTCCTGGTCACCGCCTCCCGGGTCCACCCGCCGGCCGCGGAGCTGCTCCGGGGGCTGGCCGTGCCGTCGATCCCCGAGGGCGCCGGGCTCCTGGTGCTCGGGCTGGTCGGAACGACGGTCGTGCCCTACAACCTCTTCCTGGGCTCGGGCCTGGCGGCCGGCCAGGAGCTCGCGGACGTGCGCTTCGGGCTCTCGGTCGCGGTCGTCCTCGGCGGGCTGATCTCGATGGGGGTGCTGGTGGTCGGCACCGCGACCGCCGGCCCCTTCTCCTTCGCCTCCGTCGCGGCCGCGCTCTCCGGGCGCCTCGGCGAGTGGGCCGGCCCGCTCTTCGGCTGGGGCCTGGCGGCGGCGGGCCTGTCGTCCGCCACCACGGCGCCGCTGGCGGCGGCCCTGACCGCCCGCGGGCTGTTCGGCGCCGGCGCCGGGGATCCCCGCTGGGGGCCCCGCTCCTGGCGCTACCGGGCGGTCTGGGGGGGCGTCCTCCTCTTCGGGCTCGGCTTCGGGGTGAGCGACGTCTCGCCGGTCCCGGCGATCGTCCTGGCGCAGGCGTTCAACGGCGTCGTCCTGCCGGTGGCGGCGATCTTCCTGTTGCTGGCGGTCAACGACCGGCGGCTACTCGGCGCCGGCGCGGTCAACGGCGCGTTCGCCAACGGCGTGACGGTCCTGGTCGTGGCGGTGACGGTGATCCTGGGTGCGGCCGGCGTGATGCGGGCGCTCTCGGCGTCGCTCGGCCTCGCCGCGCCCGGCGAACGGGTGCTCCTCGCGGCCGGCCTGGTCGCGGTCGCCGCCCTGGCGCCGCTGGTGACGCGGGCGGTCGTGCGGCGGCGGGTCGCCTGAGCGCTCCGGCGGGCCGGAGCGCTCAGGCTCACTGGAGCTCGACCCGCAGGTCGCCGACGCCGCTGTCGAGCTCGATGGTGGCGGTACCCGGACCGTCCTTCCACTTGAGGGCGCCGCCCACGAACCCGTGGCCCTGAGTCGTGTGGCCGCCGACCACCAGGTCGACCTCGCCCACCCCGGTGTCCATGTCGACCGACCGGACCGCCTTCTCGGGCGCGACGACCGAGATCTCGCCGACGCCGAGGTCCACCTCCAGGTCGCCTTCGAGGCCGCGGATCGACACCTCGCCCACCCCCATGTCGACCTCGAGACCGAGACCGCGGGGAACGAGCAGGTGGGCCTTGACCGAGAGCCCGCGGTCGCGGAGCTTCGGCCAGTCGGTCACCTCGATGCCCAGGCGCGAGCCGCTCTTGCGAATCTCGAGGTCGATCGAGCGAGCGACCTCGCGGCAGTGCTCCTCGTGGGCCTCGTCGCAGAGCACGGCGACCTCGACCCGGACCGAGTCGCCGTCGGTCGCCTCGGCGTCGAGCTCGCCGACCTGGGAGTGGAATCCGACCTGGCGGGCGCCGTCGACGGCGAGGTCCTGGCTGAGCGTACGCACCGTGACGTCGGCGCGCGCGGCGGCGGGCCCGAGGCCGGCCAGCAGGAGGCCGGCGAAGAGGGCCGGGACGTGACGCAACGCAGGGCAGCGTGGCATGATGAGATCTCCCAGGTGGTGAGGTGATCGCTTCCTTCGGGCGATCCTACGACGCACGCCGGCAAAAGGTTCCAAGCGGAGGCTCGCGGACCATGATCTCCTGCCACTCCGAAGCCCGCTTCGACCTCGGCCGGCGGACCGCGGGGCTCCTCGCGACGTTCGCGGCGGCGGCCGCGCTCGCCGCCTGCCCCACCCGGCCGCCGGCGGTCGCGCCGCAGCTCTCCCTCCTTTCGACCGACCAGGAGATCGACCTGGGCCGCCAGGGCGACCTGGAGATCCTGGCGGCGGTCGGGGAGTACCCGGACGCGGCGCTCCGGGCGTACGTCTCGCGGGTCGGGCTGCGGCTCGCGGCGGTCTCGGAGCGCCCGGACCTGCCCTGGACCTTCAAGGTTCTCGACGACCCGTCGGCCGACGCCTTCGCCCTGCCCGGCGGCTTCGTCTACCTGACGCGCGGCTGCCTCGCCTACCTGTCGTCGGAGGCCGAGATGGCGGCGGTGCTCGGCCACGAGATCGGACACGTCATCGGCCGGCACGGCGTCGAGCCCCTGAGCCGGGCGGAGATGGCCGAGGTCGCCTCGGCGGCGAGCCGTCTCCTCACGGCGGGCCCGGCGGGCCCGGCGGGCGACGCGCAGGCTTCCCAGCCCGGGCTCGGACGCCTGTTCCTCAAGTTCAGCCAGGACGACGAGCGCCAGGCGGACGACTTCGGCTACCGCTACCTCGAACGCACCGGCTACGACTCGCGGGCGATGGTGACGGCGTTCCAGGTGCTCGAGCAGGTGAGCGGGGGTCCTCCCGCCGGCCGGCTGCCGGACTGGTCGACCATTCACCCGGACCCGACCGACCGTCTGGCGATCGTCCAGGCCGAGATCGCCGCGGCGCCCCCGGATCTCCGGGGGACGACGATGGAGCGGGCGGCCTACCTCGGCCGGATCGACGGCCTCGTCTTCGGCGAGGACCCGCGACGGGGGTTCTTCGAGGGCGAGACCTTCTTCGATCCCCGGCTCGCCGTCCAGATCCGCTTCCCGCCGGGCTGGGCGACCAGCCACCTGGCGGGCACGGTCGGCGCCGTCAGCCCCCGGCAGGATGCGGCGGTCACGCTCTCGCCGGCGCCCGGCGGCTCGCCGGCCGAGGCGGCGCGGCGCTTCTTCGCCCAGGAGGGCGTCGATCCGGGGAGCGCTCGGCGGGACTCGATCGGCGGGCTGCCGGGGGAGGCGAGCGCTTTCCGCAGCGAGCGTGGCCAGTCCGCGCCGGTGGCCGGGCTGGTGGCGTTCACCACCGCCGGCGAGCGGGTCTTCCAGCTCCTCGGCTACTCGCTGGCGGACCGCTACCCGCGCTACCAGGCGGAGATCTCCGCCTCGCTCGCGAGCTTCGGCCGGCTGACGGATCCCCGCTACCTGGGCGTCCAGCCGGGCCGGATCGCGCTGGTCGAGGTGCCGCGGGCGCTGACGCTCGACGAGCTCCAGGCGGCCCACCCGTCGACGGTGCCGCTCGCGACCCTCGCGCTCCTCAACCACCTGGACCCCGGGGCCACCCTGCCCGCCGGCACCGCGGCCAAGACGGTCGTCGGCGGGCACCTTCCCTGAGCCCGGGCCTCCCGGGTAGAGCGCACCAAGAAAAAGTGGCCGGGTCGCCTTGCGGCGGCCCGGCCTTCAGGGTGCGGAGCCGAGGAGCCGAGCGGCTCTCCGGTCCGTCGGTCGGATCTTGCCCGTTCCGGGGGCGACGCGCCGGCTCGCTACTTGGCCTTTCCGACGATCTTCACGTGGTCCTGGAGCTCGAGGTGGTCGGCGCCGTCGTGGGCCGTGTGGCTAACGGTCACCGTCGGAGGCGTCGGTATGGGGTTCTCCTCCGAGCCATCGAGCCATCTCGCACGGGGTGGATGAGCACCCAAGCGAATAGAGCCATCCCAATAAGCAGATACAGTATGCGGACCTCGCCCCGGCTTGTCAAGCCGACCCGGGAAGGGGCGCGAGGCGGTGTCAGCGGACGCGGTGGCGCCGGTTGCGGATGTAGTCGGCGAGGATGAACTCGCCCAGGTCGTAGGGCGAGGCGAAGTAGGCGCGGCCCCGGTTGACCTGGGTGAGCTTCTCGACGAAGTCGGTCAGCATCGGATCGGTGGCGAGCATGAAGGTGGTCACGACGACCCGCTGGCGCCGGCACAGGTCGGCCTCTTCCAGGGTCTTGTTGACGATCTTCATGTCGAGACCGAAGGGGTTCTTGTAGACCTTGCCGCCCTCGGTGATCGCCGAGGGCTTGCCGTCGGTGATCAGGAACACCTGGCGGTTGGGCTGCTTCTGGCGGGCGAGCAGGCCACGGGCGAGCTGCAGGGCCTCGCGCGTGTTGGTGTGGAAGGGGCCGGCCTCGACGTAGGGGATGTCCGAGAGGTCGACCCGCTCGGCACGGTCGCCGAACAGGATCACGCCCAGGTAGTCCTTGGGGTACTTCGTGGTGATCAGCTCGGTGAGCGCCAGGGCGACGGTCTTGGCCGGGGTGATCCGGTCCTCGCCGTAGAGGATCATCGAGTGGCTGATGTCGATCGCGAGGACCGTGGCGCACGAGGTCAGGTGCTCGGTCTCGTGGACCTCCAGGTCCTCCTCCGCCAGCTCGAGCGAGCCGCGGGTGCGCTTCAGGGTGTTCTGGAGGGTGCGGGCGGCGTCGAGGTGGTGGAGGTTGTCGCCGAAGCGGTAGGGCCGGGTTTCCGGTAGACGCTCGATCCCTTCGCCGGCGGTGCGCACCGGATGGTAGCCGGGGCCGGACCGCGAAAGCCCCGAGAAGACCTGCTCGAAGGCGCTCCGGCGGATTCGACGCTCTCCCGAGCCGGTGAGCTGCAGGCCCCCTTCGGCGTCCCGGGCGACCAGCTTCTGGTCCTCGAGCGAGGCGAAGAAGGCCTCGAGGTCGAGGCTCTCGTCGAGATAGCCCTGCCGCTGGAGGTAGCGCATCCACTCCATCGCCTGCTCGGGATCGCCGCCCGAGGCGAGCAGCAGCTGGTTGAACAGGCGCAGCAGGTCGAGGCCCGCGAGCAGCGAGCGCAGCAGCTCGGGGTCGAGGAAGCCGTAGCGGTGCCTCATGCCGCCCCCGGCCGCCGGCCGGCAGGTCTCAGTGAGGCTTGAGGAGCTGGAATTTGATCATCTCCTTGTAGCTCACCTGGCTGTCGAGGTCCTGGCGCGCGAGCTTGAGGTGTTGGTGGAGCCCTTCGAGGATCATCTCGGCGGCGAGCGCGCGCTCGGGAGGCGCCTGCGGCGACGGGCTCTCGCCGTCGGTCGCGGCCAGGTCCCACAGGCCGGGCACGCGGCGGATCTCCGCCTCGTACTCCTCGTAGGGCTGCTCGTCGTCGAGCGTCACCTCGTTGCCCTCGGCGAACCAGGCGATGATCTCGGCGTACGGCCCGACGTCGTCGGTGCCGCCGCTGCCCAGCTCCTTGCCGACCTCGGGGAAGCGGCGGCAGAACACCCGCTTGACGGCCTCGCCGACGAGCCTGCGCGCCACGACCTCGGCCCCCTGCTGCTCGCCCTCGTAGACCATCTCCACCTTGCCGGTGATCGCCGGCAGCAGCATCTGGAGGTCGCACAGGCGCGGGTAGACCGGGCGGTCGCCGGTGACGAGCGCCCGGCGCTCGAGGTTCGAGGCCAGGAGCTCCAGCGCGGAGATCGACACCCGGGCGGAGACCCCCGAGCTCTGGTCCACGAGGTCGCTCTCGCGGGCGGTGAAGCTGATCTCCTCGACCAGCAGGCGGACGTCCTCCGGCACCACGAGGGCGTCCTCGCGCTCGGTCCAGGCCTCCTGGCGGGTGATGTCGGCGGCGATCCGGGTGTCCGGCGGGTAGTGGGTGAGGATCTGCGACGAGATCCGGTCCTTGAGCGGGGTGATGATCGACCCCCGGTTGGTGTAGTCCTCGGGGTTGGCCGAGAAGACCATCAGCAAGTCGAGCGGGATGCGCACGGGGAAGCCGCGGATCTGGAGGTCGCGCTCCTCGAGGATGTTGAACAGGCCGACCTGGATGCGGGGGGCGAGGTCGGGCAGCTCGTTGATCGCGAAGATCCCGCGGTTGGTGCGCGGAATGATCCCGAAGTGGATGACCTCGGGGTCGGCGAAGGTGAGCTTGCGGGTCGCCGCCTTGATCGGGTCGATGTCGCCCAGCAGGTCGGCGATCGAGACGTCCGGGGTCGCCAGCTTTTCGTTGTAGCGGGCGTCGCGCGGCAGCCACTCGACCGGCGCGTCGTCGCCGTGACGCTCGATCAGGCGCCGGGCCTGGGCCGAGATGGGGGCCAGCGGATCGTCGTTGAGCTCGGTGCCGGCGAGCACCGGGACCTCGGCGTCGAGCAGGTTCACCAGCGCCCGGAGGATGCGGGTCTTCGCCTGCCCGCGCAGCCCGAGGAGGATGAAGTCGTGGCCGGCGAGAAGGGCGTTGACCACCCCGGGGATGACGGTGCGCTCGTAGCCGAGCACGCCGGGGAAGAGGCGCTCGCCGGCGGCGAGCTTCGCCCGCAGGTTCCGGCGCACCTCCTCCTTGACCGATCGCGGCCGATAGCCGGAGGCCCTGAGCTCGCCGAGCGTGGTCGCGCGCGCCGCCATCAGTCCTGGGTCTCGAGCCAGCGCTCCGCGTCCATCGCCGAGCGGCAACCCGTGCCGGCGGCGGTCACCGCCTGGCGGTAGATCGGGTCCATCGCGTCGCCGCAGGCGAAGACGCCCTCGACGTTGGTCTTGGAGGTGGGCTCGGCCACCTCGATGTAGCCCACGTCGTTCATGTCGATCTGTCCTCGGAAGATCTCGGTGTTGGGCTTGTGCCCGATGGCGACGAACACCCCCTGGCAGGGGTAGAGGCTCTCCTCGCCGGTCTTCAGGTTGCGCAGCCGGACCCCTTCGACGCCGCCCTCCCGAGTGCCGACCACCTCGGTGATCACGCTGTCCCAGACCCAGGCGATCTTGGGGTTGGCCTGTGCCCGGTCCTGCATGATCTTCGACGCCCGGAGCTGGTCGCGCCGGTGGACCACCGAGACCTTGCTCGCGTACTTGGTCAGGAAGACGGCCTCCTCCATCGCGGTGTCGCCGCCGCCCACCACCACGACCTCCTTGTCGCGGAAGAAGAACCCGTCGCACGTGGCGCAGGCCGAGACGCCGTAGCCCATCAGGTGGCTCTCGGTCTCGATCCCCAGGAGCTTGGCGCTGGCGCCGGTGGCGAGGATCAGGCTGCCGGCGTGGTAGGTGGTCTCGTCGGTGCGGATGGTGAACGGCCGCCTGGAGAGATCGACCTCGAGCGCCGCCTCGAACTTCGAGACCGCCCCGAAGCGCCGGGCCTGATCGCGCATCTTGTCCATCAGCTCGGGGCCCAGGACGCCCTCCGGGAAGCCGGGATAGTTCTCCACCTCGGTGGTGATGGTGAGCTGCCCGCCGGGCTGGTTGCCCTCGAGCACGAGCGGCGCGAGGTCCGCGCGCGCGGAGTAGAGCGCGGCGGTCAGACCCGCCGGGCCCGAGCCGAGGATGACCACGCGGTGATAGTTCTCCAGAGAAGACTTGGAATCGCTCATCGGATCTGCCATCTCCTGGGAGTGGGAGCGGACGCCGGTGCCGGTGCGACCGGGACCGCAGTATAGCAACGGCTTCCGGGGTCTCCGGTGTTCCCGGAGGCCCACCTCTCGGGACGCCCCGAGGGCCTGGGCCGTGGGGTGGGAAGGGGATCGAGGGGATGCGGGGGGCGTCCCGTCAGGGCGTGAGGCGCCGGTCGAGGGAGCGGTACTGGATCGCCTCCGCCACGTGGGGCGCCCGCACCCCCTCGCTCCCCGCGAGGTCGGCGATCGTGCGGGCGACCTTGAGGATCCGGTGGACGGCGCGGACCGAGAGACCGAGCCGCTCGAAGGCGGTGTCGAGCAGGCGTCGTCCGGCGGGGTCCGGCGCGGCATGCACGCGGACCGTCTCGGGGCCCATGGCGGCGTTGAACGGCGAGGGCGCCCCGCGGCCGAAGCGCTCGGCCTGGCGGCGCCGGGCCGTGGCGACCCGCTCGGCCACCGCCGAGCTCGGCTCGCCCGGCCCGGCCGAGCAGCTCGGCCAGCCCGACCGCCGGCACCTCGACGTGGAGGTCGATGCGGTCGAGCAGGGGGCCCGAGACCCGCGAGCGGTAGCGGTCGATCAGGGGCGGCGTGCAGCGACAGTCGTGCCGCGGATCCCCCAGGTGGCCGCAGGGGCAGGGGTTCATCGCCGCCAGCAGGGCGAAGCGGGCGGGGAAGCGCAGGCGTGCCTGGGTGCGAGCGATGGTCACGAAGCCCTCCTCGAGCGGCTGCCGGAGGGCCTCCAGGGTGTCGCGGCGGAACTCGGGCAGCTCGTCGAGGAAGAGCACGCCGCAATGGGCGAGGCTCGCCTCGCCGGGTCGCGGCACGCTGCCACCGCCGATCAGGGCGGCGGTGCTGGTCCCCGGGTGCGGGCTGCGGAAGGGCCGGCGGTGGAGCAGCCCCTCCGGTGGGCGGTCCGAAACCAGGGAGTGGACCTTGGTCACGGCGATCGCTTCGGCGGTGGTGAGCGGCGGCAGCAGGCCGGGAAGGCGGCGGGCGAGCATCGTCTTGCCCGCTCCCGGGGGGCCGATGAAGAGGAGGTTGTGGCCGCCGGCCGCGGCGACCTCGAGCGCCCGCTTCGCGGCCTCTTGGCCCCGCACCTCGCCGAGGTCGGGGAGGCGGCGGCCGTCCTCGGCGGCGATCGGCAGGGCGGTCGCCGCGGGCACCGGCGCGGTCCCGAGCAGGTGCTCGATCGCCTCGGCCAGGCCGGTGACCGGGATGACGCGGACCGCGCCCAAGGCCGCGGCCTCGGAGGCGCTCGGCCCCGGGAGCAGCACCTCGTCGAGCCCGAGGCGGGCGGCGAGCTCGGCCATCGCGAGGCCACCGCGCACCGGACGCACCGTGCCGTCGAGGCCGAGCTCCCCGGCGAGGAGCTTGCCGTCGAGGGCCTCCTGCGGCACCTCGCCGTGGGCCGCCAGGAGTCCGAGGGCGATCGCCAGGTCGAGGTGGTTCCCCTCCTTGCGCAGGTCGGCGGGCGCCAGGTTCACGAGCACCACGCGCGGCGGCAGGCGGAAGCCGGAGTTGCGGATCGCGCGGCGGACCCGCTCCCGGCTCTCGCGCACCGCCGCGTCGGGCAGGCCGACGATCCGCAGGCCGGGGAGCTGGCCGAAGTGGACGTCGACCTCGACCTGCACCGGGCGGGCCTCGATCCCCCACGGGGTCGCTGTGGTCACACGGGCGAGCATCACCCCTAGAAGACGGAGACCGACCCTGCAACCTCCCGCTCGGCCGGCACGGGAACTTCCGTGCGTCTGACAACCAGTTTCAGCGCCCTGCCGATTTTTGTCGGTGTCGGGGCCGTCTAGCCTGGTTGCATGGATCCGACGAGCCGAGGAATACCGTCCGCAGAGCGGTTTGTTGAACGGCAGACGCGCGCTCGTCGCCGGGCACGGATGCTGCAGTGCGAGCCGAAGTAGTCGTTTTGCTGCATATGTCTTCTCGACTATTCTCCGACGCTTCCCGATCCGGCGCCCGAACCTGGAGACCCGAAGACTGAGTCCGAGCAAAGGTTGCCGATGACCCGGAATCGATTCGTCCGACCCCTTCTCGATCCTTCCCTTCGCTTCGCCGCTCTCGCCCTCGCCTTCGCCCTGGCGGGCGCGGCTGTCTGTCCGCCGCCCGCCGCGGCGACCTCGTACGTCATGATGTCGGACGCCGCCCTGGTCGATCAGGCGCCGCTGATCGTCGAGGCGGAGGTGCTCTCCGCGGAGCCCGCGCCGGCCGCCGGCCGGCCGTCGACCGACTACTCGATCGACGTCCGACGGGCGCTCAAGGGCACCCCGCAGGCCAACCCGCTGACCGTCCGGGTGCCGGGCGGCGTCGACGCCGACGGAGTCTCCTACCGGGTCTGGGGCGCGCCCGCCTTCCGCCCCGGCGAGCGTGTCCTCCTCTTCCTCGGGCCGCGCGGCGACGGCACGATGGGCGTCAGCCAGCTGATGCTCGGCGCCTTCCACCGCGGCGTCCTGGACGGCCGGACGCTCGCCGTGCGGAACCTCGCCGAGGCCCGCCCCGTGGCGCTCGGCGGCGCGACCGCGAAGGCGAGCGAGCCGGCGCGCGACTACCGGGCGTTCGCCGACTGGGTGGCGCGGCGCGCGGCGGGTGCCGCCCCCGCGACCGACTACTTGCTCGACGTCCCCGCCGGCAGCGTCGCGAAGCTCGCCGAGCGCTACACGCTCCTCGGCTCGAACGGCACCAACTTCCGGTGGTTCAACGGCGGCGGCACCTGGTACGCCTACCAGGTCGGGGTGACCGGCATGGCGGACGGCGGCTTCCCGGAGGTCCAGGGTGCGCTGGCGGCGTGGAACGCGGACGCCGGCTCGAGCCTGTCGCTGAGCTATGGCGGCACGTCCTCCCGGAGCAGCGGCTTCACCTCCCGGGACGGCGCCAACGTCGTCCTGTTCGACGACCCGAACCAGGAGATCACCGGCAGCTTCAACTGCTCCCAGGGCGGCGTGCTGGCGATCGGCGGCGTCAGCGGCGTCTCGGGGACCGGGACCTACAACGGCAAGACCTACTACCAGGCGGCCGAGGGCGACGTCGTCACCCAGGACGGCGCCGGCTGCTTCTTCGCCGGCAACGGCGGCAAGAACGGCGAGCAGGTCTTCGCCCACGAGATCGGCCACGCCCTGGGCCTGGGCCATTCGTGCGGCGACAGCTCCTCGCCCTCCTGCTCCGATCAGAAGCTCGACGACGCGATCATGCGGGCCTTCGCCCACAACGACGGCCGCGGAGCCCGCCTGGGCCAGGACGACCGGGACGCGATCGCCCTGCTCTACGGCAGCGGCTCGACGGCCTGCTCCACCCCTCCCGCGGCGCCGAGCGGCCTGACCGCCTCCGCCACCTCCTCCTCGCGCATCGACCTCTCCTGGCGCGACAACTCGAATGACGAAGACGGCTTCGTGGTCGAGCGCAAGCCCGCGGGGGCCTCGACCTACTCGGTGATCGCCAACCTCGGCACCGGCGCCTCCTCCTACGCCGACCAGGGATTGGCGGCAGGCAGCACCTACACCTACCGGGTGCAAGCCGACGGATGCGGCGGTGGCTCCTCGTGGGCCGGTCCGGCGAGCGCCACGACCTCGTCGGCTTCGCCACCGCCGCCTCCACCACCGCCGCCTCCACCATCACCAACGCCGCCGCCAACGCCGCCGCCGTCCCCCTCGCCGCCACCGACGCCGCAGGGTCTGACGGCGACAGCGCCCGCGCCCCACGAGGTCGATCTCGCGTGGGCCGCCGGCGGGGCGGGTGCGACCTCGTTCCACGTCGAGGTCAAGACCGGAGCTACGTTCAACGAGGCCCGGGTCGTGGGTGGGGGCCAGCTCAGCGCCCACTTCACCGGCCTCGAGGCGGGCCGGACCTTCACCTTCCGGGTCCGCGCCCAGGGGACGGGCGGCTACTCCGCCTACTCCAACCAGGCGCGGGTCACGACGCCCGCCGCCGGGACCCTGACGGCCGCCGAAGTGGCGTGCGACGCCGAGCGGCTCGCCGGGTTCCTCGATCGCTTCGAGGTCCGCTCCGGCAAGGGAGTCGCCACCGGGGTCAACCTGTCGTTCACCGGCACCGGAGACTTCGCGGGGCTGGCCTACACGGTCGAAGCCGCCAGGCTGCCGGAGGCCCAGCTCGCGTTCTCGACCAATCCGGAGGAGACGACGCTGCTGCGCAACCCGGAGCGGCCGCAGCTCTCGAGCGTCAGCCTGACCCGCAACCACCTGAGCTCGGACCTGGTCGCCGCCGGCGACCCGCGGGCCTTGCGCCTGCTCCTCAATCCGACCCTCGACCCGGATCCCTCGAGCGAGGCCGGCCTGCTCGCGGTCGACAACCTGGCCGGCTCGAGCGACGGCGCGACGGCGGCCAAGCCGGGCCGCGGTCTGACGCCGCTGATCGATTCCTGCCACGGCGACCTGGACGCCGCGGACGTGCACGTGCTGCGGGTGCTCTCGAAGCTCGCCCGGGCGGACGTGGACGGGGCCGCGAGCTACGAGACGGCGATCTACCGCGCGCCGGCGCCGGACACCTATCGCATCGAGGCGGCGGCGCGGCGCGGCGACGGCCGCTCGCTCGGCACGCTGGCCGGCGAGGTCCACGTGGCCTTCGACGCTCAGGGCGCCCTGGCGAGTGGCACGCTGCGCATCCTGCCGGCCTGCCAGGGCACCCAGGCGCACGGCTGCACGAGCCTCGGAGCGGCCGCCGAGATGGCGCTGGTGCGCCCTGCCGGCAGCGGCGAGATGGCGGGCTCGGGCGAGGTCGCGGTGAGCTACGCCAAGGCGGCCGGCGGCGCCGCGACGACCTCGATCGACTGGTCGAGCCTGCTCGCCGGATCGACCTGGGGACGGCCTCTCGCTCCCGCTCCGGCGGCCGGAGGGGCGTCCTCGGCCGCCGCGAGCGGCGGGCCGGAGGCGACCCTGACCGGTGCGGAGGTGGCGTGCGACGCCGGGCGTCTCGCGGGCCTTCTCGAACGGCTCCGGGTGGTCACGCCGGGCTCGCCGCAAGGCGCCGGAGTCGACCTGAGCCTGACGCGGACCGGGGACTTCGCCGGCATCGCCTGGGCGCGCGCCGGCGGCGGGGCGCCCGAGCGTCAGCTGGCATTCTCGACCAATCCGGAGGAGACGACGCTGCTGCGCAACCCGGAGCGGCCGCAGCTCTTCGCGGTGAGCCTCTCGCGCAACCTGCTCGACTCCGATCTGCTCGCGGCGCAGGACCCCGCCCGTCTGCGACTCCTCCTCAACCCGACGCTCGCCCTGTCCGGCGCCGATCCCGCCTCGCTGCTCGCGATCGACGACTTCGAGACCGGCGGCGGGGCGACCGACGCCAAGCCGGGCCGGGGCCTGGCGCAGCTCCTCGGCCCGTGCGAGCGGAAGCTCTCGAAGCGCGACGTCCACGTGCTCCGGGTGCTCTCGAAGCTCGCCCGGGCCGCGACCCCGGGGGCGGCGGTCCACGAGCTGGCGCTCTATCGTGGGACCCAGCCGGGGGTCTACCGGATCGACGTCTACCCGCAAGCGCGGGACGGCCGGACTCTCGGCCGGCTGTCGGCCCAGGTCACGGTGCTCTTCGACGCCAACGGCGAGATCGCCTCGGGGACGCTCCGCGTCCTCGGCCGGTGCTCGGGAGCCCAGGCGACGGGGTGCACGTCGCTCGACCGGGCTTCCGAGCTCTCCTTCGACTCGCCGAGCGGCGGGGCCGGAGGGGTCGCGGTGTCGTCCGCCGCCCTCGACGGCTCCGGCCCGACCAGCCGCCCGATCGACTTCGCCACCCTGCTCGGCGGCACCACCTGGCGCACGCCGCTCTGACGACCAACCCGGAGCCGACGGCCCCGGGACCCACCCCCTCCCGTCCGCACGCGGGAGGGGGCTTTTTTGTGGAACACCTCGTCCCGGATCGGAGGGCAACGGGCCCATGAAGCGGCCGAGCTCTGCCTCGGCCGGGCGATCGTCGCGGTCGGCACCGAACGGCGCCTCGCCGAGCTCTGCCTCGGCCGGGCGATCGCCGTAGCGGGCGCCGGGCTGCTACTCTTCGGAGCCGGCCGGTCGCGGGCCGGGCCCGAGGACTTCGAGATGGACGGCAAGACGATCTGCATCACCGGCGGGGCGGGGTTCATCGGCTCGCACCTGGCCGAGGCCTTCGCGGGCCGGGGCGCGCGGGTCACCGTGATCGACGACCTCTCGACCGGACGGGCGGAGAACGTCCCGGCGGGCGTCGAGCTCCGGCGCCTCGACGTGCGCTCGCGCGAGGCCGCCGAGCTGGTCGCGGGCGGCGGGTTCGACCTCCTCGTCCACGAGGCGGCGCAAGTCGACGTCCGGCGCTCGGTCGCCGACCCGGCGGACGACGCCTCGATCAACGTCCTGGGCAGCCTGAACCTCCTGGAGGCCGCCGCGCGGGGCGGGGTCCCGCGCGTGCTCTTCGCGTCGACCGGGGGTGCGGTCTACGGCGAACAGGAGGTCCACCCCGCGAGCGAGGATCACCCTGTGCGCCCGGTCTCGCCCTACGGCGTCGCCAAGCACGCGGTCGAGCGCTACCTCTTCTACTTCGCGGTCGAGCGCGGTCTCGAGGCCGTCGCGCTGCGTTACGCCAACGTCTACGGAGAGCGCCAGAACCCGCACGGCGAAGCGGGGGTGGTCGCGATCTTCCTCGACCGGATGCTCGCCGGCCGGACGGTGACCATCCACGGCGACGGGCTCCAGACGCGCGACTACGTGCACGTGTCCGACGTGGTGCGAGCGAACCTGGCGGCCGCGGATGCGGATCTCGCCGGCGGCTCCGGAGGGCCGCCCTTCCGGATCTACAACGTGGGCACCGGCGTCGAGACGAGCGTGGTCGAGCTCTACCACCGGCTCGCCCGGGCCGCGGGCAGCGACCGGGAGGCGATCCACGGGCCGGCGAAGGCGGGCGAGCAACGGCGCTCGTCGATCGATCCGGCCCTCGCCCAGCGGGAGCTCGGCGTGCCGTCGCCGCTGCCTCTCGACGAGGGCCTCGAGCGGACCGCCGCCTGGTTCGCGGAACGCGCGCGCGGGTAGAGTCGGTCCCGGGATCCGAGGCCTCGAGGTGCCCTCCAATCGCGAGCGGGAGTCGACCGAAGAGCACGGGCCGCCGACCCGGGCCCGGCGCCTCGCCATCCTCACCGGGATCGCGCGCATCGCGACCCGCGACCTCGAGCTGCGCCCGATGCTCCAGCGGATCACGGACGCGCTGGCGTCGCGTCTCGGCTGGGAGCTCGTGGCCCTGGTGCGGCTGGAGGAGGGCGCCCCGGCCCGGTTCGTCTGCGAGGCGCTCACGACGGAGCTGCCGACCCGGGTCCACGTCGGGTACAGCCGGGAGCTCGGCAGCGGAGTGGTCGGCCAGGTGGCGGCGACCGGCAAGCCGGTGCTCCTCGACGACGTGAGCACCTTCCCCGGCTTCGTCGACACCCTGCCGGGTGCGCGCTCCGAGATCTGCGTGCCGGTCAAGCACCGCGGCCGGGTGGTGGCGATCCTCAACGCCGAGAGCCGCCGGCCCGGGGCGTTCCGCGGCCAGCTCGCCCTGGCGCGCGGGGTGGCGGCGCAGGTCGCGGGCGCCATCGCCAGCGCCGCCCTCTACGAGGACGTCAAGGTGCGGGCGAGCTCGTTCGAGGTGCTGAGCGAGGTGTCGCGCATCGCCCTCGAGGCGGGCGAGCTCGAGACGGTCCTCACCCGGGTGGTCGACTTCGTCCACGAGCGGTTCCCGCTCGCCCTGGTGGCGATCGTGGTGGCCGACGAAGAGGGGACCGAGTGGCAGTACCGGGCCTTCGCGCCGCGGCGGGCGGGCCGGGGCCGCTGGGCCCGCCGGAGCTGGCCGATCGCGTCGGGGATCGTGGGCCGGGCGATTCGCACCGGCGAGCCGCAGCTCGTGCTCGACGTCGCGCGGGATCCGGATTACATCGAGGTGCTCGGCGGAATCGGCGCCGAGCTCGCCGTGCCGATCCGCTCGCAGCGCTCGGTGCTCGGCGCGATCAACTACGAGGCGACCGATGGCGCGGTCTTCTCGGCCGGCAACCTGTCCCTCTTCCGGGCCCTGGCCGACCAGGTCGCCGGCGCCATCCAGCTCAGCCTGGTCAACCGGCGCCTGGTCGAGTCGCAGGAGGAGATCGAGGAGGCGAACCGGCGGCTCCAGGCGGCCAACCGCGCGCTCGAGGAGCAGTCCCGGCTCGACGGCGTCACCGGGCTCTCGAACCGTCGGCACTTCGACGAGCTGCTGGCGTCGGAGTGGCGGCGGGCGGCGCGGAGCCAGCAGCCGCTCGCCCTGGTGCTGGCGGACGTCGATTGCTTCAAGGCGTACAACGACTCCTACGGTCATCAGCAGGGGGACGCCTGCCTGCGGCAGGTCTCGATCGTGCTCGAGAGCGGTCTGCAACGGGTCTCGGATCTGGCGGCGCGCTACGGCGGCGAGGAGTTCGCGCTGCTCCTGCCCGGGCTCGACGAGGCGACGGCCGCCGAGCTGGCGGAGACGCTCCGCTCCCGGCTCGAGACGCTGGCGATTCCGCACCAGGCCTCGACGGTGGTGCCGCGGGTGACGCTCTCCGCCGGGGTGGCGGCGATGGTGCCGGGGGCGAGGTCGGACCCCGCGGTCCTCGTCGAGGCCGCCGACCGGGCGCTCTACCGCGCCAAGCAGGGCGGGAGGAACCGGGTCCGGCGGGGAGGGTAGGGGCGGAGGAGTCGGCCTGGGAGTCGACGGGTGGGGTGGTTGGGCCGGGGTCGCGCTCACACGCCCGCGGGTCGGGTGGCTTTCTCGGCGGCAGACTGCGCCGGCGAGAAACCACCGCGCCCCACGGGCTGCCCCCTCGGCGGTTGGAAGGGAGCGCTCCGGCGCGGGGTGGGAGAGGGGGAATGGCCGGAGGTGGGGGGACCCGACGCGTGAAGCGGCCGAGCTCCGTCTCGGCCGGCCCCGCTCTACGGCAGGCTACGGACAGTGCGGCATCGGCGGGTGGTTGGGCCGGGGTCACGCTCGCCACGCCCGCGGGTCGGGTGGCTTTCTCGGCGGCAAACTGCGCCGGCGAGAAACCACCGCGCCCCACGGGCTGCCGCCTCGGCGGTTGGAAGGGAGCCCTCCGGCGCGGGGCGGGAGAGGGGGAATGGCCGGAGGTGGGGGGACCCGACGCGTGAAGCGGCCGAGCTCCGTCTCGGCCGGCCCGGCTCTACGGCAGGCTACGGACAGTGCGGCATCGGCGGGTGGTTGGAGCGGGGTCGCGCTCACACGCCCGCGGGTCGGGTGGCTTTCTCGGCGGCAGACTGCGCCGGCGAGAAACCACCGCGCCCCACGGGCTGCCCCCTCGGCGGTTGGCAAGGAGCCCTCCGGCGCGGCGGCGAAAACGCGACCGCCGCCGAGTCCGGCCCCGGCCGGCGTGAAATGCGCGCTATCATCCTCGCGTACCTGGAGACAGACCGACTCGGGGGACGAGAAGACCATGAGCAAGACACTGGGTTGTGTGATCGCACTCGTGCTGGGCCTGCTGCTGATCGTGGGCATCTGCTTTCTGTGGGGCACCGGCATGTACAACGGCCTCGTCGGCTCCGAGCAGGCCGTCGTCGCCCAATGGTCCCAGGTCGAGAACGTCTACCAGCGGCGCGCCGACCTCGTCCCCAACCTGGTGCGCACGGTCAAGGGCGCCGCCAACTTCGAGCAGACCACGCTCCAGAACGTCATCGAGGCTCGGAGCAAGGTCGGCCAGATGAACGTCAGCCCGCAGATCCTGAACAACCCCCAGGCTTTCGCCCAGTTCGAGCAGGCCCAGGGCGAGCTCTCCTCGGCCCTCTCCCGGCTGATGGTCGTCGTCGAGCGCTACCCGGAGCTGCGCTCCGTCGCCGCCTTCCAGGACTTGATGGTCCAGCTCGAGGGCACCGAGAACCGGATCGCCGTCGAGCGCCGCCGGTTCAACGAGGTCGCCCAGGCCTACAACACCAGGATCAAGAGGGTCCCGGCGAAGTGGTTCATCTCGCTCCTCGGGTGGCCCTTCCAGGAGAAGGCCTACTTCCACGCCCAGCCCGGCGCCGAGCAGGCTCCCGAAGTCGACTTCGGCAACCAGGGTCGGTAAGCGCCGGGTCCGCAAGGCGGGCCTCCGGCCCCGCGGTGGCAGGCAGCGTAGTCACGGCTCGGAGCTCGGGGCGGTGATAGATTCAGCGCATGCCGAAGTATGCGCGCGCCGTACCGCCTCCGCAGCGTGACGCGGCACGGCCCGTCTTCGTAGGAAGTTTCAGATGTTGCTCCGTTTCCGAAGAGCGATCGCTCTCGCCGGCCTGATCCTGGCGACCGCCTCCTGCGCGGCCCCGGGCGGCGCCGGACCGGTACCGGCGGCCGGTGCCACCGGCTCCGGGGGCGGTGCCCTGGTCGTCCGTCGGGGCGACTTCGAGCGCCGCGTCCTCCTGACCGGCGAGCTCGAGGCGGCCGAGGCCGCCGAGCTGATCGTGCCGCGCACCCCGCACTGGCAGGTCGAGGTTCGCTGGCTGGCGGAGAACGGGTCGCCGGTCCAGGCTGGCGACCGGGTGGTCGACCTCGACAACTCCGCGTTCGCGAGCGATCTCGAGGACAAGGAGATCGCGCTCGAGGAGAAGCTCTCCGCGCTCACCAGCCGGAAAGCCGAGCTGGCCGGCGAGATCCGGGAGAAGGAGTTCGCGGTCGACCAGGCCCGTGCCGAGCTCGAGAAGGCCGAGATCCAGGCCAGGGTGCCGGAGGGCATCGTGCCGCGACAGGAGCTCGAGGACCGGCGGCTCGCGCTCGACAAGACACGGGCCGAGCTCGCCAAGGCCGGGGCCGATCTCGAAGCCAAGCGGCGCTCCGCCGACGCCGAGCTCGAGATCCAGCGCATCGAGATCCGCAAGGCCCGCCGCGAGATCGACGCGGCCCGCGGCGCGATCGGCCAGCTGACGCTCCGCGCGCCGCGCGCGGGCATCTTCCTGGTGGCCGACCAACCCTGGCAGCGGCGTCCCGTGCAGGTCGGCGACTCGGTCTGGCCGGGGCTGGTCCTCGGCACGATCCCCGACCTCTCCTCCCTGGTGGTCACGGCCCGCCTGCCGGACGTCGACGACGGCGCGATCGCTCCGGGCATGGCCGCCCGGGTGGTCCTCGACTCCTACCCGGACGAGAGCTTCGAGGCGCGGGTCGAGGACGTCGCGCCGGTCGCCCAAGCGGAGGGCTCGTCCTTGCGCCGTGACTTCCGGGTCCGGCTCGCCCTGGCGCGGGTCGAGCCCGATCGCATGATCCCGGGGATGTCGGCCCGGGTCGAGGTCCTCGCGGAGAGCCGCGCGGGCGTCCTGCTCGCGCCGCGGGCCGCGCTGGTCCCGGCGGCCGGCCGGAGCGGCAGCGCGGAGCTCGCCGCCGGCGGGCGGGCGCAGGTCCGCCTCGGGCCGTGCAACGACCTCGAGTGCGTGGTCGAGGACGGGCTCGCCGAAGGCACCCGCCTGGCGCGGCGTGCGCCGGCGGCGGCGGGCGGGCAGCCGCCGGCGGCCGGGGAGCCGGGATGAGCCGGGCGGTGCGCATGGCGCTCTGGGCGGTCCTCCTGGGGACCGCCGTCGCGGCGGTGGTCGCGGCGCGCACGGCCGGAGGCGGCGGCAGGACCTGGGCGACCGTGCGGCGCGGCGACCTGATCCAGGCGGTCGCGATCGACGGCGAGCTCGAGGCGATCGATCCCCTGGTCGTCGGCCCACCCGGGATCCCCGGCCTCTGGAACTACCAGGTCGCCTTCATGGCACCGGAGGGGACGCGGGTCCACCGCGGGCAGCCGGTCCTCGCCTTCGACACCTCGGAGCTCGAGAAGCGTCGCCAGGAGCGGGCGCTGGCCCGGGACCGGGCGGCCCAGGAGATCGACAAGAAGCGCCTCGCTCTCGGCGACCTGCGGGACCAGCTCGAGCTCCAGCTCGCCCAGGCCGAGGCGCGGCGGCGCAAGGCGGACCTGGAGCTCGAGACCCCCGAGGAGCTGGTGGCGGCGAGCGAGCTCGCCCAGCAGCGGATCGACCGCGACCTGGCGGAGAAGGAGGTGGCCTATCTCGGCGAGCGGCTCGACCTCCTCGAGCGCCAGAGCCGCGCCGAGCTGGGGAGCCTCGAGAGCAGGCGGCGGGCGGCCGACGCTCGCGTGCGGGAGATCGACGGCTACGTCGAGCGGATGACGATCGCCGCGCCGCGCGACGGCGTGGTGGTCTACGCGAGCGACCGCGACGGGGCCAAGCACAAGGTCGGCGACCGGGTCTGGCGCGGCAACCCGGTCCTCGAGATTCCCGACCTCGAACGGATGCGGGCGGCCGGCGCGATCGACGAAGCCGACGCGGGTGCGATCTCCGTGGGCCAGCGGGTGACGCTTCACCTCGACGCCCGGCCCGACGAGGCGATCGCGGGGCGGGTCGCCCGGATCGGACGCGCGGTCCAGCCCCGCTCACGGGTCGATCCGGTCAAGGTGGTGAAGGTCGAGGTGACCCTGGACCGGGTCGACTCCGCGCGCATGCGGCCGGGCATGCGCTTCCGCGGCCGGGTGGAGACGGCGCGGATCGAAAACGCCCTGCTGGCGCCGGCTCGCGCGGTCACCGTCACGGCCGGCGGCCCGGTGGCCCTGCGCGAGACCCTGTTCGGCGTCGAGACGGTCCATCCCAGGTTGGGGCGGCGGGGCGAGGAGGCGGTGGAGGTGCTCGGCGGGCTCGATGCGGGGGACCGCCTGGCCGTGGGCGAGGGGCCGGGCGGCGAGGAGGTCCGGCCGTGACCGGCCGCGCAGCCTGGGGCGTGGCGCTGGTCGCCGGCGTCGCGCTCGCCGGCCTGGCCGGTCTCGGCGCCCTCGGGCCGTTCGGCCGCGCCGCCGAGGTGGCGACCGCCCGGGTCGAGCGCGGGGACTTCGAGCGCTGGGTGCCCGCCGACGGGGTGCTCCGGGCGGTCGAGTCGACCTCGATCAGCGTGCCGCGGCTGGTCGACTCGCCGCTACGCCTGGCCTGGATCGCCCCCGAGGGCACCCTGCTGGCACCGGGCGACGTGGCGCTGCGGTTCGATCCGACCGACGTCGAGCAGACCCTGGCCGATCGCCGGGCGGACCTCCAGAGCAACGCTCTGCGCCGGGAAAAGCAGCGCGCGGAGTCGGCGAGCCGGATCGAGAACCTCGGCCGGGACGCCGACGTCGCCGCCGAGGAGCTCCGCCATTCGCAGGAGTTCGCGACCAAGGACGAGACGATCTACTCCCGGGTCGAGATCGTCGACTCGGAGATCGACCAGGAGCTCGCGGCCCGGCAGCTCGAGAGCGCCCGGGCGGGGCGCCGCCGCGAGAACGAGACGGCGGCCGCGGACCGCCGGCTCCTCGGCCTCGAGCGCCGCGACATCGAGACCGACCTCGCCCGTGCCCGGCGGATCTCCGACTCCCTGACGGTGCGGGCGCCGCACGCGGGGTATCTGGTCTACCAGCGGGACTGGCGCGGCGATCCGCCGCGGGTGGGCGACACCGTCTACCCGGGTCAGGAGCTCGCCGAGATCCCGCGGCTGGGAGCGATGGAGGTGGAGGCCTTCGTGCTCGAGGCCGACGCCGGCGGCCTCGCCGAGGGGAGGCCGGCGCGGGTACGCCTGGAGGCGCACCCGGGGGCGGTCTACCGGGCGACGATCCGGCAGGTGGACAAGGTATCCAAGCCCCGTCATCCGGGCTCGCCGGTCCAGTACTTCGCGGTGGTCCTGGAGCTCGAGACCAGCGATCCGAAGCTCATGAAGGCGGGCCAGCGGGTGAGCTCGGAGATCCTGCTCGACGACCTCCACGGCGTCCTCACGGTGCCGCGCCAGGCCGTCTTCGAACGCCAGGGCCGGCCGGTGGTCTACCGCCGAGCCGGCGGCGGCTTCGAGCCGGTCGCGATTGCAACCGGCGCCACCGGCCGTGGCCGGGTGGTGGTCACCGGCGGCCTGGCGGCGGGCGACCAGGTGGCCCTCGAGGACCCCGCGGCGCCCAGCCGGGCCGGCTCGCCGGCCGCCGGGGAGGCGCGGTGAGCCCCCGCGAGGCGGTGGCGAGCGCCCTCGAGCACCTGAGCGGCCACAAGCTGCGCTCGGCGCTCACCATGCTGGGCATGATCTTCGGCGTCGGCTCGGTGATCGCCATGCTCTCGATCGGCGCCGGCGCCGAGCGTCGGGCGCTGGCGATGATCGAGCGGCTCGGGCTGCGCAACGTCCTGGTACGCTCGGTCGACCTCGACTCCGAGCGCCTCGCCGAGGTGCGCAAGAAGTCGCTCGGCGTCTCGCCGCGCGACGCCGACGCGATCGAGCAGGCGGTACCGGGCGTCGAGGCGGTGGCGCCGCGGGTCGCGATCGAGGTCTACAAGGTGCTGGCCGCCGGGGGCAAGACCGACGCTAAGGCGTACGGCGTCTCCTACCGGCAGGACGCGCTGACGGAGCTCGATCTCGCGGAGGGCCGTTTCCTCGATGCGGGCGACGAGGCGGACCACGCCCAGGTCGCCGTGATCGGCGAGCGGGTTCGCCGCGACCTCTTCGGCTTCGAGCCGGCGGTGGGCCGGGTGCTCAAGGTCGACGACGTCTGGCTGCGCGTGGTCGGGGTGCTCGCCTCCGGCCCCGGCGACGCCGAGACCGTCCAGGGGGTGGCGGTCGGCGGCACGGCGGACGAGATCCTGATGCCGGTGACGACCGCACGCCGGCTGTTCGACCACGACCCGCTGGCGGCGCCGCTCGACGAGATCGTCGTACGCCTCGGCCCCGGGGTGTCGCCGCGCGACACGGCGCGGGTGATCGACGGTCTCCTCGGCCGCCTCCACGCCGGCGCGCCCGACTACGAGCTGGTGGTGCCGGAAGCGCTGCTCGCCCAGAGCCGCCGGACGCAGCGCTTGTTCAACCTGGTGATGGGCGCGATCGCCGGCATCTCGCTCCTGGTCGGCGGCATCGGCATCATGAACATCATGCTCGCGACCGTGCTCGAGCGCACCCGCGAGATCGGCGTGCGACGCGCGGTCGGGGCCCGCCAGCGGGACATCCGCTTCCAGTTCGTGGTCGAGTCGTTCGCGATCAGCCTGCTCGGCGGGGTGGCGGGGATCGTCGCGGGAGTGGCGATCGCCTGGGGAGTGGCGGCGTGGGCGGGCTGGGAGACGGTGGTCACGCCCGGCGCCGTGCTGCTCGCCACCGGGGTGGCGCTGGCGGTCGGTCTCGCCTCGGGGATCTACCCGGCCCAAAGGGCGGCGGCCCTCGACCCGATCGACGCCCTGCGCTACGAGTAGCGGAGGTCACGCCGCGCTGCGGCGGCGTAGAATGGCCTCATGGACCCTGAGGATTTCGTCCAGGCGCCGCCGCGGCTCGGCAACCAGTACCGGGACGACCGCGTTCTGCGCTCCTACCTCGCCCGGGCGCTGCCGGCGGCGGTCCGCTCCGAGATCGAGCCCGAGCTCGACGAGATGGGCGAGCTCGCCGGCGGCGAGCTCTACCGCTTGCAGCTCGCGGACCGGGAGAACGAGCCCCGCCTCACCCGCTGGACCGCCTGGGGGGAGCGGAGCGACGAGATCGAGCTCACGCCGCTCTGGCGGCGCGCCGCGGAGCTCGCCGCCCGCACCGGCCTGGTGGCGACGGCCTACGAGCGCCGCCACGGCGCCTGGTCGCGGGTCCATCAGTTCGCCCTGGTCCACCTCTTTCATCCGTCGACCGACGTCTACACCTGTCCGCTGGCGATGACCGACGGCGCGGCCAAGACGCTTTCCGTCTGGGCGAACGCCGAGCTCCTGGAGCGGGCGATGCCGCATCTCGCGAGCCGCGACCCCGGCCGGTTCTGGACCTCCGGGCAGTGGATGACCGAGACCTCCGGCGGATCCGACGTCGGCCGCTCGCTCACCGTCGCCCGGCCGCCCGCCGCCGCCGGCGAGCCGTGGCGTCTCTATGGCCGCAAGTGGTTCACCTCGGCGGCGAGCTCCGAGATGGCCCTCACTCTCGCCCGGCCGGAGGGCAACGGACCGGGAGGCAAGGGCCTCGCCCTCTTCTACCTCGAGACCCGCGGCGCCGACGGCCGGCCCGTCGGCCTCAGGATCGAGCGCCTCAAGGACAAGCTCGGCACCCGCAAGCTTCCCACCGCGGAGATCTTCCTCGAGGGCACACCTGCGGTGCCGGTGCGGGGCACGGACGACGGCGTGCGCTCGATCGCCCCGATGCTCAACATCACCCGGCTGTGGAACGCCATCTCGGCGGTCGCCTTCATGCGCCGGGGCCTGGCGTTGGCCCGTGACTACGCCCGCCGCCGCGTCGCGTTCGGCGCGCCGCTCGCCGACCAGCCTCTGCACGCCGACACCCTCGCCGGCCTCCAGGCCGAGCTCGAAGGGGCGTTCCACCTGACCTTCCGGGTGGTCGAGCTCCTGGGCCGCGAGGAGGCGGGCGAGCTCGGCGCGGACGAGGAGCTCCTGCTGCGAGTGCTGACCCCGGTCGCCAAGCTCACCACCGCGCGCCAGGCGGTGGCCGTCGTGAGCGAGGTCCTGGAGTCCTTCGGCGGCGCCGGCTACCTCGAGGACACGGGTCTGCCCGTGCTGCTGCGCGACGCCCAGGTGCTGCCGATCTGGGAGGGGACGACCAACGTGCTTTCTCTCGACACCCTCCGGGCGCTGCGGACCGAGGGCGGTCTCGACGCCGTCCGCGCCGAGGTCGAAGCCGCGGCCGCCGGGCTCGGCGAGCCGGTCCTGGCCGAGCTCGGCGAGCGCGCCCGCCGGGCGCTCGACGCGGCGGCATCCTGGCTCGGCCGGGCGCTCGAGGACGGACGTGCCGAGGCCGAGGCCGGCGCCCGGCGCTTCGCCCTCACCCTGGGGCGCGCGGTCGAGCTGGCACTCCTGGCACGCCACGCCCGGTGGTCGCTCGAGCACGAGGAGGACGGGCGGGCGCGGGCGGCGGCCCGCCGCTTCGCCACCCATGGCGTCGATCTCCTCGCGCGGACCGACCGCGAAGAGTCGGCGGCGCTCGCCGGCGACCGGGCGCTCGTGCCGCCGGCCGAGGTGCTCAGCTCGCCGCGCTGAGCCGCTTGGCCGCCGCCACGAAGGCGCGGGCGTGGTCGGGCGGGGTGGACTTCAAGATGCCGTGGCCCAGGTTCACGATGTGGCCGCCGCCGGCGCCCTCGGCCAGCAGCTCGGCGGTCCGGCGCTCGATCTCCGGGATCGGGCCGAGCAGGGCGGCCGGGTCGAGGTTGCCCTGGAGAACCTTGCCCGGGCCGACGATCCGCCGCACCTCGGAGAGCGGCTGGCGCCAGTCGACCGAGAGCACCTGGCAAGGAAGCTCGCGCAGCGCCGCCAGCAGGTGGCTCGTCCCCTTGGCGAAGAAGACGAGGGGCACGCCGTGCCCGGCGAGCGCCTCGAAGATCCGCACCACGCCGGGCATCGAGAAGCTCCGCCAGCGGTCGAGGTCGAGCAGGCCGGCCCAGGTGTCGAAGAGCTGGATCGCCTGGGCGCCCGCCTCGATCTGGCCGGCGAGGTACTCGATCGAGACCTCGGTGATCAGGTCGAGGAGGCGCCGGAGGCCCTCGGGGTCGCGGTAGCTCCACTCGAGCAGGTGCGGAAACGCCTGGGAGCCGCCGCCCTCGACCAGGTAGGCGGCGAGGGTCCAGGGCGTCCCCCCGAAGCCGATCAGCGGCACCGGCTCGGGGAGCGAGGCGATCTCGCGGCGCACGGCGGCGACGGCGTCGAAGACGTAGCCCAGGGCCGAGCCGACGTCGGGCACCCGCAGGCCGCCGATCTCCTCGCGCCGGCGCACCGGCCGCTCGAACGACGGGCCGTCGCCCTTGACGAAGCGCAGGCCGGCGCCCATGGCGTCGAGCGGCAGGAGGATGTCGGCGAAGAAGATCGCGGCGTCGACCCCCACCAGCCGCACCGGCTGGAGGGAGACCTCGGCGACCAGCTCGGGGGTCCGGCAGAGGGTGAGGAAGTCGACCTTCTCGCGCACCGCCCGGTACTCGGCCAGGTAGCGCCCGGCCTGGCGCATCATCCAGACCGGCCGGCGCTCGGTGGCCTGGCCACGGGCTTCGCGCAGGAAGAGGTCGTTCATGGCGGCGGGAGAATAGCAAACTATACTGCCCACCTCATGAAGGCCGAGACGAGCGAGCTCCGCAGCTGTCCGGAGGGCATCTAGCGGCCGTGCTGCGCCTCGTCGCCTACGCCCCGGACGGGGTCCGTCGCTTTCCCATCCACCGGCGCGAGCTGGTGATCGGCAGCCAGGCCGAGTGCGACATCGTGCTGCCGTACACCGGCGTGGCCCAGCGGCACGCCCGCCTGACCTACGACGGCGGCGTGCTGCGGGTCGAGGACCTGGGCAGCCGCCGCGGCCTGATGGTCGACGGCCGGCGGGTCAAGGAGGCGGCCCTCGAGGTCCTCGACGAGGTCCGGATGGGCGGAGTGACCCTCCTGGTGGAGGACGTGGCGCCGGAGACCGAGGCGGCGCGGGAGCCGGAGCCCGCGGCGGTCGAGAGCGGCCCGCCGGCCATGACCGCGGCGCTGATGATCGAGTACCTGGCGCGGATCAGCAACTGGGTGCTCGCCGACGCCGAGAGCCGCACCACCCTCGAATCCCTCATGGAGCGCCTCCTCGCCGACTTCGGCGGCGGCGCCCTGTTCCTCTTCGTCGGCGACCTCGAGGGCGCGGGGATCAAGTTCGCGAGCGCCACCGACCCGGACTGGCTGGCGAGCGGCGACTCGCTGCTCGAGGCGATCAAGGAGCGCCGGCACGAGGCCGGCCAGGGCGAGCGGCGAAGCCTGTTCTTCGAGGGGCGCCTGGCGGGCGAGCCCGCCTGGACCTTCTACCGGATGTTCAGCGCCCTCGACCGCCCCTACTTCATGATCGTCGCTCTGCGCCGGTTCGATCCCGCGCTGTGGTCGCCGGAGGCGGCGCTGTTCACCCTGGGCGACCTGCTGTCGCTCGGCCTGGTCCACCACGTCGGGCGCTACGAGCCGATCCTGCCCGGCAACCGCGGGGTCCAGGACCTCACCCTCGATCCGCAGCTGGTGATCGGGGAGTCGGAAGCGATGAAAGAGGTGCTCGAGCGCCTGCGGGCGGCGGTCGACACCGGGGTCCACGTCCTGCTCCGGGGCGAGCCGGGCGTCGGGCGCGAGCTGCTGGCGCGCTCGATCCACCTCTCGAGCCCGCGGCGCAACGGGCCCTTCATCTCCGCCCTCGGCTCGGGCGCGAACGCCACCCAGATCGAGGCGGATCTCTTCGGCTCCGAGGTCGCCGCGAAGGGCGGCCCGGTCAAGCGGGAGGGCCGGCTGCTCCTCGCCGCCG
Organism: uncultured Acidobacteriota bacterium; assembly: GCA_963837945.1. Taxonomy (GTDB): domain Bacteria; phylum Acidobacteriota; class Thermoanaerobaculia; order Multivoradales; family DATKCC01; genus CAVUBL01. The sequence goes on from CAWIQD010000003.1 coordinate 39,275, forward strand.
GCGGCACGCTCTTTCTCGACGAGGTCGACCGGCTGCCCCTCGAAGCTCCAGGCGCGCCTGGTCCGGTTCCTGCGCTCCGGCGAGGTCGAGCCGGCGGGCAGCCGCGAGGTCTTCCGGGCCGACGTGCGCCTGGTCGCGGCGTGTCACCGGCCACTCGAGCCGGCGGTGGCCCGGGACGAGTTCCGGGTGGACCTCGCGTACCGGTTGTCGCGCTTCGTGATCGACGTGCCGCCTCTGCGCCAGAGGAAGGCGGACCTGCCGCTGCTGATCCAGTCGTTCATCAACCGGTTCTGCCACGAGACCGGCAAGCGGGTGGCCGGGATCACCACCAAGGCGATGACCGCGCTGCTCTCCTACGACTACCCCGGCAACATGGCCGAGCTCGAGAACATCGTCCGCCAGGTGGTCTACCTCTGTCCGCACGGCCGGCCGGTCGACGTGAACCTGCTGCCGGAGGCGGTCAAGGCGAGCCCCCTCCACGCCGCCGCGCGGGTCGAGGCGGGCTCGTCGGACCTCGAGCTCGACCGGCTGGTCGCCGGTGCCGAGCAATCGGCGATCCTCGAGGCGTTGCGCCGCACGGGCGGCAACAAGTCTCGCGCCGCGCGCCTGCTCGGGATCTCGCGCAACACCCTGGCGGCGAAGTTGGAGAAGCACGAGCTGGCCGGCTGAGGCCCTCGGCCGGCTGCGGGATGGCGGGCCGAGCCGGCGGCGGTATGATTCGCGCATGACCGTCAGGATCGCGAGTCCCCGGACCGTCCGGGCACCCCGAGGCAACGAGATCTCCTGCCGCGGCTGGCAGCAGGAGGCCGCCCTCCGGATGCTCATGAACAACCTCGATCCGGAGGTGGCCGAGCACCCCGAGGAGCTGATCGTCTACGGCGGCTCGGGCCGGGCGGCCCGGAGCTGGGAGGCCTTCGAGGCGATCGTCGCCACCCTCGAGAGGCTGGGCCACGACGAGACCTTGCTCGTCCAGTCCGGCAAGCCGGTGGCGGTCTTCCGCACCCATACCGAGGCCCCCCGGGTGCTGATCGCCAACGCCCTCCTGGTGCCCCACTGGGCGACCGACAAGGAATTCAGCCGTCTAGAGAAGCTGGGCCTCACGATGTACGGGCAGATGACCGCCGGTTCCTGGATCTACATCGGCACGCAGGGCATCCTCCAGGGCACCTACGAGACGCTGGCCGCCTGCGCCCGGCAGCACTTCGGGGGGAGCCTCCGCGGGCGCCTGACGGTGACCGCTGGGCTCGGCGGGATGGGCGGCGCCCAGCCTCTTGCCGTGACCATGAACGAGGGGGTCTGCCTGGTCGCCGAGGTCGACCGAAGCCGCATCGAGCGGCGCCTCGAGACCCGCTACCTCGACCACCTGGCGCCCGGTCTCGACGAGGGCGTGGACGAGGCGCTGGCGGCCCGCGACGCCGGCGAGGAGGTGTCGATCGCGGTCGAGGCCAACGCCGTCGACCTGCTCGAGCGCCTGATCGCCCGCGGGGTGGTGCCGGACGTCCTCACCGACCAGACCTCGGCGCACAAGGCCATACGACTATGTGCCTCACGGCCTTTCGTTTCAGGAGGCCCTGGCTCTGCGCACGGCGGATGAGGAAGCCTACATCGCCCGCGCCATGGCCTCGATGGCGGCTCACGTGCGTCGCATGCTCACCCTCCAGGAGCGCGGCGCGGTCACCTTCGACTACGGCAACAACCTGCGCGGGCAGGCGGCCGAGGCGGGGGTCGAGAACGCCTTCGGCTTCCAGGGCTTCGTGCCACTGTTCATCCGGCCGCTCTTCTGCTCCGGCAAGGGTCCCTTCCGCTGGGCGGTCCTCTCGGGCGACCCGGACGACCTGGCGGCGACCGACGAGGCGATCCTCGAGACCTTCCCCGAGGACGAGACGCTCGCCCGGTGGATCCCGATGGCCCGCGAGCGGATCGCCTTCCAGGGCCTGCCCGCCCGCATCTGCTGGCTCGGGTACGGGGAGCGGGCGGCGGCGGGCCGGGTGTTCAACGAGCTCGTGGCCTCCGGGCGGGTGAAGGCGCCGATCGTCATCGGCCGGGATCACCTGGACACCGGCTCGGTCGCTTCGCCCAACCGGGAGACCGAGGGCATGCTCGACGGCTCGGACGCGATCGCCGACTGGCCGATCTTGAACGCCCTGCTCAACGCGGTCAACGGCGCCACCTGGGTCTCGGTGCACCACGGCGGCGGGGTGGGCATCGGCTACTCGCTCCACGCCGGCATGGTGGTGGTGGCCGACGGCACGCCCGGCGCGGGGCGGCGTCTCGAGCGCGTGCTGACCGGCGATCCGGGCTCGGGGGTCGCCCGCCACGCGGACGCCGGCTACCCCGAAGCCCTCCGCTTCGCCCGCGAGCACCGGATCGACCTGCCGATGCTGGACCGCTAGTGATTCAGGGCGCGGCCGGCGGGAAGGGGGAGTCCCCGGCCTCCGCGGGGAGCGCCGGGGGATCGAGGGGGACCCGATGAGCTTGCGCCTGCGCGCGACCAACCGGCGGCTGTGGATCGGAACGGTGCTGCTGGCGATGTCTCCGGCGGCGCCGCTCTTGCCCGCGCCCTGGTCGGCCGTCACGCTCGCCGCGCTCGGGGCGGGCTGGCTGGTGCTCGCCGCGGTCGGCCGCGGCCGCTGGCTCGCGACCGCGCTGCTCGCCGTCGCCGCCGGCGCGCTCGTCCTCCCCTGGGCCGCCGACCGCCTGGACCTGCTGCCGGCGCCCACCGACCTGCCGCCGGAGGTCGCGACCCGCTACGCCGCGCTCTGGCAGAGCCTGATGGACGAGGCGAAGCAGGCGGCGGCGGAGCTGCCGGCTCCCTCGAACGACGACGCCTATCGCCTCGAGGCCTTCCGGCGCCTCGGCGCGCTCGCGGGGCGCGCCCGGGAAGGGACCTCGGCCCGGCCCACGCTGCTCCTGGTCGACCCCGACGGCGAGGCCGTCGCCTGGGCCGGCGAGGGCCTGCTCAACGAGCCCGAGCCCTCCCAGCTCGCGCGCTCCGGGCGGGACTTCTACGCCAGCTTCGGTGCCGTGACGCTGGTCGCGATCGAGCCGCTGGGAGACGCCGCGCGGCCCTGGCGGCTGGTCGCCGGCCGAAGCTATGCCACCGATCGCTGGCCGTTCGAGGCGCCCGCCGGCCTGGCGCTGGCTCCGGGGCGCTACGGCGTGCGCTGGTCGCTGGCGCCCGCGGGGGTGGAGTCGGCCCCGGGAGCCGCGGCCGTCGAGGTGCCGGGCCTGCCGTCGCTGGTCGTCCTGCGCCCGAGCGCCGATCCTCCGGGGGTCCGGGGGCCGGTCCGACTGTGGCCGCGGCGGGTCGCCTGGGGTTGCCTCGCGGTGTTGCTGCTGGCCGCCGCCGTGATTCGTGGCCTGCGGCTCGCCTTGCCCGGAACCCGGCCGGCGGAGATCGCCGGCCGCCAGGCCGGGGCGGCGATCGGCCTGCTCGGGGCCGCGGCGGCGGGGGCGGCGGCGCTGGCGAGCGGCGCCACGCCGTTCGCCGCCGGCGCCCTGGCGGGCGGGATCGTCCTGGTCGCGGCGGGAGCGGCGCTCGAGCCGGCCGGACGACCGGTCTGGGTGGCGGCGAGCCTGGGAGGGCTGGCGGCCCTGCTGGTGGCGGAGGCCGCCTGGCTCACCATCCACGGGTTCGGGCTCGGCCTGCCGCTGCCGGCCGCCGCCGCCGGTCCCGGCCCGAGCCTCGACCTCGCGGTCTCGATCTGGCCGGGTCCGGGCGCGATGACCCTGCGGGCGGCCTTTGCGGCGCTCGCCCTCGCGCTCCTGCTGCTCGCGGGGCGGACCGCCGGCCGGCTCCTGCGGGACGCCGGCGAGGATGGCGCGCGGCCGGTTCGCCGCCCGAGCACCGACGTCTGGGCGTGGGTGGCCCTCGGGAGCTTGATCGCGGCGGGAGCCGTCCACGACCTCGCCCCGGCCGCGCTCGCGCTCCTGGCGGTGGGCGGCGCCGCGGCGGGCCGGTGGGTGAGCGAGCGCCGTCTGCGCAGCCCGCTCTCCGGCGCGGTGGTCCTCCTGCTGGCGGCGCTGCTCGCGGCCGGGGCCTGGGAGACGGCGTACCGGGCCGAGCTCAAGGACGAGCTGGGCCGGACCTGCCGCGCCGACCTGGCGCCTCCGACGCCGCGGGAGCGGGCGCGGGTGGGCAGCCAGCTCGAGGCGCACTTCCGGGAGCTCGATCTCGCCAGCCTGGTCCCCAGGAACCCGGACGGCCTGGGCCGCGAGGACCTCGCCTTCGCTCTCTGGCGGCGATCCCCGCTGGCCCAGCCCAACACCCTCTCGGCCCTGGTCGTGGAGCCCTTCTCCGGAAGCTCGTCGACCTTCTCCTTCGGCCCCCTGGTGACCGACTCCGAGTCCTCGAGCCCGACGCTCGGGCGCTGGGACGACCTGCGCCTACCGGCCTGGGAGGACACCCTGATCTCCGGGCACACCGTGCTCTCCTACGCCGGCCGCCCCTGGGCGGTGGCGCGCTACTGGCTCCTGCCGCGGCCGGGCTTCGACCTCGGGCGCCTGGCCTCGTTCGACGCCATCGAGCTCGGCCTGCTGCGCGGGCGCTCGGTCGCCGATCGCCGGATCCAGGGCCTGCCGGAGCCGGCGGCGTACGGGCTGTACACGGCCCAGGGGAGGGCGCTGGTCTCGCCGTGGCCGGAGGGGCCGCCCCTGCCCGGCGGGCTCGCCCGCCTCGCCCCGGGGAGCGCGGACCGGGCCCGGGTGGAGACGCCGGTCGGCGCCGCCTGGGCCTGGGCCCACCACGGTCCGGACGGCATCGAGGTCGTCTACCTGCCGCTCCTCCTGCCGGTCCCCGCCCTCGAGCGGGTCGGCACCCACGCCATCGGCGACCTGGCGGCTCTGGCGGCCGCCGCCGGCCTGCTGCTGCTCTTCGCGCTGCCGCGCCCGGCGTTCCGCGACGCCGCCCGGCGGACCCTGCGCTCCTACTCGAAGCGGCTGATCATCGTGTTCACCGGTCTCCTCCTGGTCCCCCTGCTGCTGCTCAACCTGGTGATCCTGTCCGACGCCGAGGATCGCTTGAACCGGGAGCAGCGCTCGGCGGGGGAGGCCGCGCTCGCCTCGACCCAGCGGGTGATCGGGGACTACGTGGCGACCCTCGAGCCGGGCTTCGACTTCACCACCCTGGTCGACGACCAGCTCCTGATGTGGGTCTCGCGGGTCGTCCATCACGAGGTGAACCTCTACTGGGGCAGCTCGATCTGGGCGTCGAGCAAGCCCGAGCTGTTCGCGGCCGGCCTGCTGCCCGAGCGCATCCCCGGCGAGATCTACTCGCGCCTCACGCTGCTCGGCTACAACGGCGGCTCACGGACCAACGTGGCGCGCGACGTCGACTACCTCGAGCTCTACGCGCCGTTGCGCATCCCGGGCGCGCCGGCCGACACCGAGCGGCTCTTTCTCTCGATGCCGCTCCTCGCCCAGCAGGAGGAGGTGGCGCACGAGCTCGCCTCGCTGAAGCGCCGCGTGATCCTGGCGTCGGCGGCTCTGTTCGGCCTGCTGATCGCGGTCGGCGTGGTCCTCGCCCGGCGGTTCAGCCGGCCGATCGAAGACCTGGTGGAGGGCACCCGGCGGATCGCCGCCGGTGCGACGGCCCTGGAGCTCGCCCCCTCGGAGCTCGAGCTCGCCGCCCTGGTCGAGGCGGTCGACGAGATGGCCGGCCGGATCGCCGAGAGCCGCTCGCGCCTGGTGCGCGAGAAACAGGTGGTCGAGCGGATGGTCGAGAACATCACCTCCGGAGTGGTCTCCCTGGACCGGGAGCGCCGGGTCCTGATGCACAACCGGGTGGCCCGGGAGCTGCTCGGCGTCGAGGTGGGGGAGCGGGTGGGCGACGCGCTCGCCGGCTCCGAGCGGCTGGCGCCGGTCGCGGAGTTCCTGGCGGCGACCGGCCCGGAGCGGCTTCGCCGCACCACGGTACGCCTGGCGCCGGCGGAGGGCGGCGAGGAGCGCGAGTGGAGCCTGGTCTGGGTACCGGTCCCGGGCGAGGGCGAGCCGACGGCCCTGCTGGTGGTCGAGGACGCCACCGAGGTCCTGCGCGGCCAGCGCCTCCAGGCGTGGGCCGAGATGGCGCGGATCATCGCCCACGAGATCAAGAACCCGCTCACCCCCCTGCGCCTCTCGACCGAGCACATGCGCGAGGTCTACCGCAGCCGGGGCGAGGGCTTCGACGACGTCTTCGAGCGGTGCACCACCAACATCCTGCGCCAGGTCGAGGAGCTGCGCCAGATCGCCTCCGAGTTTTCGACCTTCAGCTCGATTCCCAAGATCGACCCCCAGCCGGGGGACCTGGTGGCGGCGATGGAGAACCTGGTGGAGGCCTACCGCAGCGCGCCAGCGGCCGGCGTGGAGGTGAGCCTGGAGGCGGATGCGCCGCGGGTCGCCGCCCGCTTCGACTCCCGTCTCTTCGGCCGGGCCGTGCGCAACCTGATCGAGAACGCGGTCCGCGCCAACGCCGGCAACGGCCGGGTAGTGGTGCGGGTGGAGGGCTGCGACGGCGCGGTGAGCGTGGCGGTGCTCGATTCCGGGCCGGGGGTCGAGCCCGATCTGCTGGGCCGGATCTTCGACCCCTACTTTTCGACCTACGACACCGGTACCGGGCTCGGCCTGCCGATCGCTCGCCGCATCGCCGAGGAGCACGGCGGCACGATCACCGCCCGCAACCGCCCGGGCGGCGGCCTGGCGGTGACCATCAGGATTCCCTCGTGAGCCGACGTCGCGGATCTCTGCCGGCGCGCGCGCCCCTGGGCCTCCTGGCGCTTGCGCTGACCCTCTCCGCGGCCTGCGGCGGGGCAGGAAGAGACCGTCCGCGGCGGCCGACCGGCTCGGCGATCTGGGTGGCGCCCGAGGCGGCCCGCCTCGCGCCCGAGGACTCCCGGACGCTGGCGGCGGCCGGTATCGAGGAAGCGTTCCTGGAAGCCGGCCGGGTGAGGTGGGAGGGACCGATGCCGCGGGTCGAGCCACCCGCCCCGGAGACCTTCGGCGCCTTGCCACCCGGAAGCCCGGTGACCCTGGTCCTGCGCGGCGACGCTCCACCGGCCGACGGAGCCGAGCCGGAAGCCGCGGCCGCCCGGCTCGCGGAGTCGTTCCGCCAGCTCTCGGCGCAGGCCGAAGCCGCTCGCCTGCTGCCGCTCGGCCTGCACCTCGACCTCGCCGCCACGGCCGGCCCCGGGCTCGCCGCCTACGCCCGGCTGCTCTCCGAGCTGCGCCCGGCCCTGGGGCGCCGGACCCGGGTCTCGGCGAGCCTCCACCGCGCCTGGCTCGGCGCGCCGGAGGCTCGGGACCTCGCCCGCGCGGTCGACTTCCTGACCGCCGAGGTCTACGGCCAGGAGCCGGGGGCCGCCGACCTGCCGGAGGCGTGGGATCCGGAGGCCGTGGTCGCCGCCGTCCACCGCCTCGAGGGCTTCGACCGGGACTACCTGGTGGAGGCGGTGGCCCTGGGCTCGGCGAGCCACCTCTCGGCCACCGCCGAGGCGCGGGAGACCACGACGCGGGCCCGCCTCAAGCCGCTGGCCACCGATCCGGCATTGCGGTTGAGCACCGGCGACGCCTTCGCCGGCGTCGGACGGGTGGTCCACACCTTCCAGGCGCAGCGAGTCGCGCAGGAGGTGGGCTGGCAGCTCGCCCCGGGCGAGGCGATCCGGGTCGTCCAGACCGCGCCCGGCGTGCTCCACGAGGTCGTCGAGCGGGTCCGCGAGGCGGCCTCGAGCCACTACCTCGGCGTCCTCTTCTACCGCCTTGCCGCCCCCGACGAGGCGCTGTCGCTCGCGCCCAGCGAGCTCGCGGCGGTGCTCGGAGAGGCGCCGCCGGCTCCCGACCTCTCCGGACACCTCGTGGTAAAGTCGAGGCAGAGCGACCGGGTCATCCTGGGCTTCGAGCTCGAGGAGCTCGAACCGACAGAGCACCGACATCGCGGCGACCGACGGGAACTTCCTGCGACTGCGCGCGGAGGGCGGGTATTTCGACCGCGTCGAGCCAGGCGGGTTCTCCCGCTACTCCCTCTGGCGCGACGGTCGGGAAGTGCGGGCAGGTCTCGGGTGGCGCGAGCCGGACGAGGTCCGGCTCTACACCCCGATGGTCGAAGGTGGCGAGGTCGTCAGGGGAGGGGAGGTGGAGCTCAGGCCGCGGAGCGGGAGCCCCGCGGTCTACCTCTCGGGAACCTTCTATCTCCCCGATGGCCGCGAGCTCGAGCTGCAACGAGCCGGTGGTCTCGTGTCGGATCTCGGCGAGTGAAACGGGCGTTCCGGAGTCACCGAGAATGAGTAGACACGGACACCACGCAGTGCTATGGTGAATAGAGACGCACGATGAATCCAACGCAGCAGAACCTCGACACACAGGGCGGCGAGTGGTCGCTCGAAGAGCTGCTCGGCTCACTCCAGCGTCGTCTGGAGCGGATTCTGTACCGCTACCAGATCCCGCCGGAGGATTCGGAGGACGTTCTCCAGGAGGCCGTCCTCACCCTGATCTACAAGCGCAAGAAGATCCGGGATCCCGAGGCCTGGCTGGTGGCCACGCTACGCAACCGCTGCCTGATGTACTGGCGCAGCAAGCGGTCGCGGCTCTACGACTCGGTGGATACCACCATCCTCGAGCTCGTGGCCAAGCCGGGCGGGACACCCCAGGCGCAGCAGGAGCTGCAGGCCGACCTGGAGCGGGCGATCGCCGAGCTCCCGGACCGCTGCCGCTCGTTGCTGCGCTTGCGCTACGGCCTCGGCTACAAGCCGGCCGAGGTGGCCGAGCGGATGGGCTACCAGGCGTCGAGCATTCGCAAGATCACCAGCCGGTGTCTTGCGGCCCTGACCCGGCAGCTCACCGCCTCCGGCTTCTTCAAAGGGCCGGACGAGACCTGAGCCCGAGAGCGCCCCGACCCCGTGCGACCCCGCGCTTCGACGAAGGGGATCTCGCGAGGGTGTGGTGCGCCGAAGGGCCGGCCGGTCGGATGCCGAGACTCGCCTTCCAACTCGAGAGGCGTGAGCGCTCGCGAGGTGGTAGCATAGGGGCGCTCTCCATCGGGGCGAACCGATGACCCGCCTCCATCCGACACCGGCCGATCGGCCGTTCGAGTCCTTCCTCCATCACCTCCAGCCGCACGTGCTTCGCGTGTTGGCGGACGCCCGGATCCCGGAAGTCGACGCCGAGGATCTGCTCCAGGAGACCCTGGTGGCGCTGGTCTTCAAGTGGGAGAGCGTGCGCAACCCGAAGGCCTGGCTGCTCTCGACGCTGCGCAACCGCTGCGTGCTCTACTGGCGCCAAAAGGACGAAGCGGTCTACGAGACCGTCGATGCCGCGATTCTCGACGTGTTGGCCGGCCCGCAGTCGCCACCCCAGGAGCGGTCCGACCTGCGCCACGACCTCAACGCCGCGATCGCGAGGCTGCCGCGCCGGTGCCGAGACCTCCTGCGGCTGCGCTACGGCCTGGGGGCCAAGAGCTCCGAAGCCGCGGAGGAGCTCGGCTACGAGTCGGAAGGCATGCGCAACCTGACGACGCGCAGCCTCGTGCTCCTCAGCCGCGAGCTCAAGGCCTCGGGTCTCGGACGCGACGACTTCCTGGCGAACCTTTAGGCCTCACCTCCCGTCGTCACGGTCGTGCCGCTGCGCGAAGAACACCCGCAGGCGCGATTTTTCTCGCCATACGTCTGGTCCAGGAAGGAAAAAATTACGGCAAGAGGGTAGACAGGCGGTTCTCCGCCTGCTATCGTGATTGCGTGATTACCGCCACGTCCTGCCCCGGCCCGGACGACCGGCCGGAGGTCGAGGCCTATTTCCAGGACATCTTCGAGCGCATCCGGCCGCGGGCCCAGGGCCTCCTCTATCGCTACCACATCCCGCGCCAGGACGCGGACGACCTGCTCCAGCAGGCGCTTCTGGTCCTGTTCACCAAGTACGGGGAGGTCCGGTATCCCGAGGCCTGGATCCTCGGTACCCTCCGCAACCAGTGCCTGCGTTACTGGCGCCGGCACCGTATGCGCGCCTCGGACCCACTCGACGACGACCTCCTCGAGCGCCTGGGCGAGCCGCTGCCGCCGAGGCAGGAGCTCGGAGACCTCCGGCGCGACCTCGAGCTGGCGATCGCCCGGCTCCCCGAGCGCCATCGCGCCGTTCTTCGCCTCCGCTTCGGCTTCGGCCTCGGGGCCGCCGAGATCGCCTCGCGGCTGGACTACCGCCCGGCGAGCATCCGGAAGATCCTGAACCGCTGCCTCGCGGCGCTGGGCCGGGAGCTCTCCGGCGAGGGGAGATGATGGAGAAGGGGAGAGGCCGCGCGCGGAGTGCTTGGCCTCATGCTTGCATGGTCATGCGTGCAGGTGAACAGGAAGCGATTGCCGCGATGTCCAGAGCCCCGAGGAAACAGCTTCTCGAAAACGACCTGGCCACCGCGCCGACCGCTTCGCCTTCTGACACCTCGGTCAGAGAGATTCGGAGCCCTACTGACACTAACCTGCCATGACGCCAACCTGCCGACATGCATTGATCTCGCCCCGGCCGGAGCCTACGCACCTCCGTACCGGACGGCCCTCGATGTCGTTCCTTCACTGCGTGCCACTCCGAATCTCGTCCGAGTCCTGACGGACCGGAAGCTCGGGGAGACCGTCGTTCGCGGCGGGTCTCCCCGGGCCTGACATCTCGCCTCGCCGGACCCGCCACCCCCGAGAGCTGCACCGGCCTTCGAGCCCCGACGCCTCCGGCCACGATCCGGCGGCTTTGCAAGTTTGTCCCTCGCCTGTGCACGATTTTCCCGAGTCTGCTCAGGTGCGGACGCCGAGGAACAGGTAGCTCGACACCATCGCGGCGACCACGTTCGGGCTCCAGACGGCGATCGCCGGCGGCAGCAGACCGGCCTCTCCCATGGTGGTGAAGAAGGCGAACACCGCGAGGAACACCATCCCCAGGACCAGAGAGAGACCGACCCCGTAGAGCGCGCCCTGGCGGCCGAGACGGAAGGCGAAGGGCAGGGCGACGAGAGCCATGACCAGGGAGATGGTGGGGTAGGCGACCTTGTTCTGCAGCTCGACGCGAAGCTCGGGCACCGCCTGACCGCTACCTTCGAGCTCCTGGATGTACTGGCGGAGCTCGACGTAGCCCATCTGGTCGGGGGGCCGGATCTCCGAGTCGAAGTACTCCGGCTCCTCGGGGAACTGGGCCAGCACCTCGCCCGGGAAGCGCTCGTACTGGGTCACCTCGATGCCGTCGAAGCGCCGGAACCAGCCGTTCTCGAAACGCCACCAGCCGCGGCCGTCATAGATCGCCCGGTCGGCGACCAGACGCCTCGTGAGGTGGTGCTCGGCGTCGAACTCGAAGACCTGGAGCCGCTGCAGGCTCCGGGTCTGGGCGTCGTAGTGGAGGTAGTTGTAGATGTAGCGGTCGTGTCCGAAGAGCCATTGCCGGTCGGCGCGCCGGTAGCTGCGCGTGGTCTCCCGGCCGTGGATCTGGTCGTCGAGCTGCGCGACCCGCTGGTTCGAGGCCGGCAGGACCTCCGATTCGAGGAAGACCGAGAACAGGGTGATCGCGAGCGCCGCGGCCATCGCCGGCACCGCCATCCGGTAGAGGCTCAATCCGAGGGCCTTGAGGGCGGTGACCTCGTTCGACTTCGAGAGCAGGCTGAAGGTGATGAGCGTCGTCACGAGCACGAGGATCGGCGAGATCTCGTAGAAGATCTGGAGGGTGGAGTAGCCGTAGTAGGCGAGCACCACCGAGTGGTCCACGCGGTTCTTGAAGATCTCGTCCGCCTTGCCGGTGAGGTCGGCGAGGACGTAGATCGAGATGCCCGAGAGCAGGACCAGGAAGAAGACCCCGGAGAACACCCGCAGCACGTAGCGGTCGATGATGTTCGGGAACAGGAGCTGGAAGCGGGGGAACCGGATGACGACGTGGGCCTTCTGGCCCTGGGTACGGCTTCGCAGGCGGGCGCGCCGGTCGGCCCGCCGCTGCCGGCGCCGGCGCTGGACGAACTGGATCCGCGCCCAGAGGTCCCGGCGCACCCAGCGGTCGATCTTGGTGAGCAGCAGGCTCTTGTCCCGGTTGCGCCGCCCGAGGAGGAAGAGCCCGAGCGAGGCGCCGAGGAGGTTGGGGAACCACATCCCGAGCCACGGGGCGATGCCCCCGGCCTGCGCCCATTTCTCGCCGGTGTCGAGGAGCAGCCAGTAGCCGATGATCACCAGGATCGAAAGGGCGAAGCCCGAAGCCTTGCTGCCGCGGCGGTTGTTGAAACCCAGGGGCAGGGCGAAGATCCCGAAGACCAGGCAGGCGAACGGGATGGCGAACTTCTTGTGGATCTCGACCCGCGCCAGGCGCCGCATCTCGGCCGTGCGGTGGCGGTCGGCCGCCCAGGCTCGAAGCTCTCCCAGGCCGAGCTCGCGGATGCCCTTCGAGGCGCTGATCCGGGCCCGCTGCTCGCTGGCGAACTGGTCCTTGAGGACGACCTCGAGGCTGGTGTGCTTGGAGATGTCGTAGTTGTCCGGCTTCGACAGGTCGACCCGGTGCACGCGGGCGTTCTCGAGCTCCAGGACGACGCGCTCGCCGCTCTGGTCGACGTGGACCTGGCCGTGATCGGCGACCGTCACCTGGTTGTCCTGGGTCGACGGCAGGGGCTCGGCGAGGAAGACCCCGTTCCACGGCTGGTCCTTGCCCGGCGCTTCGAACACGTAGAGCACCTGGTCCTGCCACTCGTCCCAGAACACGCGCGGCTCGATCTGGGTCGAGATGCTCTGGGTCAGGACCTCGAGGCGCTCGAGCTGGAGCTGGTGGTTGCCCCAGGGCAGCACGTAGACCATGAGCAGCGTGTTGACCGCGGTGAGCACGGCCGAGAGCAGCAGGATCGGCCGGTACAGGCTGAGCAGGCTGATCCCCGTGGCGCGCATCGCGACCAGCTCGCTGTCGGAGGCGAGGCGACCGATCGCGATGAGCACTCCGAACAGGAGCGACATCGGAATGGTCAGCACGACGATGTTCGGCAGCGACAGGAGCAGCAGGTTGCCGACCGTCGCGACCGGGAGCCCGCGGCGGATGATCATCTCCGCCGACTTGAACAACGCCTGAAGCAGGAGGATGAACGTGTAGACTAGGAAGCCCAGCCCGAGGGGGCCGGAAATTTCGCGCAAGAGATAGCGGTCGAGCAGCCGCACGGGGCTGAGAGTATAGCGGCCGCGGCGTCCGGTGACGGAGGAAGCCCGCCATCGGGTCGGCTTCCGTTCCGGGCGACCGATTCAGCAGACAGCGAGGGAGACGAGCGCGATGAGACTCCGCCTCGAACGCCGCTACCGTTTCAGCGCCAGCCACCTGTACCGGCGGCCCGAGTGGTCCGAGGAGGAGAACCGGGCGCGCTTCGGGAAGTGCGCGAACCTGCCCGGGCACGGCCACAACTACCGGCTCCTGGTGACGGTGGCGGGCGAACCCGATCCGGACACCGGCTTCGTGGTCGGCCTGGCCGAGCTCGACGGCCTGGTGAGCCGCCACGTGGTCGACGTCCTCGACCATCAGCACCTCAACGAAGCCGTCCCGGAGTTCGGCGCCGGCGGAGCCATCCCGTCGAGTGAGAACCTGGTGCAGTGGATCCACGCGCGCCTCGCCGGCTGGCTGCCGCCGGGAGTCGAGCTCGTCAGGGTTCGCGTGGAAGAGGACGAGGACCTGGCCGGAGAGTGGCGGGTCGAGGACGGCAGGTAGGCCGGGTCGAGGGGCCGGCGGAGGGCTGGATACAAGGTCCGATAAGATACATTATGTCAAGTTCAAGCAGCCGATGACGACTCGGCTTGCGGGAAGGCGGTGCCCTGCCTCGGGGAGAACTTGACATAATGTACGCGCCCTCCTCGAGGCTCGGCGAGCTAGTCGCCCGCTGGAGCCTTGTTTCCCTTCGGTGGCTTGCGAGCCCATGAAGCGGCCGAGCTCCGTCTCGGCCGGCCGAACCTCGCAACTCGCAACCAACTACAGGCGGAGGCTCGCCAGAGGGCTGCCATCCAGGGCCCACGCACCCGTTCGCAACTCGCGATCACCTGCCGCGGGAGGCACGCCGCGGATCGGTCGCCACCCAGGGCCCTCGCACCCGGTTCGTAGCCCTCGAGCCCATGAAGCGGCCGAGCTCCGTCTCGGCCGGCCGAACCTCGCGGCTCGCACCGATCTACCGACGAAGGCCCGGACACCTCCGCAGCCACCGGGCCTCTGGCCTTGCCAGTTTCGAGCTCTGTGGATGGCCTGCGGAAATGGCAAGGATGAATATGGCCCAGAAGCTTATCGAGACCGTGGATGGCAAGGCGGCATGGCAGGCCGACGGAACATATCGGCCGCGAAGGGGAGGCAACCGAACTCTCCGACCATGCCCCGGCTCGTGAGCAGCCCGGGCGGGGCGTCACCTTTCTCTAAGGATCGAGCTCCCCCAAACATCCAAGGCACGTGGTCCGGAGCGCCCCCTTCCCCCCGGGGGGCAAGAGGAGCGACCCGTCACAAACGAGCCTGGGAGGGGGCGTCCCCTTCCCCCCCCTGGGGGTGGGAAGGGGATCGAGGGGATGTGGGGGGGATCCGATCCGCCGCCCCCTTCCCCCCCTGGGGGTGGGAAGGGGATCGAGGGGATGTGGGGGGGATCCGATCCGCCGCCCCCTTCCCCCCCTGGGGGTGGGAAGCGGATCGAGGGGATGTGGGGGGGATCCGATCCACCGCCCCCTTCCCCCCCTGGGGGTGGGAAGGGGATCGAGGGGATGTGGGGGGGGACCGGGGGGACCCGATCTACCCGCGGAGCTCGGAGAGGATCTGCTCCAGGGCCTGGATCAGGTCCTCCTTCTCCACTTCGCTCTGGCGGAAGGTGAGGTTGAGCGTGTAGCTCTTGTCGGGCGCCCGGAACTTGAAGGCGTAGGGCTTGCGGCGGCCGGTCTTGGCGCTCGCGCGGTCGCGGTTGCGGAGCCGGCGGCGGAGGTCGTCGCGGTTGAGGCCGTGGCTCGAGACCTCCTCGAGGAGGCGGATCATCTCCTCTTCCGTGCCTGCCTTCAACACCTCGAGGAGGAGAGACTTCGACGACAGGCCGAGGGCCTGGACCGTGTCGCGGACGCGCGCGGGCATCTGGAGGAGGGAGAGGCTCTCGGTGACCACCGAGCGCGCCTTCCCCACCGCCTCTGCGATCTCCTCATGGGTGTAGCCGTGGCGCTCCGAGAGGGATCGGTAGCCTTCGGCCTCTTCGAAGGGCGTCAGGTCCTTGCGCTGGAGGTTCTCGATCAGGGCGATCTCGAGTGCCTCTTGCTCGGTGACGTCCATCTCGATCACCGGTACCTCGAACAGGCCGGCCTGCTGCGCGGCTCGCCAGCGCCTCTCGCCCGAGATGATGCGGAAGGCCTCGCTTCCCGACTCGCCGTCGTCGGTCCCGGCGTCCGGCCCGGTGCGGCGTACCAGGATCGGCTCGAGCACGCCGCGTTCCCGGATCGAGCCGACGAGCTCGCCGAGGTCTCCCATCACCGTCCGGGGCTGATTCGGGTCGGGCTCGATCGCCGCGAGCGGCACCATGCGGCCGACCGGGACCTCGTGGCGGGCCGTAAGCTCCTCGACGAAGTGGTTGTCGTGGCGCATCCGGACCTGGACCGGCAGGCCTCGCTTGGGACTAGACACGACCCAGGACCTCCTCCGAAAGCTGGTAGTACTCGGCGGCGCCGCTCGACGTCGGGGCGAAGGTGAAGATCGACTCCCGGTAGGCCGGGCTCTCCTCCAGGCGGACGCTCTTGGTGATCAGCGTCTTGAAGACCTTGCCGCCGAAGACTCCGGAGATCTGGTCCTGGATGTCCCGAGACAGGAGGGTCCGCTTGTCGTAGAGGGTGATGAGGGCGCCCAGGAGCTGGAGCTCGGGGTTGGCGCGCTGCTTGATCTTGTCGATCGTCTCCAGCAGATCGTCCGTCCCCTCGAGGGCGAAGTAGCTCGACTGGATCGGGATCAGCACGTGGGTCGCCGCGACCAGGGCGTTGACCGTGATGATCCCGAGGGTCGGCGGCGTGTCGATGATCACGTAATCGTAGGCGTCCCGCACGCAGGCGAGCTCGTCCTTGAGGCGGAAGTGGCTGTCGAGCTCCCCGAGGAGCTTGGCCTCGATCTTGGCGAGCGCGATGCTCGCCGGGGCGATCTCGAGGTTCGGGACCTGCGGCACGGGTTGCAGGATCTCGGGCAACGTTCGGCCCGTCTCCGTGAGCACCTCGTAGATCGAGCCGTTCAGGCTGTGGACGTCGACGAACGACATCGAGCTGTTGGCCTGTGGATCGAGGTCGATGAGGAGGGTGCGGAGACCCTTGTTGGCGAGGGCCGCGGACAGGTTGATGGCGGTGGTCGTCTTCCCCACCCCGCCCTTCTGATTGGTGATCGCGATGATCATGGGACGGCCCGGAATCTACAGGATGGGTTCCGGGAGGTCAAGGCGCCGACTCGGGCCGCCGGCTCCGCCGACCACACCCTGTCGGCGCGCCGACATCGCTCATAAGTGCTGGTGTCCCAGGGACTTGCAGCTACATCGTGTACTTGCCGAGGTCCTCGGGGCCGAGCTCCTCGAGCATCTTGCGGATCTTCTCCTCGTCCGTGGCTCCCGCGTCGATGTCCACCGCCTTGGCCTTCTCGAGGACGGCGCGGAGCACGAAGATCGGAGCGTTGGCCCGCAACGCGAGGGCGATCGCGTCGCTCGGGCGGGCGTCGAGGCTCAGCTTCTCGCCGCGGCGATCGAGGTGGATGATGGCGAAGAAGGTGCTGTCCTGGAGGTCGGAGATCACGATCCGCTCGATCACGGCACCGAGGCTCTGGAGGCTGGAGAGCAGGAGGTCGTGGGTCATCGGCCGCGGCGGCTCCACGCCTTCGATCCGCAGGGCGATCGCGTTGGCCTCGAAGACCCCGATCCAGATCGGGAGGAACACGTCGCTCTCCTCGTCGCGCAGGATGACGATGGGGACGTTCGAGGCGGGGTCGAGCATCAGACCCTTGATCTCCATGCGAAGCTCTTCAGCGGTCTCTGGCATGGGAGCTATTCTGAGGGGAGGCACCCCGAAGGTCAAGTTGCCCGGCGGCCGACCAGGCTGTGGGGGTAGGCCTGCTCGACGACCACCGGCACCAGGCTGCCGAGCTCGGCGGGCGCCGGGCCGCTCGCGAAGCTCACGGTGCGGTGACAGGGCGTCCGGCCGCTCTGGAACCCTGGCCGCCTGCCCCAGCCGGTGACCAGGACCTCGAACGGCCGGCCTACCAGCTCGCCGTTGAGCTCGCTCTGGATCCGCGCCTGCACCTCGAAGAGGTCGTTGAGCCGCCGGTTCGCCAGCTCCACGAGCACGTGGCCGTCGAGGCGCGGGGCGGCGGTGCCCGGCCGCGGCGAGTACTTGAAGGCGTAGAGCGAGCCGTAGCGCACCCGCTCGACCAGCGCCACCGTCTCCTCGAACTGCGCCTCGGTCTCGCCCGGGAAGCCGACGATCAGGTCGGTCGAGAGGACCACGTCGGGCCGCGCGTCGCGGATCCGGTCGACCAGGTCGAGGTACGACGCCACGGTGTAGCCCCGGCCCATCCGCCGGAGCACCGGGTCCGAGCCGGACTGGACGGGGAGGTGCAGGTACGGGCAGATGTTCGGGTGGCGGGCGAAGGCGGCGATCATGTCGCCGGAAAAGTCCCGCGGGTAGGAGGTGATGAAGCGCAGCCGCTCGACGCCGGGGAGAACCGCCACGGCGTCGAGGAGGTCGGCGAAGTCCGCCGCTCCCCCGGGCTCGCGCCAGTGGTTGATCGTCTGGCCGAGGAGCTCGATTTCCCGGAACCCGTAGTCCACGAGGTGGCGGACCTCGGCGACCACCTCCGCGAGCGGCCGGCAGCGCTCCGGTCCCCGGGTGCGGGGCACGATGCAGAAGGTGCACCGCTTGTCGCAACCCTCGATGCAGGTGACCATCCCCTTGTAGCCGCCTTCGCGCGAGATCGCGTCGAGGTCGAAGGCCCGCCGCTCCGGGAAGCCGGTGGCGACGACCCGCTCGCCGGCGAGACGGCGCGACAGCACGTCGCGGAGCTCTCCGACGCGTGCCGGCCCGAGGACGAAGTCGAGGTCCGGAGCCCGCTCGAGCGCGGCCTCCCCCTCCTGCTGAGCCACGCAGCCGCACAGCCCGATCAGGAGCTCGCGGTCCCGCTTCATGGCGCGGTACTCCCCGATTCGGGAGTAGACCTTATTTTCAGCATTGTCGCGCACGCTGCACGAATTGAGCAACAACACGTCCGCCTCGCCCGGCTCGCGGGTCGGCAGAAGCCCCTGCTGCATGAGCTGGCCCGCCATGCGCTGGCTGTCGAGCTCGTTCATCTGGCAGCCCCAGGTCTCGATGAAGAAACGCCGGAGCGACGCGGCGGTCGTACGGCTCATGGAGCTCCCGCAGGGGGCTGTGCGGACTCGTCGAGGATCTTCGGCTCTTCCGGCTCGTAGGTCGAGTCGCCGGCCACGGGCTCGGCGGGCAGCTCCTCGGGCGTGGGCTCGAGCTCGATGCCCTCGCGCAGCCAGCCGGGCAGGGCACCGGCGCGGCGACCCTCCTCCAGGGTCTCGGAGAGCTGGGCCTGGAGGCGGTGGATGGACTCGCGCGTCGACGCGATCTGGTCGAGCGACCGGTCCCAGGCAGGCTTGATCTGGCCGTCTCGGACGTACGGATCGTCCTCGGCGTAGAAGCTGCGGCGCAGGCCGGCCGCCTTGGTGTCGAGGTCGGCGAGCTGCTCGACCGCGCCGTGCAGGGCCATGCGCAGGTCGAGGACGCGGGAGCGCCAGTACTCCTCCCCCTTCTCCACCGGCGGCTCGGTGCCGTCGGGCCGAGCGGCCTTCGTTTCCTGGTGGGGGGCGGGCTCGGCGAAGGTCAAGGGCGCGTCCTGGTAGTCCTTGAGGTTGTCGTTGGTCACCGAGGCGACGGACGGGCCCGACTTGCCGCGGCTTTCGCGGGCGGCCCGGGCGGCCTCGACGAGGCTCGTGCCCGGGGCGCTCTTCCCGCGCTCGATGATGATCACCTTGGAGTCGGGCCCGCCCGCCCCGGTCTTCTTCCCGTCCGCGGTGGCCGCGGGCGCCGCCGCCGGCGGCTCCGGGGCCTCCGCGGCTTCCCGGACGTTCGCCGGGACTGAGTCGGGCGCGGGCGAAAGCTCCGCCGGCCCCGGGAGCCGGGGCTTGGAGGCCGAGCTGCAGCCGGCGAGGCCTGCCAGCAGCAAGACGGCGAGGACCAGGGGCGTCGTCCGGGTCTCGGTGAGCGTCATCGACTCGCTCCTCTCCACGGTGGGCAACCTACAGCTCGCCGGCCGCGGCGGCGGGCAGGGCGTCGAGCGCCGAGTCCAGCAGGTCCTCGACCTCGGAGGCCGTGGCGAGCTCGAGGCAGCGGTCGGCGAGCTCGGTCAGCGCCGTGACGGCCAGTGCGCGGATCCGCTGCTTGACCGCCGGTACGGAGCGCGGGGTCACCGAGAGCCGACGCAGACCGAGCCCGATCAGGAGCGGTGCGTACCGCGGGTCGGCCGCCATCTCGCCGCACAGCCCGACCTCGATCCCCGCCGCGTCCGCGCTGTCGATGACGAAGCGTAGCATGCGCAGGATCGCGGGATGCGCCGGCTGGTAGAGGTCGGCGACGTGCTCGTTGTTGCGGTCGACCGCGAGGGAGTACTGGATGAGGTCGTTGGTGCCGATCGAGAAGAAGTCCACCTCGCGCGCCAGGATGTCGGCGATCACCGCCGCGGACGGCACCTCGATCATGACCCCGAGAGGCAGGTCCCGGCGGTAGTCGAGGCCGTCGGCGTCGAGCTCGGCCATGACCTCGCGGGTGAAGGCGCGGAAGGCGCGGACCTCGTCGAGGGCCGAGATGAGCGGCAACATCAGCCGCAGGTCGCCGTGGAGGCCGGCGCGCAACAGGGCCCGGAGCTGGGCCTTGAACACCTCCGGCCGCGCCAACGTCAGGCGGATGCCTCGCAGGCCGAGCACCGGATTGGCCTCGTGGGTTTCGAGCAGCTCCTGGGCGAGCTTTCTCCCGCCGAGGTCGTAGGTCCGGATGATCACCGGTGCAGGCGCCGCCGCCTCGACCAGGCGGCGGTAGAGGGCGAGGTGCTCGTCCTCGGTCGGCAGCTCCGGGCTCCTCTCGATGTAGAGGAACTCGCTGCGATAGAGCCCGATCCCCCGGGCGCCGAACGCGAGGACGTCGTCGAGCTCCTCCGGCAGGTCGATGTTGGCCATCAGCTGGATGGGGCAGCCGTCGCAGGTGAGTGCCTCGAGCTCGCGGGTCTCGAGCAGGTGGCTCGCGCGGCTCGCCATCTCCGCGAGCCGCCGGCGGTAGCGGGCGAGCACGTGCCGCGTCGGGTGCAGGATCACCAGCCCTTGCTCGCCGTCGATGATCACCGGATCCTCGTCGGTGACCAGCTCGGTCACCTCGCCCAGGCCGGTCACCGCCGGCAGCCCCAGCGAGCGCGCGATGATCGTCGTGTGGGAGGTCCGGCCTCCGCTCTCGATGGCGAAGCCGACGGCGCGGCCGCGGCCGAGCCGCACCGCCTCCGAGGGCGTCAGGTCGTCGGCCACGATCACCATCGGGCCTTCGATCTCGGAGAAGCTCGTGGTGGGAGATTCCCTGGAGGCGGCGCAGGAGGTGATGAACCACGTCCTCGAGATCGGCCCGGCGCTCGCGGATGTACTCGTTCTCCATCGCCGCGAAGCGTCCGCCATACTCCTCGGCGGTGCGATAGACGGCCCACTCCGCGTTGACCCGCTCCTGGCGGACGCGCTCGGTCACCCGAGCGAGGAAGCCGGTGTCGCAGAGCACCAGGAGGTGGGCGTCGAAGATCGCCCCGGTGTGCTCGCCGAGGTCTTCGCCGGCGCGCTGGCGGGTGCGGGCGACCTCCGCCCGCGCCTGCTCCACCGCCTCGGTGAAGCGCTCGATTTCGGTGTCCACGTCGGCGTCGGCGAGCGGGATCCGATAGACCTCGAGAGTGCGGGTCTCGACTACCACGGCCCGCCCGATGGCGATGCCGTCGGACACGCCGACGCCTTTCAAGGTCTGCATCTGCGGGCGTTTCACCGTCTGCTCGCTCCTCGGGCCCCGGCGGCCCTCAGGACTCCTCGTCGAAGCGGTCGGCGATCAGCCGGGTCACCGCCGCCATGGCCTGGTCCTCGTCCTCGCCGGCGCAGCGCAGCAGGAGCCGGTTGCCCTGCCCCGCCGCCAGCAGCAAGATGCCGAGAATGCTCTTGGCGTCGACCTCTTCACCGTCCTGGACCAGGGTCACGTCGCTCTGGAACGACGCCGCCAGGTGTACGAGCTTCGAGGCGGCGCGAGCGTGGAGACCGAGGCGGTTGACGATTTCGACCTCGCGCTCGATCACCCGCCACCCTCGCGCGCGGCCCCGACCGGGGCCGGCTCCTCGGCGCCGTGGCGGGCCGTTCCCTCCAGCACCTCGGTGCTCTCGGCGCACCCTCCCGGCGGCGGGCAGCGCTCGGCCTGGACGTCGCTCGCCAGGCAGATGCTCCGGCGTCCCTTGTCGCGCAGCCAGCTGGCGGCCTCGGACAGCGAGGGCTCGCGGCGCCCCAGGCAGGCCAGCCGGACGACCATCGGCAGGTTGACCCCGGTGACGATCTCCACCTTCCCCGGCTCGAGGAAGGTCAGCGCGACGTTGCACGGCGTTCCGCCGAACATGTCGGTGAGGATCAGCACGCCGTCGCCCTGGTCGAGGCGCTCGAGCGCGGCTCGGATCTGGACCTGGGCCTCCTCGAACCCGTCCGACCAGTCGAGCGACAGGGCGCCGAAGCCCTCCAGGCCGCCGGTGATGGTCCGGGCGGCCGCGAGCAGCTCGTCGGCGAGGCGGCCGTGGCTCAGGATCAGGGTCCCGATCATGATGGCGAGAAAGGAGGCTCTACCGTCTGCGAAGAGAGGAACGTCGTCGCCCCGAGCCTAGCAGACTCGGGACGGGTGCGTCCTGTACAACCCGGCGCCGGCGCGCGGACTTCCCCGCCGCTCCGCCGGTGGTCGTGCCGGCCGCGCTCCGTGGTAGGGTTCGGGTCTCGCTTCAGTATCGCACAGGGAGCTTCGCGTGTTGCCCAGGATCCGTGGATCGTCCCCGCTGACCTCTCTACCCCTCCTGTGCCTCCTGCTCTCCGGCGGCCTCGCCAGCGGCTCGCTGGCGGCGCAGCAGGCCGCCGGCCGGTCCGAGGAGGTCCCGCCCGAAGCCGAGGACGCGTCGAGCCCCCGGGTGAAGCTCGGGTTCGAGGCCAAGGCGCACTTCCGGCACAGCGAGGCGAACCGCTTTCCGGTCAACTTCCCGTTCACTCCGGACATGCTGCCGCCGGGCCAGGACCGGGCGTTCCTCGAGACCGTCGACGCCGGCGACCACCTCGAGCTCTCGGTCTTCACGCTCTTCGCCGACGCGCGCTGGGGCGAGGCGGTGCGGGCGCACGCCAAGGTCGACTTCTTCGACCTCTACGACCGCAACCCGACCTCCGGCGACCGCCAGGTCGACGTCGACGAGGCTTGGTTGCTCTTCGGCCGGCCGATCGCGCCCGCCGAACCGGGCCGCGGCTTCGGGGCCTACGTCAAGATCGGGAAGTTTCCGAAGATGGAGCGTCAGAACGACCGGCACCTCGAGTCGTATGGTGTGGTGTCGACCGTCTTCAACCGGTTCGAGGACCTCGGGATCGAGCTCGGAGTCGACCTGGGCGGTCACCTCTACCTGAAGGGCTCGATCACCCAGGGCAATCCGCTCTTCTTCCGCGATCCGAACGCCCTCGCCGGGGACAACGGCACCGACGCCTTCTTGCGTCCGAACCCGCAGCCGACCCTCAAGAGCGGTATCCCGGTGATCTACGACGCGGAGATCGAGGGGCTCGACACCGACGGCAACCTGGAGCTCGGCGCCGCCGGCGGATGGCGGTGGGCCGACGCCGAGGGGCGGCGGGCGGTCGACCTCATGGTCTACGGCTACCGGCGCAAGCTCGCCGACACCGTCGAGCTCGAGGGGACCTTCTACGGCGGCGACCTCGACTTCCTCCGCGGTCCCTGGAACCAGTTTCCCTACCCGGAGCTCTCCGGCGACGAGAAGCGCGAGGCCGGAGCGAATCTCTGGCTCTATCTCGGCGGGTTCTCGCTGTTCGGCCAGTACGTCGACCAGACGGTGGCTTCCCTGCCTCGCAGAGGCTACGAGGTCGAGCTCGCGTGGGCCTTCGACCTGCCGCTGCGCTGGGCGGTCGGCGGCCGCCAGCTCTTCCCGTACGTCCAGCCCGCGGTCCGTTACTCCGTGCTCGACAACCGCTTCGCGAACCCACCGGTGACGCCCTTCCCGAGCGGAGCCTGGGACTGGGAGAAGACCGACCTGGGGCTGCGCCTGGGAATCTTGCCCGGGATCGACCTGACCGCCGAGTACGCCGCCAACACCTTCCAGCGGGCGACCGGCGACGGAACGAACGACGAGGCGCTGGTGACCCTGCGCTGGTCGCGGTGACCATGGCGGCCCGAGCTCAGGCGAGCGCGCGCACCACCTCCACGAGCCCGTGGGCGCGGGGGGCGCCGGTCGCGACCGCCGCGCTCGCCTTCGCCCTGCTTCCCGCCGCCCTCTTCCCCGCCGAGCTCGTGGGCCGGGTCGAGGTGGTCTCCCACGGCCGGCCGGTGCCGGGAGAGGCGAGCCGGGCGGTCGTTTCCTTTCGGCCCGACGGACCGGTCGAGCTCCGGCCGAGCGCCGGTCCGCCGCAAATGGCGACCCACGGCAAGGCGTTCGATCCCCGGGTCCTGGCGGTGGTGGCGGGGAGCACGGTCTCGTTCCCCAACCGCGACCCGATTCTGCACAACATCTTCTCGGTCTCGGATCCCTACCGCTTCGACCTCGGGCTCTACGGCCGGGGCGAGGCCCAGTCGGTGACCTTCGACCGGCCGGGAGTGGTGCGCGTCTACTGCAACGTCCACCAGGGGATGGTGGGTTACGTCCTGGTCCTCGACACGCCGTACTTCACCTCGCCCGACGAGAGCGGGCGCTTCCGGCTGACCGGGCTCCGGGAGGGCTCGGGCACGCTGACCGTCTGGCACGAGCAGGCCGCGCCCTGGAGCCGTCACATCCAGGTGCCGGCGGCGCCGGCCGAAGCGCGCCTCGAGCTCACCAAGCCGAGGATCCCGCCGCACCTCGACAAGTTCGGGCGCTCGTACCGCCGGTTCGGACGGGACCGCTACGATGGCCACTGATCCTCGGGCCGGCGCCCCGAGCGCCCCGCCGCCCCGCCGCCACCGGCTGTCGCTCGCCACCCGGATCTTCCTGATCACCGGCCTGCTCATCCTGCTCGCCGTGGCGCTCGCCGTGGCGGTCACCGCGTGGCTCGGGTTGCGGATCGCGAAGGCCGACGCCGCGGCCGAGCTCGGCCGCACCACGAGCCTCCAGAAGGCCTTCCGCGACGAGCGCTATCGGCGCCTGTGGCTGATCTCGAACCTCTTCGGCCTCGACCCCTACCTCTCGGCCTACATCGCCGAGGCCGGGCGTAGCGAGGACACGGCGTCGGTGCTCGACCTGATGAAGCAGAACCAGGACGAGCTGGGATTCGACTTCGGCATGGTGCTGACGCCGGAGGGGCGGCTCCTGGCGCACACCGGCCGGCCGGGCGCCGCGGGCGAAGACCTGGCCGCGCGCCCGCTGGTGGCGGCCGGCCTCTCGGAGTACCGCGGCTCGGGCGTCTGGCGCGAGGGCGATCAGCTCTTCGACGCCGTCATCGTTCCGGCGAGCCGCGGCGGAGAGCTCGACGGCTTCCTGGTGACCGGCTACCGGATCGACGACGGCCTGGCCCGGCGCACGCAGGACGTCAGCCGGGGCCAGGTCGTCTACTTCGCGCTGGCGGGCGGTCACCTCCGGCCGGTCGGCTCGACCCTCGAGCCGGCCCTGCGTCGGGCCCCTCGCCTCCCGGCTCGAGGAGGCGGCCGGAGGCGCCGAGCGGGTGTTCGCAGGGACCGCGACGGCGGGCGAGCGGAGGATCGAGCTCGGCGGCCAGCCCTGGCTCGCGCGGACGACGCCGCTCCTCGACGCCGCCGGCACGCCGGTCGGCGGTGCGGTGACCCTCACTTCCCTCGCCGAGCAGCTCACGACCTTCCGCGAGCTCGAGTGGCTGCTCCTCGGCAGCGGGGCGACGGCGATCCTCCTCGCCCTGGCGCTCTCCTACCCGCTCGCCCGCCGCGCGCTCCGCCCGGTGCGCTCGCTCCTGCGGGCGGCCGAGGCCGCCCGCCAGGGCGACTACGACCAGGCGGTCGCCACCGGCGGCCGGGACGAGCTGGCGCGGCTCGCCGCGGCCTTCGACGACCTGCTCTCGGACCTGCGCCAGAAGCGCGACATCGAGCTGTACATGGGGCAGCTCGCCCTGACCGTCGGCGAGGAACCGCCCGCGCGGCCGGCGCGGCCGGCGGAAGGGGTCGAGGCGACCCTCGTGGCGATCGAGCTGCTGGCCTACGCCGGAGCGACCGAGGATCCGGCCGCCGTCCTCTGGGCCCTGCGCCGGGACGTCACGACGATCGCGCGCCTGGCCCGGGCGCGCGGCGGACGCCTCGAGTCGGTGGCGGGCCTGCGGGTCTTCCTCACCTTCGAGGGGGAGGAGGCGGCGCCCCACGCGCTGGCCGCGGTCGGCGAGGCGCTGGGAGCGCTCGGCGACTCCGCCGGGCCGGGTGGCTCCGGCGGGGGGATCCGGCCGGCGGTCGCCGTCGTTTGCGGGCGGATCGTCCGGGGCGACGTCGCGTGGGAGGGCGGCGCGGGGGCCGCGCTCGTCGGTCTACCCGTCCGGCGCATCGAGACCCTGCTCCGCGAGGCCGCGCCCGGCGAGATGCTGCTCTCGGAGGAGGCGGCGCTCGCCCTCGCCGAGACCCTGGCCGAGCTCGGCCTCACCCCCCGGACGCAGGCCTCGCTCCTCGGCCGCGAGAAGATCCTGGCGCTCGATCCCGACCAGGTCGACCGGCTGGCCGCGGAGCCCTGGTCGCAGCAGACCGTCGTTCTCTCGGCGGCCGCGGCGCCGCCGGGCGGGCTCTCCGACCTGGGGGTCGGAACGGTCCTCGGGGAACGCTTCGAGATCGAGGCCGTGCTGGGGTCGGGAGGCGTGGGCGTGGTGTTCCGGGCGCGCGACCGGCAGCTCGGCGAGCGCGTCGCCCTCAAGGTGCTCCGCCAGCAGTTCTGGAACGACGACACCTTCCTGGCACGGCTCAAGGAGGAGCTCAAGCTCGCCCGCCGCGTCACCCACCCCAACGTCCTTCGCACCCACGACTTCGGCGAGCTCGACGGAGTGCCGTTCGTCTCGATGGAGTACGTCCGGGGCGTCACGCTGCGGGAGCTCCTCGACCGGGCCACCGAGCGTCTACCCTTCACCGCCGGGCTGTCGCTCTCCCGCCAGCTCTGCGCGGGGCTGGGCGCGGCGCACCGGCTCGGCGTCATCCACCGGGACGTCAAGCCGGAGAACGTCCTGCTGGACGCCGCCGGCAACGCCAAGCTGACCGACTTCGGCATCGCCCGCCCGGTCGCCGACACCGGCGAAGGGCTGACCCGCGCCGGCGAGATCATCGGCACTCCGCAGTACATGGCGCCCGAGCGGTTCGGGGGCGGCGAGGTGGACGCACGGAGCGACGTCTACTCCTCCGGCATCGTCCTCTACGAGATCTTCACCACCGGCAGCCCGTACCGGGGTGGCACGGTGGTCGAGACGATCTCCCAGCACCTGCACGAGGAGCCGGTGCCGCCCCGGCAGCGATGGGCCGAGATTCCCGCGGAGCTCGAAGGCATCCTGCTGCGCTGCCTGGCGAAGGACCCCGCCGAGCGCTACGCCGACGCCGGGGCTCTGCTCCACGAGCTCGAGCGCGTCCAGGTGTGAAGCCCGGGGGCGAGGCCTCGGCCCGGTCAGTGCGCGATGTCCCGGTGCACCACGCGCACCGCCCATCCGGCGTCGGCCAGCCGGTCGCTGAGCGCCTCGCAGATCGCCACCGAACGGTGGTGGCCGCCGGTGCAGCCGACCGCGATCGACACGTAGCTGCGGTTCTCGCGCCGGTACCGGGGGAGCAGGTAGCGCAGCAGGTCCGCCAGGCGGTCGAGGATCTCGCCGTACTCGGCCTCGCCCTCGAGGAACTCGCGCACCGGCGCGTCGCGTCCGGTCAGCTCGCGCAGGCCCGGGACGAAGTGGGGATTGGGCAGGAAGCGCACGTCGAAGAGCAGGTCGGCGCCGTACGGCGTGCCGTGCTTGAAGCCGAAGCTGACCAGCGACACCACCATCCCCGGGCCCTCGGCCGTGCCCTCCGAGAAGTCCCGGTAGATCTGGTTGCGGATCTCGTGGATCGACCACTCGCTGGTGTCGAGGACCATGTCGGCCTGGCCGCGGACCTCGCTCAGCAGCTCGCGCTCGCGGGCGATGCCCTCGATGAGCGGGCTGTCGCCGGCCAGGGGATGCGGCCGGCGGGTCTCCGAGAAGCGCCGCACGAGGCTCTGGTCGGAGGCTTCGAGGAAGAGGAGGGTCGGCTCCAGGCGCTCGGTGTCGATCTCGGCGATCAGGCGGGGCAGCTCCTCGGCGAAGCGCGGCGCCCGGACGTCGGTGACCACCGCGATCCGGTCGTTGTCCTCGACCAGCTCGAGCGGCCGGCGCAGGAACTCGCGCAGGAGCGGCAGCGGCAGGTTGTCGACCGTGTGGTAGCCGAGGTCCTCGAAGCACTTCGCCACCGAGCTCTTGCCCGAGCCCGAGAGGCCGGTGATCAGGACCAGTCTCGCCCGCTCCGGCCCGGGGCTCAATCGTCCTCCTCGCTGCGCCGCCGATCGAGCTCGTCCTCGAGCTTGCGCGCGAACTCCCGGGCGGAGTGGTGCCCCTGCAGCTTCAGCACGTGGTTCCGGGCCGCGATCTCCACCAGGATCGAGACGTTGCGGCCGAGGGCTACCGGCATCTTGATGTAGGGGCAGGCGGTCTCGAGGATGTCGTAGAGGGTCTCGTCGAGCCCCAGCCGGTCGTACTGCTCGCCCTCGCGCCAGTGCTCGAGCTCGACCACCAGGTCGATGCCCTTGCGCTCGCGCACCGCCGCCAGGCCGAAGAGGTCCTGGACGTTGATGATCCCCAGCCCGCGCAGCTCCATGTGGTGGCGAAGCGGCCCCTCCGAGAAGCCGATCAGGTCGCCGTTGGGGTAGCGCTTGACGGTCACGCGGTCGTCGGCGACCAGGCTGTGGCCGCGGGTGATGAGGTCGAGTGCGCACTCGCTCTTGCCCACCCCGCTGCCGCCGATCAGCAGCACGCCGAGGCCGTAGACGTCGAGGAGCACGCCGTGGATGTGGGTGCGCGGCACGAGACGGTCCTCGAGGAAGTAGCTGATCCCCTTGATCACCTCCGACGACAGGGAGGGCGACGAGAGCACCGGCACCTCGCGCTGCTGGCAGCGGGCGAGGAAGCCGTCCATCGGCGGCAGCCCCTTGGTGACCACGAACACCGGCACCGGCAGCGCGGTGATGGTGTCGAAGCGCTCCGCCCGCTCCTCGGGCTCGAGGGTCTCGAGATAGGCGGTCTCGCTCTCGCCGACGATCTGCACCCGCCCCGGCTTGATGTACGGATAGTAGCCGGCGAAGGCGAGCCCGGGCTTTTGCACCCGCGGGTTGGTGATCGGGTTGTCGAGGTGCTGCTCGCCAGCGAGCACCGTCAACTGGAGGTCGTGGAGCCCTTCTCCGAGGAGGTCCTCGACGGTGACGACGGCGGCCGGCGGGATCCGGCGGACGCCCTCGTGGCGCGCTCCGCCCTCGGCCCGCCGCCGTTCCTCGCCCCGCCGGCCCTTCATGTCTCCTCTTCGAGCAGCCGGTAGATCGCTTGCGGGTCCTCGAGCTTGAGCAGCCGAGAGACGTGGTCGTCGGCCTTGATCCACTTGGAGATCGCCGCCAGCACCTGGAGGTGGACGGCGGGCGCTTCGCTCGGGGAGACCGCGAGGAAGAAGAGCCGGACCGGCTCGGAGTCCGCGGCGCGGAACTCGACCCCCTGGCGGCAGATGCCGATCGCGAGCACGGCGTGGGCGAGCCCCTTGAGCTTGCAATGCGGGATCGCGACCCCGGAGCCGATGCCCGTCGAGCCGAGCTCCTCGCGCTCGAGGAGCTTGTCGTAGAGCTCCCGGGCGTCGCGGACGACGCGCAGCTCCGCCAGGTGGCGGGCGAGGTGGCGCAGGACCTCGTCGCCGGCGGAGGCCTCGAGGCCGGGCAGGATCAGCTCGGGACCGGTGAGGGCATCGAGTCGCATGGGTGCTCGCCCCGTGGCAGGGGCCCCGTGGCCGGTCCGCCGGGCGGGCCGGCCGCGCGAGGCCGGGGCCCGGGCGGCTACAGCTCGGGCGCGATCAGGCCGTAGTTGTTGTCCTTGCGCTTGTAGAGCACGTTGAGCCGGTTCGAGGTGGAGTCCCGGAAGACGACGAACTCGTTCTTGCCGTTCTCGAGCCAAAGGGCGGCCTCCTCGATCGACATGGGCTTGATCGGGAGATGACCGGACTTGATGATCGTCGGCCCGGCCTGCGCTCCGAGGCTCTCGCGCGCGAGCACGTCGACCGGCCAGCGGTGACCGTCGGTGGTCACCCGGTCGGCGCGCCGGCGTTTGTCGATGGACTTCTTCTTCGAACGGCGGGCCTGCTTCTCCACCTTGTCGACGGCCATGTTGATGGCTTCGTACATGTCCCCGGTCTCCTCCGTCGCCTGGAGCACACCGTGCTTGTGGGCGACGTGGAGGTCCGCGATGTTGCGGTGCTTCTCGGTCTCGAGGATGACGCGGATCTCGACCGGGTCCCCGACGAACTTGGTGACCTTCTTGGCGAGCTTGCCCTCGGTGAATTTCCTGACGTTGTCGTCGACTTCGAAGTTTCTTCCGACGTACTCGATGTTCATCGCAGGTCTCGCCTCCTTCCGGTAGAGTCTGCCGGGACGCTTCTAAAAGATCTGCTTGCGCTCGTTCGAGGAGGGGATGTTGAGCTCGTCGCGGTACTTGGCGACCGTCCGGCGGGCGATCTGGATCCCTTCCCGGTTGAGCATGCGCATCAGCTCGCTGTCGGACAGCGGGTTCTTCGGATCCTCCTCCTCGATCATGTGCTGGATCTTGCGCTTGACGGTGAGCGAGGAGATCTCCTCGCCGTACTCGCGGTCGATCCCGCTATGGAAGAAGTACTTCATCGGGAGCACCCCGCGCGGGGTGTGGATGTACTTGTTGGAGACCACGCGGCTGACCGTCGACTCGTGCATGCCGATGTCCTCGGCGACGTCGCGCAGCACCATCGGCCGCAGGCGGTCGATGCCGTGCTCGAGGAAATCCTGCTGCTGGCGCACGATCGAGTTGGCGACCTTGTGGATCGTCCGCTGGCGCTGATCGATCGACTTGATCAGCCAGACGGCCGAGCGGATCTTCTCCTTGATGAACTGCTGCGCCTCGGCCTGGCGGCCCTCGGTGCGCATCTTGGCGAGCATCCGCCGGTAGGCCTTGCTCACCCGCAGCCGGGGCATGCCGTCGTCGTTGATCTGGATCACCCACTCCTCCCCCACCCGGCGCACGTAGACGTCGGGCTCGATGTAGTGGGTGCGGTCGCTGCCGAAGCGGTGCCCGGGGCGGGTCTCGAGGTTCTTGATCAGCTCGACCGCCGGCTCGAGCTCGTGGAGCTCGACGTCGAGGCGCTTGGCGATCGCCGGGTACTGGCGCTTCAAGAACAGGTCCCAGTGCTCGTCGAGCATGCGGCGGGCGAGCGAGCCCTCCTCGATCCCCTGCCGGTCGAGCTGGGCGATCAGGCTCTCGCGCAGCGTCGGGTAGCCGACGCCCGGTGGATCGAAGCTCCGGACCAGGGCCAGGGCAGCCTCGACCTCCTCCGAAGTATAGGGTTCGCCGACCCCGTCGTCGTAACCGCTCGGGTCGCCCAGGGCCCGGATCTCCTCGGGGTCGGCGACCAGGAAGCCCTGGGGGTCGAGGTTGCCGATGATCATCTCCGCCAGCGTCCGCAGGCGCTCGGGAGTGTCGCCCATGTGGAGCTGCCAGAGGAGGTGGTCGTAGAGGTCGGGCTCGCGGGTGAGGGTGTTCTCGAGTGGCGGCGCCTCGCGGAACTCGCGCACCGAGGCGTAGCCGGAGCTCTCCATGTAGTCGCCGAAGAACTCGTCGAGGTCGATGTTCTCGATCGACTCGTCGTGGTTCGAGCTCGTCGTCGGCGCGCTCCTTCTCCGGCTCGTCGGGCCCTGCGTCCTCCGGGCTCGGCTCGAGCTGGGCCTCCTCGAGCGTCGGGTTCTCGGTCATCTCCTGGGTGATCAGCCCCTCGAGCTCGATGCGCGTCATCTGGAGCAGCTTGATCGCCTGCTGGAGTGACGGCGTCATCACCAGCTTCTGCGACAGCCTGAGTGAGAGCTTTTGTTCGAGGGCCATGCGCGTTCTAGAGGGTGAACTCTTCCCCGAGGTACACCTTCTTCACCTGCGGGTCTCTGGAGAGCTCTTCGGGGGTTCCGGAGCGGAGGATCTCACCGTTGGTGATGATATACGCTCGGTCGGTTATTTTCAATGTTTCCCGTACGTTATGGTCCGTGATCAAGACCCCGATCCCCATCGCCTTGAGGTGTCGCACGATGCTCTGGATGTCCAGCACCGCGATGGGATCGATGCCCGCGAAGGGCTCGTCCAGAAGGATATACCACGGGTCGATGACCAGCGCCCGGGCGATCTCGACCCGCCGCCGCTCGCCGCCCGACAGAGCGTAGCCGGGGGTCTTCGCCACCCGATCGAGGCCGAAGTCCGAGATCAGCTGCGAGATGCGCCGCTCCTGCTCGCCGTGCGGCAGGTCGAGGGTCTCGAAGATCGCCCGCAGGTTGTCCTGCACCGAGAGCTTGCGGAAGACCGAGGGCTCCTGCGGCAGGTAGCTGATGCCTCGCTGCGCCCGCAGGTACATCGGCAGGTCGGTGATCTCCTCGTCGCCGAGGTAGACCTTCCCGGCGTCCGGGGGCACCAACCCGACGACCATGTAGAAGGTGGTCGTCTTCCCGGCGCCGTTGGGCCCGAGGAGCCCGACGATCTCTCCCGGGCCGATGTCGAGCGAGACGTCGTCGACCACGGCTCGCCCGCGGTAGACCTTGCGCAGGCCCCGCGTGCTGAGCTGACGGGGGTTGTCGCTCACCGCGGCGGGGGCTCCTGCGGCGTGGGCGGGGCGGGAGCGGGGGGCGTCGTGGCCGCCGGGGGGACGGGCTCCGCGGGCGCGGCGCCCTCCTCCGGGGTGCGGCCGAGCACGTGCACCCGGTTCTGGTCGATCTCGTAGATCATCCGCGGTCCCTCGATCACGTTGCCGTCCTTGTCGTGCATCGTCACCTTGCCCCCTTGGGCGGCCTCGACCTCGACCGTGCGCGCCGCGGGGTCGTAGACCGCCCGCTCGCCGGTCAGGCTGCGGCCTTGGGCGGGGTCGTCGACGTGGACGTCGCCGGTACAGGTCAGCCGGTCCATGCCCCCTTGCTCGGCCAGGTGGATCTCCATCACCTTGCCGGTGAGCGTCCGGTCCTCCTGCTTGGCCGTCGCGCTCCCGGTGTAGATCAGCAGCCGCTCGTCGCGGCGGTAGGTCAGCTCGTCGCTGGTTGCCTCGATCGGGCTCTGCCCGTCCTGGCCGGCCGGTCCGGGAGCCCCGGAAGCGCCGGCCGCGGGTTTGCCGGGGACCTTGTTCGGGGCGCCCGCCCCGTGGTCTTCGGGGGTGAACAGGGTCCGCACCTCCCCGGTGGCCACCAGCCGGTTCTCGGCGTCGTCGCCGCGCAGCTCGTCGGCGACCAGGAGGTTCTCTCCTCGCCACGCCCGAACCCGACCGTGAAAGAGGAAGGTGCGGGGCCGGTCCCGGAGGTAGCCCTCTTCGGCCTCCACCCAGACCGGCCCTTCGCCCCGGGTCAGCGGTGTGCCACCCAGGGCCGTGTCGTCGGCCTCCGCCAGCCGGGCGCGCACGCCGCCGGTGCCGTGCAGGAGGCCGTCGGCTCGAGTATAGAGGATGTGCGGCGCCTCCATCCGGCCGCGGTCGCTCTCGATCACCGCCGGCTGGCCGAAGAGCTCGCCCCGGTCCCGGTCGGCGGTGAACACCGCGCGCGCTCCCCGGCCCATGAAATCGACGTCGGTCAGGACCACGTCGCCGGTCACCTCGACCTTCGAGAGACCGCCGTGGGCGGCGAACGAGGCGGTGGCCTGCTCACCGGTGGCCCGCCGCTCCCCGGGGACGCCGGACTCCTCCACCGCCGGCTCCTCGGTGTCGTCCTCGTCCGGGGCCGCCAGCTCGGCGCTGGCCCCCTCGGCGCTCTCCGCCTCCGGGTCGCTCTGGTCGCCGGCCTCGGGTGCCGCGGGCGTCTCGTCGCTCGCGGGGGGTTCCTCCTCGACCGCGGCCAGCTCGGCCTCCTGGGCGCCCGCGCTCGGCGGCTCGGAGGCGAACACGACGCCCTTGCCGGCCTCGGCGCGAACCGGCGCGCCGCCCTCGAAGTAGCCGGTGATGGTGGGCGCGCTGAGCCGGTACCGAGGCTTGTCCGGACCCTCGAGCGAGTGCATGAGGGCGCGCCCTCCCGGCCCGCGATCGAGGTCGATCTGGCGAGGCTTGCGGCCGTCCTCGCCGAACAGGAGACCGAGGTTCGCGGTCTGGAAGGAGACCAGCGCGCCCGCCGGGCCGGGCGCCCCGGCGGCGCCCCCGGGGGTCCCGGCCGTCGCGGGCTCCTGCCGGAGCACGCCACGGACCCTGCGGTGGGCGCGCAGGAAGCGCATCGTGTGCTCGTCGTCGGCGAAGAACAGCACCATCTGTCGCGCGCTCACCCGGTCGGCGCCGTGGTGCAGCACGGCCCAGCCGTCGGTGCGCAGGAGCTTGCGGGTGCGGTCCACGGTGAGCTCCCGGGTCTGGAGGCGGAAGGGAGTCTCGGCGCCGGGCAGGCTGTGGACGTCGACCAGGCCCGAAAGCACGAAGCGCCGGCTGGTGAGGAAGCCCGCGAGCTTGTCGGCGCGGCCGCGATAGGCGTCGCCGAGCGCGAGGTGGACCTCGCGCGGGCCCTTGACCCGGTGGCCGTGGTGGGTGACGAGCAGCTCCGAGGTGGTCAGGACGAGCCCGTCCGGGGCCGAGAGCTTCACGGCGCCGACCAGCCGGGCCTCCTTCTTCCTCATCTCGACCCGTGCCTTCTTGCCCTCGACCTGGTAGTGCGAGCCGTCTTCCTGGAAGACGGTCACGCCGACGCCGGTCAAGTAGACGATGCCCTTGCGGTCGACGGCGAAGCTGTCGCCGCGGATCGAGAAGATCGGCCGGTTGCCCTCGGTGAAGGTGCGCTCGAAGCCCTTGCCCACGGTGACCATGTTGCCGGTGGGTTCGACGGCCGGCGGCCCGGTCTCGGCCTCTCCGGCTCCGCCCCGCTCGTGCCGGACGGCGAGGAAGATCGCCACCAGCGCAGCGACGGCGAGGAGCGACGCCACCAGGAGGAGGTGGCGCAGCCACCGGATCCTCCGGTTCTTGCGGACCTCGCGGCTCTCTCCGGGCATGGCGCGAGCCTATCCCGAACCGGCTCGGGCCACCGCCCGGGCGTCGACCAGGCGGAGCACCGGGCGACCGGTGTAGCGATCGAGCTCCAGGTGCCCGAGCGCCTCGAAATCGCCGTCGAGGGTCGCGGCCCGCTCGGCCCACCCCCAGCCGACGAAGGGCACCCGGGCGCCCCCGGGCCCGGCGGCCAGACCCGAGAGGTGGCGGCGCTCGCTGCGGCCGAAGATCCGGGGCGGGCCGGCCAGGCGCAGCGGCGCGACCTTGAGCAGCGGCCGCGGGTTGCCCTGTCCGTGCGGCTCGAGACGCGAGAGCTGGGCCAGGAGCTCGCCGCCCAGGTCGCGCGGCTCGACCTCGAGCTCGAACTCCAAGGTGCGCAGGAAGCTTTCCGCCGGCCAGGCGGCGGCCGACTCCTCCCAGCTTCGGCGCAGCGGCTCGAGCCGGTCGCAGGCGACGGAGAGCCCGATCGCCTGGGCGTGGCCTCCGAAGCGCAGCATGTCCTGGTGCCAGCGGCCGAGGAAGCCGTGAAGCTCGATCGCGGGGATGCTCCGGCCGGAGCCCACGGCCTCCTCGCCCTCGACCGCCAGCAGCACCGTCGGCCGGAAGAGGTCGCGCGCCAGCCGCCCCGCCGCGATGCCCACCACTCCGCGGTGCCAGCCCGCGTCCCAGGCGATCAGGATCGACGGCAGGTCGCCCCGGCCGGTCACCATCTCCCGGGCCTCCCGCACGACCCTCTGCTCCTCGCCCTGGCGCTCCCGGTTCCAGTGCTCGAGGGTGGCGGCGAGCTCCTCGGCCTCGGCCGGGTCGCGGGTGAGCAGCAGGTCGAGCGCCTTGCCGGCGTCGTCCAGCCGGCCGGCGGCGTTGATCCGCGGTCCGATGCGGTAGCCGACGTCGGAGGCGCTGAGAGGCGCCTTGACGCCGGCCTGCGTGAGCAGGGCCCGCAGACCCGGCGAGCGCGTCGCGGGAAGCGCGGCGAGACCGAGGGCCGCGATCACCCGGTTCTCTCCCCGCAGGGGCACGAGGTCGGCGATCGTTCCCAGGCAGGCGATCCGCAGCAGCGCCTCCGGGTCCGGCTGCCGGCCCGTGGCGCGGGCCACCGCCAGGGCGAGCTTGAGGGCGAGCCCGGCGCCCGAGAGGTCGGGGAAGGGGTAGGCGCAGCCCTCCTGGTGCGGGTTGATCTGGACCACCTCGGCGGGCAGCCCGGCGCCCGGCAGGTGGTGGTCGGTGACGATCACGTCGATGCCCGCCGCGCGCGCCGCGCCGACCGCGGCGAGCGAGGTGGTGCCGCAGTCGACCGTGACCACCAGGGCGCAGCCCAGCTCGCGGGCGCGCTCCACGTGGAGGGGCTGGAAGCCGTACCCCTCGCGCAGGCGGTGCGGGAGGATCGCGTCGGCGGCGAAGCCGCAATGGCGCAGCACCGCCAGGAGGAGGGCCGTGCCGCTGACCCCGTCGACGTCGTAGTCGCCGACCACCGCCACCCGCTCGCCCCGCTCGCGGGCCGCGGCCAGGCGCTCGACCGCGGGGGCCATCCCGGCCAGGGCGAAGGGGTCGTGGAGATCGTCGAGGGCGGGCTCGAGGAAGGCCCGCGCCGCGCCGCCATCGGCCACGCCGCGCCGGGCGAGCAGGGCGGCGAGCGTCGCCGGGTAGCCCGCGAGACGGAGCTCGTCGGCCGCCGCGGGAATCGGCGCCGGCACCCAGCGGACGGCCTCCAAGCTCCCTACTCCTCGAAGGCGCCCAGCGAGCGGAACCTCTCGTAACGCTGCCGGACGAGCTCGTCGGGGCGTAGCGCATCGAGCTCGACCAGGGCGTCCTCGATCACGTCGCCGACCCGCCGGGCCGTCTCCTCGTGGTCGGTGTGGGCTCCTCCCAGGGGCTCGGGGACGATCCCGTCGACCACCCGGAACTCGAGCAGGTCCGGGGCGGTGATCTTCATCGCTTCGGCGGCGTCGGCCTTCTTGTTCTGGTCCTTCCAGAGGATCGCGGCGCACCCCTCGGGCGAGATCACCGAGTAGGTGGAGTACTCGAGCATGTAGACCCGGTTGCCGACGCCCAGGGCGAGTGCTCCGCCGCTGCCCCCTTCGCCTGTGATGGTGGTCACGATCGGCACGCGGAGCGCAGCCATCTCGACCAGGCTGCGGGCGATCGCCTCCGCCTGGCCCCGCTCTTCGGCTCCGATCCCGGGGTGGGCGCCGGCGGTGTCGACGAAGGTGATCACCGGGCGGCCGAACTTCTCGGCCAGGCGCATGACGCGCAAGGCCTTGCGGTAGCCCTCCGGCCGGGGCTGGCCGAAGTTGCG
The DNA here is from genome assembly GCA_963837945.1 of uncultured Acidobacteriota bacterium. Taxonomy (GTDB): domain Bacteria; phylum Acidobacteriota; class Thermoanaerobaculia; order Multivoradales; family DATKCC01; genus CAVUBL01. The sequence goes on from CAWIQD010000003.1 coordinate 75,962, forward strand.
GCGGATCCGCTCCTTGGTGTCGCGGCCCTTCTCGTGCCCGATGACGGCGATGCTCCGGCCGCGAAAGGTCGCGAAGCCGGCGACGATGGCCGGGTCGTCGGCGAACGCCCGATCGCCTCGGACCTCCACCCAGTCGGACATTTGCAGGCGGACGTAGTCGAGGATGTAGGGGCGGTCCGGGTGGCGCGCGACGAGGGTCTTCTGCCAGCGGCTCAGGCTGCCGTAGACCTCGGCCGTCGACTTCTTGAGGGAGCTCCGGAGCCGCTCGAGCTCCTTGACCTTCGCGGGGTCTTCGGGGAACTCCTCGAGCTCCTCGATGCGCCGCCGCAGCTCGACGAGGGGCTCTTCGAAGGAGGCGTCATGGACGGCCATGGCAGAGCGGCACGGTAGCAGGGTGGGGGGAGGGAGGCAAGGGCGGGGGGAGGGCGGATGAAGCGGCCGAGCCTCGCCTCGGCCGGCCGAACGGTGGATAAGCACCGAGCGCCGGGGAACCGGGAGGGCGGATGAAGCGGCCGACCTCCGCGTCGGCCGGCCGAACGGTGGATAAGCACCGAGCGCCGGGGAACCGGGAGGGCGGATGAAGCGGCCGACCTCCGCGTCGGCCGGCCGAACGGTGGATCGGCACCGAGCGCCGGGGAACCGGGCGACCGGCGAGGGCGACCGAGCGCCGGGGAACCGGGCCGTTCGTCGGTGGCCGGGGCGCCGGGCCGGCCGACGCAGAGGTCGGCCGCTTCACGCAGTATCGGACTCCCGTCATCCGCGCGGTATCGGACCCCCGTCATCCGCCGCGGCTCGGATCCCGTCATCCCGCGCGGTATCGGCCCCCCCGTCATCCGGCGCGGGATCGGACTCCGTCATCCGGCGCGGGCGCGAGGCCCCGGCGGAGGCGGTTACAGCAACTGGTACGGGTCGACGTCGACGACCAGCTCGGCCGCGGGCTTCTCGGGCAGCGCGGCGTCGAGCAGGTCGTGGAGCCGCCGGACCGAGGGGTGGCGCAGGAGGATCTGGAACCGCCACTGGTTGCGCAGGCGCTCGAACGGGGCGGGTGCCGGCCCCGCGATCCGCACCCCGTCGGAGAGCGGGCTCGCCTGGAGCGAGCCGGCCACCGTGCCGGCGGTCTCGATCGCCCGCTCCCGGCTCTCGTCGCGCACCAGGAGCTGGACCATCCGGGTGTAGGGCGGATAGTGGAAGACCCGGCGGAAGCGCAGCTCCTCCTCCGCGAAGCGCCGGTCGTCGTGGGCGAGGGCGGCCTGGATGGCGTAGTGGTCGGGATGGTAGCTCTGGATCACCACCCGGCCCGGCCGTGCCCCGCGGCCCGCCCGCCCGGCGAGCTGGGTGAGCAGGGTGTAGGTGCGCTCCACCGCCCGGAAGTCCGCGAACCCCAGGTACGTGTCCGCGGAGAGCACGGCGGTGAGGCCGACGTCCGGGAAGTGGTGCCCCTTGGACACCATCTGGGTGCCGATCAGCACCCGGGTCTCGCCGCGCGCGAAGCGGGCGAGGACGGCCGCCACGCCGCCCTTGCGCCGGACCGAATCCCGATCGAAGACGTCGACGGGCAGCTCCGGGAAGAGCTCGCGGAAGGTCTCCTCCACCCGCTCCGTCCCGGCGCCCACCGCCTCCAGAGCCTCCTCCGAGCAGGTCGGGCAGCGGACGGGCTCGGGCACGGCCGAGCCGCAGTAGTGGCACAGCAGGATCCCGCGCCGCCGGTGGAGCGTCCGCGGCACGCCGCAGGCCTCGCAGGCGCCGGTCTCGCCGCAGGCCCGGCACAGGAGCATCGGGGCATAGCCCCGCCGGTTGCGCAGCAGGATGACCTGCTCGCCGGCCGCCGCCGAGATCGCGATCTCCTCGCGCAACCGCTGCGAGAAGACGATTTCGCCCGGCCGGCGCGGCGCCTCCGCCTCGGCGCGCAGGTCGACCAGGATCCCCTCCGGCAGCTTGCCCTGCCCGGCCCGGCGGGTGAGCTCGAGCGGAGCGAGCTTGCCGCGCTCGGCGTTGAGCCGGCTCTCGAGGCTCGGGGTCGCCGAGACGAGCACCGCGGTCGCGCCTGCCTGCTGCGCCCGCACCAGGGCCAGGTCCCGCCCATGGTAGCGGGGGGTCGAGTCCTGCTTGTAGGAGGGGTCCTGCTCCTCGTCGACCACCAGCAGGCCGAGGTCGCGGATCGGGGCGAAGAGCGCCGAGCGGGGGCCGACCACCACCCGCGCTTCGCCGCACCGGACCCGCTCCCACTCCTGGTGGCGCTCGGCCGAGGCGAGGGCCGAGTGGAAGATCGCCACCCGGCGCCCGAAGCGGCCCACGACCTCGCGCACGAGCGCCGGGACGAGAGCGATCTCCGGCACCAGGAGGAGCGACGAGCGGCCCGCCGCGAGAGCGGTCTCCGCCGCCGTCAAGTAGACCTCGGTCTTGCCCGATCCGGTCATGCCGCGGAGCAGGAACGGGTGATAGCCGCGGGACTCGATCGCCCGGCCGAGGGCCTCGGCGGCGGCCGCCTGGTCCGGGCGCAGGACGATCGGCCCGCCGCCCGGCCGTCCTTCGAGCGCCTGGTGGGCGAGCGAGAGCCGCTCGACCTGGGTGAACCGGCGCAGGACCCCGAGCTTCACCAGCCGGCGCACCACCGCGGCGGTGCAACCGGCCTCGGCGGTGATCTCGGCGATCGTCGCCGGGCGGCCGAGGGCGGAGAGGAGCTCGACCACGGAGCGCCCCTGGGGCGACCTCCCGCAGGCGGCGAGGTGCGTCTCGAGCGAGCCCGGAGCGAGCTCGACCGCGGCCAGGTAGCGGGCGCCTTGGCGTTTCCGGCTCTCGAGCACGATCCGGCCGTCCTCAGCCATCCGGTCGAGGACCTCGGGAAGGCGGGCCAGGCCGAGCCGGCGCTGCAAGTCGGCCGCGCTCAGGCGCCCCGCTTCGCGCAGGGCCTCGACCACGCGCGCCTCCTCCGGGCTCCGCGGGGGAGCGATCGCTCCGCCGGAGCTCAGGCGCACTCGCTGATGGCCCCACGGCGGCAGGTCCGAGGGCAGCATCCCGCGCAACACCTCGCCCGGCGGGGCCCGGTAGTAGCGGGCGACGAAGGCCGCGAGCTCGAGGAGCTCGGGAGTGAAGACGGGCTCGCGGTCGAGCACCTCTTCCACGGGCCGCAGGCTCACCCCGGCCGGCGCTTCGGTGGTCCGCGAGAGGACGAAGCCGACCAGGCGGCGGGGGCCGACCCGGACCCGGACACGGGAGCCCGGCACCGCCAGCGGATCGAGCTCCGGCGGTACCGCGTAGGTGAGCGGCTCGGGGAGCGGCAGCGGGACCGCGACGCGGGCGTGGGGCGGCGCCTCTCCGGCCGCGGAGCCCGCGGGCGCGAGACCCGGAGCCGGGGCCTCAGCGGCCATGCCGGAGAGCCGCCCGGCAGGCTTCGGAGCAGGCCGCGCCGCTCCCTCCGGGAGCCGGAAGCGCCCGAGAGGCCGGCACGTAGGTGCCGCAGGCGCCGCAGCGCACCAGGGCCTCGGCCGGCCGCTCACCGCGCGCCGGGCGCGGGCCGGCCCGGCCGCCGCCGCGCCGCTCGATCCCGAGGGCGGCGAGCGCCCTGCGATAGGTCCACTCGAGCAGCAGCCAGACGGCTACCACCAGGGCGATCAGCACGACGAGGCGGAGCACCGGCGGACGGTCCGTTCAGGCGGCACCGCGCTGGCGCGCGACTTCGTCGGCGAGATGTTGGACGTCGGGGTTGTTGGGCTGCAGGGTGCGGAGGTCGTCGAGCACCCGCTCGGCGGCGGCGTAGTCCTGGAGGTCCATCGCCAGGACCACGACCTCGTTGTAGCGCGACTGCCAGTGCTTCGGGTCGAGCGCTTCGGCCCGGTGGAAGCCTTCGAGCGCTTGCGTCGTGTCGCCGAGGCCGCGGTAGCAGGTCCCCTGGTCGGTGAGGATGTCCGGGTCCTCCGGGCGGAGCTTCAGGTACCGGTCGTAGGCGTCGACGCAGCCCTGCCAGTCCTGGACGTCGTAGCTCAGGTTCGCCAGGTGCAGGAGGGCCTGGGCGTCGTCCGGGTTGGCCGCGAGGCTGGCTTCGAGCTGCCGCATCTCGGCCCGCTTGGCGTCGAGCGTCCCCTCCGCGGGCTCCGCCGGGCCGGTGACGGGGGGCGCCGGCATGGCCATCGCGGCCGGCCCTTGGATCACCCGGGAAGGCTGGCGCGACGCCATCGTCTCGTGCAGGAGGTAGCCGCCGATGAAGCCGATCAGGGCGCCCAGGGCGAGGAACAGGAGATTCTCGCGGTTCATCCGGCCGCTCCCCCGCCCGGCGCCGGGGCTCGGCTCTCGAGGCGCGCCGCGGTTTTCCGTCCGCGGGCGGGCACGGCGGCGGCCAGGACGGCCGGGCCGAGGGCGACGAGGATCGCGGAGGATCTCATGACGGAGAAACGCTCGGAGAGGCCCCGCACGCGGCGGATGCGAGGCCCCGAAGCAGGGCTAGCTCGCCTTGGCCTTCTCGCGCTGGACCTTCTCGATGCTCGAGTCGAGCGCCTTCTCGACCTGCTCCTCGGCTTTGCTTTCGCGCATTTCCTTGACGTGCGCGACCTCGCTCACGATGAAGTACTTGGCTCGTTCGTACATCTTCTTCTCGCGGAACGAGAGGCTCTTCTTCTGGCTGACCAGGCGGAGGTTCTTGAGGACTTTGGCCACCTCCATGAGGTCGCCGGTCTTCATCTTGTCCAGGTTCTGCTTGTACCGGCCCTTCCAGTCCTTGTAGGTGTCGACGTTGCCGTCCTCGAGAAGGTCGACCAGCTTGTCGACCTCCTGGACGCTGCACAGCGGCCGCAGCCCGACGAGGTCCAGGTTCCCCTTCGGGATCATCACCTTCGAGTTGTTGGAAAGCAGCCTCAGGTGGTAGTAGGTCTGCTTGTGCCCGTCGATCTCACCCTCGGCGATCTTCTCGACGAGGCTCACACCGTGGTTCGGGTACACCACCTTCTGGCCAACCTTGAAAGACACGTTGCCGACTCCCTTTCAATTGATCCGGATTCGTCGATGCGATGCGATACAGTAAGGTAGGTACGGGGCATAGCTCCGCGCAGCGTATTTCTTTATACACCAGCCGAGGGGCTCTTGTCAACTTGGCACGGCATTTGCTCGCCGGTTGACACCCCGCACGGCCGACCGTACGATCGGCGCCCTGCCGGAGTGGCGGAATGGAAGACGCAGAGGACTCAAAATCCTCCGCTCGCAAGGGCGTGCGGGTTCGAATCCCGCCTCCGGCACCAGCGACCTACTCGTAGCGCAGGCTATCGATCGGGTCGAGCGCCGCGGCCTTGCCCGCCGGGTAGATCCCCGAGACCACGCCGACCAGGGCCGAGAAGCCGGCGGCGAGCGCCATGGCCCAGAACGGCACGTGGGCCGGGGGCAGGTTCCCCGGGATCAGGTAGACCGCCAGGGCGCCGAGCCCGTAGCCCGCCAGGATCCCCACCGCGCCGCCCACCAGGGCGAGCGTGATCGCCTCGATCAGGAACTGCACCAGGATGTCCCGCCGTCGGGCGCCCACGGCCTTGCGGACGCCGATCTCCCGCGTGCGCTCGGTCACCGAGACGAGCATGATGTTCATGATCCCGATGCCGCCGACCAGCAGCGCGATCCCCACCACGCCGCCGACCACGCCCGTCACCAGGGCGAGGATCGAGTTCGTGGTGTCGAGGATCTCGTCCTGGGTCTGGATCTGGAAGTCGTCGGAGTCGTCGTGCCCCAGGCGGTGGCGCTTGCGGAGCAGCTCCGTGGCCGCGTCCTTGAAGCCGGGCACGTCCGAAGCGTCCTCGAGCTGGATGCGGAGCTGCACCTGGTCGCCGGCGTCGCGGCCGAAGAGCAGGAGCGCCGTGTCGAAGGGCACGAAGGCGAGGTCGTCCTGGTCGAAACCGAGGTTGCGGCCGCGCTCCTCCATCACCCCGATCACGGTCATCGGCAGGTCGCCGAGGTAGATCTCCTTGCCCAGGGGGTCGGCACCCAGGTCGAGCTCGTCGACCACCGTCTTGCCAACCACCACGACCTTGCGCCGGTTGCGCAGGTCGATGGGCGAGAGGAATCGGCCCCGGTCGACGTAGTGCGAGACCGTCTCCTGGTAGTCGCTGGTCACCCCCAGGACGGCGAACGGCTGGTGGCGGTTCTGCGCGTAGCGCAAGGTCTTCGAGCCGAAGATGATCGGGGTGATCCGGTCGATCTCCGGGAAACGCTGCCGGAGCGCCAGGCCGTCGTCCCAGGTGAGCTTGACCCGCCGGACGATCTGGCCGGGCCGGGCGAACTCCTGCCGCGGCACGATCTGGACGTAGGTGGCCCCCATCTCCTGGAGCTGGCTGGTGATCTGGTACTGGAGGCCCTGGACGATCGAGACCACGGCGACCACCGCCGCCACGCCGATGATGATCCCCAGCGTGGTCAGGAGCGCCCGCAGCTTGTTCGCTCTCAGGGCGCCGAAGGCAATCCGGAAGTTCTCGGTGAAGACCATTACCGGATGCCCCCGCAACCCCTCGATCCCCTTCCCTCCCCACGGGGCGGAAGGGGACAATCGACTGGATGCCCCCCGCAACCCCTCGATCCCCTTCCCTCCCCACGGGGGGAAGGGGACGATCGACTGGATGCCCCCCGCAACCCCTCGATCCCCTTCCCTCCCCACGGGGGGGAAGGGGACGATCGACTGGATGCCCCCCGCAACCCCTCGTTCCCCTTCCCTCCCCACGGGGGGGAAGGGGACGATCGACTGGATGCCCCCCGCAACCCCTCGATCCCCTTCCCTCCCCACGGGGGGAAGGGGACGCCCCCTCCCTGGCGAGCAGTCCTGTGGGGATCTCGAGTCGCTTCCATCGCGAGGTCGGCTGTTCAGACCAGGACGGCGGCGGCCCGCGCGGTGGGCTGGTCCGAGAGGACCTTGCCGTCGCGCAGGGTCACCTGCCGGTGGGCATGGGCTGCGATGTCCGGCTCGTGGGTGACCAGGATCACCGTGTTGCCGGCCGCGTGGAGCTGGTCGAAGAGCTCCATGATCTCCACCGAGGTGGCGCTGTCGAGGTTGCCGGTCGGCTCGTCGGCGAGCAGGATCGCCGGGTCGTTGACCAGGGCGCGGGCGACCGCCACCCGCTGGCGCTGGCCGCCCGAGAGCTCGTTGGGCTGGTGGTCGATGCGATCGGCCAGGCCCACCTGCTCGAGCGCCTTCAGGGCGCGCCGGCGCCGCTCGGCCCGGGGCACCCCGGCGTAGATCAACGGCAGCTCGACGTTGTGCAGCGCCGAGGTGCGGGCCAGCAGGTTGAAGGTCTGGAAGACGAAGCCGATCTCCTTGTTGCGAATGGCGGCGAGCTCGGAGTCGTCGAGCGACTCGACGGCGGTGCCGCGCAGCAGGTAGCTCCCCGAGGTCGGCGTGTCGAGGCAGCCGATCAGGTTCATCAGGGTCGACTTGCCGCTCCCCGACGCCCCCATGATGGCGATGTACTCCCCCTTGTCGACGGTGAGGTCCACGCCGTCGAGGGCGTGCACCTCCTCGGTGCCCATGAGATAGGTCTTGCGCACGTCGGTGAGCTCGATGATCCGCATCAGTCCTTCTCCTTCGAGTCCCGCTCGCTTTCGCCCGCCGCGCCCTTGGTCGCGTCGATCCGCACCGCGGCTCCGTCCTCGAGGTCGCGCAGGGTGCGGAAGGGGCCGGTCACCACCTGCTCCCCCGCCTCGAGGCCCGACGTGATCTCGACCTGCGTGACGCTCGAGAGCCCGGTGGTCACCCGCCGCCGCTCGGCCTTGCCGCCGGCGACCACGAAGAGCACCTGCACCGGGGTCTCGGAGCCGGCGGCGGCGGGCTTCTCGGCGCCGGCCTGGGCCGCCTCGCCGGCCGCCGGCTTCTCGCTCTCCGCCGGCGGCCGCTCGAGGACCGCCTGCACCGGCACCACCAGGGCGTCGGGGTGGGTGGCCACCTGGATCTCGGCGCGCACCGACATGCCGGGGCGCAGCGCCGGATCCGCCTCGTCGAGGAGCACCTTGACCTTGAAGAAGGTCACGTCTCCCTGGCCCGCCTTGCTGTAGCCCGAGTTGCCGACCTCGATCACTCGGCCGCGGTAGGTCTTGCCCGAGACCGCGTCGACGGTCACGGTGACCTGCTGGTCGAGGTGGACGTCGACGATCTCGTTCTCGTCGACGTCGAGCTCGGCCAGGATCTCGGAGAGGTCGGCCACGGTGGCGATCTTGGTCGCCGGGTTGTTCATCAGGCCCGAGACCACCACCTCGCCCTCGTGGGCGTTGAGCTGCACCACCCGGCCCGTGATCGGGGCGTAGATCGTGGTCTTGGCGAGGTCGTCCTCGGCTTTCGAGAGGTTGGCCTTGGCATTGCGCAATGCGTCGTGCTGGGCTTCGAGCGTCAGCCCGGCCGAGGTCTTCGTCAGCTCGGCGGCCTCCAGCTGCTCGGTGGTCGCGATCCCCTCTTCGGCCAGGTGGTGCATGCGCTGGAGCTTGACCTCGGCGTCGGCGAGGGAGACCTCGGCCTGGTGCACCCCGGTCGCCGCCTGGCGCACCTGGGCCCGCCAGCTCTCGACCGACGCCTGGTAGGTGTCCTTCTCGAGCTCGAGGAACTTCTTGCCGGCCTGGATCCGGTCCCCTTCGTCGACGTAGAGCTTCTCGATCTTGGCCACGACGTGGGCCGAGATGTCGACCGAGAGCCGCGGCTGGATCTCGCCGCTCGCCTTGACCACCTGGGTGATTCCCGAGCGCGTGGCCGCCTCGGCGTAGACCTTGACGCCCTTCTCGGTCCGCGCGCTGCGGATCGAGAAGAAGACCACCAGCGCGAGGACGGCCGCGACGCCGATCCCGATCAGAGCCCGCTTCATGTCCGGCTCACCCGAACAGGCTCCAGAGGCCGACCTTGAGGCCGACCAGGACCGCCCAGCCGACGACGACGACCAGGGCCGAGGTGCTCTTGGAGACCCGCGCGACGACGCTCAGCCCCAGGACCAGGAGCGCCACCGTCCAGAGGCTGAACACGTCGGCGCTCGTGAGCAGGGCGACGAGGGCGTGCGACGCGCCCTCGGGCGCCAAGAAGCCGAGGTTCGACCCGAGGACGGTGCCCGCTCGCAAGACCTGGGGATCGACCGGGCTGACCACGAAGAGCACCGGGATCAGGACCAGCGCTTTCAAGCCGGTGGGGACCATGGCGTGGAGGGTGGCCGAGAAGCCCTGCTTGAAGGTGATCTCGCCGCCGGCGAGGCGCAGGGCGAGCCAGAGGCCCAGCGCGACCAACAGGTAGAAGACGACGGCGAACACGACGCCGACGACGGCGAGCACCGGCGCGAAGCGCTGGGTGATGTTCATCGCCTTGTTGGTCCGGTCCTTGAGCTCATCCCCCGCGACGCCCTGCTTCTCGAACTGCTGACTTATCTCGGTGCGCTGGAGGTCGTGATCGATCCTCTGAATCGCGACCAGCCCGGCCGCGCCGCTCAAGAGGAGCAGCACCACCAGCACCAGCCCCCAGGTCGGCCGCTCGCGGATCGAGCGGAAGGTCTCCGTGGGCGCGAAGATCGCACCGACCAGTCGTCCGAGGCTCCCCGCGTTCCCCCGCGTCCTCCCCGGGTCGATCGAACTCGGACTCTCCATGTTCCGTCTCTCCCTGCCTCGGCTGGCTCGGTTGGCTCGGTTGCTCGGACCCGGACTCTCAATACGCAGGACCCCCCGTGTCGATTTCCACGCCTTCCTGCTCGATGAGGCGCCCGATGGTCAGGTAGTAGTTGGCGAGGGCTCGCCGGTAGGCGGTGATGGCGCTGACCTCGCGGCTGCGCGCCTGGGTCAGGTCCTCCTGGATCTGGAGCACCTGGAAGCTCGACGACATGCCGTTCTCGTAGCGCTTGCGCTCGGCGTCGAGATTCTGCTCCTCGAGCTTCCCGCGAGACCCGTGCGGAGTCGATCTGCTTGGCCGTGGTCTCGACCTGGCGCGCGGCCGTCCGGACCTCGGTGACGACCTGCTGCTTGAGCTGCTCGAGCTGGGTCAGGCCCTGGTCGAGGGCGGAGCGGGCGATCGCGCTGCGCGCCCGCCGGTCGCGGTTCTGGATCGGGTACGAAAACTGGAGCTGCACCTGCCAGTCGGCGAAGTCGCGGTTCTGGATCTGATCGAGCGCGTCGCCCAGGTTGCCGTTCGCGCCGCCGACCTCCATCCCGGTGTCGGGATCGACGAGCGGCGGGCCGGTGCCCGCGAGGCCCGACAGGCCGTAGGAGAGGATCAGGTCGATCTGCGGCAGGACCTGGTTGCGGAAGTACTTGGCGTCGATCTTCAGGCTCTCGATCTGGTGGATCTCGCTCGCGATCTCCGGACGTTCCGCGAGCGCCGTGTGGATCGAGTCGTCGACGTCGACGTCGATCTTCGTGGTCTTGGGGTCGGTGGTCGGGACGATCGGCCGGCTCCAGAGCGGGCCCTGCTCCAGGTTGAGCAGCTGGCGCAGGTGGTCGGCCGCGTCGCCGATCGCCGCCTCGGAGCGGATGATGTCCTCCTCGCGGCCGGCGATGCCGGCCTGGCTCTGGATCAGCTCGAGAGGGGCCAGGGTGCCCACGTCCACCCGTACCTTGTTCTGCTTGTGGAGCGTCTGGGCGAGCTGCAGCGCCTCCTGGGCGACGCCGAGCTGGTCCCGGGCTTCGACCAGGTCCCAGTAGGCGCTGTCGACGGCCTGGATGGTCTCGGCCACCTGCTGCTCGAAGTCGGAGCGCGAACGCGCGGCGGAGACCCGCGCCACCATGATCTGGCGCTCGGTCGCCAGCTTGCCGAAGCCGCGCAGCAGCGGCTGGGTGAACGAGCCGTTGAGCGACGAGAAGTACTGCGGGTTGAGGACCGCGTTCTGGCTGTTGGTGTTCTGCTTGCTGCCGAACCAGTTGAGCTCCGCGAGGCCGCCGGTCGGGGTGAGCTGGGACAGGTCGAGGCTGAACCGGTCCTGCGTGCTGGTGGTGACCGGCACACCCTCGAACGCCTGGGTCGTCGGCTGGGTGCTGTCGTTGTGCGAGAGGCTCCCCGAGAGCAGCGTGTCGTAGATCCCGAGGCTCTGGAGCACGCCCTCGTGCGCCTGGATCCAGTTGTAGCGCTCGACCACCAGGCCGAGGTTCCGGCGCAGCGCGATCTCGACGGCGTCGTCGAGGGAGAGGTGGATGCCGTCGTCCTCGATGTCCAGGTCGGCCTTCGGCAGGTCCTCGAGAGGCGCGGGCTCGAGATGCACCGTCTCGGACGCGGCCACGCCGGGATGGGGCCAGAGGAGGGCCGCGACCAGCAGCAGCATCGCGGGCAGGGTGCGTTCAGCTCGGGGTGCCAAGCTCGGGCGCATCAGTCGTATCGTCCGCATCATCCGTTCCATACCCTTCGCTCAAGAGGAGTCAGAAGCTCTCAGTTTGGTCGGAGCATACGGCGAACGCCGGCCGCCGGCCGGAGCGCCGTCCCTCCACCGTCTACGTCGGCCGGCTCCGAAGGTTTCCCCTGCCGGCAGCCGGAAGTGCGACCGCACGACGACGATCGCCGCCGCGGGCGGGTCTGCAAGGGCCGATCCACGGCGGGCCCGGCGGCGGGCGGTGCGAGCCCGGGCGGGCGAGCGCTCGTTCCGGCGGCCGGCGGCGGCGCTCCGCGGCGTCCGGATCCGGGACGCCCCTGTCCGCATGCGGACGCCGTCATCCGACCTCCGGCAGCCGGGGGGCGGCGGCGAGCAGGCTCGCGGTGTAGGGATCCGCCGGGTGGGCGAAGAGCTCGGCCGTCGGAGCCTCCTCGACCCGGCGCCCGGCGTGGAGGACGATCACCCGGTGGGCGATCCGCTCGACCAGGGCGAGGTCGTGGAGGATCAGGAGGACGCCGAGGCCGAGCCGTCGCTGGAGGCGGAGCAGGAGGTTGAGCACCTGGGCGCGGACCGAGACGTCGAGCGCCGAGACCGGCTCGTCGGCGACCAGGAGCTCGGGGCCCGGAGCCAGCGCGCGGGCGATTCCGATCCGCTGGCGCTGGCCGCCCGAGAACTCGTGGGGAAACCGGTCGGCCGCCTCGGCCGGCAAGCCGACCATCTCCAGCAGCTCGGCGACCCGCGCGGCGCGCCCGGAGCGCGGCACCACCCGGTGGACCGCCAGGGGCTCGGCGAGGAGCTCTCCAACGCGCAGCCGAGGGCTCAAGCTGTCGTAGGGATCCTGGAAGACCATCTGGAAGGCCCGCCGCCGGCGGCGGAGCTCCGCGGCGCCGAGCGCCAGGAGGTCCTCGCCGCGAAAGCGGACCGTGCCGGCGTCCGGCTCGATCAGGCGCAGGAGGCACCGGGCGAGGGTGGTCTTGCCGCTGCCCGACTCCCCCACCAGCGCGACGCACTCGCCGGCCTCGACCGTCACGTCGACGCCGTCGACCGCCCGGATCGCGCCGCCCCGGCGCAGGCCGAGGGCTCCGCGGGGCGCCGGGAAGGTCTTGACCAGGCCCCGGCCCTCGAGCAGCGCGCTCACTCCGGCCCTCCGGGGGCGCCCGCGTGCGGCCGGGCGGCCGGGGCGCCGGCGGGCGCGCCGGACCGGTCCGGCCGCCAGAGAAAGCAGCGCGCGCTCCGGGCCTCGCCGGCGCTCCAGAGCTCGGGAGCGGTCTCGCGGCACGCCCCCCACGACTCGGCGCAGCGGGGGTGGAACGGGCAGCCGGCGGGCAGATCGGCGGGATCGGGAGGCGCCCCGGGCAGGGCCGGAAGCTCCGCCCGTGCGAGCGCCCCGCCTCTCGCCGGGCTCGGCTCGGGCCGGAGCGCCGCGGCCAGCAGGGCCCGGGTGTAGGGGTGGGCCGGCCGGGAGAAGAGGGCCGCGGCCGGCGCTTGCTCGACGATCTCGCCGGCGTACATCACCAGGACCCTCTCGCAGGTCTCGGCGACCACCGCCAGGTCGTGGGTGATCAGGAGCACGGCGAGGCCGAGCTCGGCGCGCAGGCTCCGGAGGAGATCGAGGATCTGCGCCTGCACGGTCACGTCGAGGGCGGTCGTCGGCTCGTCGGCGAGCAGCAGGTCGGGCCGGCAGGCGAGCGCCATGGCGATCACCACCCGCTGGCGCTCGCCGCCCGAGAGCTCGTGCGGATAGGCGTCCAGGCGCTCGCCGGCGGAGCGCAGGGCGACCCGCTCGAGCAGCTCCCGGGCGCGCCGGCGCGCCTCCCGGCGCGACAGCCTCCGGTGCGCCTTCACCGCCTCGGCCACCTGGAACCCGATCGTGAACACGGGGTTGAGCGCGGTCATCGGCTCCTGGAAGACCATGGCGACGCGGCGCCCCCGGATCCGGCGCATCTCGGGCTCGGGAAGCGCGAGGAGATCCTCGCCGTCGAGCAGGATCCGGCCGCCGGCGACTCGCACTCCGGCGCTCAGCAGCCGGGGCACGGCGAACGCGGTCAGGCTCTTGCCGGCACCCGATTCGCCGACCAGGCCGACCATCTCCCCCCGCGCGACGGTGAAGCTCACCCCGCGCACCGCCGCCACCGGACCGCGCGGCCCCGGTACCGTCACGGTCAGGCGGTCGATCTCGAGCAGGGGAGGGTCGGGCCGGGTCACGAGCAGAGGTTGCGCAGCCACTCGACCGTCATCGCCACGCCGTACCCCGTGGCGCCGGCCGAGCCGTTCCCCTCCTTGGGGACCTGGGCGGGCCCGGCGATGTCGAGGTGGGCCCAGCGGCGGTGGTCGCCGAGGAAGTTGGCGAGGAAGGCGGCGGCGGTGCTGGCGCCTCCCCATCGGCTGCCGCTGTTGCGCAGGTCGGCGTGGGTGCCGCGCATCTCCTCGGAGAACTCGTCCCAGAGCGGCAGGCGCCAGAGTCGCTCTCCGCCCGCTTCGGCGGCGGCGAGCAGCTCCTGGGCGAGGGCGTCGTCGGGGGTGAAGAGGCCGGCTCCGTGATGGCCGAGAGCGACGATGCAGGCACCGGTCAGGGTGGAGAACTCGAGCACCACGTCCGGCCCCTCCTCCACCGCCAGGGCCAGGGCGTCGGCGAGGATCAGCCGGCCTTCGGCGTCGGTGTTGAGCACCTCCACGCTCTTGCCGTTGTAGCACCGGAGGATGTCGCCCGGGCGGTAGGCGGCGCCGTCGGGCATGTTCTCGGCGAACGGCAGGTAGAGGCGCAGGCGGATCGGCAGGCCGAGACGGGCCACGGCGCGGCCGATGCCGAGCACGGTGCAGGCGCCGCTCTTGTCGTACTTCATCTCGTCGAGCCGCGCCGAGGGCTTGATCGAGATGCCCCCCGTGTCGAAGGTGACGCCCTTTCCGACCAGCGCGACCACCGGGCCCTCGGACCCCCACGCCATGCGGACCAGGCGCGGTTCCCGCGCCGAGCCGCGCCCCACCGCCAGGATGCCGCCCATGCCCCGCGCCTCGAGCTCGGGCGGCTCGAGGACGGTGATCTCCATGCCGGCCTCGGCTGCCAGCTCGCGGGCGCGCGCCGCCATCCAGCTCGGGTGGGCGACGTTGGCCGGGCTGTTCGCCAGGTCCCTGGTGAAGGCGACGCCTTCCGCGACCGCCCGGGCGACCGGCAGCGTCTCGCGGTAGGTCTCGCTCTCGCCGGCCGGCGGCAGGACCGCCACCGAGCGCAGGCGGCTTGCGGCGTCCGCGCCGCGCTCGCCCTTGTAGAGGTCGTAGCGGTAGCTGCCGAGCGCCAGCCGGCCGAGGATCCGTCCCGCGGCGCCGGCGCCCCGCGTCTCGGGGCAGTCCGGCAGGGCGATCACCGCCCGCGTGACGCCGTTGACGCCGAGCGTCTCGAGCGTGCGATCGAGCCAGCCGGCGATCCGGCGCGCGTCGGCCTCGCCCCGCGGGCCCAGGCCGCTCACGGTCACCGCGCCGACCGGTCCGCCGTCGGGCGTCGCCTCCACGGCCTGCTTCTCCCGCCCCGAGAAGCCCGCCCGGCCCGCCGCCCGCGCCAGCGCGCGCGCGACTTCCGGAGCCGGCCCGGGGACGGCAGGCGCCTCACCTTCGAAACAGCCGGCGACGAGGACCTCCGCCTCGGGCAGGCCACCGGTGAGGATCTCGACTTGGACGAGCTCGGTCATCTTTCCTCTCTCCTCGGCACGGGTTCGGCGCGGCGTCGCGGGCGCGTGGCGGGGGGGGTATGCTATACCCCACCGACTCACGGGCGGCACGGCGATGAGCGACTCCGCGATCCTCCTCCACCTCCAGGGACCGTTCAACTTCCTCCATCCCGAGCCCGAGGAGCTGCGGCGGCTGGCCGCGGAGGGGCGCTTCACCCTGCCCACCCCGCAGCCGATCTACCTCGAGGAGGAGAGCGCCACCCCGCTCTACGGCTACCCCGTCCTGGTCTCCGAGCGCCTCCAGGCGCTGCGCCAGGCCCTCATCCAGTACGTCCTCCACGAGGAGAGCTTCCAGGTCGGCATCTTCCGCCGCCAGCCGACCGACCGCAAGGCCTACGGCCAGGCCTGGGAGACCTACCTCGCCCACCTGTCGCGGGCGGTCGAGAACGTGACCATCTCGAGCTACGGGCGGCAGTTCCCCGATCTCTTCTGGCTCCACCACTCGCTCGATCTCGCGGCCTTGCTCAAGGAGACGCCGAGGCGGGTCACCCGCGCCGACGCCGAGATCGGGCGGCGCTACGGCGACGAGATCAAGTACCGCGTCTACGACCGCTACGTCGACCGGGTCCAGTCGGCGACCTACGACCTCGCCCAGCGGCTCGCCTCGGACACCGACGAGGTCGAGGAGGAGCTCTACCCGCGGCTCCTCACTCGCATGGTCGACAACGTCTTGATCTTCACCGAGGACCACATCGGCGCCAACCTCGCCGAGCTCGGCAGCTACTTCGCGGGCCACCTGCACCTCGACGGCCGCGACCTCAGGCGGCGGCTCGAGGCGCTCGACGCCTGGCACCGCGAGCGGCTCGCCTCGGATCCCGACCTGGCGCTCGCGGCGCGCCACCTGCTGGGCGGCGACCCGGACCGGCCGCGCGAGCTCCTCACCCGGCCCGGCTACGTCCGCTACCTCGCCGGCCGGCCCGGCTACGACGTCGCCACTCTGCCCGACCGCAACCAGATCGAGGTCTGGGAACGGCTGCTGGCGAAGCTCAAGGAGTTCGAGCTCCTTCACGGCCTGCGACGGATGATCGTGCCGATCCAGCGCTCGGGCGAAGGCTTCGTTTCGAGCCGCGACGGGCTCAACCGGACCCTCGTCGGGCGCTCGGACGTCGAGCTCTCGCCGACCACCCGGCCGCTCGACTTCACCGCTCCCTGGGTGGTCGATCCGCAGGTCCACCGGTTCGGCATGATCTACGACATCGCCGACTTCTCGCGCGTGGTCTCGGTGCTGCGCCGCTCGGGATCGGAGGTCCAGGACGCCTCCTTCCGCAAGATGTTCCGGTTCCAGCGCCGGGTCAACCGGATGGCGGACGGCCAGCGCATGAAGCTCGAGAAGTACCTGGGCGACGGCGCGTTCTTCTCGAGCCGGCGGGGCCGGCGGATGCTGACCGCCGCGATCCACGTCCAGCGCCTCTATCGCCAGGCGCTCGCCGAAGGCTTCCCGTTCGACCGCGGAGTGCGGATCGCGCTCAACTACGGCCAGTACCGGCTGATCCCGATCCACGTCGGCGACACCGGGTCCGAGCGCTACGAGTTCTTCGGCCACGGCGTGGTGGAGCTCTCGCGCCTGACCACCGGCAAGGCCTCGCGCGAGATCGAGGAGATCAAGACCATGCTGGTGAACCTCGGCTACCGCGAGGAGGTGGTCCTCAGGTTCTTCTCCCCCCTGCTCGAGAAGAACCTGGACGTGGTCGACCGCGAGGCCGAGGCGCGGCAGTTCTACTCCTACATCAACCGCAACGGCAACCTGGTCAACGAGGGCATCGTCGCCACGGCGGCCTTCATCGACCAGCTCGATGCGGAGAACCGCTTCGCCGAGCTCTTCCGCGTGTCGGTCGGCGAGCGCGGCTACGTCGCCCTCTCGGTGCCCGAGTCCCAGGCCGCGCGCGGCGGCGAGACGATCTCGGTCGGGGTGCGCAAGCTGGGCGTCGCTTCGCTCAAGGGCCTGGACAAGCTCGCCGTGTTCGAGGTGGTCGACCTGGGAGACGGCGATCTGGCCGGCCTCGAGCCGATGCACGGCCCCGGCCTGATGGCCGCTATCGAGCGCGAGTTCTCGACCAACCTGCAACGCCGCCAGACCGCGGTCTCCGGCTAGCCTGGAGCAAGCCTTGACGATCGAACCGAAGCCCACGCAGAACGGACGCTCGGGAGGAGGCGTCCCCTTCCCCCCCGTGGGGTGGGAAGGGGATCGAGGGGTTGCGGGGGGCACCCGGTCAATCGTCCCCTTCCCCCCGTGGGGTGGGAAGGGGATCGAGGGGTTGCGGGGGGCATCCGATCAATCGTCCCCTTCCCCCCCGTGGGGTGGGAAGGGGATCGAGGGGTTGCGGGGGGCATCCGATGAACCCCCTCTGGCAGACCGATCTCCCCGGGTTCCCGGCGCCCTTCCGGGGCAAGGTACGGGACGTCTACGACCTCGGCGGCCAGCTCCTGATCGTCGCCAGCGATCGGCTGTCGGCCTACGATCACGTGCTCCGCCCGGGCATCCCGGACAAGGGCAAGATCCTGCACCAGCTCTCCGTCTTCTGGTTCGAGCGGCTGGCCGAGGCCGTTCCCCATCACCTGCTCGCGGCCCGGCTCGACGACTTTCCCGACGAGCTCGTCCGGCGCCTCGAGCCGGAGCGCGCCCGCCTCGCCGGGCGCAGCGCCCTGGTCCGCAAGGCCGAGGTGGTGCCGTTCGAGTGCGTCGCCCGCGGCTACCTGGCGGGCAGCGGCTTCCGGGAGTACCGCGACCGGCGCGAGGTCTGCGGCATCGCCCTGCCGGCAGGCCTCACCCGCGCCAGCCGGCTGCCCGAGCCGATCTTCACCCCCGCCACCAAGGCCGCCAAGGGACAGCACGACGAGAACGTCCCGTTCGCGGTGATGGAGGGCAGCCTCGGGCCCATTCTGGCGCGCCGGCTCCGCGACCTGACGCTCGACCTCTACGCGCGGGCCGCCGCCCACGCCGCCCGCCAGGGCCTGATCCTCGCCGACACCAAGTTCGAGTTCGGGCTCGCCGACGGCGAGCTGCTGCTGGTCGACGAGGCGCTGACCCCGGACTCCTCGCGCTACTGGGACGTCGACCAGTGGCGGCCCGGCGAGGAGCCGCCCTCGTTCGACAAGCAGTACGTACGCAACTGGCTCGACGAGAGCGGCTGGGACCACGAGTCACCGCCCCCGGAGCTACCGGAGCACGTGGTCGAGGGCACCCGCGACCGCTACCTCGCCGCCTTCCGCCGCCTGACGGGCACCGAGCCCGACCTGTAGACTAGAAACCCGCGCAGCCACGGGGGTGGGGGCGTCCCCTTCTCCCCCGGTGGGGAGAGAAGGGGATCAGAGGGGTTGCAGGGGGCATCCGGTCACAGCTTGGGCACGCTGCCGAGGAGGTACTTGAGCGTGTCGTCGCGCCAGGTGATGCCGCCGCCCAGGAAGAGCGACCTCCGATCCCCGACCAGGAAGTCGTCCCAGCCGGCCGTCAGGTAGAGCCGGTCGTTCAGGTGGAACTTCCCGGACAGGCGCAGGTGGGGATCGAGGTCGTCGTGGCGGTTGAAGTCGAACGCCTCCATGGACAGCAGGAGCCGCTTGTCGAGGAGCGGATAGTCGAGCTCCACGCCGCCGGTCGATTCGATGGCGCCCGCCCAGAACCGGCTGTCGTCGAAGAGGTGGAAGCCGAACAGCGCCGAGACCGTCGTACCGTTCGTCTGCTCGAAGGTCTTGGTGGTCGTCGTCTCGCTGCTCCCGTCTTCCTGGATCACAGTGGTCTCGCGGGTCTTCGTGCGGACCTTCCCGAGCGGGCTGTCGACGATCCCCACCCGGTAGAGGGTGCCGCTGTCGCCGTGGGGATCGATGTTGAGCGTGAAGGAGCTCCGCGAGTCGCTCTGCGATTCGAGGTAGAAGCTCTCGAGGGCCAGGTCGAGCTGGATCTTCTGGATCCCGCCGAGGGCGCCGCTCAGGTTCTTGACCCCGGCCTGCACCGACTCGAGGGTCGAGACCAGCTCGTCGTGCGCCTCGTCCGAGGTCAGGAGCTTGCCGATCGAGCCCTCGCCCCGGGCGAGGCGCCCGGTCACCTGGTTGAGGTTGTCGACCGAGGTCTGGGCGTCGGAGGTGAGCTGCCGCAGGTTGGAGAGGGTGGCGGTCAGGTCGGGTCGGCTCTGCCCCATCGTCCCCTCGAGCTGAGCCAGGGTGCGGTCCATGCGGTCGAGCACCTGGGCCACCTGGCCGCTCAGCTTGGGGAGCTCGGTGGCGAGCGTGCCGGTGAACTGCCGGACGTTCGCCACGCTCGCGTCGAACTGCTCCCGGTTGGATTCGACCAGGTCCCGGATGTCGCCGCTCACCGCCTCGAGGTTCTCGATCAGGCGGTCGAGGTTCCCTTGGCCGCCCTCGCCGGTCAGCGAGCCGAGCGTGTCGCCCAGCTTGCTGAACTTGGCGAGCGCCTCGTCGAAGGTCGGGGGCGTCGTCCCCTCGATCACCGCTCCGTCGGGCAGCGGCGGTGCGCCCTCGGGGCCGGGAACGAGGATCACGTACTTGTCGCCCAGAAGGCCCATGTTGGCGATCCGCGCCGACGTCCCCTCGGTCAGCGGCACGTCCTCCTCGATCACCAGGCGCACGTGGGCCTTGTGGTCGGCGAGGCCGATGCCGTCGACCCGGCCGATCCGGACGCCGGCGATCCGGACCGTCGCCTTGTCGTCGAGACCGGCGACCGAGTCGAACTCGGCGACCAGGCTGCGCTTGGCCCCGCCGAACAGGTCGATGTCCTCGATCTTGAGGATCATCACACCCAGCAGCACGAGGACTATGGTGGCGAACGCGCCCACCTTCAAGGCCTGGTTCATCGAGCGTCCCTCTCCGATTCCCGGATCTCGGCCGCCGCCAGGTCCCCGGCGGCGGCCGTCTCGGCGTCGCGAGGCGCGCAGGGCACCTCCCGGGGGTCGGTCATCGGCCCCTCGGCCTCGCCGTGGATGAATTGCTGGACCCGCGGGTCGTCGAGCTCCCGGAACTCCTCGGGCGGCGCGAGCGCCACGATCCTACCGCCGCACAGCAGCCCCATGCGGTCCGCGATGCGGAACGCGCTCGTCATGTCGTGGGTGATGGTGAGGGCGGTGGTACGGAGGCTCTCGGTCAAGTCGACGATCACCTCGTCGATCAGCGCCGTGGTCACCGGATCGAGCCCGGTGGTCGGCTCGTCGAACAGCAGGATCTCCGGCTCGTGCGCGATG
Source organism: uncultured Acidobacteriota bacterium (assembly GCA_963837945.1). Classification (GTDB taxonomy): domain Bacteria; phylum Acidobacteriota; class Thermoanaerobaculia; order Multivoradales; family DATKCC01; genus CAVUBL01. Next base: position 96,152 of record CAWIQD010000003.1, read on the forward strand.
GCGCGGGCGAAGCCCACCCGCCGGCGCATGCCGCCCGAGAGCTCCGAGGGCAGCTTGCCTCCGACGCCCTCGAGGCGCACCAGGCGCAGGCACTCGTCGATCCGCTCGTCGATCCGTTCCGGCGACAGGTCGGTCAGTCGGCGCAGCGCGAACCCCACGTTGTCGGCGACCGTCATGGAGTCGAACAGAGCGCCCTCCTGGAAGGCCATGCCGAAACGGCGGCGGAAGCTGGTGAGCTCGCGGTTGCCGAGCGTGGCGAGGTCGACGCCGTCGACCACCACCCGGCCCGAGTCGGGACGGAGCAACCCGATCACGTGCTTGATCAGCACGCTCTTGCCCACCCCGGAGCCGCCGATGACGACCAGCGACTCGCCGGTCGCGACGTCGAGGTCGAGGCCGTCGAGCACCACCAGGGCGCCGAACGCCTTGCGCACCTTCTGGAAGGAGATCTTGACGCCGGTCTCCGGCTCGGCACGGCGCAGGCGCTCGCTCATCGCAGCACCTTGGTGACGAAGAAGTCCGAGATCAGGATGGCGATCGAGGCGGTCACCACCGCCGAGGTGGTGGCGCGGCCCACGCCCTCGGCGCCGCCGGACGTGTAGAAGCCCTTCTGGCAGCCGATCACTCCCACCAGGAGCCCGAAGAACCCGGCCTTCACCAGGCCCTGGAAGAGGTCCCAGGTGTCCATGTACTGGAAGGTGTTCTCGAGGTACACGACCGGGTTCGAGCCCATCATCACGACCGCCACCAGGTAGCCGCCGGCGATCCCGACGACGTCGCCCAGGAGCACCAGCATCGGGAGCATCGCGACCAGGGCCCAGACCCGCGGCACCATCAGGAAGTGGATCGGATCGGTGGCCATGACCTCGAGGGCGTCGATCTGCTCGGTCACCCGCATGGTGCCGATCTCCGCGCCCATCGAGGAGCCGACCCGGCCGGCGATGATCAGGCCGCCGATGACCGGCGAGAGCTCGAGCACCAGCGACAGCCCGACCAGCGACCCGACGAAGCCCTCGGCGTTGAACCGCACCAGGACGGAGTAGGACTGGAGGGCGAGCACCGCGCCGGTGAAGAGCGCCGTGAGCAGGATGACCGGCACCGAGTCGACGCCCACCCGCACCATCTGGCGCACGAGCTGGCGCAAGTCCCAGGGCCTCCGCGGCGTCCAGACGAAGACCCGCCAGAGGACGATGAAGAAGCGCCCCATCTCCGCGATCGGTCGCTCGAGGAAGGCCGGCAGCCAGCTCACGCGAGGCCCCCGTCGAAGCGCGTCCGAACGCTCGAGCCCCGAGAGCCGCCCACGTAGCGCCGCGCCAGGCGCAGGCCGAGCAGGCAGAGGAGCTCGTAGGGGATGGTCCCCACCTCGCCCGCGAGCTCGGTGACCGGGATCCGCTCGTCCCCCTGGGCGCCGAGGAGCACCACCTCCTCGCCGGTCCCGACCGGGTCGCCCGGCAGATCGGTGAGGTCGACGAAGATCATGTCCATGCTCACCGCCCCGACGACCGGCACCCGGCGGCCGCGGACCAGGGCTTCGGCCTTGCCGGTGAGCCGCCAGGCGTAGCCGTCCGCGTAGCCCACCGGCAGGACGCCGATCCGGCTCGGTCGCGCCGCCGTCCAGCGGCCGCCGTAGCTCACCCGCGTGCCCGGCCCGACGTCGCGCACCAGGACGGTACGAGTCTTGACCGACATCACCGGCGCCAGCTCCGAGAATCGCCCCGCCGGGTCGTGCCCGAAGAGGGCGAGGCCCAGGCGCACGAGGTCGAGCCGGCTCGCCGGCTGGTGGAGCGCCGCGGCGCTGTTGGCGAGGTGCACCAGCGCTCCCCGGCGCTCCTCGGCGCTCAGCGCCTCGACGGCGCGCCCGAAACGGCGCTCCTGCTCGGCGTTGCGCGGGCTCTCGAGCAGGTCGGCCTCGGCGAGGTGGGAGAGCAGCCCCGCGAGCTCGAGGTGCGGGCTGGCGCGGAGGATCTCGAGGGCCGTGCCGAGCTCGGCCTCGCCGATTCCCAGGCGGGTCATCCCGGTGTCGACCTGCAGGTGGACCGGCTGCACGTAGCCGCCCGGGCCGGCCAGCCAGTCCCGCCACAGGACCAGCTGGTCGAGGCCCGAGATCACCGGGGTCAGGCGGTAGCGGCGGTAGTACGGGAGCTGCTCGGGCTGGGCGACGCCCAGGACCAGGATCGGCGTGCGCACCCCGGCGCGCCGGACCTCCGCCCCCTCCTCGAGCAGCGCCGCGCCGAGCAGGTCGACGCCGGCCGCCTCGAGCGCCAGGCTCACCTCCGGCGCGCCGTGGCCGTAGGCGTCGGCCTTGATGACCGCCAGGATCCGGGCCGACCCCAGCTCGGAGCGCAGCGCGCCGAGGTTCGCGACCAGGGCGCCCAGGTCGATCTCGGCCCAGGCCGGGCGGTGGACCTCGAGCAGCGGGTGGCCCGGCCGCGCTGCGGCGGCGGGGCCGGAGCGGGGCCAATCCGGCCCGCTGGGACGGAGGTGCCACCGCCATCTCCTCGCCCGGATCAGTTGAGGTTCGGATCGGGGCCATGATGCCGGTCGAGGTTCTTGAAGGTGGTGGTCTCGCCGAGGAAGGCGAGCTCGATGGTGCCCGTCTCGCCGTTGCGGTGCTTGGAGATGATCACCTCCGCGAGGCCCTCGACCTCCGGGTCGTCCGGCTTGTAGACCTCTTCCCGGAAGATGAACGCGACCAGGTCGGCGTCCTGCTCGATCGAGCCGCTCTCGCGCAGGTCGGCGAGCTGGGGCCGCCGGTCCGAGCCGCGGCGCTCGGGGTTCCTGGAGAGCTGGGACAGAGCGATCACCGGCAGGTCGAGCTCCTTGGCGAGCTGCTTCATGGCCCGGCTGATGGCGGCGATCTCGAGGTTCCGGTTCTCGTAGCGGCCGCCCGCCTGCATGAGCTGCAGGTAGTCGAGCACCAGCAGCTCCAGGCCCTTCTCGGCCTTCAGCCGCCGCGCCTTCGAGGCGACCTCGAGCAGCGACGGGTTGGGCGAGTCGTCGATGAACAGCGGCGCGTCGCCCACGTCCCGGGTGGTCTGGATGATCCGGCTCCACTGCTTCTGCGACAGGTGCCCGGAGCGCAGCCGGGAAAACGGCACGTTGGCCTCCGAGCAGAGCACCCGGAGGCCGAGCTCCTGGGAGCTCATCTCGAGCGAGAAGATCCCGACCGGCCGCGACTCGCGAAGCGCCACGTGCTGGCAGACGTTCAAGGCGAAGCTCGTCTTGCCCATCCCGGGCCGGCCGGCGATGATGATCAGGTTGCCTCGGTTGAGCCCGTGGGTGATCCGGTCGAAGTCGATGAAGCCGGAGGGCACTCCGATGAGGGTCGAGCCGGGGCGCTCCTCGAGGTCCTCCAGGGTCTCGTGGAGCACCGAGGAGAGCTGGGTGAAGCCGCGGGTGACCGCCTCCTCGCCGAGGCCGAGAACCACCTGCTCCGCCCGCCCCAGAGCCTGCCCGGCCTCGAGGCCGCCGTCGAGACAGTTGCGGATGATCTCCTGCGAGGCCGAGATCAGGCGCCTCCGGACCGAGCGCTCCTTGATGATCTCGACGTAGGCGTCGACCCGCCCGAGGTCGGGCAGGTCGAGGTCGAGCCCGGCCAGGTAGGCCAGGCCGCCGACCGACTCGAGCTTTCCCTGCTGCTCGAGCCGGGCCTGGACGGTGCGCAGGTCGATCGCCGCGTTGTCGTGCTGGAGCGAGAGGACGACGCCGTAGAGCACCCGGTGCCGGTCGAGGTAGAAGTCGTCCTCCTTGAGGCGGGCGGCGACCGAGGGCAGGACCCCGGTATCGAGGAGGATCGCCGCGAGCACCGCGCGCTCGGACTCCTCGCTGTGCGGCAAGGCCTTCGGCTGTTCCAGGGTCTCGAGCATCGGGGCCATCGGAGAGGCGGGAAGGCCGCTATTCTACTCCGTCGGAGGAGCCGGCGGCGAGGCGATCGACCATCGATCTCGCCCCCTGGAGGGCGACCCGCTGGAGGTAGAAGCGCACCCCGACGAGGGCCCCGAGCTCCTCGCCTCCCCCGGCCCGTCCGGGACCCCCGTGGAGGGTCTGCGGCAGGGCGATCCCCGAGCCCGGAGCCGCGCCCGACGACCCTTCCGAGCCGACGTAGATCCGCCCGGTGAAGGAACCGGCGCCGGCGACGAAGGCGTCCAGCCACGCGCCGTCGTCGCCGTAGACCGAGGTCACCAGCGTGCCCTCGGCCCGGGCGACGAGCCGCGCCGCCTGGTCGGCGGAGCCGTCGTAGGGCACGAGCGTCGCGACCGGCCCGAAGACCTCCCGGCGGTGGATCGCCGAGCCGGACCCGGCGGACGCGGCGCGCAGCAAGGTAGGAGCGAAGAAGAAGCCGTACCCGGCGGGGCTTCCCACGCCGTCGCTCCGGCGGCCCGTCCCGACCACGATCCGGGCCTCCCGCGCGAGCTCGGCGACGCCGCGCTCGGCGTCCGCGAGCTGGTCGGCGGTCGCCAGCGGTCCCATGGTCACCGCCCCGTCGGCCGGATTGCCGGTCACCACCTCGCCCAAGCGGCGCGCGAGCTCGGCCTCGACCCGGTCGATCGCCTCGGCGGGCACCAGGATGCGGCGCACCGCGGTGCACTTCTGACCGGTCTTCTGGGTCATCTCCCGGACGACGTCGGTGAAGAAGAGCTCGAGGGTCGCCGGCGCCGCCTCGCCCGAGTCCGGTCCGGGGGCCAGGACGGCGGCGTTGAGGCTGTCGGCCTCGACGTTGATCCGGGTGTTGGCCCGGCGCAGGTTGTCCCGGTCGCGCAGGTGCTCGGCGGTGTCCGCCGAGCCGGTGAAGGCGAGCGCGTCCTGCGGCCCGAGCAGGTCGAGAAGGTCGCCGGTGCCGCCGCAGACGAGCTGCAGCGCGCCTTCGGGCAGCAGGCCCGCCTCGAGCACCAGCTCCACCGCCCGGTGGGTCACCATCGCGGTCGCGGTCGCCGGCTTGGTGATCATCGGCATGCCGGCGAGCAAGGAGCACGCGGCCTTTTCGGCGAAGCCCCAGGCCGGGAAGTTGAAGGCGTTGATGTGGACCGCGACCCCGCGCCGGGGCACCAGCACGTGGCGGCCCCAGAACTCCTCGGTGCGGGCGAGCTGCACCCCTTCGTCCTCGACCAGGTGGGGGCGGTCGCCCAGCCGCTTGCCGAGGGCGGCGTAGTAGGCGAGCGTGCCGGTCGCGCCGTCGATGTCGAAGGCGCCGTCCGGACGGGTCGTGCCGGTGTTGAGCCGCGACAGCTCGAGAAGCTCGTCGCGACCGTCGCGGAGCGCCCGCGCCATCGCCTTGAGCAGGTCCGCGCGCTCGGCGAACGTCAGGCGCCGGAGCGCCGGGCCGCCGGTCTCCCGCGCGAACTCGAGGGCCCCGGCGAAGTCGAGCCCGGCGCTCGACGCCCGGCCGATCTCCTCCCCGGTCGACGGGTCGACCAGGCTCCGGAAGCCCTCGGAAGCCTCGTGCCACTGTCCGCGAACGTAGCTGCGCAGTGTCTCCATCGCGTCTCCTGGCGGTGGTGGATCGGGGGTCGGGGCTCGGGCGCTCCGACCGGGACCGACAGGGTATCTCAACTTGGGCGGCGCCCGAGTGCCGCCGCGCCCCCGCCCCGCCTTGTGAGTAAGATGGGGTCACCGGCTCGGGGGAGAGCCGGAGACCCGGCCCGGAGGGCCGCCGACAGGATGAGCTCCGACACCACGAGCCATGAACGACGACAGCGCCGGCGCCACGACCTGGACGACGTGCGCGCGAGCGTGCTCTTCTCACACCAGTGCCGGGTCCTCAACCTGAGCTCGGACGGCATGGCGGTGCAGACCGCCGTGGCGCTCTCCCCGGGCCGTAGCTACACGGTGAAGATCGAGGCCGGGGCGCCGCAGCTCCGGCTCTCGGGAACCGTCGCCTGGTGCCGACTCCAGAGCACCAAGCGCAACGAGGAGGGGGAGAGCCAGCCGCAGTACGCCGCCGGGATCGAGCTCCAGCGGGGCCTCTCGGAGACCGCGCGCGAGCTCCTCCGGCTGCTCGAGGACAGAGGGACCATCCAGCTCGAGCGGAGCCTCGACGGGTACCTGGTGCCGCACGGCACCTCGCCGGAGGGCGGCAACGCCGCTTCCTTCACCGTGCGCGGCCTGCGCCGGACCGGAATGATGGTCCACGCCCCGCTGATCGCCCAGCGCGACGACCTTCTCGACCTGCACGTCGAGCTCGGAGACGAGCCCGTCGAGATGACGGTCCGGGTCACGAAGGTGCGCCCGATCGAGGAGCGCGAGGGCCGCCCCTTCGCCGAGCTCACCCTCGAGTACACCGAGATGGCCGACGAGGCTCGCCGGCGCCTTGAGATCCTGATCCGCGAGGAGCTCGGCCTGGGACCCGCCGAAGAGGAGTGAGCGGCGCGCTCCGCGCCGCGCCCCGCCGAAGCCTGGTGCCGGAGGCGGGGGTCGAACCCGCACGCCCGAAGGCGGGGGATTTTAAGTCCCCTGCGTCTACCGGTTCCGCCACTCCGGCATGGGGCTGGCGGCGAGAATCGATTCTAGCCGCACGGAGGGCTACCCCGCTTCGAGCTCGTACTCGGTCGTGATCTCGATCGCCTTGTGGATCGACTGGTAGACCGGGCAGTGCACGGTATGCATGCGGTGGACCCGCTCGACCGTCTCGCGCGCCTCCTCCGGCGCCTCGAGCCGGTAGTGGACGTGGATGCGCTTGATCACCAGCACCCGGTCCACGACCTCGATCTCGCCCCGCACGTGGGCCACCAGCCGCCCGTCGCTCGCGTCGACGTCGCGCGCCTCCAGCGCGCCCCCGAAGGTGCCGGTCAGTCAGCCGCCGGCGGCGGCCACCACGTAGTCGAGGGTGGTGGCGTGGGGCTCGAAGGCGTCCGCCGGAACGCCATAGTGCTCGGCGATGGCGCCGTGGACGCCGAAGACCACCGGGTCGGGCTCGGCCGGCAGGCGGGCATGGCGGACGGGGCCCTTGGTCCCGCTCGATCTCGACCTCGGAAACGTAGGCGACGTCGTGGCTCATCGGAATCCTCCCTGGCTCGGGGTTCGGGGTCGTCGGAGCCGACGCGGCCGGCTCGCCCACGGTCGAAGCAAGACCCGGGCCGGGCGACCGGCCTCAGGGGCGCACGAACTCGAGCCGCAGGTCGCTCCAGCTCCAGCCGTAGCTCGGGCGCTCCGGACCGCACATGCAGCCGCCGACGCCCAGATCCTCGTGGCCGAAGTAGATGAAAAAGGAGCCGCTCGCGTCGGTCGTCAGAGGCTTGCCCAGGGTCGAGCCTTCGACCTCGAACACCGGCTCGCCGCTCGCCTTGTCGGTGATGGTCAGGCGCAGGAAGCCTCCCTGGCCGTCCCAGACGTAGGCGACGTGGTAGGTCTTGCCCTGCTCCAGCACGACGTTGTCGGACCAGACGTCGCGGGTGCCCTTCGGCGCGTCGACGTTGGTCAGCACCTTGACCTCGTCCTTGCCGGGACCGAAGGCGTTGACGAAGCCGAAGATGTTGCCGTTCCAGGGCGAGGTGAGCCAGACGCCGCGGTGGAGCCAGAACAGGCTGTGGGTCTTGGTCGGATCGTAGGACCATGGCCCGGGGGTGACGTCGAAGTCGACGGTCACCCGATCGAACCGGGTGTCGGCGGGAAGTGCGACGTTTCGGACCCAGGTCTCGTCCCCTGGAGTCGCGGTGTGGAACGTGCCCCGCTGGACGAAGAGCACCGAGTGCGGGGTGGTCGGCGGATCCCCGACCGCGCTGCCGTCGTCACCCGGGAGGCGGAGGGTCGACTTGCCGTTCGCCGCCGGCAGGAGGGTCCGGAACGAGCCCGCGGAGCCGTCGAAGACGTCGAGCCAGGCGAAGCTCGGCTGGTCGCACGTGATCCGGGAGTGGGCGTCGCGAATCGAGCTGACGCCGAGCAGCCGTAGGCCGTCGCGGAAGTAGGACAACGAGAGCGGCGCCAGCCGGAGCTCGGCCGAGCCGCGGCTCTCGCCGCCGGCGCCGAAAAGGTCGAACTGGCAGACCGCCGGGCCCTGCCCGAGGTTGAGGAGACCGAGATTGGTCCTGGCGCCGTCGGCGGCGCGCTGCCAGCCCTGGAGGTCGATCGCCTCTCCGGCCGCCACGAGGTTCGCCGAGGAGACGACCGGAAGCGGCACAGAGAGCGCCTCGCCACCCGTCCCGGCCAGGTTCTCGAGCCGCGCGCCGACCGAGAGCTGCGGTGCCGCGTTGATCTCGAGGAGAGCCGAGGTCTGGTGGGAGTCGAGCTCGACGAGCACCGTCTGGCCGGGCTCGATCGTCCGGGAGAGGGCCGGCGTCCGGGTCGCCGCGACGCCGTCGGAGCCCAGAGGCAGGAGGAAGCCCGTGAAGCGGCGCGGGGTCGCCGGATCGTCGTTGGTCACCGTGACGACGGTCTTCTGGCCGCCGTCGCCGTCCGGTGCGACGACGGGGAGGTAGACGGTGCCGGCGAAGGCCGGGGCGGCGGCGAGGGCGAGGACAAGGGCGAGAGCCGGGGTGGCTACCAAGGGCGTGCGCATGGTTCTCCGTACGGCGGCAAGGAGTTCGTCGGGCGAGGGTGGTCGGGTCGGCTCGGGACGACCGCAGTTATACCCCATCTCGCCTCCGGGACGCAAAGGCTCCATGCCGGGTCGCCGGGTTCGATGGACGAGGTGGCGCGTGAGGGCGTGTCCCGTCTCGGGTTGGTCAGAGCACAAGTAATTACGTAAACATCGTGCGGCGGTTCCCTGGCGCACCCCCGCGCGGACCCCGGTCGACCCCGAGGGTCTCCTCGCGCCTGCGAGCCCTTCGTTCCCGTCGCAATGCGCCGTGGCGATCCACCGCCAAGTGCCGAAAGGAGGAAGCGAACATGCTCGAAAACCGACCTCGGCCCTTCAGGAACCGCGCGGCCAGCGCCCTCTCCCTGGCCGCCCTGTCGGTACTGCTCATGGGCGCCAAGGACTGTTGCTGCAGTGACATCCTCGAAGACCTCACCGAGAAGTACGACTACATCAAGGGGTGGGAGTGCGAATCGACGAGCGGCGGCTCGGGTTGCATCACCCTCCAGAGCACGGGAGCCCACGTCGAGATCAGCTCCGGTCACAAGGCGAGCTTCAAGGAGGCCTGCAAGTACCAGGGTACCGTCAACACCGTCGCCCTGCAGGTAGGTTTCCAGGTGCCCCAGGGGATGCAGCTGTTCTCGGACAGTCTGTACTTCAACTTCAACGGCGAGGCGATCCGCTTCGCTGCGGATCCGGCCGCCGAGCTCGAGCTCGAGTCCCGGTTCGGCGGCGACTGGGTGGCCTACTACCAGGTCGACCCGGTCACTCCCTCGCGGGTCGAAGACGCGATGGACCAGGGTGACTTCGGGTATCGCCTCGTCCACACGGAGCCGCTGCCCGCGGACGGCAAGGCGCTCCCCGCTACGCTCACCTACGCGAAGGCGATCAAGGAGCCGGACACGGATCAGTGGATCTATTCGGAAACGACCAATCCGATCACCTGGCCCGACGTGGTCGTGAGCATCGCCGACGAGGAGTTCACCCAGCATCCGTACAAGCGGGCGGCAGGCGATTCTCTGGTCCTCGACGAGATCTGGATCAAGAACACGGGCGCCACCTTGGCGGCCGGCAGCCAGGTCGAGGCGGTGATCGTTCAGGACGGAGTCGAGATCGACCGCCAGCTCCTCGGGACGCTCGCCAAGCTCGCGCCATGGGCGGCGGTGCCGCTCCGGAACGAACCGGTATCCCTCGCCGGGCGCGCCGTCGGCCACTACGCCGCGACGATCGCCGTGGTCCGGCCCGACGGCAGTCGCCTGGGGGCCAAGAGCTTCGCCGTGGAGGTCACGAGCGGCGTGGTTCCGATCGGTGGCAGGGGGCGGAGCGATCACCCGAGGCAGTAGGCGGGGCTCTCCCGTCGGGGCTCTCAGCTGCCGGACGACGAGCGCCCGGCGCGCGGGGCACCGGGCGGATCGTCACGCAGCCGCTTCGGATGTTCGGTGAGGAATGGAGCGGGAAACGGGATTCGAACCCGCGACCCCAACCTTGGCAAGGTTGTGCTCTACCACTGAGCTATTCCCGCTCAGGGCTGCCAAGGATAGACGGCGGGCCGGGCACTGTCAAGCGGGTCGCGGAGCCGGATCGGCGCCGATTTCGGGCCGGTTGTGGGCCCCCGGAACGGATGGTAGACTCCTCCACCGATCGGGTCGCTCACCACGGTCCGAGCCCGCCTTGGGCGACGTAGCCAAGTGGTAAGGCAAGGGTCTGCAAAACCCTCATTCGGCGGTTCGAATCCGCCCGTCGCCTCCATTCTCCGCTCACCACTCCTCCTCCACCTGGAAGGCGTCCCGGAGCAGCGTGTACTCGACCCGGTCTTCGATCCGGTCGAGGCCGAGGACGTCGAAGCGCACGGGGCCGTCCCAGGGGTACCGGGCCAGGTAGGCGCTGGCGGCGCGGGCGAGCTTCCGGCGCTTGGTGGCGTCGACGGCGAGCACCGCGGGGCCGAAGCGGCCGCTCGCCCGGGCCTTGACCTCGATGAAGCAGAGGGTGTCGCCGTCGCTCGCCACCAGGTCGAGCTCGCCGCCGGCGTTGCGGACGTTCCTCGCCAGCACCCGGTAGCCCTGGCGGCGGAGCCAGGCGGCGGCCCGCTTCTCGGCCCCGGCCCCCTTGGCGCGGTTGTGGGGGCCGGAAAGGAAGCCCCGCAGGCTCACCGGCGCTTCCAGCGGGTGCCGCTCGGCGTGTCCTCGAGGACGACGCCGCGCTCCGCGAGCTCGGCGCGCAGCCGGTCGGCCTCGGCCCAGCTCCGGGCCGTCCGCGCCTCCTCCCGGCGCCGGACGAGGTCCTCGATCTCGGCGTCGTCGTCCGCGCCGGCCGCGACCTCCTGCCAGGCCGCCGGATCGAGCACTCCGAACACCCGGTCGGCGTCCGCGAGGGCGGCGGCGACACGCTCCCGGTCCCCCTCGGCGAGCCCCTCCTCCACCGCCACGTTGACCTCCTTGACGAAGCCGAAGAGGGCCGCCAGGGCCTTCGAGACGTTCAAGTCGTCGGAGAGGGCCCCGGCGAGCTCGGCGGCGAGCCGCGTGGCGGGCGAGAGGATCTTCGACTCGCCGTCGTCGGCCTCGGAGGCGTGCTCGACCCGGAAGCGCATCTCGTCGATCCGCGCCAGGGCCTTGCCGGCTGCATCCAGGGACTCGAAGGTGAAGTTGAGCTTCTGCCGGTAGTGGACCGACAGGAAGAGGTAGCGCAGGGCCCGCGGGGAGACGCCTCGCTCCAGCAGGTCCGAGAGAGTGAACTGGTTGCCCAGGCTCTTCGCCATCTTCTCGCCATCGACCAGCAGGTGCTCGGCGTGGAGCCAGAGATGGACGAAGGGCTCGCCGGTGGCGGACTCGCTCTGGGCGATCTCGTTCTCGTGGTGGGGAAAGACGTTGTCGACGCCGCCGGTGTGGATGTCGAAGGTCTCGCCCAGGTAGGTCATGCTCATCGCCGAGCACTCGACGTGCCAGCCGGGGCGGCCCGGCCCCCAGGGGCTGTCCCACGACGGCTCGCCCGGCTTGGCGGCCTTCCAGAGGACGAAGTCCCGGGCGTTTTCCTTCTCGTACTCGTCGCTCGCCACCCGCTCGCCGCGGCGCACCTGCGAGGGGTCGATGCGGGAGAGGCGGCCGTAGTCCGGGTCGCTCGCGATGCGGAAGAAGACCGATCCGTCGCTCTCATAGGCATGGCGCCGCGCGAGCAGGCGCTCGACCAGGTCGATCATCTCCGGGACGTGCTCGGTCGCCTTCGGGTAGTGCTCCGCGCGCTCGACGTGGAGCGTGTCGAGGTCGGAAAAGAACGCCTCGACGTAGGGCTCGGTGTACTCCTCGATCCCCACCGCCGCCTCGTGCGCCGCGGCGATGATCTTGTCGTCGACGTCGGTCAGGTTCATCACCTGGGTCACCCGGAGGCCCAGGTAACGCAGCGTCCGGCGCAGCAGGTCCTCGAACAGGAAGGTCCGGAGGTTGCCGATGTGGACGTAGTTGTAGACCGTCGGCCCGCAGGTGTAGACCCGGGCCTCGCCCTCGCGGATCGGCCGGAAGGGCACCAGCCGGCGCTCGAGCGTGTCGTAGAAGTGGGGATGGGCCATCAGCGGGCGAGGGCTGCTAGGGCGTCACCTGGACCGTGCCGCCGATGAACGCCGGCCCGCGGACCTCGTCGCCGGCCGCGTCGAACACCTTGGTCGAGGAGAAGGTCAAGGCGCCGCTGCCGGAGCCGACGCCCGTGAAGCGGAGCGTCAGCAGCAAGCCCGAGCCCCCGGTCTCCCCCACGTCGCCGAGGCGGGAGGCGCCGACCACCAGGTGTCCGGGGGACGCTTCGGCCACCTGCAGGCTGGTGTCGGCCCCCCCGGAGCCGAGGAAGCTGCCCTCGGTCGAGCCGTCGAAGCGCAGCAGGCCGGACGGAAACGACAGGTCGAAGGCGAGGGCGTAGACCCCGGCGAGCTGGTCCGCCCGCACGTCGATCTCGAGGGTGGCGCCGGCCGAGCCCGAGCCCCGGCTCAGGCGTACCGCCGGGGCCGAGCCGCTGCCGGCGGTGAACGTGATGCCAGGCTGCGGGGTGGTCGGTCCGCCGCCCCCGCCCCCACCGCCGCCTCCTCCGCCACAGGAGGCGAGGACCAGGGCCATGGCGACCGCGAGGGCTCCGAGCAGGCGGCGCGAGGGGCTCACGCCGGAACCTCCTCGCGGGACTCCACGAGACGCCGCAGCTGGCGTTTCACCCGCTCCCGGCGCAGGCCTCTCAAGTGGTCGACGAACAGCACCCCGTCCAGATGGTCCACCTCGTGCAGGATCGCCCGCGCCAGCCAGTCCTCCGCGTCGAGCTCGAAGGGGCGCCCTTCGAGGTCCCGCGCCCGCAAGCGGATCCGCTCGGCCCGCTCCACCTTGTCGCTGACCTCGGGGATCGAGAGGCAGCCTTCGACGTCGGTCACCCGCCCCGTCTGCTCCAGGACCTCCGGGTTGACCAGCACCAGGAGCTCCGCGGCGTCCTTGCCGACCGACAGGTCGACAACCGCCAGGCGTGTCTCGATCCCCACCTGGGGAGCGGCCAGGCCCACGCCCGGGGCCGCGTGCATGGTCTCGACCATGTCGGCGGCGAGCTTGCGGAGCGGGTCGTCGAAGCGCTCCACGTCGGGGCACCTCACGCGCAAGACGGGATCGGGATAGATGCGAATGGGAAGCACAGCCATCAGGACTCCTCGTGGTCAAGCGTTCAGCCGCCGGAGGTTGGTCAGGACCTCCTCGTCGTTGCGCTGCTTCCGCAGGGCGTTGAGCAGGCCGCGAGGATCGGGGTTGCCGACCAGCGCCTTCTCCAGGCCCTCGCGGGTGAGGGTCAGGGCGCGCCCGGGCTCGCTCACGCGGTAGTCGGCGGGCCAGCTCCGGCGCTCGAGCAACACGCTCTCGCCGATCACGTCCCCGGGGCCGAAGGTGCGGAGCTCGGTCTCCTTGCCGCGGACCGTGGCGTGCGCCGCCACCACTCCCTGGAGGATGAAGTAGAGGCGTGCGTCGGTCGAGCCGAGCTCGGCGAGGACGGCGTCGGCGTCGAGCGAGACCAGGTCCATGGCGGCGAAGAGCTGCTTGAGCTGCTCGGGCGTCAGGTTCCGGGCGAGCTGCGAGGGGGCGACGTGGTGCCAGAGGCGCTGGACCTGGAGCGCCGCGGTCGCACCGCTCGGACGCCCCTCCCGGATGCCTTCGAGAGCGAGCGCCCGGCTCCGCTCCGAGTCCTTGGCGAGCCGGAGCTGCTCGATCCGCTCGTCGAGCGCGGCGTCGAGCGGGATGAAGCGCTTGGCCTTCAGCAGCAGCGCCATCCCCCGGTCGTAGAACCCGTCCTGGGCATATTCCTCGGCCACGAACACGAACTCGTCGGCGGCCTTGTCGAACTCCTCGAGGCCGGCGTACGCCTCGGCGAGACGGAGGTGGCCGTGGAGGTCCTCGACGTTGCCGCGCAGCCGCTGCTTGAGGCGGTCGACCGCCTCCTGGTAGCGCTCGAGGACGATCAGGTCCTCGATGGTGCTCGCCTCGTCGGGCGCCGCCGTGCGGTCACCACCGCCGAAAAGCTTCTTGAAGACCAACGGATTGAGTCCCCTGGGACCTTCCCGCCTCGCCATCAGGGCGCGCGGGGAGAGATCGAGATCAGGCAGGGACGCCGCCGACCTCCGCGGTGGACGACGGCGGGCTGCCACGGCCTGGGGCCATTATAGTCGAGCGACGCAGCAGCCCTCTCGGGAGGCCCGCCGTCGCGGGGCCCGCGGCCGTGGGACGGGCCCCGCTCGCCCCACCGTTCCGCCCTGGCCCGGATCTTGCCCAACCCGGTCGGTGGCCGGGCGAGATCCCGGCCGAGCCGAGGAGCCAACCACCGTGATCGCATCCAGCTCGAACCGAACCGCCCCCCGGGGGCCAGAGACCATGACCACCCTACGAAGCCTGCGCATCCCCCGCATCGTCTTGCCGGTCTCGTTGCTCTGCCTGGCCGCGTGGATCGCGGCGCCCGTTCTCGCCACCAACCCGCCGGACCCCGGCTACCAAGACGGCTCGGGCTACCAGGACGGCTCGGGCTATGCCGGCGAAGAGCTCGACCCTGAGGCCGGCGGCTACGAGGCGAGCTACTCCTACGTTCGCACCCTCGAAGGCTCGGCGACCCTGATCCAGGCGGGCACCGGCGATCGCCAGCAGGTCGAGGGCGAGCAGCCGGTCCTCGCCGGCGACCGCCTCTGGGTCGCGCCGTCCGGTCGCGTCGAGGTGGTGCTCTCGGACCGCAACCTGCTGCGCATCGACGGCGGCACCGAGGTCGCCTTCGACGCGCTCGCCGGCTCGCCCGATCGGCACGACGGCTCGACTCTCCTGCGCCTCGTCCAGGGCAACCTGCAGCTGATCGTGGCCCGCGACTTCCTGGGCGACGACCTGCCGCGGATCGACACCGGCAACGCCACCGTGTATCCCCGCAGCCCGGGGAGCTATCGGATCACCTCGGGCGGCGAGGACTGGTCGGAGGTCGTCGCGCGCGACGGCTCGGCGGACGTCGTGACCCGCGAGGGCTCACAGCTCGTCGATGGCGGCGAGGAGGCCGTGGTCGAGGGCGCCTACTCCACGCGCTTGGACGTCCGGCGGGCCTCCGGCGAGGACTCGCTCGAGCTCTGGGGCCGCCGGCTGGACCAGGAGGCCCGCTACGCCGAGGTCCCCTACGTCGACGACTCGCTGAGCTACGAAGCCTCCTCGCTCGACCGCTATGGCTCGTGGGTCCAGGTCGACCAGGGCTACGGCTGGCGCCCGCGCGTCGCCGTCGACTGGCGCCCCTACTGGGACGGCCGCTGGGACTTCAGCCCGCTCGGCATGACCTGGGTCTCCTACGAGCCCTGGGGCTGGGTGCCCTACCACTACGGCTCCTGGGACTACGTGCCGAGCTACGGCTGGGTCTGGTTCCCGGGGCAGCAGTTCCGGCCGGCCTGGGTCTACTGGTACTGGACGGACGACTACGCGGGCTGGGTGCCGGTGGGCTACTACGCGCACTACTACCGCCACTACCTCGGCGTCTCCTACGGCTTCCGTTCCGGCGTCTACGGCTGGGCCGGCGGCGGCTGGAACGACTACGACGACTGGCTGTTCTGCCCGCGCGGCAATCTCGGCTACCGCGACCAGCACCGCTACGCGGAGCCCGGACGCCGCTTCGCCGAGGGCGGACGCTACGCCGTGCCCCGCCGCGGGCTGGTGACCACCGACACCCGGGGGATCACCCGCGCCGGGCTGCGCAGGGACGACTCGATCGTCGACGTGCTGACCGCCCGGCGCCGCGACCGCGGCCGCGACCTGCCTGACGTGACCTCGTTCGTGGCGCGCAAGCCCGACCTGCCGCCCGACGTCCGCCGGACGATCGTGATCGACCGGCGTGACGACGGCCGTGGCAGGAGCGCGACGATCGCCGTCGACCGGGCCGGGCCCGCGCCCGAGCGGCCCCGGACCGTCGTCGAGCGCCCCGGGACCCCTGCCCCCGACCCGGGGCGGCCGACCGTGGATGTGACCCGCCCCGGCGACTCGCGCTCGCCGCGGGCGCCGATCTCGCGGGACGGCCGGGACGAGTCCTGGCGCACCAACGCGCCGCGAGGCCGGGGCCCCGAGTCGCGAGCCGAGCGGCCCGCGCCCGTGCCGGCGCCGGCCGAGCCGCCTCCGAGTCGGGGCGAGGTCCGGCCGAGGCCTGCGCCCGAGCCGGACACCCCGGCGGCCCCGCCGTCCGAGCGCGAGCCGGCCCGCCGCCGGCCCTCGACGGAAAAGCCACCGGCGAGCGAGCCCGCCCGCCCCAGCGCTCCGGCGGAGGAGCCGCCCGACAACCAGCGGGAGGCCCGGCCCCGGACCCCGACGGCGCGACCGCCGGTCTTCGACACCGCGGCCGGTCCGTCGTGGCGGGATCGCCGCCCGGCCTTCGACGGAGCGGCCGATCCGCGGCTGGGCTCCGACCGCATCGACCGCGGAGTCGGCAGAGCTTCCGAGCTTCCGTCGGTCCCCCGGCGGGTGATCGACGGCGTGCGGGCGAACGGCTACTCCCGGGTGCCGATCGAGGCGCCCCGGTGGCCGACCGGTGGCGAGGTCGATCGCGGCGCCCCGGCCCGCGGCTACGAGAGCACCCGGCCGAGGCCGCGGACCTACGGCCCTCCGCCCGCGAGCCGCGGCTACGAGAGCTCCCGGCCGATCCCGCGCACCTACAGCCCTCCGCCCGCGAGCCAGCGCTCGAGGCCGTCGGTCTCCGCCGCCTCCCGCCGGCCCTCCTCGCCGCCGCCTTCGCGGGCCCGGATCTCGGCGCCGCGGCGCCCGTCGGGCGGCTCGGCCGCGAGCTCGCACGGGTCGTCGCGAGGGCATGACGGCGGACGGGCGAGGGCGAGTCGACCCTCGCACGGCCACGGCAAGCCGCCCACGGCCTGAGCGCGCGGCTTTCCGGCGGACCGGATCGGGCGCTCGCCCACCTCGCCTCCCGGAGCGTCGAAGAGCGGCCGGAGGATCGGCCGGGAGATCGATAGAATCGGCCGGTGCGCCACGACCGGATCACCCTGTTCCTGTTCGTCGTCTACTGCGTCGAGATCGGCCTGTTCCTGATCCTCGCTCCGTGGACGGTTCTCTGGGACCGGACGCTCGGCCAGATCCCTTCGCAGCTCCTGCGCCTCTTCGTCCTCCACCCGGCGGCGCGCGCCGCGGTGACCGGGTTCGGCCTGGTTCACCTGGTCTGGGGGGCCCACGACCTGACGCTCCTCTTCTCGCGCCGTAGCCCGTGATGGGCCGCGTGCCCCGCCTGCTGGCCGTCACCGACCTGGCGGCGCTGGGGCGGGTTTCCCTCGAGACCTGGCTCGGCGATCTCGCCGCCGCCGGCGTCGACGCGGTTCAGCTCCGGGCCAAGGGGCTGGCCGACCGCGAGCTGCTCGCTCTCGCCCGCCGCGCCCGGACCTCGCTGCCGGCGGCGACCCTGTCGATCAACGGCCGCCCGGACGTGGCGCTCGTCGCGGGTGCCGACGGCGTCCACCTGCCGGCCGACGGCCTGCCGGTGCCGGTGATTCGCGGCCTCGCCAGCCGCCTCGGCCGCGACCTTCTGGTGGGGCGCTCGACGCACCGCCCGGAGGAGGTGGCCGCGGCGCGGGACGAGGGGGCCGACTACGTCACCTTCGGTCCGGTCTACGCGACGCCGAGCAAGGCGGAGTTCGGCGCACCGCAGGGGCTCGAGGCCCTGGCCCGGGCGGCGGCGCACGGTCTGCCGGTCCTCGCCATCGGGGGGCTTTCGCCGAGCAGGCTGCCGGATGTCGCCGCGGCCGGCGCCGCCGGCGCCGCCGGCATCCGGATGTTCCTCGACCCGGCGGACTTGGTGGAGCTGGTCGGCGCCGCCGGCGAGATCTGGGGCGGCTGAGGGGGCCTCGTGACCGCCCTGGAGCCAGCTCGAGAGGGACCGGGGCCGTGGTACATTCTGGCGACGGACGGCCGACCGAGATGCCCAGAGCTCCCCGCAAGATCGACTACCTCTTTCTCTCTCTCGGGGTGTTGGTCCTCGACCAGTGGACCAAGTGGCTGGTGGAGGTCCACCTCCCGAACGCCAGCTCCCAGACGGTCCTCGCCGGCTTCCTGAGCCTCACCCACGTCCGCAACACGGGGGTGGCCTTCGGGCTCTTCGCCGCCCACGGCGCCAACGGCGGCACCTGGCTGCTGGTCGGCATGGGCCTCGTCGCGCTGGCCGCGGTGTTCCTCTACTTCCGCCTGGCTCCAGCCCGCAACCGCCTGCTGCTCGCGTCGCTCGCCCTGATCGTCGGAGGCGCTCTCGGCAACCTGATCGACCGCCTGGCGAGCGGCGCGGTGACCGACTTCATCGACGTCTACCTGGGCACCCACCACTGGCCCGCCTTCAACGTCGCCGACAGCGCGATCACGATCGGCATCGCCCTCATGGTGCTCGACAGCTTCCGCGCGCACCGGCGGCCCGAGCCGAGCGCCGAGCGCGCCGCGCCGTCCGAGGCGTGACCCATCAGAGCGGCGCGCCCCCCCGGCCGCCGATCCGCTTCGAGGTGCCCCCGGAGGCGGCCGGGAAACGTCTGGATCGCTACCTCGCCGAACGCCTCGGGGAGCCGCGCAACCAGCTCCAGCGCTGGATCCGCGACGGCCGGGTGCTCCTCGACGGCCGCCCGGCCAAGGTCTCGACGCCGCTGGCGGGTGGCGAACGGCTCGAGGCCGCTCCGCCGCCCCCCGAGCCGAGCGGCATCGAGCCGGAGGCGGGCGAGCTGCGGATCCTCCACCAGGACCCCTACCTGGTGGTGGTCGACAAGCCCGCGGGCTTGACCGTCCACCCCGGCGCGGGCCGCACCGGCGGCACCCTCGTCCATCGGCTCCTCGACCGCTTCCCCGAGCTCGAAGGCGTGGGCGGCCCCGGGCGGCCGGGCATCGTCCATCGGCTGGACAAGGACACCAGCGGGGCGCTGGTCGTCGCCCGGACGAAGGAGGCCTACCGAGCGCTCCAGCAGGCGTTCGCCGGGCGCCGGGTCGAGAAGCGATACCTGGCCGTGGTCTACGGGGTGCCCGATGCGGCGAGCGGCGAGATCGCCGAGCCCATCGGGCGTCACCCGGAGCACCGCAAGCGGATGGCCGTGCGCCCCGACGGCCGGCCGGCCCTCACCCGTTACCGGACCGTCGCCACCGGGGCCGGCGTCGCGCTGCTCGAGATCGACCTGGCGACCGGGCGGACGCACCAGATCCGGGTCCACCTGAAGAGCCGGAACCACCCGATCGTGGGCGATCCGGTCTACGGCGAGGCGCGCTGGAAGGGGCTGCCGGCGAAGGCGCACGGACCGCTCAGGGCGTTTCCCCGCCCGGCCCTCCATGCCTGGTGGCTGGCCTTCGAGCACCCGGAGACCGGACGGCGAGTGGCGTTCGAGGCTCCGGTGCCCGAGGACTTCCGGAGCCTCTGGGAAGAGGTGACCGGCGGTCCGCTGCCGCGCCTCGAGGCCCGGCGGCCCGGATGACGGTTGCGCGGCGGGCGCCCGTGGGGGCCGGCTACAGCAGGCCGCCCAGGGCGGTGTACTCCCGGCCCTGGGACGCCGCGACCGGCTGACAGGTGATCCGGCCGCCGTAGGTGTTGACTCCGGCGAGCAGTCCCGGATCGTCGCGCACCGCGTCGCGCAGCCCCTTGCCGGCGAGATCCAGCGCGTAAGGCAGGGTCACGTTGTTGAGCGCCAGGGTCGAGGTCCGCGGCACCGCGCCGGGCATGTTCGCGACGCAGTAGTGGATCACTCCGTCGACCTCGTAGATCGGGTCGGAGTGCGTCGTCGCGTGGGTGGTCTCGAAGCAGCCGCCCTGGTCGACGGCGACGTCCACCGCCACCGAGCCGTTCTTCATCTGGCCGAGCATCTCCCGGGTGACCAGCTTGGGCGCCGAGTGCCCGGGGATGAGCACCGCGCCGATCAGCACGTCGGCGCGGGCGAGGGCGGCGATCAGGTTGTAGCGGTTGCTGTAGAGGGTCGTCACCTGGCCGTTGAAGGTGTCGTCCAGGAAGCGCATGCGGTCGAGGTTCGCTTCGAGCACCACCACCCGCGCGCCCATCCCGAGAGCGACCTTCGCGGAGTTCAGGCCGACGATGCCGCCGCCGATGATCGTGACGTCGCCTGGCGGCACGCCCGGCACGCCCGACAACAGGGTGCCCCGGCCGCCGAACCGGCGCTGGAGGTAGTAGGCGCCGACCAGCGAGGCCATCCGCCCGGCGACCTCGGACATCGGGGTCAGCAGCGGCAGCGCGCCCCGGCGGTCGGTGATCGTCTCGTACGCCACCCCGGCGACCTCGCGGTCCAGGAGGACCTGGGTCAGGTCGGGCAGCGGCGCCAGGTGGAGGTAGGTGAACAGCAGCTGCCCTTTCTGGAGCCGCGGATACTCGGGCTCGATCGGCTCCTTGACCTTGATCACCATCTCGGCGTCGGCCCACACGTCGTCCGCCGACGGCGCGATGCGGCCTCCCGCCGCCACGTACTCGACGTCCTCGAAGCCCGAGCCCACGCCGGCTCCGGCCTCGACCACCACGTCGTGCCCCGCCTGCACCAGGGCGTGCACCGAGGCCGGGATCATGCCCACCCGGTACTCGTGGTCCTTGATCTCCTTGGGAATGCCGATCTTCACCGCGCCCCTCCTCCCGACTCCGCGTCAGTATCGCGCCGGGCCTCGCTGGCTCGGCCCGCTGCGCCGCCGCTCATCTCCACCTTGCCCTTGAAGAAGGCGCCCTCGGCGATCGTGACCCGGGGAGCGG
Source organism: uncultured Acidobacteriota bacterium (assembly GCA_963837945.1). Classification (GTDB taxonomy): domain Bacteria; phylum Acidobacteriota; class Thermoanaerobaculia; order Multivoradales; family DATKCC01; genus CAVUBL01. Next base: position 116,877 of record CAWIQD010000003.1, read on the forward strand.
AGATGTCCCCCTCAAGGTTCCCCGAGGTGCCGACCTCCACCCGCTCGCGCCCTCGCACGTTGCCGAAGACCTTGCCCGCGACCAGGACCGAGCGGCCGGCGATCTCGCCGCGCACGGTCCCGGAAGGGCCGACCACCACCCGCGCGTCGAGATCGATCTTGCCGTCGAGCTCGCCGTCGAGGACCAGCTCGGTCGAGCCGGTCACCTGGCCGGAGATGCGCGTACCCTCGGCGATCCGGCTCACCGGGCGCTCGCGCGCCGAGCCGGCCGACGGCGAGGCCTGACGGGACGAGACGGAGTGGGACGGCTCTTCGGCGTCGCGACGGAAGATGGGCATGGGCTGGATCCGTGGGCGGTCTGGGTTTCGACTGGAGCGGGCAACGGGACTCGAACCCGCGACATCAGGCTTGGGAAGCCTGCACTCTACCAACTGAGTTATGCCCGCTCGGCCGCTTCCACGGCGGCTGGAATCTAGCGGAGATCAGGGGGCCGGTCAAGTCGGGACGGGTGGGCCCTAGCGGGGGTCGGCGGGCGTTCCGCTCCGGCCGGCCGGCGGGGGCGGCCTGCTATACTGGCGGCATGAGCTCGTCCAGTCGGGAATCGAACAAGGAGCCCGGTCGAGAGTCGGCGGCCAAGGACCGGAAAGCTCCTCTCTACTTCTTCCCCGACAAGGAGGTCTCCGAGCAGGAGCTGCGCGAGGTCCTCGCGGGAGGCTCGGCCGAGAAACGGGCCTGGGCCATCTCCCATCTCCTGCGCTACGCGCAATGGGAAGACATCTGGACCTACGTCAGCCGTGACGAGGTGCGGGAGGTCTTCCCCGAGCTCGACCTGCCGGAGAACCTCCGCACCGCCTGGGCGCGCATGTTGAAAATCGAAACGCCGGTCGGCTAGGAGCCGAGCGGCTCTTCCGGGGCCGGAGATGCGGGGCGATGCCAGGGTCGTCCCCCTCCGGCCTTCTTAGTCAGTCGCCCATGAGGACGTCGCCCAGGCCGCCGAGGATCGAGCCCTCGCCCTTTCTCTGGTGTCCGGTGCGCGGAATCGCGGCGATCACGCGGCCCGCGAGGCGGCTGAACGGGAGCGACTGGAGCCAGACGGTACCCGGCCCGGTGAGCGCCGCGAAGAACAGGCCCTCGCCGCCGAAGATCGCCGTCTTGATCCCCGGAACGCTCTTGATGTCGTAGTCGACCGAGACCTCGAACGCCACCAGGCAGCCGGTGTCGACCCGCAGCAGCTCGCCCGCCTCGAGGCGGCGCGAGACGACGGTGCCGCCGGCGTGCATGAAGGCGAGCCCGTCGCCCTCGAGCTTCTGGAGGATGAAGCCCTCGCCGCCTAACAGCCCTGCTCCCAGCTTGCGCTGGAGCGCGATGCCGACCGAGATCCCCTTCGCCGCCACCAGGAAGGCATCCTTCTGGCACAGGACCGAGCCGCCGTGCTGGCGCAGGTCGAGGGCGATGATCTTGCCCGGGTAGGGCGCCGCGAAGGCCACGTCCTGGCGCTGGCCCGAGCGGTTGCCGAACACGGTCATAAACAGGCTCTCTCCGGTCAGCACCCGCTTGCCGGCCGACATCAGCTTGCCCATGAGCCCGCCGGTCTCGGACTGCGCCGAACCGTCGCCGAAGATCGTCTGCATGTCGATCCCGGGGTCCATGTACATGAAGGCGCCGGCCTCGGCGACGCAGGCCTCCTGGGGATCGAGCGTGATTTCCACGAACTGCATCTCGTCGCCGAAGATCTGATAGTCGATCTCGTGCACGCCGCCGGCGGCCGCCGCCCGGGACTGGGGCCCGGCGGCAGGCGTGAAGGCGGGCGGCGCGGGTGCGGCGCCGATCGCGGCCGAGAACTCCGGACTGGTGGTGATCGGCAGCCAGTTGTCCATGCCGGAGCGGTAGACGTGGGCGTCCCGGCCCACCTGGCCGGCCTCGATCCGGCTCACCACATCGCTGTGCGTGAAGGGTCCCTGCTGTTGGCCGGCGACGGCCACGTACCAGATCCTCTGCTCTTCCATCGATCACGTCTCCCTGGCGACTGGCTGGAGTGGCGGCCGACCCGTAGCGGGCCGGCTTCGAACGAGCCGACTCTACCAGCCATCCCAGAGCACCTGGGAGGGGGCGTCCCTCTCCCCCCGCGAGGGTGGGAGAGGGATAGAGGGTGAGGGGGCGGTCCGATCAGGCGGGGCGCTCGACGGCCCGGAAGCTCCGCGTCTCCCGGCGGCCGACCCGCTCGACCGGACGCGGGCGCAGCGCGCCGGCGCCGCTCGTGAGCTCGTCGAACTCCTCGAGCAGGGTCCGCACGTGTTGCAAGATCAGGAAGTTCTCGGCCACCCGGCGGCGTCCCGAGCGGCTCCGCGCCTCCGCCGCCTTGCGGTCGGCCAGGACCTCGAGGATCGCCATGGCGATCGACTCCGGGTCGCCCGGGTCGTCGATCAGGATGCCGTCGACGTCGGAGCGGACCTGGTGGCTGATGCCGCCGACGTTGGCGGCGACCACCGGCGCACCCTTCCACAGGGACTCGGTGACCGTCAGGCCGAAGCCGTGCTGGATCGAGTTCTGGACGACGACCGAGGCCAGGCGCTGGAGGGCGTTGATGATCAGCGCGTTCTCCTTGCGGTTCTTGACCGGCAGGCGCACGACGTGGACCCGCCGCGCGATCTCGGGCGGCAGGGCCGAGTGCTGGGCGGCGAGCTCGTCGAGCACTCTCTTGCCGGCGGGGTTGACCGGCAGCTCGTCCGGGTCGGGTCCGACGAGCAGGAGCTCGACGTCTTCGAGCTCCGCCGTGACGCGCGAGTCGTCGACCTTGAGATGCGGAACCCGCTCCGGGTAGACCTTGAGCAGGTGGCGGAAGCCCTCGAGCAGCGGGCCGAACCCCTTGAGCCGGTCGAAGCGCGAGACCTGGAGCACGATCGGCTTGTTGAGCAGGTTGAGGATCGGTTCCTTCTTCCAGCTGTTGCTGCGCAGCACTTTGATCGAGCTTCTCGAAGGCGGCCCAGCGCGGCACCTGCGGCCGCTCGATCAGGCCGGCGGCGCGCAGGATGCCGATCAGCTTGTAGGGGCGCAGGGTGCGGTTCTTGTGGTTCAGGGGGTCGATCCCCGGCGTGATCACCCCGCTGCGCTCGCGCAGGAACGGCGGGATGAACCGCCGCTCGGCGAACAGGCAGCGCGCGTAGGGGCGGACGTAGGGCTCGAGGAAGTCCCAGGCTCGCGCGGCCTCGGGACGGTTCGGCGCGCTCCCCGAGTGGCTGCACCAGACCAGGCGGGCCTGGTAACTCTCGGGCAGAAAGGCGGCGACGCCCGCGAGCGCCGAGCCGTGGACGATCAGGATGTCCCGGGGGTCGACGGTCGCCTGGATCGCGTCGGCGACATCCTCGAGGACCCGCTCGTAGACGGCCTTGGACTCCTCGAGGCCCGGGGGGCCCTCGGGCTCGAGACCGTGCAGCAGCTCGGTCAGGCCCTGGACGACCTCGAAGAAGCCCTTCTCGTCGGTGTCGAGCACCAGCCAGCGCGCGTCGACCCCGGAATCGGAGAGCAGCCGGCAGAGCGACGGGATGATCTCGGCCGCCGAGGTCCCGTGCTCGCTGTCACTGAGCATCCAGACGCGGCGGGTTCCGAGCTCGCCCCCGATCTTCGAGCCGAGCTGCATCACGGCTTCGAAATCGGCGTCGGCGCCGTCGAGGGCGCGGTACAGGTTCAGCCCCAGGTTGTGGGAGATCTTGATCTCTCGCAGTTGCGTACCCACGGCGGATCCTCCTCGTTCTTCGACATCGTTCGATCGCGGCGGAGCGCCGGACGATGCCGGCCGGTCTCGGACCTGACCGCAGCTCGCCTGCCGTCACGCCCCGCCGTCTGTCCCCCCGGATCTGCTCTGTACGCTTGTGCCCCCGGGGAGGGCTCGTGCACAGGAGTGTGCAAGATTCCTTCCAGCTCGTCCGGGATCGCCCCGCCGCAACCCCGCACCGGGCTCCCCTGATCGGGCCGTAACCTCTTCGTGACGCTCCGCTTACGGAACGGTCACCGGGCCGCCACGCGGTCGCCACCCGGGCCGCGCATCCTGACGGTCGAGGAGGTAGATCATGAGCCCGCTCACCCTCGTCCTGATCGTCCTGACCGCGGTCTCCCTCGCGCTCACCGCGCTCGCGTCGGGCGCCGTCGTCGCCGCCCTGGTGCGGCGGGCGGACCGCGGGCGCGGCCCGACGCCGCCGATCTCGGTCCTCAAGCCGCTCAAGGGCGTCGAGCCGGCGCTCTTCGAGAACCTCACCGCCCTCGCCCGCCAGGACTACCCCGCCTTCGAGCTGGTGCTCGGAACCGCGGACCCCCACGACCCAGCGTTGGAAATCGCGCAACGCTTGGCGGAAGAATTTCCTCACGTGGCGATCCGCGTGGTCTCCGGAGCGCTCGATCTCGGCTTCAATCCCAAGGTCAGCAACCTCTGTCACCTGGCGGGAGCGGCCCGCCACGATCTCCTCCTGGTCTCGGACGCCGACGTGCGGCCGGATCCGGGCTACCTCCGGGCGCTGGCCGCGGAGCTCGCGGACCCGCGGGTCGGGATGGTCACGTCGGTGCTCGCCGGCGTCGGCGAGTCCTCCCCCGGCGCCGCGCTCGAGAACCTCCACCTCGGCACCTTCGTCGCCTCCGCGGTGTGCGCCGCGGACCTCGTCGCCGGCCGTCCCTGCGTGATCGGCAAGTCGATGCTGATCCGCCGGCCGATCCTCGAGCGGCTCGGAGGCTTCCGCGCCGTGCGCGACGTCCTCGCCGAGGACTACGTGCTCGGGCGGGCGTTCCACCGCGCCGGCTACCGGGTGGCTCTCTCACCGCACCGGCTGCCGGTGGTCAACGGCGTCCGCCCGGTGCGCGCCTTCCTGTCGCGCCACCTGCGCTGGGGTCAGATGCGCGCCCGGATCGCCCCGGCCGCCTACCTGGGCGAGGCGCTCCTCAACCCGATCTTCTGGGGGCTCCTCGCGGCCGCGAGCCTGGGGCGCGACGGGCTCGGGGCGAGCGCCCTGGCCTGCGCGCTGGGAGTGACGGCGGCGAAGATGCTCGCCGACGCCGTGGTGCTCGAGCGCCTGCGCGGCCGCGCCGGGCTCGCGAGGCTCCTCGCCTGGGTGCCGATCAAGGACCTCCTGGTGGCCGTCCTCTGGCCGACCGCCGCGCTCCGCCGCACCGTCGCCTGGCGGGGGACCTCGTTGCGGATCGGCCGGGGGAGCGCGCTGCGGGCGGTGGCCCCGGAGCGCCCCAGGTTGCGGCGGCGCCTTGCGGTCCTGCGGCGTCTGCGGGAGGCGGCGTGATGGCGGCGCGCGGCGCGCAACCGCTGGTCGCCTCCCCCGCCGCCGGCTCGTCCGGCCTGGGCGCGATCGACCGCGCGCTGTTGCTCCTGGTTCGGCGCCTCGAGTCGGACGGCCTGACCCGCCTCATGCGGACCCTGACCCGGATGGGCGACTTCGAAGGGTGGCTCCTCGCCGGGGTGCTCCTCGCGGCGACCGGAGACGAGGGACGCCACGTCGCGCTCCTTCTCGGTGCGGCGGCCGGGCTCGCGACCGTCGCCTCCCAGGTGCTCAAGCGCCTCGCGCGGCGGCCGCGGCCGGCCGCCGGTCTCCACGGGTTCGTCCCGAGCGGCAAGGATCCCGACGAGTACTCCTTCCCCTCGGGCCACACCGCCGCCGCCTTCGCGGTCGCGGTGGCGCTCGCCGGCGGCAGCCCGGGGCTGGCCGCGGTCGCCCTGGTGCTCGCCGCGGGGATCGGCCTGTCTCGGATCTACCTCGGGGCCCACTACCCGCTCGACGTCGCGGCCGGCGTGCTCCTCGGCGCCGGAGCCGGCTGCTTCGCCCGGCTGCTGGTGGAAGGCTGGCGCCTCCTGCCGGCTCTCTACCTGCTGGCCGGACCACGCTAGTGCCCGCTGCTTCCGCCCTTCCGGGCGAGCTTCCGTCGCCGCTGGTCACCGCCGTCGACATGGGCTACGGGCACCTGCGCGCCGCGTACGCTCTCGCCGACGAGCTCGGTACCTCGGTGACCCGCGCCGACCGGGCGCCGTGGACCGGCGCCTGGGAGCTCGCCCTCTGGGCGGGCTCGAGGACGGTCTACGAGGGGCTCTCCCGCGCCTCGCAGGGCCGGCGCCTCGCCGCTCTTCTACGCCCGATGCTCGACCGCCTGACCCGCATCGAGCCCCTCGGCGCCGGCCCGGGCCACCCGTCGCCGGCGGGCCCCGGGCTCCATGCCCGCCAGCTCGCCCGCCTCGTGCGGCGCGGCCTCGCCCGGTCGGTCGTCGAGGCGGCTCGCGAAGCGGGCGCGCCACTCGTCTCGACCTTCTTCGTACCGGCCCTGGCGGCGGACGCCCTGGGGTACGCCGAGGCCTTCTGCGTGGTGACCGACGCCGACCTCAGCCGCGCCTGGGTGCCGGCCGAGCCGCGGGCGACGACGGTCTCGTACCTCGCCCCGAGCGGCCAGGCCGCCCGGCGCCTTCGGGCCTACGGCGTGCCCGCCGAGCGGGTGATCGAGACGGGCTTTCCGCTCCCCGGCGAGCTCCTCGGCGGTCCGGACCTGCCGGTGCTCCGGCAGGCCCTCGCCCGCCGCCTGGTGGCCCTCGACCCCCGCGGCGTCTTCCTGGGCCCCCGCCGGCGCGAGATCGAGGAACGTCTCGGCCCTCTCCCCCACCGCCAGCCCGGTCCTCTCGCCGTCACCTGCGCCGTCGGCGGCGCGGGGGCCCAGTCGGAGCTCGTTCGCCGTCTCCTGGCCGGATTGAGGCCCGCCCTCGAGGCGGGCGGCGTGAGCCTCTGCCTGGTCGCCGGCGTCCGCGGCGCGCTGGCCGCGAGATTCGAGGGATGGATCCGGCAAGCCGGTCTCGACGGGGGCCCGGTCGAGGTGCTCGCCGCCGACTCGGCCGAGGACTACTTCCGCGCCTTCAACCGGCGCCTCGTCGCCACCGACCTGCTCTGGACGAAGCCTAGCGAGCTGACCTTCTTCGGGGCGCTGGGCCTGCCCCTTCTGCTGGCGCCGCCGGTCGGCTCGCACGAGACCTTCAACCGGCGGTGGGCGATCGAGCGCGGCGCCGCCCTGGCTCAGCCCTGGCCGGAGACGGCGGCTGCCTGGCTGCGCTCCCGCCGCGATCGCGGCGAGCTCGCGGCGGCCGCCTGGGCGGGCTACCGCCGGCTGCCCAACCGCGGCCTGTACCGGATCGTGGACCTGGTCACCGGGAGCCCTCGGCCGCCTCGCGTGCGGCTCGCCCCAGCTCCTTCCACCCCGAAGGAGTCGCTCCCTTGAGCGACGGCCAGACGACGCGCCGGCGGGCGAGGGCGCGCGCGAGCCGCTCCCAGGCCGGGCGGTTCTGGACCGGCGTCCCGGCCTTGGTGGTCCACCCCTTCGCGCGCCACCCTTCGAGCCACCGGGTGGCGCCGTTGCGCAGGTAGTCCGAGGCGGTGTGGAGCGCTACGGAGGCCTCCGCGGGCAGGGCCTCGAGCACCTCCGCGGCCGCCACCAGGTCGAGCTCGTTGGCGCTCGCGCCGGCGACCGAGCCGGTGAGCAGGCGCTCCTCGCCCAGGCCGCGGACGGCCGCCGCCCAGCCGCCGCGCCGGCCGGAACCCGAGACGCGCAGGAGCACCTCGACGTCGGTCGCCGGCGGCTCGCCGCCGCCGGCCGAGCGGGAGCGGATGGCCGCGGTCGCCAGCTCGTCGGCGCGCTCGTTGTGCCGGTGCCCGGCGTGGCCCTTGATCCAGTGCCAGCTCACCGGCCGCTCGGCCACGACGTCGGCCAGGCGCCGCCAGAGGTCCTCGTTCTGCAGCTCGCCGGTGCGCCGGCGCCAGCCGCGGGCGACCCAGCGCGGCAGCCACTCGGTGATCCCCTTCTTGAGGTAGATCGAGTCGGTGTGGAGGGCGATCCGCACCTCCCGCGGCAGCGCTTCGAGGGCCCGGATCGCGGCGGTCAGCTCCATGCGGTTGTTGGTCGTGCGCGCCTCGCCGCCGGAGAGCTCCCGCGTGTCGCCCGAGCGCCGGTCGATGAGCACCGCGCCCCAGCCGCCGGGGCCGGGATTGGGGTCGGCTCCGCCGTCGGTGTAGACCTCGTAGCTCGGCTCGGGGGAGTGGGCGCTCACGGAAGGCTCTCCTGGGGGCTCGGCGCAGCTTCCTGCCGCGCCCGGCGAGGGGGTATTGTACCCGCCGGGAAAGGCGGCGCCAGAGACGCCGGAGCGACGGGAGTTGACGCGCGAGGAATGCTGCTGTAGCATTCACCCAAGCTTTCTACGGATTCCGTTGCACGCGCCGCCGCCGACCGACCGAGACCGCTCCATGACGCCGAGAGACCCTCACAAGGTCGAGCTCCTGGGCCGCAGGCTGAAGAAGCTGCGCAAGGAGCGCAAGCTCAGCTCCGCCGACCTCGCCGCCCGTGCCGGCATCGACGTCCAGGATCTCGCCCGCATCGAGCGCGGCGACGCGCGGGTCGGCCTCGAGGTGCTCCTGAGCCTGCTCTCGGCGTTCGACGTCGGGGCCGGCGACCTCGAACGGCTGGTCGAGGACGAGCGGTCGTCGCGCGACGACGGTGAACGCTTCCGCCGCGACCTGTCGGGCTGAGCCGCCAGGTGACGCGCGCGAATCGGACGAAGGTCAACCGCGGTCTGTGGACCGCACGAGGTCCCCTCGGGGGCGGAGCCGAAGCGATGGCAGACGAGACGACACTCGAGCAACGGTACGAGTCGCTCAAGGAGCTTGGTTCCGAGAGCCTCTCGAAGGGCCACCTGGAAGACGCCCTGGGGACCTTCGAGCAGGCCCGCTCGGTCGCCGAGGAGATCGGCGCCCGGGAGCTGCGGGATACGAAGTCGCGGGGAGCGCGAAGCCGTCGGCGGCGCCGGTCCGGCGGACCCGGACCGTCCTGCACGTGGTCTGGTGGGAGGCTGCGGTCGAAGGCGACCGCACGTACTACACCCCCGTGGTCCTCGACCAGGGCACCTACCTCGGCTGGAACCCGGTCTATCGTCTGAGCGCCCTGGTGGGCTCGCCGGCGAGCGTGGCGCCGCTGCCCGAGGGCCTCGCCCGTTCGCCGCGGCTGTCGGTCGGCCGGGACGGCCGTTCGGCGATCCTCGGCTTCGTCGACGAGGCTTCCTCGCGCCTGCTGGTGGCCGAGGCCCTGGTGCTGCCCGGCGAGCTCGGCTACATGGCCGACCGGGGCGACGAGAAGCTCCGACAGGCCGGCGGAGAGGCGTTCGACAAGCTGCTCGACGACCTGCGCGGTCAGATCATCGAGATCGGCGACCGCCTCCATCCCGGAATCATCAGCCGCTTCGCCGAGGACGTGGTCGGCGCCGCGCGCGAGCTCCACGACGAGGAGCCCGGCAAGCCGGTGGAGAGCCTGGGCGACAAGCTCCGGGGCCAGATCATCGAGATCGGCGCCCGGTCGCTGGTCGACATCGACCGGAGCCCGCCGCCGCTCGCGGCGGCCACCATCGAGCTGGCACCTCCCGAGGGCAGTCCGCAGCCCCCCGAGCTGATCGACCTGCGGCTGGTCGCCGATCTCCCGGCGCCGCCGGCGGTCGAGGGCCCGGCGCAGATCTACCTGTCGGCCGACGGCAGCCGGGTGCTGGTGAGCTGGTTCCACGACGACCAGATCCTCTACACCGAGTCGAAGGCGGAGTCGGGACCGGACGCCTGGTCCGAGCCCAAGCAGCTGGTGATCGACGAGTCGCTCACCGGGGTCGATCCCGCCGAGATCCTCCAGGCCCGCGCCCGCCAGCTCCGCTGAGGTGAGAGCCTGTGAAGAAATCTCTGGCCCTGCTGCGGGCGCCCCCGAATCACCCCTCGCGACGTTGCGCCTCCTCGACGGAGTCCTTGCTACGCCTGCGTCGGCGCGCCTTGCGAGGGGCGCCCCGACCACCGCGCTCCGCGCGGCGGTGCCCGCGCCCTCGCGACGGGCGGAGATTTCTTCACAGGCTCTGAGGTGAGCGCCGCGCCGAGCCTGAGGATCGAGGCGGTGATGACGCCGCTCCCCTACTCGGTCGCGATCGACGCCCGGATCGCCGAAGCCCGGGAGGTGATGGCGGAGCACGACGTCCGCCACCTGCCGGTGACCGACGACGGCGAGCTGGTGGGCGTGATCACCGAGCGCGACATCGCGCTGGTCCTCGACCCGGAGCTCGACGTGCCGTTCCACGAGGAGCTGCGGGTGCGCACCGTCTGCGTGCGCGACGCCTACGTGGTCGGGCCCGAGGAGCCGCTCGCCACGGTGCTGGCGGAGATGGCCCGGCGACGGATCGGCTCGGCCCTGGTGGCGATTCACGGCCAGCTTCTCGGCATCTTCACGGTCACCGACGCCTGCCGCCTGTTCGCCGAGCACCTCGAGGGACCGGCGTAAGCCAGCCCCCCCACCACCCGCCGGCCCGGCCCGCCGGTTGCCCGGGAGCCGTTTCCGGCGGATAATCCGGCCCGATCGCTCCCCCATGGACGCGCCGGACGAGCTGAGTCGCCTCGTCTCTCGGGACCTCGAAGTCCTCGAGGACTGGGAGCGCTACGAGGTGGTGACCTTCCTGGGGGCCGGCGGCATGGGCTCGGTCTACAAGGCCTTCGACCCCAGCCTGACGCGCTACGTCGCGCTCAAGCTCCTCCAGCGCTCGGACCGCGATCTCGGCGGGCGCCGCTCGCTCCAGGAGGCGCGGGCCCAGGCGCGCGTCGACCACCCGAACGTCTGCCAGGTCTTCGAGGCGGGAGAGGTCTCGGGCCGCCCCTACATCGCCATGCAGTACGTCGACGGCGAGCCGCTCGACCAGGCGGCCGAGGGCCTGCCGCGCGAGGAGGTCGTCCAGCTCGTCCTCGAGGTCGCCGAGGCGGTCCACGCCGCCCACCGCACCGGGCTGATCCACCGCGACCTCAAGCCGGGCAACGTCCTGGTCGCCCGGCGCGGACCGAGCGGTCTCCATCCCTTCGTCGTCGATTTCGGCCTGGCGGCCGACCTCGAGGAGGACGACCCCGCCAGCCGCGACGTGATCACCGGGACGCCGGCCTACCTCTCGCCCGAGCAGGTCCGCGGCGGCGCCGTCGATCGCCGCACCGACATCTACAGCCTGGGTGTGGTGCTCTACGAGCTGCTGGCCGGGCGCACGCCGTTCGCGGTCGCGAGCCTGCCCGAGACCCTCCGGCTGATCGCCCACGAGGAGCCCGCGGCGCCCCGCAGCCTCGATCCGGCGATCCCGAGCGACCTCGAGACGATCGTCCTCAAGTGCCTGGAGAAAGACCCGGCCCGGCGCTACGAGTCCGCCGGCGCCCTGGCCGAGGACCTGCGCCGTTTCCTCGACGGCGAGCCGATCCTCGCCCGCTCGCCGAGCCTCGGCTACCGGCTCGGCAAGCGGCTGCGCAAGAACCGGGCGCTGGCGGCGGTGGCGGCGAGCGGCCTGATCGCCCTCGGCGCTCTCGGGGCGCTCAGCCTCCGTTCCCACTGGCAGGCCGCCGAGCGGGCGGAGCTGGCGCAGCGCTTCGGCCAGGAGGTCAAGGAGGTGGAGGCGACACTGCGCTACGCGGTCCTGCTGCCGCTCCACGACACCAGCGCCCACAAGCAGGCGCTCCGCGCCCGGATGACCACGATCGAGGAGGAGATGAAGCGGCTCGGCGACCTCGCCGAGGGGCCCGGCCACTACGCCCTCGGCCAGGGCCACCTGGCGCTCCACGAGTACGAGCAGGCGCGCCTCGACCTGGAGCGCGCGTGGCGCTCCGGCTACCGGCGGCCGGAGGTGGCAGCCGCCCTCGGCCGGGCGCTCGGCTACCTCTACACCCGCAGCGTCACCGAGTCGGAGGTGGCGAGCGGCTCGGCCGAGCGCGAGTCCTTCCTGCGCGAGATCGAGCGCGCCTACCGCGAGCCCGCGGTCTCCTACCTGCTGGAGGCTGCGCCGGAGCCCGGGCCGGGAGCCCAATACCTGGCCGGCCTCGTCGCCCTCTACGAGCGGCGCTACGAGGAGGCCTTGGCCGACGCCCGACAGGCGATGGCGGCCGACTCGACGCTCTACGAGGCGCGCCAGCTCGAGGCGAGCGTCTACGTGATCCAGGGCAACGACGCGCTCGACGCCGGGCGCTACGACGGCGCGCTCGAGCTCTACGACCGGGCCGACGCCGCCTACGCCGACCTGCTCGAGTCGGTGCGCAGCGACGCGGCGCTCTACGCCGGCCGGTGCGGTGTCCGCCTGCAGCGGCTGGAGGTCGGCGTACGGATCGGCCGCCTCGCGGACGACGAGGTGGCGCGGGCGCTCGCCTCCTGCGACCGGGCGCTCGAGGCGGACCCGGATCTCGCCGAGGCGTACAGCAAGAAGGCTCGGATCTACTGGCGGGCGGCCGAGCACCGGGGGCGGCGCGGCGAGGATCCCCGGCCCGACCTCGCGCGGGCGGTCGAGAACGCCCAGGCGGCCATCGACCGCGACCCGCGGGACATCACGGCGTACGGGCACCTTTCGGTCGCCCACCGCCTGCTCGCGACCTGGCAGATGAGCCGCGGCCTCGATCCGGAGGCGGCGCTCGCCGCCGCGATCGAAGCCGGCGGCCGGGCGATCAACCTGGCGCCAGGCCGCGGCCTGGCCCACGACAGCCTGGGCAACGCCCGCCTGTTGCGCGCCAACTTCCTCCTCGCCCGCGGCGACGATCCGCGCCCCGAGCTCGACCTCGCGGCCCGGAGCTACCGTCGCGCCCTGGCGCTCGACCCGCGCCTGGCGCCCGCCTTCAGCAACCTGGGGACCCTCTGGAAGAGCCGCGCCGAGTACGAGATCAGCCGCGGGCTCGATCCCTCGGAGTCGGTCTCGAAGGCGATCGGCGCCCTCGAGCGGGCCCTGGCGATCAACCCCAACTCGGCCTCGTCGTGGAACAACCTCGGCAACGCCCACCTGACCCTCGGCGACTACCAGCTCGGCCGCGCCGCCGACCCGCGACCGGCGCTCGATCGCGCCGCAGAAGCCTACCGCCGGGCGCTCGAGATCAACCCCGACTACCCGTACGGCTTCTACAATCTGGCGCTGACCCGGCGCAGTCTCGGCCAGTACCAGGTCGCCGCCGGCCAGGACCCCTCGGCGGCCCTGACGAGCGCCGGCGAGGCGCTCGACCGGGCGGTGCAGCTCGACCCCGCGGATTCCGACAACTTCCTCGAGCGCGCCCGGATCGACCTCCTCCGGGCGCGGTGGGCCGAGCGCGGAGGAGCCGCCGCCGACGCGCGCCTGGCCGCCACCCGGGGGATCGCGGCCGGTGACCGGGCCCTGGAGCTCAACCCGCGCTCGGCGGAGGCGTTGGGCGTTCGCGGCGCGCTCGGCCTCCTCGCCTCCCGCCTGGCCCCGTCCGCCGCCGAGCGGCAGGACCGGGCCGGGCGCGCGGCCGCCGATCTCGACCGGGCGCTCTCCCTCAATCCGCTCCTCTCCGCGACCTATCGCGACCTCGCGAGCCAGGCCCATCGCCTCGCCGGCGGGTGACCCCCGCCTTGCGGACCGGGGCCGGGGCGTTACAATGCCGCCTCGCCGGCGCTCCCTCCGCGCCGCGGCTCGAGCCCCGAAGGTCCAGCCCGTCCAGGCCGATCCCGTGATGATCCCCCGAATCTCCGCCCCGCCGTCCGCCGCGCTGCGGCGCACCCTCCTGGCCGCCTTCCTCGGCCTGCTGCTCTTCGGCTGCCTCGACTCGACGCCCGGCTCGGCGGCGGCGGACCGGAGCGCCGAGGCCGCGGCCCGGCCGCGCCCGGTGGTCGACCGACCCGACCTGGGACCCGAGGAGAAGGCGACCATCCGGCTGTTCCGCGACGCCTCGCCGGCGGTGGTCTACATCACGACCCTGGAGATGCGGCGGGACTTCTTCACCCTCGACCTGACCGAGATCCCGCGCGGCACCGGCTCGGGCTTCGTCTGGGACCAGAGCGGCCACGTGGTCACCAACTACCACGTCATCCGGGGCGCCAGCCGGGCGCAGGTGACGCTCGCCGACCAGTCGACCTGGGACGCCACGCTGGTCGGCCAGGCCCCCGAGAAGGACCTCGCGGTGCTCCGGATCGAGGCGCCGGCGAAGGCCCTCCGCCCGATCCCGATCGGCGGCTCGAAGGACCTCGCCGTCGGCCAGAAGGTGTTCGCCATCGGCAACCCCTTCGGCTTCGACCAGACCCTCACCACCGGCATCATCAGCGCCCTCGGCCGGGAGATCGACTCCCAGGGCGAGGCGCCGATCCGCGACGTCATCCAGACCGACGCGGCGATCAACCCGGGCAACTCCGGCGGCCCGCTGCTCGACAGCGCCGGCCGGCTGATCGGCGTCAACACCGCCATCTTCAGCCCTTCGGGCTCCTACGCCGGCATCGGCTTCGCCATCCCCGTCGATACGGTCAACTGGGTCGTGCCCGAGCTCATCGCCTACGGCCACGTGGTCCGGCCCTCGCTCGGGGTCGACTGGGTGCCGGACCGCTACGTCCGCGACCTCGGCCTCGAGGGCGCCTTGGTCCTGCGCGTCGAGCCGGGGAGCGGCGCCGCCAGCGCCGGGCTGCGAGCGACCCGCCGCGACCTCCGCGGCCGGGTGCAGCTCGGCGACCTGGTGGTCGCCGTCGACGGCGAGGCGGTGGACTCGGCCGGCGACGTCACGCTGATCCTCGAGCGCCACAAGGAAGGGGACCGGGTCGCCGTCACCGTCCGGCGCGACGACCGCGAGGTCGATCTCGCGGTCGAGCTCGGCGCCACCCGATGAGCGTCGTGGAGCCAGCGAGCGACATGCTGCCCGTGGTCCTCTCGGGCGGCCACGGCACCCGCCTGTGGCCGCTGTCGCGGGCCGCGGTGCCGAAGCAGTTCTGCGACCTCTTCGAGGAGTCGCTCCTCGCTCGGACGCTGCGCCGCCTGGTGCCGCTGGGCGAGCCGGGGTTGGTCGGCTCGGCCGACACCGAGGTCCTCTCCCGGCGGGTGCTCCGCGAGCTGGGGATCGAGGCCCGGCCGGCGCTCTACGAACCGGCCTCACGCAACACCGCTCCGGCGGTCGCCCTGCTCTGCCGCTGGCTGCTCCGGCGGGGCGAGGGCGAGCGGGTCGTCGGCGTCTTCCCCGCCGATCACCTGGTCGCCGACGAGGCGCTCTTCCACCGCGCGGTACGGCTCGCGGCCCGCTGCGCCCGCGAAGGGCGCGTCGCGACCCTCGGCGTGCGGCCCACCGGGCCCGAGACCGGCTACGGGTACCTCGAGATCGGAGACGAGGTCGCCGCCGCCGAGGAGTCGTCGTCCTCGAGCGGCGCGCCGCTCGAGGCGCGCCGCGTCCTGGGATTTCGCGAGAAGCCGGACGCCGAGACCGCGCGGGCCTACGTCGGCTCGGGGCGCTTCGTCTGGAACGCCGGCATGTTCGTGTTCCGGGCCTCGGTCATGGCCGAGTGCTTCGAGCGCCTGATGCCGGAGCTCTGGTCCGCCCTCGCGGAGCTGGCTCCCGACCTCTCGAACCTCGCCTCGATCTACGACGGGATCGAGCCCGAAAGCCTCGACTACGGGGTGATGGAGCACCTGGAGGACCAGGTCTCGATTCCCTGCGCCGTCGGCTGGAGCGACGTCGGATCGTGGGACGAGGTGGCCCGGATCGGGGCGCCGGCGGCCGCTCCCGTCTACGAGATCGAGGCCGCGCGCAACTTCGTCCATCCGCACCGCGGCCGCCTCTACGCCCTGGTCGGGGTCGACGACCTGCTCGTGGTCGACACCGCCGACGCCCTGCTGGTGGCCCGCCGGGGCGAGTCGCAGCGGGTCAAGGAGCTGGTCGCCGACCTCCGGCGCGACGGCCGTCCGGAGGCCGCCGAGCACGTCTTCGAGATCCGCCCGTGGGGGCGCTTCGAGATCCTCCGCGACACCGAGACGTTCAAGTCGAAGGTGATCGAGGTCGATCCGGAGCAGCGCCTCTCCTATCAATCCCACCGCCATCGCGCCGAGCACTGGGTGATCGTGCGGGGCCGCCCCGAGGTCGTCGTCGACGACCGGGTGCTCGCCTTGGGCCCCGGGGACCACGTGTTCATCCCGCGGGGCGCGCGCCACCGCATCCGCAATCCGACCGACGAGCCGGTCGTCTTCGTCGAGGTCCAGCTGGGAACCTACTTCGGCGAGGACGACATCGAGCGCTACGAAGACGACTACCACCGAACCTGAGCGCGGCGGCCCCCCGCCGGCGGTCCCGGCGGCGCCGCCGCGAAGGAAGTGAGCCCTCCCCCACCATGACCGAACGACCCGAGCCCGACAAACCCCAGGACGCGATCTTCGCCCCGACCTACCGGCTGATGCTCTACTGCCTGCTGGTCGGGGTCCTAGGAGGTCTCTCCGCCGTCGTCTTCAACGAGGCCGTCTCCTTCGCGCAGCACTACCTTCTCGGAGGCATCGGGCACTTCACCCCCCCGGAGCCCGGCGTCCTCCACCAGGTGGTCCCCACGGTTCACGGCGCCGCGCGCTGGTGGCTGCCGGTCGCCACCACCCTCGGCGGCCTGCTCTCCGGCTTCATCGTGTTCCGCTGGGCGCCCGAGGCCGAGGGTCACGGCACCGACGCCGCCCTCGCCGCCTACCACACCCAGGGCGGGCAGGTGCGCGCTCGAATCCCTCTGGTCAAGGGCATCGCCTCGGCGCTGACCATCGGGTCCGGAGGCGTCGCCGGCCGCGAGGGGCCGACCGCCCAGATCTCCGTCGGGCTGGGCAGCATCGTCGCCCGAGCCGTCGGGATGCGCGGCCAGGAGCGGCGGATCCTGCTCCTCGCCTCGATGTCGGCCGGTCTCGCCGCGATCTTCAAGGCGCCTCTCGGCATGGCCATCTTCGGCGTCGAGATCCTCTACTCGGGCATGGTCTTCGAAGCCGAGGCGCTGGTCTACACCGTCGTCGCCGCGGTGACCGCCTACGCCGTCCGCGGCTTTTTCGTCGGCGGCTGGCAGCCGATCTTCACCATCCCCCAGGGCCTCACCTTTGCGCCCCTGCAACTCGTCGGCTACACCCTGCTGGGCGTGCTCGCCGGGGTCCTCGGGACCCTTCTGCCGACGATCTTCTACGGTGTCCGCGACCTCTTCCGGCGGCTCCCGGGACCGCCGCACGTCAAGCCGGCGATCGGCGGCCTGATGGTCGGCCTGATCGGGGTCTGGGTGCCGAGCGTGCTGGGCACCGGCTACGGCTGGGTGGAGCTCACCCTCGCGGGCAGCCTGTCGCTCGGGACGCTGGTCCTCCTCCTGCTCCTCAAGGGGCCGGCGATGGCGCTCACCATCGGCTCGGGCGGCTCGGGCGGCGTGTTCGCGCCTACCATCACCATCGGCGCCGTGCTCGGCGCCACGGTCGGCGGCGCGCTTGGGCTCGTCTTCCCGCACGCCGGGCTGTCGTCGCCGGCGTTCATCGTGGTCGGCATGGCGGCGGTGTTCGCTGCCGCCGCCCGGACGCCGATCTCCACCCTCATCATGGTGGCGGAGATGACCGGCGGCTACGGCCTGATCGTGCCCGCCATGCTGGCCAACACCGTCGCCTTCGTGGTCCAGCGCTCCCTGACCGCGGGCCGGAAGTACCCGACCCTCTACGAGCACCAGGTGCCCTCGCGCGAGGACTCGGCGGCCCACCGCGGCGTCTTCGTCCGGCGCGCCCTCCAGATGCTCGAGGGGGAGAGCTTCGAGCCGTCCGAGCTGACCCTGCCGCGGCTGGTCAGTCTCCTGCGCTTCGGCGAGCCGATCCCGGTCACCGCCGGCGAGGGGATGCTGGTGGCGATCGCGGTCGAGCCCGGCTCGCGGCTCGCCGGCTCGATCGTCGCCGACTCGGTGGGCACCGTCCAGGGGGCGACGGCGGTCGCCATCCTGCGCGCCGACGAGATGGTGATCCCCCGCGGCCCGACCCGGATCGAGGCCGGCGACCAGCTCGTGCTGATCACCACCGGCGCGGCCCACCAGGTGCTCCAGGAGTCCGCCCGCGGCCCCGCGGCCGGCGACGGCACGCCGTAACGCCCTCCCCCGGCCGCGGCCGGGACGATCGAGACCACCGGCAACCTGTTCGCGTTCAGCGAGCAGTATCTCGGCGGCCGGGCGGGCCGGCGATCCGGAGGTCGATCTCGCCCGCCTTCACGCCGACCGTCACCCGGCCGCCGCCGGCGAGCCGCCCGAAGAGGATCTCGTCGGTCAGGGCGCGCTTGATCCGGGTGTCGATCAGCCGGGAGAGAGGGCGCGCTCCGTACGCCGGGTCGTGGCCCTTCTCGGCCAGGAGCTCGCGGGCGCGGGCGGTGACCTCGATGCCGACCTTGCGCTCGGCGAGCCGCTCGGCGAGCTCGCCCATGAACTTGTCGACGATCCGGAGCATGGTCGCGGGCGCCAGGGGACGGAATGCGATCCGGGCGTCCAGGCGGTTGCGGAACTCCGGGGAGAAGAGGCGGTCGAAGGCCTCCTTGTCGGCGCCACCGCCGGGGGCGGTCCCGGCGCCCGCTCCGAACCCGGGCCGCCGGCCGGCGAGCTCGCGGGCCCCGACGTTCGAGGTCATGAGCAGGATCGCCTGGCGGAAGTCGGTCAGCTTGCCGTTGGTGTCGGTGAGACTGCCGTGGTCCATCACCTGGAGCAGCAGGTTGAAGACGTCGGGATGGGCCTTCTCGATCTCGTCGAGGAGCACCACGGCGTACGGGTTCTTGGCGACCGCCTCGGTGAGCAGGCCGCCGCGGTCGAAGCCGACATAGCCCGGCGGCGCCCCGACCAGCCGGGAGACGCTGTGGCGCTCCATGTACTCGCTCATGTCGAAGCGCAGGAGCGCGACCCCCAGGGTGGCGGCGAGCTGGCGGGCGACCTCGGTCTTGCCGACGCCGGTCGGGCCGGTCAGCAGGAAGCTGCCGACCGGCCGGTCCGGGCTGCCCAGCCCGGCGCGGGCGACCTTGATCGCCGAGACCAGGGTCTCGACCGCCTCGTCCTGGCCGAAGACCCGCTCCTTGATCTCCGCCTCGAGCCTCCCGAGGCGCTCGCGATCGTCGCCGCGCACCTGGCGCGGCGGGATCTGGGCCATGGCGGCGAGCACCTCTTCGACCCGGCGCACGCCGACCCGCTTGCGCCCCCCGAGGCTCGCCGACGCCCCCGCCTCGTCGAGCAGGTCGATCGCCTTGTCGGGCAGCGCCCGGTCGCGCAGGAAGCGCGCCGAGAGCTCGGCCGCAGCGCGCACGGCCGCCCGGGTGTAGGTGACCCCGTGGTGGGCCTCGTACTGGCTCTTCAGACCTTCGAGGATCTGCACCGTCTCGCCGATCCCCGGCTCGTTGACCTCCACCTTCTGGAAGCGGCGCGACAGCGCTCGGTCCCGCTCGAAGCTCTGCCGGTACTCCTCCCAGGTGGTCGCGCCGATGCAGCGCAGGGCGCCCGAGCGCAGCGCCGGCTTGAGCAGGTTCGAGGCGTCCATCGTGCCGCTGCCCGCGGCGCCGGCTCCGACCAGCGTGTGGATCTCGTCGATGAACAGGATCGCCCGGCCGTGCTTCGTGACCGCCCGCAGCACCGCCTTCAGGCGGTTCTCGAAGTCGCCCCGGTAGCGGGTGCCGGCGACCACCGAGCCCAGGTCCAGGCTGAAGATCGACGCGCCTTCGAGCGCCGAGGGCACCTCGCCGGCCGCGATGCGCCGCGCCAGCCCCTCGACCAGCGCCGTCTTGCCGACGCCCGAGTCACCGACGAAGATCGGATTGTTCTTCTTGCGCCGGGCCAGGATGTGGAGCGTCCGGTCGATCTCCCGGCGGCGGCCCACCAGCGGGTCGAGTCCCCCCTGGCGGGCGAGCTCGGTCAGGTCCTGGGTGAAGGTCGCGAGCGGGTCACGCCCGGCCTCGGCCTCGTCGTCGTCCTCCTCCTCGTCCTCGTCGCCCTCGAAGTCCGGCTCGTCACGTCGTCGAGGTCGGGCTCCCAGCCGTCGTCTCCCGGGTCGATCTCGGCGACGCCGTGCGCCAGGTAGCTCACCAGGTCGAGCCGGGTCACCCCCTCCTCCTCGAGGAAGTAGACGGCGAACGACTCGGGCTCGGCGTACATCGACACGATGACGTCCGGGCCGGCCACCTCCTCCTTGCCCGCTCCCTGGCGCTGGGCCACCGCCCGCGCGAGCACGCGCTGGAAGGCGAGGGTCGTCGAGGGCTCGCCCCGCTCGCCCTCGGGCAACCGGTCGAGCTCCTCCTCGAGGAAGCGCTCGAGCCGGCGGCGGAGCCCGTCGACGTCGGCCCCGGCCCGGCGCAACGCGCGGCGGGTGACCACGTCCTCGAGCAGGGAGAAGAGGAGGTGCTCGAGACCGGCGTACTCGTGCCCCCGGTGGGCGGCCTCCATGAGCGCCGAGGAGAGCGAGAGCTGGAGCTCGGGCGAGAGCTTCATGCCGGGTCCACCGAGCAGCGCAGCGGCATCCCGAGCTGGCGGGCTTCGGCCGTCACCTGCGCGACCTTGGTCTCCGCCACCTCGTAGGTGAACACCCCGGCGACGCCCATGCCGCGCTGGTGTACCTCGAGCATGATGCGCGTCGCCTCGCTCTGCGACTTGCGGAAGTAGCGCACCAGCACGTCGACCACGAAGTCCATGGTCGTGAAGTCGTCGTTGTGGAGCAGGACCTTGTAGAGGCGGGGACGGCTGAGCTTCCTGCGCTCTTGGAGGGCCAGACCCTCCCCCGGGCCGGGCTCGCCGGAGGAGCCCGCCCCCAGGAGGGGCCGGGGCGGCGGGGCCGGCAACCTGCGGTCGGACCCGAAGAACGACATCGTGCCCCCACTCTAATGAACTGTTCGCCGAGACTGCAAGCCTCGGCCGGCGGCGCCCGGGCGGCCGGAAACGCGCGTGGTAAACTGCCTCGCGCCGGGCGCTCGGGCCGACCTGAGCGCCCGGCGTCTCGTTCCGGGAGATTTCGAGCCGAGATGACGGTCAAGGAAGAGCAGATGGAGGCGGCTCCCGCGGCTGCCGAGTGGACGGTCGACACCGCGGCGGAGCTCTACAACGTCGCCGGGTGGGGCAACGACTACTTCTCGGTCAACCCTCGCGGCCACCTCTCGGTCCACCCGAAGGGGCCCGGGACGGCCTCCATCGACCTCAAGGAGCTGGTCGACGAGGTTCGGCGCCGGGGGATCGCGCCGCCTCTCCTTCTGCGCTTCTCCGAGATCATCGAGGCGCGGGTCGTGGAGCTCAACGAAGCCTTCCGCAGCGCGATCCGCGAGTACGACTACCAGGGGGACTACCGGGGCGTCTACCCGATCAAGGTCAACCAGGACCGCTACCTGGTCGAGCGGCTGGTCGAGTACGGCCGGCCCTACCACTTCGGCCTCGAAGCGGGCTCGAAGCCCGAGCTCCTGGCGGTGATGGCCTTCGTCGAGGATCCCGACGCTCTGATCGTGTGCAACGGCTACAAGGACGAGGAGTACGTCGAGACGGCGCTGCTCGCCTCCCGCCTCGGCCGGCGGGTCGCCCTGGTGGTCGAGAAGTTCTCCGAGCTGCCGCTCATCACCGAGGTCAGCCGGCGAACCGGCATCGAGCCGCTGATCGGCGTCCGCTCGCGCCTCGCGACGCGGGGTGCCGGCCACTGGGAGGGCTCCGGCGGCGACCGCTCGAAGTTCGGCCTCTCCGCCACCGACATGGTGCGCGCGGTCGAGTTCCTGCGCGCCGAGGGACTGCTCGAGCGGTTCCGGCTCCTCCACTTCCACCTGGGCAGCCAGATCTCCTCGATCCGGTCGCTCAAGGAGGCGATCCGGGAGGCCGCCTGGACCTACGTCGAGCTCGCACGGATGGGCGCGGGGCTCACCTACCTCGACGTCGGCGGCGGGCTCGGGGTGGACTACCAGGGCACCCAGAGCGACCAGATCTCGTCGATGAACTACACCCTCCAGGAGTACGTCAACGACGTGGTCTACGGCGTCCAGCAGATCTGCGACCAGCGCGAAGTCCCTCACCCTACCCTGGTCAGCGAGTCGGGCCGGGCCTCGGTCGCGCACCACGCCGCCCTGGTGGTCGAGGTCCTGGGCGCGGTGGAGTTCTCGGTCGGGGACATCCCCGAGCGGCTCCCCGAGGACGCGAGCCCCGCCCTGGTCAACCTCTTCGACGCCTACCGCGAGGTCCGGGCGGAGAACCTGACCGAGGCCTTCCACGACGCGGTCGCGGCGCGCGACGACAGCCGGACCCTGTTCAAGCTCGGTCACCTCTCGCTCGAGGACCGGGGGCTGGCCGAGGAGCTCTTCTGGGCCGTGTGCCGGAAGATCCGCGCCCTGGTCGAGACCAGCGAGGAGCCGCCCGAGGAGCTCGAGGGGCTGGTCACGATGCTCGCCGACACCTACTTCTGCAACTTCTCGGTCTTCCAGTCGCTGCCGGACTTCTGGGCCATCGACCAGCTCTTCCCCCTGATGCCGATCCACCGGCTCGACGAGGAGCCGGTGCGGCGCGGCATCCTCGCCGACATCACCTGCGACTCGGACGGCAAGATCGACCGCTTCATCGACCGCTACGAGGGCAAGGGCGTGCTCGAGCTCCACCAGCTCACCGGCGAGCCCTACTACCTCGGGGCCTTCCTGGTCGGCGCCTACCAGGAGATCCTGGGAGATCTGCACAACCTGTTCGGGGACACCAACACCGTGACCGTGTCGCTCGATCCCGAAGGCACCCCCGGCGGCTACCGGATCGACGAGGTGCTGGCCGGGGACACGGTCACGGACGTGCTCCGCTACGTCGACTTCAGCCGCCGCGACCTGCTCGCCCGGGTCCGGCGCGCGACCGAGGAGGCCGTGCGCGCCCGGCGCATGACGCTCGAGGAGTCCCGCCACCTGCTCGAGATGTACGAGAAGGGGTTGGCGGGGTACACCTACCTGGAGAGGGAGTAGCGACGGCTTTCGTGGGCGGACGGGGATCGAGGGGTCGTGGAGGGGTCGCGAGTTGACGCCGATCACCGACAGCGAGCGAGCCCGCGAGGTCGCCGAGGCCGTGCGCCGCGCCGGCGCCTTCTGCCTCGACCTCGAGTTCGTCTCCGAGAGCCGCTACGTCCCCGAGCTCTGCCTGGTGCAGGTCGCCTGGGGTGACCCCGCGGCGCCGGAGCTGGCGGCGATCGATCCCCTGGCCGCCGATCCCCGCCCGCTGCTCGAGGCGGTCGCCGATCCCGCCGTCGAGACGATCTTCCACGCCGCCCAGGCGGACTTGGCGCTGCTCGCTCAGCGCTTCGGCCTCGCCGGGCAAAACGTCTACGACTCGCAGATCGCCGCCGCGTTCCTCGGTCTGGGCGACCAGATCGGCTACGCCGGCCTGGTCTCGTCTCTGCTCGGGGTGGAGCTCGACAAGGGGGCGCAGTTCACCGACTGGTGCCGGCGGCCGCTCTCCGACGAGCAGCTGCGCTACGCCCTCGACGACGTGCGCTACCTCTCGGCCGCCTGGCCCGAGCTGCGTCGCCGGCTCGAGGAGGCGGGCCGCCTGGCCTGGGTCGAGGAGGAGAGCGTGCGGCTGGCCGCCACCGCGGCCACGCGCACGCCTCCTGAGGAGATGTACCGCCGGGTCAAGGGCTGGAACCGGCTCCACGGCCGGGCGCTGGGGTCGCTGCGGGCCCTGGCCGCCTGGCGCGAGCGCCTGGCTCTCGAGGAGAACCGTCCGCCCTCCTGGATCCTCCAGGACCGCTCGATGATCGAGGTCGC
This sequence comes from uncultured Acidobacteriota bacterium, assembly GCA_963837945.1. GTDB lineage: Bacteria > Acidobacteriota > Thermoanaerobaculia > Multivoradales > DATKCC01 > CAVUBL01. Next base: position 140,398 of record CAWIQD010000003.1, read on the forward strand.
GCGGCGCTCGCCCTCCGACGAGCGGGCGCTCGAGGCGATCCGCGGCGTCAAGGGCGGCACCGTCCACCACCACGGACGAGAGATCCTCCAGGCGCTGCGCGAAGGATCGCGCCTCGAGCCACCGGCCGAAGGGCGGGCCCGCTCCCTGCCCGACCGAGCGCGCAGCTGGGGCGTGCTCCTCGCCGGGCTGGTGACCGCCCGCTCCAAGGAGGCCGGCATCGCGCCGCGCTTCGTCGCCAACCGCGACGAGGTCGAGGCCCTGGTGCGCTGGTGGGTCGAGGGAGACCGGTCCGCGGAGCCGCCGCTTCCGGTCCTGTCCGGCTGGCGCCGGGACCTCGCGGGCGCGGCCCTGCTCGGCTGGCTCCAGGGCGCCACCTCGATCGCCATCGACGAGGAGTCGGACGCCGGCATCCGCCTGGCGGCCGGCGAGACGGGAGGCTGAGGGTGGCGATCTCGTCGGAGGAGTTCCGGACCGTCCTGCGCCACTTCCCCGCCGGCGTGACGATCGTGGCGGTGCGCGCCGGCGACGAGGTCCACGGCCTCACCGTCTCGGCCTTCGCCTCGATCTCGCCGCAGCCGCCCCTGATCATGGTGATCATCGATCACCGCCACCGCGCCTATCGGCTGTTCGAGCGCGACGGCGCCGTGTTCTCGGTCAACATCCTGCGCCAGGACCAGGTGGAGCTCTCGAACCGCTTCGCCTGGGTCAAGGACGAGGATCGCTTCGCGGTCGGCGACTGGCAGCCGGCGAAGACGGGCGCGCCGGTCCTCGGGAGCTCGCTGGCCTGGATGGACTGCACGATCTACGGCCGCTACGCCGCCGAGACCAACACCCTCTACGTCGGCGAGGTCCAGGCGGCCCACGTGCCCGAGCCGGACGCCCCGCCGCTGCTCTACTGGAACCGGGGCTACCGCCGGCTCGACCTGAGTCGCCCGCGCTCTTCGCCGCCCGCCGCCGGGTCGGGCGCCGATCCCGGCGCCGGCGACCCGCCTCCGCCCGGCCGCCGCCGGTAGTGCTCCAGGCACTCGACCTCGCGGCCGCGGACCACGCGCCGGCCCTGGAGCGGGCCGGGCTCGCGCCCGGTCACCACCGTGTGCTGGCCCTCCTCCCCCCGCTCGCCGGTGAAGTAGAGCACCACCCAGTCGCGCTGCCGCCCCAGGCGATGGGCGCGGCCGGTGTTCGAGTAGAGCGCCGTGTAGTGCCGCTCGCCGCGCGCGGTGTGGAGGATCGGCAGCCAGGCCTCGCGATGCGGGTTGAAGCGGCGCGGCGCGATCGTCCGGAGCTCGCCGTCCGCCGCCCTCCGGCGGTACTCGCGGTCGACGTCGAGGAGCTCCGCGACCGGTGGCTCGGCGCGCTCGGGCGGTGGCTCCGCCGGCGCGCGCCGGGTGCGTCCGAGGCGGCTCGCCAGGGTGTCGACGATGCCGGCGATCCGCTTGGGGCCGAAGCCGGGCAGGCCGCGCAGCCGGCCGGCGTGGGCCGCGGCCTCCAGCCCCTCCAGGCTGTCGACGTCGAGCTCGTGGTGGAGGCGTTCGGCGAGCACCGGCCCGATGCCCGGCACCGAGGCGAGCAGGGCCTCCGGATCGGACTCGCCCCGCAGGCGGTCGAGCATCGGCAAGCGGCCGGTACGGACCACCAGCCGGATCGCCCGCGCCAGCTGCTCGCCGATCGTCGGCAGCCGCTCCAGGCCCTCGATCCCCTCCTCCTCGAGGACCTCCGCCACCGGCCGGTCGAGGTGGCGCAGGGTATCCGCGGCACGCTGGTAGGCGCGCACCCGGAAGTAGTTGGCGCCCTGCTCCTCGAGCAGCCGGCCCAGCTCCTCGAAGCGGCGGGCGATCTCCAGGTTGAGGGGATCGGCCATCCCTCCGGAGCATACCCCGGCAGCGCAGCGCCGCCCGCTTCGCTCCGCCCGTGCGAGATAATCTCCGGGCTCCGGCCAACCGACCCCGTCCGGCAACGCCCGGACCCACCATGAGCCGTCTCTTCCGCCCCTTCCGCCCGAAGACAGGCGCCGCCCCGGAGGCGCCGGCGGAGCACGCCGCGGACGAGGCCGGCGGCCGGTGGAACGGCAAGCTCTGGGTCCTCTATCCCTTCGAGCTCTTCACCGCCGCGACGCTCGCCGCCTCGGTCCTCTTCCTGCGCTCCCGTGGGCTCCGGATCGACTGGCGCACCGTCGAGTACACGCTCTACCCGATGGTTCCGCTGCTGCCCCGGGCCCTGCTCGGCGGCGTGGCGCTCCAGCTCGTCTACCGCCTGGTGACGCGCCGGCCGCTCGTCGCCTACCTGCGCCGGATCGCCTCGGTGCCCTGGGTGACCCTCTGGGTCCGCCTGTGGATCGCCGCGATGTTGATGACCTACACCTACTTCTGGGTGAAGATCTCGGTGCCGCTGATCAACGACCACCTCTGGGATCAGCAGCTCTGGAAGCTCGACGTCACCCTCCATTTCGGCATCTCGCCCTCGATCTTCGTCAGCCAGGCGTTTCGGGGCTCGCCGCTCCTCCACCCGCTCGACCGCTGGTACGGCCTGTGGGTGACCACGGTCTTCTACACCATGGCCTTCTTCTCCGCCCTGCCGGGCGAGCTCGTGCGCCGGCGGTTCATGGCTTCCTGCGTCTTCCTCTGGACCCTGGGGGCGTGGTTCTACGTCGCCGTGCCGGCGCTCGGGCCGATCTACGCCTTCCCCCAGGTCTGGCACGACCTGATCGCCGAGATGCCGCGGGCGCGCGCGGCCCAGATCGGTCTCTGGGAGAACTACCAGCGAATCGTCGCCGGGCGGACGGCAGGGCTGCGCCGGTTCAATCCCACGCTCGGCGTGGCGGCCATGCCGAGTCTCCACGTGGGGGCCCACTGGTTGTTCGCCTTGTGGACGCGCCGGCGGGCCCGCCTCTTCTTCGTTCCCTTCGCGGTGGGGACGCTGCTGACCCTGATCGCCTCCATCCTCACCGGCTGGCACTACGCGGTGGACGGCTACGCCGGCCTCCTGCTCGCCTGGCTCTGCTACCGGATGAGCCTGGTGACCGAGCGGGGCGCCGACGCCGAACCCGAGGACCCCGCAGAGAGCCCGGCCGCCACCGAGCCGGCACCCGCGGAGTAGCGCGCCGGGATCGGGGCCCGGAGGCCGATCCCGGCTCGGGGGTCAGCGCCAGCGCGGAATCCGATCCCGGATCCGCTCGAAGCCGAGGCGCTCGAAGAGGGGGTCGACGAGGTCCGGTTCGGCCCCCCGGTAGGCGAGGTCGTCGAGCTCCGCCGCCGCCGGCGCTTCGCTCGCCAGGGTCGCCAGCCGCTTCGACAGGAAGGCGGCCTCCCTCCCCTGCTCGAGCTTGGCCGCCAGCGAGCGGGCGCCCCGGATCGGCAGATCGGGCACCTGGTCGAGGTGGGCGTAGATGCCCTCCAGGTCGCTCAGGGCAAGGAGCAGCGCCGCGGCGCTCTTCTTGCCCACACCCGCGACGCCCGGGATGTTGTCGACGCTGTCGCCCGCCAGGCCGAGGAAGTCGGGGATCTGCTCCGGCCGGACGCCGAACTTGGCCTCGACCTCCGCCGGGCCGTAGCGCTCGCCCCGGGCGAAGTCGAGCAGGCTCACCCGGTCGCCGACGAGCTGCGCCAGGTCCTTGTCCGAGGTGACGACGACCGCTCCGTGGCCGGCGGGCACCAGGCGGGCGACGAGAGCCGCGATCAGGTCGTCGGCCTCGTACCGGTCGTCGATGAAGGTCGCGGCGCCGAACGCCTGCGCGAGCTCGTAGCAGTCGTCGAGCTGGGCCTCGAGCTCGGGCGGCGGCAGCTCGCGGGTGGCCTTGTAGGCCGCGTGCATCTCGTTGCGGAAGCTCGACGTCAGGCTCCGGTCGAAGGCCAGGGCGAGGTGCGTCGGCGCCTCGTCCTCGACCAGCTTGACGAGGAACGAGGCGAAGCCGTAGACCGCGTGGACCGGGCGCCCGCGCGGGTCGGTGATCGAGTCCGGAAGAGAGAAGTAGGCCCGGAAGATGTACGGGCTCGCGTCCACCAGGTAGGCGGTGACCGGCGCGGCGGCTGCGGACATGATGGCGGCAGTCTACCGGCCCGGCGGCCCCGGGGCTTCGGGCAGCACCTCGATCGCCGCGGCCAGCCGGATCGGGATCGCGACCGCCCGCAGCGTGGGCTCCAGCCGGCAGCGGACCGAGGTCACGCGCCCCTCGGCGAGGGTCCGGCCGCCGGTCGCGAAGGTGAAGGCGAAGGTCAAGGAGCTGCGCCCCTGCTCCACCACCCGCACGCCGATCTCGAGCTCGTCGCCGAAGCGGGCCGGAGACCGGTAGTCGCAGCTCGCCGAGACCCGCGGCCAGGTGACCGGCGCGCCGTCTTCGGTCCGGTCCTCCGCCACCGGAAAGCCAAGCTCCTCGCGGAAGCGGTGCTCCGCGGTCTCCATGAAGACGAAGAACCGGGCGAAGTGGACGATCCCCGCCATGTCGGTGTCGGCGAACTCCACCCGGCGTCTGAGGACGAGCTCGCGCATCAGAACTCGTTGATCACGGTGACGTCGTCCGCGACCATGCCGCGGTCGCCGGCGTGGAGGGAGAACTCGAGCACCAGCTCCCGGTTCGGCAGCTCGCGCTCCAGCCCTTCGCGCTCGAGGGAGCTGGCGTGGACGAAGGCGGTGCGATAGGGCGACTCGGGGAGGCGCGAGTCCAGGGTCCACAGGCGATCGCTGATCTCTGCCAGGAACCGGACGAAGCCGTACCCTTTCACCTGGTCGAACCAGTGGCAGGTGCCGCGCACCCGCGACCCCTCCTCGCCCCACGGCTTGCGTTCGTCGCCGTTGCGCGGCGCGATCGGCAGCAGGTTGGGCACGAGATAGCCGGAGAGGTAGAGGTCCGCCTGGTTCTGGAGGTGGAGCGAGACGTTGTCGAAGCCGACCACCTCGAGGCGCAGACCCCGGTTCTGGAGCGCCTCGACGACCTTCACGAAGTCGCCGTCGCCCGAGACCAGGAGCACCCGGTCGAGCCGCTCGAACTGGAGCAGCATGTCGACCGCCATGTCGAGGTCGGCGTTGGCCTTGCCGTAGCGCTCCCCCGCGGCGTCCCGGAACCAGCGGATCGGCTTCTCGAGCACCTTGAAGCCGCTGTCTCGCAGGCGCGAGTGGAACTCGAGCACCCGCTCGTAGGTCGGGTCACCGGATTTCGCGCGCTCCTGGTCGAAGCGCACGTAGGCGTTCATCCGCACCGGGTCCCCGCCCCCCCGACAGGCGAACTCGCGCAGGACGTCGTACTGCATCCCCCGCCCGCCGTTCATGGTGATGTTCTCGACGTCGACGTAGATTCCGATCTTCCGATCCAAGCCAGGTCTCCCGAGAGTCCCCGCCGGCGATTCTCTCGCGCCCGGGAGGGAAAGGAAAGCGACCGCCGCCGGCACCGGCGGTCGACTTCGTTCAGGCGCGCGGTGCCCTCCGTACCGTTCGCCCGGCCGAGGCAGAGCTCGGCCTGGGGACCGGGAAGCGTCTGGGCGCCGGCGGTCGACTCCGTTCAGGCGCTCGGTGCCCTCCGTACCGTTCGCCCGGCCGAGGCAGAGCTCGGCCCGGGGACCGGGAAGCGCCCGGGCGCCAGCGGTCGACTTCGTTCAGGCGCTCGGTGCCCCTCCGTACCGTTCGCCCGGCCGAGGCAGAGCTCGGCCGCTTCATGGGTTCGGAGGGGTGGCCCCGCCAATTCCCTTCCCCCACCCATCAGGCGTTGGTGCGGCCGCCTGGGAGTCCGACCGCGGAGGGCCGGGTGGGGGGCGCCCGGCCAGGGGACGTCACGGACCGCGCGCCCGACGACCCTTCGGAGTCCGAGCCCGCCAAAGCGCGGGCCGTGCCGAGGCGCGACTCCTGCGCCCCACCGTCCGGGTCAGTCGCGCCGCTCCCCAGGCCGGGCGCCCCCCGCCCGGCCCGGCCGGACCACCCGGCCCGGCCCCACCACGACGAACAACCCCACCGCCGCCACCAGCGCCAGCGTCGCCCCCGTCCCGAACGCCGCCAGCGCCCCCCACCGCTGCCAGATCATCCCGAACAGCAACGAGGCCGGCAGCGCCCCCACCCCGAGCGCCAGGTAGTACCAGCCGAACGCCGCCCCGCGGCCCTCCACGCCGCCCAGGTCGGCCACCAGCGCCCGTTCCACCCCCTCCGTCAAGGCGAAGAAGAGCCCGTAGACCGCGAACAGCAGCCAGACCTGCCAGCCGGTCGAGGCGAAGGCGAAGCCGAGGTAGACCAGGGCGTAGAGCGCCCAGCCGGCGGCGATCGGCCCCCGCCGCCCGAACCGGTCGGAGAGCATGCCCGCCGGCGTGCTGACCGTCGCCTTCACCAGGTGGTGCAGCGCCCAGAGGATCGGCAGCAGCGCCGGCGTCACGCCGAGGTCGACGGCGCGCAGGAGGAGGAACGCGTCGGTCGAGTTCCCGAGCGTGAAGACGAAGAGGATCGCGAGGAAGGCCCAGAACCGGCCGCCGAGGCCGCCTCCCAGCCGCAGCCTGGCGGCCGAGCCCGGCCGCGCCGCAGGCTCCGGTGGACGGTCGGCGGGCTTGCCCGCCGTCTCCCGCACCCCGAACGCGACCGCCGCCACCGCCAAGGCCCCCGGCACCGCGGCAAGCAGGAAGACCGTCCGGAGGCCGAGGCCGGCGCCGCGCAACAACGCGAAGGCGATCAGCGGACCGGCGAGGGCTCCCGTGTGGTCGGCGGCGCGGTGGAAGCCGAAGGCCCGGCCGCGGACTTGGGGGTCGACCGCCTCCGCGATCAGGGCGTCGCGCGGCGAGGAACGAAGCCCCTTGCCCACCCGGTCGGCGACTCGGACCGCCAGCACCTGGGGAACGGAGGAGGCGAGCGCCACCAGCGGGCGGACCGCCGAGGCCAGGGTGTACCCGGCCACCACCAGGGGTTTGCGGCGCCGGGCGCGGTCGGACCACCAGCCGCTCGCCAGCTTGAGCAGGGCGGCGGTCGACTCGGCGGCGCCTTCGACGGCTCCGAGGGCGACCGCGCCGGCGCCCAGGGTCGCGGTCAGGAAGACCGGGAGCAGCGGGTAGATCATCTCGCTCGACAGGTCGGTGAGAAAGCTCACCAGCCCCAAGGCGAGGACGGTCGGCGGCAGGAACGCCTGGCGCCGGGTCATCGGGTGGCGCGGCGGACCCGCCGCCGGCGGCGGGCCGCGAGCACCATCGCCACCGCCCCGAGCAGCGCTCCGAGGGCGTTGAAGATCACGTCGTCGACGTCGGTGGCGCGGCCGGGGATGACCAGCTGCAAGGTCTCGATCCCCGCCGACAAGACGGCGCCGAACAGCACGGCCGCAACGAGGCGCAGGGCCGGAGACCGCCGGCCGAGAGCTCCGGCGACCGTGAGGCCGACGGGGAGGAAGAGGAGCACGTTGCCCACGACGTCGGTGAGCAGGTAGTGCAGGATGACCGGGCGGTTGGCACCCGGCTGGAAGAGCGCCATGAGGGCGCGCCGGTGGTGCTCCAACGGGTGCAGGTTGGTCCCGGTCGAAAAGCCCGGGAAGTCGTCCGGCCGCAGGGTCACGACCAGCACCGCGATCACCGCCAGCGAGGCCAGCGCCAGCCAGCCCGGGCTCGGCGGCGGGCGGCGGCTCACGGAGAGCCGTCCGCCGAGGCGGTCAGCTCGGCGAGGACGCCGGTCTCGGCGAGCCCCACCACGCGCGCCTCCGTGACGGCGTTGGCGAGGTCGACGCCGGGCGGGGCGGCCGCCGCCACCCGCAGGTAGTTGTCGGTGAGGCCGTGCCACCGATCGCCGCGTCTCCCCTCCCAGAGGACCGAGACCCTCGCCCCCCGGTGGCTCGCCAGGAAGCGTCGCTCGGCGGCCGCCGCGGTCTCGAGCATCGCCGCCGTCCGGCGCTTGATCTCCTCGGCGCCGACCCGGCCGGGCAGCTCCGCGGCCTCGGTCCCGGGGCGCGGCGAGAAGGGAAAGACGTGGGTGCGGGCGAACCCGGTGCGGGCGACGAAGCCGCGGCTCTCCTCGAACTCGGCCGCCGTCTCGCCCGGGAAGCCGACGATCACGTCGGTGGTCACGGCGACCCCGGGGACGGCGGCCCGCAGCTCGGCCACCCGCTCGGCGTAGGTCCGGGAGTCGTAGGGCCGGCGCATCCTCGCCAGCGTCCGGTCCGAGCCGCTCTGGAGGGACATGTGGACGTGCCGGCAGAGGCGCCGGTCGCGCCACAGATCGAGGAGGCGCCGGTCGAAGGCCCAGGGCGCGATCGAGCTCAACCGGAGCCGCGGGATCGGGGTCTCCGCGAGGAGCGCCGCGACCAGATCGGCGAGCCCATGCCGCCGCCACCGGTAGTGGGAGATCTGGACCCCGGTGACCACGACCTCGCAAAAGCCCGCGGCCGCCGTCGAGCGGACCTCGGCCACCACCTCGGAAAGCGGGCGGCTGCGCTGGCGCCCGCGGGTCGAGGGGATGATGCAGAAGGCGCAGCCGACGTTGCAGCCGTCCTCGATCTTGACCAGGGCGCGGGTGTGGCCGAGGGCGAGCCCGGCGAACGGCACGGGCGGCCCGCTCGCGGCCGGCTTCCGGGCCCACTCGGGGAAGGCGGCGTGGACCCGCTCGAGCAACCGGTCCTTGTCGCGGTTCGGCACCACCAGGTCGACCCCGGCCAGGGCGGCCGCCTCCTCCGGCGAGCCGGTGGCGTAGCAGCCGGTGAGGACTGTCTTCAGCCCCGGGATCCGCCGGCTCCCCCGGCGGGCGACCTTGCGCGAGTCGCGAGCCGCGCGGTGGGTGACGGTGCACGAGTTGACGACGTGGAGCTCCGCCTCGTCCAGAGTCGGCACCACGCGATGGCCGGCGAGGTGGAACTCGCGCGCCAGCCGCTCGAGCTCGGCCTGGTTGAGCTTGCACCCGAGGTTGGTGAAGCACACCCGCATCGGGCGAGCGTATCGCAACCGTTCCACCGGCGATCCGATCGGCCGGGCGGGGGCGTCCCTCGCCCCCCGCGAGGGTGGGAGAGGGATCGAGGCTGAGGGGGGTGATCCGATCTAATCCTCGCCGCCCGGGCCCGCGCCGAGTTGCGAGCGGGCCGCCGCCAGGCGGGCGATCGGCACGCGGTACGGCGAGCAGGAGACGTAGTCGAGGCCGACCTCGTCGAAGAAGGCGACCGAGGCCGGCTCGCCGCCGTGCTCGCCGCAGATCCCGAGATGCAGGTCCGGCCGTGCCGCGCGCCCCTCCTCGCAGGCCAGGCGCACCAGGCGGCCGACGCCGTCCGGGTCGAGGCGGGCGAAGGGGTCGAACGGCAGGATGCCGTCTTCGAGATAGCGCGGCAGGAAGCGGCCGACGTCGTCCCGGGAGAAGCCGTAGGTCATCTGGGTCAGGTCGTTGGTGCCGAAGGAGAAGAAGTCGGCGTGGCGGGCCACCCGGCCGGCGACCAGGGCGGCGCGGGGGACCTCGATCATGGTGCCGATCAGGAGCTCGAGCTCGATGCCCTCCTCGCGCTGGACCCGGGCGGCGGTCTCCTCGATCTGGGAGCGCAGCCGGGCGATCTCCTCCTCGCCGCCGACCAGCGGCACCATGATCTCGGGCAGGACCTTGCCGCCGGCCCGCGCCCGGCCGCAGGCCGCACGGACGATCGCCTCGACCTGCATGCGGTAGATGTCCGGCGCGGTCAGACCGAGTCTGCACCCGCGGTGGCCGAGCATCGGGTTGACCTCGGCGAGCGCCGCGGCCTTCTCCGCCACTCGCGACGGCTCGACCCCCATGTCGCGCGCCAGCTCCGCCAGCGCCTTGTCCCCCTTGGGCAAGAACTCGTGGAGCGGCGGGTCGAGCAGGCGCACGGTCACCGGCAGCCCGTCCATCGCCTCGAAGATGCCCTCGAAGTCCGCCTGCTGGAGGGGCAGGAGGCGCGCCAGGGCCTGCCGGCGCTCGTCGGGCCCCGCGGCGAGGATCATCTGGCGCACGAGCGAGATGCGGTCTTCGTCGAAGAACATGTGCTCGGTGCGGCACAGACCGATCCCCTCGGCGCCGAAGGCGCGGGCCGCGCGCGCGTCCTCCGGGGTGTCGGCGTTGGCGCGCACCCGGAGCCGGCGCTCGGCGTCGGACCACTCGAGCACCCGGAGGAACGCCTGGGCCGCCGGGCTGGCCTCGCCGCCGGCGAGCAGGTGGCGCAGGACCTGCGACTCGCGGGTCGCGAGCGCCCCGGCGATCACCTCGCCCGTCGTGCCGTCGATCGACAGCTCGTCGCCCTCGCGGAGCACCGTCTCCCCCACCCGCACCTCGCGGGTCCGCTCGTCGACCGAGATCTCGCCGGCACCCACGATGCACGGCTTGCCGAGCCCGCGGGCGACCACCGCGGCGTGCGAGGTCATGCCGCCGCGCGAGGTGAGGATCCCCACCGAGGCGTGCATCCCGACGATGTCCTCCGGCGAGGTCTCCTCGCGGACCAGCAGCACCGGGCCGGTCTGGGCCATCTCGGCGGCCCGGTCGGCGTCGAGGGCGATGCGGCCCGAGGCGGCTCCCGGGCCCGCCGGCAGCCCGCGGGCGAGGTGGCGGCCGACGGCCACGGCCCGGCGGCGCTCGCCCTCGTCGAACTCGGGCGCCAGGAGCTGGACCAGGTGCCGCGGCTCGACCCGCGAGAGCCCTTCGCGCGCGTCGATCAGCCCCTCTTCGACCATGTCGACCGCGATCCGCACCGCCGCCGGGCCGGTGCGCTTGCCGGTCCGGGTCTGGAGCATGTAGAGGGTGTCGGTCTCGATGGTGAACTCCAGGTCTTGCATGTCGCGGTAGTGCGTCTCGAGGGTCCGCGCCACCTCGAGGAGCTGCTCGTAGGCGCTGCGGGAAGTCGGCCTGCATCCCGGGGTCGTCGCCGGCGCCCCGGATCGAGCGCGGCGTGCGGGTGCCGGCGACCACGTCCTCGCCCTGGGCGTTGACCAGGTACTCGCCATAGAGGGCGGCCTCGCCGGTGGCCGGGTTGCGCGTGAAGGCGACGCCGGTCGCGCAGTCCGGCCCCCGGTTGCCGAACACCATGGCCTGCACGTTGACCGCGGTGCCCATGGTGTCGGGCAGGTGGTTCAGGCGGCGGTACTCGCGGGCGCGCTTGTTGTCCCAGCTCTCGAAGACCGCGCGGATGCCGCCCCAGAGCTGCTCCTGAGGGTCCTGCGGGAACGGCGCTCCGGTCTCGCGCTCGATCAGCGCCTCGTACTGGTCGACCACCCGGGCCAGGGCCTCGGCGGAGAGCTCCCGGGTCGGTGTCCACCCCCTCTCCGGCGCGGGCGACCTCGAGCGCCTCCTCGAACTCCCGGTGGGCGACGCCGAGCACCACGTCGCCGTACATGGTGAGCAGCCGCCGGTAGGCGTCGTAGAGGAACCGCGCGTCCTCGCCGGCGGCGATCCGCGCGGCGACGATCTCGCGGTTCAGGCCGAGGTTGAGGACCGTGTCCATCATCCCGGGCATCGAGATCGCGGCCCCGGAGCGCACCGAGACGAGAAGCGGCCGAGTCGGGTCGCCGAAGGTCTGCTCCTGGAGCTCCTCGACCAGCCGTAGCGCGGCCTCGACCTCCGGCTCGAGATCCTCGGGGTAGCTCTTGTCGTTGTCCTGGAAGTGGGCGCAGACCTCGGTGGTGATGGTGAACCCGGGGGGCACCGGGATCCCCAGCCGGGCCATCTCGGCGAGGCCGGCGCCCTTGCCCCCGAGCAGCGGTTTCTGTGCGGCGTCGCCGTCGGCGTTGCCGCCGCCGAAGGCGTAGACGTACGTTGCCATCGGACTCCCCTCCTCCGAAGTTGGACCTACCTCACGTGCCGTGCTTGCGGCGGTGTTCTTCCCGGTCGACGACGACTTCGGTCAAGCGGGCGATGCCCGAGAGGACTTGCTCGATGTATGCCAGCAGGCCGAGACGCCGCTTCCGGACCTCGAGGTCGTCGTCCATCACCATGACCTCGACGAAGAAGCGCTCCAGGACCGCGGCCAGCTTCGCCGTCGCCCGGAGAGGTTCCTCGTACCGCCCGCAGGCGAAGGCGTCGCGAACCTCGCGGTGGAGCTCTTCGCTGGCTCGAAAGAGCGCCGCCTCGGCGCTCTGCCAGGTCGTCTCGATCTCGGCCTCGTCGGGCTGCCGGAGCGCGCGCCGCTCATCCTCCGGTACCGCCTTGAGGATGTTCTCGATCCGCTTCGCGGCGAGCACCACTTCGAGGAACCCGGGCTCGTCGCGGGCGGCGTGAAGTGCGGCGATCCGGGCCTGGAGGTCGGGCAGCCGGCGGATTCCCTCGCCCGCGCCGAGCCCCGCCTCGATCTCGTCGTAGGCGTAGCCGTGGAGGCCCAGGAGGTGCCGGACCCGGTCCTCGAAGAAGGGCCGCAGGTCCCCGAGGATCTCGTCCGCGGTCCGATCCAGCGCCTTTCCATGAGACTCCACGGCTTTCCGGCTCAGGCCCAGGAGATCGAGCGAGAGCCCACGCTCGAGGCAAATCCGCACCGCTCCCTGGGCGGCGCGCCGCAGGCCGAAGGGATCGCGGCTGCCGGTGGGCACCAGGCCGAGGCCGAACATGCCGGCGATCGTGTCCAGGCGGTCGGCGAGGCTGACCACCGCTCCGGCCCGTCCGCGCGGCAGGGGGTCGTCGGTCGAGGCGGGCAGGTACTGGTCGTAGACCGCCTGCCAGACCGCCTCGGGCTCGCCGTCCTCGCGGGCGTAGATGCCGCCCATCACCCCTTGGAGGGAGGTGAATTCCTTGACCACCTCGGTGATCAGGTCGATCTTGAGCAGGTGGGCCGCACGCTCGGCGACCGGTCGCTCTTCGGCCCAGCCGAGCTCCTCGCAGATCGCTCCCGCCAGCCGCTCGAGACGCGCCGCCTTCTCGGCGTAGCTCCCCAGGCGGGCGTGGAAGGCCAGGTGCTCGAGCCCGGCGAAGCGCTCGGCGAGCGGACGCTTGCGGTCCTCGGCGTAGAAGAACCGGGCGTCGGCGAGACGCGCCGCCACCACCCACTCGTTGCCCGAGCGCACCCTCCCCGCCGGGTCGTCGTTGCGGTCCATGACAGTCAGGAACGCGGGCAGCAGGCCATCGCCTCCGGCGCGCTCGACGGTGCCCTCAACGGTGAAAGCGCTCTGGTGGTCCTTCAAGCTGGTCGCCAGGACCTCGCGCGGGAGGGCCAGGAAGTCCGCGTCGAAGCGTCCTTCGAGGACGCCGGGCATCTCGCACATCGCCGCCAGCTTGGCGAGGAGGTCCGGGTCCTCGACCAGGGTGCCGCCGGCCGCCCGGGCCCGCTCGCGCATGGCGTCCGCGAGCCGGCGGGAGCGCTCCCCCGGATCGATCACCAGGCCGAGCTCGCCCAGGCGCCGCCGGTAGTCCGCCACCCCGGCGACCTGGATCTCCTCGGGCGAGAGGACCGGATGGCCACGGGTCCGCGCCCCGGCCGCCACCCCGAAGAGCTCGAAGGGCACGAGCTCGCCGTCGAGCAGCGAGACGAGCCCGTGGACCGGCCGCACCCAGGGGCCGTTGCCCTCTCCCCAGAGCATCGTCTTGGGCCACGGGATCTCGACCAGCACCCGGGGCACGAGCTCCGCCAGGACCTCGGCCGTGGTCCGCCCACGGACCTTCTGGCGGGCCGCCACGTACTCGCCCTTGTCGGTCTCGATCCGCTCGAGCTCCGCCGGCTCGAGGCCCAGGCGACGGGCGAACCCCTCGAGCGCCTTGGTCGGCCTTCCTTCGGCGTCCCAGGCCACTCGCGCCGGCGGGCCCACCATCTGCTCCTCGCGGTCCGGCTCCCCCGCCGGCAGCCCCTCGAGGACCAGCACCAGGCGGCGCGGGGTGAAGGCGCTCTCCACCTCCCGCGGGCCCAGGCCCCGGCCCATCAGGTCCTCGAACACCCGCGTCGCCAGGTGGCGCACGGCGGGCTCGAGCATGCGGGCGGGGATCTCCTCGCTCCGCACTTCGAGCAGGTACTCGCCGCTCACCGGGCCTCCCCCGCGGAGCCTGCGACCGCGGCCGGCTCGCCGCCGCCGCTCGTGCCCCCCTTCCGGGTGCCGCCGGCACCGCCCAGCAGCGGGAAGCCCAGCCGCTCGCGGCTCGCCAGGTACTCTCGCGCGCAGGCCACCGCCAGGTCGCGGACCCGCTTGATCAGGGCGACCCGCTCGGTCACCGAGACCGCGCCCCGGGCGTCGAGGACGTTGAACAGGTGGGAGCACTTGAGGGCGCACTCGTAGGCCGGTAGCACCAGCTCCGCCTCGAGGCAGCGGCGCGCCTCCCGCTCGTAGCCTTCGAACTGCGCCTTGTGGAACTCGACGTCGGCGACCTCGAAGTCGTAGCGCGAGAGCTCGACCTCGTCCTGGTGCCGCACCTGGCCGTAGGTCGGCCCCCCGGCCACCCAGGCGATGTCGTAGACGCTCCGCGAGAGACCGAGGAACATCGTGATCCGCTCGAGGCCGTAGGTGATCTCGGCGCTGATCGGCGAGAGCTCGAGGCCGCCCGCCTGCTGGAAGTAGGTGAACTGGGTGATCTCCATGCCGTCGAGCATCACCTGCCAGCCGACGCCCGCCGCCCCGAGGGTCGGCGACTCCCAGTTGTCCTCTTCGAAGCGCAGGTCGTGGACCGCGAGATCGAGGCCCATCGCCTCCAGGCTTCGGACGTAGAGCTGCCTGGACGTCGTCCGGCGAGGGCTTGAGCACCACCTGGAGCTGGTAGTGCTTGCCCAGGCGGAACGGGTTCTCGCCGTAGCGGCCGTCGGCCGGGCGCCTCGAGGGCTGGACGTAGGCGGCGCGCCAGGGCTCGGGGCCGAGCACGCGCAGGAAGGTGTCCGGGTGCATCGTGCCGGCGCCCACCTCGAGGTCGTAGGGCTGCTGGAGGACGCACCCCTGGCCGGCCCAGAACTCGGACAGGTGGAGGATCAGCTGCTGGAAGCTCTGCATCGGTTCGGTCGTCTCTCGTCGCTGGCTGTCGGCCGCGCTCCCCTGCTCGCCCCGGCGTCCGGCTCAGGTCGGGTCGAGGACGGGGCGCATGCTCTGGATCACGTCGTAGCTGCGCAGCTCCCGGCCCAGGAAGCGGCGTCGCACCTCGGCGCACAGCCGTTCGGTCCGGCGCAGCACCGCGCGGGCCGGCGGCCGGAGGGCGAGCTCGGCGAGCGGCTCGCGGCCCAGCCGGACCAGGAGGCCCAGGACCTCCGAGTCTACCGGCAGGCCGACCGAGGCGCCCGCCGCGGCGCCGGAACCCGCGCAGTCGACGCAGACCACCGCCTCGTCCTGCGGCGGCAGCACGCCGCCTCGCTCCGGGAACGGCCGTCCGCAGAGCGGACACTCCCGGGGCGACGGAAAGATGCCGGCCAGGCGCAAGGCCCAGGCTTCGAAGTAACGGGCCGCCAGATCCCGGTCCACCCCGCCCAGGAGGGCCTCGACCGTCGAGTCCAGCAGCCGGAAGTAGAGCTCCCGAAGGATCGTTCTCCTGGACCAGCTCGGTCAGGTGCTCGGCCATGTAGCTGCCGAGCAGGATCCCCTCGAGGTCCTGCTGCAGGCGGTGGGCGGGCCGCACCAGCTCGACGTCGCCGATCCGCACCAGCTCCCGCCCCTCCTTCTCGAACCACCGGACCCGCACGCGGGCCAGCGGTTGGAGCTGCCCGCCGAAGCGACTGTACTTGCGCCGCGCACCGCGCGCAACACCCTTGGTCTTGCCCCGCTCGCGGGTGAGCAGGGTCACGATCCGGTCGGTCTCGTGGAGGTCGAAGACGTCGAGGATCAGGGCCTCGCCCCCGAAGGCGCGCATCGCCGGCAGCCTACACCGGGGAGCGGCCGGGGGTGGCGAGGAGAGCGAGGGGCCGCGGGGGGATCTGGTAGCTTCGCCCCTCATGCCTGCCGGAGCCCAGCGCGTCGCCGCCGGCCCCGCCGTCCACCACGTCCTCGCGCGGCTCGAGCGGGGCACGGTGCTGGTCCTGGGCGCCCCGGGCACCGGCAAGACGGCGCTCGCCGGCTTCCTGACCGCCCAGCTCGGCCGCGGTCTCTCCCGGGTGGCGCAGCTCGACGCCGACCCCGCGCAGGGCGCGATCGGGCTCGGCGCCTGCCTGGGCCTCGCGCTGACCGCTCCCTGGCGCGCTCCCGCCGCCCTCTGGTTCGTCGGCGCGGCCTCGGCTCTCGAACGGCCGCTCGCGACCGTCGTCGGAGCCGCCCGCCTCGCCGGACGCGCCCGCGACGAAGGCGCGGAGCTGGTGGTGATCGATCCGCCCGCGACCGTCGGGTCGGCGGCGGGCCGGGAGCTTCTCTATCACCTGGCGGAGGGAGCGGGGGTCGACCAGGTGGTCGCTCTGCAGCGGGGAGACGAGCTCGAGCCGCTCCTCGACGCCCTGGGCGGACGTGCCGAGGTCTACCGCATCGCGCCGCTCGCCGGCTCCCGGCAGGTGTCGGAGGAGGAGCGCCGGAGCTCGGTCGAGGCGCGGCTCCGCGCGCATCTCGCGGGCGGGATGCGTCGGCGCTTCGGGCTGGGACGGATCGTGACCGCCGGCTGGGCGCAGCCGGCCGAGGTGGTTGCGGGGACGGTGGTCGGGCTGCTCGGCGCCAAGGGCTTCTGCCTCGGCGTGGGCGTGGTCGAGGCGCTGGGCCGGGCCTCGGTCGAGGTGCTCACGCCACAGCTCGACCGGTCACGGATCGCCCACCTACAGCTCGGCGACCTGCGCTGCGAGGTCGGGCCGGGGCCTGCCCTGGGCACTGCGGGGTCGGACCGCTCTCCCCTGTGCTAGTGACGCGTCAACCGTCAAGTGACGTGTCCTGGCGGTCCTTCCCGCCGCTGGCGGCGTTGCTCCTCCTCGACATAGGCCCCGCTATGCCTGCGTCGCAGCGCCTGGCCAGCGACGCGAAATCCTCGCCGGATACCCTGTCACTTGACGGTTGACGCGTCACTAGCCTCGTGGGAACATCTCAAACACTGGATCCGGGTTCGGAGGGGCCCCCGGAACAAACGCGCGACCAGAGGCTTGCGCGGCGGGCTTCCCGTGATCTCCCGGGTCCGAAAGGAGGGGAACGATGAAGGTCCGGACGCTGGCGTTCGCCGCGGGGCTGGTGGTAGCGGTGATCTGTGCCTTCTTCACGAACGCGATCCTTCCCTGGGTGGTGGGCGGGTTGGGGATCCTCGTGGGACTGCTCAACGTGACCGCCGGGGAGCAGAAGCGGTTGCTGCTGTGCGGGATCGGGCTGGTGGTGGCACTGACCGCGATCCTGGCCCAGACGTTCAACCCGGACTGGCTGAATCACGTGGTCTTCTTCGTGCGCGTGTTCGCGGCGCACGTGCTGCTCGTGGTGTCGCTGATCTGGTTCTTCCAGACGGCGAAGGACTGAGAGCCGGGCCGAGGGCCGGGGCGGAGGGAGCCTTCGCCGCCGCCCGCCCACGGCAGGGGCCGGGGGCTCCGCCCGGTCGTCGGCTTCCGAGCCCGCATTCGGCTGGGTGCGACTTCAGGCGGCCCCTCCCACCGCCGAGAGCCTGTTCGGACCGCCGAGGCTTCGAGCCTCTACCTCAGGCCTCCTGCTGGCGTCGCCTTGCGGTCAGCGTCGTCCCGACCGGCCTCGGGAGGGCGGGCGCGTACGCCGCCGCCGGCTCGGAGCCCCCGGCCCCTGCCTCCCACCCGGCATTGGGATACGCGGTCGCCTCTTGTGGCAAATCTACGGACTTCTCATTCGAGAGGAGATTTGCAAGGGTAGTCTGCCAGCCGCCGGCTTGGCCTTTCCCATGAGCTTCGCCTCGTCGAGCGGTCGATGAAGATCGCACTTTCGGCTCGGCTGCCGAAGGTCCGGTGCCCAGATCTCTCGACTCCGAGTCGCGCACGGCGCGACTCTCCGCTCGAGATGACAAGGAAGGGGAAGAGGGGTGGATCTCGGGTTGACGGTCTGTTCCCCAGCTCCACCCGCCGAGGTGGCCTCGGGCCAGACTTCGACGCGGGCACCGATCGGAGGGCGGGGGGCGGGGGCTTCCGAGCCGGCGAGCGGCGGACGCGCCCGCCTGGCCGAGGCCGGTCGTTGGGACATCGACCGTGAGACGAGAGCGATCGGAGCTCGTCGGCTCCGGTCGAAGTCCCTCGCCTCCCGGACAGGCTCTCGGCGGTGGAAGTCCGACCGGCGGACGGGTCGCACGACGCCGTCCGCCGTCCGAGCCCGTTTCATGCGGGCCCGGCAGCCGCCGGCCGGGCGGAAGCCCCCGCCTCCCGCCCGGCCCCGGAGCCTCAGGGCGCGAGGAACACGATCTCGCGCACCTCGCACTCCCCCACCCACTCGGGCCAGGTCTCCACGTGGAGCTGGAGGAAGCGTCGCGTCGTCTCGAGCGCCGCCTCCCGGGACGGAGCCTCCAGGATCGCGTAGCCGCCCACCACCTCCTTGGCCTCGCTGAACGGCCCGTCCGTCGTCGTGAGCCTCCCGCCCGCCACCCGCACTCGCGCCCCGGAGGCGCTCGGTGCGAGCCCTCCGGTCTCGGCCAGCGAGCCGTCCGCGAGCGAAGCCTCGACGAAGGGTCCCATCGCGTCCAGGAGCGCCTGTGGCGGCTCACCTTGGCCCTCTGAAGAACGGATGATCGAAAGGAATTTCATGGTCACCTTCCCGAAGTCCGAGAGCCGGTCGATTCCGGCGTCTTCATCGAGACGACGAGCGAGGTCGCCGCGAATCGACACCGTGGCCGCGATGAATCCGAACCTGCCCGATCCCGGGCCGGCGTGGGCGGCTGTTCGGAAGGGCCCGGTGCGGCCTGGAAGGTCGGGCCGGCCGAGACGGAGCTCGGCCGCTTCACCCGGGCCCGGACTTCGTTCAGCTCGGCCGCTTCACCCGGGCTCGGACTCCGTTCAGCCCGCCCGCTCCCGGTCGAAGAGCCGGTGGTACGCCGAGGCGAGCGTGATCGCCACCGTGTCCCGCACCGGGCGGTAGAAGCTCGGCACCCGATCGTGGTAGATCGTCCGCACCTTCACCTGCCCGATCCGCGCCCCCCGGTGCGCCGCCTTGATCAACATCTCCGACTCGATCGCGTAGCCGTCCGACACCAGCGCCATCCGCTCCACCAGGTCCGCCGTCACCACCCGGTACCCCGACTGACTGTCCGCCAGCACCACCCCCGTCACCCAGGAGAGCAGCCGCGTCCCGATCGTGTTCGTCCAGTACCGGTGCCTGGGAATCGCCAGCCGGTCCTCCAGGCGACCGCCCACGATCAGGTCCCACGAGCCGGTGTCCAGGGCTGCGAGCAGCGCCGGCAGATCCTCGGGATCGTGCTGGCCGTCGCCGTCCAGCATCACGATCGCCCGGAGCTCCGCCGCCGCTCCTCCCGCTCGCCGGTCCGCGAGCAGCGCCGCGAACCCCGTGCGCAGGGCCGCCCCCTTCCCCCGGTTCCGCTCGTGGCGCAGCACCTCCGCGCCGGCCCGCCTCGCCGCCTCCCCCGAGCCGTCGGTCGAGCCATCGTCGACCACCACCACCCGGGGCACGTGGCGCAGCGTCCCCTCGACCACCTCGCCGAGCGTCGCCGCGCACTGATAGGCAGGGATCACGGCGACGAGGTCATGGCGCATACGGCGGCTCGGAGCGGGCGGGTGTCGAGAGGTAACGCACTGAGTCGGTGCGAGTTATAGCACAACCTCGGGCTCGCCCCCGCGATCCTCCGGTTTCCCGTTCCCGCGCCTTGTCTCGCGCGGAAGCTTGTGACATCCTTCACAGGTCCGACGGGGTCGCGTCGGCCAGGCTCCGCCCACCACGAGGAACGACAGCCTGGGTCGCATGGCGCGGCCCATCTGGAGGTACGACCGCCTTGCCTGAAACCTACTTCTCGGTGCTCCTCGCCCTGGGGATCGCCGTCGCCATCGGCTTAGGGCTGCTCAGCGTCTCCTACCTCGCCAGCCGCAAGCTGCGGGGGCGCACCGAGCTCTCGCCCATCGAGTCGGGCATGCCGCTGCTCGACCAGAGCCACAAGCGGATCTCGATCCTCTTCTTCCTGATCGCCATCGACTTCATCGTCTTCGACCTCGAAGCCGCCTTCCTCTACCCCTGGGCGCTGGTCATGCGCTCGGGCGGTTGGGCGCTGTTCGGCGCGGTGCTGGTGTTCATCGCCCTGATCCTGATCGGCTACGCCTACATCTGGCGCAAGGGCGGCCTCGACCTGGGCGCGCGCGGCCGGGTCGGGAGCGCCCGCGGATGGGTCGGGAGGAGCGCGCCGTGAGCTTTCCGCCCGAGGCCAAGGCCCGTCTCGCCGCGATCGTCGAGCGCTACCCCGACCCCAAGGCGGCCCTCATCCCCGCCCTCCATCTCGCCCAGGAGGTCTGGGGCGGCTGGTTGCCCGAGGAGGCGGTCGAGGCCGTCGCCGAGGAGCTCTCGCTGCCCGCCGCCGAGGTCTACGGCGTGGTCACCTTCTACGACCTCTTCCACCAGAGCCCGGTCGGCCGTCATCGCCTGCGCGTATGCACCAACCTGCCCTGCCAGCTGCGCGGCGCCGAGGAGATCCTGGCCCTGCTCGGAGACGAGCTGGGCGTCGGCGAGGACGAGGTGACCGCCGACGGCAGGTGCTCCTACACCCACTTCGAATGCCTCGGCTCCTGCGACACGGCGCCGATGATGATGCTCGACGACCACTACGAGGAGCACCTGACCCCGGAGCGGGTCCGGCGGATCCTCGAGGAGCTCGACTAGCCATGGCTTCCGAGCCGTTCGAGCCGGTCCTGACCAGCAACGTCGGCCGCCCCGCGGCCCTCACCGTCGCCGGCTACCGCGAGACGGGCGGCTACGAGGGCCTCGCCAGGGCCGTCGCCATGGAGCCCGACGAGGTGATCGGGCAGGTCAAGGCGTCGGGCCTGCGGGGCCGCGGCGGCGCCGGCTTCCCCACCGGCATGAAGTGGGGCTTCATCCCCAAGGAGTCGGCGGGCCCCAAGTACATCGTCTGCAACGCCGACGAGTCCGAGCCCGGGACCTTCAAGGACCGGCTCCTGATGGAGCAGGACCCGCACCAGCTGATCGAGGGCTGCGCGATCGCCGGCTACGCCGTCGGCGCCCAGACCACCTACATCTACATCCGCGGGGAGTACACGACCGCGGCCGACGTCCTGGAGGAGGCGATCCGGGACGCCTACCGGGAGGGCGTCCTGGGCGCGAGCGTCCTCGGCTCGGGCTTCCGCCACGACGTCCACGTCCACCGCGGCGCCGGCGCCTACATCTGCGGCGAGGAGACCGGGCTCCTCGAGTCGCTCGAGGGCAAGCGGGGCCAGCCGCGGGTCAAGCCGCCGTTCCCGGCGGTGATCGGCGCCTTCGGCGCCCCGACCGTGATCAACAACGTCGAGACCCTGGCCTGCGTGCCCCACATCCTGGTGCGCGGCGCCGACTGGTTCAAGGGGATCGGCACCGACGAGCGCAACACCGGCCCGAAGCTCTACTGCATCTCCGGCCACGTCGAGCGGCCGGGCACCTACGAGCACCCGATCGGCATGCCGTTCTCGACGCTGCTCGAGAGCGCCGGCGGCATGTTGGACGGGCGCGAGCTCAAGGCCTACATCCCCGGCGGCGCCTCGGCGGCGATCCTCGGGCCCGAGCACCTCCACCTGGAGCTGGACTTCGACAGGGTGGCCAAGGCCGGCAGCATGCTCGGCTCGGCGGCGGTGATGGTGATGGACGAGACCGTCTGCCTGGTGCGCGCGACGCTGCGGCTCGCCAAGTTCTTCAACCACGAGTCGTGCGGCCAGTGCACGCCGTGCCGCGAGGGCACCAACTGGATGGAGATCCTCCTCGCCCGGATCGAGTCGGGCGGCGCCACCGCCGGCGACGTCGAGGTGCTCGCGCAGGTCCCGGACATGATCGCCGGCAACTCGCTGTGCGCCCTGGGCGACGCCGCGGCCGGCCCGGTGCGCTCGCTGGTCGCCAACTTCCGCTCGGAGATCGAGCGCCACGTCGTGGAAGGGCGCTGTCCGTACGGCACGCGCCACTACTTCGCCAACGGAACCGACGGCGAATCCGCGTCGCTCTGAGGCGGAGCTTCTCTAGGGAGCCTAACGAGCGATGCCCAGCGTCACGATCAACGGCCGCACCGTCGAGGTCGAGGCCGGAACCAACGTGATCGAGGCCGCCAAGCGGGTGGGCGTGCAGATCCCCCACTACTGCTACCACCCGCGGCTCTCGGTGGTCGGCCAGTGCCGCATGTGCCTGGTCCAGGTCGACGGTCATCCGAAGCTCCAGGCCGGCTGCTCGGTCACCGTGCAGAAGGACGGCATGGAGATCCGCACCGACGTGCCCGAGGTCGAGGAGGCCCAGCGGGCGATGATGGAGTTCCTGCTGATCAACCACCCGCTCGACTGCTCGATCTGCGATCAGGCGGGCGAGTGCGGCCTGCAGGACTACGCCTTCAAGCACGGCCAGTCCTTCTCCCGCTTCCGCTACGAGGAGAAGCGCACCTACCCGGGCCGCGAGCGGATCCCGCTCGGGCCTAGCGTGCTCCTCAACATGAACCGGTGCATCCAGTGCACCCGTTGCGTCCGCTTCACCCGCGAGATCTCGGGCACCGGCTCGCTCGGCTTCTTCAACCGGGGCGCCAGGACCGAGATCGGCACCTTTCCGGGTGAGGAGCTCGACGACCCGCTGGCCGGCAACGTGGTCGACATCTGCCCGGTGGGCGCGCTCACCTCGACCCGCTTCCGCTTCGCCGAGCGGGTCTGGTACCTGGACAAGAAGCCGTCGCTGTGCACCGGCTGCGAGGTCGGCTGCAACGTCACCCTCGAGCACCGCCGGGGGGCGATCCGGCGCTACAAGCCGCGCTTCAACCCCGAGGTCAACGACTACTGGATGTGCGACTACGGCCGCTCGACCCACGAGCGCTACGGCCGGCTGCCCCGCCTCGATGCGCCCCGGATCGGCGCCGGCGAGGCCGCCGAGCCGGCGACCTGGGCCGCGGCCCTCGACGCCGTTCACCGCGCCCTGACCTCGCGCTCGACCGGCGGCGCCGTCGCGTTCCTCGGCTCGGCCGGCCTCTCCACCGAGGCCGCCTACCTGCTGGCCCAGGTCGCCGACCACGTCGGCTCCCCGCACCGCGACGTCTGGGTCGAGCAGGGTCCCGAGCGCACGATCCCGAACACCCACGGCGGCATCTCCGGCACCGAGGCCGGCCCCAACCGCCGGGGCGCGGAGATCGCCGGTCTGGCCACGCGCGAGAGCGGGCTGACCGCCGCCGAGCTGGTCGAGGGCGACGGCGCGGCACGGTGCGCCGTGCTGGTGGTGGCCGACAGCGACTTCGGCGCCGCCGCCCACGATCCGGTGGCGGTCGAGCGCCTGCGCCGCGCGAAGTTCCTGGTCGTCCTCGGCTGGGCCGACTCGCCGCTCGCCCGCGCCGCCGACGTGGCGCTGCCGACGGCGACCCACGCCGAGACGAGCGGCACCTTCGTCAACGTGGAGTGGCGCCTCCAGCGCTTCGAGCGGGCGTTTCCGGCCCCGGGCCAGGCGCGCCCGGCGGTCGAGGCCCTGGGCGACCTGCTCTCCCGTTTCGACTCGCGCTGGAGCGACCAGATGAGCGCCGCCGAAGTCTTCGACCGCCTGGCCGCGGAGCCCGGCCCGCTCGCCGGGCTCGCCTTCGACGACCTGCCGGCGACGGGCACGCCCCTCGAGGCACCGCGGGAGACGCCCGAGCCGGCCCTCGAGGGCTGAGCGCCGTGCGACACCGACCGACCGAACCGAATCGAACTTCGAGGAGCCGCACGTGAGCGTCCAAACCGTGGCCATGCTCGCAAAGCTGGCGGCCTTTCTGGTCCTCCTGCTGACCGTCGTGCCGATCATGGTCTGGGTGGAGCGGCGGGGCGGCGCCTTGATGCAGGACCGTCCCGGGCCGAACCGCCTCGGCCCCTTCGGCCTGCTCCAGCCGCTCGCCGACGCGCTCAAGTTCATCTTCAAGGAGGACGTGCTGCCGCAAGACGCCGACCGCGTCCTCTACCTGATGGCGCCGATCCTGGCGTTGATCCCCGGCTTCTCCACCTTCGTGGTCATCCCGCTCGGGCCGACGATCGAGATCGGCGGCGAACGGATCCCGATGATGGTGGCCGACGTCGACACCGGGGTGCTCCTGTTCCTGGCGATCGCGAGCCTCGGCGTCTACTCGCTGGTGATGGCGGGCTACGCCTCGAACAACAAGTTCTCGCTCCTGGGCTCGATCCGCGCCTCGGCGCAGATGATCAGCTACGAGCTGGCGCTCACCCTGAGCGTGGTGGCGGTCCTGCTGCCGGTGGGCTCCTTCCGGCTCGACGACGTGGTCAGCTACCAGATCGCGCACGTCTGGAACGCCATTCCCCAGTGCGTGGGCTTTCTGGTCTTCGTGATCGCCGCCTTCGCCGAGACCAACCGGCTGCCCTTCGACCTGCCGGAGGCCGAGTCCGAGCTGGTCGCCGGCTACCACACCGAGTACAGCGCGATGCGCTTCGCCGCCTTCTTCATGGCGGAGTACGCGAGCATGACGGTCCTCTCGGCGCTCGCCGCCACCCTGTTCCTCGGCGGCTGGCACCTGCCGGGGGTCGACCTCGCCGCCCTGGGGATCCTCGGCGTCGCGATCGGGGCGGTGGTGCTGCTGGTCAAGATCCTCCTCTTCCTCGGGCTCTTCGTCTGGGTGCGCTGGAGCTTCCCGCGCTTCCGGTACGACCAGCTCATGGCGATCGGCTGGAAGATCCTCCTGCCGCTCGCCATCGTCAACCTGATCTGGGTCGCTTCGGCGAGCCTTCTAGGGTGGTTATGAGACCGGCAGGGAGAGGGATCGAGGTAGAGAGGGGTGATCTCTAGATGTCTGATGAGGCCAGAATCGTGACGAACGAGCCGAGCTTTCCGGCGATCCGCAAGCGCGGGCGGGGGCGTCCCCTTCCCCCCCGTGGGGTGGGAAGGGGAACGAGGGGTTGCGGGGGGCATCCGATGAATCCAGCGGTCTGGAGTAGCCGTCTCGATGAGCGCAGCCGAGATCGCTCGACGTGGGCGGGGGACCAGCGATCCATGACGCCGGAATCGGACCAGGTGCCTCGTCGGTTTGAGGCGGAGCTTTTCTAGAATGGAGCTCGCGATCTTCCTCCTCTTCGGCGCCTTCGCGGCCGGCTCCGCGCTGGTGGTCGTCCTCCACCCCGACCCGGTCAAGTCGACCTTGAGCCTGGTGCTCACCCTGGCCTCGACCGCGGTCCTGTTCGTCCTGCTCGGAGCGCCGTTCGTCGGCACCCTCCAGGTGCTGATCTACACCGGCGCCATCGTCGTCCTCTTCCTGTTCGTGGTCATGCTGCTCAACCTCTCGCGCGAGGCGCGCCGCGAGCCGGGCGGCAAGGGCCAGCGCCTGTTCGCCCTCCTCGGCGCCGCGCTCTTCGCGCTGCTTGCCGGGGGCGCGGTCTGGCGCTCGGTCGCCGGCAGCCTCGGCGCCACCGCTCGACGAGCGGTTCGTGGCGCTCCGCGGTCTCGCGGCCGAGCTCTTCGACCGCTTCCTCCTGCCCTTCGAGATCGTGGGCCTCCTGCTCCTGGTGGCGGTGATCGCCGCCTACATCCTGGCCAAGCGCCCCGAGCCCGCCGATCCCGCCGCGCGGGGGGCCGGCGCCGACGAGAGTCCGGAGGGCCCGCGATGAGCGTTCCCGTCTCCTGGTACCTGCTGCTGGCGGCCGCCATGTTCGCGGTCGGCACGGCGGGCGCGCTGACTCGCCGCAACGGCATCACGATCTTCCTGTCCATCGAGCTCATGCTCAACTCGGTCAACCTGACCCTGGTCGCCTACTCGCGCCTGTTGGGAGATCGGACCGGGCAGCTCATCGTCCTCTTCGTGCTCGCCGTCGCGGCGGCCGAAGCGGCGGTCGGCCTCGCCCTGTTCATCGCCCTCTACCGGCACCGGCGGACGATCGACGTCGACCGGGTCAACCTGATGCGGTGGTGAGGCGATGGAGATCCTCTGGCTGATTCCGCTCCTGCCCTTCGTGGGAGCCGCCGCGAACGGGCTCATGGGGCCGCGGGTCTCGCGCTCGGCGACCACCGCCGTCGCCCTCGGGGCGCCGCTCGCGAGCCTGCTCGCCGGGCTGTGGGTGATCTGGCAGTACGTCGCGTCGCAGTACCCGGAGGCCTTCGTCCAGGTCCTCTACCCCTGGACCGTCGGGCCGCTCCACGTCGACGTCGGCTTCCTGCTCGACCCGCTCTCGGCGGTGATGCTCTTCGTGGTGACCTTCGTCGGCTTCCTGATCCACGTCTACTCCGTCGGTTACATGGCCCACGAGGAGGGCTACCAGCGCTACTTCGTCTACCTGAACCTGTTCATGGGGGCGATGCTGCTGCTGATCCTGGGGTCGAGCTACCTGGTCTCCTTCGTCGGCTGGGAGGGCGTCGGGCTCTGCTCCTACCTCCTGATCGGCTACTACTACGACCAGGAGTTCCCGCCCTTCGCCGGCATGAAGGCGTTCATCGTCAACCGGATCGGTGATTTCGCCTTCCTGGTCGGCCTCTTCGCCCTGGTCGCGGTCTTCGGCACCCTCGACTACCAGAGCCTCTTCTCGCGGATCGCGGCCGACCCGTCCTCGGCCCAGGGGGTCTTCCTGTTCGGCCTGCCGTTCGCGAGCTTCGTCGCGCTCTGCCTCTTCATCGGCGCCATGGGCAAGAGCGCCCAGTTCCCGCTCTACGTCTGGCTGCCCGATGCGATGGCCGGCCCGACGCCGGTCTCGGCCCTGATCCACGCCGCCACCATGGTGACCGCCGGCGTCTACATGGTGGTGCGCTCGAACGCCATCTTCCAGCTCGCGCCGGGGGTGGGGCTGTTCGTGGCGGCGATCGGCACCTTCACGGCGATCTTCGCCGCCACCATCGGGCTCGC
This sequence comes from uncultured Acidobacteriota bacterium, assembly GCA_963837945.1. Taxonomy (GTDB): domain Bacteria; phylum Acidobacteriota; class Thermoanaerobaculia; order Multivoradales; family DATKCC01; genus CAVUBL01. The sequence goes on from CAWIQD010000003.1 coordinate 167,090, forward strand.
CCAGACCGACATCAAGAAGGTCCTCGCCTACTCGACCGTCTCGCAGCTCGGCTACATGTTCCTCGCGGCCGGCCTCGGCGCCTACACCGCGGCGATCTTCCACGTCGCGACCCACGCCTTCTTCAAGGCCCTGCTCTTCCTCGGCTCGGGCTCGGTGATCCACGCCATGGGCGGCGAGCAGGACATGCGCAAGATGGGCGGCCTGAAGAAGAAGCTGCCGGTGACCTACTGGACCTTCCTGGTGGCGACCCTCGCGATCTCCGGCATCCCGCCGCTCGCCGGCTTCTTCTCGAAGGACGAGATCCTCGCCGCCGCCGCCGGCAACGGCCACTGGGTGCTCTACGCCGTCGGCCTGGTGACCGCGGGGCTCACCGCCTGCTACATGTTCCGCGCCGTCTACCTGACCTTCCACGGCACCTTCCGAGGCACCGAGGAGCAGCGCCACCACCTCCACGAGTCGCCGCCGGTGATGACCGTGCCGCTCGTCATCCTGGCGGTGGGCGCGGCGCTCGCCGGTTTCCTGGGCATCCCGGCCGTCCTCTCCGGCGGCCACGAGGGCTGGAACTGGATCGACCGCTTTCTCGAGCCGTCCTACTGGGACGTGCGCCTGGTCGAGCCGCACACCCTGGGGACCGGGGTCGAGGTCCTCCTCCTCGTCCTGTCGGTGGCGGTGGCGCTCGGCGGCATCCTGGTCGCCCGCAGCTTCTACGGCGGCGATCGCGGGCTGGCGCGGGGACGCGCCACCGCCGAGCGCTTCCCCGCCGTCCACCGCCTGCTGGTCGGCAAGTACTTCGTCGACGAGCTCTACGACCGGATCTTCGTGCGCCCGCTGCGCGGCCTCTCGCGGTTCTTCTGGAAAGGGATCGACGGCATGCTGATCGACGGCTCGATCCACCTCGGCGCGACCCTCACCGAGCTCGCCGGCAACCTCGGGCGCATGACCACCACCGGCAGGGTGCGCAACTACGCTCTCTACCTCTTCCTCGGCATCGTCGTGCTCCTGACCTGGGTGCTCCTGTAATGGCGACGTTCCTCGCGCTTCTGTTCGGCAACACCCTCACCCGGCTGGTCTTCTTCCCGACCCTGGCGGCGCTGCCGCTGCTGCTGGTGCGGCGGGACGACGAGCGGTTCACCAAGCTCTACACCCTGCTCGTCTCGCTGGCCGAGCTGGTGTTCGCCGTCCAGTACGCGGCGAGCCACTTCTCCGGCGGCCACTTCGAGCTGGCGAGTGACGGCGTCTACCGGTGGCTCGCCGCCTACGGGATCTCCTACCACCTGGTGGCCGACGGCATCTCGATGCCGCTGGTCCTCTTGTCGGTGCTGCTGCTGCCGATCGTGGTGCTGGGGACCTGGCGGGGGATCTCGCGCCACTGGCCGGGCTACGCCGCTTCGCTGCTGCTCCTGACCACCGGCGTGCTCGGCACCTTCCTCGCCTTCGACCTCTTCCTCTTCTACGTCTTCTTCGAGATCTCCCTGGTGCCGATGTACCTGATCATCGGCGTCTGGGGCGGCGAGCGCCGGATCTACGCGGCGGTCAAGTTCTTCCTCTTCACCATGGCCGGCAGCCTCCTGATGCTGGTCGCCCTGCTCTTCATGGGCTGGACCTACGCCCGGGTGACGGGCACCTGGAGCTTCGCCTACGACGACCTGCTCCGCCTGGCGCTGCCGCTCGGCACCCAGACCTGGCTGTTCGCCGCCTTCGCGCTCGCCTTCGCGATCAAGGTGCCGATGGTGCCGCTCCACACCTGGCTGCCCGACGCCCACGTCGAGGCGCCGACCGGCGGCTCGGTGCTCCTCGCCGGGGTGCTCCTGAAGCTCGGCACCTACGGCTTCCTGCGCTTCGCCCTGCCGCTCTTCCCGCACGCCGCCGAGCGCGCCCAGCCGTTGCTCCTCACCCTCGCCGTGGTGGGCATTCTCTACGGCGCCCTGGTCGCCTGGGTGCAGGAGGACATGAAGAAGCTGGTCGCGTACTCCTCGGTGGCCCACCTCGCCTTCGTGATGCTCGGGCTGCTCGCCTTCGACACCATCGCCTGGCAGGGCTCGATGCTCCAGATGGTCAACCACGGCCTCTCGACCGGCGCCCTCTTCCTGCTCGTCGGGATGATCTACGAGCGGCGCCACACCAAGCGCTTCGACGATCTCGGCGGCCTCGCCAAGGCCATGCCCTTCTTCGCCTTCTTCTTGGTCTTCTCGTCGCTCGCCTCGGTCGGCTTGCCGGCCTTGAACGGCTTCGTCGGCGAGTTCCTGATCCTGGTCGGCAGCTTCCGGACCCTGGGCTGGCCGGTGATCCTCGCCACCTTCGGCGTGGTGCTCGCCGCCGTCTACCTGCTCAAGATGATCGCCCGCACGCTCTGGGGCCCGGTGACCCGCGAGGAGAACCGCGAGATCGCGGACCTCTCGCTGCGCGAGATCGCGGTGCTCGTGCCGCTCGCGATCTTCATGCTCTGGATCGGCGTGGCGCCCAAGGCCTTCCTCGAGCCCAGCCGGCCGGCGCTCGAGCAGACCCTGGCCCGCTACCAGGAGCGAATCGAGAGCCCACCGCCCGAAGAGGCGACGGTGGTGACGACCCGGCCGGCGGACCGGTTCGCGGCCGTCCCGGAGGTGACCCGATGAACGCCGCCGACCTGGCGACCCTCGCCCCCGAGATCACCCTGGCGGCCGCGGGCTCGCTGATCCTGCTGCTCGAAGCCTTCACCCCGGGCCTGCGGCGGGCCTTCACCGGCCTTTCCGTGCTGGCGGTCATCCTCGCCGGCTGGTTCGCCTGGGGCCTGCCGGCGGGCTCCTCCTTCGGGGGGCTGATCGAGTCGACGCCGCTGACCATCCTCGGGTCGACCATCGTGCTCGCGGCGGCGGCCCTGGCGCTGCTCGCCTCGCAGGGCTACCTGCTTCGCGAGAGGATCCTCTCGGGCGAGTACCACGCCCTGATGCTCTGGTGCGTCACCGGCATGCTGCTGATGCTCCGCTCGACGGAGCTCCTGACCGTCTTTGTCTCCCTCGAGCTCCTGTCGCTCTGCCTCTACGCCCTCGCCGCCTTCAACCGGAAGGTGATGCGCGGCTCCGAGGCCGCCCTCAAGTACTTCCTGATGGGAGCCTTCGCGAGCGCCTTCGTGCTCTACGGCATCGCTCTCGTCTACGGCGCGACCGGCACCACCTACTTCCCGGAGATCGGCCGGGCTTTCCTCGGGCCGCGGCGTTGCCTCAGGGCCGCAGGCGCTCGCTTCCGGGCTGCCGGCCGCCGGCTCGTCCGCGATCGGCGCGATCGGCGTCGTCCTGCTGATCGCCGGCTTCTGCTTCAAGATGAGCGTCGCGCCGTTCCACGCCTGGGCCCCGGACACCTACCAGGGCGCCCCGTCTCCCTTCGTGGCGTTCCTCTCGGTCGCCCCGAAGGCGGCGAGCGCGTTCGTCCTCATCCGGGTGCTGCACACCGTCTTCCCTCATCTGCTGGGCGCCGACTGGCCGGCGATCATCGCCACCCTGGCGGTGGTCTCGATGGTCACCGGCAACTTGCTGGCGCTGGTCCAGGACGACATCAAGCGCATGCTCGCCTACTCCGGCGTCGGGCACATGGGCTACCTGCTCATCCCGCTGGCCGGCCTCGACCTCGGCGCCTCGGGCGGTGGCTCGTGGACGCCCGTCCTGGTCTATCTCGCGGCCTACGCGCTGATGAACGCCGGCGCCTTCGCGGTGATCGCGATGCTCTACTCGCGCTCCGGCGAGCACCACCTCATCTCCGAGCTCTCCGGCTGGGGCTACCGCTTCCCGCTCCTCGGCGCCTGCCTGACGGTGTGCATGCTGTCGCTGGGCGGCATCCCCCCGACCCTCGGCTTCCTCGGCAAGTACCTGGTCTTCCTCCACGCGGTCCGCCACGGCCAGACCTGGCTGGCGCTGGTCGGCGTCGCGACTTCCCTGGTGGGCGTCTACTACTACCTGCGGGTGGTCTACACGCTCTACATGAAAGAGGAGGTCCGCGAGCCGGCCGGCCTGCGGATCGACGGCTGGGGCAAGACCGCCGCCGTGCTGGCCGCCCTCGGCACCCTGGCGCTGGGCATCTTCCCGGCCTGGCTCCTGGGCTGGTTCTAGGGAGATCCGAGGCGAGCCGTGCCGGAGCGTGAGCCCGCGGCGGTCTCGCCGCTCACCCTCAATCGCCTGTCCTTCTATCTGCGCTGCCTGCGGCGGCTGCAGGAGGAGGGGGTCGACCGGGTCTCCTCGCAGATGCTCGCCCGCCGGTTCCACCTCTCGGCGGCCCAGATCCGCAAGGACCTCGCCCACTTCGGCGGCTTCGGCATCCGCGGCGTCGGCTACGAGGTCGACCAGCCTGATCGAGCGGCTTTCGGAGCTGCTCGGGCTCGACCGTCGCCACCGCATGGTGATCGTCGGCATGGGCAACCTGGGCAGCGCGCTCTCCTGCTACCTCGGCTTCAACTCCGGCGCCTTCCACGTGGTCGCCGGCGTCGACCGGGATCCGGCCAAGATCGGCGGCCGGGTCGGCGGCCTGGTCGTCCGCTCGACCGCCGAGCTGGCGGCGACCGTGCGCGAGGAGCGCGCGGAGATCGGCGTGCTGTGCGTGCCCGCGGAGGCCGCGCAGGAGAACTACGACGCGCTGGTGGCGGCCGGCATCCGGGGCGTGATCAACTTCTCGCCGATCCGCGTGCGCCCGGTGCCGGGCGTGCCGCTCAAGGACGTCGACCTGCGCATCAACCTCGAAGAGCTGGCCTACTTCCTCAAGGGTTGATGTCCCGGAAGGCCTCCGAGCGGGCGCGCGGTAGCATCGGGATCCGACCGATGCCGACGCGCTCCGCACTCCTCCTCGCCGGCGGGCTGCTGGCGGTCGTTCTCGTTCCGCGGCCGGGTGCGGCGCGCGGCGCGGCGGAGCCCCCGGTTGCCCCGGCCCCGGCGACCGCTCCCACGAGCGGCCCCGCCGGGGCCGGATACGTCGCCGACCGCGAGTGCGCGCTCTGCCACCGCGCCGAGGCGCGCTCGTTCTCGGAGGTCGGGATGGGCCGCTCGTTCGCGAGCGTCGCGACGGCGGCGGCCGACGGGCGGCGGATCGAGGACTTCGACGCTCCGCCCACCCACCACGCCCTCTCGAAGCGCTGGTACCGGATCACCCGCCGCGGGGACGGTCTCGTCTTCCGGCGCTGGCAGCTCGACGACGCCGGCCGGGAGATCAACGTCTTCGAGCAGCCGATCGACTTCGTCCTGGGCTCGGGCAATCACTCCCGCGTCTACCTCTACCGCACCCCGGCGGGCGAGCTCTTCCAGCTCCCTCTCGCCTGGTACTCGCAGGAGAACGACGGCGCCGGAGGGTGGGCCATGGCGCCGGGCTACGACCGGCCGGACCACGCCGGCGTCACCCGCTCTGTCCGGCCCGAGTGCATGTTCTGCCACAACGCCTACCCGGATGCGCCGGACGGGCCGGATGGGCCGGAAGGGGACGCCGCGGCCGGCGAGCCGCTGACCTTCCCGGCCGCCCTGCCCGAAGGCATCGGCTGCCAGCGCTGTCACGGGCCGGGAGCCGACCACGTGCGCCTGGCCCTCTCGCCCGACGCCCTGAGCGCGACCGTCCGCGCGGCGATCGTCAACCCGGCCCGGCTCTCCGCCGCGGCGCCGCGACGACGTCTGCTACCAGTGCCACATGCTGCCCTCGGTCGCGGTGCCGGCGGTACCCCGCTTCGGGCGCGGCGTCTATTCCTTCCGGCCCGGCGAGGCGCTCGCCGACTTCCGGGTGCGGATGGACGTCCGGGAGGCGGGCCGCCGTCCGGACGACCGCTTCGAGATCGACCACCAGGCCTACCGGCTGGAGCAGAGCCGTTGCTTCCAGGCGAGCGGCGGCGCCCTGTCCTGCCTGACCTGCCACGATCCGCACCGGAAGGTGCCCGCCGCCGAGCGGGCGGCCCACTATCGGAAGGCTTGCCTCGGATGCCACGCCGGAGACCTCGCGGGCCACCCGGCGCAGCCGGCGGGGGTGGCGACCAGCGACTGCGTGGGCTGCCACATGCCCCGCCGCCGGACCGAGGACGTGGTCCACACGGTGATGACGGACCACCGGATCGAGCGGCCGCCGGCGGACCCGGACGCGCTCCTCGCTCCGCGCGCCGAGCGGGATCCGGACCTCTCGGAGATCCTGGTCGTCGACTCGAAGGGCGCGCCGGCGGGCGAGGAGGCGGCGGTCTACCGGGCGCTCGCGGCGCTCCGGAGCCTCGTCGCGCCGGCCGGCGCCGTCGCGTACCTCGAAAAGCACCTGGCCGCGGTGGCGGCCGACGCCGTCGACCCTTGGATCACGCTGGCCCAGGGCGAGCTCCACCTCGAGCGCTGGAAGGCCGCGGAGGCGATCCTGCGCGGCGCCCCGGGGGCGGTGCTCGAAGATCCCGCCGCTCGCGAGCAGCTCGCCCTCGCCCTCGCCGGCGAGGGATCGACGGCCGCGGCCGAGGCGGTTCTGCGCGCCCTGGTCCAGGACCACCCGAACCGGCCCGACCCCAGCGCGGCCCTGGGCCGCATGCTCCTCGGCGCGGGGCGCCCGGAAGCGGCGCTCCCCTTCCTGGCGAGCGCCACCGAGCTCGGCCCGAACCGGGCGATCGCCTGGGACGCGCTGGGCGTTGCCGAGCTCGGGCTAGAGCGGCAAGAGGAGGCCCTCGACGCCTTCCGCCGGGCCCTCGAGGTCGACCCGACCCGGACCGCCACCTACCTGCGCCTGGCGGACGCGCTGCTCGCCGCCGGCCGGCGCGAGGAGGCGTTGCGCTACTTGCGGGTGGGCGCGATCGGCGCGGCCGAGCCCGACCGGGTCGTCGAGCGCCTCGAGAGGCTCGAGGCCGAGGCTCCGGCGCCTCGATCTCGAGGCAGCCGGCGGTAGAACGACAGGGCGCACTCGCCGTAGCGCCGCTGGTCGACCCGGATCAGACCGCCCACCTCGTCCGGGAGCGTGGCTCGCACCGAGTGCTCGATCGCCGCCTCGCCCTGCTCGGCGAGGAGCGGCTCGGCGGCTTCGAGGAGCTGGCTGTAGGCCGTGAAGCGGTAGGGCGGGTCGGCGAACACCAGGTCGAACGGTCCCTCGCCGCGCAGGGCGAGCTCGCCGAGGCCCGCCGGCAGGTCGAGGCGTCGGACGTCGACCAGGGCCTCGCCCAGGCGGTCCCGGTTGCTCTGGAGCACGGGGAAGGCGCGCCGGTCGGCATCCACGCAAACGACTCGCAGAGCGCCCCGCCCCGCCGCCTCCAGGCCGACCACGCCGCTGCCGGCGAAGAGATCGAGCAGGCTCGCCCCCTCCGCCAGCGGCGCCTGCCAGATGGAGAAGAGCGCCTCGCGGACCCGGCCTTCGGTGGGCCGGGCGCCGGGCGGGACGGCCAGCCAGCGTCCCCGGTGGGCTCCGCCGCTCGCCCGGACCCGGCCGGGTCCCCTGGTCACGGCGGGCCCTCGCCTCCGGTCCCGGGAGGCGTCCTCGACCGGCGGGACCTCGAAGCGGCTGGAGCGCGAGACCAGGCCCACGAAGCTTCGAGGCAGGTCGCCCGAGGCCAGGTAGAGGGTCAACGGATTGTCCACGCCCTCGAGCTCCACCCCCTTGCCGTCGCTGGTGAACCCGACGACCTCGAAGCGGGCGCCGTCGGCGCGCGCGAGGACGTCTCCGCGCCGCGGCTCGTAGCCCACGGGAAGCCCGGGCGGCAGCTCCTTCTCGGCCACCTCGCCCAGCCGGTCCGCGACCTGGACCACGCGCGAGAGGGCGAGCGGCAGGCTCGAGTAGCGGCCGAACCGGAGCTCGAGCCGCCCGCCGGAGCCCGAAGAGCCCGCGGGGCCCATCGGCGGCCGGCCGCGCTCGCCCGCGCGGTCGATCGCCGCGGGCCGGGGCAGGTCGAGCTCGAGCAGGCAGCTCTCCACCCAGTCCCCTTCGACGGTCAGCGGGTCCGGGTCGACTTCGGAGAGGTCCTCCTGGCCGAGCTGGTCGAGGGTCGCGGCCAGCTCGTCCGGGCCGATCTCGCCGAGCCGCATCTCCTCGTGTCCCGGCGGCCCGGAGCGCGACCGGACCGTGCCGTTGCCGAACAGGGTGATCTCCCGGCGCCCGACGCGGCTCGCGCAGTCGAGGCGCAGCAGGACGTGCGAGCGGGGGTCGCTCGAGGCCGGCGAGGCGGTGGGGAGCGGCGCCGGCGGGCGTGTGACGGCCGGAGGCGCCTCGGCCGGCCGGTCCGAGGGCTCCTGGCCGGCGAGCGGGCCGGCCGCTCCGCCGGCCCCGGCGGCCGCCAGGAGGACGAGCGCGATCGGCCGCCACCGGGTCATCGTCCGCTCTCCCCCGCCGGCGCGGCGGCCACCGGTTCGGGCGCCTGCTCCCGGCGGACGAAGTCGAGCGCCAGGTCGAGCTCGGCTTCCGGACCGATCGTGCCGTCGAGGCGGGCGTCGCGGACGGCCGCGAGGGCGCGACCGACGAGCGGTCCGGGCGCGACGCCGTGCGCCAGCAGGTCCCGGCCCCGGATCCCGAGGGCGAGCGGGCGGAGATCGGTCAAGAAGCGGCGGGCCCAGATGCGGACCGGCTCGCGCTCCGAGGCCACCAGCAGGAGGACCTCCTCGCCGGCGAGCGGGTCGAGGGCTCTCGCGACGCGGTGCGGTGGCACCTCGGGGCCGGCCAGGAGCTCGCGCACCGGACCGAGCCGGGCGTCCGCCGCCGCGAGGAGCGCCCGGTCCCCGCCCGCGAGCATCAGCCGCTCGGCGAGCGCCTCGCCCGCGTTTCGTGCCTCGTCCGTCTCCCCGATCTCCTCGCGATCCCGGACCAGAGCGAGAAGGACCAGGCGCCAGAGGTCGGCCCGGGGCTCGTCGAGGCCCTCGACGGCGTACCAGCTCCAGGCGGCCTCCACCCGCCGCAAGCGCTCGCGGTCCCCTTCGCGCAGCCGGAGCGAGGGATGGAGCGCCCCCAGGACGCCGAGGCCCTCGAGCCGCTCGAGCCCGCGCACGGCGAGGGCCGGATCGTCGAGCAGCAGCACCAGCTCCTCGCGCAGTCGGCTGCCCGAGAGGTGGTCGAAGACCCCCTCCGCCAGGGCCACCTCGACCAGGTGCAGGGTTTCGGGCGAGATCTCGAAACCGAGCCGCAGCTCGAGGCGCACGGCCCGCAGGACCCGGGTCGGATCGTCGATGAACGACAGGCTGTGCAGCACCCGGAGCAGCCGGTTCTCGAGGTCGCGCCGGCCGCCGAAGTAGTCGATCAGCTCGGGCGTCGGCTCGGGGCCCAGGCGGATCGCCAGGGTGTTGATCGTGAAGTCGCGCCGGTAGAGGTCCTGGCGCAGGGGCGAGGTCTGGACCTCGGGAAGGGCCGCCGGGGCCCGGTAGAACTCGCTCCGGGCCGTCGCCACGTCGACGTGGAAGCCCTCGGGGTCGACCACCACCGCGGTCAGGAACGCCTCGTGGATCCGCACCCGGCCGCCCAGCTCCTCGGCGAGCAGGCGGGCGAAGTAGGGCCCGTCACCCTCGACCACCAGGTCCAGGTCCCGGTTCTCCCGCTCGAGGAGCAGGTCGCGGACGATCCCTCCCACCAGGTAGACCGGGATCCCGTGGCGGCGCGAGACCGCGGCGATCGTCTCGATCCGGCGGTGGACCGGCGCCGGCAGCCGGCGCCCGAGGAGCTCGGCGACCGAGGCGCGCTCCTCCGGGAGGCGGGCGAGGCGACGGTCGACGCCGCTTCCCGCCTCGCGCAGGCGGCCATGGAGGTGGCGGAGCACCTGCCATCCGGGTCACCAGCCCGGCCGCCCGGGCGCTCTCGGGATCGCCCACCAGGACCAGGCGGGGGTGGCGGCGAAGCATGCGCTCGCCGACCTCGTCGGCCGGGGCGTCCGGCGAGACCCACTCGAGGTCCCGGTCGGCGACCGTCTCGACCGGTCGCTCGCCGAGGCCGTGCTGCAGGGCGCCGTCGAGGGTCTGGCGGGTGACGACCCCGATCGTCCGGCCCTCGCCGTCGACCACCGGGGCGGCGTTGATCCGGCGCTCGACGAGCGCCTCCTTCGCCTCGGCGACGGTCCGGTCGAGGCCGAGGGTGAAAAAGCCGGTGACCATCAGGTCGGCGGCCCGCGCCGAGGGCGGGAGGCTCGCTTCGAGGAAGGTGCGGAGCGCCTCGCGCGCCTCGAGCGGGGTGACCTCCTTGAGCCGGGCCGACGCCGCGGTCGGGTGCCCGCCGCCGCCCGCGAACGCCTCGAGCAGGCGGCCGAGGTCGACCCCGGGCTGGTCGCCGCGGGCGATCACCGTCACGCGGTCGCTCTCGCCGAACAGGGCGAAGAGCAGCGGGAGGTCGAAGATCTCGAGGCAGCGGTTGACCAGCGGCGCGAGCTCGTCGACGTAGTCGCCGAGCTCCAGGGCGACGAAGCCCACCCGGTGGCCGCGTACGCGCTCGACCTCGAGCGCCTCGGTCATCCGGTGGAGGATGTCGAAGCGGCCGGGGTCGAGGCGCTGGAGAGCGTGGCGGCGGACGACGGCGAGGTCCGCGCCGCGCCCCAGCAGACCGGCCGCCGCCCGCAGGTCGCGGGGACCGGTGCCGGCGTACGCGAGCGAGCCGGTGTCCTCGTAGATGCCGAGCAGGAGGAGGGTCGCCTCGATCGGCGTCGGGGCGTAGCCGGCCTCTTCCAGGAGCTCCGCGAGCAGCGTGCAGGTGGCGCCCGCCTCGGGGTCGACCCGGCCGCCGGAGATCGCGAGATCGCTCTCGGACGGCGCGTGGTGGTCGTAGGCCCAGAGCTCGATCGCCGGGTTGGCGGCGAGCCAGTCGGCGACGACGCCGATGCGGTCGCGCTGGACGACGTCGCAGAGCACCAGCCGGGTGACCCGGGCCGGGTCCACCTCCTTGGGGTGGAGCTCGGCAAACGGCACCTCCTTGCCGAAGGGACCCTCGAGCAGGCGGCGCACGGACTCCTCCTTCGAGCCCGGGAAGAAGAGCTCGGCCTCGGGGTGGAGCTTGCGCGCCATGAGCACGGCGCAGGTGGCGTCGAAGTCGGCGCCCAGGTGGGTGGTGACGATCTCCATGCCGGGGGGAAGCGGTCAGCCGAGGCAGCCGGCTCCCAGGATGCGCTCGATCTCGCCGGTCTTCGACTCGTCGAAGGAGACCTTGAGGGTCACCACGTCGGGACGCTCGGTTCCGGGGACGATCAAGCGCACCCGGCTCTTGCCGGGGTGGTCGAGGATCAGCTCCTTGAGCGCCCGGATCTGGCGCTCGGACGCGGACGGCGCGATCGTCACCAGCAGCGTCGGCAGGCCGGCGGCGCGCTCGAGCGAGCTGATCTCCTCGACCGCCATCTCCTTCTCGCTCCCCCGCTCGCGCACCTCGCCCTTGAGGATGACCACGGCCTCGTCCTCGAGCAGGTGGCCGAGCTGCTCGAACTGGTTGGCGAACAGGGTCACCGGGATGCGCCCGTGGAGGTCCTCGAGGACGAAGCGGGCCATCATCCGGCCGGCGTTGACGCCGCTCTTGATCTTCGAGGCCTTGAGCCGGGTGACCAGGCCGCCCAGGGTGACCGGCCCCTCGACCTCCTCGGTCAGCACCTCCTCGGTGGTGTGCGTGGTGAGGCGCTCGAGCTCGGCCTCGTGCTCCGAGAGCGGGTTGCCGGTCAGGTAGAACCCGAGGGCCTCCTTCTCGTAGGAGAGCCGCTCCCGGTCGGGCCAGGCCGGCGTGGCCGGGTCGGGCCCCGGCTCGAGGCTGGGAGTGGCGCCGAAGAGCGCCGTCTGGCCCGCCTCCTGGTCGCGCTGGCGCTGGCCGGCCCAGCCCAGGATCGCGTCGAGCGCCTCGTAGAGCGCCGCCCGGTGGATGCCCAGGCTGTCCAGGCAGCCGGCCTTGATCAGGCTCTCGAAGACCTTGTGGTTGAGCTGCCGCAAGTCGACCCGGGCGGCGAAGTGGGCCAGGCTCTCGAACCGCCCCGTCTCGCGCCGCGCCGCGAGGATCGCCTCGACCGCGCCCTCCCCCACCCCCTTCACCGCCCCGAGCCCGAAGCGGATCCGGTCCCCGACGACGGTGAAGATCCAGCCGCTCTCGTTGATGTCGGGCGGCTGGACCTCGATCCCCATCGCCCGGCACTCGCGGATGTACTTGGCGACGGCGTCCGAGGACGAAAGCTCGGAGTTGAGCATCGCCGCCATGAACGGCACCGGGTGATGGGCCTTGAGCCAGGCCGTCTTGTAGGCGAGCATGGCGTAGGCCACGCTGTGGCTCTTGTTGAACCCGTAGCCGGCGAAGGGCTCGATGTACTCCCAGAGCTCCTTCGCCTTCTTGCGCGCGACCCCGCGGCTCTCGGCGCCGTCCAGGAAGAGCTCTTTCTGCTCCTCCATCACCTCGAGCTTCTTCTTGCCCATCGCCTTGCGCAGCACGTCCGCCTGGGCCATGGTGAAGCCGGCCACCTCGACCGCGAGCTGCATCACCTGCTCCTGGTAGACGATGACCCCGTACGTCTCCTCGAGCAGTGGCCGGGTCTCGGGCAGCAGATAGACGACCCGCTTCTTGCCCTGCTTGCGCTGGATGTACTCCTCGACCATCCCGACCGACAGGGCGCCGGGCCGGTAGAGTGCGTTGAAGGCCGCCAGGTCCTCGAACTTCGAGGGCAGGGCGCGGCGCAGCAGGTCCTTCATGCCGCGCGACTCGAACTGGAAGATGCCGTTCGTCCGCCCTTCGCAGAACAGGCGGTAGACCTCCGGGTCCTCGAGCGAGATCGCGTCGAGGTCGAGCTCGCCGCCCGCCTGGCGCAGGAAGGTCAGGGTGTCCTCGATGACCGTCAGCGTGCGCAGCCCCAGGAAGTCCATCTTGAGGAGCCCGAGGCTCTCCACCACGTCCTTGTCCCACTGCGTGGTGATGGTCTCGTCGTCCCCTTTCTTGACCCGGTAGAGCGGCACCAGCTCCTCGATCGGCTCGGGCGTGATCACGACGCCGGCGGCGTGCACCGAGGCGTGGCGGGTCAGGCCCTCGAGACGGCTGCCGATCTCGACGATCTTCGCCACCTCCGGGTCCTGCTCGACCTCCTCCTTGAGCTTGGGCACGTCCCGGGCCGCCTCGGCGAGCGAGCGGGTCATGTCGGGCACGAGCTTGGCGATGCGGTCGACCTTGGTGTAGGGGAGCCCCAGCACCCGGCCGACGTCCCGGATCACCGCCTTGGCGGCGAGGGTTCCGAAGGTGATGATCTGGGCGACGTGGTCGCGCCCGTACTTCTCGGCCACGTAGTTGATGACCTCGCCCCGCCGGCGCATGCAGAAGTCGATGTCGATGTCGGGCATCGAGATCCGGTCCGGGTTGAGGAAGCGCTCGAACAGGAGGTCGTACTCGAGCGGGTCGATGTCGGTGATCCGGAGCGAGAAGGAGACCAGCGAGCCGGCGGCCGAGCCCCGGCCGGGGCCGACCGGGATGCCCTGCTTCCGGGCGTAGCGGATGAAGTCCCAGACCACCAGGAAGTAGCCCGGGAAGCCCATCGTCTTGATGATTCCGATCTCGGTGTCGAGGCGGCGCCGGTAGGCCTCCTCGCCGTGACGCGCGAGGCCCCGGCCGCCCTGGCGCTTCAGGGCCGCTACCCGCTCGTCGAAGCCCTCCCGCGTCACCGCCTCGAAGTAGGACTCGAGCGTCTCGCCGGCCGGCACCGGGAACTCGGGGAGGTGGAAGGTGCCGGTCTCGATCTCGACGTCGCAGCGCTCGGCGATCGCCACCGTGTTCTCGATCGCCGCCGCGTCTTGCGGAAAGAGCGAGAACATCTCGTCCGCGCTCTTGAGGTAGAAGGCGTTCGAGGCGTAGCGCAGCCGGTCCTCGTCGGCGAGGCGCCGCTGCGTGCCGATGCACAGCAGCACGTCGTGGGCCTCGGCGTCCGACTGGCGCAGGTAGTGGCAGTCGTTGGTCACCACCAGCGGGATCCCCACCCGCCGCGCGATCCCCCGGAGCACTTCGTTGGCCTGGCGCTGCTCCGCGATGCCGTGGTCCTGGAGCTCGAGGAAGAAGTTTCCGGGGCCGAAGATCTCGAGGTAGTCCCGGGCCTTCTCCTCCGCCTCCTTCTCCCGGTTGGCGAGGATCCGCTGGTTGACCTCGCCCTTGAGGCAGGCCGACAGCCCGATCAGCCCCTCGCTGTGGCGCGCGAGCAGCTCGCGGTCGATCCGCGGCTTGTAGTAGAAGCCCTCGAGATAGGCGCGGGTGGTCAGCTTGAGCAGGTTCCGGTAGCCCGCCTCGTTCTCGGCCAGGAGCACCAGGTGGTTGTTGTCGCCGCCCGCCGCGAGCTGGCGGTCGGTGCGATGGCCGGGGGTGATGTAGGCCTCGACCCCGAGGATCGGCTTGATGCCGGCGGCGCGCGCCTTGCGGTAGAACTCGACCGCGCCGAACATGTTGCCGTGGTCGGTCAGCGCGAGCGCCGGCATCCCCGCCTCGCGGGCGGCGGCGATCACGTCGTCGAGTCGATTGGCTCCGTCGAGGAGGCTGAACTGGCTGTGGAGATGGAGGTGGACGAACTCCGCCATGGGCGGCATCCTACCCCGCCGAGCGGCTCTCGGGCAGCCGGGCGGCCCGGTAGATGTAGTAGAAGCCGGAGGCCACCGTCAGGCCGGCGGTCAGGTAGACACCGGCGAGGGCCGCGAGCTCGAAGGCCCGCCAGATGCGCGCCACGAGGGCGAGGAGCACGGTGACCACCTGCACCCCGGTGGTGACCTTGCCGATGACCGCCGGCAGGAACCGCTTGACGCCCACCGCCAGGAAGAGCACGACCGCCACCACCACGATGAGCACGTCCCGGGCGATCACCAGGACGGAGACCCAGATAGGAATCGCGAAGCCGCCCCCCGCCGACGGGATCGCCAGCATGACGTAGGCCGAGGTCAGGAGCAGCTTGTCGGCCATCGGATCGAGGAACGTGCCGAGGTGGGACTGCTGGCCGTAGAAGCGCGCGATGAAGCCGTCGAGCCCGTCGGTGAGGCCGGCGAGCAGGAAGAGCAGCAGCGCCCGCAGGGGCTCGTCCCCGACCAGCGCGATGATGAACAGGGGCACCAGCCCCATGCGCAGGATCGAGAGGAGGTTCGGAAGGGTCAAGGCGAGCCCGAGGAGAACAGTTGCAGGGTGTGGCGGACCATCTCCAGGGCCTCGCCGCCGGAGAGGGTGGCGCCGGGCAGGCAGTCCGCGGCCGCCGGCAGGATGCCGCAGCGCGCCGCCGCGGTACACACCTCGTCGTCGGTGGGGCGCGGGCCGAGCGGCGTCGTGCTCAGGCAGGCCGCCCGCCCGCCCAGGGTCTCGGCCGCGCGGAGCAGGGCCGCGAGGGCGTCGGAACGGTCGATCGGGCGGTCCGGCCGGAAGGCGTGGAGCGTCGGGTCGACCTCCATGAGGCCGAGGTTGATCACGCGGGCGATCTCCTCGCGCCGGGGGTGGTCGAGGATGTCGGCGGCGATCCGGCCGCCGCCCTGACCCCGGCCCGACCGCACGGCCGGAATCAGCCAGTGGATCAGGGTCGCGAAGTTGGCCCGCGTCAGCACCGGCTTCGGCGGGATCGCCTGGACCTGCGGCGGCAGCAGGGTGAGGCGCCAGCGGAACTTGGCCTGCTCCAGCTTGACCTGGATGCCGGCGTCGGCGGGGTGCTCGCTGGCGAGGCGCTGGAAAAGCTGGAGCCCTGCGGAGGGATCGCCCACCTCCAGCTCGAGCTCGGCCCGCCGCTCCTCGAGGTCGAGCCGGTCGACCCCGGCGGCCAGGAGCTTCTCGACCGCCGCGAGCTCCGCCGGCCGGTCGCCCCGGGCGGCGGCCAGTCCGCGGGCGGCCTCCAGGGTCGCCGGAGCCTCCGGCGCCCAGTCCTCCAGGCGAGCCAGGAAGCTCGCCGCCGCGTCGAGCCGACCCCGGGCGAGGGCGTCGGCGAAGCGGTTGCCGACGATCTCGACCGCGCGGCTCGCGAGGGCGTCGGCCTGCTCGGCGGCGACCGAGGACCGCCCGGCGATCGCCCGGAAAGCACCATACGCCTTCGGGACCTCGCCCAGGCGGTCGGCGGCGCGCCCGAGGAGGAGCTCGGCCGCCGTGTAGGCGGGCAGCTCTTGGGTCACCGGCTCCAGGCGCTCGAGGGCGCCTTGCGCGTCGCCTTCGAGGTAGGCCGCCTGGGCGGCGAGGACCTGGCCGGGATGAAAGCCGGGGTCGGAGCCGAGGACCGTCTCGGCGACCGAGCGGGCGGCGGCGCTGTCACCACTCCGAGCGAGCGCGCGGAAGGCGTCGCGGACCGCTCGGGCCGGATCCGGCGCCGGGACCAGGGGATACCCCTCGAGCGGATCGACCAGAAAGGAGCGCTCGGCCGCGGGAATCCCCACCGTTGCGGTCTCCTCCGGCCGAACCGGGGGCCGCGCGCGACCGCCGCCCGAGGCGCACCCGGCCGCCAGGGGCAGGGCACAGCCCAGGATCACGACGGGGTTCAGGAATCTTCGCCGCCACGTCGGGCAGCCGCGCGCCTTGCGCGCGCGAGCTCCTCGGCCGCGGCCGGCTGGAGGTGGGAGCTGGCTAGCCGGCAGCGCTCTCGGAAGGACCGGAGGTGGTGATCGTCGAGATGGCATGCTTGTAGACCAGGATCTCCTTTCCCTCCGATTCGATGACCACCGCGAACCGGTCGAAACGCCGGAGCTTCCCGACCAGGCTCTTGCCCGTCACCAGCTCGACGTACATCGTCTGGCCCTCTTTCAGGTTCTGAAAGAGGAAGCCATCCTGGATGTTGATGTTGTGCTTGCCCATCGGTCCCCCCAGAACCTCTTCACGAAATACCAGCCAGAGTCAAAAGAGCTCGACGACACGTCCCGACAGGCGCTCGTGATCCCGCGCGTCGAGCCAGACGACGTCGGGTTCCTTCCGGAACCAGGTCAACTGGCGCTTGGCGTAGCGGCGCGTCGCCCGGATCGTCTCGTCGATGGCGCGGTCCAGGCTCCATGCGCCCGCCACGTAGCGCGCCAGCTCCCGATAGCCGATGGCCTGAAAGGCCGGATCCGAGGGCAGAAGGCCTCCGGCGAGCAGCCGTGCCACCTCCTCGACCCATCCGGCCTCCACCATGAGGGCCACGCGGCGTGCGATGGCATCGTACAGTAGGGCGCGCGGAAGCGTCAATCCGACCCGCACCGCCGCCAGGCGCTCGCGCCCGTAGGGCCGGCGGGCGATCCACTCGGACAGCGGCGTGCCGCTCACCTCCGCCACCTCCAGGGCGCGCAGGACGCGCTGGGTGTCCGCCGGGGCGAGGCGCCCGGCCGTCGCGGGGTCGACCTCCCCGAGCTCGCGGAAGAGGCTCGCGAGCCCCTCGGCCTCCAGCCGCCGCCGGAGCGCCGCGCGCACCTCGGCATCGCCCGGAGGCACCGGGCTGATGCCCTCGAGCAGCGCTCTCAGGTAGAGGCCGCTACCGCCGACCACGATCGGACGCCCCTGCCGTCCGCGGATCTCTCGATCGCCTGCCGCGCCCGCCGCGCGAACTCGCCGGCCGAGTAGCGCTCGGTCGGCTCGAGCACGTCGACCAGGTGGTGCCGGACCCGCCGCCGCTCCTCCGGGGTCGGCTTGGCGGTCCCGACGTCGAACCCCCGGTAGACCTGGAGGGCGTCGGCGTTGATCACCTCGCCGCCCAACCTCTCGGCGAGCTCGATGCCGAGGGCGCTCTTGCCGGTGGCGGTCGGCCCGACGACGGCGATCAACGGCGGCGGTGGCCGGCTCACCATGGCCGAGAGGTTACCCGAACCGGCGCACCGGGTAGGCGGAGGTGGAGGCGCCCGGGCGCCGGCACGTCGACGACGATCATCCCGTCGAGGTCGGTCCGCAGCACCTGGACCCGGTGGGCGCGGAGACGATCGAGGACCTCCTCCGCCGGGTGGCCGTAGGGGTTGCGCCGGCCGGCGGAGATCAGGGCCAGGCGCGGGCCGACCGCGTCGAGGAAGCGCCCGGTGGTCGAGGTCCGACTGCCGTGATGGGCGACCTTGAGGACGTCGCTCGCCAGCGCGCCGCGCGTCCCGAAGCGGGCGACGAGCTCGGCCTCGGCCGGCGCCTCGACGTCGCCGGTGAGCAGCAGCCGCCGGCCGAACACCTCGGCCGAGACCACCAGCGAGGCGTCGTTGTCGTCGCCCGCTCCTCCGCGGTCGCGGGCCCGGCCGGGATGGAGCACCCGGAGGTGCCAGCGGCCGACCTCCAGGCGGTCGCCGGCGGCCACCACCCGGTGGCGGAGGCCCGGCAGCCCGACGAGCTCGCGGGCGCACGGCGCGCGGCGCCAGAACGGGCCGGTCACGGCCTCCCCCACCTCCAGATAGCCGGCGACCGCCACCAGGCCGCCGCAATGGTCGCGGTCGGGGTGGGTCAGGAGCACCCGGTCGAGGCGCCGCAGGCCCATGCGGGCGAGGACCGGGACGAGGACGCGCCCGGCGATGTCGCCCGAGCGCCAGCCGCCGCCGTCGACCAGCAGGGTCTCGGGCCCGTCGCGAAGGAGGATCGAGTCGCCCTGGCCGACGTCGATCATGACCGCCCGCGGCGACGGCGCGACTCCGCCGGAGCCTGGCGCCGCGCTCCCCAGCACCGTCCAGGCGAGCCCCGCCGCCACCAGCGGCAGCCCGCGGCGCGGCCGGCGAAGGGCCGCGAAGAGGGCGGCCGCGAGAAGCGCGGCCTGCCAGGGCCCGAGGGCGAGCGGCAGACTGGCCCAGGGGCTCGGGGCGAGGCCCGCCGGCCAGCCGAACGGCGCCGCCAGGAGGTCGAGCGCCGGAAGCGCCGCACCTCCCAGCCGGGGACTGACCGAGGCGAGCGCCAGCCACGAGAACGAGGCCGCCAGGACCACGCCGGCCCAGGGCACCGCCACCAGGTTGATCAGCGGAGCCGCCGGGCTCACCAGGCCGAAGGCGGGCAGGGCCCAGGGCAGGGTTCCGAGCTCCGCGCCGGCGCTCGCGGCCAGAGCGTGGAGCAGAGCGCGGCGGAGGCGCCCGGCGCGGCCCGCCGCTCCACCGGGGTCCGGGCCTCGCTTTTCCCGGCCGGGCTCGAGCCAGGCCCGGGCCAGGAGCGGCCCGAGGAGGATCAGGCCGGCGGTGGCCCCCACGGTGAGCCGGAAGCCGAGATCGGAGACCGACGCCGGGCGGACCAGGGCGATCCCGGCCGCGGCGAGCCCCAGGGCGTTGGCCACGCTCGGAGGCCGCTGGCAGGTGAGCGCCAGGGCCAGCAACAGCAGCATGAGCGAGGCGCGGACCAGCGAAGGGCGGGGGCCGACGGCGAGAAGGTAGGCGAGCACCGCCGCCAGGGCCAGGGCGCGCCGGATCGCCGCTCGCCCCCGGAGACCCTCGGGCAGCAGGCCGCCCGCGACCAGGGCGATCCCCGCCACCAGGCCGACGTGGAGCCCGGAGACCGAGAGAAGGTGGGCCAACCCGAGGCGCCGGAGACCCCGGAGGACGCGCGGAGGCACCGCTTCGGAGTCCCCCAGGATCAGCGCCCGGGCGAGCGGCACGCCGAGGCCGCCGCCGCGTCCGCGAACGGCGAGCGTGGCTTCGAGGCGGCGGCGCAGCAGCCCCGCCAGCCGGTCGACCGGGCCGGGCGGAGCGACCACCGACAGCAGCCGCCGGCTCTTGACCCGGAGTCGCCAGGCGCCGGGCTGAGACGGTGGGTCGTTGCCTAGCGGCGCCGGCCGCGAGAGGTACCCGCGGACCCGGAGGCAGGTCCCGAAGGCCGGGTCGCCACCCTCGGTCCCCGCCGCCGGCAGGCGGAGGTACGCCTCGAGGGGCCGGAGCCGGACGCGACGCCCCTGGGCCAGGCGCACGACCTCCACCGGCGCGGACCAGCCGTCTCCGGAGCGCCGGGCGTGACCGACCACCTCGACCCGGGCGGCGACCGGCCGGTCGGGGTCCGGCGGCCAGGCGCCGTCGGGTCCCGGGGCGAGGCGGAGATGGCCGCTCAAGAGGCCGAGGGCGAGGGCCGCGAGGACCCACCCGGCGCGGCGGCCGAGCGCAATCCCGAGAAGACCGAGAGCCACCACCGCCCCCGCGGGCAGGAAGATCGCCACCCCACCCAGCCAGGTGCCGAGGAGGCAGGCCGCCGCCGGAACGAGCGCCGGAGCGTGTCGGAGGTCCACATGAGATCAGGACGCGGACGGCAGTGCCGATCGCCCGCCCCGAAACCACCGACTCGCTCAGCCCGATGCGGGATCGGGCGAACGGGGCGATCCCTCACCCCTCCGCTTCCGGCACGAACGGCGCTCCCCAATTGATCGAGCTCACCGTCTCACCGGCGTTGACGGGCTCCGGCGAGTGCCTCCAGGCAAGGAACGTGCACCCTTCGCGATGACGGGGATGGGGGATGCCGAATCGTCGCGAGGTCATGCCGGCGCCCCGGCCGGTGAGCCGGAGGAGGCAGGCGAGCGCCGAAACGTCCGGCTCCCGCTGCGGCACCTCGGCCGCCGAACGGGCGGTCCCGGCACGGGATCACGGCACCTACCAGGGAGCTCAGGCCATGGGGCTCGGGGAAACCGGCGGAGCTGATCGACGCGGCGAAGACCTCGGCGCGGCACATCGCCGGCGCTCTCGAAGAGCTCGCCCGCACCCCGCGCCGTGAGCGGGACACGGTCAACGCATAGGAGGGACAGAATGCAACTCGGAATGGTCGGGCTCGGGCGCATGGGCGCCAACATGGTGCGTCGGCTGATGGGCGGCGGCCATGAGTGCGTCGTCTACGATCTCTCGCAGGATACGGTGGACGCTCTCGCCGCCGACGGCGCCGTCGGCGCGGCGTCCCCGGAGGACTTCGTCGCGGCGCTCGAGGCGCCACGGGTGGTGTGGCTGATGGTGCCGGCGGCGGTCGTCGATGCCACGCTCGAGACGCTGGTTCCGCTGCTCGCCGCAGGCGACGTCCTCGTCGATGGAGGCAACTCCTACTATCGAGACGACATGGATCGCGCCCGGCGACTCGCGGCAAACGGCCTCCACTACGTCGATTGCGGCACCAGTGGCGGCGTGCTGGGGCTCGAACGCGGGTACTGCCTCATGATCGGTGGCGAGCCCGAGGTCGTGCGCCACCTCGATCCGCTCTTCGCGACCCTCGCGCCGGGCCGCGGCTCGCTCCCCGCGACTCCGGGGATCGAGACCCGGCCCGGCACCGCCGACCAGGGCTACCTGCACTGCGGGCCGAACGGTGCCGGCCACTTCGTGAAGATGGTGCACAACGGCATCGAGTACGGCATCATGGCCGCGTACGCCGAGGGCTTCAACGTCCTGCGCCACGCCGACGCCGGCACGCGGGACCATGCGGCGGACGCGGAGACCACGCCGCTCAGGAGCCCTGAGTACTATCCGTTCGAGCTCGACCTGCCCGGCATCGCCGAGGTGTGGCGCCGGGGCAGCGTCATCGCGTCGTGGCTGCTGGACCTGACCGCGGCGGCCCTGCACCAGGATCCGGCGCTCTCGAGCTTCGACGGCCGGGTCTCCGATTCCGGCGAGGGGCGGTGGACGATCGAGGCGGCCATCGACGAGGGCGTGCCCGTGCCGGTGCTCAGCGCCGCGCTCTATGCACGCTTCAGCTCGCGCGGCGAGGCGGAGCTTGCCGACAAGCTGTTGTCTGCGATGCGCTTCGAGTTCGGTGGGCACGTCGAGAAGGAGTCGGGCTCATGAGCGCTACCCGCTCCGACGCGCGGGTCTTCTTCGGAGCCACCGGCGACCTCGCCTGCGAGAAGATCTTCCCCGCCCTCTTCGCACGCCAGGACGCGGGGGAGGCGGCCTGGGCGATCGTGCAGCCGATCCTGGGGACCGCGACGCCGTTCTACGAGTACGAGCCGGGGAGCTGGGGTCCGGCGGCGGCGGCGCAGCTCGCGGCTGACGCCGGCGGCTGGCACTGCCCCGAGTGCGCGGAGCCCGCGGCATGACGGCAGGAGAACGAGCCGCACGGGAAAGACCGATGACGCCCTCCCCGAAGACCCGAAACCGGGTCGTCTTCCTCCTCGACGTCGACAACACGCTGCTCGACAACGACCGGGTCACGGCCGAGCTCAAGAGCTACCTCACGCGCGAGCTCGGGGAGGAGTGCCAGCAACGGTACTGGGCGATCTTCGATTCGTTGCGCTCCGAGCTGGGATACGCCGACTACCTCGGGGCCCTCCAGCGCTACCGCGTCGAGAACCTGCACGATCCCGAGATCCTCGCACTCTCGTCCTTCCTCGTGAGCTACCCGTTCGCCGAGCGGCTCTATCCGGGGGCACTCGAGGTGCTGCAGCACCTCGCCCGGTGGGGGCCGACGGTCATCCTCACCGACGGCGACGTCGTCTTCCAGCCGCGCAAGATCGAACGGTCGGGGCTCTTCGACGCCGTCGATGGCCGCGTCCTGATCTACATCCACAAGGAGCGGGAGCTCGCCGACGTCGAGCGACGCTGGCCCGCGGAGCACTACGTTCTCGTGGACGACAAGGTCCGGATCTTGACCGCCGTCAAGGAGGTCTGGGGCGAGCGCCTTACCACCGTCTTCCCCCGGCAGGGGCACTACGCGCACGACCCCGACGTGGCGACCTATCCGGCGCCGGACCTGACGATCGAGCGCATCCGCGATCTCCTCAACTACAACCTACCGGCGCTGCTCCGGGCGACGCAGAAGGAGGGCACACCATGAACGCCACCCACGAGCTTCACGACGCCGGCCAGAGCCTCTGGCTCGACAACATCACCCGCGGTCTCCTCGCGAGCGGCACGCTCCAGCGCCATGTCGATGAGCTTTCGGTGACCGGGCTCACGTCGAATCCCTCGATCTTCGAGCATGCGATCAGCCAGAGCCGCGACTACGACGCCGCGATCCGGGAGCGGACGGAGGCCGGCGAGTCGGGCGAGGCGCTCTTCTTCGCTCTGGCGATCGACGACCTGACCCGGGCCGCCGACCTCTTCCGCCCGATCCACGAGGCGACGAACCGCGTGGACGGATGGGTGTCGCTCGAGGTCTCCCCCAAGCTCGCCTACGACACCGAGAGCACGGTCGCGGCGGCCAAAGACCTCTCCCGGCGGGCCGCGCGGCCGAACCTCTTCATCAAGATCCCGGGAACCCGTGAGGGCATCCCGGCGATCGAGGAGGCGATCTTCGCCGGCGTGCCGATCAACGTCACGCTCCTGTTCTCCCGCGAGCACTACCTCGCCGCCGCCGAGGCGTACCTGCGCGCCGTCGAGCGGCGCGTGGCGGCCGGGTTGAACCCGGACGTCCCCTCGGTCGCCTCGCTGTTCATCAGCCGGTGGGACGTGGCGGTGGCGAAGAGCGCCCCGGCGCCCCTCCGAAACACGCTCGGCATCGCCATGGCCGGTCGCACCTACAAGGCGTACCGCGAGCTCCTCGCCTCCGACCGCTGGCTGCGGCTCCTCAACCTGGGAGCGCGCCCGCAGCGGTTGCTCTGGGCGAGCACCGGCACCAAGGACCCCCAGGCGTCGGACGTGCTCTACGTCGAGTCGCTGGCGGCGCCGCACACGGTCGACACGATCCCCGAGAAGACGCTCCTCGCGTTCGCCGACCATGGCGAGGTCGGACCCATGATGTCGCCCGACGGAGGCGACGCGGAGCGCGCGCTGGCCGAGGAGGTGGGCCTCGGGCGGCGGATCGAGGCCATGTTCGGTGGCGAAGAGATCAACGTGACCGAGCGGCGCGCCGTCCTGCACGTGGCGCTCCGTGCGCCCGAGGGTGAGGTGATCGTGACCGACGGGAAGGACGTCGTGCCGGAGGTCCACGCGGTGCTCGACCGGATGGCCACCTTCGCCGAGGAGGTGCGCGGCGGCACGAGGCGAGGGCACACCGGCAAGCCCATCCGCAACGTCGTCAACGTCGGGATCGGCGGCTCCGACCTGGGCCCCGTCATGGCCTACGAGGCGCTGCGCTTCTACAGCGACCGCGGCCTCACCGTCCGCTTCGTGTCGAACGTCGATGGCACCGACTTCGCCGAGGCCACCCGCGACCTCGACCCGGCGGAGACGCTCTTCATCATTGCATCGAAGACCTTCACCACCGTCGAGACGATGACCAACGCGCAGACCGCCCGCGAGTGGAGCCTCGCCGCCCTGCGCGACGAGCGCGCGGTGGCCAGGCACTTCGTCGCGGTGTCGACCCACGCGAGCGAGGTGGCGAAGTTCGGCATCGACACGGCGAACATGTTCGGCTTCTGGGACTGGGTCGGCGGCCGCTACTCGATGACCTCGGCCATCGGCCTCTCGACCATGATCGCCATCGGGCCCGAGCGCTTCCGCGCCATGCTCGCGGGCTTCCATGCCATGGACGAGCACTTTCGGACGGCGCCCTTCGAACGCAACCTGCCCGTCATCATGGGCCTGCTCGCCGTCTGGTACACCAACTTCTTCGGAGCCCAGACGATCGCCGTCCTCCCGTACGACCAGTACCTGAGGCGGTTGCCGGCGTATCTCCAGCAGCTCGCCATGGAGTCGAACGGCAAGCACGTCACGCTGGACGGGACACCGGTTTCCTACCAGACCGGGCCCGTGATCTGGGGTGAGCCGGGCACCAACGGGCAGCACTCGTTCTACCAGCTCATCCACCAGGGAACGAAGCTCATCCCCTGCGACTTCATCGGCTTCTGCCGGTCGTCGAACCCCCTCGGCCGGCACCACGACCTGCTCATGGCCAACGTCTTCGCGCAGACCGAGGCGCTGGCCTTCGGCAAGACCGAAGAGCAGGTGAGGGCCGAAGGAACCCCCGACGATCTGGTGCCCCACCGCGTCTTCGAGGGCAATCGTCCGACCACCACGATCCTCGCCGAACGGCTCACGCCGGAGACGCTCGGCGCGCTGGTGGCGCTCTACGAGCACAGCGTGTTCACCCAGGGAGCCATCTGGGACGTCGACTCGTTCGATCAATGGGGCGTCGAGCTCGGCAAGGTCCTCGCCCAGAAGATCGTTCCGGAGGTTACGAGCGCCGACGAGCCGAAGCTCGCGCACGACGGCTCGACCAACGCGCTGATCCGGCGCTACCGGCAACGGCGGGCGGGCGCGCCAGGAGAGCGCAGCTAGGCCCGCGAGACCCATGAGCGAGCCGTCACCGAGCATGGAGGATCTCGAGGCGCTGCAGCGCGACGCCGTCGGCTACTTCCTCCGCGCCGCGAATCCGCACAACGGGTTGATCTCCGACAGCTCGCGCGCAGGCGCCCCGTGCAGCATCGCGGCCACCGGGCTCGGCCTCGCCGCCTACGTCGTGGCCGCGGAGGGCGGCCTCCTCCCGCGCCGCGAGGCCGCCGCCCGGACGCTCGCCGCGCTGCGCTTCTTCCGCGACAGCCCCCAGGGCGAAGAGCCGGACGCCACGGGCTACCGCGGCTTCTACTACCACTTCCTCGACATGGAGACCGGCCGGCGGGTCTGGCACAGCGAGCTGTCGATGATCGACACCGCGATCTTGATCGCCGGCGTCCTGACCGGCGGAACGTACTTCTCTGCCGCGGGGGAGGACGAGCCGGAGATCCGGGAGCTCGCCGGCCTGCTCTACCGGCGGATCGACTGGCCGTGGGCCACCGCGGGCGGCTCCGTGGTTCGCATGGGGTGGAAGCCCGGGTCCGGATTCCTGAGCTATGGCTGGGAAGGCTACAGCGAGGCGATGCTCCTCTACGTCCTCGGCCTGGGGTCGCCCACCCACCCGCTCCCCGCCGACAGCTTCGACGCCTGGACCGGAACCTACCAGTGGGAGAACCTCTACGACGTCGAGCTCCTCTTCGCGGCGCCGCTGTTCACCCACCAGCTCTCGCACGTGTGGATCGACTTTCGCGGCATCCAAGATGAATTCATGCGCGAGAAGCGGTCCGACTACTTCGAGAACAGCCGCCGGGCGACCCGGATCCAGCAGAAGTACGCCCTGCGCAACCCCCTGGGGTTCAAGGGGTATGGCGAGAGCTGCTGGGGGATCACCGCCGGCCTCGGCCCCGGCTTCTCGAGACAGCGGGTGGACGGAGGCATCGAGCGGCAGCTCTACGGCTACGTGGCCCGGGGGGTTCCGTTCGGACCGGACGACGGGACCCTGGCGCCCTGGGCGGTCGCCGCCTCCCTGCCCTTCGCACCGGAAGCCGTCCTGGACGGGCTCCAGCACGTCCGGGAGGCCTATCCGGAGACCCGCAGCAAGGACGGGCTCCTGACCAGCTTCAACCCGACCTTCGACACCGGCGACGGACACGGCCGAGGCTGGCTCTCCCCGGAGCACCAAGGGCTCGACCAGGGACCGGTGGCCCTGATGATCGAGAATCACCGCTCGGGGCTTCTCTGGCGCCTGATGCGCGAATGTCCGGCCATCGTGGCGGGGCTCCGCCGCGCGGGGTTCCGCCGAGGATGGATGCGCCGAGGCCACGGATGAGCGCTGCCGGCCCCATCGAGCCACGCAGCACAGCAGCGGCGGTCGAGCTCCCGGGCGTCGAGCTGCTGGCCGAGGACGCCCGCGACCGCGCGTTGCTCGCCAACGTACGGCCGGCGGGCTGGAGGAACCCGCAGCCCGCCGCCAGGTACAACCTCGTCGTCCTCGGGGCGGGAACCGCCGGGCTGGTCGCCGCGGCCGGCGCCGCCGCCCTCGGCGCCAGGGTGGCGCTGGTGGAACGGAGCCTCCTGGGCGGCGACTGCCTGAGCTCCGGCTGCGTCCCGTCCAAGGCCTTGCTGCGCGCCGCGCGGTTCCACGACGACCTGCACCACGCGCCACGCTTCGCCGGCAGCGCACCGCCACCCTCGGAACCGGACTTCGCCGGCGCCATGGAACGCATGCGCCGCCTGCGCGCGCAGATCAGCCGCAAGGACTCGGTCCGGCGGTTCGACGCCCTGGGCGTGGACGTGTTCCTGGGCGACGGGGCGTTCGCCGACCGGCGCACGGTCGAGGTCGCCGGCGCCAGGCTCAGGTTCGAACGCGCCGTCATCGTCACCGGCAGCCGCGCAGCTCACCCGCCCATCGAGAGCCTGGCGGCAGCCGGATACCTCACCAACGAGACGGTCTTCAACCTGACCGAGCGCCCCCGCCGGCTGCTGGTGGTCGGTGGCGGACCCCTGGGCTGTGAGATGGCGCAGGCCTTCGCGCGCCTCGGCTCCCGGGTGATCATCGCCAGCCTGGAGCCGTACTTCCTTCCCGGCGAAGAGCGGGACGCCGCGGAGGTCCTCGCCGATGCGCTGCGCAGAGACGACATCGAGGTGCGGCTCAATACGGAGGTCAAGGGCGTCAGCCGCCAAGACGGCGAGAAGCTCGTGCGCCTGGTCGACGACGGCCAGGAAACGACGGTGGCGGTAGACGAGATTCTCGTCGGGGTCGGGCGGGTGCCCCACGTCGAGGGGCTCAACCTCGAGGCGGCCGGCGTCGAGTACGACCACGAGCACGGCGTGCGGGTGAACGACTTCCTCCAGACCAGCAACCGGCGCATCTA
The DNA here is from genome assembly GCA_963837945.1 of uncultured Acidobacteriota bacterium. Taxonomy (GTDB): domain Bacteria; phylum Acidobacteriota; class Thermoanaerobaculia; order Multivoradales; family DATKCC01; genus CAVUBL01. The sequence goes on from CAWIQD010000003.1 coordinate 194,362, forward strand.
CGCCGCGGGCGACGTGGCCCTGGCGCAAAAGTACACTCACATGGCGGACGCCACGGCCCGCATCGTGATCCAGAACGCGCTGTTCTGGGGGCGCAAGAAGCTGAGCGCCCTGACCATCCCCTGGTGCACCTACACCGATCCGGAGATCGCCCACGTGGGCCTCTACGTGAAGGAGTGCCGGGAGCGGGGCTTCCCCTTGAAGACCTTCACCGTGCCGATGAGCGACGTGGACCGGGCGGTCCTCGACGGCGAGGAGGAGGGCTTCGTCAAGATCCACGTCCGCGACGGCACCGACACCATCCTGGGCGCGACCATCGTCGCGCGCCATGCGGGGGAGATGATCAACGAGATCTCCCTGGCCATGGTGGCCGGGATCGGTCTCAAGACCGTCTCGCGGGTGATCCATTCCTATCCGACCCAGGCGGAGGCGATCCGCATGGCCAGCGATGCCTACACCCGGACGCGCCTGAGCCCGCGGCTGAAGGCCCTCAGCCGCCGCTGGCTGGCCTGGTCGCGAGGCGCGAGAGGCCGCCCATGAAGGCCGGCGCGCCATCTGCTTCCTCGTGTCGGGGCACTGGGGTCCGCGAGACCGTCGGCTCCCAGGCGACTGGCCGGCGGCTAGCCCGGCACCAACCACGCGCTGCTTGCGGACGACAGCATCCGCCCGGCTGAACCCGGACGGCTCCCTCGACACGGCGTTCCAGCCCGAGGCGACGTCGAGCGGGTTCGCCAGGGTGACGGACGTCGTGATCCAGCCCTGCAAGATCCTGGTCGGAGGCACCTTCACCGAGGTCGACGGCGTGGCGCGCTTCGGGGAAGCGCGGTTCCTCGTGGGTTCGGACGCCGGGCGCAACGTTGCGACATACTCCACCCCGCCACCACCAGCGAAGATGCGCGGCTCCGCTCGCGTAGGGAGACACAGACGGAAAGGGGAGAAACGACGATGACCATCAAGCACATTCGCGTACTCTCGCTGGCCAAGATGATGGGCTCGATCTACGGCGGTATCGGCCTCGTCATCGGCCTGCTCTTCTCGTTCTTCGCTCTTCTGGGAACGGCCTTCGGCTCCGCCTTCCAGAATCGCGGCGGCCCGGAGGCCCTGTTCGGCGTCCTCTTCGGCGTCGGCGCGGTGGTCATCTTCCCGGTCCTCTACGGCGCGATGGGGTTCCTCGGTGGCTTGCTCACCAGCGCCATATACAACCTCGCCGCGCGCGTCGTGGGAGGCATCGAGCTCGAGGTCGAGTGAGCGCCCCGAGGGGCATGCAGTCCGGCTGCCGCCGCAGGCCGGCGGCCACCTGCCTGCCGGCGGCCTTGGAACCGCTCCACTCGGCGCGGAACCAGAGAGACTTCGCCAACCGTCGCACCCACCCAGTAGCCCGACAGGGTCCCGGTGCCGACCCTTAGCGCCTCGGCCGGGGACCGCTTCGTCTCGACGAAGCCCTCCGGAGCGCGTCGCTCACCTCTCGAGACCAACCACCCGGCGGAGCGGATGCGCTACAACCTGCGTCCCGCCCGTGGCTGGTATCATTGCCCTCGGTAAGCTGCAGCCAGGCCCCTCGTTTCCGCATCCGTCGAGCGACGGAGGGGCGGCCGGCCGAGGGCTTTCCCCCGCCGGTCGCCACGCGAGACTGAACCGATGAGGACGTCACCGAAAGTGCAGGGGAGGACGGCGAGCCGCAGCCGCGAGGTCGCCGCGCTGCTGGCGGCCGCGCACGCGGTGCTCGAGAACCGGGCCTTCGCCGACGCGGCGAGGGCCATCGCGGAGGCGTGCAAGACGATCCTCGGTGCCGAGGCCGGCCTCGTCGCGGAGTGTGAGGAGGACGGAACGGGCATCGAGGTCGTCCTCCTCGATCCCGGCAACCTCGATCTCGACTCGTCTGCTCCCCTGCCGGCGCCGCTTCGCCGCCTGAGCGAGCGCGCCGCGAAGATCGGACAGGCCGTCTTCGCCAACGACTTGCCGAAACGCAAGGCGAAGACGAGTGCTCCCGGCCGTCCCTCGGCCCCCGAGAGCGCTCTCTTCGCGCCGATTCTCATCGCCGGCGAGGTGGCCGGGCTCCTCGGCCTGATCGACAAGCCCGGCGGGTTCTCCGCGGCCGACTCCCAGCTCGCCGAGGTGTTCGCCGAGATGGCCGCCGGGGCGATGCTCAGCAGCCGCACCGTCAACGGTCTCGAGACGAACCGCACCGCCCTCGAACGGGAGGTGCGCGAGGGGGCTACGCAACTGCGCCAGGCCGAGGAGACGTTCGAGACGCTGGTCGAGAGCCTGCCCGACGTCGTCGCGCGCTTCGGCCCCGATCTGCGACCCCTCTATGTCAGCCCGGCCATCCGCCAGGTCACCGGCCGCTCTCCACAGGACTACGTGGGCAAGAGAAACCGGGAGATGGGGTGGCCGTCCGACTCGACCGAAGCGTGGGACGTAGCCCTGCGGAAAGTCTTCGCGACGGGAAAGCCCGAGAGGTTCGAGCTCGCGTTCCCCGGCCCGGACGGGACGCGGCACTTCGACTGCCGGCTGGTTCCGGAGGCCGGGCCGGATGGCGGGGTGCCGTCCGTTCTGAGCGTCGCCCGGGACGTGACCGACCGCCGGCTCGCCTACGAGGCCGAGCAGCGCGCCCGACACGTCGCGGACGCGCTGCGAGAGGCGACCGTGGCGCTCACCCGGAGCCTCGACCGCGAGACCGTGCTGACGACCTTCCTCGATCGGCTTCTACGGATGGTCCCTTTCGACCGCGCCCGCGTCATGGTGGTCGAGGATGCGTCGCGGGTGTCGGTCCGGGCGATCTTCGACGGCGAGCGCGTCGTTCCCCTCCCGGCCGAGGAGCGACCGCATTTCGAGGCGAGCGATCACCCGATCATCCAAGCCATCCTGACGACCGGCAGCGCGGTCTTGATTCCGGACATCCGCGCCCGCACCGACTGGAGCCTGCCGGCGGATCGCTCGTCGGAGGTGAGTTGGCTGGGGGTCCCGCTGTTCGCGCGGGGCAACGTCGCCGGGTTGGTGTCGCTCTCCAAGCGCGAGCCCGGCTACTTCAACGAAGGGCACGTGAAGGTGGCCGAGGCGATGTCGTCCCAGGCCTCGGTGGCGGTCGAGAACGCGGTCCTCTTCGAGCAGATGCAGGCATCGACCGTGCGCATGCAGGCGCTCTCGCGCCGCCTCGTCGAGGCGCAGGAGAGCGAGCGACGCCTGGTCGCTCGCGAGCTCCACGACGAGGCGGGTCAGGCCCTGGTATCGCTGCGCTATGGGCTTCGCCTGCTGGAGAGGGAGATCGAAGCGGGTCGGAGCATCGATGGACGGGTGGCGGAGCTCGTGGAGAGGACCGACGCCGTGATCGACGGCCTGCACCGGCTGGCCGCGGACCTCAGGCCGGCGAGCCTCGATCACGTCGGGCTGGTGGCGGCGCTGCGCCAGTACTCGAGGTCGGCGGCGTCGAAGCTCGGCCTCACGGTCCGGTTCAAGGCGCGTGGGTTCCCGAGCGAGCGCCTCCCGTCGGCGGTGGAGACGGCCCTCTACCGGGTGGTCCAGGAGGCGATGACCAACGTCGTGCGCCACGCCGGCGCGACCCAGGTCGACGTGTTGGCGGAACACCGCGGCGACCGGGTCATGGTGATGGTCGAGGACGACGGCGTCGGGTTCGAGCCGGACCGTGCTCAGCGCGGGGATCACTTCGGTCTCCTCGGAATGAGGGAGCGGGCCGAGGCCCTGGGTGGCACCCTGACGGTGGAGAGCGCGCCCGGGGCGGGGGCCACGATCGTGGTGGAGGTGGCGAGTGCCGATCCGCATCCTGATCGCTGACGACCACGCCGTCGTCCGTTCGGGGCTCCGGGAATTGCTCCGGGCCGATCCCGAGCTCGAGCTCGTCGGCGAGGCGGGAGACGGTGCGGAGGCGCTGCGCCTTGCCGGGACGCTCCACCCCGACCTGGTCCTGCTCGACATCACCATGCCCCCGGACAATGGCATCGAGACCGCGAAGCGCCTGAAGGGCGAGCATCCTGAGCTGCTGGTGCTGTTCCTCACCATGCACGAGGACGAGGGCCTGCTGCACGAGGCCCTCAGCGCGGGCGCGTCCGGCTACGTGATCAAGCGGGCCGAGGAGCCCGAGATCCTCCAGGCGATCCACGCGGCGAGTCAAGGCGACATCTACGTGCACCCATCGATGACCCGCGCGCTCCTTCACCAGCCCGTGACGACGGAGCACCGGCGCGGCGCGCGCGGGATCGACCTGACCCCCCGCGAGCTCGACGTCTTGCGCCTCCTCGCCAAGGGCAACACCAACCGCCAGATCGCCGAGCTGCTCGGCCTCTCGGTGCGCACCATCGAGAACCACCGCGCCAACCTGCTGGGCAAGCTCGGCCTGTCCAGCCGGGTCGAGCTGGTGAGCTACGCCGAGGAGCACGACCTGCTGTAGCGGCCTGCCGGCCCCGTAGTTCCTACCTACCTCACCTTCCGGTTCTGGGTAGAAAGTGCGCTTTCAGGACCGAGCGCCGCCCCGGTATCGTCGGCAAAGCTTCGACAGGAGGTGAGGCATCATGAGCACCACTACCCTCATCATCGTGATCATCGTGTTGGTTTTTCTATTCGGCGGCGGCGGCTACTACTGGCGCCGACGGCGCTGAAGGCCCCACTCGGCCTCCGAGGTGAGGTTCGCCTTCGATCCGGGGCGAGCTATCGGGCAGCCCTCGCGGCGTCGGTCGCGAAGGCTGCTTACCATTTGAATCGGCACACCCTGTCGTGCACCATATAAGGCGCAGTAGCTGAAGTTCAAGAAAGGGAGGCTCAAGAATGCGGCGAACGACTCTCGGTCACCTGGCAGCTTTCGGGGGACTCCTCGTACTCCTGTGCCCGTCGTCGGCGATGGCCCAGATGGCGCCACCGTTGGGGGCGTTGGAGAGCTTCGCGGTCTTGGGCAACTCGGGCGTGACGGGCTCCACCGGCGCGGGTACGGTCGTAGGCGGCGACGTCGGCTCGTCTCCGACCGCCTCGATCTCGAACTTTCCGCCCTCGACCGCAAGCCCCGGGTTCACCGTCCACCTCACCAACGACCTCACGGTGCAGCAGGCGCATGCGGATGCCATCACCGCCTACAACTTTCTGGCCGCCCAAGGGCCCGGCACAGTGCTCCCTGCGCAACTGGACGGAGCGGTGCTCACCTCGGGCATCTACTCCTTCATGGGAGGAGCCGCGGACCTGGCGGCTGGCGGAACCCTGACTCTCAACGGTCCGGGGGTGTTCGTCTTCGAGGTGGACAGCGCGCTCACCGCCAATATCAACTCGAACGTCATCGGCACGGCGGACCCGTGCAGCGTGTTCTGGCGGGTCGGCAGCTCGGCGACCCTGAACGGAGTCAGCTTTCGGGGCATCGTCATCGCGGATGCCAGCGTCACCGTGGGGTCTGGTTCCAACGTGACAGGCAAGACCATCGCGGGAACCGGTGCCACGGGGGCGGTGACGATGGCGGGGTCCGGCGGCAACACGATCGGGGGTTGCGCCGCGGGCCCTGGTGTCCTCGAGATTCCGGCGATGGGCGGGGTGGGAACGGCACTCTTCATCGCCCTCCTCGTCGCAGTCGGGCTGCTCGTCCTGGCCAGATTCTCCGACTAGACGTCGGATCAAAGCCGGCATCGCTGGCGAACGAGCGCGCTCCGACGCTGGCGAATCGATGCCCTTCCAACGCCTCGTAGCTTCGAGGCCGAGCTTCGTCAGTCGTCGATGATGAAGGTGACCATCATGTTGACCTGATACTCCGTGATGGCACCCTTGGTCACCCGGACCTGCTGCTCCTTGATCCAGGCACTTTGCACGTTGCGCAGCGTCTTGTTCGCCCGGGCGATCCCGTGCTCGATGGCATCCTGGAAGCCCTTGCTCGAGGTGGCACTGATCTCAGAGACTTTCGCGATCGACATTTCGTTACCTCCGGCGGGAGAACAGGTGAAGGAGCGCCACGAACAGGGCGGCGCCGATGATGGACCACACGACCGGGAACGGATGGCCCCCGATGTTGACCATGAAGGGCTCTGGAAGACCCAGCTTCCCGGCCACCCAGGGCCCGAGGAGGGCGCCGATGAAGCCGAGGACCGTGGAGACGATGAGCCCGCCGCGCGCGCTCCCCGCCAAGGCCTTCCCGATGGCGCCGCAAACCGCGGCGATCACGATGAGAAGCACGATGGACCACAATGACATTGTCATGGCAAGCTCCTCTCGCCCTTACTTCTCGAACGCCTTGCCGACGCTCTCGACGGCTTCGCCGACCTTGCGCCCCGCCTTGCCGAGGCTCTCCTGGACCGCGCCCGCGGTTCGTTGATGAGAGCCCTCCCGCTCCAGCGATTTGTTCCCGGTGATGACACCGGCGGCTTCCTTCACCCTGCCCTTCAGCTTCTTCACTTTGCCGCGCGTCTCTTGCTTTGCCATCGTGTCTCCTTTGCGGATGACGAAGATCCGTGTCGTGGACCGGTAGTTCGCCCAGGTCCATCGCACAATCTAGCGCCCCGGGGCGCTCCCGTGAAGCGCAGTTTCTACCCATTCGCCGTGTCGCGACTCGGGTAGAAACTACGCCGCCGGGCGTCCAGGCTTCCAGGTAGTAAGTGCTCTTCCCCACGCCCAGCCCGCAGGGCTACTCTCGAAGGTCGAGGCTCCAGACACCTCCGGGCCGCTGGCCTGGCGACGAGCCTTTCTCGCGACAAGACCGGACAAAGGGGAACGTGATGATCGTGATTCGAATCGCAGTGTTGGCTCTGCTGGTCGGGGTGGCCGCCTGTACGGCGTATGGCCAGACAGGGCAATACGGTGGCCCGCCCGGCAGCCAGGGGCAGTACGATCCATATGGGCGCCAGCCGGCCGACCCCTACGCCGGCAGCCAAGGACAGTACGACCCGTACCGGGGCCAATCCTCCGACCCCTACGATCGTCCACCTCAGTACGGCTACGACCGTGGGCAGGCTCCGGTCGTCGACGTGGGCTTCTTCTACGACGAGCTCTCTCCCTACGGCGAGTGGGTGAGGCATCCTTACTACGGCTGGGTCTGGTTCCCGCGCAACGTGTACCCCAACTGGCGCCCGTACTCCATCGGCCGTTGGGTCGAGAGCGACTACGGCTGGACCTGGATCTCGTACGAGCCGTTCGGCTGGGCGACCTACCACTACGGCCGCTGGGCCTGGGACCCGCAAATCGGCTGGTTGTGGGTGCCCGGCACCGACTGGGGGCCGGCTTGGGTGTCCTGGCAGCAGGGCAACGGTTACGTCGGTTGGGCGCCCCTGCCGCCCGAGGTCGGCTTCCAGGTCGGGGTCGGTATCCGGCTCGGCGGCTTCAACCTCAGCATCGGGATCGCACCGCGCAGCTACGCCTTCGTCCAGGAGCGCCGCTTCCTCGATACCCATATCGGTGACTACTTCGAGCCCGAGGCCCGCAACGTCACGATCATCAACCAGACCACCAACATCACCAACTACACGGTGATCGACAACCGGGTGATCAACCACGGTGTCCCGATCGAGCGCATCGAGCGGGCGATCGGCCGCAGGGCGCCCCGGCTGCGCGTCGTCACCGCGCCCGACCCTCGCCGTACGGGCGTGCAACGCGATGTGATCAGCATCTACCGGCCCGGGGAGAGCAGGCTGAAGTCGGTGGGTGTGGCACCGCGCAACAACGCCGGCCTGCCGAGGTTGGAGCCCAAGCCGAGCCGGTCCGACGCGCCGGCCCCGACGGCCGGCCGCCCGCCCGCGGTGGCCCCGCCCCGCCAGGAGAACGCTCCGGTTCCCGTTCTGGTCGCTCCGCGGACCAAGGTCCCGGCGCGGGGCGTCAACGAGCGCCAGTTCCAGCTCGAGCAGAAGAAGCTCGAGGAGAACCAGCAGAAGCAGCTCAAAGCGCTCGAGCAGATCCATCGCCAGGAGATGGCACGAGCGCAGCAGACCAAGGCCGACGCCAGCGCCTTGGCGCAGCGCCAGGCGGCCGAGCTGAAGGCGCAGCAGGAAGAGCGCCAGCGGGCCGAGCAGCAGCTGCGGAACCGACAGCAGATCGAGGTCAAGGCGGTGCAGGCGACCGAGGAGCAGGCCAAGAAACCTGCGAAGCCGCCGGCGAAGAAGGCCGCGAAGCCCGAGAAGGTGGACAAGTCCAAGGGCGACGCGAAGAAGGCCGACAAGAAGCCTCCGCACTCGTCCTGACCGGACCCTGCCGGGGCGCGGGCTCCCGGGCGCTCTCTACGGCGGAGAGGGTCCGGGAGATTCCGCTTCCCGATCTCTCCCGTCGAGCTCGGCCACCATGGCGTAGAGCTTCTCGATCGGAGTCGGCTTGAGCAGGTGCCCGTCGAAACCGGCTTCCTTCAAGCGCGCCTTGTCGTCCTGGTAGCCGGTCAGGGCGACGAGCAGCAACCCCTCGCCGCACATCTCGCGAAGCGTCCGGCCCAGCTCGTAGCCGTCCATCCCGGGCAGCCCAAGGTCTAGGACCACGACCTCGGGCTCGAGCTCTGCCGCGGCCGCTAGGGCCCCGGGCCCGTCGGACGCCGCTCGGGCCTCGTGGCCCTGGAGCGTCAGGAGCTCGACCAGCGATCGGGCGACGTCTTCCTCGTCGTCGACGACCAAGATCCTGCGGGCCGTGGCCGGAGCCGGAGCGGCGGGCTCTGCGACCGTGGTCGCGAGACGACCACGGCGCAGCCGCGGCAACGTCACCACCACCTCGGTGCCCTCGCCCGGCCCGGCGCTCGAGGCTTCGACCTTCCCGCCGTGCATCTCGATCAGGCTACGGACCAGCGGCAGCCCGAGCCCGAGGCCCCCTTTTGCCCGGTCGAGGCTACCTGGAGCCTGCGTGAACAGGTCGAAGACGTGGGCGAGCACCGCCGGCTCCATGCCGATGCCGGTGTCTCGAATCGAGAGCTCGACCGCGTCTTGCGTCGACCTCACGGTGAGCCAGATCCGGCCGCCGTCCTCGGTGTACTTCGCCGCGTTGCCCAGCAGGTTCTCGATCACCTGCGCCAGGCGCACCACGTCGCCCAGCACCTCGACCTTCCCCGGCCGCGGCAGGTCCACGGTGAGCTCGTGGTGGGCCGCCTCGATCATCGGGGTCACGCTCTCGATCGCTGCCCGCGCCGCCGCCTCGACGTCCGCCGCCTCCCGCACCAGCTCGAGCTTTCCGGAGACCACCCGCGCCACGTCGAGGAGCTGGTCGAGCATGGTGGTCATGCGCCGGGTCTGCCTCTCCATCATGATCCGGACCTGCTCGGTCGGGCCGCCGTCGGCCCGGCGCATGAGATCGAGCCCGTGGGTGAGCGCCGCCAACGGATTGCGCAGCTCATGGCCGAGCATGGCGAGGAACTCGTTCTTGCGTCGATCCCCCAGCGCCAGCTCCTCGGCCCGGCTCTCGGCTTCCATCTCGGCCTTGCGCAGGTCGGTCACGTCCTCGATCGATACCAGCACCAGGTCCGAGTGGCCGTCGCGCGGCATCACCTGGGCATTGAGTCTCATGCTGCGCCAGCCGATCTTCTCGAACACGTGATCCACGTCGTAGTCGCGGATCTCCCGGCCTTCGAGGAGTACCTCCTCCAACAGAGCCCGCAGTCTGGGGATGTCCCATTGTCCGTTGCCGAGCTCGTAGATCCGGCGGCTCTCCGTCTCCTCCTCCTCGACCTGGAACGTGGCATAGAACTGCGCGTTCGCCGAGACCAGGCGGTGATCCGCGTCGAGCACGAGCAGGGGCATGCGCGAGGTCCGGATGATCGCTTCGGCATAGAGGCGGGCGTCCTCGCTCGCGGCGGTCGCTCGCTTCTGCGCCGTGATCTCGTGAAAGGTCAGGCAGACGCCGTCGATGCCTCCGTCGGCGGTGCGGTAGGGAAGAGCTCGCCTCGAGAACCATCGACCGTCGTCGGTGGACACCTCCGCTTCGATCGGCGCGGGCTCCCCTCCCAGGACGCGCAGCGCATCGGTGAACAGGCCCTCGTCGTGGACTTTCAGCTTCAGGTCTCGCAGCGAGCGACCGACGTCGCCCGAGACGATGGCCATGACCGAGGCGCACGCGGGAGTGAAGCGGCGGATCCGGAGCTCGCGGTCGAGGAAGAGGGTCAGAACGTCGGCGCTCACCAACAGGTTGTTGAGGTCCGAGCTGAGTGAGCGCAGCTCCTCGTTTCGCTCCTCGAGCTGCCGGTTGATGGTGGTCAGCTCCTCGTTCAGGGACTGAAGCTCTTCCTTCGACGCCTCGATCTCCTCGTTGCTCGACTGAAACTCCTCGTTGAGGGAGAGCAGCTCCTCGTACCTCGCACCGTGCTCTTCCGTGGCGGTCCTGAGCTGATCGACCGCGGTCCGTAGCTCCTCCCTCGTCTCCTCGAGCTCCTGCTGGACCTGGGCGCTGGTCGCCGCGACCTCCCCACCCTCTCCACCCGACGCGGCGGCCAGCCCACCCGCGCGCGGCCGGTCCCGGAAGGCGACGAGCACGAGCCCGCCGGCAGGCGAGTTGGCCGGGATCGGCTCGATGACGATCTCGACCCGGGCGCTCGCCGTACCCCGCTCCAGCAGAATGCCGGTGGCCGTCACCTTCCGCTCGTGCTCGATGGCCTCGGCGAGACCGGCCCGCACCTTGGCGTAGAGCTCGGGCCGGACCCAGGAGAGCACGTCCGATCTGGTCGCGCCCTGCGGCTGCCTGAGATACTCGGCCGTCGGCCCGAAGAGGTAGCGCATCTCGAGCCCCCGATCGACCACCACGCAGGCCGAGCTGAAGCGGTCGAGCACCACCTTTTCGATCAGGCGGGTGATCTTCGGTCCCTCGGTCGGTGCCCCCCTCTTGGGCACGAGCTGCGCCGGAGCCAGCGCGGCCGCCCGGCGCGCCCGGCGGTAGCGATGCGCCCCCGCGACCCCGATGGGGCGGAAGAACCGGTGCTTGCCTGAAGCCACCTCCTCGAACAGGTCGCTCCGCCCGCCGACCGTCTCGGCGGCGCCGAGCCACAGGATGCCCTGGGGCTGAAGCGAGAAGTGGAACAGCTCGAGCAACCTCTCCTGTGCGGCCGGCTCGAGATAGATGAGCACGTTGCGACAGCTCACCAGGTCGAGGTGGGCGAACGGTGGGTCGGAGAGCAGGTCGTGGGCCGCGAAGGTGACCGCCTCGCGCAGCGGCCGCTCGACCTCGAAGCCCTCGCCGGTGGGCCGGAAGAACCGCCGCAGGCGATCCGTGGACACGGACTCTCCGATCGTGGCGGGGTAGCGCCCCTGCCGTGCGACAGCGAGCGCTCGCTCGCTCGCGTCGGAGGCGAACACCTGCAAGTCGAGGCGGCTTGCCGAGCTCGCGAGCTGCTCGAGGAGCACCATGGCCAGGCTGTAGGCCTCCTCGCCGGTGGCGCAGCCCGCCGACCAGACCCGTAGCGCGGTGGCGTCGCGGCGCTTCTCGACCAGCGCTGGCACGATCTCTCGGGTCAGGGCCTCCCACTCCTCGGGATCGCGGAAGAAGCGCGTGACGCCGATCAGGAGGTCGCGATAGAGCGCATCGACCTCCTCCGGATCCGTTCGCAGGTACGCGAGATAGTCCTGCCACCCGGCGAGGTGCCTGAGCTCGATGCGCCGCTGAGTTCGGCGCTCGAGAGTCCCCGTCTTGTAGTTGCGAAGGTCGACGCGGTAGCGTCTGCCGAGCAAGGCGAGGATCGCCGGAAGCCACCCCTCGCCCGTCTCGCCTTCGGCCTGCCGCGCGGGGTTTCCGACCCGGGGCCGCACCCGGGGCGCGGCGGCGTATCGCAGGAGGATCTCCCCCATGTCTCTCGGCGCCACGACCGCGTCGGCGGCACCCGTTGCGATGGCGCTCCGCGGCATCCCGTCGTACTCGGCCGTCTCGGGGTCCTGAACCAGGCACATCCCTCCTGCCGAGCGGATGGCCTCCAGGCCGGCGGCCCCGTCGCTCCCGGTTCCGGAGAGCACGATGCCGACCGCCCGCTTCCTTTGATCCGCAGCCAGCGCGGAGAAGAACGTGTCGATGGGCCTGGCGAGGTAGTGAGGCTCCCCAGGCGGACCGGCGACCAAGGCGCCATCGCGGATCCCGAGCGAGGTCGCGGGCGCGATGATGTAGACGTGGTCGGGCTCGACGCGCTCGTTGCCGGTGACCTGCGAGACCTCCATGGCCGTCGCCTTTTGCAGGATCGCGGCGACGTGGCTCTTCTCGGCGGGCGCCAGGTGAAGGACCACGATGAACGCCAGGCCCTGATCGGCCGGGGCCCCTTGGAGGAACCCCTGGCACGCACCGAGCCCCCCGGCGGAGGCGCCGACGCCGACGACCAGGGTCGGTGCGGTTTCCTCGGCAGGTACCGGAGGCCGGTGGTGTGATGGATTGGGGGCCATGAGGTTCGGCTCGTCGAGAGAGGCCACCGGTGAAGACCGGCCGCGGAGCGTGCTTCACCGGGCTACGGCTTGCGGCGTGAGCGATCTGCTGGGGCGACACCTGCAGCTTAGGGTCCCTGGCGGCCCCTGTGAAGCGCAATTTCTACCCGGAAGCGACGCCGCCGGGCCGGTAATTTCTACGGAGTCGGCTTCCACGGCCCCGACGACGAGTCTCCTGGCGAACCTTCGCCTCAAACCCGGCGAGGCGACTGGAGATCCCTCGACTTGGTGAGCCGGAGCTCCCCGCCCACGTCCAGCGATCACCCCTGCGCTACCACGAATGGGTAGTTCCTACCTGTTGCGCGGTGGGGCTCCCGGGTAGAAAGTGCGCTTTTCGAACGGGGTCTCGGGGGGTAAGTTGGGAAAGGAGTGGAAAGGAGGCATCGTGACGCTCATCCTCGTCATCGTCGTGTTGATCCTGCTGTTTGGCGGCGGCGGCTTCTACTGGAGGAATCGACGGAGCTGACTGGCTCTGCCGGATCCCGGCTTCGGCCCCACGTCATCGCCGGGCGAGGGGCCGCCACCTGCGCGCGAGGCCAGGCGCCATGAAGATCAGCCCGCTGGCCGGCAAACCGGCCCCGCCTTCCCTGCTGGTGGACGTGCCCGGGCTCGTCAGCGCGTATTCCAGCGAGGTGCCCGATCCCGCGATCCCCGGCGAGCGGGTCGCCTTCGGAACCTCCGGGCATCGGGGGTCGTCGTTCCAGCGGACGTTCAACGAATGGCACGTCCTCGCCATCACCCAGGCCATCTGCCGCCACCGCGCGCAGCACGCCGTCGACGGGCCGCTGTTCCTCGGGATCGACACCCACGCCCTGTCGGGGCCGGCGTCGGCCAGCGCGCTCGAGGTGCTGGCGGCCAACGGCGTGGACGTGATGCTGGCCGAGGGGGACGAGTACACGCCGACCCCCGCGGTGTCGCACGCCATCCTGACCCACAATCGGGGGCGAACCGCGGGCCTCGCCGACGGCATCGTCGTCACGCCTTCGCACAACCCGCCGGAGGACGGTGGGTTCAAGTACAACCCGCCCCACGGCGGGCCCGCGGAGACCGGCGTCACCCGCTGGATCGAGACGGCGGCCAACGAGCTCCTGGAGCGCGGCCTCTCGGGCGTCGAGCGAGTGCCCCTCACGCGCGCGCTCGCCGCCGCCACGACGCACCGGTACGACTATCTCGGCGCCTACGTGAGCGATCTCGGCAGCGTGCTCGACATGGAGGCGATACGCGGCGCGGCACTCCACCTGGGCGTCGATCCGCTCGGCGGCGCCGGCGTCCACTACTGGGCCGCGATCGCCGAGCGCTATGACCTCGACCTCACGGTCGTCAGCGACACCGTCGATCCGACCTTCGGGTTCATGACGGTGGATTGGGACGGGCGCATCCGGATGGACCCGTCGTCGCCGTACGCCATGCAGCGGCTGATCGGGCTCAAGGATCGCTTCGACATCGCCTTCGCGTGCGACACCGACCACGACCGGCACGGCATCGTCACCCGGAGCTCGGGGTTGCTGCCGCCGAACGACTATCTCGCGGTCGCCGTCCATCACCTGTTTTCCCATCGGCCGCGATGGCCGGCGAGAGCCGCGGTGGGCAAGACCGTGGTGAGCAGCGGGATGATCGATCGCGTGACCGCGAAGCTGGGCCGGAAGCTGTACGAAGTGCCGGTCGGCTTCAAGTGGTTCGTGGACGGTCTGCTCGACGGCTCGCTCGGCTTCGGCGGCGAGGAGAGCGCGGGCGCCTCCTTCCTGCGCCACGACGGCACGGTCTGGACGACGGACAAGGACGGCATCGTCGCGGCCTTGCTCGCGGCGGAGATCACCGCGCGCACGGGACGCGACCCGGGTGAGATCTACCGCGACCTGACGCGCGACTTCGGTGAGCCCGTCTACGACCGGGTCGAGGCGCCCGCCACTCCGGATCAAAAGGCACGACTGGCGAAGCTCTCGCCCCGGCAGGTCGAGCTCACCGCGCTGGCGGGCGAACCGATCCAGGCCGTTCTCACTCGGGCGCCGGGCAACGGCGCTTCCCTCGGCGGGCTGAAGGTGGTGTCCGACGGCGGCTGGTTCGCCGCCCGGCCTTCGGGCACCGAGGATATCTACAAGATCTATGCGGAGAGCTTCCGGGGCGACGACCACCTGCGTCGCATCGTCGAAGAGGCGCAGGCGATCGTCGACGACGCGCTCAGGGCGGCAGACGGCGGCAGGCGCGACGCTCCGGCTCAGGGGGCGCCCCGGTGAGCTCTCCGCAGCGTGTCGCCGAACGGCTCGACCCCATTTCGGCGGACCAGGAGCTGACATGACACCTTCCACCGACGGCCCGGTGCCGTCCGACGCGCTGGTGCTCTTCGGCGTGACGGGCGACCTCGCCCACAAGATGATCTTCCCGGCCCTCTACGCCATGGCGAAGCGGGGCGTGCTCGACGTGCCGGTGGTCGGCGTCGCCTCCTCACCCTGGAGCCTGGCGCGGCTGCGCGAGCGCGCCACGGACGGCATCCGCAACGGCGGCCCGATCGACGATCAGGCGGCCCTGCGCGACCTCCTCTCGCGGCTCCAGTACGTGCAAGGCGACTACCACGATCCCGGGACCTTCACGGCGCTCGAGGCGGCGCTGGGGGATGCCCGGCGCCCGGCGCACTACCTCGCCATCCCGCCGTCGCTCTTCGAGACGGTGATCCGAGGGCTCGGCGCCGCCGGCCTCGCCGAGACCGCGCGCGTCATCGTCGAGAAGCCGTTCGGACGCGACCTGGCCTCGGCGCGCGAGCTCAACCGGGTCGCGCACTCGGTGTTTCCGGAAGACGCGATCTTCCGCATCGATCACTTCCTGGGCAAGGAAGCGATCATGAACATCCTCTACTTCCGCTTCGCCAACTCCTTCCTGGAGCCGATCTGGAACCGCAACTACGTCGCCAGCGTCCAGATGACCCTGGCCGAGGATTTCGGGGTCGACGGGCGCGGCGCGTTCTACGAGACGGCGGGCTGCCTGCGCGACGTGATCCAGAACCACCTGTTCCAGATCGTCGCCCTGCTGGCCATGGAGCCGCCGGCCTACCGGGGCTTCGGCGCCGTGCACGCCCAGAAGGCGGCGGTCTTCGAGGCCATGCGTGCGCTCGCGCCCGCCGACCTGGTCCGCGGTCAGTACGTCGGCTACCGCGAGGAGCCGGACGTGGCGCCGACCTCGGACGTCGAGACCTTCTGCGCCCTGCGGCTGTTCATCGACTCGTGGCGCTGGGACGGGGTGCCCTGGTACCTGCGCTCCGGCAAGCTGCTGCCCGAGACGGCCGCCGAGGTGCTGGTTCAGCTCGAGGCGCCGCCGCAGCGTCTCTTCGCCGACTCCGCGCCGGCGACCGGTCGCGCCAACTACCTGCGCTTCCGGCTCTCGCCCAACTCGGCGGTGGCGCTCGCCGCGCGCGTCAAGAGCGCCGGCAAGGAGTTCGTCGGCGAGCAAGGAGAGCTCTACTTGCTCGACGAGCAGCCGGGAGAGGAGGCGCCCTACGAGCGGCTGTTGAGCGACGCCATGGCGGGCGACGGAGCGCTCTTCGCCCGCGAGGACGCCGTGGAGGCCGCCTGGGCCGCGGTCGACGCCGTTCTCGAGACCCATTCCCCGGTCCGCCCGTACCCGCCCGGCAGCTGGGGCCCCGAGGAGTCCGACGCGCTCATCGCCGCGGACGGCGGCTGGCACGATCCCAGCCTGAACGATTCATGAGACGGCGTGACGTCTTGCCGGCCCCCCGGGACGGCGGCGGCTCGACCGCCGCCTCGTGGCAGGAGGGCCTGGTACGGGCTCCCGGTGGAGCCCGTCGCCTGGAGCCCGTCGTGGGTAGCGCACTTTCTACCTAGCCGCTTGGGTAGAAAGTGCGCTACCGGCTGCCGCCTCCGGGGACTACGCTGTGCAGGGTTTCCTCGCGGCCTCGCTGCCCAGGAGGGCCTCGGATGAAGAACCGTCGGGTCGCTGCCTGCGAATGAGCTTCCCGACCGTCGAGAACCCGGGCCCTGAGGCAGGTTCCCGCGCGCCAGCGTCGAGGTGCCGCCACACGGAGCCCTACTGGAGAGGTGCAGAGCGATGAAGACCGAAGCGCCCTACGTCGCCACCGTTGCCCTGGCCGCCGCGCTCGCGGTGATCTTCCTGGTGCCCGTCGGCTGCAGCCCTCGCGAGGCGGCCGCTCCCGCGCCCGCGCCGGCGTCACCGCTCGCCTCGACGACACCAGCGCCCCAACCGTCGGCGCCGCCGGTCGAAGCTTCGTCACCGCCGGAGGCGAGCCCGACGCCGACGACAGAGCCTCAGCAGGCGAAACCGAGCACCGCGCCCGCTGCGCTGCCGGAGTCGACATCTTCTTCAGCCGCTCCGCAAACCTCCGACTCGCAACCGGCGCCCGGAGCCAACGGAGTGGTGGATCCGGGTGGCGAAATCGCCGTCGAAGCAACCCGCCCCGGGCTGACCCGGGTCGGCGCCGCGAAGTGCGGCGTGTGTCACAAGCTGCAGTACGCCTCGTGGTCCGAAACCGCCCACGCCAAGCGCCAGCCCCCGCTCGATTGCGAGAGTTGCCACGGTCCGGGCAGCGAGTACAAGTCGCTCTCCGTGATGAAGGACGTCGAGAAGGCGAAGGCGGCGGGACTCGTGCTGCCGAATGCGACCTTCTGCAAGACCTGTCACCGGCAGGGCTGGAGTGACGGTCAGCTCCAGAAGGCCCACGCCCACAAGGAACCGCCGAAGGCCTAGCGAAGCTCCGCCTCAAACCGACGAGGCGCCTGAAGCGTCTCCGGCGCCACGGGCCTCGTGGCTTCCTTCCCGCACGGCGCCGAAGCCGACGAGACTCCTGGTCTCTTCGTCCCACAGCTTGAAGCGGAGGCATCGCAGGCCCTGCCAGAGCGTGAGACGGGTGACGCGCTGCAGCTCGGGAACCTCACGGAAGCACTGCGCCAGGCGGTAGTTGGGGATGCGGCTCACCAGGTGATGGACGTGATGGAAACCGATGTTTCCGGTCAGCCAGCGGAGCGGCTGCGGCAGGTCGAGAAAGGAGCTGCCTTGGACGGCGGCTCGATAGAAGTCCCAACTCTTGTCGTGCTCCCAGTAGGTGTCCTCGAACTGGTGCTGGACGTAGAAGAGGAAGACGCCGACCGCGCCGGCGACCAGAACGACCGGCAGGTGCACGAAGAGAACCGCGCGCCAACCCAGCCACCAGGACAGCGAGCCGAAGACGACGGCGATGCCGGCATTGGTCCACATCACACTCGCCCACTCGCGCTTCCACGACCACGGCAGGTCGAACGGGAAGCGGTGCTTGAGGACGAACTGATAGGCCGGACCGAAACCGAGGAGCACGAGTGGATGGCGGTAGAGGGCATAGAGCCACCGGCGGATCGGGGAGAAGGCCCTGTACTCGCGCACGGTGTAGGTCTTGACGTCGCCCAGCTCGCGGCGCTCGAGGTTGCCGGAGGTGGCGTGATGGATGGCGTGCGTGCGGCGCCAGTACCCATACGGGAACAGGGTCACGATCCCGAGCAGCGATCCCACCACGTGATTGGCGGTGCGCGAACGGAAAAACGAGCCGTGGCCGCAGTCGTGCTGCAGGATGAAGAGGCGGATGAACAGGAAGCCCGTCGGCACCGACAAGGCCAGGGTGAGGGCGTACGAGACCGACAAGCTCTTCACCATCAGAGCCCAGAAGAGGACGAACGGCAGCGCGGTGTCGATGAGCTGTACCACCGCTCTCCGCGTGCTCGGGTGCGCATAGGGCGAGAGCCGCGCGCGGAAGGCCTTGAGATCGAGCGTCGAGTCGTCCATGGGTCGTCGCGGAGCCCGAGGGGCCACGGGGCATCGAGGCTCTCTCGGCACCCGCTCGGCTACCAAGGTTAGTTGCTCGATCGTTCCCCGAAAAGCGCAGTTTCTACTCAGGAGCAGGTGAGTAGAACTCCACCTCCGGCACCGGGCTGCGGCATCGCCCCCGGTTCATCCTTTCCATCGCCACTCCCGGACCTCCGGCATGTCCTGGCCGTGCTGGCCGATGTAGTGCTTGTGCCGGATCAGCTTGCCCTCGAGCTCCTGCTTCAGGTAGAGGCCCCGGTCGCCGGTCTGCGGCAGGCGGTCGATGGTGTCCATCACGAGATGGAAGCGGTCCAGGTCGTTGCGCACCGTCATGTCGAAGGGCGTGGTGACGGTGCCCTCTTCCTTGTAGCCGCGGACGTGGATGTTGTCGTGATTGGTGCGGCGGTAGGTCAGCCGGTGGATCAGCCACGGGTAGGCGTGGAAGGCGAAGATGACCGGCTTGTCCCGGGTGAAGAGCTGGTCGAAGTCCGTGTCGGAAAGACCGTGGGGGTGCTCGCTTCGCGGCTGCAGCTTCATCAGGTCGACGACGTTGACCACGCGGATTCTGAGCTCGGGCAGATGCTGGCGCAGGATCGAGACGGCGGCCAGGGTCTCGAGCGTCGGGACGTCGCCACAGCAGGCCATCACCACGTCGGGGGCGGCGGCCTGGCCGTTGCTGGCCCACGGCCAGATGCCGATGCCCCGGGTGCAGTGCTCGACGGCGGCCTCCATCGTCAGCCACTGCGGCGCCGGGTGCTTGCCCGCGACCACGACGTTGACGTATTGGCGGCTGCGCAGGCAGTGGTCGATCACCGACAGCAGGCAGTTGGCGTCCGGCGGCAGATAGACCCGCACGACGTCGGCCTTCTTGTTCACCACGAGGTCGATGAAGCCGGGGTCCTGGTGGGTGAAGCCGTTGTGATCCTGACGCCAGACGTGCGAGGCCAGCAGGTAGTTCAGCGAGGCGATCTTGCGCCGCCACGGCAGCTGGTCGGTGACCTTCAACCACTTGGCGTGCTGGTTGAACATCGAGTCGATGATGTGAATGAACGCCTCGTAGCAATTGAACAGCCCGTGCCGCCCGGTGAGCAGATAGCCCTCGAGCCAGCCCTCGCATTGGTGCTCGCTGAGCATCGAGTCGAGCACGCGCCCGGTGGGGGCGAGAAACTCGTCGTTCGGCACGGTGGCGGCGTCCCATTGGCGCGGCGTCGCCTCGAAGATCGCTTCGAGCCCGTTGGAGAGCGTCTCGTCGGGACCGAAGACCCGGAAGTTGCGCTGCTCCCGGTTCAGCTTCGCCACATCGCGCAGGAAGCGGCCGAGCACGTGGGTGTCGCCGATGCCGCGCACGCCGGGTGCGGGCACGTCGACCGCGTAGTCGCGAAAGTCCGGCAGCCGCAGGTCGCGCAGCAGCATGCCGCCGTTGGCGTGCGGATTGGCCCCCATGCGCCGGTCACCCGTGGGCGCCAGCTCGGCCAGCTCCGGTCGCAAGCGGCCCTGCTCGTCGAAGAGCTCCTCCGGCCGGTAGCTGCGCAGCCAGTCCTCCAGCATCTGGAGATGCTCGGGCGGCGCCGCGGGCGACACGGCGATCGGGATCTGGTGCGCCCTGAAGGTGCCTTCGATCCGCACGCCGTCGACGACCCGGGGTCCCGTCCAGCCCTTGGGTGAATCGAGCACGATCATCGGCCAGCGCGGCCGCGCGGAGTCGCCGTGGAGGCGGGCGGTGCGCTGGATCTCCTGGATCCGCTCCACCGCCCTGTCGAGCGTCGCGGCCATCGCCTGGTGCATCGGCTCGGGCTCGTGCCCGGCGACGAAGTAGGGCGTCCAGCCGTAGCCGCGGAGCAACTCCTCCAGCTCCTCGCGGGGGATGCGGGCGAGGAGCGTCGGGTTGGAGATCTTGTAGCCGTTGAGGTGCAGGATGGGCAGCACGGCGCCGTCGGTCACGGGATCGAGGAACTTGTTGGAGTGCCACGCCGTGGCGAGCGGTCCGGTCTCGGCTTCGCCGTCGCCGACGACGCAGGCGACGACCAGGTCGGGATTGTCGAACACCGCGCCGAAGGCATGGCTGAGCGAGTAGCCGAGCTCCCCGCCCTCGTGGATCGAGCCCGGGCACTCCGGCGAGGCGTGGCTGGGGATCCCCCCTGGAAACGAGAACTGCGTGAACAGCCTCTTGAGACCGGCCGCGTCCTGGCTGACGTCCGGATAGACCTCGCTGTACGTGCCCTCGAGGTACGTGTTGCCCACGACCGCCGGGCCACCGTGGCCGGGGCCGCAGACGTAGATCATGTCGAGGTCGTACTTCTTGATCACCCGGTTCAAGTGGACGTAGACGAAGTTCTGCCCGGGGGTCGTGCCCCAGTGTCCGAGCAGCATGTGCTTGACGTCCGCGAGCGCCAGCGGCCGTTCGAGCAGCGGATTGTCGCGCAGGTAGATCTGGCCGACCGACAGATAGTTGGCGGCTCGCCAGTAGGCGTCCATCCTGCGGAGCAGCTCCGGAGCGAGGGTGTCGGGTGTCATGGCGACTTCACGAAATACGGTCCTTCCAGGAGCGCATCTCCAAGCGAGTGATCCTCGCCGACGACTCCAAGGAGCCGTGCTCAGCGTTCGTCCAGCAGCTCTCGGACCTGACGAAGCAGGAGCGCGAGCCCGAACGGCTTGCTGAGGAACGACGTGCCAGACCTCAAGAGGCCTGGTCGCACGATCGATTCTTCTCTGTAGCCCGAGACATAGAGGACCTTCATCCCGGGGCGATCCGCGGCGATCATCTCCGCGAGCTTGGTACCGTTCACTCCCGGCATGATCACGTCGGTCACCAAGATGTGAATGGCCCCGGCATGCGTTTTGGAGAGCCGCACGGCTTCTTCCCCGTCTCGGGCGACGAGCACCGAGTAGCCGTGGCTCTCCAGGACCCTGCGGACCAGCTCGCGCAGCGCCGCTTCGTCGTCGACCAGCAGAACCGTCTCGGCTCCGTGCGCCTGCGGACTCGGCTCCGCCCTGTCTCCAGGCGCGAGGACCGGGTTCTCGAAGCGAGGGAGGTAGACCTTGAACGTCGTCCCGGCGCCGACTTCGCTGTGGACCGCGATCTCGCCGCCACTCTGATGCACGATGCCGTAGACGACCGAGAGGCCCAGCCCGGTGCCCTTGCCGGTCTCTTTGGTGGTGAAGAAAGGCTCGAAGATCTTGGCCTGGGTCGCCGCGTCCATTCCCGAGCCGGTATCGGTCACCGTCAGCAGGACGTAGGAACCGGGCGGGATCAGCACCTGGGTCGAAGTGCCGTCGCCATCCAGCTCTTCACGGCGGGTTTCGATGATGATTCGCCCGCCTTCCGGCAGGGCGTCGCGGGCGTTGAGGACGAGGTTCAGCAGGACCTGCTCGATCTGGCCGGCGTCCGCCTGTACGCTGCCCAGCGCCGGTTGGAGCCGAATCTCGAGCTCGGTCTTCTCGCCGACCAGCCGCGACAGGATCTTCGCCGACTCGGAGATCACGGTGTTCAGGTCGAGAATCCTGACTTGACGAGGCTGCTTGCGGCCCAGCGCGAGAAGCTGCCGCGTCGAGAGCGCCGCGCGCTCCGCGGCCTTGAGAACATGCGCCACGTCCTCGCGCAGCGGATCGTCGGCCGAGAGGCCGTCTCGCACCAGCTCGCCGTAGCCCAAGATGACTCCCAGGAGGTTGTTGAAGTCGTGCGCGACGCCGGCGGCGAGGCGTCCGACGGTATCCATCTTCTGCGCCTGGTGCAGCTGCTCCTCGAGCGCACTCTCGACGGTGACGTCGCGCTGCGCCGCCACGTAGTTGATGATCTGTCCGGCGGCGTCGCGTATCGGCGAGATGGTCGCGGATTCCTCGTAGTCCGTCCCGTCCTTGCGGCGGTTCACCAGCCGACCCGTCCAGACCGCCCCACGAGCGAGGGTCTCCCACATCGTGCGATAGAAAGCGTCGTCCTGCCGGCCACTCTTGAGAATCCGCGGGTTCTGCCCCAGGGCCTCCTCGCGCGTCCAGCCCGAGACGCTCTCGAAGGCCGGGTTCACGTAGACGATGGTGCCTTCGGTGTCGGTCATGACGATCGACTCGCTGGTCTGTTCGATCGCCCGGATCAGTCGAGCGTTCTCCTCGGAGCTCCTCTTGCGCTCCGTGATGTCGCGGATGTTGCACTGGATGACCTCTTCGGCGCCCACCTGGTACACGTTGCTGACGAGCTCCACGGCGATCTCGCGGCCATCGAGGGTCTCGAGCGGCAGATCCTCGTAGCGAATGTACTGCAGTCGCTGCAACTGCCGGAAGTTGACTTTGGACTCCGGCACGTCACGGAAGGGGCCGAGCTCCCAGATCTTCTGGCCCATGATCTGCTCGCGCGACATGCCCAAGAGACCGCACAGGAACGGGTTGACGTCGAAGACCTCGGCGGTCGCCGAGTCGACGAGGAGCACGCCGTCCTGGGCGGCCTCGAAGAGCCGCCGATAGCGCGCCTCGGAGTCCCTGAGCGCCGCCTCCGTGCGCTTTCGCTCGGTGATGTCGTGAGCTGCGACGACGACGCCCTCGACGTCCGAATCGTCGAGCAGGTTCCTTCCCCGAACTTCCATGTCCACGTACGAGCCGTCTTGGCGCCTGACGCGCAGCTCGGTCCGGACGGTCTGGTCCGGGTGGCTCAACATCTCATCGAGTGCTTCCCTGGCGGCAACCAGGCAATCCGGCGCCAGGAAGCTGGTCAGCGAGTGGGCGACCACCTCGTCGTCGTCCCAACCGGTGAGGCGCTTGCCGCCCAGGCCGCGAAAGAGGACGGTCCCCTCGCGATCGAGCACGAGGAACACGTCGGATCCGCCTTCGATCAGTTTCTGGAGATACCGCTCGCGTCGCCCCGGTGAACGGTCAGCCTCCCAAGCCTGTCCCGGGACCGTAGGCTTCGGCGGCGGAGTCATCTCACCGCGTTCGTTGGCTTCCGACACGCGTCGAGCCTCCTTTCTGCCACCTGGCTGTCACCGCGAGCACCGCTCGGCGCGCCTGGGGTCGCCCGTGAGGGGGAGCCTGCATCGACGAGGAGAGCGTTACGGAACCGGGGCTCGTGCCTGCGCCTGGCCTCCTTCTCGGGCCTCCAAACTACTCGTCGGATGCCCGGCCGGCTCAGCGACTTCCGAGCGAGCCCGGTACTCTCCTCGAGACGCGCACGGACCTCCGCACCGGCCCGCGTCAGGCGGCGCTTCGCTCTCCGACCAACTCCCCGAAGAGTGTCCGGTAGTGGATCATGGCCAAGCGCAGGTCTTCCGTGCCGGCCTCCCCTTTCATCTGGCGCAGCGCGATCTCGTGGGCGGTTCGATAGTTCTCCACCACCACGGGGTGGTCCACGGAGATGTCGGCCGCCCGCTGCTCGAAGTCGCTCAGCGGATAGCCCCGGGTGGACATCACCTCTTGCAGCAGCTGGTCGGCCTCGACGACCGCTCCGGCGGGGCTGTCCACGAACCGTGCCTGGACCCTGGCCCAGGAGTCTTCGAAGCGCGTCTGATCCCCGGGCGTGAGCGGTTGGACGTCGAAGCCCTCGACCCGCTCGGCGCGCTGGCCGAGATCGGTTTCCGCCTGCCGCCAGCCGCCGCCCGCTTTCGTGGCGCGGGCGTACTCGGGGGCACCGAACTGGCTGCGGAGCTTCTCGGTTCGATGCTTGCGGAGAAAGATGATCGTCGCGAGGCCCGCGGCGAGAAGGAGGACGAGAGCGATGCCTACCATCCATACTGTCGGGCTCATGACCTACCCCCGGTTCCAGAGTGACCTTGTCCGCCCGGAGGTCGTCGGAAGGAGGTTTCTTTCCTGGTCGGCCCCGCGGTTTCGCGGGCCGGTGACACGACCTCCGGAGAGGACTGCCGATACGGGTTCGATGACCTGCGGTCGTTCTCCGTACCGGTCTCTATCTTCGTTCCGAAGCTCGCCACAGGGAAGAGCACTTACTACCCAGACGAGCCACCGCGCCTAGGTAGAAACCCCGCGTGCGGCCGGTCCTTGCCCAACACGATCCGTACGCGATGGGTGCGCCCGTCGTCGAGGAGGGGAATCGCCGCCGGGTCGACGGGCGCGCCGTCGATCTCGGCGCTCGCGACGCCCCGGCAGCGCCGCTCCGGATTCTCGACGACGACGGTGTAGGTCGCCTTGCCGAAGCGCCACTCGATCGAGTAGCTGGGCCACGACGACGGGATGCACGGGTTCACTCCGAAGGACGCGCCCCGGCGCTCGAGCCCGAGGATCCCGTTGAGGGCCACCCGGTACAGCCAGCCCGCCGAGCCGGTGTACCAGGTCCAGCCGCCCCGCCCGCGGTGCGCCGGGTGGTCGTAGACGTCGCCCGCCACCGCATAGGGCTCGGTCATGTACTGCTCGACCTGGCTCGCGGTCCGCGAGTGGTTGATGGGGTTGAGCATGTGGAAGAGCTCCACCGCCTCGTCGCCGCTCCCGAGACGCGTGAGCGCCAGGACCACCCAGGCCGCCGCATGCGTGTACTGGCCTCCGTTCTCGCGGATCCCCGGGATGTAGCCCTTGATGTACCCCGGGTCGAGGGCCGTGCGATCGAAGGGCGGCGAGAGGAGCAGCACGACGCCCGCGCCACGGCGCACCAGGTGGGCGCGCACGGCGCTCATGGCGCGCTCGGCGCGCTTCGCCGGCGCGGCACCCGAGAGCACGGCCCAGGTCTGGGCCACCGAGTCGATCTTCCCTTCGTCGTTCTGCGACGACCCGAGCGGCGTGCCGTCGTCGAAGTAGGCGCGCCGGTACCACTCGCCGTCCCAGCTCTGCTCCAGCACCCGGCGCCAGACGCTCGCGCTCGGCGCGGTAGCGCGCCGCTCGAGGCCTCTCGCCGCGCTCCTGGCACAAGGGGGCCAGGGCTCCCAGGACGACGTGAAGGAACCAGCCGACGAAGATGCTCTCGCCGCGCCCCTCGGGCCCGACGTTGCTGAAGCCGTCGTTCCAGTCGCAGCTCCCGATCAGGGGCAGGCCGTGCGGGCCGACGGTGAGCGCCCGATCGACGGCCCTCAGGCAGTGCTCGAAGAGCGTGCCCGTCTCGTCCGAGACGGTCGGAACCCCGTAGGCCTCGGGCTCTCCGGGCGGGACGGCCGGCGCCTCGAGGTAGGGCAACCGCTCGTCGAGCACGGCGCGGTCTCCCGTGACCTTGACGTACTCGACCACGGCATACGGGAGCCACAGGAGGTCGTCCGAGCACCGCGTGCGGATGCCCTGGCCGCCCGGGGGGTTCCACCAGTGCTGCACGTCCCCCTCCACGAACTGGCGCGCCGCCGCGCGCAGGAGGTGCTCGCGGGTGAGGTCGGGCCGCGTGTAGAGGAGCGCCAGCACGTCCTGGAGCTGGTCGCGGAAGCCGTACGCGCCGCTCGACTGGGAGTAGCCGGAGCGCGCCCAGAGGCGGCACGCCAGGTCCTGGTAGAGCAGCCACCGGTTGACCAGGAGGTCGAAGGAGTCGTCCGGCGTGCGTGACGCGCACGGCGCCGAGCGTCTCCTCCCAGAACGCCTCCACCCGGGCGAGCTCGGCCTCGGCGGCCGCGACGCCGTCCTCGCCCGCGAACCGCCGCAGGAGGGCGCGGGCCTCCGCGGCGTCCCGCCCCTGCCCGAGGAGGAACACGACGCGCCGCGTCGCGCCGGGCTCGAGGCGCACCCTCGTTTGCAACGCCGCGCACGGGTCGAGGCCGGCGCCGAAGCGGTCGCCGAGCAGCGGTCGGCCGAGCGCGCCCGGGCGCCGCAGCGAGCCGTTGCGGCCGAGAAACTCCAGGCGGTCGCCGGTGGCTGAGAGCAGCGGCTCGCTGGCGGCGGCGAACGCGACCCGCTCCCGGTCCGAGCCGTAGAGGTCGCGCGCCAACACCGCGCCGGTCTCGCCGTCGCGCTCCGTGGCGACGAACCTCGGACCGCTCGCCATGGGCGGGCCGAGCAACCAGTCGTTGTACGAGAAGAGGGTGAGGCGCCGCGGCCGGTCGGAGCGGTTGGTCAAGGTGAGGATGGACAGCTTTACCGGCTCGTCGCGCGCCACGAAGACCGCGAGCTCCTGGGCGATGCCGCGCGCGGCGCGCGCGAACCGGGTCACGCCCGCCGCATGGCGCACCACCCAGCGGGGCGAGCGCGGCGTGCGCTCGAGCGGCGCCGGCGTGGCGCCCCACAGGGCGCCGCTCTCCTCGTCGCGGACGAAGATCGCCTCCGATGTGGGGTCGGTGACCGGGTCGTTGGCGAACGAGGTGAGTCGGTTGTCGCGACTGTTGCCGGACCAGGTGTGGGCCGCCCCGGACGTGGTGACGATGCTCCCGAAGCGCGGGTTGGCGAGAACGTTGATCCAGGGAAGGGGAGTCTCCCGGTCGCCCTCGAGGACGACGACGTACTCGCGGCCGTCGTGCGTGAAGCCGCCCAGACCGTTGGCGAGACGCAGCGGCGGCGGCTCGGGTGGCGCCTCCCACCCCTCCGCGTCGATCGCCTCGTCCCCCTCCGAGAGCTCGTCGAGCGGCGCATCGCTCAGCGGCAGCGGAGGCTCCGGCTCCGGGTGGTCGAGCTGCTGTGCCAGGGTGCCGCGGTCGGCGGAGAGAACCGCCCGGGCTGCCCCGCCCAGGAGGATCCTCTCGGCCTCCGACAAGGCATCGGCCTGGAGCGGAAAGACGCCTCCGCGCTTCGCTCTCCAGGCGCCCCACGGGCCGCCGTCGATGAGCTGCTCGAGCTGCTGGTTCATCTCGTCGCGGTAGCTCGCCGAGTGCCCGTTCAAGACCACGACGTCCGCCGCCAGCCCCTTCAGGCGCCAGTGCTCGTGGGCGACCAGGACTTGCCGGGCGAGCTCCAGGTCGTCCGGTTCCTCGAGGAGCACGAGGACGATCGGGAGATCGCCCGAGATGCCGAACCGCCAGAGGCCTTCCTGGCCCAGCGTGTTCCCCGCCAGGGTCGCCTCGCCGGCTCGCAGGGACGCGTCGGCGAAGAAGACACGGGACCCCAGCCGCTCCGAGAGCTGGGCCTGTTCGAGGGTGATCCCGAGATGTCTCTGGGAGACCCGTGCCTCCGTGTAGGCCAGGGCGAAGGCGCGAGAAGCGACGCCGTGGTCGTGGTACTTCTGGGCGCACGCGCGGGCGGTCGGCTCGTCGGCGGCGACGCCGGTTGTGAACGAGACCCGGGCGAACCCGCCGGGCGCGAGCCGCAGCCGGGTCCGGAGGCTCAGGATCGGGTCGAGCACCGCGCCGGTGGTCCCCGAGAGCGCCCGCCCGTCGAGGGCCCGCGGGGCGTCGGGCCCACGCCCGCGACCCAGAAAGCGCATCCGGTCGGTCTCCCACTCGACTTGCGCCTGCATCCGTCCGTGCATGGCGAGGACGTGGAATGCGACGAGCGCCGGGTCGTCTGCGGAGCGCGGCCGGCGCCGCGCCAGCAGAGCCGTGTTCTCGGCGATCCACTCCGTCTCGACGAAGAGCTTCCCGAACCCGGGGTTGGCGACGTCTTCGGCGATGGACCCCAGACCCAGCTCGACGTAGCTCGTCAGCTCGATCTCGCGGGGACGGTCGCTGCGGTTGGTCAGAGAGACGCGCCGCACCTCGACGTCGTCCCCGGGAGAGACGGCGACCTCGAGGAGCGTCGCGATCTCGTGGTCGAGCCGCTCGAAGGTCGCCTTCTCGGCGAGGAGCTCCACGAGGTAGCTGTCGGGTTCCTTGGCCGTGGGCTGGTAGGTCGCGGACCAGACGGCCCGCGAGTGGACGTCGCGCAGATAGACGAACTGGCTGCCGGGATCACAGGTGCGGTCCTGGCGCCACCGGGTCACGGCGCGGCCGCGGCAGAAGCTCGCTCCCCCACCCCCGTTGGTGACGATCGCCACGTAGCTGCCATTCGAAAGGATCTGCGCGTGCGGATACGGCGTGTGGGGTGAGCGGAAGCGGCGCGGTGCGCGCGCCAGCGCCGGCGGTTCGGGGCGGGTCTGCTCGGCCGGGTGCACCTCGATGGCGGGCGCCTCGCGCGGGATCCGCTCCTGCAGCAGGAGCTCGGTCGCCTGAATGCGCCGGTCCGCATGGAACCGGTCGATCATCACGTCGCCCAGCAGGACGTTGGCGATGGCGACCAGGGTCATCCCCTGGTGGTGCGCCAGGTAGGTCTTGACGACGGTGCCGCGGACGGGTCGCCTGGGGGTGGGACCGCCACTCTCGTCCGGCCGCCGCGCCGTGTAGTCGATGGCGTCGTAGTACCCCAGCGGCCCCTCGGCGCCCTCGTGCGTCAGGCGCCGGAGGTTGCGTGCGGCCTCGGCCGGCGCCAGGAGAGCGGCCAAGGCGGTCGCGTAGGGCGCGATGACGAGCTCGTCGGCCAGCCCCCGCTTCAGGCCCAGGCCCGGAACGCCGAACTCCTTGTACTGGTAGTTGCCGAGCCGGTCGATCAGATCGTAGGCGGACTCGGAGACTCCCCACGGCACGCGGCGCTCGCGGCCGTACTTGACCTGCTTTTTGACCACCATCCGGCAGCTCCGGTCGAGAAGCGTGCCCGGGTACGTTCTCATCAGGAGGAGTGGCATCAAGTACTCGAACATCGTCGCGCTCCACGAGACGAGCGTCGGGACGCCCTGCACGCTGACGACGAGCCGGCCCAGGTGGAACCAATGGCTTTGCGGAACGTCGCCCTTGGCGATGGCGAAGAAGCTCGCGAGGCGGGCCTCCGAGGCCAGGAGGTCGTAGTACGAGTCGTCGGCTCGTCCCGGCCCGCCGGCGTCGGCCAGGCGATAGCCGAGGGAGAAGAGCTGACGGCCGCGGTCGAAGAGGAACGCGAAGCGCATCCCGTCTGCCAGGGCTCCGGCGCGCTGGGCGACGTCGGACAGCCGCGCGGCCTGCTCCGGTCGCGCCGCGCCCAGCTGGCGGCACCCTGCCGCCACGGCGAGGAGCGCCCCCGCGAGGTTGCCGCTGTCCACCGTCGACACGTAGCGCGGCAGGAGCGGTTCGAGCGTCTGCGTGTCGTACCAGTTCAGAAGGTGCCCCTGGTGGCGCTCCAGCTCCTCGACCGTGGTCAGCGCCCGGTCGAGCCGGTCGACCATCGCCTCCGCCGGCAGCAGGCCCAGGTCGTGCGCCGCCAGGGTGGCGAGGAGGCCCAGGCCGATGTTGGTCGGTGAGGTCCGGTGCGCCACCCGGGGCGTTCGACCTTCCTGGAGGTTGTCGGGCGGGAGCCAGTGATCCTCGGGGCCGACCAGAGTCTCGAAGTAGGCCCAGGTCTTCCGCGCCACCTCCATCAGGAGCCCGCGGTCCTCCGGCGACAGCTCCTGCCGGTGCGGCACGGTGGATCGGCTGAGCCAGTACGCGCAGGCGGGCGCCACCGCCCACAGGGCGAGGAACGGCAGTGCCAGCGCCAGAGCGCCCGGGCGCACGACGCCGACCAGGACGAGGAGTGCGAGGGCCGAGATCGGGCTCGCGGCCATCGCGACGAAGAAGGATCGGACCCCGTCGCGCAGCAGGCCGGCAGCGCGTGCCGCCTGCGTGGCCGCGGTCTCCCACTCGAGGAGGCGCCGGTGCGTGAGAACCAGGCGGACGAGCGTCAGAGTGACGGCCCGTATCATCTCCCACGCCTGGAATGGCAGGAAGAGGAGCGTCAAGAGCGCTCGCCCGAAGGCGGTGCCCAGATCCTCTGCGAGGCCGCGCAGGTGGACGCGGGCGGGCTCGTGTGCAGGGCGCCGCTCGAGGAGCTGGAACAGGGAGGTGACGAAGGGGAACGCCACCACCGCGAGGCCTCCCAGGGTCCAGACCAGGGGGCTCCCCGGCAAGAAGGTCCAGGCGGCCGCGAAGAGGGCGAGGAGAGCGGGCGAGACGAGGCTGCGCCGGAGGTTGTCGAGGATCTTCCATTGACTGATCAGCGGCAGGCGGTTCCGCGCGAATCCTTGCGGTGTCGGGACCAGCGGGAAGAGCCAGGCGAGGATCTGCCAGTCGCCACGCACCCAGCGCTGTTGGCGCCGCGCGTGCGCGAGGACGTTGCCGGGATAGTCGTCGACCACCTCCACGTCGGAGACCAGGCCGGTGCGCGCGTGCAGCCCCTCGAAGAGATCGTGCGACAGCAGCGCGTTCTCGGGCACGCGCCAGCCGATGGTCGCCTGGAAGGCGTCGACGTCGTACAGCCCCTTGCCGGTGAAGATCCCCGTGCCGAACAGGTCCTGGTAGGTGTCCGAGACCGCCGTCGTATAGGGATCGACGCCGGTATGCCCGGCATACACCCGCGCGAACAGCGACCCGGCGGCGCTCGCCAGGTTGACGCTCACGCGCGGCTGCAGGATGCCGTAGCCCTCCGTGACCCTGCGCTCGGCGGCGTCGACCACGGGCCGATTGAGCGGGTGCGCGAGGATCCCGATCAGGGTCCTCGCGACGCCCCTCGGGAGTCGCGTGTCGGCGTCCAGGGTGAGGACGTAGCGCACCGCCGGGAGGATCGACAGGTCTCCGATCTGGACCGAGAACCCGGAGTCGGCAGGGGAACGCAACAGCCGGTTGAGCTCCTCGAGCTTGCCCCGCTTGCGCTCCCAGCCCATGAAGACGCCCTCTCCGGGGTTCCAGCGGCGATCGCGGTGGAACAGGTAGAAACGGTCGTTCCCCCCGGCCACGTATCGGCGGTTGAGCGCCTCGATCCCGGCCACCGCCGCGGCCAGGATCTCGTCGTCTCCGGGGACCGCAAGAGTCGGCGCGTCCTTGAAATCGCTCAGGACCGCGAAGTGGATGCGCGGGTCGAGGTTGCCGAGGGCCTGCACCTCCAGATGCGCCAGGAGGCGTTCGACCTCCTCGACGCTGCCGAGCAGCACGGGGACGACGACCATCGTGCGGGCGCTCTCGGGAATCCCGGCCGCGAACTCGAAACGTGCGAGGCGGCGCGGTGCTACGAGTGCGGCCACGGTCCGCTGGACCAGGAGCACGGCGAGCTCGCTCGCCGGGAGCAGCGCCAGGAGGGCCCCGGCGGTCGCCATTCCTACGGCGCCCGCCGCGCCGGCGTACGCATAGGCGCCGAGAACGCCGAGGGCGGTCAGGAAGCCGATGGCGCCCAGGTACACCGCGGTGGCGTGGGCGAAGATCCGGCGTCGGAGGCGCTGGGCCGGGCGCGGGCGGAACGCAAGGTCGATCTCGAGCTCCCGCCGGCTGGGTCCGATCAGGTGATCGCCGACGTGCGCCGCCCGGTCGGCGATGCCCTTGTGCTGGGCCGCTCGGCGGGCCCTCTCGACGGTGCGCAGGGCGACGCGCACCTGTGCCTCACCGGTGGGCTCGGCGAGATCCTCCACGGCGTGCCGGTAGCGGTCGCGGCTAGCGAAGTCCATCCGCGGGTAGACTCCCGCCGGGTCCCGCCGCAGGATCTCCTCCACCGGGCTGACCTGCTCCACGAAGCGGCTCCAGTCGAGCGCCGCGCAAAACCTGAGGCTGCCCACCGTGTTGGCGATGGAGACCTGGTCGGTGGCCTGGCGCTGGTGCTCGAATCGGACCGCGTCCTCGGGCGTCGTCCCGCCCGCGGCGAGCGCCTGCTCCACCGCCGCGGCGAGGGGGGACACGCTGGGCCCGTATTCGCGCATCCGCTGCCGGAGCTGTGCCACGAAGGCGCTCGGGATCGGATCGGGCAGGCGACCGGCAGGATCGCCGGACTCCAGTCGTGCGAGGGCGCGATCCGCCTCCTGACGCGCCCTCCGCCCGGCGAGGATCCAGGCGACGAGGAGCCTCAGGTTCTCGAGCAGCCCGAGCTTGAGCATGCTGGGCAATGCCCAGAGCTCGCCGATCGTCAGGGGCGCCACGACCTGGAAGGCGTGGAAGAAGCGCGTCAGCCGCTCCTCGTCCACCCGGCCGTCGCCGTGGCGGATCAGGTCCAGCGCCAGCGCGTGGATGCGGGCTCTGCCCGCGAGCTCACCGGCCGCGAGCTTGGGCAGCGTCCGGTAGTAGCGGACGGGGAGGTCCCGCCGCACGGCGCGCGCCTCCGACTCGATGAGGTGAAAGTTGTCGAGAAGCCACTCGGCGGCCGGAGGCACGGCGACGCCCCGGTGGACGTCGTCGGCGAGGTCGTGGTACCCCGTGGCGAGGACGCGGACACTCGCCTCCAGCCCCGGCAAGACGTCGTGCCCGTGCGCACGCGAGGCGGGAGCCAGGGTGAAGGCGGCGGCGAGCGCCTTGGCTCGCTCCTCGAGGCCCTCGATGCTCAGGAGGTCTCCCCGGAGAGGCTCGGTCGGTTCGGGCCGGCGTTGTCGAAACAGGAGGTTACCTCCTACGTCAGTCGATGGCTGCGCCGCCGGGGCGCGAGGCGGGTCACGACTCCGAGAGCTGCACCAGTTGCTCGCCCTGGCTCTCGCCTCGCAGCATGCCGATGAAGGCCTGGGGCGCGGCCTCGAGGCCTTGGGCCACGTCCTCTCGGTACTTGAGTCTCCCCTCCTCGAGCCATGCGGCCAGTTGCTCGAGCCCCTCAGGGAACCGCTGAGCGTAAGCGGAGACCAGGAAGCCCTGCATCTTCGCCTGTCTGACGATCAGCTGGCCCAGCCAGCGCGGCCCCATCTCGGGCCTCTCCAGGTTGGACTGCGAAAGCTCTCCGCAGAGGGAGATCCGCGCTCGAGTGCCGATTTGCCGCACGACCGCATCGGTGACTGCCCCACCCATGTTGTCGAAGTAGACGTCGATGCCGTCGGGGCAGAGCTCTCCGAGCCGGTCCTCGAAGCCGTCGGCCGTCTCGTAGTTGAGGGCCGCATCGAAGCCGAGCTCGTCGAGGAGCCATGCGATCTCGGTGTTGGAGCCCGCCACGCCGACGACGCGGCAGCCTCGGATCTTGGCGATCTGGCCGGCGAGCATGCCGACGGCTCCCGCGGCCCCGGAGACCACGGCGGTCTCCCCCGGTTGCGGGTCGCAGACGTCCAGCAGGCCGAAGAGCGCCGTCAGCCCCGGCATACCCAACACTCCGAGAGCGGTCGAGATCGGTCCCCGGCCACGGTCGATCATCCTCAGGTCGCGCCCCGGAGCGACGGCGAACTCTTGCCAGCCCAGCATCCCTACGACCGCGTCACCCGCCCGGAAGCTCGGATCCTCGGACTCCACCACGCAGGCGACCGCGTCTCCGGGCAGGATTTCCCCGATGGCGACCGGCGGGGCGTCCGGGTCGGCACCGTTCATCCGGCCCCGCATGTCGGGATCGAGCGACAGGTAGACCGACCGAACCAGCACCTCGCCCGGGCCCGGTGAAGGCACCGCGGAGTAGACCAGCTCGAAATCGGACACCCTGGGCCATCCCACCGGCCGCGAAGCCAGTCTGATCAGCCTGTTCACTTCCGCCACGGAGTTACGAATCCTTCCTTGCGGGGAACCCGACCCCGTCGCCGCTGGTTGCCAGCGGCGACGGGCTTCTCCTACAGGCGCCGGCGTCCGGAAACGAGCTGGAAGATGAGAATGATCACCGCCACGACCAGGAGGATGTGGATCAATCCGCCCATCGTGTAGGAGGTCAAGATGCCGAGCAACCACAGCACGAGGACAATGACCAGAATCGTCCAGAGCATTGCAGGTCTCCCTTTCTCGCCTTGTCTACGGTCCGACCTTCCCGACCAGGAGCTCGTTGCTCACGTCGGCGACGCCCTTGGTGGCGCGCGCGATGCGCTCGGCTTCGGTCTTGATCGCCTGAGAGCTGACGCGGCCGATCAGCGTCACGACCCCCTGCGACGAGCTCACGTCGATGTCCCCGGCCTTGATCGAAGAGTTGGCGATGAGCTTCGACTTGACCTTCGAGCTGATCATCACGTCATCGACCCAGTTGCCGACCGTCCTCTCGCCGACCGTGAGGTCGTTGTGCACGCCGCGCACGCCTTCCACGTGCCATGCGATCCGCCCGGCCTCGCGCCGAGCGTCCTCGGTGTCGACCACTCCGGTCAGGTACACGACGCCCTCCCGGGTCTCGACGTCCATCTGCCTCGCCTTGACCTTGTCGCTGGCCTCGAGCGATTCCTGAACGACCGAGGTGATCCCTTCGTCTCCATGCCGCGTGTTCTTGGGCACCATCGAGGAGGCACATCCGGCGACCGCGATCAGCGCGACACCGCCCAGAAGTCCTGCCGCTACGATGAGGTTTCGTTTCATGAGATACCGTCCTTTCTTGAACGTATCTCGACACTAGTCTCCGGGCCTGGCGCCAGGAAGAGCACTTACTACCCGGGCGCGGGGTCGCGAGGGGGGTAGAAACTACCTCCGGAGCCGGTGCGGGATCGGGCGAGGGGGGGGCGAGCCCTCAGCCCTCCGCTTCCGGCGCGAACAACGACAGCGCCGGCAATCCGAAGCTCCGGCGCACCCGCTGCTCGAGGAGGCGCCGGCGAGCCCGCTCCGCCTCGGCGCGCGGGATGCGCGCGGCCACCGCCTCGATCCCCTGGTCGACCTCGCTCTCGAGGACCGAGCGCCGCTCCGGGTCGAGCCCCGCCAGCAGGCTCTCGACGGCCTCCGCCTCGAGGCGGCCCAGCTCCTCCTCCACCGCCCGGCTGTCGCCGAGGCCGGAGAGGGCCCGGAGGCTCGCCGCGAGCTCCTCGCCCCCGGGCAGCTCCGCGGGCAGCGCGCCGGCCAGGGCCTCGAGCCGCGCGGCGACGTCGAGCGGCGCCGCACCTTCGTTCTGCCGAGCGCCCGGGGCCGAGAGCTCCCGCGCCTCCTTCCAGGCCGCTTCGACCGCCGAGGCGCAGTAGCGCAGGCTCGAGATCGTCCCCTCGTCGCCGCGCTCGCGCCGGCGCGCGAACAGCTCCTCGAGCGTCCGCTCCACGAGCTCCGCCGGGATCCCCCGCCGGTGCCACTCGCGGGCGGTCAGCCAGTCCTTGGGCGAGAGCAGCAGCGGGGCTCCGCGCAGGCGCACGAAGCAGTCCTCGATCTCGCGGAAGTAGGCGTGGTCCTCCGCGCTTTCGGCGACCTCGGCCGCGCCGGCCTCCCCGGCGTCCGCCCCGCCGCCCTGCTCAGTCCCGTCGGTTTCGCTCATAGACCAGCTTGAGCCCGGCGAGGGTGAGAAGGGGATCGACCTTGCGGATGAAGCGCGAGCCGGAGGCGATCAGCCGTGCCTGCCCGCCGGTCGCGACCACCGTCGTCAGGTTCGGCACCTCGGCGCTCAGGCGCTCGAGGATGCCGTCGACCAGGCCAATGTAGCCGTAGTAGATGCCCGACTGCATGGCCCCCGCCGTGTTGCGGCCGATCAGCTGGTCCGGGCGCCGGACGTCGACCCGGTAGAGGCGCGAGCCGTGGGAGAAGAGGGCCTCGGCGGAGATCGAGATGCCCGGGCTGATGATGCCGCCCACGTACTCGCCGGCGGCGTTGACCACGTCGAAGGTGGTCGCGGTGCCGAAGTCCACCACGACGACCGGGGCACCGTAGCGCTCGCGGGCGGCGACGGCATTGACGATCCGATCGGCTCCCACCTCGGTCGGGTTGTCGATCCGGATCGGCATGCCGGTGCGCACGCCCGGCTCGACGAACAGCGGCGCGTGGCCGAAGTAGCGGCGGGCGAGCTGATCGAGGGTCAGGTGGAGGGGCGGCACGACCGACGAGACGACCACTCCTTCGGTGTCCGCCGGGTCGAGGTGGGCGAGGTCGAAGAGCGGCAGGAGGGTGGCGCCGTACTCGTCCGCCGTGCGCTCGGCGTCGGTCGAGAGCCGAAAGCTCTCGACCAGCGAGTCCCCCCGGTAGACACCGAAGATGGTGTTGGTGTTGCCGACGTCGACGACGACCAGCAGGGGTTCCGAGGATGCCGGACGCTCCGCGCTCATTGCTCATTATCCTCCACCACCTCGGCCGCTCCGAGCAGGACCTCTCGCCCCCCCACCGCGAGGCGCAGGAGCCCGCCGTCGTCGAAGCCCAGGACCTCGCCCTCGACGACGCCCTCGCCGGTCCGGCAGCGCAGCCGGTCACCGGGCCGGTGGACCGACAGCTCGCGGTAGGCGCGGGCGGCGTACCCGGTCTCCCCCAGGTGGGTGAGCTCGGCCTCGAGCGCGGCCAGCAGGCGCCGGGTGGCGGCGCCCAGGGGCGGCAGCGGACCGGCGCCCCCGGCTTCCTCGGCGAGCGAGGTGGCGCCCTCCGGGCGTCCGGGTACGGCCGTCGGAGCGTGGTTGATGCCGAAGCCGACGAGGGCGACCCAGGCTTCCGGGCCGTGCGGTACGGCCTCGATCAGGACGCCTCCGATCTTGCGCCCGCCGACCAGCAGGTCGTTCGGCCACTTGAGGCCGCAGCGCCCCCGCCCGATCAGCTCGTCGACGCCGCGGGCGAGCCCCACGGCCGCCAGCAGAGGCAGGGTGCGCAGCGGCTCCCGCCCGGCGACGGCGAGGACCCGCGTGGCGTAGACGCCGCGCCCGGCGGGGCTCTCCCACCGCCGTCCCTGGCGCCCGCGGCCGGCGGTCTGCTCGAGGGCCAGCACCAGGAACGGGGGCGGCTCCGCTTCGTCCTCGAGGTAGATCGCCACCGCACGCCGGGCGAGCCGGTTGGACGAATCGAGCCGGGCCGCGACCACCCGGTCGATCCCGCCGGGCGCGCCGAGATCGCGAAGGTAGCCCGCCAGCGCTCGGACCCGCCCGCCGGGATCGCGAGCCTCCTGGGCCTGCCGACCTCCGCTCAGAGCCTGTGAAGAAATCTCCGCCCGTCGCGAGGGCGTCATCCGGGCGCCCCTCGCAAGGCGCGCCGACGCAGGCGTAGCAAGGACTCCGTCGAGGAGGCGCAACGTCGCGAGGGGTGATTCGGGGGCGCCCGCAGCAGGGCCAGAGATTTTTTCACAGGCTCTCACCCCCGTCCGCTCCCAGGCCCGCCGCGATCCGCTCGCGACGCTGCTCGAGCTCCTCGAGCCGGCGGCGGTTGCCGGCGACGACCTCGGCCGGGGCCTTGGCCAGGAACTGCTGGTTGGAGAGCCGCCCGCGGGCCCGGGCGATCTCCGCTTCGAGCTTCTCGAGCTCGGTCTCGAGGCGGGAGCGCTCCTCGGCGCCCAGCTCGACCCGCTCGGGGACCAGCCCGAGGTTGATCCCGGCCACGAGGTCGCGGCTCGCCCCCTCGGGCGCCGGGCCGATCTCGACGCCGCCCGACTTGCCCGTCGGACAGAGGAAGGCGAGGACCGCCCGCTGCTCGGCGAGGAAGGCGCCGAGCTCGGGCGCCTCGGCCTCGAGGTAGACGGTCAGCCCCTGGCCCGGGGCGATCCCCAGCTCGGCCGCCAGGCTGCGCACCCGCGTGACCCCCTCGATCAGGCTCGCCATCCGGTGCTCGACCTCGTCGTCCTGCCACTCGGGGCGCGCTCGGGGGTAGGCGGCGAGGCTGATCGTCTCCGGGTGGATCGCCTCGTGGCCGGGAAGCTTCTGCCACAGCTCCTCGGTCAGGAACGGCATCACCGGATGCAGGAGGCGAAGCGAGCGGTCGAGGACCGAGAGGAGCACCTCGCCCACCCGCGGCCGCGGCGCCGTGCCGAACAGCGCCGGCTTCGAGAGCTCGAGGTACCAGTCGCAGAGCTCGCCCCAGAAGAAGTGGTAGAGGCGGTGACAGGCCTCGTCGAAGCGCAGGGCTTCGAGCCGGTCGTTCACCTCGCCCGCGGTGCGCGAAAGCCGCGAGAGGATCCAGCGCTCCGGCGCGGCCAGGCCGTCGAGCTCGATCTCCGGAAGGACCCGCGCCGAGTCGCCGGCGCCCTCGAGCCGGCTCAGGGCGAAGCGGGTGGCGTTCCAGATCTTGTTGCCGAACGCCCGGTAGCCGGCCATGCGCTCCGGGTCGAGCGGGATGTCGCGGCCCGGCGAGTCGAGGATCGTCAGGGTGAAGCGCACCGCGTCGGCGCCGTACTCGTCGACCAGGTCCATCGGGTCGAGCGCGTTGCCCTTGGTCTTCGACATCTTCTGGCCTTCGGCGTCGCGCACCAGGCCGGTCAGGTGGACGGTGTGGAAGGGCGTTTCGCCGGTGAAGTGGCAGCCCATCATCACCATCCGGGCGACCCAGAAGAACAGGATGTCGTGGGCGGTCACCAGGACGTCGGTCGGGTAGAAGGTCTCGAGGTCCGGCGTCTCGTCGGGCCAGCCGAGGGTCGAGAACGGCCAGAGGCCGGAGGAGAACCAGGTGTCGAGCACGTCCGGATCCCGGGTGAGCTCGGCGGTGCCGGCGAGCTCCGCCGCCTCCTCCTCGGTCTGCGCCACTACCACTTCGCCGCCGGGCGCGTACCAGGCGGGGATGCGGTGGCCCCACCAGAGCTGGCGCGAGATGCACCAGGGCTTGATCGTCTCGAGCCAGTGCTCCCAGGTCTTGACCCAGCTCTCGGGCACCAGGGTGAGCTCTCCCCGCTCCACCACCTCCAGGGCCCGCCGGGCCATGCCCGAGACGTCGCAGAACCACTGGGTCGAGACCAGGGGCTCGACCGGCTCGCCGCTCCGCTGGCTGTGGCCGACGTTGTGCTGGTGGTCCTCCACCTTCACCAGGTAGCCGCCCTCGCGCAGGCGCTCGACGACCTTCTCCCGGGCCTCGAAGCGGTCGAGGCCGGCGAGCTCCTCGCCCGCCTCCGCCGTCATGCGGCCCCGCCGGTCGATCACCTGGATCGCGGCCAGGCCGTGGCGGCGGCCGATCTCGAAGTCGGCCGGATCGTGGAACGGCGTCACCTTGACCAGGCCGGTGCCGAACTCCGCCTCCACCGCCTCGTCCGGGACGAAGGGCAGGCGGCGTCCGACCAGCGGCAGCACCGCGTGGCGGCCTTCGAGGTGGCGGTAGCGCTCGTCCCCCGGGGCGAAGGCGATGCCGGTGTCGCCGAGCATGGTCTCGGGCCGGGTGGTCGCCACCACCACGCGATCGGCGCCGGATCGATCCCCCGAGGCGCCCTCGACCGGGTAGGCGACGTAGTAGAGCTTGCCCGCGACCGGCTTCATCTCGACCTCGAGGTCGGAGATGGCGGTGTTGAGCTCCGGCGACCAGTTCACCATGTACTCGCCGCGGTAGATCAGCCCTTCGCGGTAGAGGCGCACGAAGGCCTCGCCGACGGCGCGGGAGAGGCCCTCGTCGAGGGTGAAGCGCTCGCGGCTCCAGTCGCAGCTCGCCCCCAGCCGCTCGAGCTGCTGGCGGATGTTGCCGTGGTACTGCTCCTTCCACTGCCAGACCCGCTCGAGGAAGCGCTCGCGGCCCAGCTCCTCGCGGCTCGTCCCCTCGGTGGCCAGGAGGCGCTCGACCATCAGCTGGGTGGCGATCCCGGCGTGATCGGTGCCGGGCAGGAAGAGGGCCTCGTACCCCTGCATGCGGCGCCAGCGGGTGAGGAGGTCCTGGAGCGCGGTCTGGAGGGCGTGTCCGACGTGGAGCTTGCCGGTCACGTTGGGCGGCGGGATGACGATGCAGAATGCCGGGCGGCCGGACGGGGCCTGGGCCTCGAAGAAGCGCCCGTCGCGCCAGTGCCGCGTCCAGCGCGGCTCGTAGCTCTGGGGGTCGAACTGTCTCTCCATGATCGGTCTCTTGGCTCGTGGCCCGGCGTGGCGCGGCCCGGGAATCGGCGTCGCTCCGGCTCCGTGCGAAGCCCGGGCGGGGGCCGGGGCGGGCCTCGCCGGACCCGCGCGCCCGGAGGCGCGGAGCCACTCGCCTCCCGCCGTCGGACGGAGCGGGTCTACTCGGCGGATTCCACCTGGTTCTCGAGCTCTCGCAGGCGGTCGCGGATCACCACCTCGGCGACGTCGGGCACGACCTCCCAGGCGACGTCGCGGACCGGCTTGTCGCCCATCAGCTCGAGGAGCCGGCGGGCGACGCGGTCCACGTCCTCGTCCGAGAGCGGGCTCGCCGAAGAGGCGTCCGCCGCGGCCGCGGCCGGCGGCGCGGGCGGCTCCGCCGCGGGGCCGGC
Source organism: uncultured Acidobacteriota bacterium (assembly GCA_963837945.1). GTDB lineage: Bacteria > Acidobacteriota > Thermoanaerobaculia > Multivoradales > DATKCC01 > CAVUBL01. The sequence continues at coordinate 234,238 of CAWIQD010000003.1, forward strand.
CGCGAGCTCGGGCTCGTCCCCGGAGCCCGCGAGATCCTCGGGCTCGGTCTCGAAGATCGCGGCGTCGGCCTGGGTCGCTCCGGGCTCCTCGGCCCCTTCCTCGGCGCCCCAACCGGCGGTCGCCCCGACCGACGCGGCGTCGGGCTCCAGCTCGAGCTCGGTGTCACCGAAGTCGTCGAGCTCGGGCGGCTCGACGAGCGTCTCGGGACGGGTCTCGTCGTCGAGGCCGATCGAGAACGGCTCGGACGCGCTCTCGGGCTCGCCGGGCTCCTCGTCGGCCGGCAGGTCCCCGCCGCCCTCCGGGGACATGTCCCAGGACGCGGGCTCCTCGACCTTCGTCGCCTCGCCGGCGGCCTCGGCCGAAAGCTCCTCCACCAAGCGCTGGAGCTCCTGGGAGTCGAAGGGCTTCTTGAGGAACGCGTCGCACCCCGAGCGCTCCGCCTCCGCCTCGTCGAACGGCTCGAAGGTCCCGACCAGCAAGAGGACCGGGATCTCGGGGCGGAGGCTCTTCGAGTGCTTCGCCACGTCGTAGCCGCTCGCGCCCGGCATGTGGACGTCGGCGATCACGAAGTCGGGGGTGATCTCCTCGAGCTTGTCGAGAGCCTCGTCGCCGTTGCCCACGGCGACCACCTCGTAGTCCTCGTCCATGAAGGTCAGCTCGATGACCTTTTGAATCGTGACGCTGTCGTCGGCCAGGAGGATCGTTCGGCTCATCGCATTTCCTCGTTCTCGTCCCCGATCGGCTCGGGCTGGGGACGACCGGCGCCGCCCGTCCCGACTCGGTGGTGAAGTCTCGTCGTCACGCCGCCAGGCGCTCCTTCAGGTAGCGCACGATGTCGCCGGTGGCGGTGCCGGGCGGGAAGACCGCGTCGACTCCGGCCGTGCGCAGGCTCTCGATGTCGGCCGCCGGAATGATCCCGCCGGCGAAGACCAGCACGTCCGCGGCCCCGCGCTCGGCGAGACACTGGACGACCTCGGGCAGCAGCCGGTTGTGCGCTCCGGAGAGGATCGAGAGGCCCACGGCCTCGACGTCTTCCTGCACCGCGGCGCTCGCGATCTGCTCCGGCGTCTGCCGCAGCCCGGTGTAGATCACCTCGAAGCCGGCGTCGCGGAGCGCCCGGGCGACCACCTTGGCACCCCGGTCGTGTCCGTCGAGCCCCGGCTTCGCGATCAGGACGCGGTGCCTGCCTTCGCTCACGACGCCGGATTCTAGCAGCCCGTGGCGAAAGTGTGGACGCTCCCGCCGCGAGCGCCGCACCGCGGCGGCGACCCCCGGAGCACTCTTGGTGCCCGGCTTGCATCCGAGCGTCGGGCATGGAGATCCGACTCGACGGCATGCGGGCCCTGGTCACCGGGGCGAACTCGGGCATCGGCAAGGCCGTCGCTCTGGCGCTCGGCGAGGCGGGGGCGGCGGTCGCAGTCAACTACGTGGAGCGGCCCCAGGCTGCCGAGGCGGTGGTGCGCAAGATCCAGCACGCCGGCTCGTGGGCCCTCGCCCTCGAGGCCGACGTCTCGAAGCCCGAGCAGGTCGCCGGCCTCTTCGAGTCCCTGGACGAGGAGTGGGGCGGCCTCGACCTGCTGGTCAACAACGCCGGCGTCGACGGCTCGCGGGCGCCGGCGTGGGAGGCCGATCCCGCGGACTGGCATCGGGTCCTCGAGATCAACCTCTTCGGCACCTTCCTGTGCGCCCGCGAGGCGCTGCGGCGGATGGTCCCGGCGGGCTCCGGAGTGATCGTCAACGTGACCTCGGTCCACGAGGTAATCCCGTGGCACGGCTACAGCGCCTACACGACTTCGAAGGCCGGCGGCTCGATGCTCACCAAGACCCTGGCCCTCGAGGCCGCGCCCGCGGGCGTCCGGGTGCTGGCCGTGGCGCCCGGAGCGATCAAGACCCCGATCAACCGCCAGGTGTGGACCGATCCGAACCTCGAGGCCGACCTGCTCGAGAAGATCCCCGCCGGGCGCATCGGCGCCCCCGAGGACGTCGCCCGGGCGGTCGTCCTCCTCGCCTCGGACGCCGCCGTCTACGTCACCGGCACCACCCTCTTCGTCGACGGCGGCATGACCCTCTACCCGAGCTTCGAGCACGGGGGCTGAGGTCCGGGGCGGCGGCGAACGAGCGCCTCCGCCGCCCCGGAGCACTCCGAAGCTGGCGCCGTTGCCTACGGAGAAGCCGCTCGAGAGGACGACCTTCCCCTGGGCCTGGAAGGTCACGTGGCCCGGGCTCTCGACGGCGAAGCCGTTGCCCGCCTGGAGGTCCGCGCACGAGGTATAGGTCTCCTCGCCGGTCGCGGTGTGGTTCTCGAGGACCAGGCCCGAGCCGCCGCCGGAGCACTCCGCGGTCTCGAGAATCTCGGTGACGTTGCCGACCGGATCGGTGGTGTAGCTCCAGGTGTGGCCGGGGACGCCCCCGGCGAGCCCCGAGAGGGTGATCGCGGTGGGCACGTAGCGGCCGTCGAAGGCCCGGGTCTCCGTGGTGCCGTTGTCCAGGGCAAGAGTCGAGAGCGGCCCCGAGGGCAGGTAGGTGGCGCCGGTGACGACGGGGTGAGCCGTCATGCCGCCGGCCGGGGTGGTGACCGCGACGCTCACCTCCCGGTCGGCGAAGTCGAAGCCGTAGGCGGCGCTCACCCCTCCAGGATAGACGATGCCGGCCCGGTTGCCGTTGGCGTCCCAGGTGTAGGCGAGCTCGCCGTCCTTCACCGTGCGGCCGAAGTGGTCGTAGCAGTAGTCCAGGGTCTCTCCGCCCCGGGTGATCGAGGCCAGGCGGCCGACGGGCGAGCTCGTGCCGCCGTTTCGTAGCTGAAGGCGGAACCGGACTCGGCGCCGGAGATCGTCCGGCTGGTGGGGTTGCCGGCGCTGTCGTAGCCCGCGCCCATCGTCCGGAACGAGGTGACGGCGGAGACCGAGGGCTGGTCCACCTCGGTCACGAGGGCCGGGTAGGGGCCGTCGTACGCCCAGGTGGTCAGCCGCTGGTGATCCATGTCGCCCGCGGCCTCGGTCCGGGAGGTCGTGAGCCCCGAGCTGTTGTACTCGAAGTCGGTCGCCGTGCCGCGGCCGTCGAGGATCTCGATGGGCCACCAAGAAGTGCCCACCAAGAAGTGCCTGGCACCTCTCTCGAGTCTGCACCTCTCTCGGGTCTCAGGGTGAGCTCGCCGAGCGCATCGGCGCCCACCTCACCCACGTGAGCCGCGTCGAGACCGGCAAGTACACCCCGGGGCTCGAGTTCGTGGTCAACGCCGCCATCGCCTTCGGCGTCACCGTCGACGACCTCGTCACCGAGCACCCGGAGGGTCTCGAGGAGGTCCGGCTCGAGGATCGCGAGCTCACTGAGCGCGTCCAGCTCCTCGAGGATCTCGACGAGCGCGACCGCGACGCCCTCTTCACCGTCATGGACGCCGTCCTCACCAAGCAGCGGATGAAGAAGGTCCTCGAAGCAGCCACTCACGAGGCCGCCGGCCGAGGATCGCCGGGACCTCGGCACAGACGAAGACGCCCGGCCACGAGAGGCCGGACATCTGTGTGTTCAGCGGGCGTTGCAGCTGCTTCGTCGAGGTCCTGGTCGCCGGAAGCCCCTGACACGGCCAGCCTACGGCCCGTCGAGTGCCGGAAACAGGTAGAAGAGCGAGGCGAGGTAGAAGAGGCACCACGCCATGAGAAGCCCCGCGCCAAGACGAGGTCTCCTCCTCCAAGTGACGGCATAGAGAATCCAGGCGGGTATGAAGAAGACAAGCCCGTTCAGCAAGGTGGCGACGGCCCAGACCACGCCGTCGTGCTGGTCGGCGAACCCCGAGGATACAGAGCGGGCGACCAAGCCCCAGCTCCCAAGAACGACGGCCTGATAGAGGACGGTCCCGTAGCCCGAGACCGTGGGCAGGAAGCCTGTCGCTGCTGCGACGGCTCCCGTTGTGCCGATCAGCAGCTGCTTTGGCGTCGGTCGCATCGTACGTGGGCTCAAGGCGGTGAGCGGTGCGTGTCCGGTACCGGCCGCAGTCCGGTGTCCTTCGGCGGGGGGTCGTTCAGGCCTGGAGCGTCGTCGACGCCCTGCGGAATGCCGCCCTTGCAACAGTTCTTCACCAGCGTGCCGGCGAAGGTGTTGCTGTTGGGCCCGAGGTCGTGGTACTCGCCGATCGGGTAGCTGTTGAATTGGTTCCGCAGGCACCGATTCTGTTGACCCCCCGAAGAGCAGGCGCACTCGTGGCAACTTCCGCCGACGTCTCGAGAATCGTAGGTCCTCGGCACACCTACCGTCTGGCCCGCAACTTCTTGCGGATACAGGCTGTACTTGGTTCCATCGTCCGCGACGACGTAGCAATGCCGCTGCCTGGCTACAGTCCCCGCAAAGAAGTTCGCCAGGAGCCTGCAGCAGATCTTCGCCGCAAGCCCGAGAGGATCAAGCTCGATGAGAGGGTTCGCCCGCGCGTACAGGTATGCGTCTTCCTGCGGATGGTTGAGTGCTAGCGGATCGGGCCTGGTGTAGCGACCGATGTTGGGTGAGTACCAGCGCCAGACGTTGTAGTGAACGCCTGCTCCGGAGGTGGCGTCGGCCCATACATCACTGACCCACTGGCCCGGGAGCCGGAGCGGGATGCCATCGTCGCTCGCTCCGTTGCCAGTGCCGGCCTGGTAGTCGGTTCCAAACGGGCGGAAGCCGCCCTGCCAAGTGATCGCCCCGGTCTGGTCCGTGGCCACGAGGGGGGTGCCGAGGTGGTCGGTCGTCAAATATTGCCAGGTCTCGGTGCCGGTGCCGTCGATTTGGAGCTGGGCGACGGGGCGGCCGGCGAGGTAGAGGACGTAGGTGGTCTCGACGGGATCGGTGGAGGTCGGCTGGCGGCGGAGGGCGTGGAGGAGGCCGGCGGAGTCGTAGAGCGGGGTGACGGAGGCGGTGCCGCCGGCGGTCTGGGTGGCGCTCCGGAGAAAGCCGCGGCCGTCGTAGAGGAAGGCGGCGCTCGCTCCCGAAGCCGGGTGCTCGGCGGCAGACAACCGGCTCGCGTCGTCGAAGGTGAAGTCGACGAGGTTCCCGCCGGGGGCCACGGAATCGAGGTTGCCGGCGGCGTCCCAGGTGTAATCGCGGGTGCCGCTGACGGCGAGGTTCACGAGGTCGAGGATCGGGGTGTCGCCAGAGGCGGCGTTCATCGTGTAGACGTAGCCGTCGGCGCTGGCGCCGCCGTCCCGGCTCTCGCTGAGGCGGTTGCCGATCTTGTCGTAGGTCCAGTCGAGGGTCCCCCACGGGCCGTCGGCGGAGGTGAGGGAGTACTGCGGCGGCTGGTAGCCGAAGGTCCGGTCGGAGTAGGTCGGAAGCGACCCGGCGCCCGCGGCGAAGGAGGCGCCGTTGCCCACGGAGAAGCCGCTCGAGAGGACGACCTTCCCTTGGGCCTGGAAGGTGACGCTTCCCGGGCTCTCGACGGCGAAGCCGTTGCCCGCCTGGAGGTCGGCGCAGGAGGTGAAGGTCTCATCCGTCGTGACGGTCTGGTTCTCGAGGACGAGCCCCGAGCCGCCACCGGAGCACTCCGGGGTCTCGAGGATCTCGGTCACGTTGCCGACCGGATCCGTGGTGTAGCTCCAGGTGTGGCCGGGGACGCCCCCGGCGAGGCCGGAGAGCGTGATCGCGGTGGGCACGTAGCGACCGTCGAAGCTCCGGGTCTCGGTGGCGCCGTTGCCGAGAGCGAGGCTCGAGAGCGGTCCCGAGGGCAGGTAGGAGGCGCCGGTGATGACGGAGTGAGGCGTCATCCCGCCGGCCGGGGTCGTGACCTCGAGGCTCACTTCCCGGTCGGAGAAGTCGAAGCCGTAGGCTGCGCTCACGCCTCCAGGATAAACGATCCCGGTCCGGTTGCCGTTCAGGTCGTAGCCGTAGGCGAGCTCGCCATCCTTCACCGTCCGGCCGAAGTGGTCGTAGCAGAAGTCCAGGCTCTCGCCGCCCCGGGTAATCGAGGCCAGGCGGCCGACGGGCGAGCTCGTGCCTCCGCAGGAGCCCGGCGCCGCGTCGTAGGCGTAGTCCGTGTCCAGGGTGTCGTCGGGGTAGTCGACGTTCGTCACCCGGTCGAGCTCGTCGATCGTCCGGGCGACGGTCACCCCCCGGGCGTCGGTCGTCTGGTCCTCTTCTCCGTGGTCGTTGTAGGAGTGGGTGGTTGTCCCCGAGACGAGGGAGTCCTCCTGGGTCAAGAGGTCGCGATCCGAGTAGACGTAGTTCGTCGGGTTCCCCTCGGCGTCGGTGACGCCGGTCAGGTGGTCCTGGACGTCGTACGAATACGTGGTGACGGCCGTCCCCGGGCTCCCGCCCGGAGGCTCCCAGGCCTGCGTCACGCTCGTCAGCCGATTCAAGGGGTCGTAGGCGTAGCTGGTGGTCGCCGGGTCGATCTGGGGGTCGCGGTTCGGCTCCCAGACCTGCTCGAGGTTGCCGTTGCAGTCGTAGCCGAACGTAGTCGTCGCCTCTTCGGGCGAGTCGGCGCCCTGCCGTACGGCGTGGACCTGGCAGCGGTTGGTGTAGTCGTAACCCGTGGCCGAGTGGGTGACCCAGGCCGAGCTGTCCGCGTCCCACCGCTGGCGCTCCTCCCGCGTCCGGTTGCCGGCCGCGTCGAGGGTGTAGACGACCCGCTCGCCGTGGGTCGTGGCGTCGGGCTTGCGCTCGACCGAGATGAGGCGGCCGGTGTCCGGCTCGTAGCCGTACTCGATCACGTTGCCGCCGGGCAGGGTCGTCCGGAGCAGGTCGCCGAAGCTCGTGTACTCGTAGGCCGTCGCCAGGTCGTCGCTCGAGGACATGGAGTCGGGGCCGAGCTGGACGACCGTGGTCACCCGGTCGAGATCGTCGTAGGCCGTCGTGGTCTCGAGGCCGTTCGGGTCGGTGACCGAGGTCCGGCGGTTGTACTCGTCGTAGCTGAAGGTGGTGGTACCGACGAGAGGATCGGTCCGCGTCAGAGCGAACAAATCGCCCCGGCCGGCGTCGTAGGTGAAGCTCGTCTGGTCGGTCGCCCCGTAGCCCGGCGGGTCGATCGTCAAGGGCTGGCCGGCCGAGTTGTAGGCGGGGTAGTCGGTGCCCAACGTGAAGGCGCTCCCGGACTCGACGCCGGTGCTCTCCCTCGTGGTGACGTTGCCCGCGGTGTCGCGGCTCCAGGTGGTCGTCCGCAGTGACGAGCTGCCGGCGACCGAGGGCTGGTCGATCTCGCTCACGAGCCCCGGGTAGGTCGCATCGTAGCTCCACTCGGTCGTGCGCTCCTCCGTCTCGCCCATCGCCTCGGTCCGCGACGTCACCTGGCCGTGGGGGTCGTAGCTCGAGGCCGTGGTGATGCCCCGTCCGTCCGTCGTGCTCGTGGGTCGCAGGGGGTTCGCCACGTCGGCGTAGGCGAGCTGCACATTCGGCCCCAGGCCGCAGACTGGACAGTCGCCCGCGATCGAGGTCACGCGCACGTTCGGGCTCGCCGGGTCGTGCTCGTAGGTGTAGACGATGGGCTGGCCGAGGGGGTCGGTGACCGTCGTCTGCGTGGAGCTGTCATACGAGAGCTTCCAGTCCTCGGTCCCCGCGGCCGGGGTGTCGCCGCCCTTCCAGGTCTCGGCGACCTTGCCGTCTCCGTTGTACGACCAGGCCCGGAGCACCCGCGTCGAGGTGCCGTCGTCGCCTCGCAGGGTGACCTTCGACATGTACCCGGTCGTCGCGTCGTACTCGAAGAGGAGCGCCGTGTCGTCGGGGCGGTCGATCTCGGTGAGGTCGTCGCCGGTCCACAGGTAGTCCCACTCGGGCAGGTGGGTGACCCCGTCCGTGCCGTACTCAGTGATCGAGGCGAGCTTGCCCTCCTCGGGGTCGCCACTCGGGTAGTAGGTGAAGTCCTCCCGGCGGCCGTCCGGCAGTGCGACGGAGATGAGCTGGCCGGCCGAGTAGGTCGCGATCTTCTGGTTCAGATTGCGGTCGGTGGTCGAGAGCCAAAGCCCCTCTGCATCGAACTCGTCCACGGTCCCGTCGAGGTCGGTCAAGGTCCAGCCCGAGCCGGTGAAGGTGAGGGTCCGGTACTCATCCGACGGCGAGACCGTGGCGTAGACGCCGGTGCCTGCGTCCGGAGCGCTCCACTCGCGGAAGGTCCCGTACTCGGTGATCATCCAGACGTGGTTCTCGGGGTTCGGGCTCCCGACGGCGACGATCCGCTTGGCGTAGTCGTGGCTCCAGTAGCGGCCCAAGGCGACGGTCCAGGCGGGCGTCCCGGGGTAGCCCGGGTGGCCTGCGCCCTTTGCCGAGTACCGCAAGGTCGCGTTGGGGCCGGTCGCCCACGAGCCCGGCCCGCCGTAGCCGGGAAGCCCGAAGCCCGGGCCAACGCCCGCCGGCGTGCACACCTGGCAGCTCGAGGCGTCGCCCGAGCCGCAGTTCTGCTTCGGCGGGTCCGGGCAGCCGATCTCGGCGGCCACATCCGGCCCGTCGAGGTCGAGCCCGTTGAGGTCAAGGCGCTTCTTGCAGGAGTATCCGATGCACGACCAAGCGGTGAGGGAAAGGGGTTGGTCTGTGTGCAGAATGTCGTCGCAAGAGAGGCTCCGGGTGGCGGTGAACACCACCCGATCCGTGTTGATGCTGCCGTCCTTGCCGCAGGTGGAGGCCTGGCCGCACTGGACGGGGTTCTCGCACGAGGGAGCTGTCGAGAGGAAGTACCAGCGGATCTCGTTGCCGTAGTAGGGGCCCTGCTGTATGTTGATCTGGACGCCCGGGAGATCGAGCGGCACCCGGAGCTGGATCTGGCACTGCCGGGCCGTAGGATCACACCCCGGGTCGAGGAGCTGGTAGGTTGGCCCTCCATCCAGGACCGGCATCTTGCAAAAAAACCCATTGCAGCTGTGGTCGGACGGGATGTCCGGCCCCATCACCTCTTCGAAGTGGAAGTACGTCGCATTCGGCTCCTCGGGAGCACAGAACTCCCCCGGCGGCCTCACCCCGAAGGCCGCCGGCGCCAGGAGCGTCGAGGAGAAGATCACGCAAAGCAGGCCGACAGGCCCAGGGATCCGGTGGCGATACAGCCCACCGTCGGGTTCCCGAGTCTCTCGATTCGTCACGGTTCAACCCCCATCTCTCGAGGCTGCCGCCGGCGCCCCGGGTCTCGGCAAGCCACGGAGCCGACACGCACGCAATCGATACGAAGACGCTGATTAACAGTATACACGCGAGCTTCCTGCCAAACGTAATCTCTGCTGGCGAAGTCCAGGTATGGCCTCCCTTGGCCGAAACCCGATCCGTGTCGTCATCCCTCCTTCAGTCCAACCAATCTGCCGGAGTGGACTTGCCGGTCGGGCCCCGCGAAGGATGTTGTCCCTGCGGCCTCGACGTCCTACTGCCGCTCGCTCCAGTCGCGGATCGCGGCCGCGAAGTGGCGCTCGGTTTCCGCCTCCTCCCAGGTGTAAATCCGAGTCCCGTCGCCGAGGGCGGAGCCGCGGGCCGGAGTCTCGACGCCGTCGCCGGCTTCGTGACCCACCAGCCAGGCTCGCGCCGCTTCGGCGGCCTGGAGGTAGCGGTAGAGCTCCCGGTCGCCGAGGGGAAAGGCGGTCTCGGGCGGCGGCACGTGCTCGAGCACCTGGGCGGCCAGCTCCAGGAGCGACAGGGCGACGCCGACCCGCGTGCGCGCATCCTCGGCGGTCCGGATCGGTCTCTCCAGCTCCAGGTCGCAGCCGGTCATCGCCCCTCCCCGACCGCGGCGAGCGCGCCTTCCATCGCCCGAACGATCTCCAGGGTCGACCGCGCCCAGGACGCCGCCTTCTTGACCAGCGCGTCGGCCTCCGGGGTCCGATCGGCCGGGCGACGGGCCGCCCCAATGGCGGCGAGGTACTGGGCCGAGGCCCGCAAGTCGTCTGCGACCGCCCGCAGCCGGGAACCGATGGGAGGGCCCGGAGAGCCGCCGGTGACCTCTTCCTGGATCAGCGCCTCGAACATATAGCGGCCGAGCTGGCGCATGGTCGCCGCGCCCGCGGGCGGCACCTGGAGGAGGAAGATCTCGCGGAAGGCCGTCCGGTCGCCCGGCTGGGCTGGGGGATCGGTGCGACGCGCCGCAGTCATGAGGCCAGCCCCTCGCGGCTCGACGCCTTCTCTCGAAGCGTGATGGATACGTCTCGCGTGACAGACCGTTCGTGCATGCGACAAGGGTATGGAGCCGGGCGGGGGATGCAAACCCCCCAGTTCGGTCGACCTGGAGAGGCGAATTCGGGGGTTGCCGGGACGCACAATCGCCCCCTGATTTGGGGCTCGATTTCGAGGGACTTTTCCCGGTCAAATTCTCCGGATGGTGCACTATGTTGCCGGGGGCGGACGGCGCCGGCCTGCCGCCGGCGGCCTGGAGCTGCTCCCGGGAGGAGATTCCATGCACACGCTCGGAGTGCGGAAGCTCGCCGTCGTCCTGGTCGCCTTCGCCTTTCTTTCCTCCGCCTGGCCCGCCGCAGCGGGGCCGCGACGAACCGCGGACCGGCCGGGTACTGGGATGTCGGTGGTCGAAGCCGTGAGCGCCTGGCTGGCGGGGTCTGGCCCGAACCCGGCGAGCCCCTAGCGCGCCAATCAGCCTGGGAAGCCCTAGGGTCGGGGGCCGATCCGGATGGCGCGCCGCAACCCGCGAGCCACGGCGCGGCAGCACCGTCGCCGGCAAGCCCTGACGGCGCCCCGACCGGCTAGCGGCTGGCCCGCCGGCGCCGGTACGTCGCTCCACTGGCGCCGGCGGCTCTCCTTTTCCGAGTCTCACGTTCTTGCCCCGGAGCATCGGGCGAGGTAGAGTCGCAAGCGCTGAATACCTGTACTTGCCGGGAGGAGCCAATGCACATTCCGCTGGAGCTGCTGGACGCCGTGGCCCGGGGCGAGGCGCCCCAGGAGCTACTCTCCGAGATCGAGAGAGAGCACACCATCGGCCTGTGCCAGGTGTGCGAGGCGAGGTTCTCGACCCACGAGGCGCGGCTGCGCCAGCCGGGCCTGCTGAGCCGCGAGGAGCCGCGGGACCGCCTGGAGCGGCTGCGCGAGCGCCTGGGGCTCGGTGAGATCAAGCTCAAGGCGCACGAGGACATGGCCCGGGAGTGGGTCAAGGACGTGGTGAGACTCCCGCCGGAGAGCCGCCGGAGCAAGGTCTCGAACGCCTACGTGCGCTTCAAGGGGCCCCTCTTCTGCCTGATGCTCCTGGAGGAGTCCAGGCAGCGGATCCCAGGCCAGCCGGCCGAGGCCGAGTCCCTGGCCGACGCCGCTCTCGCCGCGAACGAGAAGACCGCGGTCTACAGGCCGGACCCCGAGTTCCAGGCGCCGGGCCTGGCCGTCCGGGGCAACGCCCGGCGAGCCCTGGGCCGGCTGCTCGACGGCGAGGCGGATCTCGAAGCGGCCCAGCGGCTCCTCGACTCGTCCGGCGTCACGGACCTGGACACTCCGGCCGAGGTCTACCGCTACCTGGGATCGTTACGCAAGGACCAGGGCCGCTTCGAGGAGGCGGCTCAGCACCTGCGCCGAGCGGCGGCGCTGTACAGCCTTCTCCACGATCGGGCAAGCGAGGCGCGCGTTCTCCTGAAGCTCGGGCTCATCCACTACGCACGCCACGAACCCAAGACGGCCGTCGCCGTGACGGAAGACGCTCTCGGCCTCCTCGACGGCCGCTCGGAGGCCTGGCTCCGCGCCTACGCCCACTACAACCTCGCCCATCACCTCCACGCGGCCGGCCAGACCGACCGGGCCGAGGCCGAGCTCGCGGAGCACGAAGACCTGATCCAGGGTGCCAGCGATCAACTGGCCAACCTGCTCGTCTGGCTCCGGGCTCGGATCGCCTGGAGCCGGGGGGACCTCGACGCCGCCCGGCGCCTGTTCGGCGAGGCGCGGGAGCGCGCCCTCGCGTCGCGGGATCCCCTGGGACGCGGGGCTCGTGGGCCTGGAGCTCGGCCTCGTCCACCTGGTCCGGGGCCGGACAGCCGAGGCGAAAAAGCTGGCGATGGCGGCCGTGGAGGTCTTCGCCGAGCAACGGGTGGAGCGCGAGACCCGCGCGTCGCTCGAGCTCCTCGAGGCCGCGGCCCGGCGCGACGCCCTGACGCGCGATCTCCTCGAAGCCGCGATCGCCCGGCTCGACCAGGACCGCAGGGCCGGAGCTCGCTGACCCTCCACTGCATGTAGTCGAGGCTATCGGCAGTCTGCCGCGATCTGGACCTAATCGAATGATTTTGCAGATGTTTACCTGGAGCTGGGCCAGAAAATCGCCCAGTCGCGGTCCTGCGGGCCGGGCGGCGGCGGTGGGGCCGGCGGCCGGCACGAGCTGGACGAGCGGTGGAGCGAGCGGCGAGCACGAGGGCTTCTTCCTTTAGCTGCCGGCGAGGGTAGCACCGGCGAGGGTAGCGACCTTGGGCCCCACCAGCGCTCGGTAGTCAGGGCCTCGACCTCGTGGAAGTGCTCGTCGCGGGTGACCAGGACGAGCTCGTGCTGGACGGCTGTGGCGGCGATCCAGAGATCGTTCTCCGGAATCGGCCGGCCCCGCCGGCGGAGGTTCTGCTTGATCCGGCCGTAGTGTCGCGCCGTTTCGGCATCGCAAGCGAGCTGAGTACAGGCGGCAAACGCCTGGATCTGGTCGAGCTGTTCCTCCGCCCGCGCGGAGCCCTCCGCGCCAAAGTGCAGCTCGCCGAGGACCACCACGGAGAGAAAGACTCGGTCCGCCTGCCCCAAGCGTTCCTGGACGATCGGCTCGCCGCGGAAGAGTGGGATGATGACGCTGGTGTCGAGCAGGTACTCACCAGGCATCGAGATCGACTCGCTCGCAGCCTTCTTCGATCGTGCGCTCCATCTCGCGCGCGGCGACCTCGTCGAGGAGGCCGGCGAAGCGTAGCAGCGCCTTGCCCGGGGTGCCCTCGGGTCGTGAGGCGGAGACGGCAAGGCCGTGGACGAGCTGCTGCGCTCGGCGTTGCATCTCCGGCGACAGGCGGTCGAAGTCGTCGAGGATCTGTTGCTTGATCGACGGTTGAGCCATAGCGGGTCCTCCTCGGGCTCATTCTAGCCGCCGTGCCACGTTCGCGCCGACGGAGCAGCTTTCTCGTGGGAGACCGGGCGAGTGGCGAGGCCGCGGGTACTTGCCCACCCCGCCCGGGCGGCTAAGAGGACGGAGCCGGAGGAGCCGGCAGCTCTCCTTCTCGCTGCCGTGATCGGCGTGGGCGTTCCCCGGCCCGAGCTGAAGGCCGGCTCGTAGCGGGGTTGGAGCGCCGCGAGTCGGTCGGGCCACGCGCACGACCGGAGCTCGCTGACCCTCGATACGGCCGACTACTCGACCCTCTCGATCCGGTCCTCTCGGGCCGGGACCATGCACAGGAACTCGAAGGGAGCGTCGACCACCTCGTAGAAGTGCGGCGTGCCCGCCGGGATGAAGAGCACGTCGCCGGCGGCGACCTCGTGGACCTCCTCCCCCACCCCGACCCGGGCGCGGCCGGCGAGCACGTACTGCTCGTGCTCGACCCGGTTGGTGTGGCGCGGCATCCCGCCCCCCTCCCCCATGACGAAGCGGCGCATCCGGAAGGCGGGCGCGCCGTCGCGCTCGTCGATCAGCACCTGGACCTCGGTCGCCGTCCCCGCCTGGACCGGCGACGCCTTCACTTCCGCGACCCTCTTCACCACGCCCCGCGATCCCTTCTCGGTCATGACGTTCTCCTCTCCTACGATCGTACCGCTCACTTCCCGAGCATGCCGGTCAGGCCGCCCGAGACCAGCGCGGTGACGTCGGCGAGCGCACGGGGCAACGCCAGGCCGCCGGGCGAGGCGAGGTAGCGGGGCCGCCAGGTGGGCTCGAACTTCTCCTTGTAATGGCGCAGCCCCTGGAAATGGTAGAGGGGCTCGCCGTGGCTGAACAGGAAGGCGCCGAGCCGGTTCCAGACCGGCGCCAGGGGGTGGGCCTGGAGCCCCGACAGCGGCGCCATCCCGAGGTTGAAATGGCGGAAGCCCTCGGCGCGCCCCCAGAGCAGGAGCTCGATGAACAGGAAGTCCATCACGCCGGCGGGTGCCGCGGGCAGGTGGCGCATCAGGTCGACCGAGACCTCCTCCCGGTCGGCCCCGGGCCAGAGGTTGGCGAAGGCGTAGATCGTCCCTTCCCGGCGCACGACGGCGATCGGTAGGCGCCGCAAGTAGTCGGGGTCGAAGCGCCCGAGCGAGAAGCGTTTCTCCCGCACCCCCTTCTCCGCCAGCCAGAGGTCCGAGACCTGGGCGAGCTCCGGGAGGACGGCCGAGACGCCCGCCGGGGGAACGATCTCGAAGCGGAAGCCCTCGGCGCCGAGGCGGCGGTGGACGTAGCGCAGCTTCTTGCGCTCCCCGCCCTCCAGGCTGAAGGCCGCGAGCGGCACCAGGGCCTCCTCGCCCAGCTTGAGCAGGGTCAGGCCGGCCTCGACGTAGACCGGCAGGTTCTCGGGACCGACCTGGTAGACGATCGGGCGGCCCCCGTGCTGGTCGGCGAGCTCCCGGAAGCGCCAGATGAGGTCGGCCCACTCGCGCTCGGGGCCGACCGGGTCGCCCATCGCGACCCAGCTCGAGCCCTGGACCGCGTACATGATGAAGGCGTCGCCCGAGGCGGCGAGGAGGAAGGACTTGTCGTCCAGGTAGGCGAGGCGGGCCTCGGTCCGGGGCGAGGCCTCGACGATCGCCTCCACCCGCTGGCGGAGCTCCGGGCTCAGGGCCGCCGGCTCCGGGCGGGCCGCGCGCATCAGCCGGGTGAGGGCGAGGGCGAGGGTCAGGACCACGGCGCCGACCGAGGCGCGGAGGAACCGCGGGGCGTCGCCGTGGATGCTGAACCGCCACCAGAGCTGGTCCGAGTACTCGACATGCTTGAAGGCGAAGGCGCCGAGCCAGACCGAGGCGAGGACCACCACGGCCATCGCCACCAGCCAGCGGACGGTCGGCAGGTCGTGGGCGAGCGAGGCCTTGCGGTAGAAGTGATCGCGCGCCGAGAGGAGCAGGGCGAGCATCGCCGAGAGGGCGATCGCCTCCTCGTAGTCGAGGCCCTTGAGCAACGAGACCACGATGCCGGTGCCCAGGAGCAGGACCGAAAGGTGATAGGCGGCATCGAGGCGGCGCTGGAGGCCCCAGGCGAGGAACAACAGCCCCACCCCGACGAGGCTGCCCACGAAGTGCGACAGCTCGACCACCGGCAGGGGGAGCACGGCGTTGAGCCAGGCCATCCGGCTGTGCAGGCTGGGGGTGGCCCCCGAGGCGAGGAGGACGACGCCGCCCAGGAAGGTGGTGAAGGCGAGGGCGTCCGGAACCAGGGGGGAGACCCACTTGCCGGTCAGCCGGGCGGCGCGGGTCAGCAGGTGGCGGCGTTCGGCGATCTCGGACACGGCCAGGGTGACCGTCCCCAGGAGCAGCGGCAGCAGGTAGTAGAACGCGCGGTAGACGAGCAGCGATCCGGCGACCGCCGAGGCCGCGACCCAGTCCCCCAGGAGCAGCACCACGATGGTCTCGAAGACCCCGAGGCCGCCCGGCACCTGGGAGAGGACGCCCGCGATCTGGGCGAACAGGAAGATGCCGAGAAACTCGAGCCACGGCGGGCGGCCGGAGGCCGGCAGCAGCACGTAGAGCACCGAGCCGGCGGCCGCCCACTCGAGCGAGGCGAGAAGCGCCTGGCCGGCGGCGAAGCGGAGCTCCGGCAGGGCCGCCTCCCACGAGCCGAAGCGCAGGGGGCGGCGCCAGAAGGTCGCGGCGGCGAGGTAAGCGAGCTCGATCGCGAGCAGCAGCGCGCCGAGCGCACGGGCGGAGTGGAAGTGAACGTGGAGCGCCGACGGGATGGGCAGCGGCTCGACCAGAAAGAGCGCGCCGCCCAGGGTCAGGACTCCGGACCAGAAGGTGACGAACGAGAAGCCGACGACCCGGGCGATGTCGAAGGTCGAGAGCCCCGAGGCCGAGTAGAAGCGGTAGCGGATCGGTGCCCCGGTGACCAGCGGGTTGCCGAACGAGTTGCTGAAGGCGTAGCCGGTGAAGGCCGCCACCGCCACCCGGCCGACCGGCAGCCGGTGCCCGGCGTAACCCAGGCCGAGGAGGTCGTAGCCGACCAGCAGCGAATAGCCCGCGACCGTCAGGGCCAGCGCCGCCGCGAGCTGGACCGGCGCCAGCTCGCGGATCGCCTGGGCGATGTCCGCATAGTGGTACGCCCCCAGCTCCTTGCGCAGGATCCAGAGCGCTCCGGCGAACAGCGCGACGCCCAGGACCGGGCCGAGGGTACGAGACAGACGCATGATGGACGGGAGCCAAGACTACACCCCCGGGAGGACCGGATCGCTGCCATCCTCCGGCGCTTCGATACCCGGCCGCGGAGGAGGCGAGACCGAGACGACGCGCTGCCCGGCCGGGCTACACGACCTGCGAAGCGGACAGGGCGAAGGCGCGGAGGCCCTGGCCCGGCCGGCAGTCCTTGGCAAACGCCTCGAGCCCCTCGGCGACCCGTGAGATCTCGGCGGGCGAGCCGACCGTGAGGAGCATGGAGACGGTGCCCGGGTAGGCTCTCGTCCCCAGGTGCTTGCCGGTCGAGCCGGCACCCTGGAGCCCCTGGAGCTCGGTGAAGCCGGCCACGTCGAAGCCTTCGAGAAACGCCAGCAGCGCTTCGACCCGCTCCTCGGCGCACAGGATCATGAGCATGGTCTGATCGGTGGTCACGGCGTCACCTCCTCGCCTTCCCCCGTCTCCTCGGGTCGTGGACGGCGCTTGCGCTCCATCAGGTAGTACGCCAGGGGCACCACCACCAGGGTCAGCACCGTCGAGGCGAAGGTGCCGAAGATCAACGAGATGGCGAGGCCCTGGAAGATCGGGTCGAAGAGGATCACGAAGGCGCCGACGAAGACCGTCCCGGCGGTCAGCAGGATCGGGCGCAAGCGGACCGCGCCGGCCTCGAGGAGCGCCTCTTCGAGGCTTCGTCCGCGCGACAGGGCGAGCTCGACGAAGTCGATCAACAGCACCGAGTTGCGCACCATGATCCCGGCCAGGGCGATGAAACCGATCATCGACGTGGCGGTGAAGAAGGCCCCGAGGAGCAGGTGGCCCGGCAGGATCCCCACCAGGGAGAGCGGGATCGCGATCATCATCACCAGCGGCGTCTTGAACGAGCCGAACCAGCCGATCAGGAGGACGTAGATGAGCACCAACACGATCGCGAAGGCGGAGCCCAGGTCACGGAAGACCTCGTAGGTGATGTGCCACTCGCCGTCCCACTTGATCGCCGGGCGCTCCTCGGAGAGCGGCTGGGCGGTGTAGAGCTGGAGGATCGGCGGTGCGCCCGCGGGCACCGCGCCGCCGGTGGCGGCCGCCGGGTCGAGCGCGGCGACCCGGTCGGCGAGGTCGAGGATCGCGTAGACCGGGCTCTCGATCTCGCCCGCCACCTCGCCGGTGACGTAGACGACCGGCCGCAGGTTCTTGCGGTAGCGCGAGGTCGGCTGGGTGGTCTCCTCCACCCGCACCAGCTCGCCCAGCGGCACCAGGGCGCCGCTCTGGGAGGCCACCCGCAGGGCCAGCAGCGAGTCGAGGTCGGAGCGCTGGGCGCGCGGCAGCTCGAGGACGATCGGCACCGGCTCGGCGGCCTCGGGCGCGTGGAGCAGTCCCACCGACCGGTTGCCGAAGGCGTAGCCCAGGGTCTCGACCACGCGCGCCGCGGGGACCCCGTCGAGGGCGGCCTTCTGCCGGTCCACCCGGACCTCCATCTTCGGCTGCGGCGCTTCGACCATCCAGTCGACGTCGACCACGCCGGGGGTCGCCTCGAACAGGCCCTTGACGTGCTCCGCGAGCGCGCGGCGGGCGGCGGGGGTCGGCCCGTAGACCTCGGCCACCAGGGTCGAGAGGACGGGTGGCCCGGGCGGCACCTCGACCACCTTGAGCGCCGCGCCGTGGCGCTCGGCGATCTTCTGGAGCGGCGGCCGGATGCGCCCGGCGAGGTCGTGGCTCTGGGCGTCGCGCTCGTCCTTCGCCCGCAGGTTGACCTGGACGTCGCCGACCGTCGGGCCCTGGCGCAGGTCGTAGTAGCGCACCAGGCCGTTGAAGTTGATCGGGGCGTGGGTGCCGGCGTAGAGCTCGAGATCGGTGACCTCGGGCACGGTCCGGAGATATTCGGCGAGGTCCCTGAGGGTCGCGTGGGTCGCCTCGAGCGGCGTGCCCTCGGGCATGTCGACCAGCACCTGGATCTCGCTCTTGTTGTCGAACGGCAGCATCTTCACGGTCACCCAGCGCATCGGGAAGAAGGCCACCGCCACCAGCAGCAGCAGCGTCACCGCGCCGAGGAAGCTCCAGCGCTTGGCCGGGCTGGCGAGCAGCGGGGCGAGCACCGCCCGATAGGAGCGGTAGGTGCGGGAGCTCTCGATCCCGGCTTCGGCCGGCTTTCCCTCGCCGCTCTTGCGCAGCAGGCGGAAGGCGAACCAGGGCGCGGTGGCGAGGGCGACGGCGAGCGAGAAGACCATGGCGATCGACGCGCCGATCGGCATCGGCCGCATGTAGGGGCCCATCAGGCCGCGCACGAACGCCATCGGCAGGACCGCCGCGATCACCGTGAGGGTGGCCAGGATCGTCGGGTTGCCCACCTCGTCGACCGCCTCGATCGCCGCCTGGAGGGGCGGCAGCCGTCTCTCCCCGAGGTGGCGCACGATGTTCTCGACCACGATGATCGAGTCGTCGACCACGATGCCGGTGATGAACACCAGGGCGAAGAGAGTGACCCGGTTCAGGGTGTAGCCGAAGCTGTAGTAGACGAACAGGGTGAGGGCGAAGGTGACCGGCACCGAGATGAACACCACCACCGCGCCGCGCCAGCCGAGAGCGAGCCCGATGAACAGGGTCACCGAGACGATGGCGACGAACAGGTGGAGCAGGAGCTCGTCGGCCTTGTCCGAGGCGGTGGCGCCGTAGTCGCGGGTCACGGTCAGGTGGACGTCGGGCGGGAGGAGCCGTCCCCGGAGGTCGGCGAGCGACCGCTGGACCTCCTCGACCACGTGCCGGGCGTCGGCGCCCTTGCGCTTGGCGACCGACAGGGTGACGGCGGAGAGCGCGTCGCCGGCGCCCGCCGGCATCTCGATGCCGCGCTCCGCCGCCGCCGGACCGGCGATCAGCTCGACGTAGCTCGCCGGCTCGGCCGGGCCGTCGAGGACGTCGGCGACGTCGGAGAGGTAGACCGGCTTGCCGCCGGCGGCCCCCACGACCAGCGAGCGGACCTCCTCGGGCGAGCCGAGGAAGGCGCCGGTCTCGACCAGCACCTCCCGGTCGTGCTTCTCGAAGCTGCCGGCCGGGGCGGCGGCGTTCTGGCTCCCGATCGCCTGCGCCACCGCCGCCGGGTCGATGCCGAAGCTCGCCAGGCGCTGGGCGTCGAGGCGCACCCGCACCGCCCGCGGCTGGCCGCCCAGGAGGGTCGTCTTCGAGACGTTCGCGAGCTTGTCCACCTCCCGCCGGAGCTCGGCCGCGATCTGGCGCAGCTCGAAGGCGTCGTAGCGATCACTCCACAGGGTGAGGGCCAAGACCGGCACGTCGTCGATGGTGCGTAGCTTGATCAGCGGGAACCCGGCCCCCGCCGGCACCTGGTCGAGGCTCGAAGCGACCTTCTCGTACACCTTGACCAGGCTCTCCTGGAGGTCGTCGCCGACCAGGAAGCGCACCGTCACCAGGGCGCCGTTCGGGCGCGAGGCCGAGTAGACGTACTCGACCCCAGGGATCTCCCACATCCGCTTCTCGAGCGGCACGGTCACCCGGTTCTCGACCTCCTCGGGAGTCGCGCCGGGCATCGGCACGAACAGGTCGACGATCGGGACGACGATCTGCGGCTCCTCCTCGCGCGGCGTCAGCTGCACCGCCATCGCGCCCAGGGCCAGGGCGGCGAGCACCGTCAGCGGGGTGAGCTTCGACTGGATCGAGAACCGGCCGAGCCGGCCGGCCGGGCCGAGACCTCGGCTCATGAGCGGCCTCCCGCGGCGCCGCGCGGGCCCTCGGAGGCGGCGCGCTCCTCGACCGGAGCGCCGTCGGCCAGCCCGGCCGGCGGCTCGACGACGTAGTGGTCGCCCGGCGCGAGCCCGGAGAGCACCTCGACCTCGCCCTCCTGGCGGGCTCCGGTCCGGATCCAGCGCAGGCGGGCGTGGCCGTCCTCGACCACGTAGACCCCCTCGAGCTGGCCCCGCTGGACGAGCGCGCCGGCCGGCACCAGCAGGGCTTCCCGGACGCTCGCCGCCGCGCTCCGCTCGAAGGCGACGCGAGCGAACATGCCGGACTTGAGCCGTCCCTCCGGGTTGGGCAGGTCGATCTCGCAGCGGAAGGTGCGGCTGTGGGCGTCGCCCGCGGGCATGATCCGGGCGATCGATCCGGTCTGCCGGAAGCCCGCCGCCGTGACCTCCACGGTCGCCGGGTCCCCGGGAGCGAGACCGGTGACCTCGGCCTCCGGGACCTCGGCCACGACCTTCACCGGGTCGAGGTCCTCGACCGTGAACAGGGGGCGGCCGGGAGAGACCATGTCCCCGACCTCGATCTGCTTGGCGACGAGCCAGCCGTCGATCGGGCTCACCACCCGCGCGTAGCCCAGGGTCACGCGCGCCGCCGCCAGGTTGGCCTGCGCCTGCTCCACCCCGGCCTCGGCCATCCGGAAGCCGGCGGTGGCGTCCTCGAGATTCTTGGTCGTCGCCGAGCCCCGGGCCTGGAGCGCCACCATGCGCTCGTGCTGGGCGCGCGCGTTCTCGAGCTGCGCCTGGGCGGCGTCGACCCCGGCCTGGGCCTGGCGGACGGCGGCCTCGAGGTCGCGGCTCTCGATAGCGGCCAGGAGCTGGCCCGCCTTCACCGCCTGGCCCTCGGAGACGGGCACCGCGTCGACCCGGCCGAGGATCTTCGTGCCGGGCATCACCCGGCGCGAAGGCTCGACCGAGGCCGTGGCCCGCACCGGCTCGGAGACCCGGCGGTACTCCGCGGTGCGGGTCGTGACGGCGACCGGAGCCGCCTCGGCCCGCTCGACGGCCGGCGGCTCCGATCGGCCGCAAGCCGTGGCGAAGGCGGCGGCGAGCGCCGGGACGAGGAGCGCAAGCGCCAGGAAGAGCGCCGCGATCGGGCGCCTCGTCGCTTCGGGAACGTGTCGTGCCATGGGTCGGTCTCCGTCGGTCGGCGGTCCGGGGGTCACGGGCGACCCACCGCCAGGTCGAGCTGGGAATGGGCCAGGGCCAGGTCGCGGCGGGCCCCGAGCTCCCGGGTGCGGGAGCCCGTGACCAGCGCTTCGGCGCCGAGGAGCTCGACCACGGTGGTCAGCCCCTCCTGGTAGCGGTCGCGGACGATGGCGACGCTCCTCTCGGCGAGCGCCACGGCTTCGCGGGCCTGCTGCCAGCGCAGGCGGGCGGCCTCGAGCGAGCGCGCCGCGGTCTCGACCTCCAGCGCCACGCCACGCTCGGCGAGCTCGGCGGTCCGCGCCGCCCGGTCGAGATCGGCCCGGGCCCGCTCCGAGCGCGCCTGGGTCGCGAAGCCGTCGAAGCCGGTCCAGCGCAGGCCCACGCCGAGCGACCAGTTGGTCCCGGGGTGGTCGAACGGCGACTCGGCGTGAGCCTCGTAGGCGCCGGCCCAGCCGACCTCGGGAAGGCGTCCGGCGCGGGCGCCCTCCAGGCCGGCGCGGGCGGCCGCCACTGCGGCCCGGGCGGCGGCCAGGTCCGGGCGCCGGTCGCGCGCCTCGGCGACCAGCGCCGCCAGGTCGCCGACCGAGCCCTCCGGGACCTCGAGGGCCGTGGGCAGGGTCATCGCGGTGTCGAGGTCACGCCCGAGCTCGAGGTTGAGGGCCGACCGGGCCACCGCCGCGTCCTTCTCCGCCTCGGCGAGCGCGGCCCGCGCCTCGGTCTCCCGCACCTGGGCCTGGAGCAGGTCGGACTCGACCACCAGGCCGGTCTCGAAGAGGTCGCGGGTGAGGCCGACGCTCTTTTGCGCCGTCTCGAGGGCCGCGCGGCGGACCCCGACCGCCTGCGCCGCGACCACCGCCCCGGTGTAGCGGTCGGCGACCCGGTAGACGAGCTCCTGGCGTGCCCGCTCGTGGCCGAGGTCCGCGGCCTCCGCCTGCCGGGCGGCGCCCTCGATACCGGCGGCGATCCGGCCGCCGGCCCAGAGCGGCTGCGAGACCGCCACCCGCGCCCGGTAGTCGGTCAGCGGGTCGGGCTCGTTCAGGAACCCGACGTCGAAGTTCCGCTCGCTGAAGCGCTCTTGTCCGAGCAGGCCGCCGAAGACCATCACGGGATTGGTCGTGCGGGCGGCGTCGGTGCTCACCTCCAGGCGCGGCCAGCGGGCGCCGTGGCTCTCCCGGAGCGCCGCCCGGGCGCCCCGTGCGCCGGCGGCCTCGGCGGCGAGGCCGGGGTTGTCCGCGATCGCCAGGCGCACCGCCTCCTCGAGCGTGAGGACGGGGCCCTCCGGGGCGGCCGGATCCGGAGGCGGCGCCGGTGGCTGGGCTCGGAGCGGGGCGCCACCGGCCGCGCCCAGGAGCACCCAGGCCGCCAGCACCGCCGTCGGGATCGTCGCGTTCCGCCAGGTCACGTCAGGTCCTCCTCGCTCGTTCTTCGACTCTTCGGGAAGCGCCGGATGGCGCGCCTCTCCCCTCGTCACCTCTTGAGAGGCACGGGGACCTCCGGGGGTTCCCGCGGGGGAGATTCGCCCGCGCCCGGCCGCCGCCGGACGGCTCGGGGTGCGGCCCGCTCGGCCGGCGGGCGGGCCGGGAAAAAGGATTTCGTCGCCGCTCTCGGCGAGGAAGGCGCGCTCGCGCCGACTCACGAAGCCGGAAGCCCGGAGCCCGTGAGCTGCACCGCCTCGTCACCCCCTTCGGCGTTGTGTCGGATCACCAGCCGGGCGCGGAACGACCCCGGGGTTTCGGGCACGAACCGCACCCCCACCGTGCAGGTGCTCCCGGGAACCAAGAACGGAGCGCCCTCGCACGATCCCGGGACGATCCGGAAGGCTCCGGCGCCCGGGCCGGCGAGCTCCATGCCCTGGAGGACCAGCCGGGCGGTGCCCGGGTTGGAGACCTCGACGGTCTCGATTTCGCTCCGCCGACCCGCCGGCTGCTCGCCGAAGTCGACCGCCGCCGGACGCACCGCGATTCTCGGCGCCGGCGCCGGCAGCGCCTGGCCCGCGAGCTCGACCTCGGTCGGCGAGCCGGGGCCGTCGTGGCGCACGACCAGCGTGGCGCGGCGCTCTCCGTCCTCGGAGGGCGCGAGCTCGAGGGTCAGAGTGCAGTGGTCCTCGGGCGCCAGCGACAGGCTCTTCGAGCAGGGGTCGTCGACGACCCGGAAATCCTGGGCCGCCGGGCCCGAGATCGCCAGGCCGCGGATCTCGAGGGGCGCGCGGCCGGCGCTCGCGAGGGTCAGGCGGCGTTGCGCTCGGCCGCTCACCTGGACCTGCCCGAAGTCGACCTGCTTCGAGTCGAGGCCCAGGTGGGGCGCCGTCCCGACGCCGTCGAGCGCCACCGACGGCGCCTCGGGAAGGGCGCCCGAGCGCACCTCGATGCGCCCCCGGTGCGCCCCCTCCCGGGTCGGCCGGAAGGCCAGCGCGACCGTGCAGCGCTCGTCCGGAGCGAGCGTGCTCCCGGTGCAGCGGTCTCCCGCGACGACGAAGGCCGCGGGATCGGCCCCGGTGACCGCGACCCCGTCGATCCTGGCCGGCATGCCGCCGGTGTTGTGGACCACCAGCGGGCGGCTCGACGCCTCGGTGCCCACCCGTGCCTCGCCCAGGTCGAGCGCGCTCGGCTCGATCGCCAGTCGGGCCGGCTCGGGCGGCGGCGCGCCCGCGGCCCCGGCGGTGGCAGAACCGCCGGCCGCGGCCGCCCCGGCACCGTCGGCTCCGGGGGCGAGCGCCCGGCCGGCGAGCGCGACCTCCGGCGCCGTTTCGCGTCGGACCTCGCCCGCGCGCGGCCGCGGACCGGCCGCGAAGCGCAGGACCGCCCGGCTCTCCCCCGCCAGCGAGGGCCCGAACACGACGCCGACGGTGCATTCGTCGCCGGGATCGAGCACCGCGCCGGTGCAGCGGTCGGCCACGACGTCGAAGTCGGCCGCCCGCTCCCCCGCCAGAGACACCCCGCGCACGCGGTAGGACGCGCTGCCGCGGTTGCTCAGGACGACGGTCTCCGGCTCGCTCCGGGTCGCCGCCGGCCGCGCGGCGAACCCGATCCGGCGGCGGTCGACCGCCGGCCGCGGCGCCACTCCGGTGCCGGTCAGGGGCACGACGAGGAGCCCGCTGCTCGCGTCGCTCGGGACCTCCAGGCTCGCCCGGCGGGGAGCGTCGTCGGCGGGCGCGAACCGCAGGGCGACGGTGCACGTGTGGTGGACCTCGAGCGAGATCCCGCTGCAGGCGTCGCCGGCGATCCGGAACTCGTCCGCGGCCGGTCCAGAGACCGCCAGGTCCCCGAGCTTCGCCGGCAGGTCCCCGGCGCTGGTCAGGGTGACCTCCAGGGCGTCGCCGGTGTCGCCGACCCCCACCTGGCCGAAGTCGGCCAGCGCAGGGTCGACGCGGAGAACCGGTGGGCCGGGGCGGGGCAGGAGATAGCCGACGAGGACGGCGAGCGCCAGGAGCACCACGAGCGCCAGGGCGCCGAGGACCACCAGGGGCATCCGCCGGCCGGCGGGGCCGCGGCGTGGGGGCTCCGGAGACGCCTCGGCGCCGCTCCTGCCCGCGGCGACCGGCGGCTCCTCCGGCGCCTCCGCCCCGGACCCCAGCGGCAAGTCGATCATCGGCTCGTCGCGCGTCTCGTCGTTCACGTCACCAGCCTTTCGTAGGCGTGGCCGGGCCGGTCACCGGGCCACGCGCGGTGCACTAGACTAGCGAACCTCATCGCGGGCGGCCCCATCGCGGCCGAGCTCCGGTCCGCCGCTTCGGGAGCGAGAATCCAAGGCCACAGAGGAGATGGAATGGAGATCTACGAGCACATCCTCGCCACCCTGGGGAACACGCCGCTGGTCCGTCTTTCCCGCTTCAGCCCCCGGGGCGCGACCCTCGCCGCCAAGATCGAGTCCTTCAACCCGGGCCAGAGCGTCAAGGACCGGATCGGCATCGCAATGATCGAGGAGGCCGAGAGCCAGGGCCTCCTCGAGCCGGGCGGGACGATCGTCGAACCCACCTCGGGCAACACCGGCGTCGGGCTGGCCATGGCGGCGATCCTCAAGGGCTACCGGATGATCTGCACCGCGGCCGACAAGATCCCCCAGGAGAAAGTGGCCCTCCTCGAGGCCTACGGCGTCGAGGTCATCGTCTGCCCCACCCACGTCGAGGCCGACGACCCGCGCTCGTACTACAAGGTGGCCGAGCGGATCCGTGACGAGCAGGGCGCCTTCCTGCCGTATCAGTACCACAACCAGGCCAACCCGCGAGCGCACTACCGCACGACCGGCCCCGAGATCTGGCGCCAGACGGACGGCCGGATCACCCACTGGGTCTGCGGCATCGGAACCGGCGGCACGATCAGCGGGGTCGCGCGATTCCTGAAGGAGCGGAACCCGGAGATCCGCGTGGTCGGCGTGGACACCGTGGGAAGCGTCTACGCCTACTACCACGAGCACGGCGAGCTGCCGCCCAAGGATCAGATCCACCAGTACCTGATCGACGGCATCGGCGAGGACTTCATGCCCGAGACCGTGTGGTGGGACTGGATCGACGAGGTGATCACGGTCGACGACGAGACCGCCTATCGCGCGGTCTTCGAGCTCGCCCGGAGCGAGGCCGTCTTCTCCGGCAGCTCGGGCGCCGCGGCGGCGGTGGCAGCGCGCCAGGTGGCCCGCGAGCTCGCCCCCGAGGCGCTGGTGGTGACCCTCTTCCCCGACTCCGGCGAGCGCTATCTCTCGAAGCTCAACCGGGCCTGGATGGAAGAGCACGGCCTGCCGGCGGTCGAAGCCGAGTAGAATCGGCGCGAACCTCGATCGACTGCGCGCCGCCGGCGTCCGTCTCCGCGGGCCGGCGGCCGGGAGGTACCGCATGCGCCGACTCCGCCGCCGCGCCCTTGGAACCGCCGCGCTCCTCCTGCTGGCGAGCCTCGCCGGCTGCGCCGGGACCGCGCCGGCGACCGTCCCGCGGCACGAGGTGGTCGCGTCTCCACCGTTGCCCGCAGCGCCGGCTCCGACGGTCGTCCGGGTCACCCTCCTCCAGATCAACGACGTCTACGAGATCACGCCGGTCGGGGGTGGCAAGAGCGGCGGGCTCGCGCGGGTCGCGACCGTCCTCGCCGGCCTGCGCGCCGAGAACCCGGGAGGGACCTTCGCGCTTCTGGCGGGCGACCTCTTCAGCCCGTCGGCGATGGGCACCGCCAAGGTCGACGGCGAGCGGCTGAACGGGCGGCAGATGGTCGCGGTGCTCGACGCCGTGGGGATCGACTACGCGACCTTCGGCAACCACGAGTTCGACATCCCCGAGAAGGCGTTCTACGACCGCCTGGCCGAGTCGCGCTTCGGCTGGGTCTCCGGCAACGTGTCGCTGCCGTCGGGCGCGCCGATCCCGGGAGTGGCGCCCTACGAGATCCTCACCGTCGGCAAGGAGGGTGGGCCGCAGGCCCGGATCGGCCTGATCGGCGCCACCCTCCAGTTCGGCGAGCCCGCCTACGCGCGGATCTCCGACCCGATCGAGTCGCTCGCGCGCCAGGCGAAGGAGCTCAAGGACGGCGAGGCGCCGAAGGTCGACGTGCTCGTCGCCCTCACCCACCTCGCGATCGACCAGGACGTCCGGGCGATCGAGGAGATCCCCGAGATCGACCTCGTCCTGGGCGGCCACGAGCACGAGAACTACCAGCGCTGGCGGGGCCCCCGCTTCACCCCGGTCTTCAAGGCGGACGCCAACGTGCGCTCGGTCTACGTCCACCACCTGGTCTACGACACGGCGACCGGCGAGCTCACGATCACCCCCGAGCTGCGGCTGATCACCGACGCCATCCCCGCCGACCCCGAGGTCGACGCGGTGGTCCAGCACTGGGTGGACCTCGCCTACGCCGGCTTCCGGGCGAGCGGCTTCGAGCCGGAAGCGGAGGTGGCCCGGGCGCCGATCGCCCTCGACGGCCGCGAGGCGAGCATCCGCAACGGCTCGACGGCGCTCACCGACCTCGTGGCCCAGGCGATGCTCGGCGCCGCGCCGGGCGCCGAAGCCGCCGTCTACAACGCCGGCTCGATCCGGATCGACGACATGCTCCCGCCCGGTCCGCTCACCCAGTACGACGTGATCCGGATCCTCCCGTTCGGCGGCGACGTGGTCGAGGCCGAGCTGACCGGCGCGCTCCTCGCCAAGGTCCTCGACCAGGGCCGGGCCAACCGCGGGGAGGGTGGATTCCTCCAGACCGCCGGCATCACACCCGCGTCCGGCGGCGGCTGGCAGCTCGGCGGCCGACCCCTCGACCCTGGGGGCACCTACCGGGTGGCGCTCGGCGACTACCTCCTCTCCGGCAAGGAATCCGGCCTCGGCTACCTGACCCCCGACAACCCGGACGTGAAAGTGATCGGCTCCAAGGGCGACGTCCGCAAGGCCGTGATCGAGTATCTGCAGAAGACGTACCCCTGAAGCCTGAGGGCCTGAGGGCCTGAGCCTCGGCTCGCCTCCCTCCGCACAGCTGGTTCGAGAACTCTCGAGGGCTGGTCCGTCTCCTGAGCTTGAATGGGAGTCAGTCTTCGAAAGGAGCCGAGCAAGATGGCCGACACCACAGCACCCTGTGGAGCACCCCAAGAGTTCCGCCACGTTCAACCCAACTCCCGAGTCGAGCTCTGGATGGAGGGTCCGAGCTGCAACGCCTTCCTGACCGAGGCTCTCGTGGGCAGCGACACGGGCTCGAGCACGGTGGCCCACGACGTCCTCTGCCGCCCGCCGGGCAATCCTTCGAAGTGCTACAGCTTCACCGCGCAGCGGGGCTTCCTCTACACCATCACCCTCCTGACCCGCTTCCTCTCGCAGCAGCCGGTCACCGTGCTCGTCAACCTGAGGATCATCAAGGGCCTCGATCCGGAGGGCGACCCGGTCTTCCACAACCGCACGCCCTACCGGTGCTCGATGACGGGCAAGAGCGGTGATCCGACCCAGGCTCACCACTTCGTGATCAAGGTCCGGGCGACTTGAGATCCAGATGGAGGAAATGACAATGAGCGCGACGGGCAGAGTCAGGTGGGTAGGAATCCTATTGTTCGCGGCGTCGCTGGGCTCCCCGGCAATCGCGCAAGGGGAAGTTGCGCCCTGTGATCGGAGCAAGACCCTCTACGAATGCTGGGATGCGCTGACGTCGCCTCAAGAGGCAGCGCAGAAGCTTGACGTGGCCAAGAGCGTGGACCAGATAAAGGGCCAAGTCCAGAAGAAATCGAGCGCCGCCACAGATCCCAACTCCACCAGTTCGATGCTCAACCTCCTGCCCTCGCTTTTCGGCGCCCTTGGTTTCGATGGGCTGACGAGCACGGAGGGCAACCTCAACCTAGACAAGGTCTTCCAACTCGGGGGTGGCTGGCGACTCGATCTGGGTGGCACGGCGTACGGAAGCGCGGACCTCTTCGAGCCCCTCGTCAAGGCTCTACCCGAGTCGGTCAGCTCCGAGACAAAGGCGACTCTGAAAGGTGAGATCGGTGATTTCGACAAGACGGACTTCCGAATCCGTCTTTCCCCTCAGTGGGGCGCTGACTCCACGGACAGGCGGTGGATCGGCCGAGATCCGACGGAGTACTCCGATCTCCTGACGCAATGGTACGCGGCGGCGATCCACGAGGCGTTCAAGGTAGACTCTTTCACCGCCTGGCGCCAGGGCCTGAGGCCCGAGGAGGAGGCGTGGGAGAAGGTGGTCGGAGAGGATGCTCCGAGCCTGACCGAGGTACCGCTCCGCGAGATCAGCGCTCGCTTTGGAGACAGGAGGCCCGAAGTCCTCGACCAGCTCGAGAGTGATCTCGTCACTCAGGCCCAGGCCTTCAAGGCATCCCTTACTGCTCTAGACAGCTCGATGGAGCGGGTGGACGACTTGGTCGCCAACCAGCCGCAGCTCATTCTCGAAGGCTCGTACCACGAGAGACGGAACCTCACCGGCGTCGAAGAATGGAGCGGAAAGGTCTCCTATGAGATCGGTCTGTTCGGAAACTTGAACGACCTCAAGACCTGGGGGAAGAACAACCGCTCCAAGTGCCCCGACGACGAGACCTCTTATGATTGCCTCCAGGCCTATCTCAGAACCCGGCAGGGTGGCAAGAAGAAGCTGGCGGACAACGGCAACCGCCTGGCGATCTCCCTCGAATACACGCACTCCGACCCGTTCCACTTCGAGCTGCCGGACCAGGACTTCACGTTCGACCTGGCGAGCAGCCAGACTTGGGCGGGCTCGCTGACCTATGGCCGATATCTCGGAAACTTCAAGCTCCCGAACCTGTTGGGCACTTTGCATGCGGACCAGGTCATCCTCGAGGACTCGGCACGCTTCGACCTGGAAGCCAAGTACGACGACGCAAGCGGCGACCCCATGAAGCAGAGTCGCTTCACGGCGACCGCCACATTCAGCCAGAAGGCCTCGGACCAAAGCACCTACTCCCTCTCGCTGGCCTACGCCAACAAGTCTGAGTACCTCGGCGAGGTCAACCACGAGCTTTCGGCGAACCTGGCCCTCAAGTGGGGCAAGGACAAGCCGTCCGGCGAGTGAGCCCGGAGCCGGAGTGCCCGTCGAGTTCGCTTGGCTACGCTGCCGTCAGGAGGATCGGCCAACCGCGGGTGACGACGAGGTTGTGCTCGTAGTCCGCGGCCTGGGAGCAGTCGCGAGTGCGGACGGTACAGCCGTCGGACTCGAGGACCACGGCGCCGCTGCCGGCGGCGATCAAGCGCTCGATGCTGGGGACCATCCCCTCCTCGAACGTGTCGCGCGCGGAGCTGGCGTAGTAGTTGGGGACGGAGAGCGCGTCCTGTGTCGGCCGGCTCCTATCGCGCCGGCGGGAGGCCGAACCGGGCTGGGTCGACGATCAACACCTCCTTGATCCTTCTTCCGGCGTAGGCCTCGGGGAGCTCGACCTCCTCAGCGTTGAAGGCCACGCAATCCTCGAGAGCGGTGCCGTCATCGAGCACGACGTTGACCCGCTGATACCCCATCCCAGATTCGGGCTGGTGGGTGAGATAGTCGACCCACGCCGGCGGTAGCTGGATTCGAATGCTCATGGTGGGAGAACCTCCGGCCCCGTGACCGTGCCGTCGTCCGTGCCGTTGTCGAACAGGATCTCTACTCCCCCACCGCGGTGCCCGAAGGCCGGTTGCACGGTGCCGCGACGGCAGACGGTGCCCCCGAGTGGCTCGATCCGGAACTTGTAGACCGCCGGCTGGGGGTCAGGCAGAGCGTATCGCTCGACGGCCTGAGAGCCTGTGAGCACCCTCCTGGCATCGGCGGCAGTCGTCGCGTAGGTGCCGGGACGCAATCCCTTGGCCGGCGTGATGCGCCGATCGTTCCGGTAGGCCGTGAAGCGAGCGAAGACCTCGCCCTCTTCGGTTTCTTCAGGCTCTCCTTCCGTCGCAGGTGTGCCTTGGCTCTCACCTGCGGCTCGCTCGGCGACGACCCCCACTTCCCGGCTCCGGCCTCCGAGGACTCGGATCGGCCCCAGGTCAGAAGCTTGAGAGCTGTCAGCAGATCTCAGGAAGGTGCCGTAGTCTGCCTCGACTAGAGCTCTCCCCACCTCGTTCTGCCATGCCAGGAGCTCTGCATTGAAGACAACACCAACTCTGAGGCGACCTCGGAGCTCAGACTCGACTTCCTGATACCCCATACCGGTTTCCGGTTGCCGAAGCAACTGGTCGGTCTGTTCGCTGTCTAGTCTGATCATTAGTCTCGCGTGAGTCTAACAGCCTGTGGCGGAGGCCGCGCCACCGAGCACGACTCCGCCACAGGCCAAGGGCTCGCCTGTCTCAGGACAAAGCCGCCTCGATGCGCCGGGCGAGCGCCCGGCCGAGGACCGGCAGGGCCTCCGGTCCGGCGGACTCCAGGATCAGCGCCAGGGCGCCCGGGTTGGCCGCCAGGTAGCGGGCCAGCTCCAGGTGCATGACGAGCGCCTGGCGCCGCTCCGGCGACAGGCCGCCGACGCCGCGCGACAGGTGCCCGAGGAAGCGCCGGGCCCGGTGCAGGGTGAACGAGCCGTGCGCCTTCGGGTTCGCGCTCATCCGGTAAAGGGGCGCCGCCGCCACGGCCGGCAAGACCGCCGCCAGGCGCAACGCCTCGTCGCGCTCCTTGTAGACCGCGGCCGCCTTCCCGCCCGCCGCGAGCGGCTCGTCCGGCCGGACCACCGCGTAGTCGGTGCCGTTCGGCCGCTCCACCGTCTCGACGGCGAACGGCCCGGAGAGCACCGCCTCCCGCTGCGCCGCCGGCTCGAGCCCGGCGCGCGGCGGCGCCTCGGCCACGAGCCGCGAGAGCAGCCGCAGCTTCGCCAGGAACGACTCGGAAAAGGCGCTCCGCGGCAGCTTCAGCGATCGTTTCGACGGAACCGAGCCCGCGGGCTCGACGGCGGTGGGCGCGGACTGCGACGGGATGGATTGACGGAAGACCCTCTTGCTATCCTTCGATGGATTCTGCATGGAGCTTACCCTCCTTGCGGGGTCAGGCCCGGGCGAGCTTCCGACTCGCTCGGGCCGTCTGCAGTTCCCGGGCCGGCCGCCGTCGAGCGGCCCACCCGGCACGATGTCAACGACCTGCCAGCAGCCGCCACCCTCCAGGCCGAGTGCGAGAGCCTCGCCTCGACGCAAGCCGGGATCAGCAACGGCCGCTTCGTTGGGAGAATCCTAACGCCCCATCACCGCCATGTCAACTCATTTGCGCGAAGAAGACGATGTTCACGAGCCCCACTGTCCGTCGCCTACCGCAGAGCCGGGCCGGCCGAGACGGAGCTCGGCCCGAGAGCCGGGCTGCGTGAGCCAGGGCGGGGTGCCTCCGTCGAATAGCCCGGTGCCTGCCGCGTGGATCGGCCGGCCGAGACAGAGCTCGGCCGCTTCACGCGTCGGTTGCCCTTCGCGGTGCCCATCGCACCTCGCGGCGGAGCGCTCGATTCCAACCGCCGAGGCGGCAGCCCGTGGGGCGCGGTGGTTTCTCGCCGGCGCAGTTTGCCGCCGAGAAAGCCACCCGACCCGCGGGCGTGGAGCCTCGATTCCGGTTCAACCACCCATCGATGCCCCACGGTCGCCTGCCGCAGAGCCGGGCCGGCCGACCCACTCGACTCGCTTCGCTCGCTCAGGGCGGCGCACAGAGCTGGGCCCGAGAGCCGGGCTGCGTGAGCCAGGGCGGGGTGCCTCCGTCGGGTAGCCCGGTGCCTGCCGCGTGGATCGGCCGGCCGACCCATTCGACTCGCTTCGCTCGCTCAGGGCGGCGCGCGGAGCTCGGCCGCTTCACGCCTCGGTTGCCCTTCGCGGTGCCCATCGCACCTCGCGGCGGAGCGCTCGATTCCAACCGCCGAGGCGGCAGCCCGCGGGGCGCGGTGGTTTCTCGCCGGCGCAGTTTGCCGCCGAGAAAGCCATCCGACCCGCGGGCGTGGGGAGCGCGACCCCGTCCAACCACCCACCGAGGCCCCACGGTCCGTCGCCTGCCGCAGCCGGGCCGGCCGACCCATCGGGTGGCGCGCAGAGGTCGGCCCGAGAGCCGGGCTGCGTGAGCCAGGGCGGGGTGCCTCCGTCGGGTTGCTCGATGCCAGCCGCGTGGATCGGCCGGCCGAGACGGAGCTCGGCCGCTTCACGCGTCTCAGTGATATCCGGCCGCCTCGTGGACACCGAACGGCTCAACCCCCTCCCTGCGCCCGGCTCAATACAGATCCAGCACCAGAATCCGTGCCTCGAGCGGGCCGTTCTTGACCGGGATCCTCCGCCGGGGCTTGAGGCCGAGGGTCTTGCCGCGGCCCTCGCCGCCCGCCAGGATCGCCGCCCGCCAGCCCCGGTAGCGCTGCTTCAGGAGGTCGCCGAGGCGCGGCCAGGGGTCCTCGCCCTCCTCCCCGGCGTCCAGACGGATGCCGTGCGGCGGGTTCACCACCACCAGCCCGGGGCCGGGCGGCGGCTCGAACGCGTAGGCATCGCCCACCTGGAGCGTCGCGATCTCCGCCAGGCCGGCGCGCGTCAGGTTCTCCTCCGCCGCCCGCACCGCCGCCGGCGCGAAGTCGACACCGTAGAGCCTCACTCCCGGCCCGGGGCTCGGGATCGGCTCGTGCCGGATCCGGCGGAACAGATCGGGATCGAAGCCCGGCAGCCGCTCGAACGCCCAGCCTCCGCGCAAGGCACCGGGCGCGAGACCGAGGGCCCAGAAGGCCGCCTCCGCCAGCAGCGTGCCCGAGCCGCACATCGGGTCGACCACCGGCCCCCGGCCGTCCCAGCTGGAGGCCAGCACGCAGGCCGCCGCGATCTGCTCGCGGACCGGCGCCGAGCCCGGCACCACCCGGTAGCCGCGGCGGTCGAGGGGGTCGCCCGAGGTGTCGAGCAGGAGCGTGGCCCGGTCGTAGAGCAGGCGCACCCGCAGCTGCTGATCCGGCTCGTCGCGCTCGACCGGGGCGCGGCGCCCGAAGCGCCGGCGTTGCGCGTCGACGATGCCGTCCTTGACCTTGAGCGCCACCCAGCGGGTGTCGCGCTGGCGCGAGCGGCTCGAGGTGGCGTGGACGGCGAAGGTCCGGCCCGGATCGAAGAGCGCCTTGGCGGCGAGCCCGTCCCAGGACCGTGAGCCCGCCACCAGCTCGCCGGCGCCGGCGGCGAGGGCCTCGCCCTCCGCACCGTGCCAGGTCCCGAGCTCGACCAGCACCCGGTTCGCCGTGCGCAGGCGCCAGTTGGCGCGGTAGACGTCCTCCCAGGTACCGGTGAAGGCGACCGCGGACTGGTGGCGCTCGACCCCGGAGGCACCGAGCGCCAGGAGCTCACCTTCGAGGATCTCCTCGAGGCCGAGGGCACAGGTCGCGATGATGGGCAGGGGCACGGGCGGGATGATACTCGCTCGGCCCGAGGACCCGGCGACGAGCGGCCCGCGGGTAGAATCAGCTCGCAGCAACCGCGAAACCCTTGGAACGCCCCCGAGCGAAGCGCAAGGATGAAGCTCACGAAGCCCAGACCGGCCCCGAGCTGGTGTCTCGTCTCGCCGGTCGTCGTCGCCGCCCTCCTCTGGGTCGGGCTCCAGGTCCTCGTCGTCCTCTACCTGCGCAGCCTCGTCGGCACGCTCCTCGAACACCGCCCCGTCCTCGTCATCGCCCTCCACCAGGCCCTCACCTCGCCCGCCGGCCACGGCCTCTCCGTCCGGAGCTGGATCTGGCTCGTCAACCTCGGGTTCGTCCTCCTGCTCTGGCTCGGGCTCCGATTCCGCTCCTGGCCCTCCCGGGGCCGACACGCCGTCGG
The DNA here is from genome assembly GCA_963837945.1 of uncultured Acidobacteriota bacterium. Taxonomy (GTDB): domain Bacteria; phylum Acidobacteriota; class Thermoanaerobaculia; order Multivoradales; family DATKCC01; genus CAVUBL01. The sequence goes on from CAWIQD010000003.1 coordinate 268,457, forward strand.
GCTCTTCGTCTACGGCGGCGCCTCGCTGCTCCTCCTGCTCACGAACACCGCTTGGACCCGCTTGCTTCGATAGCCTCGCCGCCCCATCCTGCTAGACTCCCCGCCGTTCTCCCGTCCGACCCCGCAACTCCCCGGAGCGCCCGTCATGATCGACGCCCTCGAACGATTTCTCCACCAGGCCTCCGGCTTCATCTGGGGGCCCTGGCTCCTCATCCCGCTGCTGCTCCTGACCGGGCTCTACCTGACCGTGCTCCTGCGGGGCATCCAGTTCCGCAAGCTCTGGCACTCGCTGTGGATCGCCCTGGTCGTGCGCAAGGAGGTGGGCGCCGAAGGGGACATCTCCCACTTCCAGGCCCTGATGACCGCGCTCGCCGCGACCGTCGGCACCGGCAACATCGTCGGGGTCGCGACCGCCATCTCCCTGGGCGGCCCCGGCGCCCTCTTCTGGATGTGGATGACCGGCCTCGTCGGGATGGCGACCAAGTACTCCGAGGCCCTCCTGTCGGTCAAGTTCCGCAGCACCGACGCCCGCGGCGAGCAGACCGGCGGGCCGATGTACTACCTGACCGAAGGCATTCGCTGGCGCGGCCTGGGCCGGTTCCTGGGCGTCGCCTTCGCCGTCTTCGCGGCGATCGCCGCCTTCGGCATCGGCGACATGGTGCAGTCGAACTCGGTGGCCTCGGCCCTCCAGACGTCGTTCCACGTCCCGACCTGGGCGAGCGGCCTGGTCATGGCGCTGGCCGCGGCGGCCGTGATCCTGGGCGGCATCAAGTCGATCGGGCGCTTCACCAGCGCCCTGGTCCCCACGATGATCGTCCTCTACATGCTGGGCTCGGGCGTCGCCATCCTCCTCAACTGGCAGCACCTGCCGGAGGCCTTCCGGCTGATCTTCTCGGGAGCGTTCTCCGGCACCGCGGCCGCCGGCGGCTTCACCGGCGCCGTCGTCGCCCAGGCGATCCGCTTCGGCGTCGCGCGCGGGATCTTCTCCAACGAGTCGGGCCTCGGCTCGGCGGGCATCGCCGCGGCCGCCGCCCAGACCCGGGAGCCGGCCCGCCAGGCCCTGGTCTCCATGACCCAGACCTTCATCGACACGATCGTCGTCTGCACCTTCACCGGCTTGACCATCATCACGTCGGGCGCCTGGACCTCCGGGCAGGACGGAGCCGGCCTCACGCAGCTCGCCTTCCGCGAGGGGCTGCCGGGCCAGTGGGGCGGCTGGGTGGTGGCGGTGAGCCTGTCGCTCTTCGCCTTCTCCACCATCCTCGGCTGGAGCTACTACGGCGAGAAGTCGATCGAGTACCTGCTGGGCGAGCGGGCGATCCTCCCGTACCGGATCGTCTTCATCGTCGCCGTGTTCTTCGGCGCGGTCCGGAGCCTCGAGTTCGTGTGGACCCTCTCGGATGTGATGAACGGCCTGATGGCCCTGCCGAACCTGGTGGGGCTGCTGCTGCTCTCCGGCGTCATCGCCGCCGAGACCCGGGCCTTCCTGCGGCGCGAGCGCTCGGGACCCCGGGCCGAACCGTAGCCGCCCTTCAGCCGAGGAGCCGCCGCTCCCGCGCCGCCCGCTCGAGGTCGGCCTGGAACCTGGGCTCGGCGATCGCGATCAGGGCCTCGGCCCGCTCGCGCAGGTTCTTGCCGAACAGGTTCGCCACCCCGTGCTCGGTGACCACGAAGTGGACGTCGGCGCGGCTGGTCACGACACCCGCCCCCTCCTTGAGGTACGGCACGATCCGCGAGCTCTCGCCGCCCCGCGCGGTCGCGGGCAGGGCGATCACCGGCCGGCCGCCCCGGGAGCGGGCGGCGCCGCGGATGAAGTCCACCTGCCCGCCGAAGCCCGAGTAGATGTACGAGCCGATCGAGTCGGAGCAGACCTGCCCGGTCAGGTCGACCTCGATCGCCGAGTTGATCGCCACCAGGCGGTCGTTCTGCGAGGCGACGAACGGGTCGTTGACGTAGCTCACCGGGTGGGCCTCGATGAACGGGTTGTTGTCCACGTACTCGTAGAGCTCCTCGCTGCCCAGGGCGAAGGTGATCACCGCCTTGCCCGGGTGCAGCGTCTTGCGGTTGCCGGTCACCACGCCGCGCTCGATCGCGCGCATCGCGCCGTCCGAGACCATCTCGGTGTGGATCCCCAGCTCGAGGGCGCCCTCCAGGTTCTCGTAGACCGCGTCCGGGATGCCGCCGATCCCCATCTGGACCGTCGCGCCCGGCTCGATCAGGCCCACCACGTGCCGGCCGATCGCGCGCTCGACGGGGGTGGCCTCGGCCGGCGCCAGGGTCGGCAGGGGCTCGGTGGCCTCGACGAGGGCATCGACCCGGGAGACGTGGAGGAAGGAGTCGCCGAGCACCCGGGGCATCTTCTCGTTGACCTGCGCGATCACCGTGCGCGCGGCCTGGCAGGCGGCCTTCGAGGCCAGCACCTCCACCCCCAGGCTCATGAAGCCGTGCTCGTCCGGCGGCGAGACCTGGACCATCGCCACGTCGAGCGGCACGATCCCCTCGTCGAACAGGCGGGGGATCTGGTGCAGGAAGATCGGCACGTAGTCCGCGCGCCCCTCGTTGACCGCCTTGCGGTCGGCGGGGCCGACGAAGAGCGAGTTGTGGCGAAAGTGGCCCTCGGTGCCGGGGAGCGACAGCGGGTCGTCGCCCAGCAGCAGCACGTGGTTGAGCTGCACGCCGGTGAGCTCGTCGCGCCGTGCGGCGAGCGCCCGCACCAGCGCCTGGGGGATGGCGGCGTTGCCTCCGTAGTAGACCCGGTCGCCGGAGGCGATCACCGAGACCGCCCGGGCGGCGCTCCGGAGCTTGGCGCGGTAGTCGCCGTGCCAGGTCATCGCGCCTCCCCGCCCAGGAGCTCGGAGAGGGCCGAGACCGGGAGGCCCAGCGTCTCGCCCACCCGCGGGTGCACCAGGGCGCCGCGGTAGAGGTAGATCCCCTGGGCGAGGCCCGGGTCGCGGCGCGCCGCTTCGTCGAGCCCCAGGTCCGCCACCTGCACCAGGTAGGGCAAGGCGGCGTTCGCCAGGGCACGGGAGGCGGTGCGCGGGATGTCCGCGGTCATGTTCGGTACGCAGTAGTGGGTCACGCCGTGCACGGTGTAGGTCGGGTCGCCGAGGCTGGTCGGCCGGCTGGTCTCGACGCACCCGCCCTGGTCGATCGCGACGTCGACCACCACGCTGCCCGCCTTCATCGCCCGGACCATCCTCTCGGTGACTAGGAAGGGCGTCCGCCCGCCGGGCACCAGCACCGCTCCGATCACCACGTCGGCGATGGCCGTGAAGCGCTCCAGGCGATCGATCCCCGCCACCGCCGTCACCACCCGGCCCGGCAGGGCCTCCGTGATCCGCCGGAGGCGCCGGAGCTCGGCGTCGACCACGATGACGTGGGCCCCGGCGGCGGCCGCCTGGCGGGCGGCGGCGGTGCCGACGGTGCCCGCGCCGACCACCAGGACCGTGGGCGGCGGCACGCCGGGCACCTGCCCCAGGAGGATCCCCCGGCCGCCCGCCTCGCTGCGCAGGAGGCCGGAGGCGATCTGGAGCGCCATCTGGCCGGCCATCTCGCTCACCGGCACCAGCACCGGCAGAGCGCCCTCGCCGTCGCCGATGACCTCGTAGCCGAGGACCGTGACCTCGAGAGCCTGGAGCCGCTCGATGACGGCGCGCGGCGCGACCGCCAGGTGCTGGAAGGAGCACAGGATCGAGCCCGGGCGCAGGAGGTCGAGCTCGTCCCGGGCGACGGCGCCTACCCGGCAGACCAGGTCGGCGCGCTGGTAGGCCTCCTGGGCGCTGTAGACGATCTGGGCGCCGGCGCGCTCGAAGTCGCGCTCGGAGAAGTGGGCGTCCGCGCCGGCGCCCTGCTCCACGACGACGCCGTGGCCGCGCTGGACGAGCCGGGCGGCGGCGGACGGCGTGAGCCCCGCGCGGTGCTCGTGGCGGGCGGCTTCCTTGGGAACTCCGACGATCATCCGAGGGCCTCCAGTGGTCCTTCGACCGGCTCCGGTCGGGGCCGTTCACGCTCAGGGTAGCGCAGGGGCCTCGCGGGTGCGCCGCCCGCGAGCGCGCCGCTCCCCGCCCGCCGGGAGGGGGCCACGCTCCCGGCCGCCTCCGCGCCGCTACACTTGGGCGCGATGAGAATCCTCGGAATCTCGGCCTTCTACCACGAGTCGACCTGTTGCCTCCTGGTCGACGGGCGGGTCGTGGCGGCCGCCTCCGAGGAGCGCTTCTCGCGCCGCAAGCACGACCCTCGGCTGCCGGTCGAAGCCTTCCGATTCTGCCTCGACGCGGCGGGCCTCGACCTCACGGACCTCGACGCGGTCGCCTACTACGAGCGGCCCGAGGCCAAGCTCGACCGCCAGCTCTGGGCGCTGGCCCGCTCGCCCGCCGAGGCCGACCCGGCCCGCCTCGACGCCGGCCGGCCGGAGCGGCTGATCCGCGAGCGGCTCGGCTGGGACGGCCCGCTCCTCACCTTCGACCACCACCTGTCCCACGCCGCCAGCGCCTTCTTCTACTCCGGGTTCGACGAGGCCGCCGTCCTCACGGTCGACGGCGTCGGAGAGTGGACCACGACCGGCTACGGCCGGGGCACGCCGGCGGGCCTGGAGCTCTTCGAGGAGGTCCGCTTCCCCCACTCCCTCGGGCTCCTCTACTCCACCCTCACCGCCTACCTGGGCTTCCGGGTCAATGGCGGCGAGGGCAAGGTGATGGGGCTCGCGGCCTACGGCCGACCGCGCTTCGCGGCGCGCCTCCGCCGCCTGGTCGAGCCCGGGCCGGGCGGCGGCTACACCCTCGCCCTCGGCTACTTCGACTTCCTCGGTGGCCGCCGGATGGGCTCGCCGGCGCTCGAGGACCTCCTCGGCGGCCCGCCGCGCGAACCGGAATCGGAGATCGACGCCCGCCACGTAGACCTGGCGGCGAGCCTCCAGCAGGTGGTCGAGGAGCTCTTGCTCGAGAAGATCGGCTACCTCCACGCGCGGACCGGCTGCGACGACCTGTGCCTGGCGGGGGGCGTGGCGCTCAACTCGGTGGCCAACGGACGGATCGCCCGCGAGGGGCCGTTCCGGCGGCTCTTCGTGCCGCCGGCAGCGGGCGACGCGGGAGGGGCTCTCGGCGCCGCGGCGCTCGCCCACCGGGAGCTCGCCGGCGGCGCCCCCGGGGCCGGCCGGATCGCGCCCCTCAGCCACACCTTCCTGGGACCGGCGTGGAGCGGCGACGAGGTCGCCTCGCTGGTCGCCGGCGCCGGCCTCCCGGCCCGCGACCTCCGCGGGCGCGAGAGCGAGCTCCTGGAGGCCACCGCCGAGCGCCTCGCGGCGGGCCGGGTGGTCGGCTGGTTCCAGGGCGCCATGGAGCTCGGCCCGCGGGCGCTCGGCGGCCGGAGCCTGCTCGCGAGCCCGCTCTTGCCCGGAATCCGCGACCGCCTCAACCTCCGGATCAAGCGCCGGGAGCCGTTTCGGCCGTTCGCTCCCAGCGTCCTCGCGCACGGCTCCGCCGAGCACTTCGCCCTCGATCATCCCTCGCCCTTCATGCTCGAGACCTGCGCCGTCGTCTCGCCGCTCGAGCTGCCCGCCGTGACCCACGTCGACGGCTCGGCGCGCCCTCAGACCGTCGATCCCGCCACGGCGCCCCGCTTCGCGGCCCTCCTCGCGGCCTTCGAGCGGCGAACCGGCTGCCCGATCCTGCTCAACACCTCGTTCAACGTCCGGGGCGAGCCGATCGTCTGCTCGCCGGCCGACGCCCTCTTCGCCCTGGCCGACGCCGGCTTCGACACCCTGGTCGTCGAGGACACCCTGCTCGATCGGGAGGCGCTCCCCGCGGGCTGGCGCGAGCGGCTCGACGCCTGGCGACCGGCCGGGCCACGACCGGAGGGCGGCTCCCTCGGGCCGCTGGCCGAGAACCTCTACACCTTCGTATGAGCGACGGAGACAGCCGGCCTGCCGCCGCGGGGGACTCCCGCCCCATCTCGATCTGGCGGCCGCGGAGTCGGGAAGGCCGCCTCGTCTGGGAGCGGCCCGCCCCCGGCCCCTTCGGCGACCACCACGCGCCGCGGATCGAGCTCGCGCCCAGGACGGGACCGCTCCCCCGGCGCGTCTGCCTGCTCGGCGAATCGGCGGCCGCCGGCTACCTCTACGCTCCGCACGCGACCCCGGCCCGCGTGCTCGAGGAGCAGCTCGCCGCGGTGTCGGGCCCGCACCGCTGGGAGGTGATCGACCTCGCCCGCACCAACGAGACCCTCGGCCCCCTGGTCGCGACCGCCGAGGCGGTTTTGCAGCTCGAGCCGGACCTCCTGGTGGTCTTCGCCGGCAACAATTTCAATCTCCTCGAGACCGCCGAGGTCTCGCCCTATTTCCCGTCGACCGACGGTCGCCGGCGGCTGGCGGCGGCGCTCGCCCAGGCCGGTCCCGCGGGCGCCGTCGGTCTCGCCCGCCGCACCCTCGCCGGCCGCGTGGGCGAGGCGCTCGACCGGCTCGCCGGGATCGCGCGCGCGGCCGCGGTCCCGCTCCTGCTGGTGATCCCGGAGGTGAGCCTGGCCGACTGGGCGAGCCCCCAGCCGACCCTCTGGCTGCCGGGTGACGGCGTCGGCCGTTGGCACCGCCTCCACGACGAGGCCCGCGCCGCCCTCGGGCGCGCAGACTGGAGCGGTGCCGAGGCCGCGGCCTGGCGGATGAACGCGCTCGACGGCTCGTCCTCTCCGACCGCCTTCCGGCTCCTCGCCCGAGCCTGGCGCGGCGCCGGCCGGGAGCCGGAAGCCCGCGACGCGGCGCTCGCCGAGGTCGACTCCGTGCACTACCCGCTCCTCGCCTGCCTCGCCGCTCCGCAGGCGACCACCGCCGCCCGTTCACTCCTCGCCGCGGCGGCCGACCGGCACGGGCTCGCCCGCGTCGACCTGCGGCCGCTCTTCGCGTCCCACACCGGCTCGGTCCTCCCCGGCCGCCGGATGTTCCTCGACTACTGCCACCTGACCCTCGAAGGGATGGCGGTGGCGATGGCCGCGGTCGCCGAGCGGGCCCTCCGTCTCTGCCCCGCGCCCGGCGATCCGCCGCTGCCGTGGCGCGAGGTCCTCGAGCGCTCGGGCCCGCCCCGGATCGCGCCCGAGGCCGACGCCGCGGCCTGGCTCGGCGCTGCGGTCCACACCGCCCACCGCCTGCTCGCCTCGCCGCCGGCACCCGGAACGGCCGCGGAGGAGCGCCCCGCGCTCCTCGCGCACTGGTGCCGGAGCGCTCTCGACCGCTCGCCGGGCGTCGCCCGCGCGATGCTCGACCTCGCCGCCGCCCGGCTGGCGCCCTGGCCGGCGGTGCTCACCGCCGCCCTCGAGAGGCTCCAGGACTCGCCCTACCGCCTGGGGTTCCAGCACGGCTTGCGCTGGTCAGGTCTCGACGGCGAGCTGCTGCGGGCGTTCGGAGCTGCTCTCGCGACGACGGATCGCCCGGAGGCGGCCGATCTCGAGCGGCTGCTGGAGGAGGCGGGCCGGGGCCCAGCGGCCTCGCCGGGCGACCTCGCGCGCGGCGACCGGTACCTCGCGGAGCCGCTGGCCCGTTTCTACCCCGAGGCGATGGACGAGGGCGACCCGGATCGCCGGGCCACGCTCCGCTCTCCCTGGCCGTACACCGGCTTCCACGTCGTCTCGCGCGGCTCCGGGCCTGTCCGCCTCGAGCTCACCGCCCGCCTGCCACCGATCCCCGGGGCCGAGGGCCGCCGCCGCGGCAGCGCCGCGGTCCTGGTCGCGGGACGGCGGGTGGGCCGGGTGCGGCTGGACGAACGCTGGCGGCGCTCGCTCCTGCGAGTGCCCGCGGGCCTCCTCGGCTCCGGGGTCCAGCGGATCGACCTCGCCTGGCCGGCGCCGCCGCCGGTGGGCGAGGAGGCCCTCGACGCGGCTCGCCGGCGGCTGGAGCGGGGGGTGGACGCGGATCTCCACCCGGTCTTCGGCGAGGTCTTCTCCCTCGCGCTCGACCGCGGATGAACGCATCCCCCCCGCCGATCGATCGGATCGCCCCCCTCACCCTCGGTCCCTCTCCCACCCTCCGGGGGGCGAGGGACGCCCCCGCCCCGTATCGCTGCGCTGAAGAACTCGGTTCATTCGCCACGACCTGGCCCAGGGTAGACGTCTAGTGGTCCGTCAATCTTCAATTGCCAGGGTATCTGGCGCGGATCTCGCGTCGCTGGCCAGGCGCTCCGACGTAGGCGTAGCGGGGCCTACGTCGCGGAGGAGCAACGCCGCCAGGGGCGGGAAGGACCGCCAGGACACGGCAATCGAAGGTTGACGGACTACTAGGCTCCCTTGGTGCCGTCCTGGACCAAGCGGAGCCCGCCCCAGCTCCCGGGCATCAGGCGCTCGGCCTCGGCGGCCTCGACCGGCGGCGAGAAGAGGAAACCCTGGGCCCGGGGACAGCGCAGCCGCGCCAGTAGGACCCGCTGGGCCTCGGTCTCGACCCCTTCGGCGATCACCTCGATCCCGAGGTTGCTCGCCAGGGTGATGATCGACTCCACGATCTCCAGGTTTCCTCGGCCGTCCTCCATGTGACGGATGAACGAGCGATCGATCTTGAGCGCCTGGATCGCGAACTGGTGCAGGTAGCTCAGCGAGGAGTAGCCGGTGCCGAAGTCGTCGATGTGGACGTTGACCCCCAGACGGCGGAGCGCCTGGACCACCTCGACGTGACGGTCCGAGCCCTCCATCAGGGCGCTCTCGGTGATCTCGAGGTTGAGGCGGGAGGGCTCGATGCCGGCGCCCCGGACCGTCGCCTCCACGCGCTCGACCAGGTCGGCCTGCCGGAACTGCCGGGCCGAGAGGTTGACGCTCACGAACAGCGGTTGGCCGGCGCCGGCGCGCTCCTGGAACAGGGCGAGCCGCGCGCAGGCCGTGCGCAAGACCTGCTCGCCGAGCTCGACGATCAGCCCCGTCTCCTCGGCGGTGGCGATGAACTCGGCGGGATGAATCAGACCGCGCTCCGGGTGGCGCCACCGGACCAGCGCCTCGAAGCCCGCGATCCGGCCCGTGGCCACGGTCACGATCGGCTGGTAGTGGACCACCAGCTCGCCGCGCTCGACCGCCCGGCGGAGATCGGTCTCGAGCTGGAGGCGGGCGACCACTTCGGCGTGCATCGCCGGATCGAAGACGCGGCAGGCGCCGCCGCCCTCGAGCTTGGTGCGGTACATCGCGATGTCGGCGTCCCGAAGAAGGTCGTCCGGAGCGTCGTAGTCGCGATCGGAGAGCACGATCCCGATGCCGGCCGAGAGCACCACGTCCTGGCCCTCGACCTCGATCGGCGCGGCGAGATCTTCGAGGATCCGCCCGGCGATCGTGCTCGCGAGCTCGACGTCGGTGACCTGGTCGAGGAAGATCGTGAACTCGTCACCCCCCAGCCGCGCCACGATGTCCCCGGCGCGCAGGCAGCGCAGCAGGCAGGCCCCGACGGCGACCAGCACCCGGTCCCCGGCGAGGTGCCCGAGGCTGTCGTTGACCAGCTTGAAGCGGTCGATGTCGAGGAAGAGGACCGCGAAGCCGTAGTCGGGGTCTCTCACCCGGCGGCGGAAGGCCCGGCGCAGGATGTCGGTGAACAGCGCCCGGTTCGGCAGGCCGGTGAGGGCGTCGTGGAGCGCGGCGTGCCGCAGCTGCTCCTCGGCGAGGCGACGCTCGGTCACGTCGGTCAGCGACCCGGCCATGCGGTAGGGCCGCCCCGCCTCGTCGCGCACCGCGATGCCGCGCACCAGCATCCAGGAATAGGTCCCGTTGCCATTCAGGATGCGGTGCTCGTGCTCGAAGTGGGGGCTGCCGTTCTCGAGGTGCGAGGCGAGGCTCCGCTCCATCCCGGCCAGGTCGTCGGGATGGACTCGGGACAGCCACTCGGAGGAGCCGTCGCCCAGCTCGTCCTCGCCGTATCCGAGCAGCTCCTTCCAGCGCGGCGAGTAGAAGACGCGGTCGCGGAGCAGGTCCCAGTCCCAGAGGCCGGCACCGGCGCCCCGCGCCGCCAGAGCGTAGCGCTCCTCGCTCGCGCGCAGCGCCTCCTCGGCCCGCTTGCGCTGGGTGATGTCGCGGTAGATGCCGTAGATCGCCACCTGCCCGGCCTCGGTGTGGATCGGGGTGCCGAGGATCGAGACCTGCACCGGAGAGCCGTCCTTGCGGCGCCGGACCGCCTCGACGTGGACCGTCTCGCCTAGGGTGACGCTCGCGGTCAGGGACGACGCCTCCGCCCGCTCCTCCTCAGGCGCGATGAGATCGTTGATCGGGCGGCCGTCGGCCTCGGCGGCGCTGTAGCCGAAGAGCTCCTCGAACTTCGGGTTGACCCGCTGCACGCGGTCCTCGTTGTCGAGCAGAACGACCGCCTCGGGCGAGCTGTTGAACAGCCGTTCGAGCTGCGCCTTTTCGATCCGTAGCTCGCGTTGCGAGCGCTGGCGCTCGACCAGGGAGCGGCCGGCCGAGACCACCGCCAGCAGCGCGAACAGGCTCGCCCCGAGGCCGGTCGCCTGCTCGCCCCAGCCGACGCTAGGGGGCAGCACCGAGGGCGCCACCGGAGCTTCCATGAGGGCCTGGTGGAGGGCGAGCAGCGCGGGCAGCGCGCCGAGAAAGACCAAGCGGGCGTCGCGCAGGCGCCAGAGGATCGCCAACGCCCAGATGATCGCCGCCAGGTCGGCGACCAGGGAGAGCACTACGAAAGGAGGCACGGGCCGGTCGAGAGTACCACGGCAGACCTTGCCAGAGATGCCGAAAGCTCGGGTCAACCGCTCAGGCGGTGATCGAGGTAGCGGGCCAGGTTTCCGGCGTCCTCGACCGCGTGTCCGCCGAGGTCGTTGTTGAAGTAGGCGAAGACGTCCAGGCCGTCGTCCAGCCAGGCGGCGATCCGGTCCGCCTCGGCGCTCAGGCGCTGCGGGCTGTAGCCGCCGGCGTAGTCCTCGCCGTGGTAGCGCAGGTAGAGCCAGTCGGCCGTCAGCTCTCGCGGATGGTCGTCGATCATGTCGTGAAGGCACAGGGCCGCGCCGTGGTCGCGCAGGACGTCGAAGACCGCGGCGCACAGCCAGCTCGGGTCGCGAACCTCGACCGCCCAGCGGTGCGCCGAGGGCGCCGCGTCCAGGAAGGCCGCGAGGCGCTCCGGGTCGGCTCCCCAGTGAGGCGGGAGCTGTACCAGGATCGGCCCCAGCCGGTCCTCCAGGCGCTCGGCGCGCTCGAGGAAGGTACCGATCGTCCCCTCCGGATCTTTGAGCTTCTTCATGTGGCTCCCGTAGCGACTGAACTTGACGGCGTAGCAGAACCCCTCGGGCGCCCGCTCGCGCCAGTCGTCGAAGGTCTCCGCCTCCGGCAGCTGGTAGAAGGTGTTGTTGATCTCCACCGAGTCGAAGCGCTCGGCGTAGCGCCCGAACCACTCGTCCTTCGGCAGGTCCTCGGGGTAAAAAACTCCCCGCCAGTGGTCGTACTGGTACCCGGAGGTGCCCAGGTGGAGGGTCCCTGGCGTCGCGTTCGCCAACGGCCTTCAGGTTCCCTGCGCCGTTGGGGCGGCGCCGTCGGGCAACCGGCACCTGGCCGCGCCCTGAGCCGACTGGTCCCCGGCGCTGCCGGCGACCTTGCCCTGGAACGAGATCGCGAGCTCGGCCTTGAACGCGGGGTCCGCGCCGCTCGTCTGGTCGACCCCGACGTCGACCGGGCCCGACGAGCGCTTGGCGCCGGTCAGCCCCAGCTCCCCGGTGTAGGTGTCGGTGCCGTGGAAGCCGGGAATCGAGAGGCCGTAGAGCTCCTTGCCGGCGGGCCGGGGGCGCAGCGCCACCCGCAGCTCGCCGGTCGCCGGCTCGAGCGAGCAGACCGCGTCGCCCGTGACCTGCCGGCCCTCCGCCGCGCCGCCCGCAACCGGCGCCCCGGCTTGCGGGGTCGGAGCTCCCGCTTGCGAGGCCGGACCCAGGCGGAGCTCGAACTTGCCTGCCGCGGTCTCGAGGACCCTGGCCTTCTCGGCCGGAACGCCTTCGGCCTGGGCGGCCTGGGCCTTCGCCTGGTCGACGCTCCGTCGAGTCGCCTCTCCCTGTCCGCATCCCGGTGCGGTCAGGACGAGGGCACCCAGAGCCAGCGCCGGGAGCCCCGCCCCGAGCCTCCGCCATCGTCGCATCGCCACCATGAGCTGTCCCCTTCCGTCGGTCGTCCCCCGGCCGTCGCCCATGCAACCCTCGCTCCAGAGGCCGGAAGGGATCTTGCAATCAGCGAATCGGGAGAGGGCCCTCGAAGCTCCGAGCCGGCTCGCGGCCCGGAGCTCCGGGGAGACCGACGATGAACGCACTCCGCCACCTTCGAGACCGCCTCCGACGCCGGACCGGCGCACCGGCGCCCGCGTGGCTGGCGGCGAGCGCCGCGGCCCTGGCGCTCGCCGCTCTCGGCGCGCTCGCCGCCGTGATCGCCGCGGCCCACGCCTACGCGACTTGCGGCGGCGCAGGCTGTCCCGACGTCTCCCGGCTCGAGGCCCTTCGGCCGGGCCAGGCCCCGCTGCTGCTCGACCGCGACGGCCGGCCCTTCGCCAGGCTCCGCCCCGAGGGCCAGGGTCTGGCGACCCTCGCCGAGCTGCCGCCATACGTGGCCCAGGCATTCGTCGCGGTCGAGGACCGGCGCTTCTTCTCGCACCACGGCGTCGACTGGCGGCGGGTCGCCGGCGCCGCCTGGGCCAACCTCCGGGCCGGACGCCTGGAGGAGGGCTCGTCGACCCTCACCATGCAGCTCGCCCGCAATGCCTTCCGCGAGCGGCTCTCCGCCCGCGAGCGGAGCTTCGAGCGCAAGCTGGGCGAGGTGCGGGTGGCGCGCGCCATCGAGGCTCGGTTCGCCAAGCGCGACATCCTCGAGCTCTACCTGAACGAGATCTCCTTCGGAGGCGGCGCCCGCGGCATCGAGGCGGCGGCCCACCGCTACTTCGACCGCCCGGCGGCCGGCCTCGACCTCCCCCAGGCAGCTCTCCTGGCCGCCCTCCCGAAGGCGCCGTCGGACTACGATCCGCGCCGCCATCCCGGCCGGGCGCTCGACCGCCGCAACCTGGTCCTCGCGCTGATGGCGGCGCAGGGGCGGATCGCAAGCGACGCCGCCGAGGCGGCCCGCCGGGCGCCCCTCGAGGTGGTGCCGGACCCGGGGCCGGCCACCGCCCGGCCGCCCGCCGCGCCCTACTTCGTCCAGGAGGTGCGCCGGGAGCTCGAGGAGCGCTTCGGCGACCGGCTCTACGATCGGCCCGTCCGGATCTTCACGACCCTCGACCGCCGGCTCCAGGACGCCGCGGAGGAGGCCCTCGCCCACCAGCTCCGCGCCGTCGAGAGCGGCCGGCGGGGCGCCTTCCACGGGCCACGGCACAGCGCATCGGCGACGGTCGACGAGGACGGGACCCCGTACCTCCAGGGAGCGGTGATCGTGCTTGAACCGGCCTCCGGCGACGTCCTCGCCTGGGTCGGCGGGCGGGACTTCTCCCAGTCGCGGTTCGACCGGGTCCGGCTCGGCCGGCGTCAGCTCGGCAGCGCGTTCAAGCCCTTCGTCTACGCCGCCGCGCTGGCCGAAGGCCACTCTCCGTCCGAGCTGGTCTCCGACCAGCCGCTGACCGTCGACCTGGGCCACGGGGAGGTCTGGCAGCCCGAGAACTTCGGCCATCGCTACGAGGGCGCGATCACCCTGCGCCAGGCGCTCGTCCAGTCGAAGAACGTCGCGACGGTGCGCTTGGCCCGGGCGGTGGGAGTCGGCGACGTCGCCTACCTCGCCCGGCTCGCCGGGTTCGACGCCGAGCTGCCGCGCGAGCCGTCGCTCGCCCTCGGCGCCGCCGCCGTCAGCCCCTTCGAGGTCGCCCGCGCCTACACGCCGTTCGCGACCCTCGGCGCCCGGGTCGAGCCCCGGCTGGTCCGGCGCATCGAGAGTGCCGACGGGCGCGTCCTGTGGCGCTCGCCACCCGACCGAGAGCGCCTCCTCGATCCCGGGCTCGCCTACCTGGTGACCGACATGCTGCGTGACGTGGTCGACCGCGGGACCGGCTTCCGGGTGCGCCAGGCCGGTTTCCGGGGGCCGGCCGCGGGCAAGACCGGCACCACCAACGACGGCCGGGACGCCTGGTTCGTGGGCTATACCCCGCGCGCCGTCGGCGTCGTCTGGATCGGTTTCGACCAGCCGCGGCGCATCCTCCCGCGCGCCACCGGCGGGCTGCTCGCGGCGCCGGTGTGGGGGCGGATGATGCGCGCGGGCACGGCCGGCGGCGAGGCCGACTGGCCCCGGCCGACCGACGTCGTCGAGTACCGGGTCGATCCGGCCTCCGGGCGGGTGCTGGCTCCCGGCTGCGAGCCGCTCGTCGGGGAGGCCGAGCGGGACGTCTTCCTCGCCGGCCTCACCCCCGCCGCGTCCTGCCCGCGCTGGCCCGATTCGGAGCCCGGCGAGGCGCTGCCGGTGGAGGCGTCCTTCCGGTTCTCCTCGCCCCCGGACCTTCCCGCCGCGAGCTCGTTCTCCGAGCCCGCCTGGGACCGGCCGAGCACCGGCGACGAGGACTCGCGGATCGAGATCGAGTGGCACGACCCACCGCCGGCCCCGCTGCCGGGCTCGCCGGCCGGGCCGCCGAGGCGGTAGGCTAACGGGCTATGCCGATCGTCGAGCGCGACCCCTGGCGCATGCAGTACTTCGAGGGCGTCGAGTGCCCCGAGGAGCTGTTCATCCCGACCGAGGACAGCGACGCTTACCGCCTCTACCCCGAGCAGCGCTGGGTCTACAACAAGCTCCTGGTCGCCGAGTCCCAGGGGCTCGACGCCGGGCCCTACGGCCTGCCGCCCGAGCGCTTCCCGGTGTTCAGCAAGCCGATCTACAACCTGCGCGGCATGGGGGTGGCGAGCCGGGTGCTCGCGTCGCGCGCCGAGTACGACCGGGAGCTCGCCCCGGGGCACTTCTGGATGCCATTGCTCTCCGGCGACCACGTGTCGACCGACGTCGCGGTCGTCGAGGGCCGCGCCCGCTGGTTCCGCCACACGGTCGGCGTGCCGCTCGACGAGGGGATGTTCGACTACTGGGTGGTGGCGGCCGAGGCCCGGCCCGAGCTCGAGAGCTACCTCGCGGACTGGCTCGCCGGCCACCTCGCCGGCTACTCCGGCGCGGTCAACGTCGAGACCATCGGCGGCCGGATCATCGAGTGTCACCTGCGCTTCGCGGACCAGTGGCCCGACCTCTACGGCGAGGGCTGGCTCGACGCCCTGGTGGCCCTCTACCGCGACCGGCGCTGGAGCTACCAGGACCGGGACCGCCGCACCGGCTACAGCGTGGTGCTCTTCGGCAGCCACGGCCCGCGCTACCGCCCCGTCGAGCAGGACCTGATCGACGAGCTCCTCGCCCGCCCCGAGGTCTCGAGCATCCAGATCACCTTCCACCGCGACAAGCCGCCCGAGCTCCACGCCATGCCCCCGGGCGGCTTCCGGCTGGCGATCGTCAACTGCTGGGACCTGGACGCCGGGATCGAGGCGCGCCGCCGGCTGGCGCTGCGCTTCTGGACCACCCAGCCGCTGCGCCGGCGCCGCTTGCGGGCCGAGGGGGCCGAGGGCGCTCCTTGAGGACCGTCGAGTCCTTTCCCAGGACCGTCCGCCAGATCGAGAACCACTGGATTCCGCTGGCGGACGGGTGTCGCCTGGCCGCCCGCATCTGGCTCCCGGCCGACGCCGAAGAGCGCCCGGTGCCGGCGATCCTGGAATACCTCCCCTACCGCAAGCGCGACTTCACTCGCGCGCGCGACGAGCCGATGCACCATTACTTCGCCGGCCACGGCTACGCCGCCCTGCGGGTCGACCTGCGCGGCTCGGGGGACTCCGATGGCCTGCTGGCCGACGAGTACGCCGAGCAAGAGCTCGACGACGCCGTGGAGGTGATCGCCTGGATCGCGGCCCAGCCCTGGTGCTCCGGCCGCGTGGGGATGATGGGCATCTCGTGGGGCGGCTTCAACTCGCTCCAGGTCGCCGCCCGCCGGCCGGCCGCGCTGGCGGCGATCCTCACGCTCTGCTCGACCGACGACCGCTACGCCGACGACGCCCACTACATGGGCGGCTGCCTGCTCAACGAAAACTTGACCTGGGGCTCGGTGCTGCTCACCTTCAACGCCTACCCGCCCGACCCGGAGATCGTCGGCCCCCGCTGGCGCGAGATGTGGCTCGAGCGCCTGGAGGCGACGCCCCTCTTCCCCGAGATCTGGATGCGCCATCCCACCCGCGACGCCTACTGGCGCCGCGGGTCGGTGTGCGAGGACTACGGCGCGATCGCCTGCCCGGTCTACGCCGTCGGCGGCTGGGCGGACGGCTACTCGAACGCCGTGCCGCGGCTCCTCGCCGGCCTCTCCGCGCCGCGCAAGGGCCTGATCGGCCCCTGGTCGCACGCCTTCCCCCACGACGCCGTGCCCGGCCCTGCGATCGGTTTCCTGCAGGAGGCTCTGCGCTGGTGGGACCACTGGCTCAAGGGCGAGGAGACCGGGATCATGGACGAGCCGATGCTGCGCGTGTGGATGCAGGAGAGCGTGCCGCCGCGCGGCCACTACCGGGAGCGGCCCGGGCGCTGGGTCGCCGAGGCCGCGTGGCCCTCGCGGCGGGTCCGGACGCTCCGGATGGCCGTCGGCCCCGGGCGGCTCGGCCCCCGGGCCGGCAAGCCGGCCGAGCTCCTCCTCTCCTCGCCTCAGACGACGGGCCGGGCCGGCGGCGACTGGTGCGCCTTCGGGGCCGAGGGCGAGCTGCCGGTCGGCCAGCGGGGCGACGACGGCCGTTCCCTGGTCTTCGACTCCGAGCCCCTGCCCGAGCGCCTGGAGATCCTGGGCGCGCCGGAGGCGGTCCTCGAGCTCGCCGTGGACCGCCCGCAGGCGATGATCGCGGTGCGCCTCAACGACGTCAGCCCGGACGGCGCTTCGACCCGGGTGACCTACGGCCTGCTCGACCTCGCCCATCGCGACGGTCACGAGCACCCGGAGCCGCTCGAGCCGGGTCGCCGCTACCGGGTGCGCGTGCGGCTCAACGACGTCGCCCACGCCTTCCCCCCCGGCAACGTCGTGCGCCTCGCGATCTCCACCAGCTACTGGCCGATGGCCTGGCCCGCGCCGGCGCCGGTCACCCTCTCGCTGTTCACCGGCGAGAGCGCCCTCGAGCTGCCGGCCCGGCCGCCCGACCCGGCGGACGAGGTGCTCGCCCCCTTCTCCGCACCCGAGCAGGCGCCCACCCTGTCGCACACGACGCTTCGCCCCGCCCGCTTCCGGCGCACCGTCGAGCACGACCTCGCCCGCGAGGCGACGGAGCAGGTGATCTGGAGCGACGGCGGGGAGTTCGACGGGGCGGCGCTCGCCCGGGTGGAGCCGATCGACCTCGAAGTCGGCACCCAGGTGGAGCGCCGCTACCGGATCGCCGACCACGATCCGCTGGCGGCCCGCGCCGAGGTGCGCCAGACGACCCTCCTGCGGCGCGGCGACTGGCGGGTGCGGATCGAGACGGAGACCGAGCTCACGGCGGAGCGCGAGGCGTACCGGCTGCGCGCCGCGCTCCGGGCGTACCAGGGCGAGACGTGCGTGGTGTCGCGGGCGTGGGACTGCCGGATACCTCGGATCCCCACCGCATCCCCTCGATCCCCTTCCGTCCCCCAGGGGGGGAAGGAGACGCCTCCTCCCAAGCTTCGCCGGAATTAGGCGGGCGGTTCTGGGGGCGTGCCGGCGGCCACCCGCCGCCGGGCGGCGTCGAGGATGCGCGCCAGGAGGTCCGGGTAGTCGCGGCCGGCGAAGCCGGTCATGTACGCGAGCTTGCCGTCCCAGCACCAGGCCGGGTTGGGGTTGACCTCGAGCAGCCGGACGACCCCGTCGGCGCCGGTCCGAAAGTCGAAGCGGGCATAGTCGCGGCAGCCCAGGCGCTCGAAGAGCCGCACCGACCACTCGACCAGGCTCCGGCGCCGGTCGTCGTCGACGCGCGCCTCGCGGAAGGCGATGCGGCTGTAATAGGGCGAGGAGGGATCCGCCTTCGACTCGTAGGAGAGGATCGGCGCGAAGCCCTCCGGCAGGCCGCCGAAGTCGACCTCCATCAAGGGCAGCACGGTGAAGCCCGCCGCGCTCGCCGGTCGGCGCCCCGCGACCGGATTGCCGATCAGCCCGACGCCGTACTCCGTCCCCGGCAGGTACTCCTGGACCAGGATCTCGCGCTCGGGGACGGCCCGGCGCAGCTCCTCGAGGTAGGCGCGCGCCTCGGCCTCGTCGCGCACCAGGGCCCGCCGGGTGATGCCGATGCTGCCGTCGCCCCGGTTGGGCTTGACGAGCGCCGGGTAGCGCTCCGGGATCGCCGCGGCGAGGGCCTCGCTCGGGCGAACGAAGCGCTCCGCCGGCACCGGCACGCCCAGCTCCGCGGCCAGCGCCCGGACCAGCGCCTTGTCGTAGGCGAGCGCCAGGGTGGCCGGCGGCGAGCCGCTGTAGGGCACGCCCAGCAGCTCGAGCAACGCCGCGACGTGGAGCTCGAAGTGGGCCTCGTTACGGAAGCCCGTGTCGCAGAAGTTGAGGGCGAAGGCGGGCGGATCGGCCGCCAGGTCGGCGAGCAGGGTCCGGTGATCGTCCAGGAAGCGGAAGCGGTACTCGGCCAGCTCGGCGAGGGCCGCCTTCAGGCGGGCGAAGGCTTCGAGGTCCTCGGCGGCGAAGCGGCCGGAGACCTTGCCGCGGTCGCCGAGGCGAGGGTCTCCGAGGACGACGGTGATCTCGGGCGGGGCGGTCTCACGGACCGCCGTCACGTGTTTCAGGTGAAGCCGCCGCTCCCGCCGCAGCCACCGCCACCGGTCACCGCTCCACCGGGCGTGGTCGCGGAGCTGGCGAAGGTGGAGAACTGTCTCTCCGGCCTCTTCCGGCCGCACTGCGGGCAGATCACGTCGTCGGCACCGGCGCCCAGGCGCTGGAGGATCTCGAAACGGTGCTCGCACTCGGGGCAGCGGTATTCGTACAGGGGCATCGGGCTGGTCCTCTCGCGGTCGGTCTCTCGTTGGTTCGGGGGCCGGGCCGCCCGCTCACGGTCTCCATAACGTCGGCCGGACCCGGCGCTATTCTCGCGTCGGCTAGAATGGGCGGCGTCGGCGGGGGCGGCTCCGTCGCTCTCTCCGTCCGTCCGCGTCACCACACCGCCACCCGCCTCCGGCCGATCGACATGAGCGACTCTCCCGAGACCTACCGCCCGACCCACCCGGTCCGGATCGTCACCTCCGCGGCCCTGTTCGACGGTCACGACGCCTCGATCAACATCATGCGCCGCGTCCTCCAGGCGACCGGCGCCGAGGTCATCCACCTGGGCCACAACCGCTCGGTCGAGGAGATCGTCGACGCCGCCATCCAGGAGGACGCCCAGGGCGTGGCCGTGACCAGCTACCAGGGTGGCCACATGGAGTTCTTCACCTACATGCGCGAGATGCTCGACGAGCGCGGGGCCGGGCACGTGCGGATCTTCGGCGGCGGCGGCGGAGTGATCGTGCCGCGCGAGATCGAGGAGCTCCACGAGCGCGGCATCGACCGGATCTTCTCGCCCGAGGACGGCCGCCGCATGGGCCTCCAGGGGATGATCAACGAGGTCGTCCGGGGCTGCGACTACGACCCGCTCTCGACCCCCTTCGGAGATCGACCGCGGGCCGAGCAGCTCAACGGCCACCACCTGGGTCTCGCCCGCGCGATCACCGCCGCCGAGCTCGAAGGCGAGGCGAGGCTCCCCGCCCCGCTCGCGAAGCTCGCCGCCGAGGCGCGCTCCGGCGCCGCGGGCCGCAGGGCGCCGGTCGTCGGCCTGACCGGCACGGGCGGCGCCGGCAAGTCGAGCCTCACCGACGAGCTGGTCCGCCGGTTCGTGAGCGATTTTCCCGAGCGGCGGGTGGCGGTGGTCTGCGTCGATCCGACCAAGCGGCGCACCGGCGGCGCGCTGCTCGGCGACCGCATCCGCTTCAATAGCTTGAGGAGCCCGCGGGTCTTCCTGCGCTCGCTCGCCACGCGCGGCTATCGCGGCGAGGTGAGCGCCGACCTCAGCGAGGTGCTCGGCCTCCTGGGCGGCGCCGGCTTCGACCTGGTGTTCGTCGAGACCGCGGGCATCGGCCAGGGCGACAGCGCGGTCGCCGACCTGGCCGATCTCTCGCTCTACGTCATGACCGCCGAGTACGGCGCCCCGTCGCAGCTCGAGAAGATCGAGATGCTCGACTTCGCCGACTTCGTGGTGATCAACAAGTTCTCCCGCCGGGGCTCGGAGGACGCCCTGCGCGACGTCCGCAAGCAGGTGCAGCGCAACCGGGGGCTCTTCTCCACCCCGCCCGAGGAGCTGCCGGTCTTCGGCACCAGCGCCGCTCACTTCAACGACTCCGGGGTCAACGCCCTCTACGCCCACCTGATCGCGGCGCTCGACGAGCGCTTCGAGCTCGGCTGGCGGAGCCACTACCCCGCCGGACCGGAGCGGGTCACCGACACCGGCCAGCACGTGATCCCGCCCGGCCGGGAGCGCTACCTCTCGGAGATCTCCGACGCCTGCCGCGGCTACCGTGACTGGGCCCGGGAGCAGGCCGACGCCGCCCGCGACCTCGACGCCCTGCGGCGCGCGATCCGACTGGTCGGCGGCAGCGATGCCGCCGCCGGGGCCGACGGCGGCGGGCCCCCCGACGACTGGCGCCGCTTCGAGCCCGCCGAGGTGGCGGCCTCGCCGCCCGGCGCCGCCGACCTGATGGAGGCCTTCAACCGCGAGCTCGGGCGCCTCGATCCGGCGGTGCTCGAGCTGGCCCGCTCCTGGCCCGAGTGGCAGGAGCGCTACCGCGGGGAGCGCTTCGTCTACCGGGTGCGGGGCCGCGAGGTCGACGTGCCGAACTACCGCACCACCCTCTCCGAGACCCGGATCCCGAAGGTCGCCCGCCCGCGCTACCGCGACTGGGGGGACCGGATCTACTGGCGCCTGATGGAGAACGTGCCGGGCGAGTTCCCCTACACCTCCGGCGTCTTCCCATTCAAGCGCACCCAGGAGGACCCGACCCGCATGTTCGCCGGCGAAGGGCCCGCCGCGCGGACCAACGAGCGCTTCCACTACCTGGCGGACGGCCAGCCCGCCAAGCGCCTGTCGACCGCCTTCGACTCGATCACCCTCTACGGCGAGGACCCGGACCGGCGGCCCGACATCTACGGCAAGATCGGCGAGAGCGGCGTCTCGGTCTTCACCGTCGAGGAGGCCGAGCAGCTCTACGCCGGCTTCGACCTGTCGGACCCGGCGACCTCGGTCTCGATGACCATCAACGGGCCGGCGCCGACGGTGCTCGCCTTCTTCTTCAACGCCGCGATCCGCCAGCAGTGCCGGAGGTTCCTGCGCGCCGAGGGGAGGCTCGAGATCGCCGAGGAGGAAGTCTTCCAGCCCGACCGCCGGCGCGGCGCGACCTGGGGGGAGGTGCGGGCGCTGCTCTCCGACGAGGAGTACGCGCGGATCGCCGGCGAGACCGTGAAGGTGGTCCGCGGCACGGTCCAGGCCGACATCCTCAAGGAGGACCAGGGCCAGAACACCTGCATCTTCTCGACCGAGTTCGCCCTGCGCCTGATGGGCGACGTGCAGAAGTACTTCATCGAGCACCAGGTACGGAACTTCTACTCGGTCTCGATCTCCGGCTACCACATCGCCGAGGCCGGAGCGAACCCGATCCACCAGCTCGCCTTCACCCTCGCCAACGGCTTCACCTACGTCGAGTACTACCGCTCCCGTGGCATGGAGGTGGACGAGTTCGCGCCCAATCTCTCGTTCTTCTTCTCGAACGGCATGGACGCCGAGTACACCGTGATCGGCCGGGTGGCGCGGCGGATCTGGTCGGTGGCGATGCGCGACCTCTACGGCGCGAACGCGCGGAGCCAGAAGCTCAAGTACCACATCCAGACCTCCGGGCGCAGCCTCCACGCCATGGAGATCGACTTCAACGACATCCGGACGACCCTCCAGGCCCTGCTCGCCACCTTCGACAACGCCCAGAGCCTGCACACCAACGCCTACGACGAGGCGATCACCACGCCCACCGAGGAGTCGGTGCGCCGCGCCATGGCGATCCAGCTCATCATCAACAAGGAGTTCGGCCTGGTCGAGTGCGAAAACGCCACCCAGGGGAGCTTCGTCGTCGAGGAGCTGACCGACCTGGTCGAGGAGGCGGTGCTCGCCGAGTTCGACCGCCTGACCCAGCGCGGCGGCGTGCTCGGCGCGATGGAGCTCCAGTACCAGCGTGGCGTGATCCAGGACGACTCGCTCAAGTACGAGACCCTGAAGCACTCCGGCGAGCTGCCGATCGTCGGGGTCAACACCTTCCTGCCCAAGGGCGGCGCCGAGGCGGCGAGCGACCTCCCGGAGGTGCCGCTCACCCGCGCCTCCAGCGAGGAGAAGGAAGGATGCATCGCGCGCCTGCGGGAGTTCGAGGAGCGCCACGCCGACCGGGCACCGGCGGCCCTCCGGCGCCTGCAGGAGGCGGCGCTCGCCGGCGGCAACCTGTTCGCCGAGCTGATGGCGGCGGTCGAGGTCTGCAGCCTGGGCCAGATCACCCACGCGCTCTACGAGGTGGGGGGAGAGTACCGGAGAAATATCTGATCGGATTTCCCCCGCATCCCCGCGTTCCCCCGCCCGCCTCCTCCGGGGCCTCGGGTCGAAGCTGCTGTGGCACAATGGCCAGGCGATGACGCGCCTGCGGTTCCGACGCTTCCTTCCCGTCGTCGCGGCGGTACTCGCCGCGCTCTGCGTCCCGCTCGTCCTCTCCGGTCAGAACGACGCCGTCTTCCGGGGCGACACCTCGGTCGTGGTGGTCGAGGTGCCGGTCACGGTCATCGGCCACGGCGCGGCGATCCCGGACCTCGGGCCCGAGAACTTCCGGATCTTCGACGAGGGTCGGCCGCAGGAGATCGAGAGCTTCGAGGTGCTCGACGTCGAGGCTCCGCCCGCCCCGGCGGCGCCGGTGGTGGCGGACGCGCCGGCCGCCGGGGCCGTCGAGCGGGGACGCCGCAACTTCCTCTTCCTCTTCGATCTCGCTTACAGCGACGCACGGGCCGTCGCCAGCGCCGCGCTGGCCGTGCGCGAGCTGGTGGCCGGCGGGCTCCAGCCCACCGATCGCGTCGGCCTCGCTTTCTTCAGCGGCCTGCGTGGGTTCCAGTGGATCCTCCCCCTGACCGACGACCGGCGCGACCTCGCCGCCGGCCTCGCGCTGCTCGACGGCCTGGTGCGCAGCGACCGCGACCGCGTCCGCGGCGTCCTCGCCTCCTGGTCGCCCGCCGACGGGGCCCTGCCCGCGACGGCGCACGTCGACCCGCGCGCGATCCTCGCCGAGTCGGGCATCATGCCCCTCTCGCGCACCGGCGACTGGCCTCACGCCAGCCTCTTCGCCCATCTCGCGCGGGCCCTCGAGGGCGTGGCGCGGGCCACCACCGGCCTCGACGGCCAGCGCTACCTGGTGCAGCTCTCCGGTGGCATCCCCGATCGCTTCGTCACCGGAGCGACCACCGAGCGCGCCCGGATCCTCGATCTCATGCAGGGGATCTTCCGCAGCTTCCGGCGCTACGGCTGGGCGGTCCAGTCGGTGAACCTCAACGGCCTCGGGTTCGGCAGGGACTCGCTCCTGCTCCTCGCTAAGGAGACCGGCGGCCAGCTCTTCACCAACTCGAACGACGTCGGCCGGCTGGTGCGCGAAGTCGAGGTGCAGACCCGGGTGGTCTACATTCTGACCTTCGAACCGGACCCCCTGGTGGCCGACGGCTCCTACCACCGCCTCGAGGTGCACCTGGTCGGCGCGCCGAGCGGCGCCCGCGCCATCCACCGCCCCGGCTACTATGCCCCCGACGGCAGCGCGCCGCAGGCGCTGCCCACCTGCCCGACCCGGACCTGCGGCTGAACCGACCCGGTCACCCCGTTTGGGGTTCTCGGGATCGGGGACGGTCAGTCCAACGGATTGCGCGGGTCGAGGAAGTCGAAGCGCCGGAAGTCGACGTCGTTCGTGTAGAGGGTGCGGATGCCGTTCTGGAGAAGCAGAGCGGCCAGGTGCGCGTCCGGGACGAGGTTGCCACGCACCGGGACCCGCCCGGCGACCTCGGCATAGGTGTCCAGGAAGTCGGGTTTCTCGGTGATCAGGCGCACGTTCGGTCGGCCGACCAGACTCCTCAGGTTCGCGAGCGCTTCGGCGTGAGTCAGGGGAGCGGCGAAGATCCGAGGATGGGTCGCGATCCTCAGGTACGCCATCGCCGTGGGCCAGGCGAGATAGACGACCTCCCGCCCCGCCCCGGCCTCCATGAGGAAGCGGCGAGCCGCCCGGTGATGGGGGCTCGCGCTGTTCGAGGCGTAGAGGAGGACGTTGGCGTCGATCGAGAAGCTCACGGCTCTGCGACCTCGCTCCAGCTCTCGTCCGGCTCGTCGAGCACGGCGAAGAGCGCCTCCTTGTCGGTCAGGTCGAGCCGTTCTCGCATCGGCTTCGAGGTCCAGTGCAGCGGCTCGTCGCCGGGTCGGCCCTGCGCCCGGCGGTCGAGCGCCTCGGCGAGGAGCTCGGAGACCACCGCACCGAGGGACTTGCCTTCGCGCTCGGCCGTCTGCTTGGCCTCGGCGAGCACCGGGGCGTCGAGGTTGATCGTCGTTCGCGGCATGGTGCGCTGATGCTACGTAAATCGATGCGTGGTGTCAACCCGTCGCACTCCGAGAAGCGCCGGAGCCCGCGGCCCGCGGCCCGTCAGCCACCCCCTCCCTTCAGAGCCTGGACCCGCGCGATGCGCGCACGCGCGACGTCGGCGATCCGATCCGGGTCGGCCGCCAGGGCCCGGCGGTAGGTCTCCAACGCCTCCAGCGGCCGGCCCTGGAGGAGGCGCAGGTCGCCCCGCGCCACCAGGACGGCGCCATCGCCGGGCTCGAGGGCGGCGGCCTGGTCGAGGAGGGCCTCCGCCTCCTCGAAACGGCGCCTCTGCATGACCACCTGGGCGAGGAGGACCGAGGCGCCCACCGTCGGGCCGACCTCGAGGCTCTGGCGAAGGACGCGCTCCGCGCTCTCGTTCCTGCCCTGGAGCGCGTAGCCTTCGGCCAGGAGCTGGAGCGCGGCGCGGTCTCGCGGCGCCCGGCGCACCAGGCGCTTCGCTTTCTCCGCGGCCTGCTCGGGGTGGCCCGAGGCGAGCATCCGGCGCCCCGCCACCAGGTCGTCGAGCAGGGGAAGCATGTCCTTGGGATCGGGCAGGGCTTCGGGGGCGGGGGGCGCTCCCCCGGCGCCACCCGAAAGGTAGCCGAGCGCCTCGAGCTGGCGTGCGACCTCGGGGTCGGGACGGAACGTGCGCGCGGCTTCCCGGGCGTCCGGCTGCGCCGCCAACCGGCGGGCGAGGAAGGCGGCGAGCGCGCCGGCCCCTGCCGCCGGCGCCGGGTGCTCCGAGCCTTTCCCCGCCAGGAGATCGCAGTCTTCGCCCGGGTCGGCCGCCAGGTCGTAATACTCCGGCCGGGGCGCGCGGACGTACTTGTCCCGGTGCCGGCGGGCGGCGTAGAGCGGTGCCCAACCGTTGTCGATGTAGGTGTTCAGGGTCTCGAGATAGACGATCCGCCCGGCATCGGCCGGTGCCCGCAGGAGGCTTCGGCCGTCGACCGGCCCGGGTGTCGCGACGCCCAGGAGATCGAGGAGGGTCGGGAACAGGTCGACCAGGCTCACCACCCGGTCGTCGACCACCTGGCCCGGCGCGGCGCCCGGGACCGCCAGCAGCAGCGGTACGTGGACCGCGCCTTCGTAGAGCGAGCGGGAGTGGTACCGCTCGCCGTGCTCCCCCAGGCTCTCGCCATGGTCGCCGGCGACCGCGATCACCGTCCGCGCCCGTGCTCCCACCGCTCGAGCGCGGCGAGCAGCCGGCCGAGCTCGGCGTCGACGTACGAGATCTCGCCGTCGTACGGGCGGCCGGGAAAGCGGGACGCCCAGGGCTCCGGCGGCGCGTACGGGTCGTGCGGGTCGTAATAGTGCACCCAGAGGAAGAAGGGGCGCGCGTCGTCGCGGGAGGCGTCGAGCCAGGCGAGCGCCGCGTCGGTCACCGCGCCGGCCGAACGTTCGCTCTGGCCGTCGA
The DNA here is from genome assembly GCA_963837945.1 of uncultured Acidobacteriota bacterium. Lineage (GTDB taxonomy): Bacteria > Acidobacteriota > Thermoanaerobaculia > Multivoradales > DATKCC01 > CAVUBL01. The sequence goes on from CAWIQD010000003.1 coordinate 294,447, forward strand.
AGGCGGCCGCCCGCGAGGCTTCGAGCCGGGCGTCGTAGGTCTCGAAGCCCTGGCCGAGGCCGAACCGCGGGTCGAGCACGAACGACGAGACGAAGGCCGCCGTCCGGTAGCCGGCCTCGCCCAGGACCTCGGCCAGGGTCGTCCGGCCGGCCGCGAGACCGTGCCCGCCGTTGACCCGCACCCCGTGGGCCGGTGGCGTCAGCCCGGTCAACAGGCTGGCATGGGCCGGCAGGGTCATCGGTACCGGCGTCACCGCGTCGGCCAGCCGGAGCCCTTCCGCGGCCAGGCGGTCGAGGGTCGGGGTCGACGCCTCCGCGTCTCCGTAGCAGCCCAGGTGGTCGGCGCGCGTCGTGTCGAGGGTGACGAGCAGGAGGTTGTCGCCCCGGGCCACGCCGGGCGCGGGCAGCGAGCGGGCGGGGGCCGCTTCCGCGTCCGGCGAGCGCGCCGGGCGGGCCGGCTCCTCGCCGCCACCTCCACACCTCGTCCCGAGCACCCCCGCGGCGAGGAGCGCCAAGACGGCGAGGCTGGCCCGACGCCGGTTCACGTCAGGACGAAGCGCCAGACCAGGAAGATCGCGCCGAACAGGAAGCCGAAGACCAGGCCGGCCCAGGTGAGCGCGCGCAACCAGGCGGGCGGCCGCGCCTCCGCCGGCACGTGCGCCGCGGTGACCGCACGGTAGTTCAGGACGCCGAGGATCGGCGAGGTCAGGAACGACAGGGTGGTCGCCAGGTCGACCATGCCGGTGAGGCTTTTCTGGAAGACGCTCATGAGGAGCAGGGCGCCGGCCATGAGCAGGATCATCCAGCCCCAGTAGAGCCGTCCGCCGGACCCTCCGCCCAGCCGGGGCGCCAGGATCTCGGAGGTCCGTTCGAGCGCCCTGGGAAAGGCGTCGGCGACCGTGAGCGTGGTCGAGAACATGGTGGTGAAGGCGGCGAGCGCGATCACCGGCCGGGCCCACGGCCCCAACGCCTCGGTGTAGAGGTCGACGAGCTGGAGCGCAAAGGCCACCGGGCTGGCCGCGACCTGTTGGCCGCTGCGGTAGAAGACCAACGAGCCCAGGGCGAGGAAGAGCAGAGCGAGGACCGCCGTCGCCACGTACCCGATGTTGAAGTCGAGGAGGGCCTCGGAAAGGAGCGGCGCGTGCCGCGTCTCCTTGGCCCGCTCGAGGGTCCAGAGCGAGTGCCAGACCGAGATGTCGACCGCCGAAGGCATCCAGCCGACGAGGGCGATGAGGAAGGAGAAGGCACCGAGGTCCGCCAGGTCGAACCGCGTCGGGGCGGCCGGGTGGGGATGCGTCGTCGTCGCCGCGCCGACCACCGCGACGACGGTGGAGACCGCGAGCACCACCATGATCACCTTGACGACCTTGTCGAGCAGGGGGTACTGGCCCGGCACCAGGATCAGGGCACAGACCCCGAGCAGCAAGGCGCTGTAACCGAGCGGCGAGAGCCATGCCCCAAAGAGCTGGGTGGCGATGCTGCCGGTCACCAGGGTGACCGCCGCCAGCACCGCGAACATGGTGCCGACGGTGAGCACCAGGTAGACCCAGACCGCCCAGGTCCCCTGCCGCCGGTAGCCGTCGACCAGGCTCTCGCCGGTGGCGGCGGCGTAGCGGGGCCCGTACTCGAAGAAGGGGTACTTGAGGAGGTTCGCGAGGAGCACGACCCAGACCAGAGCGAAGCCGTAGGAAGCGCCCGCCCGCGTGGACTGGACGAGGTGGGACACGCCGACGGCCGCCGCGGCCCAGACCAGCCCGGGGCCGAGGCTCGCGAGGATCCCCGCCCGATTCCAACGTCTGCCGTTCACCGTGGAACCGAGTCTACCCGATCGGCCCGGGGCTCAGTTCGCCTGGCCGGCCGGCCGGTCGCCGGCCACCGCCGCCTGCGGATCGACTCTCGCCGCGACCAGGCGGTCGCGTCCTTCCTCCTTGGCGTCGTAGAGGGCGGCGTCGGCGAGCCGCAGCAGCTCCCCGGCGTCGCCTTCGCCCTCCTCGGGCAAGGCCGCCACCCCGGCAGACACGGTCACGCCGGGCAGAACGAGGCCGGCGTAGCGCACTCGCAGCCGGCCGACCGCGCCCCGGAGCTTCTCCGCCACCCAGCAGGCCTCCTCCAGGGCGGTGGCGGGCAGGAGCACCGTGAACTCCTCGCCGCCGTAGCGGGCCGCGACGTCCTCGGCGCGCAGGGTCGTCTCGAGCGCCTCCGCGACCGCCTGGAGCACCCGGTCCCCCGCTTCGTGGCCCTGCGTGTCGTTGATCCGCTTGAAGTGGTCGAGGTCGAGCATGACCAGCGACAAGGGGAGCCCGCGCCTCCGCGCGCGACGCACCTCGCGGTCGAGCCGGTCCTCGAGATAGCGCCGGTTGAACAGGCCGGTCAGCGGGTCCTGGAGCGCCTGGCTCCGCAGCCTTTCGCGCAGGCGCAGGTTGGCGAGCCCGAGGGCGAGGTGGTCCGCGGCCGACCGGATCCGCGCCAGCTCGCCCGTCACCGCGCCGTCCTTGCCGCGGACGTGGAGCACGCCCAGCGCCTCGCCCTGCGCCATCAGGGGAAGGCAGACGTAGCCGCCGGGGCAGGCGGACCGGACATGGCGGCAGACGATGCCGCCGGCGCCGGGCGCGACCTGGTGGGTTCGGCCCCGACGCAGGGCCCAGCAGGCCTCGGGCGGGAAGGTGCCGATCTCGGTGGGCTCGGTGCCCCAGGTCGCCACGGGCTCGAGGTACCGGCGGTCCTTGCTGAACATGAAGGTCGTGCCGACGGTCCCCTCGAGGATCTTCGGCAGGAGATCGGCGATCACCCCGGCCGCCTCCTCGCACCCCTCGCTGCTCTCCAGCAGCTCGCCCAGCTCGTTGAGCCAGGCCATCCGCTGGTTGGCCGCCGCGAGCGCGTGGTTGGAGCTCTCGAGACGGCGATTCGCCTCGCCCAGGGCGTCCTCCACGCTCTTGCGGTCCAGGGCGGCGCCGAAGATGTCCCCGACCACGCGCAGCAGGCCGACCTCGTCGTCCCGCCAGCTGCGCTGCTGCGAGAAGGTGACCAGGGTCAGGACCCCCAGGAGCTCGCCGCGCGGGGCGATCGGGATACCCAGGAAGGATCGGATCCCGGTCCCTGCCAGATGCTCGCGCTCGCCGCTCCCGTCGGACGGGAGGTCTTCGACGCGATCGAGGCGGAAGGGCTCGAGGTTCGACACGCTGGTCATGAGCCTCGGCAGGAGCGCGACCGGAAGCTCGACCGGTGCCGGCTCGAGGGCCTCGTCGACTTTGGGGACCCAGCCGAAGCGCCGCACCAGGCTCCGGCGGTCGTCCGAGAGGAGGAAGACCAGGCTTCCTTCGCCTTCGACCGCTCGGCCGACCTGCTCGAGCACGTCGTCCAGGGTCGCCTCGATGGCGTGGCTCGGCAGGTTGATGAGCTGAGTGGAGACCGTGATGAGGAGCTTCTCGAGCCCCTGGCGACGCCTCAGCTCCTCCTCGGCATCACGGGGTCGAGCGCGGACTGCGCGGGGGCTGCGGATCTCGAGAATCGCCATGGGCTGAGCTTCCTCCTTCTTCAATTCGTGCGCTCCGGAGCCGCCACGTCGGAAACGGCACCCGTGAGGCCCAGCTCCCGCGCCTCGACCAACGTCCCCGCTGCGTGGCTCCGCGCCCTTTCGAGCGCGGCCGCGGCCGCGGCGAGGAGTCCTTGTCCGTCCTCGGCGCACAGGGGGTAGGTCGCGAGGCCGATCGAGAGCGTTCCCGCCTCGATCCGGAGCCTTCCAACCACGACCTCGAGCTCCCGGACCGCCTGGTCGAGCGCCTCGGCGACCCGGCGGGCGTCCTGCGCCCCGTGCTCGGGGAGGAGAAGCGCCATCGTGGCGCCTTCGAGGCGTGCCGCGAGCCCCTCCGCCGGCCGCTGCTGGAGGAGGAGCTTGCCGGCCTCGGAGATCAGCTGGTCACCGGCTTCCGCTCCGTGGTCCCGCACCACGTCGGCGTGGCCGTCGAGGCCGAAGACCAGGAGCGACAGCGGCAGGGTCTTGCGCCGGGCGCGAGGCACCTCCCTGCCGAGCTGCTCCTCGAGATAGACGCGGTTGACGAGGCCCGTAAGGGGATCGCGCAGCGCTTGCGACCGCAGCCGCTCGCGCAGGAGCAGATTCGCCAGGCCGAGGGACAGGTGCTCCGCCGTCGAGTCTGCGAGCTGAGTGGAGTCGTGTTGCGGCGAGGCGTCGGCGCCGCGCAAGTGGAGCATCCCGAGCGCCCGGCCCTGGGCCATGAGGGGCACGCAGAGCGAGCCCTCGGCGCCGCCGGCAGCGACGTGCGGGCAGGCCGGCCCGCCGCCGGAAGGCTCCACCCGGTGCGGCCGGCCCCGGCGCAGGGCCCAGCAGTCCTCGGGCCCGAACAGGCCGTCGTCCGGAGGCGGGTTCCCCCAGCAAGCCAGGGGCTCGAGCAGCGAGCTCGAAGCACCGAAGACGTAGACCGCCCCCGCCCGCCCCGGGAAGATCTTCGGCAGCAGGTCGTCGATCACCCCGGCGCTCTCCTCGAACCGGTTGCAGGTCTGGAGCAGGTCGCCGAGCTCGTTGAGCAGAATCATGGCGCGGTTGCTCCATTCGAGCTCCCGGTTGCCCGCTTCGAGCTGGGCCTGGGCGCGCTCGAGGGACTCGGTCGAGCGCTTGCGGTCGAGGGCGCCGCCGAAGATGTCGCCCACCACGCGGAGCACCACCACGGCCTCCTCGCGCCAGCCGCGATCGGAGAAGAGCTGGACGAGCCCGACGAAGCCGAGGAGCTCGCCGCGGGTCGAGATCGGGATCCCCAGGAGCGAGCGCAGCCCGTAGCGCTCGAAGTGCTCCCGCTCGGCGCGCTCTTCGGGGGCCAGCATCCGGGGGTTCGGAGCGCAGAACGGCTCCAGCCGGGCGAGCGTCTTCATGAGGCCGGGAAGCTCCCAGGTGGCGAGGGCCGCCGGGCGTTCCTGGCCCGTTCCGACCGCCGGTGAGAGCCACTCGTAGGCGTTGACCAGCTTGCTCCGGTCGTCCGAGAAGAGGAACACCAGGATCGCGTCGGCCTCGGCCGCCCGTGCCAGCTCCGGGAGCACCTCGCCCACCGCGCGGTCGATGCGCGCCGCCGGCATGTTGATGAAGTCGGTCGAGAGGCGGACCAGGAAGGTCTCGAGCTCGGCGCGCCGGCGCAGGCTCTCCTCCGCGGCCGCCCGGTCGCGCTCGTGGCGCGCCTCCTGGATCGCCAGGAAGAGATAGGCGGCCGCCTCGGTGAGGGTGGCGAGCTCGTGCTCGGTCCAGCTCGTCGGCGCCGGGGCGTTGAAGGAGAGGAGCCCGGACCTGCCGTCGGCCTGCGGCAGGGCGGCGGTGGCCAGGGCACGGACGCCGGACTCCGCCATGATCTCGGCGAGGGGCGCCATCCGGCGGTCGGTCGAGACGTCCTCGGAGACCACGATCTCCTGGCGGCGGACCGCCGCGAGGTACTCGGCCGCTCCCGCCAGGCTCCAGCTCGCGCCCCGGTGCGAGGGCATGCCGGCCGGCTCGACCGAGCGCTCGACGGTGACCCGGTCCTCGGCGTCGACCACCGAGTACGACACGCGGACGCCGGGGAAGGCGCGAGCGAGGGTGCGGACGGCGAGGTCGATCACCTCGTCCATGCCCAGGTTCGAGCCGATCGCCGCCGCGATGCCGTTGACCAGCGTGAGCCGGGCGTTGGCCTGTTCCAGGCTCTCCCCCGCGGGTCCTTCTTCCGGGACGACGGACGATGCTTCGCCGAGCGCGTTCATGTCGCCACCTTACGGCCGGCGGCGGGCCGGACGAATCGGACGCCCTCCCGGTCTGCTGTCCGCCGGCGGCCGGCAGCCACGCCGGAGTCCGTCCGACACGGGCGGCGGCGCCGCTCCTTGCCCCCGGGGCGGAGGGGCCGGTAGCATCGGGCCGCGCGAGGGCGGTCCGTTGGCCCGCTCACCCCCGACGCCCTGCGCTCCGGAGACCCGTGACGATCATCGACCGAGGACGACGCCGGACGACGCTCGCGGCCCGCTTCGGCGCCTTCGTCGCCGAGCGCCACCCGTTCGCGCTCGAGGCCGCACTGGAGGCCTTCGAGGAGACCCTGGCGACGGGACCCGACGCGGCGCAGGGCGAGCGGGGAGCGGAGGCGATCGAGGTCCTCCGCGAGCCACTCCGGCAGGCCCTCCGGCGGCGCCTCTCCCGATCCTTCCCGGAGCTGCCCGAGACCACGCCGGGCGTCTCGTCCGCCGTCCGTCTCGAGCGGGCGGCGGAGGCGCTCGCCGAGGACTGCGACGGGTTCCTGGCGCGCGAGGCGATCACCGCCTCGCTGAGCGCGGACGAGAAGCGCGAGCTGCTCCGCGGGATGGTCCTCACCCGGGCGACCGACAATCGGCTCAAGGCATTCTTCGCCGGCGGCGAGGTGCGCTACCAGGGCGCCGGCTTCCAGGGCAAGGGGTTCCGCTCGCTCGGCCAGGAGGCGATCTACGCCGCGCCCTTGCGCCTGCGCCGCGGCGAGCGCTACCGCGCGAGCGACGGCTCGTGGCACGGCGACGTCGTCGCCCCGGTCATCCGGGACCTGGGTGCCGCCCTCGCCATGCACCCGGAGCCCGAGACCGTGCGCATGGTCCTCAACGCCCAGATGGCGAAGGCGGGGCCGCCGATGGAGGGCAAGGACCTCCACGTCGGCGACTTCTCCCGCGGCATCCTGCCGGCCACCGCGCCCTTGTCGATCGCCACGCTCAACGTCGCCGGGCTGGCCTTCGCCTTCTCCCGCGAGCTCCCGGCCGACGGCGGCTTCCGGGTCGCCCTGTCGTTCATCGGCGAGGGGGGAGCTCGCTCGGCGAGTGGCACGAGGCGATCAACCTCTGCGCGGCCCGCCGGCTGCCCGTGGTCTTCTGCATCGAGAACAACGGCACCGCCCTCTCGACCCCGGTCCCGGAGCAGTCGGCGGTGCGGGTCTTCGCGGACAAGGCGGCGGGCTACGGCATCCCCGGCCTGACCCTCGACGGCACCGACCCGGAGGCGATCGCCGCGGCCTTCGCCTGGGCGGCGGGCCGGGCACGGCGCGGCCTCGGGCCGGCCCTGATCGAGCTGGTCTGCCTGCGCATGTGCGGGCACGCCCATCACGACGACATGCTCTACCTGGGGCGGGACCCCCATCCGTCCTGGCGCTACCCGGAGCTCCGCGCGGGCGGCTACGCCGACCCCGACGCCTACCGGTACTGGGCCGAGCGCGACCCGATCTCGACCTACGCCGCCTGGCTCGAGGCGTCGGGAGTGATCGGGGAAGGCGATCTCGAGCGGCTCGAGGCCGAAGCCGAGGAGCTGGTGGAGCGCGAGGCGCGGCGGGTGATCGAAGCGCCCTGGCCGGATCCCCGCCTGGCGGGAGAGGGCGTCTACACCGACCTGCCGGCGGCCCGCCACCGGGAGCCGCTCGCCGACCGCGCTCCCGGCAGGGCGGTGCCCCCTCCTCCCCTCCCCCCGCTCGATCCCGGCCGGCCGTTCGACCCGGCGGGGCGGACCTTCCTCGAGGCGGTCATGCTCGGCGTGGGCGACGCCCTCGCGGGAGACGAGCGCACCTTCGTCTACGGCGAGGACGTCGGCGGGGAGTACGGCAACGCCTTTCTCCTGCTACGACCCTTGCTCGACGCCTACCGCGACCGCATCGTGAACTCGACCCTCGCCGAGGGAGGCGTCCTCGGCCTGTGCACCGGGGCGGCGCTCGGCGGCCTGCGCCCGATCGCCGAGATCCAGTTCAACGACTTCGTCGCCACCGGCTTCAACCAGCTGGTCAACAACGCGGCCAAGATCCACTACCGCTGGGGCGCCTCGGTGCCGATGGTCGTGCGCCTGCCCTGGGGCGGGCTGCGCAAGGCCGGTCCGTACCACAGCCAGAACACCGAGGCCTGGTTCTACCGCACGCCGGGGCTCAAGATCGTGGTGCCGTCGACCCCCGAGGACGCCCGCGGCCTGTTCGCCGCCGCGGTGGCCGACCCGGACCCGGTGCTCTACTTCGAGCACATCGCCCTCTACCGCGACCCGCGGATCAAGCAGGTCCTGCCCGACGAGGCCCCGGAGCCGCTGCCCCTCGGCCGCGCGGCGCTGCGCCGCGCCGGCTCCGACCTGGCGATCGTCACCTACGGGGCGTACGTCCACCTGGCCCTGGAAGTCGCCGAGCGCCTGGCGGCCGACGGCATCGGAGCCGCCGTGCTCGACCTGCGATGCCTGGCGCCGTTGGACCGGGAGGCCCTCCTGGCGGTGGCGCGCCACTGCGGCAAGGTGCTGGTCGTCCAGGAGGACACGCGCACGGGGAGCGTCGGCGAGAGCCTGGCCGCGATCGTCCAGGAAGAGGCCTTCGAGGACCTCGACGCGCCGGTGCGCGTGGTGGGCTCCCTCGACACCCCCGTCCCCTACTCGCCGGCGCTGGAGCAGGAGTTCCTGGCCGGCTCCGAGCGGGTGGAGCGGGCGGCCCGCCTTCTCGCCGCCTATTGACTGGGGCTCGATGGGACGTGGGGGGCGTCCGGTCAGCTCGACTTGCGCAGCTCCGGCGACGCCCCGGGGTGGCTCTTCTCCACCTCGGCCCGGTCCGCGGCCTGCAGGCCCGGAAGCACCCGGACGACCACCGAGCGCGGGGTCTTCGGATTGCGCACCAGCGCCAGGCGCACCTCGTACTGCGCCGCCAGGGTGGGCGTCTCTCCGATCAGCTTGAGCGCGCGCCGCGGGGCGATCGAGGAGCTGGCGATCTCGAGCACCAGCCCCTTGTCCAGGTGGCACTCGTGGAGGCAGCGCAGAACCAGCTCCTCGTCGCGGAAGAAGTCGGACCACAGGGCTTTGAGCAGCGAGCTCCCCGAGTTGCGCACGGTGGCGATCTTCTCTGCCGAGCCGAGGCCCCGGAAGAGCGCCGTCAGCCGTGCGCGCGCCCGCGCCTTGACCTCCATCGAGTGGATCTTCGGGTTCTGGGTGAGCCCGAGCAGGCCCCGCAGGTCCCCCATCGAGCTGACCACCTCGACCAGCGCCGCCGAGGGCACGTTGGCGCTCTCGAGCAGGGCCCGGCGGACCATCGGGCGCTGGAACAGGCGTCGCTGGCGATAGATCTCGCGCGCCACGCGCGGGCTCGAGGTGCGGGCGATGTCGGCGGCCAGCCGGTCCCCCAGGACCGGGTTGGCGAGCAGGGCGAGACGCACCTCGTCGGCGGTCTCGGCGGAGAGCACCTGGAGCACCGCGAGGTCCTGGCTGGCGCGCGCCAGAACCAGCTTGCGCGCCAGGGGCAGCGTGGTGATCGACGGCGCGGCGGCCGGGTCCGAGCGCACGACGCCGAGCTCGGGGCGCGGCGGCGGCTCGAGGACCGCCTCCTCGGCCGGCCCGGCGGCCACCGCGGCCGGCAGGACGTCCCCGAGATCCGGCTCGCGCGACGAGGAGAGCTCGAGGGCGCGAGCGCGCACCCGTCGCCGGTCGCCCTCGGGCAGGACGTGGATCAGCTCGCGGGTCTGCTCGCGGATCTCGGCCTTCTCGCGCGCCGGCACCTCGGGATCGTCGAGCTCGCGCAGCAGGTCGAGCACGCCGACCGCCTGAGCGCACCGCGACCGGATGGCCTCCGGGGTGTGCTCGTTGCGGACGAACGCTTCCTTGATCGCCCAGTCGTCGAACCAGGGCGAGTACGAGGCGATCTCGGCCAGCACGCGGGGCGACTCGATCCAGGTGGCGAGCCGTCGCACGACGCCGAGCTCGCCGCCCGTCCCGGCCGACTTCAGGCTCGCGAGGAGCTTGAGGTGAATCTCCTCGCGCTCCGAGAGCTGCGACTCCTTCTCTGGCGACGCGTCCATCGAGGATTCAAAGGATAGCACCGGCGGCGCTCGGATTCGCCGCGGCGGGCACCTCAGCCGGCGAGCCGGTCGCGCACCGCCTGCATGTCCTCCCAGGTCGGTCGCTTCCAGTGGCGGTTCCGGAGCAGGGCGGCCGGATGATAGGTGACCATGGTCGGGATGCCCTGGACCGAGAACCACCGGCCCCGCATCCGGCCGAGCGGCTGGTCGTTGCCGAGGAGCGCCTGCGCGGCGACTCGGCCCAGGGCCACGATCACCCGGGGCCGGACCCGCTCGATCTGGCCGTCGAGGTAGCCGCGGCAAGCCGCCGCCTCGTCGGGGAGCGGATCCCGGTTGCCCGGGGGGCGGCACTTGACGATGTTGGCGATGTAGACCTGCTCGCGCCGGAGGCCGATCGCCTCGATGATCTTGTTCAACAGCTCGCCGGCGGGCCCCACGAACGGCAGGCCCTGGCGGTCCTCCTCGGCTCCGGGGCCCTCGCCGATGAACATCAGCTCGGCATCCGGGTCACCGGTGCCGAAGACGACCGTGGACCGGCCCTGCCAGAGACGGCAGCGCTGGCAGGTGGAGGCTTCCGCGGCGAGCTCCGCGAGCCGCTCGGCACGCTCGGCGGCGGGGACGGGAGACGCGGCGGCGGGCTCGGGACGAGGCGGGGAAGCCGGCGGTTCGCCGGCGGGTGCGGGAGCCGCGCGCCGCGCGGACGGCGGCTCCGGGGAACGCTCCGGCGCGGCGGCTGCGGGGCTGCCCTGCGTCCGATACGCCGGCCCCCAGGTACAGCTCGCCGTAGCCGATCTCCCGGAGGTAGATCAGCTCGTCGCGGAGATCCTCGGGCAGAGCGCCCACGGCCTCAATGGACCTCGGCGGCCTCCGGCTCGGATCCGTCCGAGCCCTCCTCGCCGATCCCGGCCACGGCAGCGCCCTCGGCACCGAGATCGAGCAGCAGCTCCGGCTCGGGCGCCGGGCCGTAGCCCCACTCCACCATCTCCTGGTCGATCTCCTCCTGAGCGATCCGGGTGGGCTTCACGTTCGGCAGGTCGAGCTTCGCCCGGGCTCCGCGCAAGAGCTGCTCTGCGCGCTCCGCGACGACCAGCACGTAGCGGAACTTGCTGTCCATCTCGTCCTTGACGCGGCTGTCCTTCGGGGTGCTTTCCATCGAATCTCTTCTCCTCCGGCGGCGGGGCCCGCGAGGGGGCCTCCGCGCCGTCGTATCGGTTTCGGAGCCGGGTCAGCCGGCCTTCGGTTCCGCGGAGCCGGTGGGCTCTCCCGCCACGGGGGCCGGGAAGTCCTCGAGCACCGCCTGGATCGCCTCCGCCATCCGCTCGCGGCGGTAGCGCCGCTCCAGGATGATCGAGGCCAGGGCCTGGCTCGCCCGCTCCGCGTCGTCGTTGATGATCACGTGCTCGTACCGGTGGTACCGCCGCATCTCCCAGATCGAGACGGCGAGCCGCTGCGAGATCTCCCGCGGGTCGTCGAGGCCGCGTTGCTCGAGCCGCCGTTCCAGGTCGGCGAAGCTGGGCGGCATGATGAAGATGCTGTTGGCGTCAGGGTAGCCGGCGAGCACCCGCTCGGCCCCCTGGACGTCGATGTCCATCAGCACGTCGATCCCGGCTTCGAGGCGCGGGAAGACCTCCTGGTAGGACGTGCCGTAGTAATTGTTGTGGACCTCCGCCCATTCCAGGAACTCCTCGTTGGCGATCATGCGCTGGAAGGTGCCGTGGTCGACGAAGTGGTAGTCCCGCCCCCCGGCCTCTCCCTTGCGCGGCCGGCGCGTCGTGTGGCTCACGGAGAACGCGAGCATGCCGAACCTGCCGAGCGCCCCCTCCATGATGCTGTTGATGAGGGTCGTCTTGCCGGCCCCGGACGGAGCCGAAAGGATGAAGAGCTCGCCTCGCCGCATCGTCACGAAGGAGATCGGGCGCTCCGGCCGAACGCCACGAACGCGAAGTGTAGCACGGGTAGGAGCCTGCCGCTCGCGCCGGCCGTCCGGCGAGCTCGCCGCACCTCTCCGGCGGGCCGCAAGCCGGTCCTATTCCACGTTCTGCACCTGCTCGCGAAGCTGCTCGCAGAGCACCTTGGCGTCGAGCACGAGACGGGTCATGGCGGCGTTGCGGCACTTCGATCCGAGGGTGTTGAGCTCGCGGAAGATCTCCTGGGTGAGGAAATCGAGACGCTTCCCCACCGCGCCGTCGCTCGCCGTCACCTCGCGGAAGTGCTCGAGGTGCGCTGCCAGGCGGTCGAGCTCCTCGGTGACGTCGCTGCGGTCGGCGAGCAGGGCGACCTCCTGGGCCAGCCGGTCCGCGTCGATCTCGCGGTCGCCGAGCAGGGCCGCGAGCCGCTCGCGCAGGGCGCTCGCCGACTCCTCGACCGCCCCGGCGGCGACCGCCTGCAGCGAGGATCCGGCGCCGGCCAGGCCTTCGAGCCGTTCGGCCAGAGCCGCGGCCAGCTTCTCGCCCTCGGTCTCGCGCGCCTCGACCAGCTCGTCGAGGGCCCGGCCCGCGACGTCGAGAAGGAGCTCCTCGTCCGTGGCGCCCCAGCGGCTCTCGGGCTCGGTGACGCGAAGCAGCTGCGGGTGCCGGATCAGGTCGCCGGCGGTGAGGCCGCGCTCGATCACCTCGTCCTCGAGCAGACCGTCGAGCGCCCGCGAGAGCTCCTCGACGGCGCGCGAGTCGAGGTCGACGCGAATCGGCGGCGCGCCGAGCGGCTCGACGTCGACGTTGACCTCCACCCGGCCGCGGCTCAGTCGAGAGCTGAAAAGCTCCCGCACCGCGGGCTCGCTCGTGCGTTGGCCGTCGCGCAGCCGCACCACCAGGTCGAGAAAGCGGTGGTTGACGCTGCGCAGGACGACACGGATCCGGTAGCGGGCGTTTTCGTCCGCCGCCTGCCCGAACCCTGTCATGCTCCTCATGGCGCCTCCGGTCTCCCCTTTGCACACCCTGTGCCCGCGCCCCTCCGCGCCCGTCGCGGCGCGGCGCCCACTCAGCTCCGGAACTGCAGGTCGTACAGGCGCTTGTACGAGCCGCCCAGGGCCAGCAGCTCGCCGTGGTTGCCCTCCTCCACGATCCTCCCGGCCTCCATCACCACGATCCGGTCCGCCTTCATGACCGTCGACAGCCGATGGGCGATCACCAGGGTCGTCCGTCCCTGCATGAGGTTGTAGAGCGCTTTCTGGACCAGCGCCTCGGACTCGCTGTCGAGCTGCGAGGTCGCCTCGTCGAGGATCAGGATCGGCGCGTTCTTGAGCAGCGCCCGGGCGATCGCGAGGCGCTGGCGCTGGCCTCCGGAGAGCCGCAACCCGCTCTCGCCGATCACCGTCTCGTAGCCGCGAGAAAAGCCCATGATGAACTCGTCGGCGTAGGCGGCGGCGGCGGCCTCGCGCACCCGCTCCATCGAGAGATCGGCCCGGCCGTAGGCGATGTTGGCGCGGATCGTGTCGTTGAACAGCACGGTGTCCTGGGTCACCAGCCCGATCAGCGAGCGCAGGTTCGCGAGATCGAGGTCGCGGATGTCGATGCCGTCGATCTCGACCGCCCCCTCGAGCGGGTCGAAGAACCGCGGCAACAGGTTGATCAGCGTCGACTTGCCGGCGCCCGACGGCCCGACCAGGGCGACGATCTCGCCCGAGGCGACCGACAGGTCGATGCCCCGGAGCACCGGCTGCTCGTCGTAGCGGAAGGTGAGGTCCCGGTAGCGGATCCCCTCCTTGACCGTCGCGAGCTGGCGGGCTCCCGAGCGCTCCTGCACCTCGTTGGGGATCGCCATCAGCCGCGAGACCCGGTGGGCCGCGGCCAACGCCTCCTGGAGGATCAGGTTGACCTTGTTCAGCTTGCGCACCGGGTCGTACATCATCAGCAGCTTGGCCAGGAAGCCGACCAGCACCGGCGCGGTCAGCTCGCCGGCCCGGATCGCCTTGCCGGCGTAGACCAGGAGCGCGGCCGAGCCGATCACCGCCAGCGACTCGACCACCGGGCTCGACAGGTGGGCGAGCATCTGGGCCCAGAGATTGACCCGCAAGTGCCGGCGGGTGGCCTGGCGGAAGCGCTCGTACTCGAAACCCTCCATGCCGAACGCCTTGACCACCCGGTGGCCCCGGACGCCCTCGGCCATGAGCGACGCCAGGTCGGCCATCCGCTCCTGGCTCCGGTGGCTGGTCCGGCGCATGCCCTTGCCGAAGCGCACGATCGGCACGAGCAAGGCGGGCGCCGCCACCAGGCAGATGAGCGCGAGCTTGAAGTTGGTCGAGAGCAGGAGGCCGAGGAGGAAGACCAGCGTGATCGACTGCTGGAAGAGGTCGAGCAGGCGGTTTGAGACCGCGTTCTGCATCAGGGCGACGTCGTTGATCACCCGGCTCACCAGCTCGCCCGACGGGTGGAGGGCGTGGAAGCGGCTCGACTGGTGGAGGATCCGCGCGTAGAGCTCGTTGCGGATGTCGGTCGTCACCCCCAGGCCGATGCGCTGGAACGAGTAGCCGGAGAGGAAGTCCGCCAGACTGCGCCCGAGGAAGACCAGCACGAAGAGCAGGGGCACGAAATAGACGACGTTCGAGGCGTCGACCCCCAGGCGCCGCTTGAGACCGGTGTAGGCGCGGTTGAACTGCGCCTGGAGGTCGAGGGCCGAGAGCCACGAGGGGAGCTTGCTCTGCTTCTCCGCCCCGGTGTGGGCCCCTGCCGGCGCCGGGCTCGCCGCCGGCCCCAGGGAGAAGGCTCCGGCCATGCCGTTCTGGCTCAGCAGGACCTCGCCGAAGATCGGCTCGATGAGGGAGGCGAGGATCGCGGTCGAGAGGGCGAAGACCACGATCGCGACCAGCGCGATCGCGCCCCAGCCGGTGTAACGCCGGACGTGGCGCCAGAGGAAGCCCGCGATGCTCACGCCGGGACCTCCACGCCGAGGCGCGAGGCGACCTCGCGCGCGGCGCGGCGGCTTGCGCCGCCCTCTCCGAGCCGCCCTCGGAGCTCGGCGAGCGCGCGGCGCATCGCGGCGATCCCCTCCGGATCCCGGAGCAGCGAAAGGACGGCTTCGCTCACCACCTCCGGCCGGGCCCGGCTCTGGAGGAGCTCGGGCACGGCTTCGCGCTCCAGGACCAGGTTGACCAGGCTGACGTAGGGCAGGTGAACCAGCAGGCGGCCCAGCACGTAGGTCCAGCCGCCGAGCCGGTAGAGCACCGCCATCGGCGTCCCGAGCAGGCCGACCTCGAGGGTCGCCGTGCCCGAGGCGCAGAGCGCGAAGTGCGAGCCGGCGATCGCCGGCACCCGCTCGCTCGCCGGCACCCGGCGCACGGGCAGCCCCGAGAGGTCGATCGCCTCGTCGATCATCGCCGCCGGGACGCTCGGGGCGTGGATGACCCGCGCCACGACCGGGATCTCGCGGGCGAGGTGGGCAATCGACTGCAGCATGATCGGCAGCAGGACCTCCACCTCGCCCGTCCGCGAGCCGGGCAGCAGGGCGATTTCGAACGGCTCGCCTTCGGGGGCACCGCGGTCCCAGATCTGCGGCACCTCCGGGATCTCGTCGACCAGCGGGTGGCCGACGTGGATCACGTCGACGCCGTAGCGCCGGTAGAAGTCGACCTCGAAGGGGAAGAACACCAGCATGGCGTCGACCAGCTGGGCGATCGTCTTGACCCGCCCGCGCCGCCACGCCCAGACCTGGGGGCTGATGTAGTAGACGACGCTCACGCCCCGTTCCACCAGGGCCTTCGCCAGGCGCAGGTTGAAGTCGGGGAAGTCGATGAGCACGGCCAGCTGCGGGCGGCGGCGCTCGATCTCGGCCACCAGGAGGTCGAAGATCTCGCGGGCCCGGGGCAGGATCCGGAAGACCTCGGTGAGCCCGACGACCGAGATCTCGGCGCTGTCGGCCACCCGTTCGAGCCCGGCCGCCGCCAGCTGGTCGCCGCCCAGGCCGAAGGCCTCGAGCTCACCGACCATCGGCCGGAGCTCCTCGAGCAGGCGCGCGCCGTGGAGATCGCCCGACGCCTCGCCGGCGACCACGAGGAGACGGGCGGCTCGGCTTTCTGCGGCCGGGGTCATGACGGCGGGCGCTCCGCGCGGCGCCGGCTCGTGCGCAGGGCCCCGTTCACGGGATCGGCGCGGGAGGGCCGGAGGGGAACGGGTACATCAGCCAGGCGATCAGCAGGCCGCCGCCGACCATTCCCAGGAAGAGCTGGAGGAACAGGATCGCCTGGTCGCGCGGAGATCTCCGCCAGAGGACCGCGAAAAAGAGGCTCACGATGGCGGCGAAGAGCGCCATCAGCAGGAAGTGGCTCACTCCTTCACCCCCCGGGCGATGTCCCAGGCGTCGAGGATCAGCAGGACGTTCATCAGCCCTCCGGTGAGGATGAAGGCGGCGCCGTACTCGTAGCCCTGGGCCACCAGGTCGCCCTGGTAGTCCATCAGGAAGCGAAGGACGAAGTAGGGCACGCCCAGGCCCACGCACGCCAGGGTACCGAGCAGGGTCAGCGGCTGGCCGGGCGCCACCCTCCAGAGCTTCCCGTGGAGGGCCAACCCGACGCCCAGCGACGTCAGGACCAGGATGCAGAACAGGATGCCGCGCGCCCAGCGGCCGAGGTACATGTGCCCCGCTCCCGGGACCAGCCAGGCGAGCACGGCGGCCACCAGGTGGTTGCCGCGGGGCTTTCCGGGCTCGCGGCTCTCCGCGGCCGCGGGCGCCGCTTCGGATTCGGAATCGACCACTCGAATCTCCTCATCGCAGACAGGTCGGACGCCGGGGGGAGCGGGCGCTCGCCCGGCCGCGGTCCTCCGGACGACCGCTCAAGCCTGGTCGTTCAACAGCTCGCGTAGGTCCTTGCCCGGCTTGAAGTAGGGGATTCGCTTCGCGGGGACCTTGACCCGGTCCCCGGTCTTCGGATTGCGGCCGATCCGCGCTCCACGCCTGCGGATCCGGAAGCTGCCGAATCCCCGGAGCTCGATCTTCTCGCCCGACTTCAGGGAGTCGACGATGCTCTCGAAGACCGTGTTGACGATGATCTCGGCGTGCTTCTTGGTGAGCTCGGTGGATCGAGCCACCTCTTCGACCAGCTCGGCTTTGGTCATTCCGTCGTTTCGCGGCACCGTCTCCCCCCCAATGATCGTGAGCGCCGAGGCGGGCGGAGAGCTCCGCCCACCCCGGCCGTGGCAATCGGCTCACTCCTCCTCGGAATCGCCTTCCGGCTCGTCCTCCGAGTCCTCAGCGTCGTCGGCCTCTTCCGCCTCGCCGGCCTTCTCTTCGGCCTTCGCCTTGGCCCTCGCCTTGGCCTTGGAAGCGGCCTTCGCCTTGCTCTTGGCGGTCTTTTCGGCCTTCTCGGCCTTCTCCTCCGTGACCAGCTCGGCCTCTTTCGCGGCCTCCGGCTCGGGCTGGACTTCGGCCGGTTCGGCCTCGCCGTCCTCGCCTTCTTCCGCCGCGGCCGGTTCGGTCTGGGCGCTCGCCTGGTCCTGGAACTTGCGGAGCTGGTCGGCCATCGCGGTGCCGCTCAGCGCCTCGGTCGGCCCGCTGGCGACGGTCGCCGCCACCGGCCGCTCGGAGCGCTTCGGAGTCTTGCCTTCCTCGGCGGCCGCGGTGGCCTCGAGATCGGCGATCTCCTTGCCGCTCGGCTGGCTGACGCCGCGCATGGTCAGACCGACCTTCTTCTCGGCGTCCTCGATGCGCAGGATTCGCGCGCGCACCCAGTCGCCGGCGTTGAAGTGGTCCTCCAGGCGGGCGCCGCCCGGCACGTCGATCTCGCTGACGTGGGCGAGGCCCTCGAGGCCGTTGTAGATATCGATGAAGAGGCCGAAGTCGGTCACGTTGACCACCCGGCCCTCGACTTCGTCGCCGACCGCGTGGGAATCGACGAAGTCCTCCCACTCGTTGGGCATGAACTCCTTGATCGAGAGCGAGACCCGCTGGTTCTCGACGTCGATGTTGGTGAT
Source organism: uncultured Acidobacteriota bacterium (assembly GCA_963837945.1). Lineage (GTDB taxonomy): Bacteria > Acidobacteriota > Thermoanaerobaculia > Multivoradales > DATKCC01 > CAVUBL01. The sequence continues at coordinate 312,130 of CAWIQD010000003.1, forward strand.
CCGCGCCTTGACCGTCTCGCCCTTCTTCAGGACCTCGCTCGGGTGCTTGACCCGCTTGGTCCAGCTCATGTCGGAGACGTGGATCAGGCCGTCGATTCCCTCGGTGATCTCGACGAAGGCGCCGAAATCGGTGAGGTTGCGGACCTTGCCCTCGATGATCGAGCCCTCGGGGTGGATGGCGGCGAGCTCTTCCCAGGGGTTCTGCTCGGTCTGGCGTAGCGACAGGCTGATGCGCCGCTGTTCCATGTCGAGCTCCGAGACGATGGCCTCGACCTCGTCGCCCACCGACAGGAGCTTCGAGGGGTTGACGACCTTCTTGGTCCACGACATCTCGCTGACGTGGATCAGGCCCTCGACCCCCTCCTCGATCTCGACGAACGCGCCGTAGTCGACGATCGAAACGACCTTGCCGTGGACCTTCGAGCCGACCGGATACTTCTTGTCGACCAGGTTCCACGGGTCCTCGGACTTCTGCTTGAAGCCGAGCGAGACGCGCTCGGTCTCGGGGTCGAACTTGAGGATGACCACCTCGACCTCGTCGCCCACCTGGAAGTGCTCGGAAGGATGGTTGACCCGGCCCCACGAGATGTCCGTGATGTGGAGCAGACCGTCGATCCCGCCGAGGTCGATGAACACGCCGTAGTCGGTGATGTTCTTGACCACGCCGGGCAGCAGCGCGCCGTCCTTGAGGAGGGTGATCGTCTCGGCCTTCTTCTTCTCCAGCTCCTTCTCGAGCACCGCCTTGCGCGAGAGCACCACGTTGTTGCGGCGGCGGTCGAGGCTGATGACCTTGAACTCGAGCTCCTCGCCCTTGAGCGACTCGAGGTGCTTGATCGGCTTGATGTCGACCAGGGAGCCCGGCAGGAACGCCCGCAGGCCGATGTCGACGGTCAGGCCGCCCTTGATGCGGTCGACCACGCGCCCCTTGATGATCGAGTCGTTCTTGTAGGCCTTCTCGATCTCGTTCCAGCGGCGCATCCGCTCGGCCTTCTGGCGCGACAGGAGCACGTGGCCTTCGATGTCCTCCGTCTTCTCCAGCAGGACGTCGACCTCGTCGCCGACCGAAACGGTCAGGTTGCCTTCACGGTCGGTGAACTCGCTCTTCGAGATCAGACCTTCGGACTTGTAGCCCACGTCGACGATCACCTCGTCGGCGGTGAGACCGATCACCCGGCCGGTGACGATGTCGCCCTCGGTCAGGTTGCGCATGCTCTCGTCGTAGAGCTCGACCAACTTGTTGAAGGTCTCCGGGTCGAGGTCGCCCTCCTCCTCCGGTCCGGGCGTCTGCGAGAGGTCGGGGACCTCCGGTTGCTCGGACGCGGCGATGCGCTCGACTTCGCCGGCGTCGGCGCTCGGTGGCGGGACGGCGGCGATCTTCTTTTCGTCGACGGCGACCTGGGGCTCGGTGTCCGAGGGACGGCGGGTCGCCGTCTCGGCCGCCTCCGCGGCCTCCTCGGTCACAGCCTGATCGTCGTGTTCGTCGGTAGACTGCATGGGTGTGGTGTTCCTCCTTGACTTGGGATCGGAGCCTCGCGGGGCCCCTGCCCCCGCGAAGCGGGGGAACGAGCTCTACGTAAACGCTTGAGAACTCGGGATCTTGGAGTATAGGAGGCGGCGCGGAGGAGTGTCAACCGCCACGACGTCCGCGAGAGAGCTCACCGGGCGGGGCGGCGAGCGCCCGGGCGATCTCTTGCCGCACGGTGGACTCGCTCTCGGTGACGAGCGCCTCGGCGAGCGTCTCGCGGGCCGCGGGCGTTCCGATCCGGCCGAGGGCCCAGGCGGCGTGGCGGCGGAGCTGGGTCGAGGCGCCGGCGAGGGCCTCGGCGAGGGGGGCGACGTAGCGCGCCTCGCCCCGGTTGCCCATGGCGACGGCCGCGTTGCGCTGCAGGCCTTCGAGCTTGGCGCGCTTCATCGGGCTGCCGCGGAAGCGCTCGACGTACTCCTCGCGGCCCAGGCGGAGGAGACCGGCCAGGTCGAGCTCCCGCCGCGCCGGCGGGATCAGGAGCTTCCGGGTGGGCCGCCGGCTCGAGCCCCTCGCCGGGTCCGCGGACGTCGCGGCGGACGTTCCAGGGGCAGACCTCCTGGCAGACGTCGCAACCGAAGACCCAGTCACCGACCATCTCGCGTGCCTCGGCGGGCAGGTCCCCCCGGTGCTCGATGGTCCAGTAGCTGATGCAGCGATTGGCGTCGAGCCGGTAGGGTTCCGGCAGGGCGCCCGTCGGGCAGAGGTCGAGGCAGCGCGTGCAGCGGCCGCAGAGATCGGCGACCGGAGGATCGGGTGCCAGGTCGAGGGTGAGCAGGATCTCGCCGAGCAGAAACCAGGAGCCCGCCGTCCGGTGCAGCAGGTTGGTGTTCTTGCCCTGGACCCCGAGGCCGGCGCGCGCCGCGAGCTCGCGCTCGAGGATCGGGCCGGTGTCGACGTAGCGGCGGCTCCCGGTGCCCGGGAACGCCTCGGCGATCCGCGCCTCGAGCGCCGCCAGCCGGCTCCCCATCAGCTCGTGGTAGTCCTGCCCGCGGGAGTAGCGGGCGACCCGCGGCCAGAGATCGCCGTCCGGCTCCTCGGCGTCCGCGAGCGGGTGGTAGTCGAGCGCCACGCAGAGCGCGCTCCGCGCTCCGGGGAGCACCTGTCCCGGGTCGAGCCTGCGCTCGATCCCGCGGCCCAACCAGGCCATTCCCGCTGGATCGCCGCGCGCCACCCAGGCGCGGAACGCCGCTCCCTGCTCCGACGGCTCGAGGCGGGCGACCCCGGCTCGGTCGAAGCCGCCCTCGAGCGCCCAGGTCTTCAGCAGGTCGCTGCGCCGCACGGGGTCCATCGCATCGATTCTACGCGCCGCCCGGCCGCCATTTGGCACCGCCCGGCCGTTCCAGTACACTTGCGCCGTCGATCAAACCCGTCTCTGGGAGATGGGGGTCCGGAGGGTCAGCTTACAACTCAGCGTTCACCCAGCCTCCGACCTCGCGGGGCTCCGGAAGACCTCCGGCGCTGCGGCATGGTACCCGGCCTGCCCGCTCGAATCCCGAGACGTACCGCACCCGTCACTGGCCTGCCGCGCGACCCGGCTCCGCCGAGCCGGTCCCGGCCCTCAAAGGAGCGACGATGGAACTGTTCGATCAGATGGCGAGCATGGGACACGAGCGCGTGGTCGTGTGCTCCAACCCGGAGGTGAACCTCAAGGCGATCATCGCCGTTCACTCGACCGTCCTCGGCCCGGGCCTGGGCGGCGTGCGCATGTGGCCGTACGAGAGCTTCGACGAGGCGCTGGTCGACGTGCTGCGTCTCTCCCGGGGCATGACCTACAAGGCGGCGGCCACGGGCCTGAACCTCGGCGGCGCCAAGGCCGTGATCATCGGTGATTCCAAGAAGGACAAGAGCGAGGAGCTGCTGCGCAGCTTCGGCCGCTACGTCGACTCGCTGGGCGGCCTCTACATCACGGCCGAGGACGTCGGCATGCGCATCCAGGACATGGAGCAGATCCTGGCCGAGACCCGCTGGGTCACCGGCGTCTCCGAGGTCCATGGCGGCAGCGGCGATCCGTCGCCGGTGACCGCGTTCGGCGTCCTCCAGGGGGTCAAGGCGGCGGTCCACTGGAAGTTCGGCGACGCGAACCTCGCGGGGCGCAAGGTCGCGATCCAGGGACTGGGCAGCGTCGGCCGGTACCTGGCGGAGAACCTGATCCGGGAGGGCGCCGAGGTGGTGGGCTGCGACGTCGATCCCGAGGCCGTCGCCAAGGGCCGGGAGCTCGGCGTGTCGATCGTCTCGCCGGACGAGATCGTCGGCATCGAGTGCGACGTCTTCTCTCCTTGCGCCCTCGGCGCATCGATCAACCCCGAGACGATTCCCAAGCTGCGCTGCCCGATCGTCGCCGGCGGCGCCAACAATCAGCTCGCGGACGAAGCGCGCGACGGCCGCGCGCTCGGCGAGCGCGGCATCCTCTACGTCCCCGACTACGTGATCAACGCCGGCGGTCTGATCAACGTCTACAACGAGCTCAACGGCTACAACCGGGACCGGGCCCTGCTCACGACCCGCCACATCTACGACAACGTCCTGCGGATCTTCGAGCTCGCCCAGGAACAGTCGATTCCCACTCACCGGGCGGCCAACCAGCTGGCCGAGAACCGGATCGAGCGGATGAAGGGCCTCGGCACGCGGCAGTGGAGCCGGTTCACGGGCGGGCGGGGCGTCCACATTCACACCTGATCGGAGGAGGCTCCGTTGCAGATCCGCCGGCTGCCTATGACTCCTCGGCGCGAGGCTTCGAATCGCTCGTTCCTCCCCCCGAAGCGCGGCGGCGCCCGGGTCGGGATCTTCCTTTCCGCGGCGGCGGCGTTGCTCGGGGCCGCGGCCTGGGCCGCGCCGGTCCTGGCGGCGGCTTCTCCGCCTCCGGCGCGGCCGGCGGCGCCGCTTCCGGAGGACGACGGGCCGCGCTGCGATCTCGGCACGCCGCTCAACCCGGCGAGCTTCGACACCGCTACCGGCGAGGTTCTCCTGGCCCTGCCGGGCCGGGGCACCGGCGCCTACCTCGTCGCCTGGAAGCCGGGCGCGACCTCGGCCCGGATCCTCCGCGAGCCCGCGGCAGGGGCCTGGTTCGGCGGCTCGACCGGCCCCGGCGCGCCGTTCGTCTTCGCCCGCTGCGGCACCGGCTGCCTGCAGCCGATCGGCCTGCGCGACGGTGCGTGGGCGGCGCTGGGCGAGCCGATCGCCATGCCGTCGGCCGCCACCGTACAAGGCAGCTACGACCGCTCCGGGAGGCCCTGGGTGGTGGTTCACGGCCCCGCGGAGCGGCCGGGTTTCGTCACCGCCTGGGCCTTTCGCCTGGAAGGTCGGGAGTGGCGCTCCCGGGGCCACCTGGAGGTGACGGCGGCCGGCACGCCGGCGGCCCTTCCGGCGCCGTGGCTCGAGGACGCCGTCGTCTCGGGGACCGGCCTCTTCTCCGCCGGAGCCGCGCCGCGGACCTGGGTGGGCGGGCTGCCCGCGGGCGGTCACGAGCCCGGCAGCCAGGTCGTGCCGCTCTCCGAGCGCGAGATCGCCTTCCTGTCGGCCGACGGCGTCGTCTTTCGCAGCGGGGACGGCGGCACCAGCTGGTCGCAGGCCTCGTGGCGGCCCTGGTCGACCGGTACCGCGGAGCCCTGGGTCCGGGGGCGCGACTTCACCGTCGACCGCCCGCTCGCCGGCTCGCAGGGCCTCCTGCCGCTCGTCTGGTTCGATCGCCGGCTCGCCGACCGCGAGGATCTCCTGCTCACCGAGATGAGCGGCGCGGGGCGGTGGCGCCAGGTCGGCGCGGGGGCCGGGCGGGTCCCGACCTCGGCCGGCGAGGACCTCGACGTCTCGGCCGTCCTGCGCGACGGCCAGGGACGCTGGACCGTGCTGTTCGGCTGCGTGACGAGCGGCGCCAAGGCTTCGCTCGTCCTCTCCCAGCTCACCGACGGCGAGCTCGGCGCGCCTCGCCTGGTACCGCTGGTCCCGGCCTCCCCCTGAGTCTCCCCAGCTACCCGATCGTCCGCTCGATCGACTGCGCCATCCGGTCCACCACCTCGTCCGGCGTCAGGTCGGAGGTGTCGATCAGGGTGTAGGTCTCGTCGTAGGTCAGGGGAGACTCCTCGCGGTGGGCGTCGCGCTGGTCCCGGCGGTCGATCTCGACCATCACCTCGCCGTAGGTGATGTCGCTGCCGCCCGCCACCAGCTCGTCGTGGCGCCGGCGGTAGCGCACGTCCTGGCGGGCGTCGAGGAAGAACTTGTGCGGGGTCTCCGGGAAGACCCGGGTGCCGATGTCCCGTCCCTCGAGCACGCCGCCGTGGCGGCGGGCGAAGTCCTGCTGCAGCGAGACCAGCCGCCGGCGGACCTCCGGGTAGGTCGAGATCCGCGACGACACCTCGCCCACCTCGGGGCTTCGGATCCGCTCCCCGACCGGCTCGCCCTCGAGCAGCACCCGCGCGCCGCCGTCCTCCGGGTCGAGGTCGAGGCCGAGGTCGGCGCTCCCGACGAGCGCCACCACCGCCTCCTCGTCGTCCGGGAGGACACCGGCCTGGAGCGCACGGAGCGCCATCGCCCGGTACATCGCGCCGGTGTTGAGATAGGGCAGCGCGAGGCGCCTGGCGAGGCCGCGGGCGGCGGTGCTCTTGCCCACCCCGGACGGGCCGTCGATGGCGACGACGAGCGGCGTCTTCCCGGATGGGCGAGGGGGGGTTCCAGTCGTCTCGGTCATGCCGGAGCCTCCAGGACGTCGAGGGCCGCCAGGAGGCGGAGGTTCTCTGCGCGCGTCCCGACCGTGACCCGCAGCGCCTCGGGCAAGCCGAAGGCGCCGAGGGGCCGCACCGCGACACCGCGGGCGAGGAGGCTCGCCGCCACCTGCTCGGCGCGCCCGGCGAGCTCGACCATCACGAAGTTCGCGACCGAGCTCACCGGGTGGACGCCGCGCCGCGCCAGCTCGGCGGCGAGCCACGCCCGCTCCGCGCTGTTGTGGCGCCGCGAGCGCTCGACGTGCTCCCGGTCGGCGAGCGCCGCCCGCCCCGCGGCCTGGGCCAGCGACGACGTGTTGAAGGGGTTGCGGACCCGTTCGAGCGGCTCGAGCACGGGAGCCGGGCCGTAGGCGAAGCCCAGGCGCAGCCCGGCGAGGCCGTGGATCTTCGAGAAGGTGCCGAGGACCACGACGTTCCTCCCCCGCCGCAGGTACTCCAAGGCGTCGGGGTACTCCGGGTGATCGACGTACTCCTGGTAGGCCTGGTCCACCACCGTCAGCACCCGGTCGTCCACGCGCTCGAAATAGCGTTCGAGCTCGCGGCTCGGCGCGAAGGTCCCGGTCGGGTTGTTGGGGTTGGCGAGGAAGACGAGGCGCGCCGGCCGCCCGCCGCGGTCGCCGCCGCTGGCGGCCTCCGCCAGGGCGTCGAGGTCGCAGCGCCAGCCGGCCGTCAAGGGGATCTCCACCACGTCGGCGTTGACCGCTCGGGCGGCGATCCGGTACAGCAGGAACGAGCCCGCCGAGAGGACCACGCGCTCGCCGTCGCGCACGAACGTCCGGCAGAGCAGCTCGATCAGCTCTCCGGAGCCGTTGCCCACCGCAACCTGGCCGACTCCGGCGCTCTCGAGGCCGGCGGCTTCCGCCAGGTCCCGCCGCAGGCCGCAGGCCCCGGCGTCCGGGTAGCGATGGAGCTCGTCCGCGACGCCGGCGAGGGCTTCGAGCGCCCGCGGTGACGGGCCGAGCGGGTTCTCGTTGGAGGCGAGCTGGACCAGGTCCTCCCGCGCTCGGGTCGCCGCTCCGGGGACGTAGAGCGGCAGCGAGCGGACCCACTCCGGCGCGAGGTACGGAGACCCGGCCGCCTTCCGGCCCGCTCCGCCGCGCCTGCCGCCGGGAGTCGTCAAGCCTCCTCCCCGGCGCCTCGCCCCGGGCCGCGACGAGGGCTCCGGCCGGAGCCTCGCTCGTCCGCGCGGCGGCTCCCTCCCTGGCCGCCCCGGCGGCGCCGGCCCTTCGCCCCGCCCTCGCCCCGCGTCGAGCGGCGCAACGCCTCGATCTCTTGCTCGCTCAGCTCGCGAAGCGCCCCGGGAGGCAGGGAGGCGTCGCGCAGCGGGCCGATGGCGACCCGGCGCAGGCGTTGCACCGGGTGGCCGATGCGGAAGAACATCTCGCGGATCTGGCGGGTGCGCCCCTCGGCGAGCTCGACGGTCCACCAGGTGTTCTTGCCCTCGCGCGGCCCGCTCACCCGCAGCGGATCGATCCGCAGCGGCACGGTGTGCTTGCCGTCGATCACCACCCCGCGGCTGCGCAGCTTCGCGAGCTCGGCCGCCGGGGGCTGGCCCTTCACCTTGACCTCGTAGACCTTGTGGCAGCCGTAGCGCGGGTGGGCCACGCGGTGGGCGAAGTCGCCGTCGTCGGTGAGCAGGAGCAGCCCTTCGGTCTGGAAGTCGAGCCGGCCGACCGGGACCAGCGCCTTCTGGAACCGGCCGGGCACCAGGTCGAGCACCGTCGGGCGCCCCTCGGGGTCGGAGCGCGTGCTCATGACGCCGGTCGGCTTGTTCATCACCAGGTAGGTGTGCGCGATGCGCGGCTCCACCCGCTTGCCGTCGACCTTGATCGCCGCCGCGCCCGGATCGGCCTTGTCGCCCAGCGTCGCGACCTTGCCGTCGACCGTCACCCGTCCCTCTTCGATCAGCGACTCGGCCTTGCGCCGCGACGTGACTCCGGCGCGCGCCAGGATCTTCTGCAGCCTCTCCTCGCTCAAGGTGCCTCCTCTCCGGCCCCGACCAGCGGCTCGTCCCGCGGCGACCCGTCCTGGTCGCCGGCGAGGGACTCCATCTCTTCGAGGGCCGCCACCTCGCGGTAGAAGCTCTCCTCCCGGTCCGCCGCGGCGTCGGCCGCGGCCTCCCCGCCGCCCCCCTCCCCGAAGGCCTCGTCGAACTCCTCGAGCGGCGGCAGATCCTCGAGGCTTCCCAGCCCGAAGTGCACCAGGAACTCCCGCGTCGTGGTGTAGAGGAAGGGCTTGCCCACCACGTCCTTGCGTCCCGCGATCCGCACCAGCCGGCGCTCGAGGAGGGTCTTCAGCACCCCGGAGGGGTTGACGCTCCGCAGCTCCTGGATCTCCGGCGCGGTCACCGGCTGGCGGTAGGCGACGATCGCGAGCGTCTCGAGGGCCGCCATCGAAAGCTTGGTCGAGCCCGAGGCCTCGAAGAAGCGCCGCAGCCACTCGTGGAGCTCCGGCCGGGTGACCAGGCGCACGCCCCCGGCGGCCTCGTCGACCATCACGCCGCGGCCCGCGCCGGCGTAGCGGCCGAGCACCGCCGCGAGCGCCTCCTCCGCGGCCTCCCGCTCGCTCGCCTCGAAGACCTCGGTCAGGCGCCGCCGGGGCACCGGCTCGCCCGAGACGAAGAGGATCGCCTCGATCACCGACTCCATCTCGTCTCTCCCGGTCACGGCGACAGCGCCTCCAGCTCTTCGCTCCGGGCCTCGCGGGTGGTGCGGTAGAGCAGGAGGTCGCCGCCCGCCGTCTGGTGCACCCGGACCAGGTGGAGCCGGGCGAGCTCGAGCAGGGCGAGGAACGCCGCGATCGCCTCGGAGCGGCAGGACCGCGCCACCAGGTCGCCCAGGAAGTCGAACGGCCGCCCGGCGTCGAGGATGCCCAGGAGCCGGTGGACCTGGTCGCGCACCGAGTAGGTCTCGCGCGCCAGGTGGAAGGGCGGCGGGTGCTCCCGCTCGAAGCGGGCGAGAGTGCCCTTGAGGGCCGCCAGGAGGTCGAACAGCGAGACGTCGCCGAGGTCGACCTCTTCACCGTCGGCGGGCAGCTGGGGCCGTGGTGCCGCCCGCGCCCAGATGCCGCGGCGCACGCTGTCGAGCTCGCCCAGCGACTGCGCGGCCTCCTTCAGGCGGCGATACTCGAGCAGGCGCTGGACCAGCTCCTCGCGCGGGTCCTCCTCCGGCTCCCCCTCGACCAGCCTCGGCCGGGGCAGGAGCATCCGCGACTTGAGGTGGATCAGGACGGCCGCCTCGTAGATGAACTCGCCGGCGACGTCGAGGTTGAGGTCCTCCATCAGCGACAGGTACTCGTGGAACTGGTCGCACACCCGCGCCACCGGGATGTCGACGATCTCCACCTCGTTGATCTTCACCAGGTGCAGGAGGAGGTCGAGGGGGCCTTCGAACAGGGGGAGATCGACCCGCCAGGACTCGGGGAGAAGACTGCGCGCAGGCGGGGTCAGGCGGCTCATGGGCCCCCGATGATACCGCGCCGGCGCCCGGCCCGACGCCCTCCGGAGGCCTCCGGAAGATCAGGCTCCCGCCAAGCGCTCGACCGCCCGCTCGCCGGCCGCGAGCGCCCGCCATTCCGCCCAGGCCGCCCAGGCCTCCAGGACCAGGGTCAGCCAGAACAGCCCGCCGTGGAACGTCGCCGAGAGCTGGCGGGCGTAGGCCCCGGTGCCGGTCAGGAACAGGCCGAGCACGGCGCCGAGCGCGCCTGTGAGCGGCGGCAGGGTGCGCGAGCGGAAGCGCGTGAGGGCGGGCTCCAGGCTCGCCTCCCGGCCCGCCGCGCGGGCGCTCTCCTCGATCACGCGCGCCGCGCCGGCGAGGTAGAACAGCACCCACACGTGGGCGAGGACGAAGACGAGGAGGCTGGCCAGGCCGGCGAGGACGTGGAGCTGGAGCGCCGAGCCCGCGGCCGCGCCACGGTAGCCCTGCGCGGCCGTCGCGCCCAGCCCCAGAGTCGCGAGCAACCCGGTCAGCACCATCATCTTCCCGAACATGCCATCCATCCTCGGTTCCGCGCGCATCGAAGGGCCCGGGGCTTGCCGCCGAGCCGCACCGGGTCAGGCGAGGCGGAACTCCAGCTCGACGACCCCGAAGCGGACCTCGTCCCCGGGCTTGACCTCGGCCGGCACGCCGGTCTCGAGCCTCTCCTGGTTGACGAAGGTGCCGTTCATCGTGCCGATCTCCTCCGAGAGGAAGTACTTCTCCCCACGCCGGAAGATCTTGGCGTGGCGCCGGCTGATCGAGCGCTGGCTGTCGACCGGCGAGAGATCGATGTCGGGGTAGATGCCGGTCACCGGATCGCGCCGTCCGACGGTGGTCTCGGTCCCCCGCGCGAAGAAGAAGTCCATGCCCGACTTGCGGTGCACCAGGTGCTCGGGGACCGCCTGGCTCTCCTCCTCGTCGCGCGCCGGTTCCGGCGGCGCCGGCGGCCCCTGGGGCATCTGCTCCGCCCCCAGCTCGCGCAGCAAGGCGTCGGTCTCGCGCAGCCGCCGGGAGAGCTTGCGCATCATGCGCACCGCGATCTCCGGGTTGTCGCGGAGCATCTTGTTGAACGTGGCGCCGTTGATCTCGAGCAGCTTGACCTCGGTGACCGCCCGGGCGCCGGCGGCGCGCGGCAGGCCTTCGAGCAGCGCCATCTCGCCGAAGAAGTCCCCCTTCTCCATCACCGAGAGCTGCCGGTCCTCGCCACCGACCTTCTTGAGGATCTCGACCCGCCCGTCCTGGACGATGTACATCTCCGTACCCAGGGTGTCCTCCTCGAACACCCACTCCCCCGCCGCCAGCTCGAGGCTCTTGTAGCCCGGTTCCGGCCGCCGGCCGGTGGTCTTGAAGACGGTGCTGTTCATCGCGCAGACCTCGGGGCGCGCGGCCCGGTCTGCGGCCGGCGCACGGGAGCGGTGGGCAAAGGACTCATTCGCGGGCTCCCACGAGCAGACCACCGGCCTCGGGATCGAGCCTGGCGGGAGCGCCGAGCGGCAGGGTGAGGTTCGGCGCTTCGTGACCCGCCTCGACGCCCGTGGCGAGCGGCCAGGTGAAGCCGCCGACCGCGTCCGCGAGCTGCTCCGGCCACGCGGGCGCGCCTTCGGAACCTCGATCCGCGGGACGACAATGACCGACCACCATGCCTCCGATGACGGCGAGACTACCGGACAGCCTGAGGTGGGTCAACATGCGGTCGAGGCGGTAGAGGGGCTCGCCGACCTCCTCCCAGAACAGGATCGCTCCGTCGAGCCGCGGGGCCCAGGGCGTGCCGAGCAGCGAGACCAGGAGGCTCAGGCAGCCCCCGAGGAGCGGCCCTGCGGCGGCGCCGCGCCGCGGCCAATCGGTCGCCGGCAGGAGCGCCGGCCGGCCGGCGCCCGACAGCGCCGCGAGGAAGCTCTCCTCCTCCCGCGCCGACAGACCGCGGGCGAGGTCCGCCGCCACCATCGGCCCGTGGAAGGCGACCAGGCCGAGGCGGGCGACCACCGCCAGCAGGAAGGGGGTGACGTCCGAGTAGCCGACGTAGGCGCGCGGGTGGCGGGCGAGGAGCCGCCAGTCGATCCGGGGCAGGAGGCGGGTCGCGCCGTAGCCGCCGCGGGCGAAGACCACCGCCCGGACGGAGGGGTCGGCCGCCACCCGGTGGAAGGCGTCGAGGCGCTCGGAGTCGGAGCCCGCGAAGAGGCCGGAGCGGGACCGGAGGTTGGCGGCCGGCACCGGCTCGAAGCCGAGGCGCTCCAGCGCCGCCAGGCCGCGGTCGAGACGGTCGGGGTCGACCGGGCCGGAGAGGGCGGCGACCCCGATCCGGTCGCCGGGGCGGACCGGAGGGGGGAACGAGATGCCGGAGGGCTCCATAAGCCGGATCCTGTCTCCCGCGACCGTCTCGGAGAGGGGCCGCGGGGGGCGGTCATTCATCTGGGACCGGCGTTGCCGCCGGCCTCGAGCGACCTACCCGGGAGCAGGTCGCGACGCCCGGAGGCGCCGCGAGGCGGGACGGGCGGCCCGCTCGACCTCTCCCCTATTCGGTCTTGCTCCGCATGGGGTTTGCCGTGCCGGAGCCGTCGCCGGCTCCGCGGTGCGCTCTTACCGCACCCTTTCACCCTTGCCGCGCGGCGCCCTGTGCTGCGATAGGGGCCGCGAGGCGGTCTGCTCTCTGTTGCACTTTCCGTCGCGTCGCCGCGCCTCGCCGTTGGCGAGCATGCTGCCCGTGGGAGTCCGGACTTTCCTCCCCCGGCCCGCGAGCGGACCGGAGGCGACCGCCTGGAGCCCTCCGACACCAGCCAGTCTAACGGAAGTCGCGGCCGGGAGCTTCCCGGTCTTCAGCGCTTGCGAAACAGTCCCGAGCCCCGGCCGGTCTGCTTCTGCTCGGCCCGGATCTCGCCGGCCAGCCGCTCGCGTGCCTCGGTCGCTGCGGGGTGGCCGGGAAGGCGTTCGAGGACCTGGTCGTAGAGCCGCAGGGCGGCCTCGTGGTGACCTCGCTTCTCCTCCACTTCCGCCAGGGCATAGCGGTACTCGAGCTGCCCGGGCTCGAGCTCCATCGCCCGGCGCAGGCTGTCGCTCGCCATGTGCAGCCACTTGCGGTTGTGCGCCTGGACTCGGCCGAGCAGCGCCCAGGCGGCATGGGAGCCCGGGTCGGTCCGCACCGCCTGGCGCAGGATCTCCAGGGCGAAGTGGTAGTCCTCCCGGTCGGCCAGGCCGCTGGCCCGGGCGACCAGGTCGCGGGTCAGCGCGCGGGCCTCCTCCTGCCGCTCCTCCGCCGACCGGCCCGCCTCGATGGAGGCCCAGCGGTCGTACTCGCTGCGCCGGTGGGGATCGCACAGGACCAGGTAGGCCTCGGTCGCCCGTTCGAAGAGCAGCTCGAGCACCCCCTGGCGCCCGCCGAGACCGAGGCGCTCGGCATGGAGCGGGTGGACCTCGCGAGCGATCCGCAGGTAGGCGGAGTGGACCTCGGTCTCTTCGGCTCCGGGGGAGACGGTCAGGAGCTCGTAGTAGGTTTCCCGGCCGCAACGCACCAGGAGCTCCGCGAGCCGGCGCCGGTGCTCGTCGGCCTCCAGGCGCAAGGGCTGGGCCTCGAGGTCACGGCGGACCCGGGCCTGGAAGCGGGAGAGGACCTCCGCGGTGGCGAGCTTTCCGGCCATCGAGGGGCGAGTCTATGCGATGACGGGGGTCCGGTTCACCCGCCGTCGCGGCCCGGAGCCGGTTCCGCGGGGCTCCGGAGGCCCTCCCAGACGCGCCGGCCGACCGCCGGGCCGAGCGCCTCCTGGAGCGCCTCGACCGGAGCGCGGCGGACGCCTTCGAGGCTCCCGAAACGCTGCAGCAGGAGCTTGCGCCGCCGCGGGCCGATGCCGGGCAGGTCGTCGAGGCGGCTGTGGAGGATGCGCTTCGAGCGCCGCTTGCGGTGCCGGCCGACCGCGAAGCGGTGCGCCTCGTCGCGGATCTCCTGGAGCAGCTGAAGGCCGGCGTCGCTGCGCGGCAGCCGGAGCGGGTCGGGGCGCTCGGGGAGGTAGATCTCCTCCTCGCGCTTGGCCAGGCCGACGACCGGCGTCTCCTCGACCCCCAGGGCGCCGAGGGCCTCGAGCGCGGCGTTGAGCTGCCCGCGGCCGCCGTCGATCAAGATCAGGTCCGGCATCTCGCCGACCTCGGCGAGCCGCCGGCGGAAGCGCCGCTCGACCGCCTGGCGCATCGAGAAGAAGTCGTCCGAGCCCCCTTCGAGCCCGCGGACGTTGAGGCTCCGGTACTCCCGCTTGCGCATCTTCCCCTCCTCCCAGACCACCACCGACGCCACCGTCTCGCCGCCCTGGAAGGTCGAGATGTCGAAGCCCTCGATCCGGCGCGGCGGCTCGAGCAGGTGGAGATGGCGGCAGAGCCGCTCGGCGCCCGGCGCCGCCCCCTCGGCTTGACGGAAGCGGCGCTTCCAGGCCATCTCGGCGTTGCGCGCGGCGAGCGCCACCCGGTCCGCCTTGGGACCGCGCGAAGGCATGCGCACGTAGACCCGCTCGCCCTTCTTCTCCGACAGCCATTCGGCGAGCGCCTCCGGCTCGTCGACCGGCGCCGGCAGGTGGACCTCCTTGGGGATGAAGGTGGTGCGGTCGTAGATCTGGGGCACGACCTCCGACAGCAGAGCCTCGGCGGTGAGCTCTCCCAGCCCTTCCCAGAACAGCTCGCGGCGATCGAGCACCTGGCCGCCGCGCATCACCAGCACCGTGAGCGCCGCGTGGCCGCCCGCGGCGTGGACCCCGAAGACGTCGACGTCCTCCCCCGCCACCGACGAGAGCTTGCGCCGCTCGGTGAGGCCCTCGACCTCGGCGATCAGGTCGCGCAGACGGGCCGCCTCCTCGAAATCGAGGCCCTCCGCCGCCCGGCCCATCCGGCGCTTGAGGCGCTTGACCAGCCGGTCGGTCTTGCCCGAGAGGAAGAGGCGGGCTTCCGCCACCCCCTCCTCGTAGGCCGCGGGCGTGGTGAGGCCGGCGACGCAGGGCCCGAGGCAGCGGTGCAGGTCGTAGTAGAGGCAGGGCCGGGGCAGCGTGCCGTCGATCTCGATCCGGCAGACCCGGACGCCGAACAGCTTCTGGGTGAGCTTGATCGCCTTGCGCGCCCGGCCACCCGGGATGAAGGGCCCGAAATACTCTGCGCCGTCGTCCCGGATGCGGCGGGTGAAGGCGAGGCGCGGGAAGGGGTCGCCGCTCAGCTTGAGGTAGGGGTAGGTCTTGTCGTCGCGCAGCAGGACGTTGTAGCGCGGGCGCTTCTGCTTGATCCAGTTGTTCTCGAGCAGCAGCGCCTCGGCGCCGCTGTCGGTCAGCACCCAGTCGAGGTCCCGAGCCTCCGACAGCATCGTGGCGATGCGGATCTCGTGGCCGCCCCCGAGGTAGTTGGCGCCGCGCTTCTTGAGGCTCTTCGCCTTGCCGACGTAGAGCGGCTTGCCCCGGTCGTCCTTGAAGACGTAGATGCCGGGGCGGTCCGGAAGGGAGCGGATCTTCTCCTCGACGGTCGCGTCGACCATGGCCTCAGCCCGCGAAGATCTGGAGCTCGCGGAGCTCCTTGAGCTTGTCGCGCAGGACCGCGGCCTCCTCGAACTCCAGGCGCTTGGCGGCGGCGCGCATCTCCTTCTCGAGGCGCTGGATGCGCTCGGCGAGCGGGATCTCGGAGCGCTCGGCCACCTCCAGGGCCTGCGGCTGGCCGGTCTCGTAGTAGTCGAGGTTGGCGAGCGCCACCAGCGGGCTGTGGATGTCCTTGAGGATGGTCGCCGGCTCGATGCCGTGCTCCTCGTTGTAGGCCGCCTGCACCTCGCGCCGCCGCGCGGTCTCCTCGATCGCCCGGTCGATCGAGCCGGTGCTCCGGTCGGCGTAGAAGATCACCCGGCCGGCGACGTTACGGGCCGCCCGGCCGGCGGTCTGGATCAGGGAGGTCTCGCTGCGCAGGAAGCCCTCCTTGTCGGCGTCGAGAATCGCCACCAGGCTGACCTCCGGCAGGTCGAGGCCCTCGCGCAGCAGGTTGATCCCGACCAGGACGTCGAACTCGCCGCGGCGCAGCGAGGTCACGATCTCCACCCGCTCGAGCGTCTCGATGTCCGAGTGCATGTAGCGCACCCGAACGCCGAGCTCGGTCAGGTACTGGGTCAGCTCCTCGGCCATGCGCTTGGTGAGCGTGGTGACCAGCGCCCGCTCGCGCCGGTCGACCACCTTGCGGACCTCGGCGATCAGGTCGTCGACCTGGCCGCGGGCCGGCCGCACCTCGATCACCGGGTCGAGGAGCCCGGTGGGCCGGATGAGCTGCTCGACCACCACGCCGCCGGTGCGCTCGAGCTCGAAGGGCGCCGGCGTCGCCGAGACGTAGATCCGCTGGCCGACCTTGGCGTCGAACTCCTCGAAGGTCAGCGGGCGGTTGTCGAGCGCGCTCGGCAGGCGGAAGCCGTAGTCGACCAGGGTCTGCTTGCGCGACCGGTCGCCGTGGTACATCCCGCGCACCTGCGGGATCGTCTGGTGGCTCTCGTCGACGATCAGCAGGAAGTCGTCCGGCAGGTAGTCGAGCAGGGTCGGCGGCGCCTCGCCCGGCGCCCGCCCCGACAGGTGCCGCGAGTAGTTCTCGATGCCGTGGCAGTAGCCGATCTCCTTGAGCATCTCGAGGTCGAAGCGGGTGCGTTGCTCGAGGCGCTGCTACTCGAGGAGCTTCTCCTGGTCGGAGAGCTCGGCGAGGCGCTCGGCGAGCTCGAGCCGGATGCCGTCGATCGCCGAGAGCAGCCGCTCGCGCGGGGTCACGTAGTGGGTCCGCGGGTAGACGGCGACCTTGTCGGTGGTCGCGAGCACGTCGCCGCGCAAGGGATCGAAGCGGCTGATCCGCTCGATCTCGTCGCCGAAGTACTCGATGCGGATCCCCCGCTCCTCGTACGCCGGCAGGATCTCCAGGATGTCGCCGCGCACCCGGAATGAGCCGTGGAAGAGGTCGAGGTTGGTGCGGTCGTACTGCATGGCGACCAGCCCGGCGAGCGCAGCGTCGAGCCCGGTGTCGGCGCCGACCTCGAAGAACTGGAGCATGCCGTAGAACGCCTCGGGCGAGCCGAGGCCGTAGATGCACGAGACCGAGGCCACGATCAGCACGTCCCGGCGCTCGAACAGGGCCTTGGTGGCGCGCAGCCGGAGCCGGTCGATCTCCTCGTTGATCGAGGTCTCCTTCTCGATGTAGGTGTCACTCTGCGGGACGTACGCCTCCGGCTGGTAGTAATCGTAGTAGGAGACGAAGTACTCGATGGCGCTGTCCGGGAAGAAGCTCCGGAACTCCTGGAAGAGCTGCGCCGCCAGGGTCTTGTTGTGCGACAGGACGAGGGTGGGCCGGTTGACCGCCTCGATCACCTTGGCGACGGTGAACGTCTTGCCCGAGCCGGTGACCCCGAGCAGCACCTGCTCCCGGTCGCCGCGCTCGATGCCTTCGATGAGCTGCCGGATGGCCTCGGGCTGGTCCCCCTGGGGCTCGAAGGGGGAGACGATGCGGAATCGGTCCATGGGGGCGAAGGGGGGGCCGGCCCGCGGGCGGGAGCGCGCCGTGGGGGCCGAGGTACAACCACCGGGGGCGACCGGTTTGTTCCGCCAGGCTAGCCGGGCGGGGCGGTTCCGGCCCCGGGGCCTGGCGGCTCCCGCGCCGGGCTTCCACCGCCGCTGGGGATCGCCTCCAGGGCCTCGGTCACGTCCGCCACCGCCGCCGGCGAGAGCCTGGCCTTCTCCCCCTGCTCGGCAGCCGCCGTGATGCCGCGCTGGAGCTGCTGGAAGGCCTTCTGGATGGCGATCGGATCCGCCCGGCCGGCGCGGGTGGCCGCGATCGCGCGGGCAAACGCGCCCTCGAAGCGCTCGCGCTCGGCCGCCGGGAGGTCTTTCGGCACGAGCGGCTCGACCTCGCTCTGCACCACCTCGAGAAACCAGGCGAAGATCGCGTTCTCGTAGGCCACGAAGAGAACGCCTGCGACGATCAACAGGACCAGCAGGGCGCCGCAGCCGATGAGCAGAGGCTTGCCGACGCCCGGACCGGTGGCGCCGCCGGCCGTCCCCGGACCGCCGGGGCGGTCGAAGGGCGAGGGCGCCGGCGGCTCGCTCGGCTCGTTCCGGGGGTCCGGTCGTTCGGGATCACTCATGGGGTGGCGCCGTGGGCGGAATCGGGCCGGCGCGGCACCGGTTCTATCATCGCGGGCGGGAGGCGGCAAGGCGCACCGCGCCGCGTCGGGCTCCACCCCCGCAGACGCTAGAATCCCCCGCATGGAGTACGACCCCCTCGAAAGCCCGGACGCGCGACGGGAGCCCGACGGCTCGGGAGCGCCCGATGCGCCTCCCGCCGGCGCCCCGCGCGGGCCGTCCCGGCGCCGGCGCGGGCTCGGCTGGCTCGGTCGGCGCCGGCACGCCCTGATCTGGATCTGGCCCCTCCTGGGCGCCGTCGTCATCGGCATCGTCGGCGGCGTCGGAGTGGCGGCCGCGATCAACATGCCGCGCGTCGAGTCGATCACCGACTACACGCCGACGCTCATCACCGAGCTCCACGACCGCGGGGGGGACGTCTTCGCGACCTACGCCCGCCAGCGCCGGGTGATGCTCGAGGAGGGCCAGCTTCCGGAGATCGTGCAGCAGGCCGTGGTCTCGGCCGAGGACGGCAACTTCTTCCAGCACGGCGGGATCGACGCCCTGGGCATCGTCCGGTCGGTGGTCGCGAACCTCGAGCGCGGCCGCAAGTTCTCGGGCGCCTCGACGATCACCATGCAGCTCGCGCGGATGCTCTACCTGTCGCGCGAGAAGACCTGGCGGCGCAAGGTCGAGGAAGCGTTCCTGGCGGTGGAGCTGGAGAAGAACCTCACCAAGCAGCAGATCCTCACCCTCTACTGCAACCTGGTGAACCTCGGGCACGGGCGCTACGGGGTCGAGGCCGCCTCCCGCTTCTACTTCAACAAGCCGGCCTCCGAGCTCTCGCTGGTCGAGGCGGCGACGCTCGCCGGCATCATCCAGCGCCCGAGCGACTACAGCCCCTACCGCCGCCCCGACCTGGTCGTCAACCGGCGCAACTACGTGCTCCGGAGGATGGCCCAGGAGGGCTACATCACCCGCGAGGCGTCCGAGCAGGCCCGCCAGGAGCCGCTGCTGGTCGTCCAGCAGGGCCCGCACGATCAGGTGGCGCCCTACTTCGCCGAGGAGGTGCGCCAGCACCTCGAGGCCGAGTACGGTGCCACCCGGCTGTTCGAGGGCGGCTTGCAGGTGGAGACGACCCTCGACGCGCGGATGCAGGCCGCGGCCGAGGCCGCGCTGCGCGCCGGCCTCCTGCGCCTCGACCACCGGCGCGGCTTCCGGGGTCCGATCCTCGAGCTCGAGGGCGACGATCTCGAGACCAAGACCCTTCCCTCCTGGAACGACACCGCGCCCGAGCCGGGGCCCTGGTACCAGGGGATCGTCCTCGACACCAACGCCCGCGAGGCGCGGGTCGCGATCCACGGCCAGGTCTACATCCTCTCGGCCGAGGGGATGGAGTGGACCGGCAAGACCCGGCCGAGCGACCTCCTCCACCGCGGCGACGTCGCCTGGTTCCGCCTGGTGGCGCCGGAGAAGGGAGCGGCGGGCGAGCCGGTCCTCCACCTCGAGCAGGAGCCGAAGGTCGAGGGCGCCACCCTGGTCCTCGAGTCGGCGTCGGGCGCGGTCCGCGCGATGGTCGGCGGCTGGGACTACGACCGCAGCAAGTTCAACCGCGCCGTCCAGGCCCAGCGGCAGGTCGGCTCCGCCTTCAAGCTCTTCGTCTACGGCGCGGCGCTCGAGGCCGGCTACACCCCCGCCGACACGATCTTCGACGGCCCGACGACCTTCCCCGGGGCGAACGGCCCGGGCACCTACGAGCCCAAGAACCACGCCCGGCGCCACTACGGCATCCTGACCCTGCGCCGCGCCCTCGAGGCGTCGATCAACGTGCCCGCGGTGAAGCTGCTCGACATGGTGGGCGTCGAGCGGGTGATCGACTTCGCCCGGCGCTGCGGCATCACGTCCCCCCTGCCGCCCTACCCCAGCCTGGCCCTGGGCAGCGCCGAGCTCCGGCCGATCGAGCTGGCCGCCGCCTACGCCGCGATCGCCAACCAGGGGACCTGGGTCGAGCCATATCTCATCGAGCGGGTCACGACGCCCGACGAGCGCACCCTCGAGGAGCACTTCCCCAAGACTCGGACGGCGACCACGCCGCAGGTCGCCTACGTGCTCACCCACATGCTCGAGGGAGTCGTCGACCGGGGCACCGCCCGCCGCCTGGGCGACCTCGACCTCGCGATCGCCGGCAAGACCGGCACCACCGATGATTACACCGACGCCTGGTTCATCGGCTTCACGCCGCGCTACACGATCCTCACCTGGGTGGGCTACGACGTGAAGCGTACCCTGGGACACGGCATGGAAGGCTCGGTCGCGGCGGCCCCGATCTGGAAGCAGATCGCCGAGACCGGGCTCGCGGAGGGCTGGCTCGAGAAGGGCGGCGAGTTCCAGGCCCCCGCCGGGGTGACCTCCGCCAGCATCGACTTCCGGAGCGGCCTGCTCGAAGAGGGAGGGTTCCGCGAGGCCTTCGTCGCCGGCACCGAGCCGGCGCAGAGCTACAGCCCGAAGTGGGGCCTGATCCTGAGCCTTCCCTGGTACCAGCAGGAGGCCTTCTACATCCCCAAGCGCGGCGAGCGCATGCCGACCGCCAGATCGATCGCCGCCGACACCGACGAGACGTCCGGCGAGGTGACCGGCGAGGAGTGAGGGCGAGCAACCGCACACCGAAGCCTGGAAGTCCTTCGGTCATTCGCCTTCGCAGATGAAGATCGGGCGGAGGTAGAACTCGCCCGGGAACGTACCGAGCCCACACGAATCGATCTCGGCCTCGAGGTCGTCGTCCTGGTAGCGCAGCCACGTCTCCTGGCGTTCGTGGGAGAAAGCGAGATCCCGGTACCGAACCTCGCCGCCGGGGGCCCGCGTCGGGTAGGCGACGGATTCGATCCGCCAGCCCGCCGCGTCGAGCCAACCGGCGAAGAGGCGGAGCTTCGCGACGTCCTCACGTCGACCCACGAGCGGACGACGCCTGTCGCCTCCCCAGTTGCTTCCGAGCTGGAACAGCATCCTCCTCGCGCGGCCGCGCAGGCTCGTCAGATACCGAGCGGCATACTCGGGGAAGTCTTCTACGGAGCCCACGAGGTCCGCGTCGAAGTCGCTGCCGGCGTGATGGAGCACGTTGAGATGGAGGAGAAAGTCCATCCGGGGCAACCGGGGTAGCGTACGAAGCCCGATCTCCGCTTCGAGCACCTCGACGTTGCCCAGACCGAATTGCTCGACGATTTGACGGATGAAGCGTGCGTGGTTGGGATTGGCTTCGATGGCGACGAAGTGACTGTCCGGGTGACGGTGCGCCAAGCTCAACGTGAAGAAGCCGGTGTTGGCCCCGAAGTCCCCCCAACGCTCCCCGGCCTTCGGCCGATGGCGCTCCGCGAGGTACGCGAGACGAGGTCGATCCCCGCGCCAGCCCTGGTCGATCGCCTCCTGATAGCCGAGGGCCTCGGACACGAAGTCCGGCACGCTCTGATACCTCGAATGCTTGGAGGCGTCGGCGTACAGCCGATGCAACTCCTCTCTCAGCTCAGCCATCCCGGCGCCTCCCGAGGGTCGCCGTCCTCAGCTCGTAGAGGAAACAGCGCCAAGAGTCCCTGCGGAGGTAGACGTCGTCGCGCAGCCCCCGGCAGATCAGGCTCGCGAAGGGGATGGAGGGC
This sequence comes from uncultured Acidobacteriota bacterium, assembly GCA_963837945.1. Lineage (GTDB taxonomy): Bacteria > Acidobacteriota > Thermoanaerobaculia > Multivoradales > DATKCC01 > CAVUBL01. The sequence continues at coordinate 333,583 of CAWIQD010000003.1, forward strand.
TCGTGCCAGTCGGGGCGGCGGCCGGAAGCGAGGGTGTCCACCAGGCCGCCGGTCCAGAAATAGGTCCGGCCTCGCGCCCTCAAAGCCGGAGACCGGTCGAGGAAGCGCATCGGGTCGCGGTAGAGAACGTCACCGATGAACGCCAGGAGGATGGGCCGCCCTTGGTCCAGAGTGAGCTGGGCCGGGCCCCAGAGACGGGGGTTCATCTCGATGAAGAGCATCCGATCCCGGCTTTCGATGATCTCGATCATCCCGAGACCGTGGAAGCCGATCTCGCGCAGGAGCGCGATGAGGCGGGCCGCCAGGGGGGACTCGTGCAGGTCGGCAGGGAGGGCGAAGAGCATCGATCCGCCGTCGGGCTGCTGCAGCAGGTTGCGTTGCGACCAGACGACGGTCTGCTCGCTCCACCGGGACAGGTGGAAGAGCAGGTACAAGCTCCGGCCCTGGACATGTTCCTGAAAGAAGAATTCGGACTCGCGGTGGTGGCCCGAGAACGCTTCTACGTCGGCGGCGCCCGCAAGAAACAGCGGGCGCAAGATCGTTCCGTCCTGCCCCAGGTTGTTCTTTGGTTTGGCGAGGAAGGGCGGCCGAGCGTCCGCGACTGTCGGGTACTCGCGGGGGATGTCGATCCCGTAGGTGGCGAAGAGCTCGGTTGCGCTTCGCTTGTTGGTCAGAGTCGCGTAGGTCTCGGCGTCGACCAGGGGGATCTCGCAGCCCAAAGTCTCGATCTCGGACCGGTGAATCAAGAGAAAGGTGTTGAGGAACTCGGCGGAAGGGAGGACCGACCAGACGCCGATCGCCGGCCGATCGGCGAACCACCTGGATCCAACGCGAGAGCTCGGCGAGGCTCAGTGAGGGCGTTTCGCGAACCAGCACCACATCGCGGGCATAGCGCGTGCGCAGCACGCGATCCGCGGGCGAGCGGGCGATGACATAGGGACGCTCGCCGCACAGATGCAGGGCACGAAGAAACGCCAGGACGGCCCGATCATTGCCACCTCCGAACACGAGGAACGCAGCGGGCTCCATTCGGGCGTCACTCGCCTCGGATCTTCTGGCGACGGTACTCTCCCACCGAGCGGAACCCGAGGACCATCTCTTTCATCGCCTGGAGAATGGACGTGACTCGAATCGCCTTGGAGCTGCCGCGAGCCCGACCGCGAGCGATGAAGGGCACCTCTCCGATGCGAAGTTGTGGGTTGCGAAGAAGCGCCTTCGCGATGAGCTCGGCGGCAAATGCGTGCCCTCGGGAGACGACTTCTATCCCCTTGAAGGCCTCCACTCGGTACAGCTTGAACCCGTTGAGGTACCGGTACGGGAAACCATAGAGTGCGCGGGCCACCATGGAGAATGCCTGGGAGGCCGCCCTCCGCCTCAGGGGCCGGATGACGGGATTCGCGAGATAGCCCAGCACGACGTCGTAGTCCGAGCGCACCGCAAGGTGACTCTTGATCGAGGAGAACACCAACTCGTTGTCTCCAGGAAAGACTGTGACCCAGGCTCTGGGTGGGACGAGCTCGTAGGCGTCGATCACGGTGCGCCCCACACCGAGGTTCTTCGGGTTCACGACCATGTGGCAGTTCTCGTGCTGCGCGCACAGCGCCTCCATTCGGTCGCGGGTCCGATCGGTGGAGCCGTCGTCGATCATGAGGACTTCCACTTCGAGATCGAGCTCCGGGACGGTCTCCTGAATCGACGCGATCGAGCCGTCGATCGTGTGCTCCTCGTTCAGGCAAGGAACCAACACCACGAGGCGCTCGCGCCCTCCGTCCTCGTCGGAGAGCTGCGAGAGCGGAGACTGGGTGCCCGCCGGGGACGACACCCTGCAAGTATACGATGGGATCAAGGACTGCCCGGGGCGCGGGAAGGGAGCGCCTCAGGACCGCCGCGACATCTCCTTCGCACTCTCGATAGAGGTGCGACGGTCAGTTTTGCGGCTTCACGGCGACGACGGCGTAGTCCTGGTCGCCGTAGAGGAGTTCGTCGAGGTGGTCGCGGAGGCGGTTGACGCGGTCGGCGAGCTCGCGCTGCTCCTCGGGCACCCGGGCGAGGTCGATCTCCGGCAGGCGCTCGGCCTCGTCGAAGGGCTGGAGGCCGAGGCGCTCGACCGGCTCGAAGCCCGCCTGACGGGCCATCAGCTCCAGGGTCTCCGGGTGGATCGGCCGTAGGTGGGTCGGGTCGCGCCAGAAGCCGCGGGCGGCGACCAGGACCGACAGCGGGTTGGGCGTCTCGAGGATCAGGAGGCCGCCGGGCGCCAGGGCGCGGTAGGCGAGGCGGACCAGCCGGTCGAGGTCGGCCGGCGGCAGGTGCTCGATGACGTGGAAGGAGACGACGCCGCCCAGGCTCCCCTCCTCCGCGGCCGCCAGGCCCGCCACCACGTCCCCCACCTCGGCCTCGAAGCCCCGCTCCCGGCAGCGCTCGACCATCTCCCGGCTGGCGTCGATCCCGCGCGCCTCGAGACCGGCCTCGGCGAGCACCGCCAGCGCCTCGCCGCGGCCGCAGCCGAGGTCGAGCACCGGCCCCAGGCCGGCCACCGGCCGCAGGCGCTCGGCGTGGACTCGCAGGCGCTCGCGGATCTCCTCCTCGCTGCCCCGGAAACGGCGCTCGAAGGCGAGGTAGGCCTGCTCGTTCCAGAGGCGGGCGAGGGTTTCCGGCTCCGGGCGCGGCGCGGCCGCCGAGGCCTCGCAGCCCGGCGCCTGCGCCGCCTCGACCGCCGCCAGGGCGCCGCCCAGGGCTCCGAGCAGGTCCCGGGCTTCCCGGCGGTGCCGGTCCAGGCGCTGGTCGACCCGGGCGAACAGGGCGTCGTTGTGCCGCAGGAGATCCCGCAGGGCGCGCGGCACGAAGTTCTCGAGGTGACCGATCCGCTGCTCGTGGCGGCGCGCCTCGAGGTCGCGGAGGTAACCCAGGAGGACCAGGTTGAAGACTCGCTGGCGGTCCCACAGGTCGGCCTGCGGCGCCTTGACCAGCGGCCGGAAGAGCCTCTTGACCGCGACCAGGAGGCGCCCGATCCCGCCCCGGTGGCTGCGGATCGGGAACGGGTGGTCGCCGCCCCAGAGCCAGGTCCAGTCCTCGAGGTCGCGGGTCGGCCGGTCGAGGAAGTCGTCGATCGAGGGGTCGGGCCGCCGCCCGCCGGACGGCGGAGGCTCGGGGGCGTCGGGGCGGTCGTTGCCGGCGTCGTCCGACATGGGCGGGGCGACGCCCTCCCGGAACGGCCGGGAGGGCGCCTCGGGAACAGCCTACCAGGCCGTCGCGGAGGTCCGCACGGGCCGCACTACTCCTCGGGCAGCACGGTCACCACCAGCTCGGCGTCGACGTCGGCGTGGAGGTGGACCTCGATGTGGTGGTCGCCAACCGTCTTGATGCCGCCCTCGAGGTCGATCCGGCGGCGATCGATGTCGAGCCCCTGCTTCCGCAGGGCGTCGGCGATCTCGGTCGCGGTCACCGAGCCGTAGAGGGTCTGCGCGTCGCTCGCCCGCTTGTGCAGGATCACGCGCGCGCCCTGGATCGCCTCGGCCACCGCCTCGGCGGCGTCGCGCTCCTTGGCGTGCTCGGCCTCGATCCGGGCCCGCTGCTGCTCGAACAGCTTGAGGTTGCCCGAGCTCCGCCTCGAGCGCCAGCCCCTGGGGCAGCAGGAAGTTGCGGGCGTAGCCCGGCTTGACCTCGACGATCTCGCCGCGCTTGCCCAGGCTCCGCTGGTCCTTCAGCAGTATGACCTCCATGGTCGATCTCCCCCCTTAATCCGTGGTGAAGGGCAAGAGCGCCAGGTGGCGGGCCCGTTTGATCGCCTGCTGCAGAATCCGCTGGTGCTTGGCGCAGGTTCCGGAGATCCGGCGCGGGAGGATCTTCGCCCGCTCCGGCGTGAACTGCTGCAGGAGCCGGATGTCCTTGTAGTCGATGTACTCGATGTGGTCCGCGCAGAACTTGCAGACCTTGCGGCGGCGGTAGAACGTCTTCTTGTTCGGGCGCGGCACGATCAGGCCTCCTCGGCGGTTTCGGCCGCCTCTTCGTCACCGGTGATGCCGGCGGCGAGCTCGGGGGTGACCGTGCCGTGGGCCCGCTTGAGGTCCTCGTCGGTCCGGACGGTGAGATAGCGCAGGACCTTGTCGCTCTGCTCGAGACGGTGCTCGAGCTCCTGGATGCCGGTGAATGCCGACTCGGCATGGAGGTAAAGCAGCATGTAGCGGCCTTCGCCCTGCTTGTCGATCGGGTACGCCAGCTTGCGGCGGCCCCAGTTGTCCTCGCGGGTGATCTCGGCGCCGCCGTCGCTCACCAGCTTCTTGACCGCCTCGTGCAACGCCTCGGCCTCCTCCTCGGAGGCACGGGGGTCGACGATGTACGTCAGCTCGTAGGTACGCATGGCTCGGGTGTTGCCTCCCTCTGGCCATTCGGTCCCGCCCTCGGCCCGGTGGGCGTCGGCGGAACAGAGAGGTTGTGGTGGCCGGACTGGCGCGCTGCGCCGGCTCCGGCGATTCGGGTGCGCATTGTATCGATTCCGGCCGCCGGGGTCTACTGATGCCCCCGCATCCCCTCGTTCCCCTTCCCTCCCCACGGGGGGGAAGGGGACGCCCCCGCCCGGCCGTGCGGGGGTCGGGAGGGGGCTTGGAGAGGCAGCCTACAGCGACGCGAGCAGCGGCGCGATCACCAGGGCGACCACAGACATGAGCTTGATCAGGATGTTCAAGCTCGGGCCCGCGGTGTCCTTGAAGGGGTCGCCCACGGTGTCGCCGACCACGGCCGCCTTGTGGGCGTCCGAGCCCTTGCCGCCGTAAGCGCCGCCCTCGATGTGCTTCTTGGCGTTGTCCCAGGCGCCGCCGGCGTTGGCCATGAAGATCGCCATCATCACGCCGGAGGTGGTGACCCCGGCGAGCAGACCCGCCAGCGCCTGGATGTCGAAGAAGCCGACCACCACCGGCACGATCACCGCCAGCAGACCGGGCAACACCATCTCCCGGATCGCGGCCTGGGTCGAGATGTCGACGCACTTGGCGTAGTCGGCGTCGGCCTTGCCCTCCATCAGGCCGGGGATCGTCCGGAACTGGCGCCGGACCTCCTCGATCATCCGGAAGGCGGCGCGGCCGACCGCCTGCATGGCCATCGACGAGAACAGGAACGGCAGCATGGCGCCGACGAACAGACCGGCCATCACCCGCGGGTTGCCGAGGTCGATCTCGCGGATTCCGACGGTGGTCTTGAACGCGGCGAACAGGGCGAGCGCGGTCAGCGCCGCCGATCCGATGGCGAAGCCCTTGCCGATCGCGGCCGTGGTGTTGCCGACGGCGTCGAGCTTGTCGGTCCGGGCCCGCACCTCGGCCCCCAGGTGGCTCATCTCCGCGATGCCGCCGGCGTTGTCCGCCACCGGCCCGTAGGCGTCGACCGCGAGCTGGATGCCGGTGGTCGAGAGCATGCCGAGCGCGGCGATCGCGATGCCATAGAGCCCCGCCTGCCAGTGGGCGACCAGGATGGCGGCCCCCAGCACGATCACCGGCAGAGCGGTCGAGCGCATGCCGACCGCGAGGCCGGCGATGATGTTGGTCGCCGCGCCGGTCTGGCTGTCCTTGGCGATGCCGCGCGCCGGCCCGCGGGCCTCGGAGGTGTAGTACTCGGTGATTCCGCCGATCAGGACCCCCGCGACCAGCCCGGCGACGGTCGCCATGAACACCCCGTTGGCGCCGAACTCGACGTCGTCGAGCACGTAGGTCCCGTGGAGCATCCAGTGGGCGACGAACCAGATGCCGGCGAGCATCACCACGGCCGCGCCGAAGGTGCCGGTCTGGAGCGCCATGCCCGGATCACCGCCCTCGCGGGTGCGGACCAGGAAGGTGCCGCCGAGCGAGATCAGGATCCCGAGGCCGGCGATCACCAGCGGCAGGATGACGAGCTCCGGCGTGAAGTGGGCGCCGCCCAGGTGGCTGGCGTTGACTCCGAGCACCAGCGTGCCGACGATCGAGCCGACGTAGGACTCGAAGAGGTCGGCTCCCATGCCGGCGACGTCGCCCACGTTGTCCCCGACGTTGTCGGCGATCACCGCCGGGTTGCGCGGGTCGTCCTCCGGGATGCCGGCCTCGACCTTGCCCACCAGGTCGGCGCCGACGTCCGCCGCCTTGGTGTAGATGCCGCCGCCGACGCGGGCGAAGAGCGCGATCGAGCTGGCCCCGAAGGAGAACCCGGAGAGCACCGTCACCACGCGCAGCAGGTCGGCCTGCGGATTGCCGGTGTCGAACAGGCGCCCGTAGAGCAGGTAGAGGAGCGAGAGCCCGAGGACCCCGAGGCCGACGACGCAAAAGCCCATCACGGCGCCGCCCGAGAAGGCGACCTTCAAGGCGCCGTTCAGGCCGGTGCGCGCGGCGGCGGCGGTGCGCACGTTGGCGGACGTCGCCACGCGCATCCCGAAGAAGCCCGCCAGGGCCGAGCAGACGGCTCCGGTCACCACCGACACCGCGATCAACCACGAGCTGCCGGGCTGCCAGGCGTTGGCCAGGGCCAGCAGCGCGGCGACCACCACCACGAAGATCGCGAGCACGCGGTACTCGCGCCCCAGGAAGGCCATGGCGCCGTCGCGGATGTGCTGCGAGATCTTGACCATGGTCTCGCTGCCGGGATCCTGACGCTTGATCCAGGCGCTGCGCACCAGGGCGAAGACCAGCCCGGCGACGCCGCACAGCGGCACCAGGTAGAGAAGGGTCTGGAAGTTCACGGTTCTAGCTCCCCATCGGTTGAGAGTTGGTGTTGTATCGGTTCATCGCCGCCTCGACGCCTTCGTCCAGCCAGGTCTCGCAGGCGTCCGTGGCGCGTTCGATCATCTCCTCGACCGCCGCCTCCTCGTGGCGCCGGAAGTTCGAGAGGACGTAGTCCACCAAGGCGTCGCCTTCCGGAGCCCCGCCGTCGCCCGCGCAGCCCAGTCGCAACCGGGCGACCTTCTGCGTGCGCAGGCTCTCGACCACCGACTCCATGCCCCGGTGACCGCCGGGGCTGCCGCCGGGACGGAGCCGGATGCGGCCCAGGGGCAGGTGCACCTCGTCGTAGACCACCAGGAGGTCCTCCGGGTCGAGCCGCCCCTTCTCCGCCAGGCAGCGTAGGGCGTTGCCGCTGCGGTTCATGTAGGTCTGCGGCAGGACCAGGAGCAGGCCGCCCGCCTCGCCGGTCAGGGCGTTGCACTCCAGGCGGCCGATCCGGACGCCGCGCCGGCGCGCGAGCTGTTCCACCACCCGGAAACCCAGGTTGTGGCGGCTGTCGCGGTAGCGCTCGCCCGGGTTGCCCAGGCCCGCGACCACACGGCGGCCGCGGCCGGTCGGCTCCCGGTCCTGTCGGTCTCCAGGCATCGATGAGAACCCTTCTCGCGGACGCCGGCCAGGCGGCGAAAGGCGCGGCGGGCGCTAGCCCTCCTCCTCGCCCTCCTCGCCCTCTGCTTCGCGGCCCCGGCGGATGACCTCCGGCTCTTCCGGGCCCGCCTCCAGGAGCTCCGCGCCCTCTTCCGTCGGCTCCTCGATCCGCACCGCGTAGGCCACCGAGACGATCACCCGGTCGGGCTCCTCGAGCAGGGTGACGCCCGCGGGCAGGGACAGCGCCCCGGCCTCCAGGTGGTCGCCGATGGCGAGCTTCGTGACGTCGACCTGGATCATCTCGGGGATGTCTCCGGGCAGGCACTCGACCTCGACCTCGCGGGTCACCAGGTCGAGGACTCCTGCCTGGTCCTTGACGCCCCGGGCCTCGCCGACGGGCCGCACCGGCACGTTGACGCGGATCATCTCGTCCATCAGGACGCGCTGGAAATCGATGTGGAGGACCTCGCGGCTGACCGGATCCACCTGCAGCTCGCGGATCCGGGCGTGGCGCTGCTGGTCGCTCTCCACCCTCTTGAGCAGGAAGATCGTGTTCTCCCCCGCGCCGTGGCGGAAGACCTCTTGGATCGTGGTGCGCTCGACCGTGATCGGAATCGTGTCCCGGCCGGCGCCGTAGAGCACCGCGGGGATGTGGTCGGCGGCGCGCAGGCGGCGGTTGGAGTTCTTGCCCGTCGCCTCGCGAGTGCGGACTTCGATGTGGAACTGTTCGCTCATGGCTCTCTCTCTGACGGTGGCTACACGAACAACGAGCTCACCGAGCTGTCCTCGTGGATGCGTCGCACCGCCTCGCCCAGGAGCGAGGCGACCGACAGGGATCTCAGCTTCTCCAGGCTCTCGAGCTTCTCCTGGATCGGCGTGGTGTTGGTGATCAGGACCTGCGTGACCGGCGACTCGCGGAGGCGCTCGAGCGCCGGGCCGGAGAGGACTCCGTGGACCCCGACGGCCCTCACCTCCGTGGCTCCCTGGCGCAGCAGGGCGTCGACCGTCTTGGTCAGCGTGCCGGCGGTGTCGATGATGTCGTCGATGATCAGCGCGTTCTGGCCTCCGACGTCGCCGATCACGTTCATCACCTCGGCCTCGTTCGGGCCGGTGCGGCGCTTGTCGACGATCGCCAGCCCGACGTCGAGCCGCTTGGCGATGGCCCGCGCGCGCTCCACCCCGCCGGCGTCGGGGGAGACGATGGTCAGGTTCGGGATCGCCAGCTCGCGCACGGCGTCGAGGAGCACGGGAGCGGCGAAGAGGTGGTCGACCGGAATGTCGAAGAAGCCCTGGATCTGCGCCGCGTGGAGGTCCATCGTGAGGACCCGGTCGGCGCCCGCCTTCGAGATCAGGTCCGCCACCAGCTTGGAGGTGATCGGTACCCGCGGGCGGTCCTTCTTGTCCTGGCGGGCGTAGCCGAAGTAGGGCAGCACCGCGGTCACGCGCGCCGCCGAGGACCGCTTGAACGCGTCGAGCATGATCAGCAGCTCGATCAGGTTCTCGTTGGTCGGCGCGCAGGTCGGCTGGACCACGAACACGTCCGACCCCCGGACGTTCTCCTCGATCTGGCAGAAGATCTCGCCGTCGGAGAAGTTGTACGTCGTCACCCTGCCGCACGCCAGGTTCAGGTAGGCGCACATCTCGTCGGTCAAGGCCGGATGCGCCCGCCCCCCAAAGACTTTCAGCTCTCCGTACACACGTGACCTCGCACCAGGAGACCGCGCCGGGGCCTCGTGTCCCGACGCCGTCTCCGCGGTCGTCTCGCGTCCGCCGCCGGCCGGCCCTCTCGGGCCCCGGCCGCAGATCGCCTGTCAGCATCTCTTCCCACCGGCATACTGGTTGGGGCGGTAGGATTCGAACCTACGAATGCGGGATCCAAAGTCCCGTGCCTTGCCACTTGGCGACGCCCCAGCGTCTCGAGCGCGGCGAGCCCCCCGAGGCCCACCGAGACCCCGGACCGCGGCTAGCTCACCGACCAGAAGGAGTCGCGCAAGTGGAGCTCCTGGACCTCCTCCAGGCTCTTCTCCTGCTCCGCCTCCCCACCACCGGGGGCCGGTGTCGCCTCGCCCTCCGGGGTCGTCGCCACCGGCCTTGCGGCCTGCTCGACCGGGACCGCCGGCGCGCCGCTCGCGGCGAGCGGGCCGGCCGCGGCGGCGGTCGCCTCCTCCACCCTGAGCTGCCGCCGGGCCACGTCCGGCTCCTCTCCTCGCTCCCGCAGCGCCACCTCGTACTCGTCGAGCACCCGCTCCTCGATCATCAGGCGGGTCTCGTTGTTGAGCGGGTGGGCCACGTCCTTGAACTCACCGTTCTTCTTCTTGCGGCTCGGCATGCTGATGAACAGGCCGTCCTTGCCGCGGATCACCTTGATGTCGTTGACCATGAAGCAGCCGTCGAGCACCACCGAGACGAACGCCTTGAGCTTCTCCTCGCTGACCGGGAAGACCTTGACCTCGGTGATTTTCATCGTCCGCCTCTCCTCGATCCAGGTTCGACTCGGAGCCCGACGGTCGGCGCATTATACAGGTCGGCCCGCCCGACCGCTCGACGCGCCGGAGACTCATGCTAGAGGTCGCCAGGGGGGCTGTCAATCGCTTCCGCCGCCGTCCCGCAGACGCCCGGCTCGAAGCCCGCGGGCATCTCCGGGGAAGGGAGAGGCCGGGCGAGCGGCTCGCTGCCCAGCTCCCGCCAGCTCGCCTGCGCGCCCCGCTCACGCTCGGAGAGAACCGCCTGACCTCCGTCCGAGCGCCACCAGAGGCTCGGCTCGCCCTGCTGCCAGAGCGTCCAGCTCCGCACCTCGCCCCGCTCGCCGACCTCGGCGGTCCAGCGCCGGCCCGTGGCGTCCCGGAACTCGAGGCCTCCGCCCGCCGCCGGCTCCGGGCGGCCCCGGGCGGGCGCGGCGGGCAGCCGTCCCAGCAGCACCGCCGGCAGGGCCTCGAAGGGGAGGGGGTGGACCGGCAGGCCCTCGATCTCGACGCCGGCCTCGAGCGGGCAGGCGAGGCCCTCGCGATGGTCGAGGAGGAGCCCTCCCGTGGGCGCGGCATCGAGGGTGAAGAGGGAGCGCCCGAGGCGGTCGGCGATCACCAGCCGGTAGCGCTCCGGGCTCGCGAGCCGCAGGATCAGGCGGAGGGTGCCCTCGCCCTCCGGGCCCTGGTAGTGGAGGCGGAAGAGGCGCTGGGTGCCGTAGGCGGCCGGCGGCACCAGCCAGGGTGCCACCCCTCCCGCGGGGACCGCGACCGGCGGCCGGACGCCGGAGCATCCCAGGGCCAGGGCGCCGGCGACCAGCACGGCGAGCGCGAAGGTGCGGCCGGCGACCACCGGCGTCTACGGATGGGGCTCGAGCTCGGGCTTGTCCCGGGCCGCGTGGTCGAGCTCGCTCAGCTTGCGCTCCACCGTCGCCGGGTCGTCGGCCTCGAGCTCCATGGCCCGCCGGTAGGCGCGCCGCGCCTCGTCGGCCCGGCCGAGCGCGGCATAGGTGTCGCCCAGGTGCTCGTAGACCGTCGGGTCGCGCACCAGGCGGGTGGCCCGCTCGAGGGTCTCGGCCGCCTTGTCGAGCTGGCCGAGCTGGAAGTACCCCCAACCCAGAGAATCGATGTAGGCCCCGTTGTCCGGGTCGAGGGCCACCGCCCGCCGGACCATGTCGATCGCGCGGTCGAGGTTCTGGCCCTTCTCGATCCACATGTAGCCGAGGTAGTTGAGAGCCGGGTGGAAGTCCGGCTGGTCGGCGATCAGGGCCGAGAAGGTCGCCACCGCCTGGTCGCGGTGGTCGGCTCGCTCCTGCGCGGTGCCCAGGAGGAATCGGGCCTCGGTCGAGTCGGGGTGGACCGCGAGGAACCGTTCGAGCGGCGCCAGGCTCTGCTCGTAGCGCTCGGCCCGCTCGAGTCCCTGGACGCTCTCGAGAAAGGCGTCGGGGGCCTCCTTCGGGTCGAGGCCGTCGAGCACCGCGACCGCCTCGGGCACGTGCCCGGTCCGCGCGAGGACCTCGGCGCGCTTGCCCACGACCGCCGGATCGTCGTCCTGGGCCTGCCAGGCGTTGAGCCGCTCGAGCGCCTCGTCCCCCCGGCGCAGCTCGACCAGGGCGTCGGCGTAGAGAAGCATCGCCTCGCGGCCCTCCTCGCCGGGCTGTGCTTCGGCGAGGAGCGGGGCGAGCGTCGTCTCGACGTCGCTCCAGCGCTCGAGGCTGGCATAGAGGCGGGCGAGCGCCAGGCGCACCTGGCGCGCCTCGTCGGCGGGCCCCTCCTTCTCCAATCGCTGCACGGTCGAGGTCAGGGTCTTCACCGCCTCGGCCTCGCGCTGCTGACGGACCAGGAGCTGGCTCACGGTGATCGCCAGGTCGGCGTCTCCGGGGCCCCCTCCGAGAAGCGGCTCGAGCGTCTCGAGCGCCTCCTCGTTGCGCGCCTGGGCGCTCAGCACCAGGCCGCGGAGAAGGCTCACGTAGCGACTGTCCGGGACCGTCTTCGTCAGGCCGTCGAGCTCCCGCAGGGCGCCGTCGAGGTCGCCCGACAGATAGAGCTCGGTCGCCAGGCGGGTCCGGGCGTCGACGCTCTCCAGCGGTTCCGGCGCCTCGCGCAGGACCTGGGCCGCCTCCTTGTGGTCGCCTCGGTCGGCGAGGATCTCGGCGAGGGCGAGCCGCGCGGCCTCGGAGTCGGGCTCGGTGGTGAGCACCTCGCGCAAGGCGCCCGCCGCCTTGTCCATCTGGTTCGATTGCATCAGGGACTCGGCGAGCAGGCGGTAGACCGGCCGATACCCCGGCGTCTCGGCGACGATCTCCTCGAAGACCTCGGCCGCCGCCTTGGGCTCTCCGCGGCGCAGGTAGATCTGGCCGAGCGAGAGCAGGGAGCGCACGTCCCCCGGGTCCGCGGTGCGCAGGGTCTCGAACGCCGCGACCGCCGCCGCCATCGGCCCGGGGTCGTCCGGCACTTCGCCGCCCAGCGCCAGGTTGGCGGTGGCGACGGCGCGCAGGGCGTCGACGTTCCCGGGCAGGGCGCGCTGCGCCATCGCGGCCTGCTCGACGGCCTCTTTCAGGCGCTCGAGGCGGGCCTCGTGAGTGCGGCCGAAGCGTCCCAGCCGGGCCAGGAACTCGGCGTACTCGATGCGCACGTAGGCGGCGCCCGGATCGAGCTGGAGGGCGCTCTCGAAGGCGCTCTCGGCGGCGCGGTAGTCCCCTTCGTCGACCAGCATCTTGGCGATCGAGAACTGGTAGGCCGCCTCCGCGGCAGAGCCCGGAGCCGCGGCCTGCGGCGCCTGGGCCTCGGGCGAGGCGGCCGGCGCCTGGGAGCCGGCGGCCGGCGCCACGGCGACCAGGGTGGCGAGCACCGCCAGCAGGCCGAGCAGCGGGGATCGCGGAGAGGAGACGGACGCCTTCATCGGCTCACGATACCCGCTCCGATGGCGCTTTACAAGCTCACGGGCCCTACCTATAATGACCTGACGCCCGGTAACCCTCGGCGCAACAGAGATTTACGAGGACACTCCCCGAAACCCGACATGCCGAAGCTCGGACAGCTCCTGGTTCAACACGGCTGGGCCTCGCCGCGGGACGTGGACCGCGCGCTCGCCACCCAACGCGCGGCCGGCGGCCGCCTGGGCACCTGTCTGCTGGAGAACAACGCGATCAGCGAGGACCTCTTGCTCAAGGCCCTGTCCGAGCAGCACCGGATCAGCGCGGTGGGGGTAGAGGACCTGCGCGACGTGCCCGCGGAGGTGATCGGGGCGTTGCCCGCCAAGCTCGCGCTCCGCTGCCGGGCGGTCCCGTTCCGCTCGTTCGCCACCCAGGTCTACGTGGCGCTGCTCGATCCCCGCGACCTCAACTGCCAGGACGAGCTCGCCTTCGCGCTCGGCAAGCGGATTCAGCCGTTCATCGCCACCGAGGTCCGCCTCGCTCAGGCTCTCGATCGGTACTACGGCGAGGAGTGTCCGTCGCGGCTCGCGACCCTGGCCGAACGACTCGACCGGGCACGCTACCTGTGGCGGCAGGAAGAGGTTCGCAGCGCCGCCTCGGGCGGCCCGGCCGGCGCCGGCACCCGCAGCCTCTGGGAGCACCCCGAAGCCGCGCTCTTCGCGGAGGAGGCCGCCGCCGTCCGCTCGACCTCGCCGCCCGCCGGCGCGGCCGCCGCCCCGCCGAGCGCGGCCACGACCGGCGCTCGGACGGCCGCGCCGCCCCCGGCCCAGGCGCCCCCGACGCCCTCCCGTCCGGCGCCGCTGCGCCGGCCGTCACGGCGCCGCGAGCTGCACCATCACCCTCAGCCCGGCGGAGCGCCGCGACCTCGCACAGCGGCATGCGGCGACGCCCGCCCAGTCCCCGGAGGACGACAACGACGACACCCGCCCGGTGCCGGTCGGAGCGCCGCCGCTGCCGATCTCGACCACCGCCGTCGAGGCCCGCCTGGCCGAAACCGAGGACCCCGAGGACGTGGCCTACGCCCTGCTCTCCTTCCTGGGCCAGAGGTTCGAGCGGGTCGCCCTGTTCAAGGTGCTCCGCGACCGGGTCGTGGGCTGGCACGGTGCCGGCGCGGGGGTCGACGAGGAGTGCCTGGCGGAGTTCTCCGCCGACTTCAGCCAGCCGTCGAGCTTCCTGAACCTGCGCCAGTCGGGCAGCTTCTACCTCGGGCCGCTCCCGCCGATGGCGGTCCACAAGACCCTCTCCCGGTGTTGGGGCGGCACGCTTCCGAAGGAATGCCTGCTGCTGCCGGTGCGGATCCGGGGCCGGCTGGTCACCGTCGTCTTCCTGGACCGCGGCCAGGAGGGCCTGGGCAAGATCGATCTCGAGTCCCTGCTCCACCTCGCGCACGTTGCCGCCGATGCCTACGAGCGTTGTATCTTGCGGAAGAAAAAGGACTAAGCCGCGTTGACACCGGTCGAAACCGGTTCTACACTGCCGCCGTTTTTTGGAGAGCGCATGATCAAAGCGGATATCGTGACCCGAGTCGCGGACATCTCCGAGGTCCCACGGGTGAAGGCGGCGGTGGCCGTCGACACCATCCTGGACGCGATGAAGAACGCCCTCTCGGAGGGCAAGCGGATCGGCTTCCGGGGCTTCGGCGTGTTCCAGGTCCGGGACCGCAAGAAGGGCGTCGGCCGGAACCCGAAGACCGGCGTCGAGGTCGCCATCGCGCCGGGCAAGACCGTGCGCTTCAAGCCGGGCAAGGAGCTCAAGAATCTCTAGACCGCGCTGGTTCCTGGCCGGCGCGCTGCTCGTCCTCACCTTCCTGACCACGACGACCATGGGCGCGGTCTGGGTGCTCTACACCAGCACCCAGGAGACGACCGACCTGCCGCTGCTCCTGCTGCCGCGGACCGCGGCCCGCGTCTGGAGCGATCCGTCCCTGCTGCACCTCGGGCTCTCGTTCTCGGTGCCGGCTCTCTTCATCCTGCTCTGCCACGAGCTCGGCCACTACCTGACCTGCCGGCGCTACCGTCTGCCGGCCACCCTGCCCTACTTCCTGCCCTTCCCTCTCGGCGTCGGCACGCTCGGGGCGTTCATCAAGATCAAGGTGCCGATCCGCTCGAAGCGGGAGCTCTTCGACGTCGGGATCGCCGGACCGGTCGCCGGCTTCGTCGCCCTCCTCCCCTTCCTGGTCGCCGGCGTCGCCTGGTCGCGGCCGATCCCGCTGTCGGAGGTCACCGCCTCGCCGGGCGAGGCCGTCACCCTGCTCGTCCCGGGCCACAGCCTCGCGGTGATCGGCCTCGCGCGCCTCTTCCACGGCCCCCTCGGCAGCGGCCAGGTCCTGCAGCTCCACCCGTTCGCGCTCGCCGCCTGGTTCGGCCTCCTGGCGACCGCCCTGAACTTGATCCCTCTCGCGCAGCTCGACGGCGGCCACGTCCTCTACGCCGCCCTGGGGCGAACGCAGCGCCGCCTGGCGCTCGGCCTCTGGCTGGCGCTGCTCGCGACCGCGCTGTTCGTCTGGATCGGCTGGCTCTTCTGGTGCGTCGTGACCCTGTTGCTGGGCCTCCAGCACCCGCCGGTCGAGGACGAGAGCCGCCCGCTCGGCCGAGGGCGGCGTCGGATGGCCTGGGCGGCCGTCGCCATCTTCCTCCTGTCGTTCATGCCGGTGCCGGTCGAGCAGGTCGAGGTCGCGCCGGGCGCCTCGGCGCCGCTCCTCCGGGCCTCGCTCCCGGCTCAGAGCTTGTGAATGAAGCTCCGGCCGTCGCGAGGGCGCGGGCACCGCCGCGCGGAGCGCGGTGGTCGGGGCGCCGCTCGCAAGGCGCGCCGACGCAGGCGTAGCGGGGCCTACGTCGAGGAGGCGTCACGCCGCGAGCGGTGATTCGGGGGCGCCCGGAGCAGGTCGGCGATTCATTCACAAGCTCTCAGGTCTCGAGCACGAAGGTCACCGGCCCGTCATTGACCAGCTCGATCTCCATCCGCGCCCCGAACCTCCCGGTCGCCACCCGGTAACCCGCGTCCCGCAGACCCCGGACCAGCTCTTCGATCGCCGGCTCCGCGAGGCCGGGCGGGGCCGCCGCGTCGAACGACGGACGCCGGCCCCGGGAGAGCGGGGAGCCCGCGAGGGTGAACTGCGAGACCACCAGGAACTCGGCTCCCGCTTCGGCCGGGCTTCGGTTCATCCGGCCCTCGGAGTCCTCGAACAGCCGCAGATGCGCGAGCTTGGCGACCGCGGCGGCGACCTGCCCGGCCCCGTCGCCTCGCTCGACGCCGGCCAGCACGAGCACTCCGGGCCCGATTCGCGCCACCTCCTCGCCCGCCACGCGCACGGCGGCCCGGGAGACCCGCTGCAAGATGAGACGCACCGATTCCGTCCTGGTTCGAATGAATGCAGCTGAAGACGCCCGGAGACTACCAGGCGCGCGGCTCGGAGCCATGGCGCTGTGATACCGTCTTCGACCTTCTAGAACCAATCTCAGGAGACCCCCCTCATGGTGAACAAGGTCTTTCTCCTCGGCAATCTGGGCCGCGACCCGGAGGTCCGCTCGACCTCCTCCGGCCAGCCCGTCGCCAACTTCCCCGTCGCCACCTCCCGCAAGTGGAAGGACCGCGACGGCCAGCTCCAGGAACAGACGGAGTGGCACAACGTCGTCTGCTTCGCGCGCCTGGCGGAGATCGCCGGCCAGTACCTGACCAAGGGCAAGCAAGTCTTCGTCGAAGGCCGCATCCAGACGCGGTCCTGGGACGATCGCAACACCGGCGAGAAGCGCTACCGCACGGAGGTCGTGGCCGAGAACTTCCAGATGCTCGGCGGCCGCTCCGGCGGCAGCGGAGGCGGCGGAGGCGGCGGCTACCCCGAGTACGACGACTCGTCCTACGGCGGCGGCAGCGGCGGCAGCGGTGGCAGCGGTGGTGGTGGCGGGAGCACGGGCGGGGGCGGCGACGACGATGACGACATCCCCTTCTGATCCGCTCGCGGCCGTGCGGCCACGGCGCGTCCACAACTTCGGGGCCGGGCCGGCGGCCCTGCCGCTGCCGGTGCTCGAAGAGGTGCAGCGCGAGCTGCTCGACTTTCGCGGCACCGGCATGTCGATCCTCGAGAGCAGCCACCGGGGCGCCGCCTACGGCGAGGTCCAGCGGGGAACCGTCGGCGCGCTGCGCGAGCTCCTCGGCGGCGGCGCCGATCACGAGGTCCTGTTCATGAGCGGCGGCGCGCGCACCCAGTTCGCCGCCGTCCCCTGGAATCTCCTGCCCGCCGGCGGCTCCGCGGACTACCTGGTGACCGGGCGGTGGGCCGAGATGGCGGCCGCCGAGGCGGACAAGCGCGGCACCGGGCGCATCGCCTGGTCGAGCGCGGCGACCAGCCACGACCGGGTCCCGGGGCCGGCCGACTTCGAGGTCGACCCGGAGGCGGCCTACCTCCACTACACCAGCAACAACACGATCTTCGGTACCCAGTACCCGGCGCCGCCGGCGTCCGGCGCCATTCCCCTGGTCTGCGACATGTCGTCCGACATCCTGAGCCGGCCGCTCGACCTCTCCCGCTTCGCCCTGATCTACGCCGGGGCCCAGAAGAACCTGGGGCCGGCGGGGGTGACCGTGGTGGTGATCCGGCGCGACCTGCTCGAGCGCAGTCCGGCGGAGATCCCGGACACCCTGAGCTACCGGCTGGTCGCGGACAAGGACTCTCTGCTCAACACGCCGCCGGTCTTCGCCATCTACGTCGTCGGCCTGGTGGCCCGCCACCTCCTCGCCCGCGGCGGCGTGCCGGCCGCGGCCGCGCGCAACGAGGAGAAGGCCGGCCTCCTCTACCGGGTGATCGACGAGTCCGAGGGCTTCTACCGCGGCCACGCCCGGCCCGACAGCCGCTCGCGGATGAACGTGAGCTTCCGGCTGCCCTCCGAGGAGCTCGAACGGCGCTTCCTCGAGGAGGCCGGACGAGCCGGGATGACCGGCCTCAAGGGCCACCGATCGGTGGGCGGCATCCGCGCTTCGATCTACAACGCGGTCGAGCTCGCCTCGGTCCAGGCGCTGGCCGAGCTGATGACCGACTTCCGACGCCACGCCGCGTAGCAGCCCGCGCGGCCGAGGTCGAGAGGCGGCCGCTGAGCGGCCGAGGGGCGGCCGAGGAAAGAACCGGAAGTCCGGGGTCGAGCGGTAAGATGCCCACCCGGAGGAGACCGACGCCATGAGCGAGCTCGTCGTCAAGACCTGTGTCCCCTGCCACGGCGGCGTGCCCGAGGCCACCCCCGAGGAGGTCGCGCAGTACCGCCGCCAGGTGCCCGACTGGGAGGTGGTCGAGGAGGACGGGGTCCACAAGCTCCGGCGCACCTTCGAGCTTCCCGGACTTCGCGTCCGCTCTCGCGCTCACCGACGCGGTGGGCGCCGAGGCCGAGGCGCAGGGGCACCACCCCGTGCTGATCACCACCTGGGGCAAGGTCACCGTCGTCTGGTGGACCCACGCCATCCGCGGGTTGCACGAGAACGACTTCATCATGGCCGCCAGAACGGACGCGCTGTACGACCGCTAAGGCCGGCCGTTGACTCCGCCGATCGAACCCACCGGACCCCCTCTCCTCGGGCTCGAGCCTCCGGGCGTCGCCGCTCTCCGGGCGGTGCCGCTGTTCGAGAACCTCGCCGCGGACGAGCTTCTCCCTCCTCGCGGTCCGCTGCTCCCTGCTCCGGCTGGGGGCCGGCGAGCGCGTGTTCCGCGAAGGCGATGCGGCGGACGGCCTCTACGTCGTCGAGTCGGGCGCCGTGAGTATCGTGCGCGAGGCGGTCGGCCAGCCGGTGCAGCGCCTCGCCCTCCTGGGTCCGGGCGGATACTTCGGCGAGATGGGACTTCTCGATGACGGCCGGCGCTCGGCGACCGCGGTGGTTTCCGAGGCGGCCCGCCTGCTCCAGGTGCGCAAGGAAGACCTGATCTCCCTGCTCAAGGAGCGGCCGCTCCTCGCGGTCAAGATCCGGACGGCGATCATCCGGCGGCATGGCCACAACGTGGCGTCCGCCGTCCAGCTCTCCGGACGCAAGGAGGTGCGGACCCGGGTCGACACCCCGGTCGAAGTCGAGATCGAAGGCGCCGAGCCTCTGTCCGCGCGGCTCGAGAACCTCTCCCAGGGCGGCGCCTCCTTCCGCGGCCTGCCCGGGTCGTGGCGGCCGGGACGGACCGTCCGCTTCCACCTCACCCTGCCCGGAGGCGACCGGCTCCTCGATCTCGAGGGCAAGGTCGCGTGGCGTCAGGGAGAGGCGTGCGGCATCGCCTTTCGCGACGGCGGATCGGAGCAGGCGCACCGCGTTCGGCGGGCCCTGCGGAGGCTCCTCGAGGCGGGAGCGTAGCGAAGCTCATGGCTTCGCCGCTCACCGCCGTCGCCGACCGCCTGGCCGACGCCCTCCGGCCCCTCGAGTTCGGCCCCCCGGTGACCCGGGTCTACGAGCCGCTCCTCTACGCCCGGGAGCCCCACCACCGCTACCTCGAGCGCTTCGGAGGCGCGCCCAAGGAGGCGCTGCTCCTGGGTATGAACCCCGGTCCGTGGGGCATGGCGCAGACCGGCGTCCCGTTCGGCGAGGTCGCGCTGGTCCGCGACTGGCTCGGGATCTACGGTGCGGTCGGCAAGCCGGCCCCCGAGCATCCGAAGCGCCCGGTCGAGGGCTTCGACTGTCCGCGCAGCGAGGTGAGCGGGAGCCGGCTCTGGGGCTGGGCCCGGGACCGCTTCGGCACCCCCGAGCGCTTCTTCGAGCGCTTTTTCGTCTGGAACTACTGTCCTCTGCTCTTCCTCGAGGAGGGCGGGCGCAACCGCACGCCGGACAAGCTGCCCGGCGCCGAGGCGGACCCGGTCTTCGAAGCCTGCGACCGGGCTCTGCGCGAGGTGGTCGAGCTCCTCCGGCCGCGCCTCGTCGTCGGCGTCGGCCGCTTCGCCGAGGAGCGGGCGAAGCGGGCGCTCGAAGAGACGGAGGTCGAGGTCGGAACCGTCCTCCATCCCAGCCCGGCCAGCCCGGCCGCCAACCGCGGCTGGGCCGAGCAGGCCGAGCGCCAGCTCCGCGAGCTGGGCGTCGAGCTGCCGAGCTCCTGAATGCCCGTCCCCGGCCGTGTG
This sequence comes from uncultured Acidobacteriota bacterium, assembly GCA_963837945.1. Classification (GTDB taxonomy): domain Bacteria; phylum Acidobacteriota; class Thermoanaerobaculia; order Multivoradales; family DATKCC01; genus CAVUBL01. The sequence goes on from CAWIQD010000003.1 coordinate 353,373, forward strand.
CCACAATGTCCCGGACCTCGGACGTCCCGCCTGGAGACTCACGCTTGACACGCATCGGCATCTTCGGTTGGGGGATCGTCGCCCCGAAGAGCCCCGACGTCGACGCCTTCGCCACCAACCTCGAGACGGCCGGGACCTGGCTCGAGCCGTTCAACGGCTTCGGCCCGGACACCTTCCTGGTCGGCCGGCCGAGCTTCGACTTCGAGCGCTACAAGCCCTGGATCGACGCGCGCTTCCCGCCCAACCGGTTCCCCCAGCTCGCCGAGAAGATGGACCCGACGGTCCAGTTCGCCATCGGCAGCTTCATCCAGGCGCTCGGCCAGAACCCGGGGATCGAGCAGGAGCTCCAGGAGCTCGGCACCGCGGCGCACGTCTACATCGGGACCGGCCTCGGCTGCCTGCCGACGCTGCACCGCGAGAGCGTGGCGCTGCATCGCTCGCAACGCCGCTGGGACCGCTTCTGGGCCGAGCCGGAGCGCAACTCGGCGATGGCCGAGTACCTGGCGCTCCCGGCGAAGCACCGGGGCCAACGCGCGGCGGAGCTCGGCGCGCCGCCGGATCCCGAGCGGGTCGACGCCGCGGACCGCGAGGCCGCCGAAGAGCGCTGGTGGCACTTCTGGGCCGGGCTCTCGGACCGGCTCGCCGCCTACCTCGACGAGCTCCGGGAGGTCGAAGGGCTCAAGGTCGAGGGCTCGGTGCAGTCGGCCAAGATGGCGGTCATGAAGGCGAAGCGCCGGCGCTACGCGCGCCTGCAGCAGAAGTGGCGGGCTCCGGAGCCGCCCTGGCGGGCGGTTTCGGCCAACCTCGTCTGGAACATCGCCAACATCCCGGCCGCCCAGGTCTCGATGCTCGGCCAGATCACCGGCATGACCTTCGCTCCGGTCGCCGCCTGCTCCACCTTCGGCGTCGCCCTCAAGCTGGCGATGGACGCGATCCGCGCCGGCCGGGCCAAGGCGGTGGTCGTTGGCGCCACCGACCCGCCCCCCCACCCGCTCATCGTCGGCGGCTTCTACGGCGCGCGGGTGATCTCCGCCGACGCCGCCGTCTCGAAGCCGCTCTCCGAGCTGCGCGGCACCCACGTGGCCGGAGGATCGGCGGTCTGGATCCTCGGCGACTACGATCACATGACCGCCCGGGGCTTCCGGCCCCTCGGCCTCGAGCCCCTGGCGGTCGGCGTGACGTCCGACGCCGACCACATCATCACGCCCTCCGCCGAGGGGCCCTCGGCGGCCCTGCGGGCGGCGCTCGCCGAGGCCGGTGTCGACCCGTCGGCCCTCGGCGGCTGGGACCTCCACGCCACCGCCACCCCCGGCGACTACACCGAGGTCGAGACGCTCAAGAGCGTCGTCCAGGCGCCGCTCCTGATCACCGCCCGCAAGGGGATCCACGGTCACGGCATGTCGGCCGCCGGCGGCTGGGAGCTGACCGCCCAGTACCTGGGCTACGCGCGCGGCCGGCTCTTCCCCACGCCGCTGGCCCAGGAGGAGCTCAATCCGGAGATCTCCCGGCTTCACGGGCGTTTCGTGTTCGACGCTCCGTGCGACGCACCGTCCGGTCCCGTCGGCAAGCTCTCGATGGGAGTCGGCGGCATCAACGCCTGCGTCGTCTCCCGCCCCTGGCCGCAGGCGCCGCGACCGGGGCCATGAGGAGGAGGCGAGCCGGGGTGCTACATTTCCCCGGATGAGCCACGCCGCCACCGACCTCTTTCTCGAGATCACCCCCGACCGCGTCCTCGAGGCGGTCGAGGGGGCCGGGCTCGCCACCAACCCGGTCTGCTACCCCCTGAACGCCTACGAGAACCGGGTCTACGAGGTCGAGCTCGCCGACCGCACCCGGGTGATCGCGAAGTTCTACCGGCCCCAGCGCTGGAGCGCCGAGCAGATCCTCGCCGAGCACCGCTTCCTCGCTCAGCTCGACGACGACGAGATCCCGGTCTGCACCTTCCGCGAGTTCCCGGGCGGCGGCACCCTGCGGGCGATCGAAGGCGTCTTCTACGCCCTCTCGGACCGCCGCGGCGGCCGTGCCCCGGACGAGATCGACGACGAGCTCGCGCCGCGAGCGGGGATGCTCGCCGGGCGCATCCACGCCGTCGGGGCGCGCGAGCCCGCCCCGGAACGGCCGCGGCTCGACGGCGACACCTTCGTCCGCGGCGAGCTCGCCTGGCTGGCGGAGCACCGGACCGTACCTCCCCACCTCGCCGGACGCTACGCCACCGCCGCGCGCGAGATCGCCGACCTCTACGACCAGCTCGCGGCGGACACCGAGACGATCCGGATCCACGGCGACCTCCACCGCTCGAACCTCCTGGTGCGCGACGGCGTGCTCCGGGTGCTGGACTTCGACGACATGGTCATCGGCCCGCCGGTCCAGGACCTCTGGCTCTGCCTTCCCGGCCGCGACGACGAGACCCGCCGGCTGCGCGAGCTCTTCGTCGAGGGCTACGAGCGCTTCCGGGAGTTCGACCGCTCCAGCCTGCGCCTGATCGAGCCGCTGCGCGGCCTGCGGATCGTCCACTACAGCACCTGGATCGCCCGGCGCTGGCACGACCCCTTCTTCCCCCGCGCCTTTTCCGAGTTCGGCACCGAGACCTACTGGCTGGGAGAGATCCGGGAGCTCGAGGACACGCTGGCGGCGGCCCGGGGCGAGCTGGTGGCGGCCGGAGACCTCGAACCCGCCGAGCCCGAGGGCGAGGACCTGACCAACGCCGACTACTTCTGGGACTGGGAGGGATGAGCGCGCCGAGCGCCACGCCGGCCCGGCTGGGGGCGCGGCGGATCGAGGGCTTCGGCACCACGATCTTCGCCGAGATGACGGCCCTCGCCCGGCGTCACGGAGCGGTCAACCTGGGCCAGGGATTTCCCGATTTCGACGGCCCGGAGGCGATCACGGAAGCCGCGGTCGAAGCGATTCGCGAAGGCCGGAACCAGTACTGCCCGACCGGCGGCGTGCCGGAGCTCTCGGCGGCGATCTCGCGCCACCAGGATCGGTTCTGGGGCCTCGCCTACGACGCCGACGAGATCACCGTCTACGCCGGCGCCACCGAGGCGATCTTCGCCTCCCTCCAGGCGCTCTGCGATCCCGGCGACGAGGTGATCCTGTTCGAGCCGTTCTACGACTCCTACCGGGCCTCGATCGCCATGGCCGGAGCCCGTGAGCGGGTGGTCACACTCCACGACTGGCCCGGCTCGCCGGAGGGGCCGTTCGGCTACGCCCCGGAGGAGCTCGAAGCGGCGATCGGGCCGCGCACGCGGGCGATCCTCCTCAACTCCCCGCACAACCCGACCGGCAAGGTCTGGTCGCGGCCGGAGCTCGAGCACCTGGCCGGGCTCTGCCGCCACCACGACCTGATCCTGATCAGCGACGAGGTCTACGAGCACCTGGTCTACGAGGGGGAGCACCTGCCGCCCGCCTCGCTCCCCGGCATGCGCGAGCGCACGGTCACGCTCTCGTCGGCGGGCAAGACCTTCAGCCTGACCGGCTGGAAGATCGGCTGGAGCTGCGCGCCGCGGGAGCTCACCCGGGCCCTGCGCGCCGCTCACCAGTTCATCACCTTCTGCAACGGCACGCCGTTCCAGTACGCCGTCGCAGAGGCGCTGGCCTCGGACGACGCCTACTTCACGGGCTTCACCAAGGCCTACCGCGCGCGCCGCGAACGGCTGTGCACCGGGCTCGAGGAGATCGGGTTCGGGGTCCGCCGTCCGGCGGGCACCTACTTCGCGCTCGCCGACATTCGGCCGCTCGGCTGGGACGACGACGTCGCGTTCTGCCGCATGCTGCCGGAGACCGTCGGCGTCGCCGCCATCCCGCCGACCTCCTTCTACCTGCACCCCGAGGCGGGACGCCACCTGGTCCGCTTCGCCTTCTGCAAGACCGACGCGGTGCTCGACGAGGCGATCCGGCGCCTCCGGAAGCTGCGAAATGCCTGACGCTCGCGAGACACCACGGGACGGAAGGCATCGCGAACGAGGGTGAGGAGGCTTACCCGATGAGAGTCGCCGCGCTCCAGACCGACATCGCCTGGGAGGATCCGCAGGCCAACTTCGAGCGTCTCGAGCCCTGGCTGCGCACGGCCGCGGTCGCCGGCGCCCGGCTCGCGGTCCTCCCGGAGATGTACGCCTGCGGCTTCTCCATGAACACCCGCCTCACCCAGGAGCCGTACGACGGACCCTCGGTGCGCTTCCTGCGCGAGCGCGCCGCCGAGCACGGCCTCTGGCTCGCCGGCTCGGTGCCGGAGCTGCCCCCGGAGGCGGCGAAGAAGGCGCGCCCCCACAACACGCTGGTCCTCGCCGGGCCGGCCGGCGAGATCCACCGCTACAGGAAGATCCGGCCCTTCTCCTGCGCCGGCGAGGACAAGGCGTTCGACGCCGGCTCCGAGACGGTGACCGTCGAGATCTCCGCCGGCGACGGCGAGCTCCTGCGCGTGAGCCTGTTCGTCTGCTACGACCTGCGCTTCGCCGACCTGTTCTGGGACGCCGCCGAGGAGACCGACGCCTACCTGGTGGTCGCCAACTGGCCGATCGCCCGGCGCCACCACTGGACCACGCTGCTGCGCGCCCGGGCGATCGAGAACCAGGCCTACGTCGTGGGAGTGAACCGCGTCGGCGAAGGCGGCGGGCTCGAGTACGTGGGCGACAGCCGGATCATCGACCCGACCGGCGAGGTGCTCGCATCGGCGGCGGGCGGCGAGAGCCTGCTGCTCGCCGACCTCGACCCGGAGCGGGTGCGCCGGGTGCGCAAGGAGCTGCCGTTTCTCCCGGACCGCCGGCCCCGGGCCTCGTAGCGGCCGGCCGCCGTCAGCGCCCGGTGAGCTTCTCGAGCGCCTCGACCAGCTCCTCCGCCGGCGGGCGGACCGTGTAGTCGACGTCGACTCGCTTGTAGCGCACCCGGCCTTGCCGGTCGAGCACCAGGGCGGTCGGATCGGGCAGGACGCGGTCGGTGACCTTCTCGTTGCGGATGCCGTAGCGCTCGATCACCTCGCCCCCCGGATCGACCAGCAGGGGGAAGCCGAGGCCGTTCGCCTCGCGGAAGGCGGCAAGCTTGCCCGGGTCGTCGTTCGCCACCACCAGGACCCGAGCGCCCAGTGCTTCGATCTCTCCCAGATGCGATTGCAGCTGCACGAGCTGCGTGCGGCAGAACGGTCACCAGGTGCCGCGGAAGAAGATCAGCACCACCGGCCGCTCGCCCCGGAAAGAGGCCAGGTGAACCTCCTCCCCGCCGGCGCCGTGCAGCGTGAAGTCCGGCGCCACCGAGCCCACCGCCGGCCCCTCCTCGCTCGCCTCGTGGGTCCCCTCGCCGGCCGCCCGCGCCGCCGGCGCGGCCAGAGCCGCCACCAGGGCCAGGGCCACCACGGCTCCACATCCTCTCGTCGTCTTCGCGCTCATCGCCTCTCCCTTTCCGTATCGTCCCGCTCCTATCCCTTCCCTACGCCCTCTTCCCCTTCCGCCACCAGGCGCCGAAGCTGGTCGTCGGCGACCATCAGCATCGCCAGGTCGGGGGCCTTGGCGGCCCGGATCTCGCGTAGCACGTCGTCGGTCCGGGAGGTCGCCTCCGGCCGCCGGCGGGCCCAGCTCTCGACCACCTTGCGGGCGCCGCCGTTGCTCCCCTCCCCCTCCAGCACCTGCCGGGTGAGCGCGCCCTGGTGGACGAAGAGGTCGTCGACCACGGCGGTCACCGCGGCCTTCTGCCAGCGGCCGTCGGCGGCCAGGCGGCCGGCGAGGTCGCGCAGCCAGTCGAGCCGGAAGCGGTCGCCCAGGGCGAAGTAGATCCGCCCCACTTCCTCGACCGCGCGGCCGCCGCTCCGCGCCAGGGTCCAGATGTCGCACGCCGCCGCCAGGTCGGAGAGGGCCGCGACGCGCCGGGCGAGCTCGGCGGGCACGCCGTCGCGCGTGAAGCTCTTTTCCCGCCGTCGCAGCTCCGCCAGCTCGGCCCGCGACAGGAGCTCCTCGAGGTGCTCGAGCAAGGTCCCGACCGCCGGCGCGAACTCGCGGGTACAGGCGCTGATGTCGAGCGGCGACTCGGCATAGCGCAGGAACCAGAGGGTCACGCGCTCGACCAGGCGGCCCGCAGCGACCGTCATCCGCAGCTGGACGTCGGCCGGCACCCGGTTGTCCAGGGCCTCGATCTCGGCCCAGATCGAGCGCAGGTCGAAGGACTCGCGGGCGACCGTGTAAGCGCGCGCCACGTCCGCCGGCTGGGCGCCCGTCTCGCTCACGATGTCGGTGACGAAGGTCGGGCCGACCCGGTTCACCATGCTGTTGGTGACGTAGGTCGCGATGATCTCGCGGCGCAGCCGGTGCTGCTCGATCGCCCGCCGGTACTTCCGGCGCAACGGCCGCGGGAAGTAGAGCACCAGGTCCTCGGCGAGCAGGGGGTCGTCGAGCAGGGTCGACTGCAGCAGGTCGCCGTAGAGCGAGATCTTGCTGTAGGCGAGGAGCACCGCGATCTCCGGGCGGGTGAGCCCGGCGGCCGAAGCCTGGCGCTCGGCGAGCTCCTCGTCGTCGGGCAGCCACTCGAGCGCGCGGTCGAGCCGGCCCGAGCGCTCGAGCACGCGCATCATGCGCTGCTGCGCGTCGAGCAGGGAGGCCCCCTGGGCTTCGGTGACCGAGATCGCCTGGGTCTGGAGGTAGTTGTCGCGGAGCACCAGGGCGCTCACCTCGTCGCTCATCGTCTCGAGCAGGGTGTTGCGCGCCTCGAGAGCGAGGTCGCCGCGGGTGACGACGTCGCCCAGCAGGACCTTGATGTTCACCTCGTGGTCCGAGGTGTCGACCCCCGCCGAGTTGTCGATCGCGTCGGTGTTGATCTTGCCGCCCGAGCGCGCGAACTCGATCCGGCCGCGCTGGGTGATCCCGAGGTTGGCCCCCTCGCCCACCACCCGGCAGCGCAGCGCCGAGGCGTCGATCCGCACGTCGTCGTTCGCCCGGTCTCCGACCCGGCTGTCGGTCTCGTCGGAGGCCTTGACGAAGGTGCCGATGCCGCCGAACCAGAGCAGGTCCACGCGGTGGGCGAGCAGGGCCTGGATCAGCCGCGCCGGCGACACCGATTCCTCCTTGAGGCCGAGCATCTCGCGGATCTCGGGCGACAGGTCGAGCGCCTTGGCCGAGCGGTCGAACACTCCGCCGCCCGCCGAGACTTTGCTGCGGTCGTAGTCGTCCCAGCTCGAGCGCGCGAGCGAGAAGAGCCGCTGGCGCTCGGCGAAGGAGGCGGCCGGATCCGGGTTCGGGTCGATGAACACGTGGAGGTGGTTGAAGGCGGCGACCATGCGGATGTGCTCGGAGAGGAGCATGCCGTTGCCGAACACGTCGCCCGACATGTCGCCGACCCCGACCACGCTGAAGGGCTCGTGCCGGATGTCGACCCCGAGCTCGCGGAAATGGCGCTCGACCGCCACCCAGGCGCCCTTGGCGGTGATCCCCATCGCCTTGTGGTCGTAGCCCGCCGAGCCCCCCGAGGCGAAGGCGTCGCCGAGCCAGAAGCCGTACTCGGCGGCCAGCCGGTTCGCGATGTCGGAGAACTTGGCGGTCCCCTTGTCCGCCGCGACCACCAGGTAGGGATCGTCGCCGTCCACCCGCACCACCCGCTCGGGGGCCACGACCCGGCCGTCGACCAGGTTGTCGGTCAGGTCGAGGAGGCCGCGGATCATCGTCTGGTAGCAGGCGATCCCTTCGGCCAGGAGGGCTTCCCGATCGCCGCCGGCGGGCGCCTGCTTGAGCACGAACCCGCCCTTCGCCCCGACCGGCACGATCACGGCGTTCTTCACCATCTGGGCCTTCATCAGCCCGAGGATCTCGGTGCGGAAGTCCTCCCGGCGGTCGGACCAGCGCACGCCGCCGCGCGCCACCTTGCCGCCCCGCAGGTGGACCGCCTCGGTGCGCGGCGAGTAGACGAAGATCTCGTAGAGCGGCCGCGGCATCGGCAGCACCTTGATCTCGGACGAGCGGAGCTTGAGCGACAGGTAGGGCTTGCGCTCGCCCTCGGGGGTGCGCTGGAAGTAGTTGGTGCGCAAGGTGTTGCGGATCAGGTTCAGGAAGCGCCGGAAGATCCGGTCCTCGTCCAGGCTCTTGACCGCGGTCAGGGCCTCCTGGAGGCGGTGCTGGACGGCCGAGAGCCGCTCCTCCACTCCGTCGCGCCGGTCCGGGTCGAAGCGCACGGTGAAGAGCTCCACCAGGAGCCGGGCGAGAATCGGGCTGCTGGCGAGCGTCTCCTGCATGTACGCCTGGCTGAAGGCCGAGCGCGCCTGGCGCAGGAACTTGGCGTAGGCGCGCAGCACCACGACCTCGTGCCAGGCGAGGCCGGCGCGCACCACCAGCCGGTTGAAGCCGTCGTCTTCGACGTCGCCGTGCCAGACGCGCTCGAACGCCTCGGGGAAGATCTCGCGCAGGCGCTCGAAGTCGACCGCCGGCTCGCCCTTGAGCTCGAGGCCGAAGTCGTGCATCCAGACCGGGCCGTCCGCGCCCTCGGGGCGGATCTCGTGCGGGATCTCCGAGCCGACCCGCACGCCCATGTTCTCGAGCCGCGGCAAGGCGTCGGAGAGTGCGATCGGGTCGACCGGGTGGTAGAGCTTGAAGCGCACCTGGTCGGACGGTGCCCCGGGAGACCGGTAGAGGTGCATCCCCAGGCGGCCGGTGGTCAAGACCTCCTCGATCTTGGCGATGTCGAGGATCGTGTCCTCGACCTCGAACTGCTCGCGGTACGAGGTCGGGAAGGCGTCCCGGTAGCGCTTGAACAGGCGCACCTGGTGCTCCTCGTCGCCCCGCGCCAGGAGCACCTCGTAGAGCTGATCGCTCCAGGACCTCGCGGCGTCCGCGAGCCGGGTCTCGATCTGCTTGACGTCGAAGGCGGGGATCTGCCCCGGGGTCGTCTGGACGATGTAGTGGACGCGGGCGAGCGGCGAATCGGTCACCTGGGTGTAGTAGGCGGTGACCACGCCGTCGAAGCTCTCCTCGAGGATCGCCTGCATGCCGAGGCGAAGCTCGGTGTTGTAGCGGTCCCGGGGGGCGTAGATCAGACACGAGACGAAGCGCTCGAAGGGATCCCGGCGCACGAACAGGGCGATCCGCTGGCGTTCCTGGAGCTGGAGGATGCCGACGCTGATCTCGAACAGCCGCTGCCTGGAGATCTGGAACAGCTCGTCGCGCGGGAAGGTCTCGAGGATGTGGAGCAGCGCCTTGCCGTCGTGGCTGTCGGGTGGGAAGCCCGCCCGCTGGAGGGTGCGCTCCACCTTCTCGCGCAGCAGCGGGATGTTGCGCGCCTGGCGGTTGTAGGCGATCGAGGTGAACAGGCCGAGGAAGCGCCGCTCGCCGATCACCCGGCCCTCGTCGTCGAACCGCTTGAGCCCGACGTAGTCCATGTGCGACGGGCGGTGCACGGTCGCCCGGTGGTTCGCCTTGGTGACGAACAGCAGGCGAGGCTCGCGGGCGAACTTCGCCATCTTGTCGGTCAGGGGGCGCAGGCGCCGCGAGCGCTCGCTCTCGCGCACCCGCAGCACGCCGAGGCTCGACCCGGGGACCAGCCGGAGGTAGGTCTCGCCGTCCTCCTCGATCAGATCGAGCTCGCGATAGCCGAGGAAGGTGAAGTGGTCCTCGTCCAGCCAGTGCAGGAAGCTCCTCGCCTCCTCGATCTCCCCCTCTTCGACCGGCGGCGGGGCCGCGTCCCAGGCCTCGATGATCTCGGTGATCTTGGCGCGCATGGCACGCCAGTCGGTGACCGCGGCCCGCACGTCGAGCAGCACGGTCTCGAGCGCCTTGCGGGTGTCCTCGAGCTCGGCGGCGTCGAAGATGCGGTCGATCTCGACCTGGATGTAGGACTCGGCGACGCGGCCCTCGGTCGCCGGCAGCAGGGTCAGCTGGCGGCGCTCGCCCGCCTCGTCGCGGCCGACCGCGACCACCGGGTGGAGGACCAGCTGCACCGGGTGCTCGCGCGCGTTCAGGGCGGCGGTCACCGAGTCGACCAGGAACGGCATGTCGTCGTTGACCACCTCGACGGCGGTGAACGGCGACTCCCATCCGTGCACCGCGCGGGTGGGGTTGAAGACCCGGATCTTGGCGCCGCCACGAGCGCGCTCGCGTCCCCAGCGCCAGAGCGACAGGGCGCCGCCCACCAGGTCCTCCTTGTCACGGACCAGCAGGTCGTCGGGCGCGATGGTCTCGTAGCAGCTCCGGACGAAGCGCTCGGCCGAGTCGGGGCCGTCCTCTCCCTTCCCCTCCCCGGCAGCGGCCACCCGCTCCCGGGCCATTGCGGCCAGCTCCCCCACCAGCTCGGTCTTGGCGATCTCCGCGGTCGACGAAGGCATGCTCGGCTCTCTCTCGATCGGTGTGATTCCCGCCGGCCGAGGACTCGGCCGGCACGTGAGGTTGGCTCCACGCGGCTCCGCGCATCGGCCGCACAGGCTCTAGGCTAACGCATTTGGCCCGCGAGTTGGGCCGCGATACGCTCGGCCGCCATGCGCGCAGGCTATCCCCTGGTCGAGCTCCACCGCCATCTCGATGGCAACGTGCGCCTCGCAACCGTCCTCGATCTCGCTCGCGAGCACGGGATCTCCCTGCCCGCCGGCGATCCCGAAGGCCTGCGCCCGTATGTCCAGGTGACCGGGCCCGAGCCCGACCTGGTGGCCTTCCTCGCCAAGTTCGAGCTCCTGCGGCGCGTGCTGGCGGACTACGACGCGGTGCGCCGGATCGCCCGCGAGAACGTCGAGGACGCGGCCGCCGAGGGGATCGACTACGTCGAGCTCCGCTGCAGCCCCGCGTTCATGGCCGAGCCCCACGGGCTCGAGCCCCGAGCCGTGATGGAGGCCGTCTGCGACGGCGTCGACGAGGCGCTCGGCGCCGGGCCGCCCGCGCCCGCCGGCCGGCCCCCGAGGGCCCGGCTGATCGCCATCATGTCGCGCCACTACGGCCCCGAGACGGCCTGGATCGAGCTCGAAGCGGCGCTCGCCTGCCGGCACCGGGGCGTGGTCGCCATCGATCTCGCGGGCGACGAGGCCGGGTGGCCCGGAGACCTGTTCGTCGACCACTTCCGGCGTGCCGGCGAGGCGGGTCTCCACCGGGTCGCCCACGCCGGCGAGGCGGCGGGGGCCGAGAGCGTCCGCCAGGCGATCCTCGGGCTCGGGGCCGAGCGCATCGGCCACGGCATCCGCGCGATCGAGGACCCGGAGGTGGTCGATCTGCTGGCCGAGCGCGGCACCGCGCTCGAGGTCTGCCCCACGAGCAACCTGCAGACGAGCACCGTGGCGCGCTGGGAGGACCACCCTCTGCCCCGCTTCGTGGAACGCGGCCTGCTCGTGACTCTCAACACCGACGATCCGTCGATCTCGGGCATCGATCTCGCCCACGAGTACCGGGTGGCGCGGGAACGCCTCGGCCTCGGCGAGGCCGATCTGCGGACCCTCCAGGAGAACGCCCTCCGCGCCGCGTTCCTGAGCCCGGAGGAGCGCCGGGCGCTGCTCGGGCTCGCCGACGGGGGCGAGCCCGGCAGCCCGCGGTGAAGGGCCGCCGGGCCTGGCATCGGCCTTGCGGTCCTGGCCGACGAACCCTCCCCGGGGGACGCACGTGCGAAGCCCAGCTTCAGGTCTGCTCCTGGCCGCCCTTCTCCTCGCCTCCGCCCTGGCGGCCGCGCCGGGCGGGGCCGCGCCGCCCGCCGGCTTCCACGGCGAGGAGCGCGTGACCGCCGTCGATCTCGCCCTCGAGATCGCGGCTGGCGGGCTCCCGGGCCTCGGCCACCGTGGATCGCCGCCCGACGGGCCTCTCCGCCGCGGACCTCGCGGTGCGGATCGACGGCGAGCCACGCCAGGTGGTGGGCGCCGAGCTCCCGGGGGCGTCCGGAGACCGGTCGCCGACGCGGATCGTCCTCTACTTCGACCTCGTCCTCGCCGCCGACGGCGACGTCGCCTGGAGCGCCGATCGCCTGCTCGAGCACCTCGACGACCTGGTCTCGCGAGGCGAGGTCGAGCTGGTGGTCGCCGATCCGCGGCCGAGGACGTTGGTGTACCCCACCCGGGACGCCGAGGCGCTCCAGGACGCGCTGGTCCAGCTCTCCCTCCGGCCCGAGGGGGACGATGCGCTCGTGAGCCTCCGGCTCCAGGCGCTCCAGGAGATCCAGGCGGCCGCACCGGACGAACTCGAGGCCCTCGGGCGGCTCGACGCGGCCCGCGAGGCCGCCCTGGTCCAGGAGCGGCTCGACACGCTCCTCCTCGCGCTGGTGGAGCGGGGAGCCGAAGCCGGCCCCCGGCGGGGCGTCTTCCTCACCGCCGGCGGCTTCGACCTGTCGCCGGTGACGGCCGCCGGCGGTGCCGAGTCCCGGGCCGCGCTCGCACCCGCCGTCCGCGAGCTCTCGGAGGCGCTCGCCGCCTATGGCTGGCTGCTCGAGCCTCTGGTCCGGACCGAAGGCTCAGGCCTGGTCCCCGGGTGGCGGATCGGCAAGTGGCGGCTCGGTCTCGGCGGGCGAGGCGGGATCCTCGCCGTCGTGCCGGGTCTCCTGCTGGGCGGGGCCACCTACGAAGAGGACCGCGATCCGAAGCAGGCCCGCGCCTACCTGGAGCTCGCCGAAGCCCGCTACCGGCAGGGCGAGATGGCGGGAGCGGACCGCGCCGCCGAGGACGCCCTGGTGCACTTCGCGCGCGACCCGCGGACCGCCGCGGAGCAGGCGCGGGCGCTGCTCGTCGTGGCGCGCTCCTGGGAGCGGCGGGGCGATGCCGGGAAAGCCCGCAGCTACTATGCCAAAGCGGCCCGGCGGGCTCCCGAGGCGGTGGCCGGCGAGCCGGTGGTCGCCGCCCTCCCCCGCGACCCGGAGGAGGGTCCCCGCGCCCTCGCCCGCGACAGCGGCGGGGTGGTGGTCGCGAGGCCCGAGGACATGGCCGAGGCCTTCGCCGCCCTCGACCGGCGGGTGATCGTGACGGTCCAGCTTCCGGGCCTGCCGGACGGCCGGCTCCACGAGCTCGAGGTCGTCTCGCCGCGGACCCGGTGGACCGTCCAGGCCCCGGCCCGGGCTCGCTTCGGCACGCCGCCCGCGGTGGCCGCCGCCCGGCTGCGGCGGCTCATGGCGCAGAGCGCTCCGGAGGCCGGCGACCTCGGGGTCACCGCCTGGGCGAACCCCGGCCGCTCGCTGGGCGAGGTGCAGGTCGTGGTCCAGCCGCGGCTCCCGGCGCGCGGCGAGGGAGACGGGGCGACGGTCCTCCGGGCCACCCTGGCGATCGCCGCGCCGAAGACCGCTTCGGCGCCCGGCGCAGAGGCGGACCCGCCGGCGGTGATCGAGCTCGGGCGAGAGAAGGCCACCGCGGGCGCCGCCGCGGTCGTGCCGATCGCCGGTCGGGTGACGGTCCCCGCCGGTGCGGTCTGGGGCGTGGTGCTGGTCGAGGACCTGGCGACCGGCGCCTGGGGCGCGACGACGATCGACCTCACCGAGCTCCCGGGTCCGGTCTGAGGGAGCCCGAGCTCTATTGAATCGCGGCCACGACCGCCAGCGCCGTTTCGAGGGCCTGCCGGCCCTGCTCCCCGGTCACCACGCCCGCTCCCTCGCCCCGGCAGGCGCCGGCGAAGGCCTCGAGCTCCCGGCGCAGCGGCTCGGCCTTCTCGACCGCCAGGTCGGTGGGCCGGATCTGCCGCCCGTCGCCCGCCTCCTCGAGCCGGTAGCCCTTGAGCTCCTGGTCCTGGTAGTCGAGCGAGAAGTAGCGCGAGCGCCCGAAGAGCCGCAGCTTGCGCACCCGGTCCGAGGAGACCCGCGAGGCCGTGAGGTTCGCGACGCAGCCGCTCTCGAGCTCCAGCCGGACGTTGGCGATGTCGATCCGCCGGGAGAGCACGTCGATGCCGGTCGCGCGCACCTCGGCGACCGGGCTCGGATCGAGCGCGTGGAGGATCTGGAGGTCGTGGATCATCAGGTCGAGCACCACGTCCACGTCGAGGCTCCGGGGGGTAAAGCGGGCCAGCCGCTGCACCTCGACGAAGCCGGGCACCACCCCTTCCTCGCGCACGAAGCGGTGGAGCGCCTGCACCGCCGGGTTGAAGAACTCGACGTGGCCGACCGCCAGCACTACCCCCGCCTGCCGGGCGGCGGCGATCAGCCGGTCGGCCTCGGCCAGAGAGGAGGCGAGAGGCTTCTCGACCAGCACGTGGATCCCGCGCTCGAGCAGCGCGCAGCCGACCTCGGCGTGGAGCACGGTGGGCACGGCGGCGACCGCGGCCTCGATCTCTCCGGCGAGCGCCTCCGCCGACGGGAAGACGCGAGCGCCGTGGGCCTCGGCCATCGCCCGGGACGCCTCCGCCCTCGGGTCGTAGACGCCGACCAGCTCGACGCCGGGAAGCTCGCCGGCGATGCGGGTGTGGTGGCGCCCGAGGGCGCCGGTGCCGAACACGCCGACCCGGAGCGCGGGCGCCTCGGCGCTCACTCCGTCGCTCCCCCCCGCTCGCCCCGGCGGCCCGGCGGAGCCTTGACCACTCCCCGCTCGGAGCCCTCGACGAACGCCACGAGGTAGTCGATCTCCTCGTGGCCGGCGTGCTCGCTCTTGATGCGCTCGAGCGCCTGGCTGGTGTTGAGACCCGAGGAGACGAGGATCTTCATCGCCGCGGCGATGCGCCGGCGGGTCGCCTCGGGCATGCCCTTGCGCCGCAGCCCGATGACGTTGACCCCCAGGCAGGCCGGCTTCTGGCCGACGGTCTTGACGTAGGGCAGGGCGTCCATGGTGAGCACCGTGTAGCCGCCGACGTAGGCGTGCCGGCCCACCCGGGTGAAGGGATGGACGGCGCTGAAGGCGCCGATCGTGGCGTCGTCGTGGACCGTCGCGTGGCCGCCCAGGGTCGCGCAGTTGGTGAACACGCAACGGTCGCCGACGTGGCAGTCGTGGGCCACGTGGCAGTACGCCATCAGCAGGTTGTCCGAGCCGATCGAGGTCACCCCGCCGCCGAACGCGGTGCCGCGGTGGAGGGTGGTGAACTCGCGGATCTGGTTGCGGTCGCCGATCTCGATGCGGGTCTCCTCGCCCTGGAACTTCAGGTCCTGGGGCTCGAACCCGATGCAGGCGTAGGGGAAGACGCGGTTCTCCCGGCCCAGGCGCGTGCCGGGACCGAGCAGCTGGGCGCCGGCGCCGATCTCGGTGCCCTCGCCGACGACCACGCCGGGGCCGACGATGGCGTGGGGGCCGACCGAGACGCCTTCGCCCAGCTCGGCGGACGGGTCGACGACGGCGGTCGGGTGGACGGTCGCGGCCATCGTGCTCACCGGTCCACCGTGGCCGACGAGATCACCGCCTCGGCCACCACCTTGCCGTCGACCAGGGCGCGGCAGGACAGCTTGCTGAAGGTCTGGCGCAGCGCCAGGACCTCGACCTCGTAGCGCACCTGGTCCCCGGGGAAGACCGGCCGCCGGAACCGCGCCCGCTCGATGCCGGCGAAGTAGACCAGCTTGTCGCGGGTGTCCGGACGGTCGTGGAGCAGCAGGATCCCGCCCGCCTGGGCCATCCCCTCGACCAGCAGGACGCCGGGCATCACCGGGTGGCCGGGAAAGTGACCGAGGAAGAACTCCTCGTTGATCGTCACGTTCTTGATCGCCACGATGCGCTTGCCCGGCTCCATCTCGAGCACGCGGTCGACCAGCAGGAAGGGATAGCGGTGGGGCAGGACGCTCATGATCCACCGGCTGTCCCAGCGCGGAGCCTCGACGCCGGGGCTCGGCGCGGATTCGGAACCTGGGGTCTCAGTCACTTCCCGTCTCCTCCGTGGCCGCCCCGGAATCTTCCCCGACCCGCTCCTCGAGGGTCCTCAGGCGGCGATAGATCTCGTCCAGACGGCCGAGCAGCGACAGCAGGCGCCGCCACCGGCCGATCTCCATGGCCGGCAGCGTGGCGCTCACCACCGTCCCGGCCCCGACCCGGCGGACCGCCGCCGAGGCGGCTCCGACCCGCACGCCGTCGCCGAGCTCGATGTGATCCCCGACCCCGGCCTGGCCCGCCAGCACGACGCCGTCGCCCAGCCGCGCGCTGCCGGCGACTCCGGACTGCCCGCAGAGGAGGGCGCCGCGGCCGATCTCGACGTTGTGCCCCACCTGGACCAGGTTGTCGATCTTGGTCCCGGCCCCGACGCGCGTCGCCCCCAGGGTGGCCCGGTCGAGCGCGGAGAGGGCGCCGATCTCGACGTCGTCCTCGACCCACAGGGTGCCGACCTGGGGAACCTTGCGGTGGCCGTCCGGGCGGCTGGTGTAGCCGAAGCCGTCGGCGCCCAGCACCGTCCCGGAGTGGACCTCCACCCGCCGGCCCAGGCGCGTGCCGTCGTAGAGCACGACGTGCGGATGGAGCACCGAGCCCTCCCCCACCTGGCACTCCCGCCCGACCACGGCGTGGGCGCCGACCCGCGCCCGGGCGGCGATCACGCTGCCGGCGCCGATGACCGCGAAGGGCCCGACCTCGGCCTCGGCCGAGACCAGGGCCTCCCGGTCGACGACCGCCGAGGGATGGATGCCGGGCACGAGCTCGGGCGGCGGGTGGAAGAGCGCAAGCACCCGGTTGCGGGCGAGCTCGGGGTCCTCGACCACCAGGAGGCTGTGCGCCGGAGTCGCCAGGTCCTCCCCATCCGGCGCCACCAGCAGGGCGCCGGCGCGGCTGCGCGCCGCCTCGCGCCGGTAGCGCGCCTGGAGCAGAAACGCGAGGTCGCCCTTCTCCGCGCGGTCGAGGCTCGCGACGCCGGTCACCCGCCGGTCGGGATCGCCCACCACCCGGCCACCCAGGCGCTCGGCGAGCTCGGAGAGTCGAAACCCTGGGACGGCCACGGGCGCCTACTGTCCGGAGGTCGACTGGTTGTAGCGCGCGATCACCTGCTCGGTGATGTCCACCGAGTCGTCGGCGTAGACCAGGCCGCTCCGGTACTTGTTGAAGATCAGGGTGTAGCCGGCCTCCGCGCCGATCTTGTTGATCACCGGGAAGACACTCTTCTCGATCTGGTCGAGAACCTCGTCGCGCTTCTTGGCCAGGTCGCGCCCCGCGTCGTCCTGGTAGCGCTGCATCGCGATGACCTTGTCCTGGAGCTGCTTGTTGAGATCGGCGAGCTTGTCCTTCGACAGCGAGAGCTGTCCGTCCTGGATCTTCTGGCGCAGGTCGGCGATCTCCTTCTGCTTGGCGCTCGCCTCTTGCTCCTTCTGCTTGCGCACCGCTTCGATCTCGCTCAGGGCCTTCTTGCCCCGATCCGACTCGAGCAGGATGCGCTCGACGTCGATGACCGCGACCTTGGCGACCCGGGCCTGCGCCGGAGCCGGAGCCTTGGCCTGCGGCGCCGCGGGCTGCTGGGCCGTCACCGTGGCCGGAGCCAGGGCCGCCAGGAGCAGGAAGCCCGCCGCCGCACGGCGGGCGAGGGGGGACGGCGCGGTGAGAATCCGGTGGTCGAGGGACATCGTGTTCGACTCTCCTTTGCTTCGGCTCAGAAGGTGCTCCCGATGCTGAACGAGAAGCTGTTGAAGCTGTCGCCCGGCAGCGGCGTCAGGTTCTGGGCCCAGATGAACCGCAGCGGCGCACCGCCCAGGACGGGCAGGGTGATGCGGAGCTCGGCGCCGGCGGTGTAGCGCATGCGGCCGAGGTCGAAGGCCTGCCCCGGGGCGTAGACCTGGCCCGCGTCGAGGAACGCGATGAGCCGGAACGGTCCGGTGAGGACCAGATGGTACTCGAGGTTGCCCTGGAGGTAGCGGTCGCCGCCGATCGGGAACCCGTTCTGATCGACGATGAAGGCGTCGGTGTCCGGATCTCGGGCGTAGAGACGGTAGCGCTCGAAGCCGCGCACCGAGGTGTCGCCGCCCAGCCGGAAGAGGACGAAGCGCTGGAGCTGCTGGCCGCCGAAGGGCTTGACCAGGCCGCCCTCGAGGTTCACCCCGACGACCGTCTCGAGCGGATAGCCGGAGACCGGCCGGTAGGCGGTGAACCCCACGATCGGCCGGACGAAGTCCTCCGAGCCGCCCAGGAAGGTGCCCGCGTACTCGCTCGAGGCCGTGAAGCGGGTACCGGTGCGGGGCTCGAAGGGGTTGTCGATGCTGTTGTAGCTGTAGCCCGGGCGCAGCGACGAGATCTTGAGCTTGCTCGCGAACTCGCTGGTCACGCTGTCGACGGTCACCCGCTGGGTGTAGGACTGATCGGAGTAGCTGTAGGCCAGGCTGAGCGACTGGAAGAGGCCCAGCGAGCGGCCGTAGCTCACCGAGCCACCCGTCGACTTCTGGATCTCGCGCTGGTTGGCGAGCAGGTTGAAGTCGTACTGCCGGTCGAACGCCTCGACGCCGATCGACTGCGGGCGGTCCAGGAACCAGGGAACGAAGTAGCTCGCGTCGTAGTACTCGGTGAGGGCGCCGGACTGGACGCTCATGCCGAGCTGCTCGCCGCGGCCCAGGAAGTTGTGGGTCTGGAGCGAGAACTGGCCGAAGAAGCCGAGACCCTCGCTGTAGCCGGCGCCGAACTGGAGCTCGGTGCGGTCGGCCTCCTGGCCCTTGACCGTCAGGTCGACGGTGTTGTCGTCGTTGAACTGGAACTGGATCGGGTCTTCCTTGTCGAGGTCGAAGTAGCCCAGCTGACGGATCTTGTAGAGGCTGTTCTTGAGCGCCCCGAGCGAGAGCACCCGGCCCTCCTGCGCCCGGAACTCGCGCCGCAGCACCTTGTCCTTGGTCCGCCGGTTGCCCTCGAACTCCAGCCGTCCGACCCGGTACTGGTCGCCCTCGTTGACGTGGACGACGACATCGGCGACCTCGTTGGTCCGCTCGACCAGCTCGGGCGTGACCTGCGCCTGGATGTAGCCGGTGTTGTGGTAGATGTCCTTGACCGCGTCGACGCCTTCCTGAATCGTGTCCGAGCGCAGCCAGGAGCCCGGCCGGTACTTGAAGGCCCGCAGCAGCGGCGCCTCCTTGAAGATCTTGTTGCCCTCGACCTTCACGTCGCCGAACTTCCAGCGATTGCCCTCCTCGATCGGGACGGTGATCACCAGGCGGCGCTTCTGCTTCTCCGCCGCGGCGTTCGGGTTCTCGGTCCGCACCTGGATGCGCGGCTCGCCGATGACCACGTTCTTGTAGCCCGCCTGGCGGTAGACGTCGCGCACCTTGTCGAGGTCCTCGTCGAGCTTGGCCGGGTTGTAGATGTCCTTCTTGAACATCCGGGTGAACAGGCCCGACTCCTTGGTGTTCTTCATCTCCCAGCGCAACCGGCCCTCGCGGAACACCGTGTTGCCCTCGAAGCGGATGTCGCCGATCCGCACGCGGTCGCCCTCGTCGATCGTGAACACCACCCGCCGCTCGTTCTCCCCCGAGGGCTCGAGCCGGTACTCGGCCTGGGCGAAGCGGTAGCCCTTCTCGGCGTACATCTCCTCGATCACGCTCTTGACCCGGTAGAGCTCGCCCAGGTTGAGCGGACCGCCCTCGGAAAGCTCGACCCGCTCGCCGGAGAGCTTGTCCTTGAGATCGCTCTCGCTGATCCGCTTGAGCCCCTTGTACTCCACCGACGAGATCCGCGGCCGCTCCTTGATGCTGACCACCAGGCGCACGCCGTCGCCGTACTCCGAGGAGGTCGCGGGCAGGGCCTCGACGGTGACGTCGTCGACCAGGTCGCGGTCCCACAGGCGCTGGATGTTGCGGTCGAGCTGGGCGCGCGAGAAGGGCTCTCCCGGCTTGACGCCGAGGTAGTACTCCAGGGTGTCCTCGGCGAGCGTCGTGTTGCCCACGATCTCGATCGCGACCACGGGCTTGCCCTCGTAGGAAGAGGCCTCGGGCCCGGCGTCCGGCGCCGGCCGGGCGGCCGGCTCGGTCGGGGCGGGAGGCTCCG
The DNA here is from genome assembly GCA_963837945.1 of uncultured Acidobacteriota bacterium. Classification (GTDB taxonomy): domain Bacteria; phylum Acidobacteriota; class Thermoanaerobaculia; order Multivoradales; family DATKCC01; genus CAVUBL01. The sequence goes on from CAWIQD010000003.1 coordinate 373,135, forward strand.
GGGCGGGCTCCTGGGCCGAGAGCGCCGGCAGGGCGGGTCCGACGGAGACCGCCAGGAGGCTGGCGATCAGCAGGTGCGAGAGCCATGCCTCGGCCGGGCTCGGGCTGGATCGTCTCATCGCGTCGTGTTCACCCTCGGGTTCGTCTCGACGTTGGGCGGGAGCCGGACGGGGTCCACCCGCCCGGTCGGCGGCAGATTGTGACAGATCGGTCGCTGCAAGTGAAATGCCCGTCCCGCGGCCCCTTTCCGGGACGCCGCGGTCGGGCCGGCCGGGGTCAGGTTTCCGGCACGGCGAGCTCCGCCACGCGGGGCTCCAGGTGCAGTGCGCCGTCCACCAGGTCGACCTCGATCTGGTCGATCTCCTCGCCGTGCTGGGCGATCAGGATCTCCGAGACGGCGTCCTGGATGTGGCGCTGGATCGTCCTGCGCAGAGGGCGGGCGCCGGTCGAGGGATCCACCCCCGCCTCGTCGAGGAGCCACTCTTTGGCGGAGTTGGAGACCGCCACCGAGAGGTTGCGGTCTGCCAGGGTGGCATTGACGTCGTCGAGCAGGATGTCGACGATGGCGCGCAGGTTCTCGCGGCCGAGCGGGTTGAAGACGATGACCTCGTCCAGGCGGTTGATGAACTCGGGGCTGAAGGAGCGCTTCAGGTCGGCGAGGATCTCCTCTTCGATCTTGCGGAACGCGGCCTCGTCGTCGGCCTCGCCGAAGCCCATGCGGCCGCCGCGGACCACCAGCCGGCTGCCGATGTTCGAGGTCATCAACAGGAGGGTGTTCTTGAAGTCGACCTCGTTGCCGTAGGCGTCGGTGAGGAGGCCGTCCTCGAGGATCTGGAGCAGCAGGTTCGAGACCTCGGGGTGCGCCTTCTCGATCTCGTCGAAGAGGACCACCGAGTAAGGCTGGCGCCGGATGCGCTCGGTGAGCTGCCCGCCCTCGTCGTGGCCGACGTAGCCCGGAGGCGAGCCGATCAGCTTGGAGACGGCGTGCTTCTCCATGTACTCGCTCATGTCGAAGCGCACGAGCGCGCGCTCGGTGCCGAACAGGAACTCCGAGAGGCGCCGGGCGACCTCGGTCTTGCCGACGCCCGAGGGCCCCAAGAAGATGAACGAGCCCATCGGACGGTGCGGGTTCGAGACGCCGAGCCGCGAGCGCCGGATCGCGCGGCTGATGGCGTTGATCGCCGTGTCCTGGCCGACCACCCGGAGCTTCAGGGTCTCCTCCATGCGCAGCAGGCGCTCCGCCTCCTCGGTCTCGAGGCTGGCGACCGGTATGCCGGTCCACGAGGAGATCACCTCTTCGATGTCGCGGCGGGTGACCTCGAGCGGACCGTCCTCCTGGGTGGTGGAGTTCAGGCGCTCGAGGTCCTCGCGCAGCTCGATCTCGCGCTCCCGGAGGTAGACCGCCCGCTCGAACTCCTTGTCGGAGATGGCGGCCTTCATCTCCTGCACCACGTCCCGGATCTCCTGCTCCAGCCGGCGCACGTTCTGGGTGTCGCGCACCCGGCGCAGCTTCACCCGCGCCCCGGCCTCGTCCATGATGTCGATCGCCTTGTCCGGCAGGTGGCGGTCCGGGATGTAGCGGCTCGACTGGTAGATCGCGGTGCGCAGCGAGGCGGCGGTGTAGCGCACCTTGTGGAAGGCCTCGTAACGGTCCTTGACGCCGTGCAGGATCGAGAGCGTCTCCTCCTCGTTCGGCGGCTCGATCTGGATCGCCTGGAAGCGGCGCAGCAGCGAGCGGTCCTTCTCGATGTACTTGCGGTACTCCTTGAGGGTGGTGGCGCCGACGCAGGAGATCTCGCCGCGCGAGAGGGCGGGCTTCAGGATGTTGGCGGCGTCGAGCGAGCCCTCGGCCGAGCCGGCGCCGATCAGCGAGTGGATCTCGTCGATGAAGACGATCAGCTCCCGGCACTCCTTGAGCTCTTTCAAGATCCCCTTGAGGCGCTCCTCGAACTGGCCCCGGTACTTGGTGCCGGCGACGATCAGCGACAGGTCGAGCGCGACGATCCGCTTGTTGGCGAGGAAGATCGGCACCCGGCCGTCGACGATCCGCTGGGCGAGGCCCTCGACGATCGCGGTCTTGCCCACGCCCGGCTCGCCGAGCAGGATCGGGTTGTTCTTGGTGCGGCGCGAGAGGATCTGGACGATCCGGTCGACCTCGTCCTCGCGCCCGATCAGCGGATCGAAGGCCCCTTCGGTCGCCAGGGTGGTGAGGTCGCGCCCGTACTCGGCGATGAACGGCAGCTCCTTCTTCTGCTGCGAGGCCTCGCGCTCCTTGGCGATCGCCAGCACCTCCTCGCGCACGGTGTAGACGTCGAGGCCGTGCTGCACCAGGATGCGCATCGCCAGGCAGGCGTCGACCCGCAGGATGCCGATCAGCAGGTGCTCCGAGCCGACCGTCTGGTGGAGCATGCTCTCGGCCTCGTGCGAGGCGTAGGCGAGGATCTTCTTCGATTCCTCCGAGAGCGGCAGCTCGGCGGTCGAGGAGATGCGCTCCACGAACACCCGCTCGCCCTCGATCTCGCGGCGGATCTCCTCCGGCTTCAAGTGGAACCTGCGGAAGATCTCGGTGACCGTCTCCTCGCCCTCGCGCAGGATTCCGAGCAGGATGTGCTCGGACTCGATCACCCGGTTGCCCAGCTTGCTCGCCTCGTACCGGGCGAAGAACAGCGCCCGGCGCGCCTTCTCGTTGTACTTCTCGAACATCGCCAGCCTCTACCTCAGCTCGGTCGCGGATGGAGCTCCCGCCGTCCGCTCCCCCGCGATCTCGGGTGGACGGGCGCCTGTCAGGAGCCCTCTACGACAGGACTCTGAGGGTTCAGAACCCCTTCGTCGAGTAGAAAAATCCTAGCACACCAGCGGGCCACCTCCGGGTTGTGGGTGACCAGGACGCCGGTGGTTCCATGGCGCCGCTGGAAGCTCGAGGAGCAGCTCCAGGACCCGGTCGCCGCTCGCCGGGTCGAGGTTGCCGGTGGGCTCGTCGGCGAGCAGCAGCGGCGGGTCGAGGGCGAGCGCCCGGCACAGGGCGACGCGCTGGCGCTCGCCGCCCGAGAGCTCGTTGGGGAAGTGGTCGAGCCGCTCGGCGAGGCCGACCTCGGAGAGCAGCGAGGTCGCCCGCTCGAGGGTCTGCCGGGGGTCGCGGCCCGCGATCCGCCCCGGGAGCATGACGTTCTCGAGGGCGGTGAAATCGGGCAGGAGCTGGTGGAACTGGAAGACGAAGCCGATCGTCCGGTTGCGGAACGCGGCGAGGCCCGCGCCCCGGCGGCTCGACAGCGGCTCGCCGCCGATCACCACCTCGCCGGCGTCGGGGCGGTCGAGGCCGCCGAGCAGGTGAAGCAGGGTCGACTTTCCGGAGCCGGAGGGGCCGATCACCGCCACCATCTCCCCCGGCTCGACCGCCAGGTCGACGCCGCGCAGCACCTCGACCCGCAACGGGCCGTCGCGGTAGCCCTTGACCAGGCCGGAGGCCTCGATCCGGACGCTCATCGCCGGAGGGCCTCGACCGGCGAGAGGGCGGCGGCCTTGCCGGCGCCGTAGAACGAGGCGGCGAGGGTGAGGCCCAGGGCCACCGCGAGGATGATCGCGAGGTTGCCCGGGAGGACGCGGAAGGGGATGTACTCGACGAAGAAGACGTCCCCGGGCAGGTGGAAGAGCCGGAAGCGGTCGGCGACGAGCGCCGCGCCGACCCCGATGGCCGCGCCCAGGACGGAGCCGAGCCCCGCGAGCAGGCCTCCCAGGAGCAGGAAGGCCCGCCGCAAGGTCCGGGGCGTGGCACCCATCGTCAGGAGCATCCCCACGTCCTCGCGCTTGTTGGCGATGATCAGGGCGAGGTCGGCGAGGAGCGCCAGCGAGGCGACGACGACGATCAGCGACAGGCCGAGGAAGAGGAACACCCGCTCCAGGCGGAGGGCGAAGAAGAGCGGGCGGTTGAGGTCGCGCCAGGTGTCGACCCGCGAGCCGGCGGGCAGGGCGCGTCCGAGGCGCGGGGCGAGGGCGAGCGCGGCGTCGATGCCGCCGGCTTCGACCAGCAGGTGCCGCCGGCCGGGCCCCAGGAGGCTCTCGGCGACGGCGAGGGGCAGGGCGGCGCGCTCGATCTCCATGACCTTGCCGCCCTCGTAGACCCCGGCGAGGGGGACGCTGCGCAGGCGTGGCTGGGGGCCCATGGGCGTGAGCGTGGGCCGCGGCGAGACCACGTCGACCAGGTCTCCCGGCCGCAGTCCCCAGGAGCCGGCGAGGGTCCGCGACAGGTAGAGCCCCGGGCCCCGGCCGTCGACGCCGGGCAGCGCCGGCGGCCGGTCGCCCTCGAACCCCATCAGGTCCGCGGGCAGCGAGTGGACGCCGCGCACCAGCCAGCCGTGCCCCCGGACGACCGACACCACCGAGCGGACCCCCGCCACCTCGCGGGCGCTCCGCTCGGCGGCGGCGGCCGCCTCCGGCGCGAGCTCCGGGGGCAGCGTCACCTCGATCTCCGGGAGTCTCCGAGAGGATCTCGGAGCGCAGCAGGCTCTGGAACCCGGCGAGCGCCGCGAGGAAGAAGACCAGCGCGAACACGCCGAGCGCGATCGCCGCCACCGCGACCAGCGACAGGAAGGTGGTGAAGGCGTCGCGCCGGGTGCTCCGCAGGTAGCGCAGGGCGAGCACGGCGGAGAACGGCAGGCGCGCGACCAGCAGCCGAGAACGCTTCATCCCGGCCTCACCCCTCGCCCCGGAGGCAGGCTCTCAACCCTGCTCCTCGGGTCGCAGCAGCGGGAAGAGGATCACGTCCCGGATCGAGGTGCGGCCGGTGAACAGCATGGTCAGGCGATCGATCCCGATCCCCTCGCCGCCCGCCGGCGGCATGCCGTGCTCGAGCGCCCGCACGTAGTCGGCGTCGAAGCGGTGCGCCTCCTCGTCGCCGGCCGCGCGCGCCGCGAGCTGCTCCCGGAAGCGCTCCGCCTGGACCGCCGGGTCGTTGAGCTCGGAGAAGGCGTTGGCGATCTCCATGCCCCCGAGGTAGAGCTCGAAGCGCTCGGTGAAGCGCGGGTCCCGGCGCGACACCTTCGACAGCGGCGAGACCTCGACCGGGTGCTCGGTGATGAACACCGGGCCCGCCAGGTGCTCTTCCACCGTCGCCTCGAAGAGCTCCATGAGGCGCCGCCCGTACGGGCCGCTCGCCGTCGCGATCCCGCGCTCGGCGAGCACCTCGGCGACTCCCTCGACGCTCTCGAGCCGGTCGGGCTCGACCCCTGCGAAGCGCTCGATCGCCTGGCAGATCGTGTAGCGCGGCCAGGGCGGCGTCAGGTCCAGGGTCTCGCCCTTCCACTCGAGCGCCTGCCGGCCCAGCACCTGGTCGGCGAGCCCGAAGAGCATCTCCTCGGTCAGCTCCATCAGGTCCTCGAAGTCGGCGTAGGCCCAGTAGAACTCGAGCATCGTGAACTCGGGGTTGTGCTGGGTGGAGATGCCCTCGTTGCGGAAGTTGCGGTTGATCTCGTAGACCCGGTGAAGGCCGCCGACCACCAGCCGCTTGAGGTAGAGCTCGGGCGCGACCCGCAGGTAGAGGTCGAGGTCGAGGGCGTTGTGATGGGTGACGAACGGGCGGGCCGTGGCGCCCCCGGCGAGCGCCTGCATCATCGGGGTCTCGACCTCCAGGAACCCCCGCGCGTCGAGGAAGCGGCGCAGGCCGCCGACGATCGCCGCCCGGGTCTCGAAGACCTTCCGGCTCTCCGGGTTGACCACCAGGTCGAGGTAGCGCTGGCGGTAGCGGGCCTCGACGTCGGCCAGGCCGTGCCACTTCTCGGGCAGCGGCCGCACCGCCTTGGCGAGCAGGGTGAGGTCCTCGACCTCGAGCGACAGCTCGCCCGAACGGGTCCGCATCACCCGCCCGCGGGCCCCGGCCAGGTCGCCGAGGTCGAGGTTCTCGAGCACCGTCCGGGCGGTGTCGGAGAGCCGGGCCGTGCGGATGAAGAGCTGGAGCTTGCCCGCGCCGTCGGCGAGATCGGCGAAGACCAGCTTGCCGTGGCCGCGGATGGCGCGGATCCGGCCCGGCACCCGCACGGTCGCCGCGGCCTCGTCGAGCTCCTCGGCACTCGCGGAGCCGTAGCGCGCCTCGACCTCGGAGGGCTCGAGGTCGTAGTCGTAGTCGTGCGGGTAGGCCTCGATCCCGGCCGCCGCCAGGATGCGGAGCTTCTCCCGCCGGTTCTTGATCTGTTCGTCGAGCTCGGACATGAAAGGCCTCCCACCCGCGGCGCGTGGCGCCGAGACTGTACCCGATTATGCAACGACGGCCGCCTCCCCTCGCGCCGCCTCTACAATGGGACGCCTATGGACCCGCGCATCGAGGCCCTGGAGGCGGCGGTCGCGGCCTGGGAGCGCCGGGGCTGGCCGCGCCCCGACGTCGCCCTGGTCTCGGGCTCGGGCCTCGGCGTCGACCTTCACCCGCCGACGCACGGCCCGCTCGCCCTGGCCGAGCTGCTCCCCTTTCCGGTCCACCCCCTGGCTGGCCATCCCCTCCGGGTCGAGCTGCTCCGCCCCCGGCCGGATCGCACGGTCGCCTACTTCCGGGGCCGCCTGCACGCCTACCAGGGCCACGACCCCTTCGAGGTGGTCTTTCCGGTGCGTCTCGCCGCGCTTCTCGGGGCCCGGGTGCTGGTGATGACCAACGCCGCCGGCGGCATCTCCTCGGACCTCGGGCCGGGGCGGCTCGTCCTGGTCCGCGACCACCTGAACCTGACCGGGCTCAACCCGCTGCGCGGCGTCTGGCCGCCGGCGTGGGGCCCCCGCTTCCCCGACCTGGGCGACGCCTACTGTCCGCGGCTGCGCCGCCTCGCCGCCGGGCGGGCCGGCGAGCTCGGGATCGACCTGCCCGAAGGGGTCTACGCCGGCGTCGCCGGCCCCAGCTACGAGACGCCGGCCGAGATCCGGATGCTCGCCGCGCTCGGCGCCCACCTGGTGGGCATGTCGACCGTGCTCGAGGTGGTCGCGGCCCGCCACCTGGGGCTCGGCTGCCTGGTGGTCTCGGCGGTCGCCAACCGGGCCGCCGGCGCAGGTGGCGCACCCCTCGACCACGCCGACGTGCTCGCCGCCGGGCGGGCCGCCGCCGAGCCCCTCTCCCGCCTCCTGCGGGCGATCCTCGAGGACCCCGAGCTCAGCGCCGATTAACCCTCGCCGCGGCGCCCGCGGGCGACCGGCGCGACCACCAGCAGCCAGGCTCCGGCGTGGTCGCGCAGCAGCCGCATGCGCAACACCAGGAGCTCCTGCGCCTCGACCGTCCGGCCCAGGACCGTGGCGCGCTCGCCGGCGGCGGCGAGCCTCGCGAGGTAGGTCGCCGCGAGAGCCAGGGTCCGCCGCGCGCGCGCGAAGACCGGCGCCTCGCCGGTGGTCGCCGTGTCGTCGAGCAGGGCCTTGATCTCCTCCACCTGGTCGTCGAGGGTGACCCGCAGCGCCGCGGCCTCGAGGATGGTCCGGTCCAGCTCGCGCCGGCCACCGGCCGCCGGATCGGCGGCGAGGCGCCGATAGGCCTCGATCTCCCAGGCCTCGAGGCGAAGCGAGTAGACCTCGGAGGTGATGGCCACGCGCGCCGCGGGCAGGTCGGGGTCGGTCTCCGCCAGCACCGCCTCCAGCCGGGCGACGGAGGTCGCGAGGATCGACGAGGCGTCCTCGGTCTCGAGCGCCTCGTTCTGCGTCTCGGCCGCTTCCGCCTCGCCGCCCCTGCGGCCGAGGCGGGCCGACAGTGCCCGGACCTTCGAGCGGATGCTGGCGAGCTCCGAGAGCTTGAGCTCGTCGCCCTGCAGACGGCGCTCGAAGAGCTCGACGTCGTGGCGGAACCGGCGCAGCTCGGCGGCGAGCTCCGGCTCGACCGGGGCCTCGCGCTCGAGGTCGAAGATCCGCTGGTATTCGCCCGTGATCCGGCGTTCCTCGACGGCGTAGAGCTGCCGGATCAGGTTCTTGTACACCAGGTTGGTCTCGAGCGCCTCGAGGAGCAGCTTGGGGTGGAACAGGCGGCCCCCCAGCCCGTGCTTGAGCTCGCGGAAGCGGGCGACCAGCCGGCGCTCGTTGAGCTCCTCCAGGGTCTGGCAGCGGGTCACCTCCTCGCGCAGGGCCTTGAGCTCGCCGGCCGCGCCCTCGACCAGGCTCTCCGGGACCTCGGGCGCGTTCTGCAGGTTCCACAGGCCGGTGACGATCTCCCGCAGGCGGCCGCGCTCGATCAGCCCGAAGCGGCCCGTCGCGTCGCGTTCCTGCGCCAGGGTGGTGAGGAGGAAGTCGACCTTGTCGAGGCGGTCGCCGCCCCACTCGGCGGAGTCGTGCGAGTGGACGTAGAACTTGACCAGCTGGGTGAGGATGTTCTCGTCCTGGTTCTTGACCCGCTGGAAGAAGTGCCGGACCTGCGGCGGCGAGATTTTGTTATCCTGCCGCACCAGCGCCGCGGACAGCGCCTCGAGCCGCTCTTCGACGGCGTCGAGCTCGTCGTCGATCGGTCCGGAGTCGGTGCTGCCGAGACGGCCGGAGATCGACTTCAGCTCGCCGTAGACCGCCTGGAACTCCGCCGAGAGCTCACCCGCGGGCCCCCCCGCGAAGACCTTGCGAAGACTGTCGAGGTACTGATGGAAGGCCCAGGCCGAACGGAACCGACTCGACAGGTTGGCGTAGCGGCCGTGAAGCCGCTGGAGCTCGTGGACGGACATGGGCCGAATCGGTTGCGCCGCGAAACGCTGTGCCGAAACTCGAGCGGAATTCTACGCCATGGCACGCGCCGGCGGTGAGCCGCTCCCCGAACCCCTGATCCGGCGCGACGAGATCGCGCGCCGGGTGCATGATCTCGCCGGCGAGATCGCCCGGGACTTCCGGGAGCGGGGGGACGGGGGGGAGCTGGTCTGCCTCGGCGTGCTCAAGGGCTCGGTCTTCTTCCTCGCCGACCTCGTGCGCGAGCTCCCGATGCCGGTGGCGATCGACTTCCTCCAGGCCGCGAGCTACGGCTCCGCCTCGTCGCCCGGCGACGTGCGGATCCGCAAGGACGTCGACCTCCCGCTGCGCGGCCGCGACGTCCTCCTGGTCGAGGACATCGTCGACACCGGCCGCACCCTGCATACCCTCTTGGCGATCCTTCGCCTCCGCCGGCCGCGGAGCCTCAAGCTCTGCGCGCTGCTCGACAAGCCGGCTCGGCGCGAGGTCGACGTGGCCATCGACTACCTCGGATTCTCGATCGAGGACCGGTTCGTGGTCGGGTACGGCCTGGACTACGCCGAGCGGTGGCGCAACCTGCCGTACGTCGGCGTGGTCGCCACCCCGTGAGGCGACGACCCTCGAACCCAGCTCAGGAGAGCTCAAGCATGGACTTCCATCACACCGACCAGGCCCCCGCCGCCATCGGACCCTACTCCCAGGCCGTCTCGGCCGGCGCCTGGGTCTTCACCTCCGGACAGATCGCCATCGACCCGGCGACCGCCGAGCTCGTCGCCGGCGGCTTCGAGGCCCAGGCCCGGCAGGTCCTCCGGAACCTCTCGAAGGTGCTGGCGAGCGCCGGCTGCAAGTTCTCGGACGTGGTGCGCACCACCATCTACGTCACCGACCTGGCCCACTTCCCGGAGCTCAACCGGCTCTACGGCGAGGCGATGGGCGACCACCGGCCCGCGCGCTCGACCGTCGAGGTCTCGAGCCTGCCCAAGGGGGCGCTGCTCGAGATCGACATGACGGCGGTGCGCTCCTGACGCCGTGTGGCCAGGGTCAGCTTCCCGCCTTGCCCAGCGAGCGGACGTAGGCGGCGACGTCGCGGACCTCCTGGTCGCTCAGGATGTCCTTCCAGGGCAGCATCCTGGGCGACATGCCGAGGATCGGCCCGCCGTTGAGGATCACCTGGTAGAGCTGCCAGTCGGACGTGGTCCGGAGGCCCTCGGGGTGGGTGAAGTCGCGCGGCGGCGGGTCGCCCTTGATCCGCCCGTCGCCGCGCCCCTCGGGGCCGTGGCACAGGGCGCAGCTCTTGGCGAACACCTTGGAGCCGGCGGCCGCATCGCCGCCGAGGGCGAAGCCCGCAGGCTCGGGTGGCACGGCCGGGGCGGCGAGGCCGGGAGCGGCCGAGGCCACGGCGCCGGTCGGGCCGCCGGCGCCGGCCAGGGTGCCGGCGACCACGAAGAGGAAGACGAAGCGCAGGGCTCGGTGGCTCATCGACGATCTCCTGCCGGCGTCCCGGCGGGTTCGGAGTGAAACGCTGGCGGCTGTGGGCACCCACCAGCTCGTAGACGCCCGGCTCCCGGCGCCCGCTCAGAGCTTGTGAATGAATCTCCGCCCGTCGCGAGGGCGTTCCCGGGCGCCGCTCGCAAGGCGCGCCGACGCAGGCGTAGCGGGGCCTACGTCGAGGAGGCGTAACGCCGCGAGCGGTGATTCGGGGGCGTCCGGAGCAGGTCGGCGATTCATTCACAAGCTCTCAGCCCGCGAGTCTCTCCCACTCCTCGTCGGAGGCGTCCAGCGCGATCGCCAGCCCGCCGTCGGCGCCGACGTAGACCGGGTCCTTGACCACCTTGACCCGGCCGCCCCCGATCTCCGCGAGCTCCTTCTGGAGGCTCGCGCCGAGGCCCTGGATCAGGGCCGTCCCGCCGGAGAGGATCACGTTGTTGCGCACCCGCTCCTGGTAGTCCGGGTCGACCCGGGAGAGCAGGTCGACCATGGTCTCGATGAGCGGCGGCAGGAGCGCCTCGCAGGCGGCGCGCATCGGCTCCGTGATGTCGAGCTCGGTCGGCTTGCCGTCCACCGGCGCGGTCACCGTGACCTTCTGCTTGGGCTCGCCGACGAAGCTCGAGCGCTCCTTCCATTCGCGCACCATGTGGATCGTGAAGTCGGCGTCCGGGTAGGCCTCCCGGATCTGGTTCGCGAGCTGCTGGTCGACCCAGTCGCCGGCGGTGGTCAGGGTGCGCTGATCCTCGTCGGTGGGGATCCGCCCGCGCATGACGCAGAAGTCCGCGGTGCCGGCGCCGATGTCGATGATCATCGAGTGGAGCAGCGAGTCGAGGCCGTAGGCGACCGCGAACGGCTCGGAGACGATCAACAGGTTGTCGACCAGCGGCCCGACCGCCTCGCGCAGGCTCTGCTTGTTCACCCGCAGGGCCTTGGCGGGGACCCCGACGACCGCCCGTACCGAGCCGCCGCCGTTGCCCTTCTCCGCCCCGGCGAGGCGCAGCAGGTGGCGGAGAAGCTCGCCCACCGCCGCCTCGTCACGGCTCGAGCCCTTCTTGATCAGGCCCTCCTCGAGCGGCCGGTAGAGATCGAGCATCGGCCGGTTCTCGAGCGCCTCGTCGCCCACCAGGACGCCCTTCTTGAGCACCTTCCTGGCGACCATGTCCGCCGGCCAGCCGACGTAGCTCTGGACCACGTGGCGTTGCTCGTTGGACCCGGCGATCGAGCTGCGGGACGTCCCCAGGTCGATCCCCACGTGGAGGATCGGTTTGCTTTCGGTCATCGGTTCAACTCCCCTCTTGGAACGCTTGCTGCGGTTGCGAGGCTCCGGTCCGTCCCCCGGCCGCGTGGCCGACCGACTCGGCGTACGAGGCGATGCCGGCGGCGAGGGAATCGGCGATGTAATCCCGGTACAGTGGTCGTTCCAGCATCGAAGCCTCGGCGGCGCTGGAGAGCGCGGCGACCTCGGCCAGGATGGCGGGCATCTCGGTGTCGACCAGGACGATGAAGGGCGCGGTCTTGACCCCGCGATTGCGCAGCTCGGGGTTCACCCGCTTGAGCGAGGTGTACAGGGAAGCGTGGATCGCGCGCGCCAGACCCAGCGACTTGTCCTGGCGCACGCCGGCGTAGATCCGGTCGAGGATCTCCCGCAGCTCCGCCAGGGTGTGCCCCGACTCGACGTTCTCGTCCGCCGCCAGCCGGGTGACGAAAGGATCGTCGGTCGGGCCGAGGTAGTAGGTCTCGATGCCGCTCTCGCGCGATCCCTCGAGCCAGTTCACGTGGATCGACACGAAGATGTCGGCCCGTTCGCGGTTGGCGAAGTCCGCGCGCTCCTGGAGGGTCACGGACTCGTCGTCGTCGCGGGTCATGAGCACCTGGAAGGAGTAGCGCTCGAGGCTCTTCTTGACCCGGCGCGCGATGTCGAGCGTGAGCTCCTTCTCCTCGAGGCCGCCCGGAGTGGCGGTCCCCGAGTTCTCCCCGCCGTGCCCCGGGTCGAGGACGATGCGGTGCACCGCCAGGGGAAAGACCGACGCGTCGATGGGGCCGGCCGGAAGCTCCGCCGGCAGCGCCGCGCTCATCGTTCGGCCCGCCGCGGGCGCTCCGGAGGCAGGAGCGGGCGCCGGCCGGTCCGCGGCCGGCGCGCTGGCCACCGGGACGGCCACGGAGGCCGGAGCCGGACTCGCCACCGGACGGGCGGTGCCGTTCGGAAAGACGGCGCCGGAGAGCACCAGCGACGAGGCGACCAGCGCGGCCGGCGCTCCGATCAGGGCCGCCAGGCGCAAGCTCCTCCCCAGGGCCCGGCGTCGGCGCCGGACCGGCCGCGGGCGGTCGCCGTTGCGCAGCTGGACGTTCTCCGCGACCAGCTCGCTGAGCAACCGCCGCTTGATCCTCCGTTGCTCGCGCCCCATATCAGTCGCTCATTGCTATTCGAGCATACACCGCCACTTGCGCCCGCGGAAGTCTCCGTTGCCGGCCCTACCCGGGCCGTGCTGCGCTGCGACGGGACCAGACATTGTACTCCTCTGGGGCCCCACGTGACCGATCGCGCCTTCGAGATCGAGCCCGACGTCCGCCACGCCTGGACCGCGGCCGGGGCGCTCGACTCCGACCGGAGCGATCTCCACCGCTGCTCGCGTCCGCGGCCGACCGGTTCAATCCTCGTCGCGCAGCTCTTCCTCGAGCCGGCGGTAGAGCTCCTCCCACCCCTCGGTCATCGCCCGGTCGCCGACCTCGCCCATCCGGCCCTGGAGCGAGTCGAGGAGGCGCCGGGCCTCGGCCCGCTTGCCCTGGCGCAGCAGGGCGTTGGCCGCGAAGATCAGGACCACCACGCCGGGCTCGCTGTCCGGCATCAGGGCCGCCGCCCGCAAGAAGCGCTCCTCGGCCTCGGCGTAGCGCTCGGCCTCGTAGCTGCGCAGCCCGAGCCACTCCTGGGCGTGGAAGCGCAGACGGACGGCCATGGTGGGCGAGTCCTCTCCCGGCGCCGCCCCGGGGACCACCCGCTCCCCCTCCGGGATCTCCGCGATCAGGCGCAGGACGCTCTCCATGATCCCGCGCGCCGTCTCCGTCGCCTCCGGCGCCTCGGCCACCCGGTGGAGGGCCCGGGCGACCTTGTAGCGCAGAGCCGCGCGGGCCAGGGCACCGAACTCGTCCCGGCGCTCGCCCAACCGGTCATGCTCCAGGGCGTAGAGCGCCGCGGCCTCCGCCGGCCGGCCGCGCGGCTCGTACACCGTCTCGGGCAGGCGCAACGGATGGGCGGCGATCCGTGCGCGCTCGGCGGGCTCGAGCCGGAAGGCCGCGAGCTCCTCGGCCGCCTCGACCCGGAGGCGCCCATGACAGCGGGTACGGTGCTCCCGGCCGACGTCGAGGAGCCGGGCGTCCGCCGCCGGGCGCAACCGGGCGAGCAGGGCGCCGGCGAGCTCCCGGGCGTCGCCGAAATCGACCAGTGCCCGCCAGTAGAGGTCCTCGAGCTCGGGATCCTCGCTCCGTTTCCCCGCCAGCCGGCGGGTCAGCGCCGCGAGCGTCGCTCGTGGGTCGGCGCGAAGGCGTTGCTTCCAGTCGCTCACGATGGTGGTCTCCGGGTGCATGGCCGGCTCTCCTCGGGGCTCGGGTGATGCGTTTCCGTTCGGGGCACGCGGACGCTCCTCCACCCTGTTCAGACCCCGTTGGTAGGGAAGGGGTGATCCCGACTGGGAGGAATGACGGACCGCCGCGGGAGATTTCTGGCTCCGCGCTCAACCAAGTCCGTCCGGTCCGGGTCTCTTGGGATCGTCCGGGCGCCGTCACCGTCGCTCCCGGAGACCGAGAGGAGAGCTCATGGACCACTGGACCCGTTCCTTCCCCACCCCGGCCCGAGGCGACGAAGACAACGGCTCGGCCGCGCGGCACCTCGACGACGCCGGCTTCGAGCCGCAGACCTTCGCGCCGCTCGAAGCCCACCGGCAGGCCGCTCCGGCCGTCCGCCGGTCCGGCGACGACCTCCTGGTGCTCAACGGCATCGACGGCACGACCGGGGGCTACTGGACGCCGCCGCTCCGCGCCGGCGACCTCGGGCGGCGGCTCGCCGGCCGGCCCTTCGGCCGGGACGTCGTGGCGCCGCGCCCCCTCCACGACGAGATCGATCCCACCGACCTCGCTTCGAGCGGTTGGGGCATCCTCCTGCCCCCCGGGACCGACCCCGCGGTGCGCGAGGCGCTCGCGCCCCTGATCGACCATCGTCGGCGCCAGGCCGGCGAGCGCTTCCGGCTGTTCGACGAGCGAGCGGCTACGCGCCCTCCCAGGACAAGGCGACCTTTCTCGCCCGCCAGGGTCTGGGCCCCGGCGAGACCGATCCCGACCGGGTGCCCCACTACCTCCTGCTGGTCGGCGATCCGGACGTCGTGCCGTTCGGCTTCCAGCACCAGCTCGACGTCCCCTACGCGGTCGGCCGCCTGAGCTTCGACACGGCCGAGGAGTACGCCCGCTACGCCGAGAGCGTGGTGGCGGCCGAGGCGCCGGAAGCCCCGCCGGCGCGCCGGGTCGTCCTCGTCGCCACCCGCAACTCCGGCGACAGCGCAACGGCGCTGAGCGCCGAGCACCTGGTGGGCCCGCTCGCCGCGGAGCTCGAGAGCCGGGCGGCGCCGCGGGGCTGGCGGATCGACACCCTCCTCGGGCCCGGAGCGACCAAGGCCCGCGCCACCGAGGCGCTCGGCGCCGCCGGCTCCGGGCTCTTCTTCTCCGCCAGCCACGGCATGGCCTATCCGGCCGGCGATCCCCGGCAGAAACCGCTCCAGGGCGCCCTGCTGTGCCAGGACTGGCCCGGCCCCGGGAGCCCGGTCCTCGAGGACCACGTGCTCGGAGCCCCCGACCTCGGCGACGACGCCCGCCTCGCCGGCAAGATCGCCTTCCTCTTCGCCTGTTACGGCGCCGGCACGCCGGAGCGGGACAACTTCGCCGAGCGCGCGCCGGGGACGCCGCCGCGGGTCCTCGCCCCCCGGCCGTTCGTGGCCGGCCTGCCGCGCCGGCTCCTCGCGCATCCGAAGGGCGGTGCCCTGGCGGTGGTGGCGCACGTCGACCGGGCGTGGACGTTCTCGTTCTTCTGGCCCGGCCTGGGCCGCCAGCTCGGCGTGTTCCGCGAGGCGTTCCTCCGGCTGCTCGACGGCCAGCCCCTCGGCTGGGCGCTCGAGGCCTTCGGGCGGCGCTGCGCCGAGCTCTCGAACGACCTCGCCGAGATCGAGGACCGGCGCGTACACGGCGGCGAGCCGGATGGAGATCTGCTGGTCGGCCTGTGGACCGCCCGCAACGACGCCCGCAACTACGCCGTGCTCGGAGATCCGGCGGTCCGGCTGCCGGGGACCGCACGATGAGCGAGCCCGGCGGCCCCGGCGGCCCCCCGGACCGGCCGCCGCTGCGGGCGCTCCTGGTCGGGGTCGATCGCTACCCGACGTTCCAGAGCCTCGCCGGCTGCGTGGCCGACGTGCACGAGCTCGAGGCCTTCCTCACGACCCGGCCGGGCGCGCCGCGAACGGTCGTGCGCAAGCTCCTGGCTCCAATCGACCCGATCGACCCGATCGACCCGTCCGATCCAGGCGGCCGGCGCCCCCAGCCGCGGGAACCTGGAGCGCGAGCTCGAGCGCCTGATCGGGCAGACCGGACCGGGCGAGGCCGTCCTGCATCCACTACTCCGGCCACGGCACGCGCCTGCCCACGGCGTGGCCGGAGCTCAAGGGCCCCGGTGCCCTCGACGAGGCCCTGGTGCTGCCCGAAGCCGACCGGCCGGAGGTCCGATACCTGCGCGACCTCGAGATGGCCCGCCTGCTCGAGCGCCTGAGGGAGCGAGGAGCCGCCGTCACCCTGGTCCTCGACTGCTGCCACTCGGGCGGGGCCACCCGCGGCACGGTCCGCGACGGGGTCCGCGGCGCCCGGGTGCGCGGCGTCCTGGCGCCCGGGGAATCGGACGCGGAGAGGCGCGCGGCGCCGGCCGGCGAGCTCGCCGCGACCTGGCGCCGGCTCGAGGGCGCGCGGCGCTTTCGCGACTTCCGGCCCGGCGGCCTCTGGGCGGGACGGGACCACGTCTTCCTCGCCGCCTGCCGCTCGACGGAGCGCGCGCTCGAGTACCCGTTCGGCGGCGGCCGCTCCCGCGGCGTGCTCTCGTACTTCCTGCTCGAGGCCCTGCGCGACGAGCCGATCGACGCCCTCAGCTACCGGCGGCTCTACGAGCGGCTCCTCGAGCGCATCCACGGACGGTTCCCCGAGCAGACACCCTGGCTCGACGGGGTGGCCGACCGCCTCTTCCTCGGGCTCGCCAGGGCGCCGGCCGAGCCGAGCCGACCGGGCCCTCCGGGACCGCCGGGCCTCCTCCGGCTCGAGGCGTTCGACCCCGCATCCGATCCTCGGGCAAGCTTCGCGTGCGTCCTCGCCCTGGAGAACCGGGACCCCGGCTCGCGCCTCCGGGGTGCGCTCCAGCTCGCCGTCGGCCGACTACCGCGGGACGCCTCGCCGAACGGTCCCCTCTTCGGCATACCGCTCGACGGGATCGACGAGCTCCGCACCGGAGAGTGGGCGGTCCTCGGCCTGCGCAACCGCTCGAGCGCCGAGCTCTGCCTGGCTCTCTTCGACCTCCGGCCCGACGGGAGCGTGGCCCGGATTCTGCCCCCGAGCGGCTCCGGGCCGTTCCTCCACCTCGAGGCCTGGAGCGAGGAGCGGGTCGCTCTCGAAGCCTCGCTCCCCGCCGGCCTCGAGCACGGCCGAGATACCCTCAAGGCCTTCGCCACCCGCGAGCCGACGGACTTCCGAGGGCTCGAGCTCGGCCCGCTCGGCGGCCCGGAGGCGGCCCTGCCGCAGCGCGCGGCGACGGCCCTCGCGGCGGACGCGACCGCCGCCTGGCCGGACTGGACCTCGGCCTCGGTCGAGGTGCGGGTCCGGGCTCGCTGACCGGCCCGCGATCCGCTATCATTCGCGGCGGCCGGCGCCGGCGCTTCGTTCCCTTGCGGAGCGCGCCCGACGCCTGCTATCGTCGGTATCCAAGCGTAATGCCTTCCTCTTCCTACGACGCCTCGGACCTCGAAGTCCTCAAGGGCCTGGAGCCGGTCCGCCGGCGGCCGGGCATGTACACCCAGACCGAGCGGCCCAACCACCTGCTCCTCGAGGTGGTGGACAACTCGGTCGACGAGGCGATCGCCGGCCACGCCCGCGAGATCGCCGTCGCCCTCCACGAGGACGGCTCCGCCTCGGTCGAGGACGACGGGCGCGGCATGCCGGTCGACCGGCACAAGGAGGAAGGGGTCAGCGGCGTCGAGGTGATCCTCACCCGGCTCCACGCGGGCGCCAAGTTCTCGAACAAGAACTACCGGTTCTCGGGCGGCCTCCACGGCGTCGGCGTCTCGGTCGTCAACGCGCTCTCCGAGCGCCTGGAGGTCGAGGTGCGGCGCGACGGCAAGCGCTACCGGATGACCTTTGCCGGAGGCGCCAGGACCTCCGAGCTCGAGGAGGTCGGCACCGTCGGGCAGCGCAACACCGGCACGCTGGTGCGCTTCTGGCCCGATCCCAAGTACTTCGACTCGGTCAAGGTGAGCGTGCCGCGCCTCCAGCACGCCCTGCGGGCCAAGGCGGTGCTGTGCCCCGGGCTCGCCGTGCGTCTCCGCGACGAGGTCCACCCGGAGAACGACCGGGAGTGGCGCTACGAGGAGGGCCTGGCCGACTACCTGGCCGACGAGCTCGCCGACACCCCGCGGATTCCGGCGGAGCCGTTGATCGGCCGGAACCAGTTCGAGGACCGGGAGCTCGAATGGGCGGTCGCCTGGCTGGGCGACGAAGACGAGGCGCCGGAAGGGCCGCCGGTCCAGGAGAGCTACGTCAACCTCATCCCGACCCCGCAGGGAGGCACCCACGTCAACGGCTTCCGGACCGGGCTGACCGACGCCATCCGCGAGTTCTGCGACTTCCACGACCTCCTGCCGCGCGGCATCCGGCTCGCCCCGGACGACGTCTGGGCGCGCTGCGCCTTCATCCTCTCGGTGCGCATCAAGGACCCGCAGTTCTCCGGCCAGACCAAGGAGCGCCTGTCGAACCGGGACGCGGCGAGCTTCGTGGCCGGCGCGGTCAAGGACGGCTTCAGCCTGTGGCTCAACCAGCACACCGCCGACGCCGAGCGCATCGCGCGCCTGGCGATCGACAGCGCCCAGGAACGGGCGCGGGCCTCGAAGCGGGTCAAGAGAAAGAAGGTGACCGCGGGCCCGGCCCTGCCCGGCAAGCTCGCCGACTGCACCAGCCAGGACCTCTCCCAGACCGAGCTCTTCCTGGTCGAGGGGGACTCGGCCGGCGGCTCGGCCAAGCAGGCGCGCGACCGGGAGTACCAGGCGATCCTGCCCCTGCGCGGCAAGATCCTGAACACCTGGGAGGTGGACTCGGCCGAGGTCCTGGGCTCGCAAGAGGTGCACGACGTGGCGGTGGCCCTGGGCGTCGACCCGGGCTCGGAGGACCTCTCGGGGCTGCGCTACGGCAAGCTCTGCATCCTCGCCGACGCCGACTCCGACGGCGCCCACATCGCGAGCCTGCTCTGCGCCCTGTTCGTCCAGCACTTCCCGGCGCTGGTCCGCGACGGCCGGGTGTTCGTGGCCATGCCGCCGCTCTACCGGATCGACGTCGGCAAGGAGGTCCACTACGCCCTCGACGACGGCGAGCGCGAGCAGATCCTCGAGGCCCTGGGCGCCCAAGACGGCCGCGCCGCGAGCGGCACCCGGATCAACGTTCAGCGCTTCAAGGGCCTGGGCGAGATGAACCCCTCGCAGCTTCGGGAGACGACCATGGACCCCGACACCCGCCGGCTGGTCCAGCTGATCTTCGCGGACCGGCCCGAGGAGGCGCGCGCCGTCTTCGACATGCTGCTCTCGAAGAAGCGCGCCGCGGACCGCCGCCAGTGGCTCACCGACAAGGGCAACCTGGCGCAGGTGGAGGCCTGAGAGCTTGTGAATGAATCGCCGACCTGCTCCGGGCGCCCCCGAATCACCGCTCGCGGCGTTACGCCTACTCGACGTAGGCCCCGCTACGCCTGCGTCGGCGCGCCTTGCGAGCGGCGCCCGGGAACGCCCTCGCGACGGCCGGAGATTCATTCACAAGCTCTGAGAGCACCATGAGCGACCAGGGCACCCTCGAGCTCTCGACCGGCGAGGTCGAGCGGCGGCCGATCGCCGAGTTCACGGAGAGGGCCTACCTCGACTACTCGATGTACGTGGTCCTCGACCGCGCGCTCCCCCACCTGGCCGACGGCCTCAAGCCGGTGCAGCGCCGGATCGTCTACGCGATGAGCGAGCTCGGCCTGTCGGCGGCGGCGAAGTTCAAGAAGTCGGCGCGCACCGTGGGCGACGTCCTCGGCAAGTACCACCCGCACGGCGACTCGGCCTGCTACGAGGCGATGGTGCTGATGGCCCAGCCCTTCAGCTTTCGCTACCCGCTGATCGAGGGGCAGGGCAACTGGGGCTCGCCGGACGACCCGAAGTCCTTCGCCGCCATGCGCTACACCGAGGCGCGCCTCACCCGCTTCGCCCAGGTGCTGCTCTCGGAGCTCGAGCAGGGCACCACCGACTGGGCACCGAACTTCGACGGCACCCTCCAGGAGCCGCGCCTGCTGCCCGCCCGCCTGCCCCACGTCCTGCTCAACGGCGCCTCCGGGATCGCCGTCGGCATGGCGACCGACCTGCCGCCCCACAACGTGCGCGAGGTCGTGACGGCGGCGATCCACCTGCTCGAGCACCCGCAGGCCACCGTCGCCGACCTCACCGCCCACCTGCCGGCCCCCGACTACCCCACCGAGGCGGCGATCATCACGCCGCGCGACGAGCTGCGGCAGATCTACGAGTCCGGCGGCGGCTCGGTCCGCCTGCGCGCTCGCTGGAACCGCGAGGGCGGCCGGGTGGTCATCGACGCCCTGCCCTACCAGGTCTCCGGCTCGCGTCTGCTCGAGCAGATCGCCGGCCAGATGCAAGCCAAGAAGCTCCCCTGGGTCGAAGACCTGCGCGACGAGTCGGACCACCAGCACCCGGTCCGCCTGGTGCTCGAGCTGCGCTCGAACCGGGTCGACGTCGAGCGGCTGATGGCTCACCTCTTCGCCACCACCGACCTCGAAAAGACCTACCGGGTCAACATGAACGCCATCGGTCTCGACGGCCGGCCGCGGCTGTTCGACCTGAAGACGCTGCTCGCCGAGTGGCTCGCCTTCCGCACCGAGACCGTTCGCCGGCGCCTCCAGGCGCGGCTCGAGAAGGTGCTCGACCGGCTGCACGTCCTCGAGGGCTACCTCGCCGCCTTCCTCAACATCGACGAGGTGATCCACATCATCCGCACCGAGGACGAGCCCAAGCCGGTCCTCATGGAGCGCTTCGAGCTCTCCGACCGCCAGGCGGAGGCGATTCTCGAGCTCAAGCTGCGGAACATCGCGAAGCTCGAGGAGATCAAGATCCGGGGCGAGCAGGACCGCCTCCTCGAGGAGCGCCAGACGCTGCAGGAGCTGCTGGGCTCCGAGACGAACCTCCGCGACAAGGTCCGCGACGAGCTCCAGGCCGACGCCGAGACCTACGGCGACCCTCGCCGATCCCCCCTGGTCGACGCTCGCGAGGTGGTCTCCGCCTCCGCCTTCGAGGAGGCCGACCTGCTGCCCACCGAGCCGGTGACCGTGGTGCTCTCCGAGCGCGGCTGGGTGCGGGCCGGCAAGGGCCACGAGGTCGATCCGGAGAGCCTCGCCTACAAGTCGGGCGACCGCTTCCTCGACGCCGCCCGCGGCAAGACCAACCAGCCGGCGATCTTCTTCGACTCGACCGGCCGCACCTACGCCCTGCCCGCCCACACCCTGCCGTCGGCGCGGAGCCACGGCGAGCCGCTCTCCTCGAGCGTCACTCCGCCCGCGGGCGCCCGCTTCGTCGGGGTGGCGATCGGCGAGCCGGAGGAGTTGGTGCTGCTCGCCACCGACCACGGCTACGGCTTCCTCGCGAAGCTCGGCGACCTCCAGACCCGCCAGCGCTCGGGCAAGGCGGCCGTCACCGTTCCCCGGGGCGCGGAGGTCCTGCCGCCCCGCCGGGTCGCCGACCCCGAGCACGAGCTCCTGGTGGCCGTGACCTCCGAGGGCTACGCCCTGGTCTTCCCGGTCGCCGAGCTGCCCCAGCTCGCGCGCGGCAAGGGCAACAAGATCCTGAGCATCCCCAAGAAGCGACTGGCGGAGCGCAGCGAGGTCCTCGCCCACCTGATCGTCGTGCCGCCGGACGCGACCCTGCGGGTCCACGCCGGCAAGCAGTACCTGAACCTGAAGCCCGCCGACCTCGCCAACTTCCGCGCCAACCGCGCCCTGCGCGGCTCCCGCCTGCCCCGCGGCTACCGCAACGTCGACCGCCTGGAGGTCGAGCCGGCGGCGTGAGGGCGGGGCGCCCCCGGCAGCACCGAGAAGGTCGGCTCACGTCGCGAGGGCCGCGAGACGCCGGCACTTCCGGCACTCCAAGATGCCGCCGCCCAGTACGCCGTAGACGTAGCCGGCGACGAGCGGGACGTAGAAGAACAGCGCGACCAGAATGAGGAGCGTGACCGGATTGAGGGTCACCATGCAGCCGAGATCGGGAAGCTGGTGGGCGAGCCCCAGCCACTTCCGCCAGACCGCCGGGATCCCCCAGTACAAGCTCCACAGCAAGTAAGCCGCAACCAGCGCCCCTAGGACCGGGGAGACCAGCGCCACCAAGAGCGGCGGGCTCTGCGGCCCTCCCGCCAGCATCGAGTCGACCGTGGCGAAGTACCCGATGACCACGCCGAAGCTGGTCATCCCGCTCGCCATCACCTTGGCGACGCGCAGTCGGCCTCTGGCTTTGACGACTGCCTCCTGTAGCTCCCGGTCCATGATCGCCTCTCCTGGAGAGCCTGGCGCGAGGCTCAGATTCCTTTCAGGATTTCCTTGCGCTTGGCCTCGTACTCCGTCTCCGTGATCAGGCCCTTCGACCGAAGGTCTTCGAGCTGGCGGAGACGCTCGGCGACCGAGCCTCCGCCGGCGGCCGAGGGAGAAGATGCCTTCCCTGACGAGGACGCGGCGACGGGCGAGGCGCCGGTGGTGGCGACCGCCGTCCCGATCTCCGCCGAGTCCTCAAGCTTCGCCATCGCCTCGGCCAGCTCCTTGGCGCGCCGGCACTCTCCGATGCTCTCGGCGATGATGCTCCCTCCGTCCATCTGGTAGGCCTGCTGCAACAGGGCGAGCCCTTCGTCGTACTGCGCCCCGAGGAACTTGGTCATTCCCAGGTTGTAGTAGGCGCGGGCGAGGAACTTCGGCTTCACGGCCGCCGCCTTGCAGGTCTCGAGGTTCTCGGCGGACTGCCTCTCGGCACCTGAGAGATCGTTGATCTGCAGGAGCTTGAAGGCGGCGCGCAGGTCGCACTCGTCGTCGTTGAAGAAGTAGAGCTTGCGCTGCTCCTGCCAGGAGAAGAACATCCGCGAGACTCTCCCGACGGCGTCCCGCAGTGCCCCGTCCCGGGCGTCGAATGTCGAAGGTAGCTCAGGCGGGCCCAGGAAAGACTTGTTCTCGAGGACAGACCGGCCCTCGACCGTCTGGGCGGCGAAGATCCTCGCCGTTGCCAGGTCCACCACCCGGATGGACCCCTTGAAGAAGCCCTCCGTCTTGGCGAAGTACTCGACTCCCTGGTTTCCCTTGAGTGTCGTGAACGTCTTCCTGCTCTGGTGCTGCTCTTCGGCGCACCGCTGCGCGTGGACCAGGATCAGCGCCGCCGAGCCCACGATCTTGCCCAGCTCGACCGCCGTGTTCGAGTCGACGTACCCGCTCGCGCCCAGGTCTTGCTCCGCCAGGACCGCCTCGATGTTCTGGCGGTCGACGAGCTCGACACCTCGGCGAGAGAACAGCTCGACCACGGCGTCGGTGAACTCCTCGGCGCAATCGCCGCCCCGCGGCACGACCGCAGCGCGCTCGAGGGTCAACGGGATGCCGGGCGGATGGGTCATCGTCACCTCGACCTGGGGGTTGGTGAAACGGGCGAAGAACTGGGCTTCGGCGCCGGCGGTGCTGAACAGGGCCAGCGCCAGGACCATCGCGAGTCGCTTCATGGTTCGGCTCCTTCGAGAAGAGATCTGGATCGGTGTGCTGATCACGGTGTCGTCCCCTGGGCCAGGACCCGGCTCCGCCAGCCTTCGAGGATGGCGTCGGCGAGGCCCGGCGTGAGCTTCTCGAGCGCCCGGCCCACCTGGGCGGAGGCGCCGCGTTCCGTGGTTTCGAGCTGCTCGGTCCACCCCGTCCCGAGCGAGTCCTGTCCCGGCAGGGTGAAGGCGTGGACGGCGAGGCGGGAGGTGGTCGCCCACTCGCTCCGGCCGTAGAAGCGAAGCTCACGGCGGCTCACCGGCTCGACCTGGGCCAGGACCAGGACGTGCACTCCGCCGGCGGCCAGCGACGAGGCGATCCGGGCGATGGGCAGGGGATCTCGCCGCTGCTGGAGCAGCTCGGTGACGGCGAGAGAGCTTTGGGTGTCGCGCAGGTGGAGGCCGCTCGCCCGCAACGCCTCACCGAGCTGAGACTCGATCAGCGGGCCGAGGCGCTCGTCTCCCACGGCGAGGACCGCCACGGAAGGATCGGCGGGAAGCGGGACCGGCCGGCGGGTCGCCACTCGGGCGGATCCGGCGGGGGGATTCTCGGCTGCGGGGGCCGCGGCGCTTCCCACCGGCGGGGCCGCCGCCCCTCCCGCGCCGGCGCTGCCGGCCGCCGGCGCCGTTCCGGCGGACGCCGCCGGCGGTGACCCGGGAGCGGGACTCGGCTGTGTCGCAGGTCCACTCGGCGGCGGCGGGCCCGCGGCCTGCGAGACTGGCGCCGGGAGCGAGGCCGAGAGCGGGGCAGGTGCCGGGTGCCCCGCCAGAGCGGCGATCAGCACCGCTCCCATGCCCACGGCGGTGAGCGAGGCGGGGACCGCCACCGCGGGCCGCCGGAAGAGGGCGGCCAGGTACCCGCCGACGGCCGCCCGGAGCGCCGAGAGCGGCTTCGCGGGAACCGGTCGGGACGGTGCCTCGGGAGGCGCCGCCCGCGCTCGCCGTGGCTGAGAGCGGTCCACGTTCCAGCCCCGCTCGCGCGCCAGGGCCAGGAGGTAGGCTCTCGCCGCCTCTTCCTCGACGCCCAGCTCGACGGCCTTGCGGATCAGAGAGGCGAGTCCTCGCGGGTCAAGAGACCGTCGGAGCCGGCGAGCTCGATGCGATCCGCCATGCGCTCCATGGGCTCCACCGCCACGTGGCGGTCGTAGGCCGCCTTCGTCTCCTCGCTCGCGAAGATCTCCCGGCATCGGGCGGTGAGCTCGTTCTGCGCCGTCGCCGTGGCGTCGTGCCTGCCGTCCCGCAGGTTCTCGCGGTAGATCTTTGCGGCCGCTTCGCGCAGCGCCGGCGCGGTCGCGGCGGAAGAGAGACCGAGAAAGGCGTAGAGGTCCGGGAGCCCGAGGACGTCGAGGTTGCGCCGGATCTCCCGGCCCGTGTGCCGATCGAGCCGCTCCTCCTCGTCCCGGCCGGAGCCGGTGCCCCCGTCCTCTCCCGCGATCTCCACTCCGGCCCGCCGGAGGCGGTCTGCGATCTCTTCCCGGCTGAAGGTGCCGCCGTACTTCTGCGCCAAGGCGTCCAGGCGTTCGCCGTCGCAGACGCCGCCGCCGCTGAGAATCAGCCCGATGAGGTCGTCCAGGTCCGCTTCCTGCGCGCGCTTCTGCTCGGCGAGGAGCGCCTCGGCTTCCCGCGCCTCTCGCTCGCGGCAGGTCGGGTCGGCCAGGCAGGACTTGATCTCGGGAAGCCAGGCCAACGACCGCTCCGCTCGAGCGCGAGCCTTCGGATGGCCCTGGGTGCGGTCCCGGGACCACCGGTCGCAGGTCTCCTGGATCCGCCGCTCGATAGCGGCCCAGTCCCGCAACCCCGGATCAAGATCGAGGAGCAGGTAGAAGTTCGGCCGATCGCTCATGGCTCACGCCACGTCACGCGACCTGCATCCGCAGGTTCCGGCTCTTTGCGGCCTCGAGCTGCTCGCCGGTCATGATCGAGTCGGTCTTGAACTCGGCGTCGATCTCTCGTCCCGTGGTCAGGTCCCGCCCGTGCATCTTGAGCAGGCCGTCCGCGGCCAGGTCGAAGGAGATCTCGACCGGCGAGTCGGCGGGCAACGGCCGCTCGAAGCTCAGCTCCGCCCGCCCGAGAAGATGCGCTTTCGAAGGATCGACGTGACTCTCCGGAAGCGTGTTCTCCATGCACCGGATGTCGACCTGGGTCTGGTTGTCCTCGATGGTCCCGAACTGCTGCGTCACGGTGGCGGGGACTTCCTCGTTGACGAGGATCAGGTTGGCGACCGCCTCCGAGCCGGTCGCCTGCTCGACCACCACCACGCCGAAGCTCCGCGACGTGACGTTCCGGATCTTCTTGTCGAGGAGGGTCCTGACCGGCGGAAGAGCGTAGCCGTGGGCTCGGGCGACCTCCTTCTGGGCGGCGTCGACCGCGGCCCGGTCGGCGCTCTCGAGGTCGACCTCCGCCTTCTCCTGGCCGGTCGCGGCGGCGACTCGGCCCTTGACCTCGTCTTCGAGCTGGCACTTGTGTCCGTAGATGGCCGCCCCCTTGGCCACCGCCTGGTTGGGGTCGAACTGGCGCACCTCGAAGGGGAAGCGCGCGCCGACCGCCTCGATCACCTGGGGCATGTAGGTCGAACCGCCGACCAGGAGCAGCTTGTCGATTCCACGACACCCCTTGTCCTTCGCCTTCGCGATCTCCCCCTCGGTGAGCTGCAGGGTCCGCTCGAGCAGGTTGGCCGTGAGCTGGTCGAGCTTCTCTCGGGTCAGCTCCACCTTCACGCGCTTGCCGCCGAAGCGCACCGGCTCGATGACCGACCCTCGCGTGCTCAGGGTCCTCTTGCAGGTCTCGGCCGCGTTGAGGAGCCTGGTAGGTCTCG